>NZ_JAESPO010000002.1:0-1139270 GCF_016757475.1 Bacillus sp. RHFS10
GCAGGTTACCCACGTGTTACTCACCCGTCCGCCGCTAACATCAGGGAGCAAGCTCCCATCTGTCCGCTCGACTTGCATGTATTAGGCACGCCGCCAGCGTTCGTCCTGAGCCAGGATCAAACTCTCCGATAATGGATCACAGGTTAAGTTCACCGCATCCTGCGGCAACACCTGTGTGACCTGCATCGTGCAGGCCTAGTTTGACTGACTACGCACATCACTGTGCGATTTATAAAAAAATGAATTAACAGGTACGTTTTGTCTTGTTTAGTTTTCAAAGAACTTTGCGCGCTTCTCTCGAAGCGACTATTTAATAGTAACATTTTTAGTTAACTAGGTCAATACTTTTTCGAGAAAAGTTTTTGCTAGTCATGTTTATGTCTTTTAAAAGACAACAGAAATGATTATACCATAAATCTTATGACTGTAAAGGGTTATGGCACAAAAAAAGCGCAGCTTTTTCAGCTGCGCTTTTTCTCACACTTCTTCTTGTGTTTCTTCTTGATCATCTTCTTCATTTTTCTCCACTAATGCTACTGTAGCAACATGCTCTTCTTCCGCCATTCTGATAAGGCGCACACCTTGAGTGACACGTCCGGTGGTTGAGATGTCATCAATGTCCATTCTAATGAGTACGCCGCTGGCTGTAATAATCATTAGATCCTCTTCACCTTTAGTAGCTTTTACTGTTACTAATTGGCCGTTGTTCTCGGTGATTTTCGCTGTTTTGAGTCCTTTTCCGCCACGGCTTTGGGTTCTGTACTCTTCAGCCGGAGTTCGTTTTCCGTAACCTTTTTCAGTTACGATAAGGACATGTGATTCTTCCTCTAATATCTCCATTCCGACAACAACGTCATCATCAGTCAGGGTGATACCTTTTACGCCTGCCGCAGTTCTCCCCATTTCCCGAACATCCGTTTCAGGGAAACGAATCAGCAATCCATTTTTCGTTCCGATGACCATTTGTTTTGTGCCGTCAGTTAGACGTACACCCATCAATTCATCATCCTCACGAAGACTCAGAGCGATTAAGCCATTGTTACGGATATTAGCGAACTGAGAAAGCGAAGTTCGTTTTGAAACCCCGTGCTTTGTTGTGAAGAAAAGGTAAAGTTCCGCGTTGAATTCAGAGACTGGAATAATCGCGTTAATCCATTCACCTTTTTCTACTTCCAACAGGTTGATAATCGGGATTCCTTTTGCTGTTCTGCCGTATTCAGGGATTTCATATCCTTTTGCACGATACACTTTCCCCTTGTTCGAGAAGAAAAGAATCGTGTCATGCGTTGATGTAGAGATCAGATGTTCAACGAAATCATCTTCGTTTGTCCCCATGCCCTGAACGCCTTTTCCGCCACGCTTTTGACTGCGGTAGGTTGAGGCAGGCAGACGTTTGATATATCCGTTGTGTGTCAGGGTGACAACGATGTTTTCTCTTTCGATGAGATCTTCATCTTCAATTGTTTCAAGACCGGCAGTGACGATCTCAGTGCGTCTTTCATCGTTAAAACGCTCTTTAATTTCTATGAGTTCTTCACGAATGATCTCAAGCACTTTTTCTTCATTGGCCAAGATTTCTTTAAGCTCTGCAATTAATTTAACAAGGGATCGGTACTCCTCTTCAATCTTTTCACGTTCCAATCCTGTTAAACGCTGCAGTCTCATATCAAGAATAGCTTGGGCTTGTTTTTCAGTCAGCGAGAATTGTTCAATTAATCCTGTTCTCGCAATTTCAGCCGTTTGAGAATTACGGATAAGGGAAATAACTGCATCAAGATGATCAAGAGCAATTCTCAATCCTTCCAAGATATGTGCTCTTGCCTCCGCTTTACGCAATTCATAAGCAGTACGGCGTCTGATTACGACTTTTTGGTGATCTAGGTAATACTCCAAGCATTGCTTTAAATTTAAAACTTTTGGCTGTCCGTCAACAAGCGCAAGCAGATTGATACCAAAAGAAGTTTGCAAAGCTGTTTGCTTATATAGATTATTTAGAATGACATGCGCGTTGGCATCTCTTCTGATTTCAATGACGATTCTCATACCTGTGCGGTCAGATTCATCACGTAGATCGGTAATACCTTCTATCTTCTTATCTCTGACAAGATCAGCGATTTTTTCGATTAGTTTTGCTTTATTTACTTGGTATGGAAGTTCTGTTACGACAATTCTTTCTTTTCCTGACGATGTTTGTTCGATCTCCGCTTTTGCCCGGATCGTAATCGAGCCTCGTCCTGATTCGTATGCTTTACGAATACCGCTTCGGCCCAAAATTTGCCCCGCAGTCGGGAAGTCAGGACCAGGAATAATCTCCATAAGCTCCTGTACTGCGATTTCAGGATTTTCACTGACAGCAAGCACACCGTCAATGATTTCTCCCAACTGGTGCGGAGGAATGTTTGTTGCCATACCTACCGCAATTCCGGCAGCGCCGTTTACAAGCAGATTCGGGAACCTTGAAGGCATAACGACAGGTTCTCTTTCTGATCCGTCATAGTTGTCCTGATAATCGATTGTGTCTTTTGTGATGTCTCGAAGAATTTCCATCGAGATTTTAGACATTCTTGCTTCCGTATAACGCATGGCAGCCGCAGAGTCCCCGTCAACAGAACCGAAGTTTCCGTGACCGTCAACGAGCATATAACGATAGTTGAAATCCTGCGCCATTCTGACCATGGATTCATATACCGCTGAATCACCATGCGGGTGGTATTTCCCGATAACTTCTCCGACGATACGCGCGGATTTTTTATAAGCCTTGTCACTTGTCATGCCCAGATCGTTCATTGCATACAAAATCCGTCTGTGAACCGGTTTTAAACCGTCACGGACATCTGGAAGAGCACGGGACACGATAACGCTCATTGCATAATCCAAGAAGGACGTACGCATTTCCTGACTGATATTTATTTCACGAACTTGTGGTGTGTTTTGTTCACTCATTAAAAAACCTCCCTGAAGTATCACATGAAATATGTGGGAGTAGATTGTCCATTATGATCTTCAATACGATTTCACTATTCTCCATTATATCAATAAACTTATGATTATACACATTAAATTGCTAGAATATATAGGTATTGCAAGCATTACTGCATCTGATCTCGTTCAGAAAAAAGCCTTATTTCTTATTGGAAATAAGGCTTTTTATGATTAGATGTCAAGATTTTTAACGTATCTCGCATTCGCTTCTATGAAGTTTCGGCGCGGTTCTACTTTGTCTCCCATTAGCATTTCAAATGTCTCATCGGCATCCATTGCATCTTCAAGAGTTACCTGAAGAAGTGTTCTGGAGCTCGGATCCATGGTTGTCTCCCATAACTGGGTCGCATTCATTTCTCCGAGACCTTTATAACGCTGCAATCCAGGCTTAGGCGTTTGAGGAAGAGTTTTCAACAGATCATCAAGTTCTTTGTCATTATATGCATATTCAACACGTTTTCCCTGTTGAACCTTGTAGAGCGGCGGCTGCGCAATATACACGTAGCCATTTTCAATAATTTGGCGCATATATCTGTAAAAGAACGTTAACAGCAGTGTTCTGATGTGCGCGCCATCAACGTCAGCATCAGTCATAATGACAACTTTGTGGTAACGGGCTTTCCCCAAGTTGAAATCTTCCCCTATACCTGTTCCGAGTGCTGTGATCATAGAACGAACTTCGTTGTTGGAAAGGATTTTGTCCAATCTTGCTTTTTCAACGTTTAAGATTTTACCTCTAAGCGGCAAAATGGCTTGGAAATGTCTATCGCGGCCTTGTTTAGCTGATCCTCCGGCAGAGTCACCCTCTACGATATATAACTCGGAAATGCTCGGATCTTTTGATGAGCAATCCGCTAGCTTACCGGGAAGGTTTGAAATTTCCAAAGCACTCTTGCGGCGTGTTAATTCACGCGCTTTTTTCGCAGCCATTCTTGCTCTTGCTGCCATCAAACCTTTGTCGACAATTTTTTTGGCCGCATCTGGATTTTCCAGCATAAATGTTTCCAATGCCGCAGAAAATAACGTATCGGTGATCGTCCGCGCTTCTGAGTTGCCTAGTTTTGTTTTCGTTTGGCCTTCAAACTGCGGATCAGGGTGTTTAATGGAAATAATCGCGGTTAGCCCTTCTCTTACGTCGTCACCGCTTAAGTTCGGATCATTTTCTTTAATGAGCCCTTTTTTTCTGGCGTAATCATTGATTACACGAGTCAGGCCCGTTTTGAAGCCGGCTTCGTGGGTCCCGCCTTCATACGTGTTAATGTTATTTGTAAACGAGTAAATGTTGCTTGTGTAGCTGTCATTATATTGCAAAGCCACTTCAACCGTAATGCCGTCCTTTTCGCCTTCAATGTAAATCGGCTCTTCATGGACAACTTCTTTAGAACGGTTTAAATACTCTACATAACTTTTAATTCCGCCTTCGTAATGGTACTCATTTTTGCGCTCTTGTCCTTCACGTTTATCTTCAATCGTGATGTTTACGCCTTTTGTCAAAAAGGCTAATTCGCGCACACGGTTAGCAAGCAGATCATAATCATACACAGTTGTTTCTGTGAAAATCTCAGGGTCCGGGACAAAATGTGTCGTCGTTCCTGAATGATCTGTTTCGCCAATGATTTCAAGGTCTGAAACCGGAACTCCGCGTTTATAGGTTTGACGATGGATTTTTCCGTCACGGTGTACCGTCACAACAAGCTCGGTTGAAAGCGCGTTTACAACTGACGCACCTACACCGTGCAATCCTCCGGATACTTTATAGCCGCTTCCGTCAAATTTCCCTCCGGCATGAAGCACCGTCATAATGACCTCTACCGCAGGCCGGCCCATTTTTTCATGAATACCGACTGGAATACCGCGGCCGTTATCTACCACCGTGATGCTGTTGTCTTTTTCGATTTGGATATTGATATCCGTACAATAACCGGCGAGGGCTTCGTCAATACTATTGTCGACAATTTCCCATACCAGATGGTGAAGGCCTTTGCTGTTGGTTGAACCGATGTACATTCCCGGTCTTTTACGAACAGCTTCCAATCCCTCCAGAACCTGTATCTGATTTTCATCATAACTGTTTTGCTGCTGTTCCATAGCCACGTCATTCACCTACACTTTTCTAAACGATATATTCGTGATAAAAAACTTCTAAGAATCTATTTCAAACATAAATTGCGCACGTTTTTTTAATGTGCTGGAAGATAAGGGAGAGTAATATATATTCTGAACCGTGACTACGATAGATTTTGGCGTGCCGTTTACGGAAGGCACCACCTTGTGTTTCTGTTTTTTCAGAAATTCTTCAACAATAGGCGACATGTTGGCTTTAAAATCAAAAATGCCGACAATATCTCGTGTTGAAACCACAAAGTCATCACCTAAATGAATATACAATTGCCCACCTCATTTCTTCACTTCACTAACGCACCGTTTTGCACACGGAACATTCCTGCTTGACGTAAGGTTTCGTGATCAATGCCATCAACGCTTGTCGTTGTGACAAACGTTTGTACACGGCCTTGGATCGTATGAAGCAAGTGTGACTGGCGATAATCATCCAGCTCACTCAATACATCATCCAATAGTAAAATGGGATATTCTCCGATTTCCTCATGGATCAGGTCAATCTCCGCAAGTTTAAGGGACAATGCCGTCGTTCGCTGCTGTCCTTGTGAACCATACGTCTGCACATCGCGTCCGTTCACATAGAAAAGAACATCGTCACGATGAGGACCTGACAGCGTAACACCGCGCTCAATTTCTTTTTCTCTTAATTTAGAAAACGCTTCTTGATAGCTATCTCCTATTTTCGACAAGTCTTTAGGATCTGATACCTCAAGAGCCGTACTGTACTTCAGGGTCAGCTCCTCAAGCCCTCTTGATATGCCCGTATGAATAGGCTGCGCCCATTTTTCAAGCTGCGCTGTAAACTGCAGGCGTTTTACAACGACTTTTGACGCAACTTCTACAAGCTGATCGGTCAAAACATCGAGCATCGTTCTGTCAGTTTGTTTTCTTGTTTGCAGCTGCTTCAAAAAATGATTTCGCTGGGAAAGGATTTTCTGGTAAAGAGAAAGATCATGCAGGTAGACAGGAGAAACCTGTCCAATTTCCATGTCAAGAAACCGCCTTCTCACTTGAGGGCTCCCCTTTACCAGATTTAAATCTTCCGGCGCGAACATGATGGTGTTGAGGGCCCCGACATACTGGCTGAGCTTTTGCTGTTCAATATGGTTGACCTTGCCCTTTTTACCCTTTTTGGAGATGACGAGCTGCATCGGGATCGCTCCGTTTTGCTTCATCACTCTTCCCTCTATTTTAGCATAGTCTTTGTCCCACCGTATAAGTTCTTTGTCATTTGATGTCCGGTGCGATTTCGCCATGGACAAGACATAGATCGCCTCCATGAGGTTTGTTTTCCCCTGGGCGTTTTCTCCGATGATGACATTTACTTTGTTTTCAAATTGGAGTTCAGCATGGTCGTAGTTGCGGTAAGATGTCAGTTCTAAGTTCTGGATATACAATCAGTATCACCCGCTTTAATTGACGACTTGAAAAGAACCAAATCCTTCAATCTCTACCACATCTCCAACATACAGCTTTCTGCCTCGGCGGTTGTCCGGTTCGTTGTTCACCAGCACTTCATGCTCGCTCAAAAACCACTTCGCCATACCGCCTGACTGAATGACATCGGCTAATTTCAAGAATTGTCCAAGTGTAATCATCTCTGTATCAATTGAAATCGGATTTGCCATTATATCGACCTCTTTCAAATATCACTAATATCTAATTGTACTAAAAAAAAACGAATTAGGGAAAGGGAAAACTTGTCGGAGCAGATACCGAATAGAAAAGCTGCCGAACGGGTCGGCAGCTTGTATCGGATTAATAGGTTCTGACAGGAAGGATAAGCTGTACAATCGTTTCATCATTCGGCGTGCGAATTAAGAAAGGCCTCATTGCACCTGTAAAGCTTACGCGTATCTCTGCTCCTTCAAGCACCTTTAGTGCATCCAACATATATTTTGGACTAAATGAGATATTTAATTCCTCACCATCAATTTGATCTGCAAGAATCGCTTCCACAACTTTACCGATTTCAGGTGAGTTAGAAGAAATCTCAATGGATTCAGCAGGTTTTGCAGAAAGTTTCACTACGTTGTTGCGCCCCTCTCTGGCTAGAAGGGATGCACGATCAATCGCCTGAAGGAATTCTTTCGTGTTCACAATGATTTCTGTTTTGCTTTCCTGCGGAATCAGGCTGGTTGTGTCCGGATAATTTCCGTCCAGAAGCCGCGAGAAGAACAAGACGTTTTTCGCTTTAAACAGAACTTGAGTTTCTGTGATCACGATATCTACAAGTTCCTGATTATCATCCAAAATCTTACTGAGTTCGGTTAAGCTTTTTCCCGGGATAACGACGTTGTAAGATCTGTCTTCTGGAATATCAAGTTTCGCTTTTCTTAATGCCAGACGGTGGCTATCCGTCGCAGTGCATAATAATTCACTTTTTTCCACGTTCCAGTTTACACCTGTCAAGATAGGGCGTGTTTCTGAGGTGGACACCGCGAACACTGTTTGTCTGATCAGATTTTTCAACAAATCAGTTGGGATCTGAATCGCATGATGCTCTTCGATCTGCGGCAAGTGCGGATATTCATCAGCGTCAAGCCCGTTTAGATTAAATTCTGCTTTGCCAGAACGGATAATTGTCAAATACTGATTTTGCACTTCGATTTCCACCATTGCCATCGGCAGTTTTTTGACAATTTCACTAAAGAAGCGGGCTTGTAAGACGATGCTTCCAGGCTGTTCTATCGTGACAATTTCTTTATCTCCTTCTTCTTTTGGAATAAAGGATTCGATAGAAATATCTGAATCGCTTCCCGTAAAGGATACTCCATCATCTGATGCAACGATTTTAATACCAGTCAAGATGGGAATTGTAGTTCTGGATGAAACGGCTTTTAATACATCTTGGACACTTTCAACAAGACGATCTTTTTGAATCGTGAATTTCATTTTTATCCTCCTAACGGATAATGTATTTATATATATATTTTTTTAAAAAAATAGTAGCAGTAATAGTAGGGCTTGTGGATTTGTGGATAAGTTGTGAAAAAGACAGGAAACACAGCCTATCCACATGTGGACAGACTGTGCATGACTAATGAAAAGTTATTCACACTTTCCCCGATTAATCCCCGGTCCTGCTATTTAAGCTGTTCTTTAATTTCTTTTACATGCTGCTGAAGCTGTTCATCATCTGTCAGCAGTTTTGAAATTTTTTCATGCGCATGAATAACGGTCGTATGGTCACGGCCTCCAAATTCTTCCCCGATTTTAGGAAGAGAGGAATCAGTCATTTCCCTTGATAAGTACATGGCAATTTGGCGCGGGAAAGCAACTGATTTTGTCCGTTTTTTTGCTTTGAAATCCTCGAGTTTAATATTAAATTGCTGGCCTACTACCCTCTGAATTTCTTTTATCGTAATGACTTTCGGTTTTGAAGAAGGAATAATATCTTTCAGCGCCTCAGCGGCCAGATCAGCATTAATATCTTTATTAATTAAAGATGAGTAAGCAACAACTCTGATTAATGCTCCTTCAAGTTCCCGAATATTGCTGTCGATTTGATTTGCGATGTAAAGCATAACCTCATTCGGAATATCGAGGCCTTCTGCTTTGGCTTTTTTTCTTAAAATCGCAATTCTCGTCTCCAAATCAGGCGGCGTGATATCCGTAATCAGGCCCCATTCAAAACGAGAACGTAATCTGTCTTCAAGTGTCGGAATTTCTTTTGGCGGTCTGTCACTTGAAATGACGATTTGTTTGCTTTCTTCGTGCAATGTGTTAAATGTATGGAAAAATTCTTCCTGGGTCTGTTCTTTTCCCGCTAAAAATTGAATATCATCTATCAAAAGCACATCGACATTTCGATAGCGATTGCGGAAATCGACGGCTTTATTATCTCGGATAGAGTTGATGAATTCGTTTGTAAATTTCTCAGAAGACAGATAAACCACTTTGGCAGAAGGATTATGATCTATTACATAATGGCCGATCGCATGCATTAAGTGTGTTTTCCCTAAGCCAACGCCCCCATAGATAAATAAAGGGTTGTATGCTTTCGCGGGTGCTTCCGCTACTGCGAGAGAAGCAGCGTGTGCAAATCGGTTTCCAGATCCGATGACAAAAGTATCAAAAGTATATTTTGGATTGAGCATATTTTGGGGAAAATCAGATGTTTCTTCTTTGACCGCTTTTTTGACTTGCGGTTTCGGCATAAAGTCTTCAACATCTTGATTTTGAGGAATGACAAACTTAATGCTCAATTCTTCCCCGGTTAATTCATATATAGTATCTGCAATAAGATGCAAGTATCTGGACTCGAGCCAGTCTCTGGCAAATTCATTAGGAGCGGTGATTGTCAATGTATCTCCCTGCAGTGAGTGGGCTTTGGTTGATTTCATCCAAGTTTCAAAGCTCGGTTTGCTCAACTTTTTTTCGATTTGAGCAAGGGCTTGATTCCACAGATCTAATATATTTTCCATCTTCCGGCACGTCCCTCCTTTTCATAGAAAATAGCGTCTTTCTCTGTTATAGAACACAAAAAAAGAGCAAATGGCGCTTGCCATTCGTACACATTAAATGTTGAAAACATATAATATAGTAGATAAATAGCTTTTCGACAAATTTCACAACTTGTGGACAAGGTTCTACACAAGCTGTGTGAAATCAATCCACAACTTATCCACACTTTGTGGATAAAAAGGGAAGGTGAGATTAGTAATTAAGAGTTAAAACACAAATATAATACCAAAATAAACGAGAGCTTGCAATGGGTCTCACAATCTTATCCACAAAGCGGACAGCCTGTTGAAAAAAATTTGTCCACAGACGTTGGTAATGTGAAAATGTTGTCGATAACCTCTGTGGATATTAAAAAAGGCGTAAAAGATATCCACATTCGTGATTTTAGGGCAAATTGTTAGGTTGTCTTTTTTCGTTAATTTAAGGAATCTTAAAAATAAGGTTTCGAAAGTTGAAAAGGTATGTTATCCTATTATGGTTGCGAGAAACAAAAGCACTAGTGAAGTTGACAATGAACAGGTAACGCAAATATAATAAGTAAGACTGTCTTTAACAGCTATTCCTCGAGGGAGGTGTCATAAATGAAAAGAACATTCCAACCGAATAACCGTAAACGCAGTAAAGTTCATGGCTTCAGAAGCCGTATGAGTTCAAAAAACGGTCGTCTAGTTTTAGCACGCCGTCGCCGTAAAGGCAGAAAAGTATTATCAGCTTAGGCCACTGAATAATGTCAGTGGTCTTTTTTCACGTTATGGGAAAAGATAGATGTGATGCGGAATGAACCGGGGGTTGCTTCCTGGTTCTGACGCATCTCATTTTTCATCATAAATTTTAAAAGTTTCTGCCAGCCAGTATCGGAGTGAGTCATTTGAAGAAGCGAAATCGTTTAAAGAAAAATGAAGATTTTCAAAAAGTGTTTAAGCATGGGACATCAGTAGCGAACCGCCAATTTGTCTTATATACGCTTGATCAGCCTGAAAACGATGAGCTGCGTGTCGGGCTTTCCGTCAGCAAAAAAATTGGCAACGCTGTGATGCGAAATCGGATCAAACGTTTGATTCGGCAGGCCTTTCTTGAAGAGAAAGAGAGACTGAAGGAAAAGGATTACATCATTATTGCCAGAAAACCGGCGAGCCAGCTGACATATGAGGAAACAAAAAAAAGTCTGCAGCATCTATTCAGGAAGTCTTCTTTATATAAGAAATCTTCGTCAAAGTAGGCATTGCCACTGCTTTCTTACAACTTTTAAAAGCGCTTCCTTTCTGGTTATCAGAAAAAGACACCATTTAAAACTGAAAGATGCTAAAATACATACAAGTATGCTTTGCAATAAAAGAGCGTAAAGATTGATTATAGGAGGAAATGTTCTTGAAAAGGAGAATAGGGTTGCTATTAAGTATGGTTGGCGTATTCATGCTTTTGGCTGGATGCTCGAGTGTGCAAGAGCCGATCACTGCAGATAGTCCGCATTTTTGGGACAAGTACGTAGTATATCCATTGTCTGAGCTCATTACGTATGTAGCGAAAGTGACGGGAGATAACTATGGGCTTTCAATTATTCTTGTTACCATTTTGATTCGTTTATTAATTTTGCCGCTGATGATTAAGCAGCTGAGAAGTTCGAAAGCGATGCAGGCTTTACAGCCGGAAATGCAAAAGCTTAAAGAAAAATACAGTTCAAAGGATCAAAAAACGCAGCAAAAGCTTCAGCAGGAAACAATGGCTTTATTCCAAAAGAACGGTGTCAATCCGTTGGCGGGATGTTTCCCGATTTTAATCCAGATGCCGATTTTAATTGGATTCTATCATGCGATCATGAGAACACAGGCGATATCAGAGCATAGTTTCCTATGGTTTGACTTAGGAGAAAAAGATCCTTACTATATTCTTCCTATCGTTGCCGGGGTCGCTACATTTGTTCAGCAAAAGTTGATGATGGCGGGGAATGCGCAGCAAAATCCGCAAATGGCGATGATGCTTTGGATTATGCCGATCATGATTATCGTATTTGCAATCAATTTCCCGGCGGCTCTTTCTCTTTATTGGGTAGTCGGTAACTTGTTTATGATTGCGCAAACTTTCCTTATCAAAGGACCTGATATTAAAAAAGATCCTGAACCGCAAAAAGCCGGAGGAAAGAAAAAGTGAGGAATGTGACTGCTGCAGGGCGAAATGTCGATGAAGCAGTACAGTCTGGGTTGCAAGAGCTGGAATTAACAATGGATAAGGTGGAAATGACCGTTATTGATGAGGGAAACAAAGGGTTTCTTGGTATTTTCGGTAAAAAGCCGGCGGTCGTAAAGCTTGTTGAAAAGATTGACCCGATTCAGCAAGCGAAGTCTTATCTAAAAACAATTGCCGAAGCCATTGCCGGGAAGTCTGATGTGACTGTTCAAGAAAACAAAAAGACAGTGAGTTTCCATATAACAGGTGAAAAAGCGGCACTGTTGATTGGGAAAAGAGGACAAACCTTAAATGCCCTTGAAACTTTGACACAGCTTGTTATTAATCGTTATTCAGGCCCATTTAAACATGTGACGGTGGATGCTGAAAACTATCGCTTGAAAAGAAAAGAAACTCTGAGTCAGCTGGCCACCAGGCTTGCAGATCAGGTGTTGAAAACGAAAAAAGCAGTTCATCTTGAACCTATGCCGTCCAGTGAAAGAAAAGTCATCCATGATACTCTTTCTGGATATGCAAATCACCAGATCAAAACGTATTCAATGGGTGAAGGCGAAAATCGCCATCTCGTTATTTCCCATAAAAAATAGCATAAAACCGAAGTCCGGTAAAAAGCGGATTTCGGTTTTTTTTTGTATGGTAAAAAGCTATTTTTCCTAGTAATATCAAGCTTTTGCCGTTTAAGTTTTTTCTTTTTAGGTGTATCCTGTTGATAAAAAGGAAGTTCAGGAAATAAAATTAATTGTTATTCACATGTGGATAAGTTAAAGTAATAGAGGGTGAATCCCTAATTCTGTGGATAACACATCTTCCACTTCGAACCAAACTATGTTATCTTTTAGTTTTGGCATAATAAAATTTTTTTATATAGATGAAAGTATAAGTAAAGAGAGGTGAACAGCATGGATACAATTGCGGCAATTTCCACTCCGATGGGAGAAGGCGCGATTGCGATTGTACGGTTGAGCGGACCAGAAGCAATTCAAATCGCTGATAAAATGTATAAAGGGCCGAAGGAGAAAACACTCAGCTCGGTTGAATCACATACGATTCATTATGGTCATATCGTAGACAGACCTTCGGATCGTGTCGTTGAGGAAGTAATGGTATCAGTGTTAAAAGCGCCGAGAACTTTTACACGTGAAGACGTCATCGAAATTAACTGTCACGGGGGAATTGTGACTGTAAACCAAGTGCTTCAGCTCGCATTGAGAGAGGGAGCGAGACTGGCAGAGCCGGGTGAATTTACGAAACGCGCGTTTTTAAACGGCCGAATCGATCTTTCACAGGCTGAAGCGGTTATGGACTTAATCAGAGCAAAAACGGATCGGGCAATGAATGTCGCTATGAATCAAATGGAAGGGCGTCTTTCTGCTTTGGTGCGCCGTTTGCGCAGTGAGATTTTAGAAACACTGGCTCATGTTGAGGTGAATATCGATTATCCGGAGTATGATGATGTTGAGGAAATGACACATCAGCTTTTGGTTGAAAAGGCAACCGCCGTGAAAAAAGAAATTGAGGCGCTGCTGAGGACTTCTGAGCAGGGAAAAATCTTGCGTGAAGGTCTTTCTACTGTCATTATCGGACGGCCGAATGTAGGGAAATCATCTCTTCTGAACAGCCTCGTTCATGAGGCGAAAGCCATTGTAACCGATATTCCCGGAACGACTCGGGATGTGATAGAGGAATACGTTAATGTAAGGGGCGTTCCGCTTCGTCTGGTTGATACTGCAGGTATTCGTGAAACAGAGGATATTGTTGAACGAATCGGTGTTGAACGTTCTCGCCAGGTTCTAAAGGAAGCGGACCTGATTTTACTTGTGCTTAATTATAGTGAAGAGCTTTCTGAAGAAGACGTAAAGCTTTTTGAAGCGGTTGAGGGCATGGACGTTATCGTGATTATGAATAAGACTGACCTTGAGGCTAAGATTGACATTGAGCGTGTCCGTGAGCTTGCCAAAGGACGTCCTGTTGTTACGACATCCCTATTAAAAGAGGAAGGCATCAATGATTTAGAAGAAGCGATTCAATCGCTTTTCTACACGGGTGCCATTGAAAGCGGAGATCTGACGTATGTCAGCAATACACGCCATATCTCTATTTTACAGCAAGCAAAAAGTGCCATTGAAGATGCGCTTAGCGGCATCGAACAGGATGTCCCGATCGACATGGTGCAAATTGACCTTACAAGATGCTGGGAGCTGTTGGGCGAAATCATCGGAGATGCTGTCCACGAAAGCTTGATTGATCAGCTCTTTTCACAATTCTGTTTAGGAAAATAATAAAAGGAGGAACCGAATCATGGGGTATGAAGCAGGCCAATACGATGTGATTGTGATTGGCGCCGGGCATGCCGGTGTTGAGGCTGCCCTCGCATCAGCACGCCAAGGCGCCAAAACACTTGTCTTGACCATCAACCTAGATATGGTTGCATTTATGCCATGTAATCCGTCTGTCGGCGGCCCCGCAAAAGGGATTGTCGTCCGCGAAATTGACGCGCTCGGCGGAGAAATGGGCAAAAACATCGATAAAACGCATATTCAAATGAGAATGCTGAATACTGGAAAAGGTCCTGCCGTCCGCGCATTGCGTGCACAAGCAGACAAATTCCAATATCAGCACGAAATGAAAAATACACTTGAAAAAGAACCAAACTTAACAATGCTGCAAGGAATTGTGGAGCGGCTGATCGTTGAAGACGGCGAATGCCGCGGTGTCATTACACAAACAGGCGCGCATTATCGTGCGAAAGCAGTTGTCATGACGACAGGGACATATTTAAGAGGACGAATCATTCTTGGAGATCTGTCTTACTCAAGCGGTCCGAATAACCAGCAGCCTTCTATCAAGCTTTCTGAGCATTTGGAGGAACTGGGCTTTGACCTTGTTCGTTTTAAAACAGGTACGCCGCCTCGCGTCAAAAGCGATACGATTGATTACAGCAAAACGGAAATTCAGCCTGGTGACGATGTGCCTCGCGCTTTCTCATATGAAACAGTGGAATATATTACAGATCAGCTTCCTTGCTGGCTGACATATACAAGCCCTGAGACACATGAGATTATTGACGGCAACCTGCACCGTTCACCGATGTATTCGGGTATGATCAAAGGGACGGGTCCTAGATACTGCCCGTCCATTGAAGATAAAGTTGTCCGTTTTAATGATAAACCGCGTCACCAAATCTTCCTTGAGCCGGAAGGCAGAAATACGCAGGAAGTCTATGTCCAAGGTTTATCTACAAGTCTTCCAGAAGATGTACAGCAAAGAATGCTTGCAACGATTCCGGGTCTTGAAAACGTGCAAATGATGAGAGCCGGCTATGCGATCGAGTACGATGCGATCGTACCAACACAGCTGTGGCCGACACTTGAAACGAAAAAAATCACAAACCTTTACACGGCAGGCCAAATTAACGGAACATCCGGTTATGAAGAAGCTGCGGGACAAGGAATTATGGCGGGAATCAATGCAGGACGAAAAGCGCTTGGAGAAGAAGAAGTGATTTTAAGCCGTTCTGATGCCTACATTGGGGTTCTGATTGATGACCTTGTGACAAAAGGAACCAATGAACCATACCGTCTTTTGACATCACGTGCAGAATACAGATTGCTTCTTCGCCATGACAATGCTGATTTGCGTCTGACAGAAATCGGACACCGCATTGGATTGATTTCTGATGAGCGATATGCAGCTTTTGGGAAGAAAAAAGCGGCGATCGAAGCGGAGAAAAAACGTCTTCACTCTGTGATTATCAAGCCATCTCCGGAAAATCAAGAATATATCCGTTCTCTTGGCGGAAGCGAATTGAAAGATGGCGTTCGCGGCACAGACTTGATGAAACGTCCTGAAATGAACTATGAAACAGTCACTAAACTGGCGCCGCCAGAAGTGCCGGTTCCGCAAGACGTGGCAGAACAAGTAGAAATCCAAGTGAAATATGAAGGATATATTGAAAAATCCCTTCAGCAAGTGGAAAAACTGAAGAAGATGGAAAACAAAAAAATTCCGGATCGAATTGATTATGACGCAATCAAAGGGATCGCAACTGAGGCGCGTCAAAAACTAAAAAATGTGCGTCCTTTGTCTGTTGCCCAAGCTTCCCGCATTTCCGGTGTAAACCCGGCGGACATTTCAATTCTATTGGTGTATTTAGAGCAGGGACGCATTGCGAAGATAGCCGAATAGAAAGGATGACGGCATGAATATTGAAGAATTCACTTCTGGTTTGGCGGAAAAAGGGATCTCCCTTTCTCCCCGTCAGCTGGAGCAATTTGAGCTGTATTATGACATGCTGGTTGAATGGAACGAAAAAATCAATCTGACTTCAATTACAGAGAAAAAAGAAGTGTATCTTAAGCATTTTTATGATTCCATTACAGCCGCTTTTTATGTCGACTTCAATCAGATGAACACGATTTGTGATGTCGGAGCGGGAGCGGGTTTTCCGAGTCTTCCGATTAAAATATGCTTTCCGCACCTCCATGTTACAATCGTGGATTCACTAAACAAACGGATTACGTTTTTAGAAAAGTTGTCTGAAGCTTTGCAATTGGAGAATACGACATTCTGCCATGACAGAGCTGAAACATTCGGACAGCGGAAAGACGTACGGGAAAGCTATGATATTGTGACGGCGCGAGCAGTTGCAAGACTATCTGTTTTGAGCGAACTTTGCCTGCCTCTGGTGAAGAAAAACGGTTTATTTGTTGCTTTAAAAGCCGCATCAGCTGAAGAAGAACTGAATGCTGGCAAAAAAGCGATCACGACGCTTGGAGGAGAACTTGAGAATATCCATTCCTTTAAGCTGCCTATTGAAGAAAGCGATCGTAATATTATGGTGATACGAAAGACAAAAAATACACCTAAGAAGTATCCAAGAAAACCGGGAACTCCTAATAGATCGCCAATTTAAGGGTAATTTAGACAGCCTGATGTGACAATACCATCATATTTTCATCAAAATTGGTGGATGTACAGCAGGAAAAACCATGAGAAAATAGAATTATAAAAATGGCAGTTTTTAAAGGTGGTGTAGGTACATGAAGCATTCATTCTCTCGTTTCTTCGGGCTTGGTGAGAAGGAACAGGAACCGGAGATTGCTGAACAAGAGACAAACAAAGAAGAGATTCTGGAAATACCGGTAAATGCTATCGTTCCCAACCGTTTTCAGCCACGCACCATTTTCTCAGATGAAAAAATCAAAGAGTTAGCAATGACCATTCATACACACGGCATTATTCAGCCGATTGTTGTCAGGCATACAGAAGAAGAAGGCCAATACGAACTCATTGCAGGTGAAAGACGCTGGAGAGCGGTTCAATCGCTCGAGTGGGAAAAGATTCCGGCTATTATTAAGGATTTTTCGGATACGGAAACCGCTTCTGTAGCGTTAATTGAAAACTTGCAGCGGGAAGAACTGTCTTCTATTGAGGAAGCGCATGCCTATGCTAGGCTTCTTGAGCTTCATGATTTAACACAGGAAGCTCTCGCGCAGCGTTTAGGAAAAGGGCAGTCAACAATTGCGAACAAGCTGCGGTTATTAAAGCTGCCTCAGCCGGTCCAAGACGCGATTATGGAGAAGAAAATCACTGAGCGGCATGCCAGAGCACTGATTCCGCTGAAACAGCCTGAGCTCCAAGTCACACTGCTCACAGAGATTATTGAGAAAAGTTTAAATGTAAAGCAGACGGAAGACCGAGTGGTGAAAATGCTGGAGCAAGGCCAGAGAAAACCGAAGCCGAGACGCAAAGCGTTCAGCAGAGATACAAGAATTGCAATGAACACGATTCGACAGTCACTATCAATGGTTGAAGACAGCGGTGTAAAATTGAATACAGAAGAAGAAGAATTTGAAGAATATATTCAATTAACGATTCGCATACCAAAATAAAAGCTCTCCTGAAAAGCAGGAGAGCTTTTATTTTTATTGTAAAAGGGAATTAATTACTTTTAGTTAACGTTGTTATATTAGAATTCTTTTCTTTGAGCATGTGGATAAATTCTTCAGTATCTTGCGGAGAAATCACTGCGTGCCCCCAGCCGCCCAGATAATATATCGTGATGGTATGACGAGACCCGATTAGACGAAAACCTGACCACAGCTTCTTTTTCTCAACCACTTTGTCGATTTTTTCGTAAGGAATTTGATGTTTAATCAGTCCGGCTTTAATGATCAAATGATGCTCCCTTAATACATATTTCAGATCAATAAAGCTCCAAATGATGAGCACATTTAAAAGCGTCAGCAGAGTAAAAATGATCCAGCCTGAAACCCTCATATTTCCCAGCACAAAAGGAACAATGGCATCTGCTTGTATCAGTAATATGAGAAAAACAATCATCAGCGTAACGGGTACATCTCTCTTTGTTTTGTAAACCATATTCTCACCGTCCTGTACATTCTGCACGGTAACTTCTTCTTTTTTTCTTTGAGAAATCCCTTTTTTAAGTCAAAAAAACATAGAAATCGCAGAATTTATAAGAGATAGTATTAGCTGTTCTTTAAATTTTCAATTATTTCCCTTCTGAATCGGAACAAAATGATGAAAAAAATGAAACGCTTTAATCTTTTTTTGATAGAATAGAAATAAGATAGTACATGTTCATGTGAAAGTAGGTGACATCGTGGGAAAAATCATAGCAATTACGAACCAAAAAGGCGGAGTCGGCAAAACAACGACGTCTGTCAACCTTGGGGCATGCTTAGCTTACATAGGGAAAAGGGTTCTGCTGGTAGATATTGATCCGCAGGGAAATGCGACAAGCGGATTAGGGATTGAAAAAGCCGATGTAGAGCAGTGTGTGTACGATATTTTAGTAGATGATGCAGATGTAATAGATATAATTAAAGCAACGACAGTAGAGAACTTGGACGTGATTCCTGCGACGATTCAGCTTGCAGGAGCTGAAATAGAGCTGGTTCCGACGATTTCAAGAGAAGTGAGACTGAAGAGGGCGCTTGAAGCAGTAAAGCAGAATTATGATTATATTATTATTGATTGTCCGCCGTCATTGGGGCTGCTGACGATTAACGCGCTTACTGCCTCAGATTCCGTTGTGATTCCTGTACAGTGCGAATATTACGCTTTGGAGGGGCTCAGCCAGTTATTAAATACTGTACGTCTTGTGCAAAAGCATTTGAATACCGATTTAATGATTGAAGGTGTATTGCTGACAATGCTTGATGCCCGGACAAATCTCGGCATTCAAGTGATTGAAGAAGTTAAAAAATATTTTAGAGATAAAGTATATAAGACGGTTATTCCGCGTAATGTCCGTCTGAGTGAGGCACCGAGTCACGGAAAACCCATCATTTTATACGATCCGCGGTCAAGAGGCGCAGAAGTATATTTAGATTTAGCAAAGGAAGTGGCTGCGAATGGCTAAAGGCCTTGGAAAAGGGATTAATGCGTTGTTTAATCAGGTCGATTTGTCTGATGAGACAGTTGAAGAAATTAAAGTTGCTGATTTACGCCCTAATCCTTATCAGCCAAGAAAACACTTTGATGACGAGGCATTAGCTGAACTAAAAGAATCTGTGCTGCAGCATGGCATTCTACAGCCGCTTATCGTCAGAAAATCTTTAAAAGGCTATGATATTGTTGCGGGCGAACGGCGTTTTCGAGCGGCAAAGCTGGCGGGTTTAGACACGGTTCCGGCGATTGTCCGTGAATTATCAGAGGCATTAATGAGAGAAATTGCTTTATTGGAAAACCTTCAGCGTGAAGATTTATCGCCGCTTGAAGAGGCTCAGGCCTATGACTCTTTGCTGAAACACTTAGACCTCACGCAAGAACAGCTTGCCAAACGTCTTGGGAAAAGCAGACCGCATATTGCGAATCATTTAAGATTGCTGACCCTGCCAGAAAACATTCAGCAGCTTATTGCCGAAGGTACGCTTTCAATGGGACATGGACGCACGCTTCTTGGCCTGAAAAATAAAAATAAGCTTGAACCGCTTGTACAAAAAGTGATTGCGGAACACCTCAATGTTCGCCAGCTTGAACAGCTGATTCAGCAGTTAAATCAGAATGTTTCACGTGAAACAAAGAAAAAAGAACCTGTGAAAGACGCGGTTATAAAAGAACGAGAATCTTACCTCCAAAATTATTTTGGAACAACGGTTAATATTAAACGACAAAAGAAAAAAGGCAAAATCGAAATTGAATTTTTCTCTAATGAAGATCTTGACCGGATTTTAGAGCTTTTGTCTGAACGAGATTCATAAATATTACAGAAACCATCTTTCAAACGAAGATGGTTTTTTGTTTTATATTCGCCCAGTGATCCTTTGAAGCGGGCTAAGGCGTTCCTGCCTCCACTCTGTCCGATCTGTTAAACTCAATCCTTCAGCAAGAACACTTGCCATATTCATGACCAAGTGCAGCCTTGTATTTTGTAAAACAAAGTATTCCATAAAACCACTCACATTCACAATTCCGTTAATATGAAGATCTCCCACTTCAGGAAGGTCTTTTTGCACACCAGCTCCCGGCTTTAATGGTCCGTCTCCGATTTGAAACGATCCCACACTTTTAACGCGTCCTAAGCATGCATCGACCGCTATAATAAACGGGTTTTTATGTATTTTTTGAATGTCATTGATTTTATCCTTCATATTTACAGCATGAACGGGATCAGATAAAGTGCCATAGACATGAAATCTAGTGAGATGCATCTGTTTGAGTTTCATTCCTACGAGCGGGCCTAATGAATCACCGGTTGAACGGTCTGTTCCGATACAAACCACGATAATCGGTCTGCCGGCAGCTTTACGTAAGGATGAAGAAAGGATGGTTTGGATTTGTTTTGCTGCAGCTGCATCCGTATGTGAAACATAATGCTTTACTCGTTCCTGAGAGGAAAAAAGCCCGCCTTTTCGATTCATAGGTTTCACTTCCTTGTTATAGTAGGTAGCAAAATAGCTGTGGTGTGTGTTTAGATATGTAAGGTTGTTTACAGTATATCCAGCAGCAGGGTCTTTTATGCTTCGTGTATGGAGCCGGATATTTTTTATCAATAGAGGGCGTAATATGAGTGGTTAGTAGGTTGATTACAAGTGTTGTGCTCCAATGCCTCGATCATGATCAAGCTAGGGTCTGCTTACAAAACAATTGAGAATAGATGTCTATACTGATTGTGTTTTAATGACGGCGAAGTCAAAGATTTCGGTATCAGAAGTGATTTTCATCCGTTCTTCAATCGGCGGCATAGTTAGAAAAAGTGAAGAATGAGGATCTCGGACTGTCTGCATTGGCAGTTTTTATGTGTATTTCGTATGATAATTTCACCTTGCGGCCAATGTCTATGAAAATATGGCATGTTTGCTGTCTGTTATTTATATAGTAACAATAGCGGGAACAAGCTGAACTCTGTGCTATGAGGTGATGAGGTTGTGGAGAGCCGGGATGAAGTGGATGCTGCTCATATTAGGGAGCCTGATCGGGGCCGGATATGCGAGCGGTCAGGAGATTTGGCAGTTTTTTGGGGCGGAAAGCGGACTTGCTATTGTGCTGTTTACAATCATGTTCATGTTCTCGTCTTATATTGTGATGAAAATTAGTTTTAAGGTTCAATCCACTCATTTTCTGCCGGTTCTGGAGCATCTGATGGGACCATGGCTGGCGAAAATTTATGATGTCCTCATTGTTTTTTATTTGTTTTCGACGACTATGGTGATGATTGCCGGAGGCGGTGTGACCCTGCAAATGTACAAGCTTCCTTTCTGGTGGGGAATTGCGCTGATTTGTATCGTGACTGTGTGTTTGTTTTTCTGGGATGTGAAAGGGATATTATCAGTAAATGGTGTTTTAATACCTGTTTTAGTTGCGGGTCTGCTGTACGCGTTGATCTCCTTTCAGAACACTCACCACCACACGTGGACGATTGATTTGACCCGGCAGTATAACTGGCCTGCGAGCATTACGTTTACCTCTTTGAACATCCTTTCAGTGGTTGCGATTTTATCTTCCGTCGGGAAAGAAATGAAAGGACTCGGAGAAGCGAAAATCGCCAGTGTGGCAAGCGGTCTTATTTTTGGTGTGATCTCATTTATTTATAATGAAACGTTAGTGGAGCTGGCGGGCTCCCTTTCTCAGTTTGAAATACCGTTGTTTGCCGTTTTGGAGGGTGCGCCTTATCTCCTTTTTTTATGTATGACGGCGGTTCTGTGTCTGGCGATTTATACGACGACGGTAGCTGGTTTGCTGGGGCTGTCCAGCCGGCTGAAGGCGTTTGTTCATATGCCGAGATGGATGATTGTGTTGATTCTGTTAGCGTTGATGGTGCCTTTTACTTCTTTCGGATTTTCTGATTTGATCGCGTTCTTGTATCCGATATACGGGTTGCTGAATTTGTACTTGTTAGTTTGTCTGCTGTTATATCCTATTTTGAGTAAATGGAAATAAAAGGATGTATTTCTTTTCGGATATCTTGATTGCTCTTATGATCAATTTTTTTGTACAATAGATACAGCAGTTTATGAAAAGAGGTGAAGGGTCTTGGCGGATAAAGACTTTGGCCTGAATGATGTCGTAGAAATGAAAAAACCGCATCCATGCGGAGTGAACAGCTGGAAAATTATACGCATGGGAATGGATATTCGAATTAAGTGTGAGGGATGCTCTCACAGTGTAATGATTCCTAGAAGAGAATTTGAAAGAAAACTAAAAAAAGTACTAGTCAAGCATGAGGAGCCTACTTCATAAAAAGGCCTGCACTCATGCTTTTTCATATAGAAGGTAAGGAGAAGACGGCGATGAGCAAAGTGCATCAGTCAGCTTGTCCGCTGAATTGCTGGGACAGCTGCGGCTTTTTGGTGACTGTTGATGAGGGAAAGGTAACAAAAGTGGACGGAGATTCGAATCATCCGATTACGGAAGGCAAAATCTGCGGCCGCGGCAGAATGCTTGAGACAAAAACAAATTCGCCTGATCGGCTTCGCTATCCGATGAAAAAACAAAATGGCGAGTTTGTGCGGATTTCTTGGGAGCAGGCGCTTGATGAAATTGCCGATAAACTCCGGGAGATCAAGGAAACGTCGGAGACAACTGCTGTTTTGCACAGCCATGATTATGCGAATAACGGTTTGTTAAAAGCGCTAGATCAGCGTTTTTTTAATGGATATGGCGGCGTGACTGAAATCGTCGGCAGCATATGTTGGGGCTCAGGTATCGAGGCGCAAAGCTGGGATTTCGGCCGTTCGTATGGGCACGGCCCGCTTGATATTTACAACAGCAAACATGTTGTTGTGTGGGGGAGAAATGTATCCAGAACAAATATGCACTTATACCATCACTTGCAGCAGGTGAAGAAAAAGGGCGCCACGATTACGGTGATTGACCCGATCTTCAACCCGACTGCCAAGCTTGCAGACCGGTATATCTCTGTCAAACCGGGAATGGACGGCTGGCTTGCGGCAGGCATTTTGAAGGTTCTGATTGAGACAGGAAGAACGGACGAGACGTTTATTTTTGAGCACTCTGTCGGTTTTAATGATGTGAAAGAGCTTTTGGACACTGTTTCTTTAGAGGAGTTTATTATCAAAACAGAAACTTCTATGGAGGAGCTGGAGTATTTGGCTGGTTTGTATGCTGATGGCCCGGTGTCTACCTTTATGGGGCTCGGCATGCAGCGATATAAAAACGGCGGCGAAACGATTCGCTGGATTGATGCACTCGTTGCGGCAAGCGGAAATGTCGGAATTAAAGGCGGCGGCGCGAATTTCGGGAACGTCCAGATCGGTGAGAGCTTTGCAAAAACGAAGCTGACCCTGCCGGAATTAAAAACAGCATCACGTTCGTTTTCCATGATGACGCAGGCTGAAGAGGTGTTGACGTCTGCTGATCCAGCTATTGAGATGATCATTGTGACGTGCGGAAATCCGCTGACTCAGGTGCCAAATACCAATAAAGTAAGACAAGCATTTGAAAACGTGCCGATGACGGTGGCGATTGATTCGATCATGACGGATACGGCAAAGCTGTGTGACTATGTGCTGCCGACTGCCACTGTTTTTGAAGAAGAGGATATCTACTACTCCAGCATGTATCATCATTACGTTCAGTACGGGAAGAAGCTTGTGGAACCGCAGGGAGAAGCAAAGTCGGACAGCTGGATTTGGTCAGAGCTTGCAAAACGCCTTGGATTTGGCGAGCTGTTTGACTACAGCACTGAAGAATTTTTAGAGATGGGGCTTTCTTCATTGGAAGCAGAGAATGTGACGCTTAAGCGATTGAAAGAAAAAGGCCACCTCCCTCTTCCGGTCAAGCAGGTTCCGTGGGAGGATTATCAGTTTTTGACGCCGAGCGGAAAATTTGAATTTACTTCGTCGTTAGCTGAGGAAAAAGGATTTAGCGGTTTGCTTCAATTAAACGTACCCGAAGAATCTGTTTTCCATAATGAAGAGTTAGCCGAAAAGTATCCCTACACGCTTTTGTCTATTCATCCGCAACGCTCTAATCACTCTCAGCATGTGCCGTTTATTGAAAAGCTTCAGCATATTCAAGTTGATATTTCTCCAGATATAGCGGTGGAGCAGAATCTTCAGGACGGAGACGAGGTCAGTATCTTTAATGACCGCGGGCGCTTGAAGGGCAAGGTGAAGGTGATGAAGCAGGCTCATCCAAAGACGGTTAATATAGATGAGGGCATGTGGGCGGCTTTTGGAGGCTCAGTCAATACACTGACAAACGATACAAATTCCGATAATGGAATGGGAAGTACGCTTTTTGACTGTTTAGTAGGTTTGAAAAAAGCATAATCAAAGGGATTAACAGGCTGAAAATGCTTTTTTGTCAGCTTGTCTTTTCCAGTGAACCTCCTTATAATTGCTCTAGGTTCAAAATACGTTTATACAATGACGGTTTTATATAGAGGAGATGAAAGAATGGCTTTAACAGCTGGAATTGTCGGTTTGCCGAACGTTGGGAAATCAACATTATTTAACGCAATTACACAGGCCGGTGCCGAATCAGCCAACTACCCGTTCTGTACGATTGATCCGAATGTGGGAATTGTAGAAGTACCGGATGATCGTCTGCAAAAGCTGACTGAGCTGGTCAAACCGAAGAAGACTGTGCCGACTGCTTTTGAATTCACTGATATTGCAGGGATCGTAAAAGGCGCGTCTAAAGGAGAAGGACTCGGTAACAAATTTCTTTCTCATATTCGGCAGGTTGACGCGATTTGCCACGTTGTCCGTGCTTTTTCTGATGACAACATTACACACGTTTCCGGAAAAGTTGATCCGATTGATGATATTGAAACAATCAACCTTGAGCTGATCCTTGCTGACATGGAAACGGTTGAAAAGCGGATTACACGCGTCAGCAAACTTGCAAAGCAAAAAGATAAAGACGCTGTATTCGAGTTTGAGATTCTGTCTAAACTGAAAGAAGCGTTTGAGAATGAAAAACCCGCTCGTTCTGTTGAGTTTACTGAAGAGCAGCAAAAGCTTGCAAAGCAGCTTCATTTATTGACTTCGAAGCCTATCTTGTATGTGGCGAACGTGAGTGAAGAAGAAGTGGCTGACCCGTCTGGCAATGAAAATGTAGCGAAGATTCGTGAGTACGCTGCCGGCGAAAACGCGGAAGTTATCGTTGTCTGTGCGAAAATTGAATCTGAAATCGCTGAGCTTGAAGGCGAAGAAAAGCAAATGTTCCTTGAAGAGCTTGGCATTGAAGAATCAGGTCTTGATCAGCTGATTAAGGCGTCATACTCTCTGCTTGGCCTTGCAACATATTTCACAGCCGGGGAACAGGAAGTCAGAGCTTGGACATTCAAAAGAGGCATGAAAGCCCCTGAGTGTGCAGGCGTTATTCATAGTGACTTTGAGCGAGGCTTCATTCGTGCTGAAACTGTTGCTTATGAGGATCTTCTTGCGGGCGGCGGCATGGCAGGAGCCAAAGAAGCAGGAAAAGTCCGTCTCGAAGGGAAAGAATATGTGGTCCAAGACGGGGATGTTATTCATTTCCGATTTAATGTATAGGATGCAGTTGTAAAGGGACAAGAGCTTTGGTATAATATAAAATTGTGAGTAATAGAATTATTGCTCCTTGCCCATTATGGGCCGCTTAGTCCAAAAGGAGGTGCAAACAGATGAGAAAGTACGAAGTTATGTACATTATCCGCCCAAACATTGACGATGAGTCTAAAAAAGCAGTTATCGAGCGTTTCAACAACGTTCTGACTTCTAACGGTGCGGAGATCACTGGAACAAAGGATTGGGGTAAACGTCGTCTTGCTTACGAAATCAACGATTTCCGCGACGGTTTCTACCAAATCTTAAACGTTCAAGCTGATGCTGCGGCAGTTCAAGAATTTGACCGTCTAGCTAAGATCAGTGACGATATCATTCGCCACATTGTTGTTAAAGAAGAAGAATAAGCAATTTTGAAATATATAATGGTAAAAGGTGGTCTTTCTTATGCTTAACCGAGTTGTATTAGTCGGAAGACTGACAAAAGACCCAGAGCTTCGTTATACGCCAAACGGTGCGGCTGTTGCCACGTTTACTCTTGCTGTGAATCGTACGTTTACGAACCAGTCCGGAGAACGTGAAGCCGATTTCATTAATTGTGTCACTTGGAGAAGACAAGCTGAAAACGTTGCAAACTTCCTGAAAAAAGGAAGCCTTGCAGGCGTAGATGGCCGTTTACAAACAAGAAACTATGAAAACCAGCAAGGACAGCGTGTCTTCGTGACCGAAGTTCAAGCTGAAAGTGTTCAGTTTCTTGAGCCTAAAAGCGGCGGCGGTTCTGGTTCAGGTGGATACAACGAAGGAAACAGCGGCGGAGGCCAGTACTTTGGCGGAGGCCAAAATGATAATCCATTCGGGGGAAATCAGAACAACAACCAGAGACGCAATCAGGGAAACAGCTTTAATGATGACCCGTTTGCCAACGACGGCAAACCGATTGACATCTCGGATGATGATCTTCCATTCTAATGAGAATATCGCTTAATCTAAAACAGAAAGGAGGGAAATGACAATGGCAGGAGGACGCAGAGGCGGTCGTGCGAAACGCCGTAAAGTGTGTTATTTCACTTCTAACGGTATCACGCACATCGACTACAAAGATGTAGATCTTCTTAGAAAGTTTGTTTCTGAGCGCGGTAAAATTTTACCACGTCGTGTAACTGGAACAAACGCTAAATACCAACGTAAATTGACTGCAGCGATCAAACGCGCTCGTCAAATGGCTTTACTTCCATACGTAACTGGTGAGTAAGCTGATATGTAAAGAGCAAGGACCTTCGGGTTCTTGCTCTTTTTTATAGGGGGGATGAAACATGAAGCTGATTTCTTGGAATGTAAACGGCCTGCGGGCTGTTATGAGAAAGATGGATTTCCTCTCTTACCTGAAAGAAGAGGATGCAGATATTATATGTCTTCAGGAAACAAAGATACAGGACGGCCAGGTCGATCTTCAGCCTGAAGGCTATCATGTGTATTGGAATTACGCAGTGAAAAAAGGATATTCCGGCACGGCTGTTTTTTCAAAAAAAGAGCCGCTGCGGGTTATGTACGGTATCGGAAAGGAAGAGCATGATCAAGAAGGCAGAGTGATTACGCTGGAATTTGAAAACATGTTTGTGATGACCGTTTACACGCCCAATTCTAAAAGGGGTTTGGAGCGGATCGATTATCGAATGCAATGGGAAGAGGCTTTATTATCTTATATTCTTGAATTGGATAAGAAAAAACCGGTCATTTTATGCGGCGATTTGAATGTAGCTCATCAGGAGATCGATTTGAAAAATCCAAAAGCGAATCGGAATAACGCTGGATTTTCTGATCAAGAAAGAGGGGCATTCACTCGTTTCTTAGAAGCTGGATTTATTGACTCATTCCGTCATGTCTATCCTGATCTTGAAGGCGCTTATTCCTGGTGGTCGTATCGCGCCGGCGCCCGGGAAAGAAATATCGGATGGCGTCTCGATTATTTTGTTGTTTCCGAAAGGCTGAAGGGACAGATTGGGGATGCCTGCATATCAGCGGACGTCATGGGTTCCGACCATTGTCCTGTTGAACTTATGATCAATATATGATGAGATGGCAGTAAGGAATTTACACTTACTGCTTTTTTATATGAAAAAGGAGAAAGAGATGGCAAACATAAAAGAGATTGCAAGATTGGCAAATGTATCTGTTTCGACCGTTTCACGTGTATTGAATCATTATCCGTATGTGTCTGAAGAAAAGAGGAAACTTGTTCATCAAGTCATAAAGGAATTAGATTACATACCAAATCGAACCGCAATCGATTTGATTCGCGGGAAAACCCATACTATCGGTGTGATTCTGCCTTATAGCGATCATCCCTGCTTTGATAAAATCGTAAACGGGATCACCAAGGCGGCATTTCAGCATGAGTATGCAACGACCCTTCTCCCCACCAATTATAACCCCGCTATTGAAATCAAATATCTAGAACTGTTAAGAACGAAGAAAATAGATGGTCTCATCATAACATCCCGCGCCAATGACTGGGACAGCATTATCGCTTATCAGGAGTATGGGCCGATCATTGCATGTGAGGATACCGGAGAGATTGATGTCCCATGTGCTTACAATGACAGAAAAGCTGCGTATGCAGAGAGCTTTCGCTATCTAAAGAGCCGGGGACATGAGAATATCGCTTTTACGTGCGTCAGAGATGCCGGCAGGAGCCCGAGCACGGCTGATAAAGCTGCGGCCTATAAAGCTGTCTGCGGGAGGCTGGAAGACCGTCATATACTGTCAGGATGCAACGATATGAATGACGGTGAGCGGGCTGCACAGCACTTTTATACGAGCGGGCAGGTACCGACTGCTATTTACGCAAATAGTGATGAAGTGGCAGCTGGAATCCATGTATTTGCCCAAAAGAATAAATGGGATGTTGAAATCATTGGCGAGGGGAATTCTTCTATCAGCCGAGTTCTTGGCTTTCCGTCGCTAGATTTGAATCTTGAGCAGCTCGGCATCGCAGCATTCTCTCTATTCTTGCGGGATGAACCGATTGATATCAAAATTCAGCATCAATTCGAGAAAAAAGCTTGAACTGAAATGCATTTCATACTTTATAACTTCATTGAAGGTGAAGATGAAGGAGGAGGAAGAAATGCGGATTGAACATACAGCGATCTGGGTCAATGATTTAGAGCGAATGAAATCCTTTTATGAAACGTATTTTAATGGCAAAGCGAATGATTTGTATCATAATGAGAAAAAGGATTTTAAGTCTTATTTTATGACATTTGATTCCGGAGCAAGGCTGGAAATCATGAAAAAAGGAAATGTGACTGATCCGCCTTCACAAACAATGACAGGCTGGGCGCACATTGCTTTTTCCGTTGGAAGCCGGAAGAAGGTTGATGAACTGACCGATCAATTGAAGAAGGATGGTTTTGCCGTAGTAAACGGCCCGAGGACAACAGGAGACGGCTACTATGAAAGTGTGATTGAAGATGATGAAGGAAATTTGATTGAGATTACAATCTGACATGGAGTGACTTGAATGCTGAGGACAGAAAAAGAAAAAATGGCAGCCGGAGAACTATATAATCCGGAAGATCAACAACTACTACTTGAACGCAAACGTGCGAGACAGCTGAGTAGACAATATAACGAAACACCAGAAGATGATGCAGTGCGGACGGAGCTTTTGAAGGAGCTGCTCGGCTCGCTTGGTGATCAAGTCACGATTTTGCCGACATTTCGCTGTGATTATGGCTATCACATTCATATTGGAGATCATACATTTGTTAATTTTGATTGTGTTATTTTAGATGTGTGTGAGGTGCGTATCGGACGTCACTGTTTGATTGCGCCAGGGGTACATATCTATACGGCTGGTCATCCGCTTGATCCGATTGAAAGAAAGTCCGGCCAGGAGTTCGGTAAGCCTGTGACCATTGGAGATCATGTTTGGATCGGAGGCCGGACGGTAATTAACCCGGGAGTGACGATTGGTGATAACGCGGTGATCGCATCGGGGGCTGTTGTGACTAAGGATGTACCTGCTAATACTGTTGTAGGCGGAAACCCCGCAAGGATGTTGAAGGAATTGTAATGAGATCAGTGCGGCAGGTCCGCACTGACTTTTTTCAAATCTGTTTCGCATTCGTTTTAGGACCGAAGCAGATTAACAGTAAGGAGCATGCGAGCCAGCAGCCGCCGATAAATAAAAAGACGCTGACATAGCCGAGCTGAACGGCGATAAATCCGACGAGCAATGAGCCGAAAATGTTTGAAAAGCGGCCGAGGCCATAGGCTAAACCGCTGCCAGATGAGCGGTATTCAGTCGGATAAGGTTCTGACGTATAAGCGTATAAGTTCGAGGTGAAAACCCGTTCCGTGATATTCACAATAAAACCAAACACAATAATCATGATCGGAATAAAAGTCATGCCATATAAGAGACCGGCGATGGCTGTCAGAAACGCGCTGGCGGCTAAAATCCATTTTCTCTGAAATGTTTCAGAAATCATCGAACCAAGCAATGCGCCAAGCGGAGCGCCGACGGAGTGCAGTACGTTATACCACAATGTATTTTCCATAGAGATGCCGTTGCTTTTTAAGAGGCTTGGGACCCATGAGGCAAATCCGTAAAATCCAAACGTTTCAAAAATCCATACAGCAGATAAAACGATGGTGATTTTGAGGTTTCTTCCTTTCAATAAACCTATGTAACCGGCATGCTGCTGAACGGCACTGTTTGCTTTAGGCTGAGCTGGTTCCTGAAGCGGGCCTTTCTCTTGTTCAACCTGCGCCTCAATTCTGTTGAGGATCGCATCGGCTTTCGCATACTCACCGCGATTTTCGTGCCAGCGAGGTGACTCTTCCAGACGGCGGATAAAGAAAAAATAAATAAGGCCGACGGCACCCCATACAAATACAAGCCTCCATCCCCATGAGCCGAGCGGAATGACAAAGGCAGACACAATATTGGTGATCGGAACGCCGACCAATCCAATCATGGCGCAGAAAGAAATATATTTCCCGCGGACACTGGAAGGAAAAAATTCCGCCAAATAGCTATTGGTAATCACCATGGCGGCTGCGACACCAAATCCGGTGAGAAAACGGAATGTCATTAAAGACGGGATATCCCATGCCAAGGCATTGCATAGCGATGCGATTGAGAAAACAAACACAAATAGATGTAAGGCTTTTTTGCGGCCGATTCGATCTGACAGCCTTCCCCCCAGCGATGCGCCTAAAAACATGCCTAAAAATGAAGCTGCCGTTATATTGGCAATGGTTGAAAGCGGGATGCCCCAATGCTCGATCAGTGCCGGTGCTACATTGCTGAGGGTAAATAAATCTGCAAGGTCAAAAAAATAAACAATGCCGAGAGCGGTTAATACTTGGAAGTGAACGCGAGAAATCGGAAGGCGGTCTAAACGATTCGCTGCGTTGGAGAAAGGATGTGTGTTCTTCTGTTTGAAGATCGTATTCATAAAAAACCCCCTTTTGATTAGTAAGAAAAAACTGAAAATTCCCCTCTTGGAATTATTATAAGTATCTTGATTCATTGGCGACAGAGTTCAAATCACTAGATGAAAGAACTAAATTTGCACTCTTTATTTTCATTTTGCTTAAAAGATTTCCAAAACAGTAGATTTGAAGACCAATTTATGCAAATATATAGGAATATTCTCATTGAAAGGAAGAGACATAGAAGGAATGAATTCATTTATCCGTCCATTAGAAGGAAACAATACATTATGGAGATATTTTTTCGCCTTTTTGGTGATCGTAGGTTTATATGTATTCGGGAATATTGCTTACCTTTTCGCTATACTGTTTACGGTTATTGTGAATCCAGATATCACGTTTGATTTGGATGAAGCTGTGCTGAGTGATCCACTGGTCGATCTTTATTTGGCTCATGTCATTTATTTATTTGCGATTCCGGGAGTATGGCTGGCTGTGCGCTTTATTCTGAAACGGCCGTTTCGATCGGTCATTACGCCAAACGCTAAGATCAATTGGCGGAGAATTTCCTTTGGCTTTATTGCTTATTTCTTGCTGATGATCGCCGTACAATTGATTGACTTTGCGATTCATCCTGACAGCTATTCAATGCAAGATGTTGATCCTTCACGGTTTATCTGGCTGGTGGCGGCGGCTCTCATTTTGGTTCCGTTTCAAACGTCAGCTGAGGAACTGTTTTTCAGAGGATTTTTGCTTCAAGCTTTCGGGAGAGTGACGAGAAATCCTCTTATCTTGACATTGATTGTCGGAGGCTTGTTTGGCGTACTGCATTTTGCGAATCCAGAAATGAACAATGGCGCTGTCTGGGCAGGAATTGAGTATTTAACTTTTGGTTTTGTGTGGACCTATTACACGATTAAAACAGGCAGTATTGAAATATCACTTGGCGCCCATGCCGCGAATAATATGTTTTTGTGTATGTTTATCACAGAAAAAAACAGTGTGTATGGGGGAATTCCTTCGTTATTTACGGTTACGCGGGGAAACCCGATGTGGGAGGCTTTATTTACGATAGCGGTCAATCTTGTTTTTGCGGGAATCGCGTTATGGTACCATAAGAAATCACAAAGTAAGCAGCAAGGGTCTTAATCCCTGCTGCTTATTAATGTTTGGATGGCTTCTTCGATATTTGTTGTCGGCTGCTGGCAGGCGAAGTTTTCGCAAATATACACGGTTGTTTTGCTGTCTATGATGCGGTAGTCTGCTGCGAATGGTGCTATGTCTTTGCATTGATCAGGATGTTCTGCCACCAGAATGGAGTCGTTTGGCTTAAAGGCTTTTTGAAGCGCGGTTATCAATTGTTTTCTGTCTGGATCGTCTGCGCTGCCAAAAATAACGATTTCTTTTTTAGGCGTCACATGCTTTAACACACTTTGCATAAAGAAAGCATGGCCGCTCGGATACGCGTCGATATCCGGCTTGAACACAGAAAACATCGTTTCCGCTTTTTCAATCAATGATAAGTCGCCTGTGGCCTGTCCGAGGCGCAGCAGCTGAACGGCTGCCACGCTGTTTCCGGAAGGCACGGCGCCGTCATATACTTCTTTTTCTCGGACGATTAAGGCTTCTGCATCGTGTCCGGTGAAGTAGAACCCGCCATGCTCCTCATCCCAAAATAAGCCGATCATATCGTCTGTCAGTTTCTTCGCTTTTTCTAAATAAGAAAGATCAAACGAGGCTTCATAGAGATCCAGATAAGCCCATAGGAGAAAAGCGTAATCGTCGATGAAGCCTTTGTTTTTCACTTCGCCGTCTCGATACCGAACCATTACACGGCCGTCAATGATTAATTGGTTTTCAATAAATGTGATGGCGTCTTCCGCTAATCTGAGATATTTTGGTTCTTGGAATACCTTTGCCGCTTTGGCAAGGCCCGCGATCATCAGCGCGTTCCAAGAGGTCAGCACCTTATCATCGACATGCGGATATGTTCTATCTTCGCGTGTCTTCAAGAGCTGTCGTCTTGCGTCCTCAAGCTTGAGGCTGAGCTCTTCCTCGGTTAAACCGAATTCAACCTTGATTTGTTCCCGCTTTGTGTGAATGAGGTTCGGAATATTTTTGCTTTCAAAATTCCCTTTTTCAGTGATATCATACACTCGGCCATACAGCGTTCCGAGATCGTCTCCGAGCGTTTTCAGAATCTCTTCCTTTGACCACACGTAGTACTTTCCTTCTTCTCCTTCTGTGTCCGCGTCTAAAGCGGAGAAAAAGCTTCCGTCTTCATGAGTCATTTCCCGCTGAATGAAGGTGATGATTTGTTCGCAAATCTCTTGATACCGGCTGTTTTGCGTAACTTGATAAGCTTCTGTATAAGCCGTCAGCAGCAACGCATTATCATATAGCATTTTTTCAAAATGGGGAACGAGCCATTCGTCATCGGTCGAGTAGCGGGCAAATCCATAGCCGATATGATCGTAAATGCCGCCATTCGCCATGCTGTCCAGCGTTTTCGTCACGTTGTATAAAGCATTTTCCTGCCCCGTATTGTGATGATAACGAAGCAAATACATCAGCATATGGGGCATCGGAAATTTCGGCGCCTGCCCGAAACCCCCGTAGATCGTATCAAACCCGTTGGCAAGCTGCTGGAATGTCCGGTGAATCGCTGACTCGCTAAGGGCTTCACCTGATTTTGCAGCTGTTTTGTTCTGCAAATGTTTAGCGGCGTTCTCCGCAATATCCTCGACATGTTCGCGATCGTTCGCAAATGTCTCAGACAGATGCTCAAGCACATCAACAAAACCGGGACGATTGAATTTGCTCGTCTTTGGAAAATATGTACCCGCGTAAAACGGCTTCTGGTCAGGCGTGATAAACACATTCAACGGCCAGCCGCCCTGCCCGGTCATCAGCTGACAGATTCTCATATAAACAGAATCCACATCCGGACGCTCTTCCCGGTCCACTTTAATCGCCACAAACCGTTCATTGAGGAGACGCGCAATTTCCTCGTCCTCGAAGCTTTCGTGAGCCATCACATGGCACCAATGACAAGTCGAATAACCGATGCTGACAAGTACCGGCTTGTTTTCGTGTTTTGCTTTTTCGAAGGCTTCTTCTCCCCAAGGGAACCAGTCCACAGGGTTGTGGGCGTGTTGGAGTAAATATGGAGACTTCTCAGCGATTAATTTATTGGGTTTACTTTTGTTTGGCATGGGATCACCTTCTTTCAACTTGTTTTTCATTCTTACTGTATCACAAGTATAAAATTAAATACTTTAAATATTTCCCCTTTCAAACGTGAAGGTGTTTTTTATTTGTCTCATATTATGGGTCAGTCCCGTCAATTAAAGTTCTTTTTTGTGCCGATAATATATCTTTAGTTAAAAGGGTAGCTCCCCATCAAGCTAATATTTTGAAGTACCCCCAAAACGAAATTTTTATCTCTTGATAGTGATTTATATAAATTAAATTTATTTTTTCGTTTTGGGTAACAGTCAATTTCTTAAGTTGATGGATGTGTGTTGCTACCCCAATAAGTGCTAATCGTTGATTGTATTGAATTTTAAGTGAATCTATTATATTGCTTGACATGGTTAAATGCTATAATAGTGAAATTGTGGATAAAGGATATGCCTTATATGTTTAGAGAGGTGATAATTATGCTTAATAAGCCGAGTGATTATATCGAAGCTGGTTTGAAGCTGGAATTGGAAGAAGATTTAAAATACTTATTCAATTCAACAGCTGATATAAAGATGGTACCAAAGGGTACAATTGTTTTAAGTCAGGGGCAAAGAGTTTCTTCACTGTATTATATTCATAAAGGAATTATGAGAGGATATTATATAGATGCTTCAGGGAATGATGTGACAAAATGTTTTGCAGCTGAAACGGAATTTGCCTGTGCAGAGGGTTTATTAAGAGTTGAAGAAGCTAGATTTAGTGTAGAAAGCCTGCAAGACAGCATTTGCGTAGTTATTCCGTATAATTCCATATACCTAGGTATGAAGAAAACTAATCAAATGAAGGTTATATTCACTAATTATATTCAGAAGATTCTTGTTGATACGCTAAATCGAGAACAGGCGTTACTTATGAAAGATGCACTGGAAAGGTACATGGAGTTTAAAAGAGAGTATTCTTCTTTAGAAAATAGGATAAATCAATCATATATTGCTTCTTATATTGGAATTAGAGCAAGCTCACTTAGTAGAATTAAGAGAAGTATGAAAATAGAATAAACGTTTTTAGGAAACATCAAATAAAAGTATTTGGTGTTTTTTTATTGCAATTTACATATGTCAATTACAACAGGCTATTATCGCATTATGATGACTGGTGTAATCACTGATTTAGGAGGATTTATTTATGAAAAAAATTTCCTTGGTAACAGGTGCAAATGGTCATTTGGGTAACAACTTGGTAAGGGAATTATTAAAAAGAGGAGAAACTGTTAGAGCAGGTGTACGAGATTTAAATGACAAAGAACCATTTGTAGACCTTGATTGTGAGATCGTCTACGCCGATTTGAGGGATAAAGACTCACTTCATAAAGCACTTGATGGAGTGAATACCTTATATCAAGTAGCTGCTGTATTTAAACATTGGGCACAAGATCCTGAAAAAGAGATCATTATTCCTAATGTTGAGGCAACTCAAAATATAATGGAGGCTGCTAAAGAAGCAAATGTAAGAAAAATAGTATATGTAAGCTCCGTAGCAGCATTGTCATTGGACAAGACAAACTTAAAGGGTAAAATTGATGAAACTACATGGCTTGAAAACAGTCATGGAAATGCATACTTTGATTCAAAAGCACGAGCTGAAAGAACAGCTTGGGAGCTGGCAGAAAAATATGATTTGGATATGGTTAGCGTTCTTCCTGGTGCAATGATTGGTGGAGAGTTTTTAAAGAAAACTCCAACCATACTGGCCTTCGAAAGTATTCTTTTAGGAAAGATGAAAGTTAACTATATAAGTGAAATGACGCCAATAGATGTAACTGATGTTGTGAAAGGTATGATTGCTGCAGCGGAAAAAGGTGTAAGAGGTACAAGATATATCTTGGCTAATGAAGAGCCTGTAACTTCAGATGATATCATTAAAATTGCAAAAAAATTTATTCCTAATCTTGAGATACCACAAAAATATACTAAAGAACAGTTGTTACATTTAGCTGATAAACTTGAATTTGAAGCAAAGGAAAAGAATACTCAGCCATCACTACTTAGAAGTCAGGTAGAATTATATTATGGTGGAATAAATAGACACTATGACCTTACTACATCAAGACAGGATTTGAATTTTAAGCCTAAGTTGGGTGAAGTAGCATTAGAAGAGTATTTTAAACGGTTTTTTGCTAGCCTAAGAAAAAAATCCTTATAATGAATCGGCTAATAGATGTTTTTGCCTTCCGGCTTTATTTTCGTTACAAGCATCATCTTGTCGTAAAAGGTTCATGAATTTAGGTGTCTCTGCATCATCCCTTGTAACCCGTGCTAAGTTAACTGACAAAACAGCGTCAAATATGCCATCTGTGAGTTTGTTAATCATCCTTTGGTATTCAGGTCGCATTTCATCCATTGAACTCTCAGCTTCTTGGAATATTTCATACTGCCAATTATTTTTATGAGCAATATCAAGAAGTCTTTTTCGATGTTTTACCAATGCTTCTTCTGTTTCTTCGCCCTCTTTATTTCGTGACTTTCTTAGTTACGCTTGATTTTGTATTATAACTCCAACAGCTCATCACCCTTTATGGTTTCCTGAATGTAATATACTTCTAGAATATCGTAATTATAGGTGTGTAGCTATACGGACTTGCCACCAATGGTAAGTCGAATAACCGATGCTGACCAGAACCGGCTTGTTTTCGCGTTTTGCTTTTTCGAAGGCCTCTTCCCCCATGGGAACCAGTCTACAGGGTTGTGTGCGTGTTGGAGTAAATATGGAGACTTCTCAGCGATTCATCTATTGGGTTTACTTTTATTTGGCATGGGATCACTTAACACATTTTCTCAAAAATAATCCCTGCTTCTTTATACAGCTGACTGTTCTCTAGTATTGTACTTAGGAAAACGTATTACCCCTGAAGCAGTTAAAACGCCTAATATAACTAACACGGCTCCAATAACTTGAAATACCTTTATCGGTGTGCCAACGGCAAATGAAATAATCATCGTTACAACGGGAACAAGGTTGAAAAATAAAGAAGTTTTACCTGCCCCAATCTCCTTAATCCCCTGATTCCACCATAGGTAACCCAAAACGCTTGTAAAGAAAGCCATAAAGGCAATTGCCCCCCAAACTCCAATCGGGATGTTCGATAAAGAAACAGGTTTGGATGTAAATAGGGAAACTACTATTAAACTAACAGCACCGATAACCATCGTATAAGTGGTTGTAGATAGCGGAGTACCATCTTTTACAAACCGCCGTCCAAGTACACCATAAAGTGCCCAACAAACGTTACCTGTAAAGATTATTAAATCTCCCCCTGAAATTGATAAGGTTTTAATGATTTCGATAGAACCTTGTGTAATGACTAACAATACACCGATGAATGCAAAGAATATGCCGAGCACTTGTTTTTTTGTCATTTTGTCCTTTAAGATCATTCGAGCGAAAATTGCTGTTAATAAAGGATTCAGCCCCATTATTAATGCTCCGTTAACGGGAGATGTATATTTCAAACCAATAAAAAACAAGGCATTAAATCCAAATATTCCTATAATTCCAAGAACAATGTATGAAACGGCGTTTTTCCGTAATTGACTCTTGTTTATACCTTCAGTAAAAATCAAAATGATGAGCATCACTGCAGCAGCTAAACCGAAACGCCATGCCGCAGAGAACGATGGAGAAAAATATCCAACCGTATATTTTGCAAGATTAAAAGTAGCTCCTGTAAAAATAGAGAAGCCAATTAACATCAGGTATATATTTAAATGTTTCATTTGTTTTCCACTTCCTCTTTCAAAATTGAATAATATGTATCCAGTTTTCCTTTTGTAGTAGAAATTACTTCTTCCAGCTCCTTTTTTTTAATTTCCATTTTCTCTAAGTGCTTGGTTAAAATCTCAATACGTTTATTTATAGATGGGGAGAGCTGTGCTGATTTAACATCCGAATTGATTTTTTCCAAAATGCAGCCGTCTTTGACAAACTCATTAATATCCTCTAAAGACATACCTGTTTCCTTTAAACTTTTAAGGAATGTCATGAACTGAATATCAGTCTCTGTATAAAAACGCCTTCCACTGTTTTTTCGTTTTGGTGGTGGAAGTAACCCAATCTTTTCGTAATATCTTAATGTATACGAGCTAATACTAGTCTTCTCAGCAGCTTTACTAATGGAATACAACAAACATCATTCCTCTCTTTTGATTAAAGTTAGTTTACAACTTAGAGTTAACTCTAAGTCAAGCAAATAAAAAAACCTGCTACCGCATGGTTACGGATTACAGGTTTTAGAAAATGAATAACATAAAAGGTAAACTGTATTATTTGAACAAATGGTATTATCGTTTAAAATGGCTTCTGTTATCTTTTAATGGAGTTCCACACGATTTGATTATCCCAGGCCACCAATGCCGAGTTGAATAGCCCATAATCTCACTTTAAATACAAATCTTACAAAATGAAAAATAGAGCTCAATAGAGCTCTATCCTAAGTTCACTTGTTTTTTTTAACTGGGAATATATAAGTCAAAACTAAAAAAACCATAATACAAATTATAAATTGAATAAGTCTGTCTATAAACCAATAGTTAGTAAAGTTAATTTCATTTGTCACCTGAATGACGGCAAAAACTGCAAATAAAATTAGTATGAATTTAAATGACTCTTTGTTCAAATTAATCAATACTTTCTTTAGAGAATTGCATATACAACACCTTGTGCAATATATCCACAAGAACTAGCTACTGCATGCCAAACATACTTATCAAGATAGTCTGTTACTGTATCATGTACTTCATCTAATGGACCCATAAGTACGATTCCGTTCCAAAAAGAAAGCCATTGGGCACGTGAAAATTTGCGTTTTAATGCACTAGGAAACTTTTTATAGATTGCATCAGGTAATTTTTTCTTTACATATGATTTTCCGAATACCGTTATTAATTTCCGCCCTAAAGAAATATAACCTACCTTTTCAACCTTTATATCACCTGAACTTACTTTAGCATTTGGATTCAATACAATTGAATTAGTACTTGTAGTACTCAGCTGAATAGTATTAGAAATTGGTGATGATATATCACTAAAGCCTACTGTTGAAGTATGTATATCGTTTTTTGATTTAGTATATGAATTAGAAGTATTATCAACTGGATTAAGATATTCATCATCATTTTTCAATGCATCACCAACAAATTCGTTAGCAACTTCTTGAATGATCTTATCCATTTCTGCTTTTGACATACTTGCATCAGAAGCATCACTATTATCTTGAGTGTTTTGAGCATCAGAGTTTTCCTCTAAGCCTGTACCTGCGTCATTTTTCATTTGAGAAAAAACAGTCCCTTTAACTTCAAAACTTTGATTATTTAGCTCTAGTTTGTCTGCAGTTAAAGCGCTGGAAAAAGGTGTTACAACTCCCAATGATATCGTAATAGAACAAGTTGTTGCAACGCCTAGTTTCTGGAGAATCACAGTTTCACCACTACAAAGAGCACGGCCATCTTTTGTCATTGATTCAAATGAAAACATCTGAGGAAGATTCCCCTTTAGTTCAATAGAAAAATAACTGTCGAGTGTTACCTCACAATGTATATTTTGGAGGGGAAGATTTTTTTAGCCATTCCAATGATAAACGATTTGCACAACGCCAGAGGAAAATGTTCTTGTATTCACCATTTTTAAATTTATCCTCTGTTTTACATCAATAAACAACGGTTTTCCTTCTCCCAAAACAACAGGGTGAATAGATAATCTAAATTCATCAACAAGCCCCAAATTTATAAAAGTTGTAATGAGACTCGCTCCACCATATAGCCAGATGTCTTTGTCAGGATTTTTCTTCAATTTATTTACTTCTTCAAGAATATTATCATTTATAAATATGGCTTGATTATCAATCTCATTTTGTGTTTTGGAAAAAACATATTTCTTTTTACTATGAACCAATTTCCAAATTTCCTTTTCTGTATCAGGGTCTTCATTTTTTGGAATATATTGTCCCCATAAATCGTAGCTTTTTCTACCATATAAAATAGTATCAATTTGATTTAAGAAATCAGTAAACCCCATATCAGGGTCCATAATGCACCAATCAACTTCTCCATTTTTCCCTTCAATAAAACCATCTAAAGTAACTGCTAAATCTAACACTATTCTTCTCTGTTTTAAGTTATTTGTCATAACTATTCATCCTTTTACATAAGAAATTGGTAGAAATTCTTCTCCCACTCACACACCAGATGGACTAAGTTGCGTTTGTGGACAAAGTGAAGAACAATATCCTAAAATGAAAGTGCCCACTACTCTCCGCAGCTCGATTAGCAGGAACACTCTTTATCTTCACTTGGTTAAATGCAAGCTCTGCGCGATTAAGTTATAGATTTCGGCTTCTGGATCTGTCCGTTCTAAAACAACTGAAATCCTGTTCCTTATCCATATGATATCCGGTTAAGATATTTTCCTCATTTCTTAAGCCATCACCTTCTTTCGATTAGATTTATATTAATTCATAATTAGTTTATACATATTATAGAGGAAATATTAGTAATGAAATCTTAACTTATGATGGTGAATCTACTCTGACATTTCTAATTTTAAGTTTCGGTATTCTCTTCGATTGTATTGTTTATTTTTAATTTCTTCAAGGAAGTGCAATTTCACTTTAGGTTTGCCGTTTTGATTGATATAAATCTCTTTAATACTCTCTATAATCACTCTGCAAGTAAGATCTTTACCTAGAAAAATTAGAGTTGAAAGGACTTCATCTGTATTCTCACTAGAATCGAAAAGTTCTAAAATTTTATAATGTTGAAAACACAAGTGTTCTTTGAATTCTTCAGTCTTCCCGACAGACCAATCATGAAAGTGTGCATATAAATTCATAAAAGGTGGGAAGAAATCATTATCTGAAGGGTTTGAACTAATATCCTTAGTGATTTCGGATAAAAACTAATTTATAAATAAACTTATACCTTTAGATAACTCCCAAAGGATATCCCTGAAAAACTCACCTTCATGTTCAATAAACATAAAGAAACCAAAGGTAAAGAAACAAAGTTAGAGGAGTAAACCCTGTGTTTACTCCTCTTTTTTCTGTTTATAAAAGAATTGCCGTGATGTTGGCGTCAAGTCACAAAGTATTGGTATAACAGCTACTGAGTGGATACGATGCATCTTTTTGCAATTCATCTTTGTAAAATTGAGGATGCTTTTTTCTTTTGATCTTAAAAAGAATTATTTTTCAGAAGAGTTACCAAAAGGAATTCTTAAAACAATACCCATAATAATAATTGCAATTAGTCCAATAATATTAACTACTGTTGAAATAGATTCATTATCTACAAAAATATTAACAATAAATGAGCCTGCAACGATCAATAGTATCAAAAAATATAAACTTTTTTTCATAAACACACTCCTATTTTTTTTAAAATATGTTATTATTTTCATTGATAAATAATTCTATAATAATATTGTAAAGGAGTTTTATTGTGAAGAAAAGCATTAAACAATTGGTCATTGTAATCTGTTTCTCTCTAATTTTCACCACTATAACAATACCAATAGCTAACGCAAAAGAAAGTGCTAATGATGTTTCTTCTGAGCAAGTTAATGTAGAGTCTCAAAACATGAAAAGAACTCTCGAACCTCTATTAGAATTAATTGATCAAATGCCAGAGGATGTTGCTGAACAAGGAATAAACTCCGGTGTTGAATGGTTAAACGTACATAAAGGGAATGAATTTGAAGGTTATGAATTTGTTGCTGATGGAGAAAACCTGACTGCTGTTAAAACCGTCCAAGAAAGTATAGGGCCATTTATAGTATTGAGTACATGGAGTTGCATTTCTAGTGCTGCTAAAGCTATAGCAGTAAATGCTATCCCATGGGCAAAGATCTTAAAAGTTAAAAAAGCAGCAAAATTAATGGGCGGACTAAATTCAATGACAAAAACAATTATCACAGCTTATAAACATCAAAGAAACCTAGGACTTTCTAGAACAAATGCTATAAAAAAAGCCGTAAAAGTATCTACTAAGGCACTACCAGGTGAAACTCAAAAAGCCGTACTAGAATTCTTTAGTTTAGGTGATGTTGTTGATAATTGTTTCTAATTGTTTTAAAAACGGGATGCAAACAGGTTTAAATTATCAAGACCTAAATTATAAAAACCCTTAAAATAAAGGAGAAAGCATATTAGACATATATGTTTTCTCCTCTTTTTTTGTGTATATAATTTAGGAGTAATCTTTGCAACGTTAATCTATCCATTCTATATTTAATGATGGTGGTTTATTGCTACCTTTAGGATAATGCCATATTACTTTACTTATAAATGATGTTAATCCTTCATTTAGTTTCGTATCATCGAGCTGTTTCCAATGCTTAATAAAGTGATCCAGGCGCTCAACGAGGGATTCTTTTGCCCTTATTTCATCTTCTTGAGTTATATTTTCTGTTTCTTCGAGTTCTAATGGGCTAACTTTATTCGTTATCTTTATACAGCTGACTGTTCTTTAGGATTGTACTTAGGAATATATATTACCACCGACGCCATGAAAACACCCAATATAACTAACACAGCCCGAATAACTAATAAATAATTACATTATAAACTGGAAATATTAGTGATGATGGTGTTCATGTGTTTGTTTATTTTTGACCTGGCAAAGGATCGTTTTTTCATGATCATGCGTTGCTGTTTCCATTTGAATGGTTACGTGGGTAATGCCTTTTTGGTCAAGTTTTTGTTCAAGCCTGCGTAAAATAGCTTCACTTTCTGTAATGGTCAATTGATCGTCAACAACAGCGTGGCAAGAAAGCGCGTTTAAACCGCTTGTAATAGACCAAATGTGCAAATCATGAATGCCTTGGATTCCTTCTGTCTCTTCAATTGTAAGAATGATATCGGTCACGTCGATATTTTGTGGAGTGCCTTCCATTAATATATGAATGGAGTCTTTAGACACTTTGTAGCCGCTTCTTAGAACAAGAATCGCTACAATGACGCTTGCCAGTGGATCTGCCCAGCCCCATCCAAAAAAGATGATCAGGATGGCAGCTAAAATGGCGCCTACAGAGCCGAGCATATCACTAATTACATGTAAAAAAGCTCCTTTAATGTTTAGGTTATTCTTTGTATCTCCGCCACTTAGCATAATCCATGCGACCAATAGATTTACCACTAATCCAATGATGCTAATAATCAGCATGCCAGTAGTTGCTACCTTTGGCGGGTTAGAGAAACGTTCAATTGCTTCATAAATGATATAAAGGGCAATAAGAATGAGGGCAACGCCGTTGATCATGGCAGCTAAAATCTCAAATCGTTTATAGCCAAACGTTTTATGATGTGTTGCATTCTTTTCGGCTAATGTAAAAGCAATCAGAGCAACCAACAATGAGATTGAATCACTTAGCATATGGCCTGCATCTGATAAAAGCGCTAAACTATTTGTTAAAAAGCCGCCGATAGCTTCAAACATCATATAACCTGTAATAAGAGCAAACGAGATCGCTAATACCTTTTTATTTGAACCGTGCGTGTGATTGTGTCCTATTGTAAATCCCCCCTTAACCAAAGTTCATAGTTTTACCATGCCCGCGTTCATTAAAATTAAACTTTAGCATGGGCTACACCGTATGAGATGGCCATATATTCACATTTGGTATATACCTTCTTATCATATACTCTCACATTATTTGGTAAAACATTTTGTTTGGTTAGTATATGTTTAAATTATCAATACTAAGGAATATGTAAGGGAGATCTTTATACAGGAGGTGTTCGCCTTACTTGGTAAGGCAAACGATTGACAACACTTAATCTTATTATCTTTGCCATTTTAATTGTGTTAACTGCATTTTTTGTTGCGACTGAATTTGCGATTGTGAAAATTAGAACATCGAAAATCGATCAACTCATATTAGAGGGCAAAAAAGGTGCTGTGTCAGCAAAGAAAGTTGTGACTCATTTGGACGAATATTTGTCGGCTTGTCAGCTGGGAATCACTGTGACAGCATTAGGAATTGGCTGGGTTGGAGAGTCGACTTTTGAAGTGATTCTGCACCCCTTATTTACTTATTTTCATGTAAGTGAACCCGTCTCACATGTGTTGATTTTAATCATTGCTTTTGTCATGGCGACTTTTTTGCATGTAGTGGTTGGTGAGCTTGCTCCTAAAACACTCGCGATTCAAAAAGCTGAAGCGATCACTCTTTTAACAGCAAAGCCTATTATCTGGTTTTATCGCATTTTGTATCCTTTTATCTGGTTTTTAAATGGTTCAGCCCGGTTTATCGTCGGACTCTTCGGGTTAAAACCTGCGTCAGAACATGAGCTTGCCCACTCTGAAGAGGAACTGCGCATTTTATTGTCTGAAAGCTATAAGAGCGGTGAAATCAATAAGAACGAGTTAAAGTATGTCAATAACATTTTTGAATTTGATGAAAGAATCGCTAAAGAAATCATGATTCCAAGAAGAGAAATACTAGCGATTTCTATCGATGATTCTTATGAATCTGTTGTTAAGACTATTAAGACAGAGAGCTATACAAGGTATCCGATTTTAAATGGAGATAAAGATACGATTATTGGTTTTATCAATGCCAAGGCGTTCTTGTCAGTTTATATTGATACAGATCAGAAAACAAAGGATCATTTCAAGTTAGAAAATCATATCAACCCTGTTATCCATGTGATTGAATCGGTTCCTATTCATGACTTATTAGTGAAAATGCAAAGAGAGCGAACTCATATCGCTATTCTTGTGGATGAATATGGCGGTACTTCAGGCTTGGTCACTGTTGAAGATATTCTTGAAGAAATAGTAGGCGACATCAGAGATGAATTTGATGAACATGAAGTGCCTGACATTCGAAAAATAAATGATGATCATTACATTTTAGATTCAAAAGTGCTTATTGAGGATGTAAATAAACTATTGGAAACCGCGTTAGAGAGTGTAGATGTCGATACAATAGGCGGCTGGTTTATGACTCAAAATATTGATGCCAAACTTGGCTCTGAAATAGAAGCCGAAGGATATGTGTTTAAAGTGCACAAAATAGACGGCCGGCATATTCATTATGTAGAGGTAAAACCGAAATGACGATGATTTTTTTGTAAGTGAGGCACTTACAGCCTGTGATGACTTAGCAATTCATCCAGGCTTTTTATATGAAATAAAAGACAAGCCGGATAACCAGAACCGGCTGGTTTTCACATTTCCCTTTTAAGTAGGCAGTTCGCACGATTGTGGGCGTGGTGAAACAGGCACAATGACTTCTCGGCGATTAACTCCAAAGAGTATTCTTCTCGGCAAGGTTACTGATTATGTTAAAATGCTACGTAGGTTATTTTATGAAGATTAGATACAAGGAGGTGCCCCTATGAAGTTAGATGAATTTTCTATTGGACAGGTTTTTCAAACTAAACCATTTGAATTAACAAAAGAGAATGTAATGAATTTTGCAGAAGAATATGACCCGCAATACATGCATGTAAATGAAGAGAAAGCAAAAATGGGCAGGTTTAACGGAATCATTGCATCTGGAATACAAACGTTAGCCATCACTTTTAAGCTCTGGATTGAAGAAGGGTGTCATGAGGACGATATTATTGCTGGAACAGGAATGAATCATATAAAATTCCTAGCACCCGTATACCCGAATGATAAGCTGAACACTATCGTTAAGGTTATTGATAAAAAACCAAATAAAAGTCAAACGGGAATACTTACTGTATTGTTATCTACCTATAATCAAAAAGAGGAAAAAGTGTTTGAAGGTGAGTTATCCGTATTAATGAAACGGTAAAAGATTTTGATAAATTACAAACAGGAACTTATTATAGGTTCCTGCTGATCATCATGGTGAATAAACATTAAGGCTTCTTTGGCTTTGTCAATTCGAAACTATGTTGCACCATATCATCAAGAGCCTCTTGTGAGAGGTTGCCATCTAAGATCACTGTATTCCAATGGTCTTTATTCATATGATACCCGGGCTTTACCTCTTTAAAAATACTACGCAGGAAATTGGCTCGCTCAGGTTCGCACTTAAGGTTAACGCATAAATGGCCATCAAGATGAAAGATAAGCGCAAACCATTTTTTATTCCCGTTGTGACGCATCACCGTCCGCCCTTCACCAAGGATAGTAGTAATTGATCATTTCCTCGTGATTCATAACTCTCTACCTCTATTTTTAGAAATAACCAATGATTCATCGTCATGATATCACAATGTAATGAATGGTTAGGTGATATTGTGAATATAAAGAAAGCTTAAAGGAGATCAAAGTCAACTAATCTCCTTTAACATCAACCATTTTTTGTGCAATTAGCTTAAAATCCTTTTCACTGATCTCAAAATGCCCAAACCGAAATGAGTAGCCCCAACGCTTCTCGTCTTTTATGAAAGAAAGATATGGGATTAATGGGCGAATGGGTATTTCTGTGCAATGAATGAAATGTATATGTCTTCGAAAAGGCTGAAAATCATTTGCCATATTAAATTGAAAAATATGACGATCTACTACTTTGCCTAAAGCAGTAAATTTTTGATATGGCGTACCTTCCTTAATATTGACCTTTGGAGAATAATAAATGATCCAATCACCTTTATTCATCTTTTTTAAGGGTGCCTCTTTGCCATGACAAAGTTGTGCAAATCCGCCTTGAATTGCTTTCATTACGTGATCTCGGGAAGCCACTCCCACCCAGTATCTTTTATGTTGCACAGGCACAGAGTCAGCATCCACAATCATCAGGTATGTGATTGTCTTGATTTGTATTTGTGACAGGGAAGTTCATTTCTTTCCATGCTGCAATCCCTCCAGTCAGCTCTTTCACTTTATATCCATGTTCTAATAAAAACTTTGCAACTTTTGCAGCGGTATTGCACCAGACATCCCAGCAATAAACAATGATTTCTTTTTCTTTTGGTATTTCTTTTAAACGAGATTGCAGTTCTTGTTCAGGAATAATGTGAGCATCTTTAATTGTTACATTCCTTACATGAATTGGACCGTTTCGAACATCGATTAAGACGTATTTCTCGGGATTCATTTGCTTAGCTTTCAAAAAATCCATAGGGCTTATCGTTGCTTCGAGACGTGCATTAAAATAATCGAGAGCTTGCATATTGTAAAACCTCCTGTTTTTTAAAGTGATCTCCAAATTTTAATAAGGAAATCTTTAAGTAATTGTCTTTCTTGTTGATTTAACGGAGCTAATACCTCTAATTCCGTATTAACTAAAAACTCCCAACGTGAATCCAATATATCGTTACCTTTTTCAGTAGTCTTAAGGCTATAGGATCTTCTGTCATTAGGATTTTTTGTTCTCTCAACAAATCCTAATGTCTCGAGATGATCGATATGACTCACCATCGTAGTCCGATCGATTTGCAGGTTTTCAGAAATATCTTTTTGTGATGAGTAAGGGTTTCCTTTGATAAATAAAAGCACTCCGTATTGTCTTGCGTTAATCTCATACGGTCTAAGCCCTTCAGCAAATGTATTTTCCATTCGCTGGAGAACTTTTCCGAGCAAAAAACCATAGGATTGATTCCATTTTTCCAATTATTTCACCTCAAATAATATCAGCTTAACATATAATCAGTTTAACTGATTATTTTTCAAGAAACAAGGTTTAAGTTCGTCAAGTGTGCCTGCTGGGATTGGTGCTATTCAAACAGTATGTATTTTTAAAACGGCTACTCCATTTCCCGCCGATAATATGCAGCGTCAATTCCACGGGACAAACCATTTTTACTTCTGTACTGCAAGCGCCAAATCCATTTAACCGGATTCCATATTTGTCACCTCACAATGTAAGTTACAAAAATGTGCGTCATTACATAATTAACTAAGATGTATTACAGTAAATATATCAAAAAATTTCCAAAGGGAGTGGTTGGCATGAATTTGAGACAATTGTCAGAACATGTCTTTCAATGTGAATTTGAGCTTGATGTGCCTATTCGGATTCCGGTTCATATTTGGTTTGTTAAAGATGGTGATGATGTTTATATCATTGATACGGGAATAGAACGTTTTGCGGATGCTCAGATCAGGGCAGCGTTAGCGATCGGCAGTCCAAAAGCCATTTTGCTTACCCATGGCCACAGCGATCATATTCAAGGTGCATCAAAATGGTTAGAGAGATTTGATATTCCAATTTATGCCCATCAGAAAGAACTAATCTATATCAATGGGGAAGCGCCTTATCCGAACAAAAATGAGGTGGAGAACACAGGGGTAGCCCATATTGTCCAGCCGCTGATGGAACAGACGCTTGCCCACTTGCCGCTGCAATTCTATCTTACACCCGGACATTCCCCGGGGCATGTTGTGTACCATCATGAAGTCGATCATGTTCTATTATCAGGTGATCTTTTTATCACAAGTAAGAAAAATTTACACCCGCCTATCAGAAGATTCAGTGTTGACATGAATGAAAACATCGACAGCGGCGCAATCATAGATGAAATCAAACCAACCCTCATCTGCTCTTCACATGGCGAAGAAATTGTTTATAACGAAGAATTGTATAAAAACTATGTGTTAAGGTATAGGGGCTAAAGGAAGTGAGAAAAAACATATCTAGCAATATTGATATGTTTAAAGAGACATTTAGAGATACTCCGATATCTCAATGAGATTCTGATCGGGGTCTCTTATACAAACAGATAGAACCGGGCCAAGTGCATCGGTTTTTTTGATTGAGCCTTCCTCGGTATTGATGTTTGTTTTCTTGAGATGCTTCAGTATTTTATTGATAGATGCATTAGTGATCCTGGGAGAGGGCGATTAAACAAACGGTCATGAGCGAGCTTGGAGCCTTACATCACACTGAAAGAAGAAGTGGAGGAGGATAAGCTGAAAATCCTTCATCATGCTGAAAGCTTTGATCCGCTTTACTCTCATATGTTAATCAAAAAGAAAAAATGGCAGCTGCCTGCCGCGGAGGCGTTTGCGGAGCTTGTTTTACATTCGATTCGTGAGAAAAAGGAGTGTGTGTCAAGGCTTACTCCTTTTCTATTTAAACAGCAGCTGTGAGCTTTGGTTTTACAAATTTCATAAAAATCCCTCTGACTAATGGTCCCATAATCAGTAATTGCAATGGATAAGCTAAGATGAAATTTTTCAATACAATCATTAGGTAAGCGCTGAAGAGGCTGTCCCCGTTCAGTCCATTTGATAAAGCAGCTGTCACTAAACCGAACACAGACATACAAAGCACCATGCCGATCACCATACACGTCGACACGGCAAGAACGACATATAATGTCTTAGACTTGTCAAACGGCATGCTGAAGGCAATCTTTTTGGCAAGGGGGCCCACTAACAGTAAATCTAACAGCAGCGCTACAATAAAACCGATGATCATTTCAAAAACTGTTACAAATGAAAAATCGTGTATAGCTCCGTTGATGATGGCATTGTAAATCGACATGACGCAGACCATCCCAAAACACATCATCACGCCAAAGATAAGACCTTCTTTTTTATTTGTTGGCATACAATCATTCCTTCTCTTAATAATGGGTGATTAGTATACCAATGAACCGCTCATGCTCATAAGTGACAAATTTGTGAACAATTTATTGGCCAGAATCTTCTTCTTTTGTCATCAGCACATGCGGAATGCCGTCCAGCATAAATTCTTCTGATGCTGTCTGATAGCCGAGTTTTTCATAAAAGTTTGCCGCCTGTGTCTGGCCGTACAGTTTGAATGAGGAAATGCCTTGTTCTTTCACAATGCGTTCTAACGCATCGACGATCTTTTTGCCCAGCCCGAATTTGCGATAGGGTTTCAGAATGCAGATTCTTTCCAGTTTTCCCACCTGATCAACAATACGGACACGTGCAGTGCCAACGGGTTCATTCTGATGATAAACGAGAATGTGCCGGCAATCTTCGCGGAGTGTATCGAACTCATCAAATTCATCTGAAACGGGACAGCCTTGTTCCTCTACAAATACTGTCTTTCTGATTTCAAACGCTGTATTCAAATCATGTTCTGACGTTATTCTTTTCACATTCATGATGTGAGCCTCTCTTTTTTATCGGTTTGTGACCCAATGGGCGGGGATTTGTAGTGACGGCGGCAGTTTTGTGTTTGCATCGCCGTTTGCGGCATTCACCTGTGCCTGCGTCAGAAAAATGCTCCCGGTCAGGTCGGCGCCGCTGAGATCAGCGTCTCTTACATCTGCACCGATAAAGTCTGACATTCTCAGGTCTGCATCTCTCAGATCGGCAGCAATGAGCAGTGCTCCTCTTAGGTTTGCTCCGCGCAGATCAAGCCCTTTCAGTTTCGCGCCGATCAGGACACTTCCCCGGCTGATTTTTTTCGGGCGTTTTGGATTGCGTGCTTGGGCGCGCACCAGCTCACTCGTTTTTAACAGCCATTCATTGATCTCAGCCCGGTGCTCGTGTACTTGCAGTGTCAGCAAATTTTCCTTGCTGAGTCTGGTGAGCTTGTCTATTTTTTCGAAACAGGCCCGCAGCTCGCGATGAATCGGTTTGGCCGTCTCTATAGAAAGCGCTTCGTGTAAATACCAGAGCATTTCGTGCAGCTGCTGCATGATTGGGAAAACGTCAAACATTTCGTTGGCTGTTTTCGGGTGGTTTCGCCAATCCTTTCCCTCACAAGTGATTTGGGATACTTTCTGGCCGGCGCCAAAGCATTCATAAGCAGAACAGCCTCGAAACCCCTTTTCTCGGAGGTCTTTATGGATAGAACATTGATAGTTTGATTGTAAGTTGCGGCAAGGCGTACCCCCGTCTTTATCAAAAGCAAAATCCGCTGATTTCGCATAAGGCAAAGCGACACAGCACAGGCCAAAACAGTGCTGGCAATCCGCACTTAAATCATGATGTATATTATCATGTAACGTTACTTCAGCAGACAATATCGTTCACCCCTCCACTTGGGAACTTTGTTAAATATATCTATTTGATTATATAGGAAGCAGGGGTACTTGTCATTTTGTTTTTAGGGTTTCAGATGGCCAGACGATGTATAATATATCCAATCATGATGATTAGGAGGGCATCCTTTGGAACAGCAAATAAAAGACATCATCTCTGCGTGTGATTTGGCAATTCAAAATGAAGATTTTGATACACTGATGAATTACTACACGGAAGATGCCATTTTAGTTGTGAAGCCGGCATGATCGCGCGAGGCAAAGAAGAAATCAAAAAAGCGTTTATGGCGATCGCAAACTATTTCAATCATCATATTGTCCCGACACAAGGGGAAATGACCATTTTGGAAGCAGGAGACACTGCACTGGTCCTTTCTCAGACACTGCTTGATTCGGATAAAATAGATTCCGAGTATGCGATGGAAAGAAGGGCGACCTGTGTGTTTAAGAAGAATGCGCAAGGCGAGTGGCTTTGTGCCATCGATAATTCATATGGAACGGATTTAATTGGTGTTTAGCGTCCAGATATGTCTTTGACATGCTATTTGCGCATATAATGATTCATTCAGCTGATGAGGGAAGGTGACTTCATTGAATCTGTATGACATCAGAATGAATCCTTATTGGTTTTATGCAGACAGGCACAGAGGGTTTGTTCAATATCCATACGTATTTCGGCAGCCCATTGCATCCTCCAGCGCCATCATTACATCAGCCCGCGGAGATGTAACGGGAGACGGCGTTATTGATGAGGTCTTTCTCACTGGCATCCAAATGCCTGGCAGCCCTTTATGGAGAAATATCACATTGGTGATCCGTGACGGCAGAACCCATCAGGAACAGCGAATCCAGCTCCAAAACAATATGGGATATAATCCGTCTCTTTTTCTTGGGGATATGACAGGCGACAAGATGGATGATGTGGCAGTGGTAATAGACACTGGGGGAAGCGGCGGCACGATATATGCGTATGTTTTTGCATATCTAAACCGGCAGTTCCGACGGATTTTTCATTCGGATGTGTTTAATGCTGAATGGAAGTACAGTGTGAAGTACCAAAATCAATATAAAGTGAGCGTCACCAGCCACCATCAGAAAGAAATGTATATTCTCGATCTTACTTACAAGGGCAGGGAATATTTGAATGAGATTTATACCCAGCAGGGTGTGTTGAAAATGCCGATAGAAGGCTGGGTGAATCCCTTGTCTGGCTTGTACCCGGTTGATTTTGACAGAGACGGCACGTACGAATTGCTGGCGTACCAGCGGATCGCCGGGAGGTATAATGCTGACTCACTGGGATATGTCCAAACCGTGTTGAAATGGAACGGGCGGAGATTTATGCTTGACCGCCAGAATGTATTGATTGTTGGGGGTCACTTATCGTAAGTATAAAACGGTCGGCCTATGATTTATTTGTATCACTATCGCCCAGACGGAATAGGATATAGCACATTGCAAATGAGGAGAGATTCTGTTTGAGTAATCAAGAGGCGATTGAGCAAATTGTGTACGGCCTGAATTTGGATTTAGCTTGGGAGTATGCTGCGGGGATACAATATGCGCAGCATGCCAGTCTCCTGAAGGGAGCCGCCTATTTTGCGGTTGCCGAAGAATTGCAAGAGCATTCTCAGGATGAGTTTGGCCATGCGGTCGTGTTAAATGAATTAATTCAGTATTTAGGGGGAATCCCGACAACACAAGTGGCCCCGGTATATACGTCAATGGATAATGATGAAATGCTCCGGCAGGATCTCCAAGGTGAATATGATGCGATTCGCCGCTATTTGCAGCGAATTCGCCAATTCGAAGCACTCGGCATGTATGACTCTGCCCAAAAAATCAGAAATATTGCAGTAACTGAACAAGAGCATGCCATTGATTTGGAAATGGCTTTAGGTATTGAAAAAAAGGAGATTCCTGCACCCAAATTTTCATTTCATGACAAATAGGGGAAGTTGTCTCATGAGAGATTTTTGGCCAAAGAAAAAGAGTGCTTTCAACACGCACTCTTTATTCCAGCTTAATTCGTTTTACATCCCCTAATACAAACACATAAAAAACCAGCCCGAGCAGCAGTACAAAACCGGCTACCAGAAAGCTGAGCGTAAAGGATCCTGTCACATCAACCAAATATCCCGTCAGTGAAGCAGCGATAATGCCTCCGAACAAGTTGTTTGCCAGATTCACCATGGAGCTCAGCATGGACACGGAACCGATCGGTGCCAGTTCTGCTGAAATGGACCAGCCGACTGGAGCGGTTGCGGAAATACCGGCGAGTCCGATTGAAATACAGATAATCGCGACGGTGATATTGTTCGTCAGAATCGAGCCTAAAAAGAAAAAGCCAAAGCTCATTCCGACAATGATTACCGTTCGGTACACCTTGGTGTTAGGATAACCTTTCTTAATGAAGTAATCGACGAGCCAGCCGCCGACGACAATTCCGGAAATGGTTGAGATCAGCCAGGGCACGGCTGTAAATAAACCGGACGACATGATATCCATTCCGTATGTATGTTTAAAGAAAGTCGGAAGCCAGGTGAGCAGCAGGTTGAATGTATAGCCGTACCCAGTAAATCCAATCATCAAGCCCCATACTTTACGGTTGGAGAAAAGCTTTTTTAAAAGCGGACCCGTTTTGTAAGGGATTTGCTCTGTTGTCATTGAATTGTGTCTTTGAATATAGTTTAGCTCACTTTTGGAAATGCGTTTGTGCCGTTCAGGCTGCTCATAATAATGCCAGAAAAAGATCGTAAATAGCACATTGATGCACCCAATCGTTAAAAAAGCGACACGCCAGTCAAACGCGGTGACAAGAAAGGCGACCAATGGCGCGCCGATTACGTTTGAAAACTTGGCGGCCGAGTCGAACAGTGAGTTGGCCAAGCCCCGCTCGCTTGGAGGAAACCATAGAGCGGTTGCCTTGGAAGCGGCAGGGAACGCAGAGGCGCTCGTCAGCCCAATGAGAAAACGGAACAAATATAACAGCAATTTTCCTTGCAAAAAAGCAAGAAGGATCGTTAAAAAGCTCCATATTGTCATTCCGATCCTTGTAACCCATGCCACGCCAAACCGGTCCAGCAAACTCCCGACAGGCAGCTGCATCAGTGTATAGGAATAGGTGTAAATGGAAAACACGATGCCGAGTTCTGTTGCTGTAAGGTGAAACGAATCTTGTATGGCGGGGGCCGCTACAGAGATGGCCACTCGGTCAAAATAATTAAGAATAATAATGCCGCTGAGTAACGAAGATATATACCATCTGGTATGCCCAGGCCGTTTCACGCGCTCTTGACTCATGATGAAAACCTCCTCTGTCATAGCATGATCTCCTGATGAAAATACCATTCAAATTTTAAATACCACAGCGTGCTTTTGCGTAAACGGACAACAGGAATTTGACTGAAAATGCCCGGTGCTTTAGAATGAAAGTAATAAAAATGAACACTCCAAAGGGGAGTAGCTTTTACAGTAAAGTCGTCATTACGGGACAAGATGTCCTCGGCTTTGCTGGCAATCTCATTGTTAGCGAGACCTTTGCCAAATCTGATTTGGTGAAGGTCTTTTTGTTTCGGAACTTCACCAAATCGGTGGAGTTTTTTCATTTTTATCAAAAATGGAGAGGAGCGTCGGTATGTCTAAGCTGAAAAAGTGGCTGAAGCGTGAAATGGTGAGGAAAGGGCTGCCGTTAGCAAAAGAGAAATTGATCCCGATCTTAAAGGAAAAAATGAAGAAGAAGCGATGAGGAGGCTAACGATGAAAATCATTTTGACTGTTCTTGCCGGTGTGGGGCTTTTGAGTGCAGGCGGATGTGGCATGTTGGACCAGGTGAATGACGGATTGAATTATACAAGTGAAGCCGCAGGCTATGTGGAGAAAGTGAAGACATTTGCAGAGGAGGCACCTGAATTGGCCGAGCAAGCTGTAAATGACGCGGAGGCGAAAGGAAAACTTGAAGCACAGCTTGAAACGGTTCAGCAGGCTGCCGTTGATTTTAATGAATTAACACCGCCTGATGCCGCAGCGAAGATTCATCAAACCATTCAGGAGCATAACGAAACCTTGCAGAAAAGCGCTGAAGATGTGTTAAAACAAGTGGAAGAAGGCAAGGTATCGCTTGAAACATTGGAGCAGTCGGACATTGTCCAAAACGCAAATCAAATCACTGATGTGATGGGGCAGATTGAAAAGCTGGGCGAATAAGAAAGAAGCATCCCTGCGCGGGATGCTTTTTCATTATTCAGCCATTGCGTCTGTTAAGACAGGGACGACTTGTTTTTTACGGGAAACAACGCCTTTTAAGAGGGCTGTGTTGTTTTCTAATGTAACGTTGAACGCTTTTTCCACGTTCGCTGCTTCGTTACCGATCGCAAGGGCAAGTGAATCATTTTCTAAGATGTCTGTGATGACAAGAAGGAATAGGTCAAGCTTCTTCTCAGCCACAACCTTAGAAATCGCAGCTTCTAATTCAGCTTGGCGTTTTTTCACATCTTCAATGTCTACTGTGTTCACTTGTGCGATTTCGACTTTTTTGCTGCCGAGTGTAAATTCTTTCGCATCAAGAGAAATCAGCTCTTCCACTGTTTTTTTGCTTAAATCAGCGCCAGCTTTCAGCATGTTCAAGCCGTATTCTTCAGCATCTACGCCAGCAATTTCCGCAAGTTCTTTTGCTGCTGCTACGTCTTGGTCTGTGCAAGTTGGAGATTTGAATAACAGTGAGTCAGAAATGATCGCAGACAGCATAAGGCCGGCAATTTCTTTCTCGATCTTCACGTTATTTTCTTTGTACATTTTGTTTAAGATTGTAGCCGTACAGCCTACAGGCTCAGCACGATAGTAAAGTGGCTCAGCTGTTTCGAAGTTTGCGATACGGTGGTGGTCGATGACTTCGAGAACCTGAACGTTTTCAATGTCCTTGATGCTTTGCTGGCGTTCGTTGTGGTCAACAAGGATAACGCCGTTCACTTCGTTTGCAGCTGTTTCTACAAGACGAGGGCTTTCTTGTTTGAAGTAGTCAAGCGCGTATTGTGTTTCGCCGTTGACCTGTCCAAGACGGACTGGCTCAGCATTGAAGCCGAGTTTGTTTTTCAAATCAGCATAAGCAATCGCAGAACAAATCGTATCTGTGTCTGGGTTTTGGTGTCCGAAAATAAGTATCTTTTCCATGATAGCTCCTTATCCTTTTTAAATAGTGTAATCTTTATATAGTTTAACACGTCTTGTTGCGAGTGTAATCATACAAACCCTTAAAAATTGATGTGAATAAGAAGCATTTTCTTTGAGCTGAAGAGAAAGGGCGTGTAAAATACTGGGTAGCTAAGTTGCGAAATGTGATGTAGTATCAAAAAAGGTACTATGGGAGGTCAAGTATGAGTGAAAAAAAGAATAAATACCCGAACAAAGAAGGCTGTCCAGTTGAATTTACGCTAGATGTCATTGGCGGAAAGTGGAAAGGAATTCTTTTTTATCACATGATAGATGGCAAGAAACGGTTTAATGAGTTTCGCCGAATCTGCCCGAGTATTACCCAGAGAATGCTCACCCTACAGCTGCGGGAGCTGGAAGCGGATGGTATCGTGCATCGTGAGGTTTACCATCAGGTGCCGCCCAAGGTTGAATATTCTCTGACGGAATTTGGGCGAACGCTGGAACCGATTGTTTTGCAAATGAAGGAATGGGGAGAATCCAACAGAGATGTGCTGGAATCTTATCGTTCGAACGGCTTGCTGAAGGATCAGCAGAAATAGCAGCAAAGGGAACTCCTTTGCTGCTTGTTTTATTTCATTGAAAGGGCTTTGTTGGCGTTTCTGACATCATTTTTCAATAGTTCAGAAAGGTTGTAAGCTGGATAGTATCCGCGCTGATACATGTATTGGAATATTTGCGCATGCCATTTAATGGCTGCATTCAGCTGTTTGACAAGCACGTTTCTTAATTGAGGTGTCGCTGTTTCAGTGATGGCAATGGCGTAGTTGCGGACAGATGTTTTGGCAAGAACAAGCAAGTCGCCGCTGTAGAATGGGTTATCCGCACGTTCCTCTTCGTCTTCACGAGGCATCGGTGCCTGAGGGAAGAACTGGAGAAGCTCTCTTAAATTTTGCTCAATGGCTTGTATGGATACGGCATAAAGCTGTTTAAGCTGAGGGTCTTTTACTTCTTTTATCATTTTCTTCAGTTTAATGAGTCCGATTGCCTGAAAAGCGACCAGCTCATGCAACTCTAATGTCTCATGCCAAGCCAATGTTCTGCGTTCATCCATGTAACAATTCTCCTTTATCAATGAGATTCCATATCAGCATATGCCTAACGCTCAATGTTGTTCATGATGTTTTGAAGTTTTTAAAACGGGAAATTCACCTTATATAGGATACGGGTTGAGAACATGCAAATGAGGTGAAACACATGTGGGACATGATAAGGAATTTTTTCTTGTTTAGCAGCGGCGTTCTGCAGGCAACAACCCTTTTACTGGTGATCTTGATCTTTATGTATGTCAGAAAAACGAAAAAGAAAAACAAGGAATCTTCTGGCTTTATGGATGATAAACATTAATCGTGATGGGCATTCTTTTCAAAGAATGTCTTTTCATTTGCAATGTTTCACATGAAACATCAGCGTCATTTTACTTGCGATTTGGACTTATGTTAAAATATAAAAGTAAAATGTAGAGAAGATATTAAAACATTCGGTGCAAAGCATGTTGCAACGATGAAAAAAGAGCAGTCGTTTATGCTGCTCTTTTCTATTCGTGTTTTAAGGATGATACGAGGTGACTAAGTGAAACAAACGAGAGCTTTAATGGAAGGCGCTGTTTTAATCAGTCTGTTTGCGATCATCACGCTTTTGGTCGTATATGTACCTGTGATCGGAACAATTTTGTTTTTTGCACTGCCGCTGCCCATGATCCTGTATACGATTAGACATGGATTCAAATTGGGAATATGGATGGGCGCTGTCAGTCTTCCGGTTGTTTTTATTGTCGGGTCCTTTAACGGACTTATTTTAGCTTTTATGTCAGCTTGCGCCGGCATTGCCATGGGGCACTTTTTCAAAAAGAAAGAACCCGGGAACGCGATCATTTCGGGCGCCCTTATTTATATGCTTAGTATTGTCTTCTATTTTGTGATAAGCATTCAGTTTTTGGGTATCAATATCATTGATGAAGCAATGACACAATACCGGCAGTCTCTTGATATGGTAGAAACGGTAGTGAAGCAGTCGGGCAATGCTGAACAGCTTGACAAGCAATTGAAACTGATGGAAGAACAATTGGGTATCGTTCAATATCTTTTTCCAACAGCTATTGTGATGGTAGGAGCTCTTTTTTCTTTCCTCAGTTACCTTATCGCTAAGCCGCTCTTAAGGCGATTCTCCCCCGATATTCCTAATCTAAAGCCTTTTAGAGAGTTGAAGTTTCCGCAAAGTGTTGTAGTGCTGTATTTAATGATTGTGTTGCTTTCATTTTTGCCTTTAGAAAAGGGCCAAATGCTGTACTCTATCGCTTTAAATGGGGAGTTTATACTCGGGTTTCTGATTTTCATCCAAGGTTTATCATTTATCTTTTTCTATTGCCATAAAAAACAATATCCGAAGGCTGTGGCTGTGATTGCAGTGGTTCTTGGGCTCGTGCATCCGATTTTTATGGCAGCGATTCGCATTTTAGGCGTTATAGATATAGGCTTTAATATAAGGAATAAGGTGAAATGAACATGAGTTTTACTCACATGGTGGGGAGTGATAGAAATGCCAAGCTTTTATGAAAAACCGCTGTTTCGGTATCCCATCTATGCCATGATTGCTCTGTCAATCATTGCAATCCTCATCAGCTTTTATTTTAACTGGATATTAGGAACCGTCGAAGTGCTGTTGCTTGCAGTTATTTTGTTTTTTATTAAACGCGCTGATTCTCTTATTCGACAAGAGATTGATGATTATATTTCTACGTTATCCTACAGGTTGAAAAAAGTCGGTGAAGAGGCATTGATGGAAATGCCGATCGGCATCATGCTTTTTAATGATCAATATTATATAGAATGGGCAAATCCGTTCCTTTCTTCTTGCTTTAATGAAAGCACATTAGTGGGGAGATCACTTTACGATACCTGTGAATCGGTTGTGCCGCTCATCAAACAAGAGGTGGAATCGGAAACGGTTACATTGAATGACCGTAAGTTTAAGGTTGTCATCAAACGGGATGAGCGCCTGTTGTATTTCTTTGATGTAACGGAACAAATCCAGATTGAAAAGCTTTATGAAAACGAAAGAACCGTGCTGGCGTATATTTTCCTTGATAATTATGATGATGTGACACAAGGGTTGGATGACCAGACGAGAAGCACAATGAACAGCCAGGTGACATCTTTGCTGAACGCTTGGGCGCAGGAGTACGGGATCTTCCTGAAAAGGACGTCTTCAGAACGCTTTATTGCTGTACTTAATGAACACATCTTAACTGAACTCGAAAATTCGAAGTTTTCAATTCTTGATGAGGTACGGGAAAAAACCTCATTCGACGGCGTTGCGCTGACGTTAAGTGTTGGTGTCGGGGCTTCAGTCTCCTCGCTGAAAGAACTTGGCGATTTGGCGCAATCCAGCTTGGATTTAGCGCTGGGACGCGGCGGAGACCAAGTAGCCATTAAGCTGCCGAACGGCAAGGTGAAGTTTTACGGAGGTAAAACAAACCCGATGGAGAAACGAACAAGGGTGCGGGCCCGTGTCATTTCCCATGCCTTAAAGGAAATCGTCTCTGAAAGCAGCAATGTGATTATCATGGGTCATAAATTCCCTGACATGGATTCTATCGGCGCAGCGATCGGAATTTTAAAGGTGGCTCAGGCAAATAACAAAGACGGTTTTATCGTCATTGATCCAAACCAAATCGGATCAAGTGTCCAGCGTTTGATTGAAGAAATCAAAAAATATGAAGAGCTGTGGTCAAGGTTTATTACCCCTGAAGAAGCGATGGAGATTTCCAATGATGACACGCTGCTTGTGATCGTTGATACACATAAGCCGTCACTTGTCATGGAGGAACGGCTGGTCAATAAAATTGAACATGTCGTGGTCATCGACCATCACCGCAGGGGTGAGGAGTTTATCAGAGATCCGCTGCTCGTTTATATGGAGCCGTACGCTTCTTCGACAGCTGAATTGGTGACAGAGCTGCTTGAATATCAGCCGAAGCGCTTAAAAATCAATATGATTGAAGCAACAGCCCTATTAGCTGGTATAATAGTGGATACAAAGAGCTTTTCTCTCCGCACAGGATCGCGGACTTTTGATGCTGCTTCTTATTTAAGGGCAAAAGGCGCCGATACGGTGCTTGTGCAGAAGTTCCTGAAAGAAACCGTTGATTCCTATATTAAACGGGCGAAGCTGATCCAGCATACGGTCCTTTATAAAGAGAACATTGCGATTGCTTCTCTTCCTGAAAATGAGGAGGAATACTTCGATCAAGTGCTGGTTGCGCAGGCGGCTGATTCGCTGCTCTCTATGAGTGAGGTTGAGGCTTCATTTGCGGTGGCGAGACGGGATGAACAAACCGTTTGTATCAGTGCGCGGTCACTTGGCGAGGTCAATGTTCAGATCATCATGGAGGCGCTGGAAGGCGGAGGACATTTAACAAATGCGGCGACTCAGCTGTCCGGCATTTCAGTAACAGAAGCGCTGGAGCGGCTGAAGCACGCCATAGATGAGTATTTTGAGGGAGGCGTACAGAGATGAAGGTTATTTTCTTACAAGATGTAAAAGGAAAAGGAAAAAAAGGCGAAGTCAAAAACGTAGCAGACGGATATGCGCAAAACTTTCTGATTAAAAAAGGCCTCGCAGTGGAAGCGAACGCGTCAAACATCAGCGTGCTAAACGGACAAAAGCAGAAAGAGAAAAAAGAAGCCATCGCCGAGCTTGAGCAGGCAAAGAACTTAAAAGAGACTTTAGAAAAACTGACTGTTGAGCTCAGCGCGAAATCAGGTGAAGGCGGCCGTTTATTCGGTTCTGTAACAAGTAAACAAATTACTGCACAGCTCCAAAAAGACCATAAGATTAAAGTAGATAAGCGGAAACTTGACTTGCCGGACGGCATTCGTGCGTTAGGATATACAAACGTGCCTGTGAAGCTGCATCCTGAGGTGCAGGCTGTGTTGAAGGTACATGTGAAAGAAGAAGCTTAATAGAAATAGAAAAGAAGGCTTGGAGCAATCCAAGCCTCTTTTTTTATTTATTCCACAAGATAAAGAGTTTGCTGGCTTTCACCGCCAGGTCCTCCTCTCATGCCTTGATGACTGCTGTTTGTGCCGCTGGAGGAACTGCTGTACTCGTCAGATGATATTTCTTTTCCGGTTTTCTTAATCCAGGAAACAAGATCGCTGTTGCCTGAGTTATTTTCTGACAGAAGGAAGTATTTCACTTTTCCTTCTTTGACCAGTTTTTTCAGTTCGGAAACAGTCAGAATAGGATCTGTGCCGTTAAATCCGCCCATTGCCATAACAGATTCATTTTCATTAATGATGTATGGCGCAGCTGTTACGGTTGTCAAAGTAGCGAATAAATACTCTTCACCGGTATTATGCTTTCTCAGATAGGACAGGAGTGCGGTGTCGACCTCTGAGGAGAACATGCTCCCGCCGTTTGCTGAACTTTTGAGCTGCGGACCCGATTCCGGAAGGACGCTGTTGCCTCCGTATAGAAGCGGTGTTGCTGACCAGTAGACCGGTGCGAGCAGCAGAACGCATAGGCTGATGATGGTCAGCTGCTTGCTGAACGGATGGCTGCGTTTAAGCATCAGAAGCGCAAGAGTGACGCCAAATCCTAATAGTCCCAGTACATACATCCATACACTGCCGATTTGGCTTGTATAAGCGCTCAGAATATAAACCTGAAACGCGGCTGTGATCAGAACGGCTGCGGGCAGCAGGCAGCTGGCCCAGTCTTTATTGTTTTTGTATAAACGGTACATCGTATACCAGCCAATACCGGAAAGTGCGGCAATCGGCGGTGCCAGCATGATCAAATAATACTGGTGGAAGAATCCTGCGACGCTGAAGAAACCAGCCACAGGAACGAGCCAAGCTGTCCAGAAGATCGTTTCTTTCATTTCAGCTGCTTGTCCGCGGCGATCACGGTACCAGCTGACGATTCCGCCCAGCAATCCGATCAATGCGAATGGAAGCATCCAGCTGATTTGGCCGGAAAGCGCCGATTGGAAGAGACGAAGCGGTCCTGCATCGCCGGTGCCGAACATAGTCATGCTTGTTCCGCCGCCACCGCCAGGTCCTCCGTTTCCACCGGCGGGCCCGCCGTTTCCAGGTCCGTTACCTCTTGTTGGAGGTGTGCCACCGCCTCCATTGGAAGCGCCGGTCTGTCCGCTGGGCGGCTGATGTGCCTGTGAGTTGTTCTGGAATGATTGGTTATCGTTTTGATTGCTGACACTTCCGTCAGTTTTGCTGGTTCCGTCCTGAGAGGAAAATGATCCGCTTCCGTTTGGCGTTTGCATGGTGTTATGATTCTGCGTGTTACCGCCTGCGGCAATTGTATCACCCTTTGCAAGACCAGTGGTTTGTCCTAACAGACGCTCTGTGCCGTTGTAACCGAAGGCCAGTTCTAACACTGAGTTGGTCTGGCTGCTTCCGACATACGGGCGGCTGGTAGATGAGGCTGAATCGACCACAACTGCCCATGAGAGCGAAAGGCTTGTCAGAAGGATGAGAGACAGAATCAGAGAGCCGATTTTTTTCTTCAGAGAAACCCGAGATGCAATCAGGTAGAATAACACAAATGCAGGCAATACCATAAACGCTTGCATCATTTTCATATTAAAGGCGAGTCCAATCAGGGCAAATGCCGTCAACAGCCAAAGCAGTTTGCCTTGCTTTACTGCCCGAAGCAGGCAAGCTGAACCGAGCAATAAGGTAAAGACAAGCATGCTGTCAATGTTGTTTGTTCGGCTGACGGCTGCTGCAATAGGCGTCAGTGCCATGACAAGTGCGGCAATGCGGGCCGCTCCAATTCCAAAGGCCGGTTTGATCATTCTGTAGATAAGGTATACAGATCCAACTCCGGCGAGAGCCTGAGGCATGATTACACTCCACGTGTGAACGCCGAAAACCAGTGCGAAAATCGTTTGAACCCATAAAACAACAGGCGGTTTATCCACTGTTACAAATCCGGAAGGGTCAAAAGACGCATAGAAGAAATTGTGGAAGCTTAGCGTCATGCTTTTCACAGCCGCCAAATAGTATTGGTTCGCTGTGTCATCCTGCCAAATGTTATACGTATTTAGAAAAGCCGCTGCAAGCAAAATGAGAATAAGGATAAAGTCGAATCGTTTGTTTTTCATCGTTTTTCACCTCTTTATGGTGTCTAATTGTAAAAAACAAATATGAAAAACTTATGAATAAACCATAACTATTCAAAGAATTTCATGGAAAAAAGCGGAGAGATCTTCCCCGCTTTTTAGGCTGAATTTCTTTGTTTCTCTGGCTGAAGAATGTATTGATCCCGACCGGCCCCCAGCCCGGCTGCTCCCATTGTGATCAGGGCGGCAATGAGAAGGACAAGCGGCATTGTCCATGAATGCGTCTGGTCAAAGAGATAGCCGACAAAGATTGGCCCGATGGCTGCAAGCAGGTAGCCGAACGACTGAGACATGCCTGACAGCGCGGCGGCCTGCTGGGCATTTTCACTGCGGAGACCAATTAAAGTGAGCGCCAGACTAATGCTGGAGCCTTGTCCGATACCGATGATGATCATCCAGACGGCAAGCAGGATATGGCTGCCGCCCGCCAGCAATCCGCATAGCCCGATGAGATAAACGGCAGTCAGCCCCGCAACAATGCCGCGCTGGTGTTTCAAGCGATCTGCGAAAACAGGTGTCAGAAACGTGGAAGGCAGACTCGCAAATTGCATGAGTGACACCATCCATCCGGCTGTTGACGTATCAATCCCGTGTGAACGGAGAATTTCGGGAAACCATGCGATGCTGCTGTAAAATAAAAAGGATTGCAGTCCCATAAAAATGGTGACATGCCATGCCATTTTGGAAGCCCAAATGGAACTGGTTTGTAGCTTTACCGCCTTGTTTGCCGTATCCCGGTGGCGCAGCTGAGGAATCCAGATTAGCAATGCAAGGAAAGCTAAACCGCCCCATAAGAGAAAGGCCTGTTTCCATCCGCCCTCCATTTGTGCTGCCAGAGGTACACTGACACCTGACGCTAAAGCGGCGAATATACACATTGAGGTGGTATATAAGCTGATCATGATTCCTGATTTTTCAGGGTATTTATGCTTAATTAAGCTTGGGAGCAGAACGTTTCCGATGGCAATGCCGATGCCGATTAATGCCGTTCCGGCAAATAAGGCCGAGATCAAGCCGGCAGAACGAAGCAAAATCCCGATCAATAATATCAGAAGGCCGAGCCATAAGGTCCGTTCATTTCCAAGCCGCTGTCCAAACTTAGGCGCAAGCGGAGAAAGAACCGCAAACGAAAGCAGCGGCAGCGCTGTTAAAAATCCGGCTGTCCCATTCGACATATGAAGATCTGCCCTGATTGAGCTGATGACCGGACCAACTGAAGTGATCGCTGGTCTCAAGTTAAAGGCGATAAAGATAATGCCGATGATCAGCCAAAAAGATTGGATGTTTTTGTGTTTTGGCAAAGCAGTTACTCCTTCTTTCTAACATATACTAAATATAATTCCATAAGATATCAGCAAGTATGCGAACGAATGCTACGATTGTTCTTCTTCTTTCTGCAATTCGGCCAATTTGGCAAGCAGGATATGCTGAGGCATATGCATGATCTGTTCAAGCGGCAGATTCAAGGACTCTGCAAGCTTTTGTGCAGTTTCAGCAGAAATTTGCAAAGGTCTCACAAAAGATTCCTCCTCTCTTCTGTCCATTGTACAAGAATCAGATGGGAAACGTAAGAAGATGTCACAAAGGAGTAGAGCAATCCGAAAATGCCCGTTATAAAAGAGGTAAGGAGGGTTCCTATGTACACGCAGTTGCCATTATTAAAACAAATGCTGAATGAACGACAAAAAGACACTGAGAAAGCTGTCACCTTTGAAGAATATTTAGCAGTGAGGCTAAAGCTTCAAGAACTGATGGGGAAATGTGCTTCGTTCGAGGAGTGGGATCTATATCAAAAAGCGGCGGATCTGATGATGCACACAGGTTTCCAATGGATGAAATAAGGCGATACCGCTAAAAACCCCCCGCTGCCGCGAAGGGTTTCATTCATTAATATGAGTATTCCTCTTCTACATTTTTAAACTTGTCATAAATCACAAGCTTTGCCGGACTGTTTTCTTTTGCCACCTGTTTGGCTTTTTCAATTGCGGCGTCTTTAGATGTATACAAAGCTGTCGGCGCCACATTCTCCACCTTAATAAACCAGCCATCCGCATCGACATTGGGTGTAACGGCATATTCTTTCATCATCTTTCATTCCTCCCTCACGTTTTATTTCGTCTTTCCCGACCTGTTACTGTCCGAAACGATCCAATCGGCTACCTGAAAAAAACAGGAAACAGACAATTTTTCTATTTTTTTTCTGTAGAAATGGTAGAATGGAGTTTGGAGATTTTTTAATGAGAGGACGGTGCTTAGCATGACAGACCTTCTAAATGATCGGCTTCCTCCGCAAAATATAGAAGCCGAACAAGCCGTGTTAGGCGCTATTTTTTTACAGCCGTCTGCTTTAACACTGGCTTCAGAAGTATTGATTCCAGATGATTTCTATAGAATGTCCCACCAAAAAATCTATAATGCGATGCTGGTGCTCGGTGACCGAGGTGAACCGGTTGATCTAGTGACGGTTACGTCAGAGCTTGCGAACACAGAACTGCTGGAAGAAGTGGGTGGCATTTCGTATCTGACAGATATCGCAAACTCAGTGCCGACAGCGGCTAACATAGAATATTATGCGAAAATCGTTGAGGAAAAATCGATTCTTCGCCGATTAATCAGAACTGCGACAACCATCGCTCAAGACGGATATACCCGTGAGGATGAGGTCGAGGATTTACTCAGTGAAGCGGAAAAAACGATTATGGAAGTGGCGCAGCGCAAAAACACGAGTGCCTTCCAAAACATTAAGGACGTCCTTGTCCAGACCTATGACAATATCGAACAGCTTCACAATCGTAAAGGCGATATAACCGGAATTCCGACAGGATTTACGGAGCTTGACCGGATGACTGCCGGGTTCCAGCGCAACGATTTGATCATTGTCGCCGCCCGTCCGTCAGTGGGGAAAACGGCCTTTGCCCTGAACATCGCACAAAACGTGGCGACCAAAACCGACGAGAGCGTAGCGATTTTCAGTCTTGAGATGGGTGCAGAGCAGCTCGTTATGCGTATGCTTTGTGCCGAAGGAAACATCAATGCCCAAAATCTTCGTACCGGCAACCTGACGGAAGAGGATTGGGGCAAACTGACAATGGCGATGGGAAGCCTGTCGAACAGCGGGATTTACATTGACGATACACCGGGTATCCGCGTGAGTGAAATCCGCGCCAAATGCCGCCGCTTGAAGCAGGAAAGCGGACTAGGCATGATTTTGATAGACTATCTGCAATTGATTCAGGGAAGCGGACGTTCAAAGGATAACCGTCAGCAGGAAGTATCAGAAATTTCCCGTGAACTGAAGTCGATCGCCAGGGAGCTGCAAGTCCCTGTTATCGCGCTTTCTCAGCTTTCCCGGGGCGTTGAGCAGCGTCAGGATAAACGTCCGATGATGTCTGATATCCGGGAATCTGGAAGTATCGAGCAGGACGCGGATATTGTCGCGTTCCTTTATCGTGACGACTACTATGACAAAGAATCTGAGAATAAAAATATTATCGAAATCATTATTGCCAAACAGCGTAACGGCCCGGTAGGAACCGTGTCTCTTGCGTTCGTGAAAGAATACAATAAATTCGTCAACCTGGAACGGCGTTTTGATGACGCAGGTGTTCCGCCCGGCGCATAAACCCCAAGAGCTGATCTTGGGGTTTTTTTCATTCGAAAGATGGAAGAAAAACCGGACGCACAGCGGATGTGAATTTGAAAGCGGTTTAATAAAATAGGGCGTAAAGGAGATGGTAACATGGGATACTGTTTTTCATCTTTTCACGCAGCGCAAATCCGGATTGCGCGGCCTACAGGCCAGCTTGATGAGATCATTCGTTTTTACGAAGAGGGACTGGACTTGAAACGAATTGGCGGATTTTCGCAGCATAACGGGTATGGAGGTGTCATGTTCGGCCTTCCTCATGCCGATTATCATTTGGAATTCACCCAGTATGAGGATGGGGAAAGCACTGCTCCAGTTTCACATCCCGACAGCCTCCTCGTTTTTTATGTGCCGAATGTGAATGAACTGGCATCGGTCACTTCAAGGCTAAAACACATGGGCTATCAAGAGGTCGAATCAGAGAACCCGTACTGGAGTCATGGAGGCGTGACGATAGAGGATCCAGACGGCTGGCGAGTCGTTTTTATGAATACCAAAGGGATTTCAGGCAAGTGATACTTTTTCATGCTAAAGGACAAAAGTTTCACAAGCTTTTTATGACGAAGCCGTTAGAAAACGCTTCTAAAAAGAATGGAAGCGAACGAATATAGTTTTATATTAATTTAATGTTCGGATTTAAGATTGACTTTCTGTTTCTTCACTGATAAACTTGATTTGTTTGAATAGAATCGTTTTAAAGGTTAACGGAGGTGCACGGACATGTCTTCAGTAGTTGTAGTAGGTACGCAATGGGGCGATGAAGGAAAAGGTAAAATTACAGATTTCCTCTCAGAAAATGCAGAAGTGATCGCCCGTTATCAAGGCGGAAATAACGCAGGGCACACAATCAAGTTTGACGGAGTCACATACAAGCTTCACTTAATCCCGTCTGGAATTTTCTATAAGGATAAAACGTGTGTGATCGGAAACGGAATGGTTGTAGATCCGAAAGCATTAGTCACAGAGCTTGCGTATCTTCATGAGCGCAACGTCAGTACAGACAACCTGAGAATCAGCAACAGAGCTCACGTCATTCTGCCGTATCACTTGAAATTGGATGAAGTGGAAGAAGAGCGAAAAGGGGCTAACAAGATCGGCACAACGAAAAAAGGAATCGGCCCTGCTTATATGGATAAAGCAGCCCGCATCGGAATTCGCATCGCGGATCTGTTAGACCGTGACGCGTTTGCGGAGAAGCTTGAACGCAATCTTGAAGAAAAAAACCGCCTGCTCGAGAAAATGTACGAGACAGAAGGGTTTAAAATTGAGGATATCTTAGACGAATATTATGAGTACGGCCAGCAGATTAAAAAATATGTCTGCGATACATCTGTTGTCTTAAATGATGCGCTTGATGATGGGCGCCGCGTGTTATTTGAAGGCGCGCAAGGGGTAATGCTCGATATCGACCAAGGAACATACCCATTTGTTACGTCATCTAACCCGGTTGCCGGCGGTGTCACGATCGGATCTGGCGTCGGCCCGACCAAAATTCAGCACGTTGTCGGTGTATCAAAAGCATATACGACTCGTGTCGGCGACGGTCCTTTCCCGACTGAGCTGAAAGATGAAATCGGCGATCAAATCCGTGAAGTCGGACGGGAGTATGGAACAACAACAGGCCGTCCGCGCCGTGTCGGCTGGTTTGACAGCGTCGTTGTCCGCCACGCCCGCCGTGTGAGCGGAATTACAGATCTTTCTCTGAACTCAATCGACGTTTTAACAGGAATTGAAACGCTGAAAATCTGTGTGGCGTACCGCTACAAAGGCGAAATCATTGAAGAATTCCCGGCAAGCCTTAAAGCACTTGCTGATTGTGAGCCGGTATATGAAGAAATGCCGGGATGGACTGAGGATATCACAGGTGCGAAAAGCTTGAGCGAGCTTCCGGAAAACGCGCGTCACTATCTTGAGCGTGTGTCTCAGCTGACAGGCATTCCGCTTTCTATTTTCTCTGTCGGCCCAGACCGTTCACAGACAAATGTCCTTCGCAGCGTGTACCGTGCGAACTAAATAGATTATGCTTCAGGCCCCTGAATCCAGGGGCTTGTTTTTTGTTTGAAAGCCGCATCTAAGTTGGTCTAAGAAAAAAATATGAAAAAAACCAAAAAAGTTATTGCCACTTCTATTTGTTCGTGATATTATAAATCTCGTTGTTACGGAAACTGCTTCAATAGAGTACTAGATAAGAACTTGGTCAAAGTTGTTTGCTCTATGGAAACTCCGACATCTTAAGAGCCATTAGCTCAGTTGGTAGAGCATCTGACTTTTAATCAGAGGGTCGAAGGTTCGAGTCCTTCATGGCTCACCATTTCGTGAAGGCCCGTTGGTCAAGCGGTTAAGACACCGCCCTTTCACGGCGGTAACACGGGTTCGAATCCCGTACGGGTCATTGATTTACTTTAGCGTTATTGCTAAATTCCTTATTTGTCTGCGAGGGCTGACACGACAGCTCTCCAGGCAATTACTGTAAGGTCCGGTAGTTCAGTTGGTTAGAATGCCTGCCTGTCACGCAGGAGGTCGCGGGTTCGAGTCCCGTCCGGACCGCCATTTTACTTTACTTAGTAGAGAAAAATAAAACATTTGGCTCGGTAGCTCAGTTGGTAGAGCAACGGACTGAAAATCCGTGTGTCGGCGGTTCGATTCCGTCCCGAGCCACTTACCAAACGCATCTGCAATTGTAGGTGCGTTTTTTCTTTTAGGAAAAGGCGAACATGAGAAGTGTTATAATAGAAGAAAAAGGGAGAACCGGCCCTGCGGCCGGCTCAAAGAAGAAGACGTCATCGATAAAGACGCACTCCGATGTCGGGAGGTTTCAGTTAAGTTATCTTTTTTATAAAAATTTGACTAGCATGACAAAAGAGAAACAATTGGCGGATAAAGGTGAAACATGTGTTTTTTTCTAAACCTTTATTTTTTTTATCTTTTGACCTTTAACCGTTATAATAGACAAGGACCCAATGTTTACACGGGCCATAAGTGATGAAACGAATGTTATTTAGATGAAAAGAAGTTATTCGGCAGGAGGAAATCAAAATGATGGATAAGAAGATCCTTGTAGTAGATGATGAAAAACCGATTGCAGATATATTGGAATTTAACTTAAGAAAAGAAGGCTATGAAGTGCACTGTGCCCACGACGGAAATGAAGCGGTTGAAATGGTAGAAGAGCTTCAGCCTGATTTAATTCTTTTAGATATTATGCTTCCTAATAAAGACGGCGTTGAAGTGTGCCGTGAAGTCAGAAAGAAATACGATATGCCGATCATTATGCTGACGGCTAAGGATTCAGAAATTGACAAGGTCATCGGGCTTGAAATCGGTGCTGATGACTATGTCACAAAACCATTTAGCACACGTGAGCTTCTGGCTCGTGTGAAAGCGAACTTGCGCCGCCAGCTGACAACAGCGCCTGCGGAGGAAGAGTCGTCCTCTAACGAAATTCATATCGGCTCTCTTGTCATCTTCCCTGACGCGTACGTCGTATCAAAACGAGATGAAACAATCGAATTGACTCATCGTGAGTTCGAATTGCTTCATTATTTAGCAAAACATATCGGACAAGTGATGACCCGTGAACATTTGCTTCAAACCGTTTGGGGTTATGATTACTTTGGTGACGTCAGAACGGTTGACGTAACAGTCCGCCGGCTTCGTGAAAAAATTGAGGATAACCCAAGCCATCCAAATTGGATTGTCACACGCCGCGGCGTAGGTTATTACTTGAGAAATCCAGAACAGGACTAATGCCCTTATGAATAAGGTTGGTTTTTTTCGGTCGATCCAATTTAAGATTACCTTGATATATGTGCTTTTGATCATCATTGCCATGCAAATCATTGGGGTGTATTTTGTCAATCAGGTCGAGAAATCACTGATGAGCTCTTATGAACAATCACTGAATCAGCGAATCGACAACCTTTCTTACTATATCGAACAAGAATATAAAAGCGATAACGACAGCACCGTTATTAAGGATGACGTCAGCCGTATATTGAATGATTTCACGAAAAGTGATGAGGTCCGGGAAATTAGTTTTGTAGATAAAAGCTATGAAGTGGTCGGTTCTTCAAAGCCGTATGGTGAGGAAGTGGCAGGGAAACAAACGACCGATCTGATATTTAAAAGGATTTTTTCTACTAAACAATCGTATTTAAGAAAGTACTATGACCCGAAAAGCAAAATCAGAGTTCTCATTTCCGCAAAGCCTGTCATGACTGAAAACCAAGAGGTTGTCGGCGCGATCTATGTTGTCGCGAGTATGGAAGATGTCTTTAATCAAATGAAGACTATCAACACGATACTGGCGTCCGGCACTGGTTTGGCGCTCGTTTTGACCGCCCTTCTCGGTATTTTTCTGGCACGAACCATCACCCATCCGCTTTCAGATATGAGAAAGCAGGCCATGGAGCTCGCGAAAGGGAATTTCTCGAGGAAGGTTAAAAAGTATGGGCATGATGAAATCGGGCAGCTCGCCACCACGTTTAATCACTTAACGAAAGAGCTTGAAGATGCCCAGGCGATGACAGAAGGAGAGCGCAGAAAGCTTGCCTCTGTTATTGCTTATATGACAGACGGCGTTATCGCTACAAACCGAAACGGAGCGATTATTCTTTTAAACAGCCCGGCGCTGGAGCTGTTGAACGTTTCACGTGAAACAGCTTTAGAAATGCCGATTACGAGTTTGTTGGGGATTCAAGAGAATTATACGTTTGAAGATTTAGTGGAGCAGCAGGATTCTTTGCTGCTTGAAATTGAGCGAGATGATCAACTAACAGTGCTTCGCGTGAATTTCTCTGTGATTCAAAGGGAACATGGCAAAATTGATGGCTTAATTGCTGTTCTTTACGATGTAACCGAGCAAGAGAAAATGGATCAGGAACGCAGAGAATTCGTGGCGAATGTATCACACGAGCTGCGGACGCCGCTTACGACAATGCGCAGTTATTTAGAAGCGTTAGCTGAAGGTGCGTGGGAAAATAAAGACATTGCCCCGCGTTTCTTAATGGTGACGCAAAATGAAACAGAGCGCATGATCCGGCTTGTCAATGATTTGCTTCAGCTTTCGAAATTCGACAGCAAGGATTATCAATTTAACCGGGAATGGATTCAAATTGTCCGGTTTATGTCTCTGATTATTGACCGTTTTGAAATGACAAAAGAACAGCATGTGGAATTTATTCGTAATCTGCCGGACAGAAATCTGTACGTTGAGATTGACCAGGATAAAATTACACAAGTGCTTGATAATATTATTTCCAACGCTTTAAAATACTCACCGGAAGGCGGACATGTGACGTTCTCAATTGACGTAAACGAAGAGGAAGAGCTTCTCTATATCAGCGTCAAGGATGAAGGGATCGGTATTCCGAAAAAAGATGTCGAAAAAGTCTTTGACCGCTTCTACAGGGTGGATAAAGCAAGAACGAGAAAGCTCGGCGGCACCGGTCTGGGACTGGCGATTGCCAGAGAAATGGTTCAGGCGCATGGCGGGGATATTTGGGCGGACAGCATAGAAGGAAAAGGCACGACGATTACATTTACTCTTCCATATAAAGAGGAACAAGAGGATGATTGGGATGAAGCGTGAAAATATAAAAACGATATTACTTACGATACTCGTCGTCATCAGCCTTGTGTTTACGTGGGGGATATGGACGTTCCAGCCAAACTTTTCCGGAGGCTCATCATCAACAGCGTCTACTGTGCGTGAGAAGCATAAAATCGAAAAAAACACCCAAAAGCTGTCTGAAACGGTAAGGCCGAGGGACATGTTTATCCATGATGGCGGCGCTCATTATAAAGTGAATGATGATTCACTTTATAATGAAGTCTGGTCTGACTTGCCGCATTGGGATGTAAAAGGGATCAAAGATATTTCTGATCAGTATGACAAGACTTCATTTAAGAGCTGGTTTTACGGGATAAGCGGTTATGATGCGAAGCTTGACTTGCAATTCAACGACACGATTCCTATTGATATCTTCCAAACGCTGTTTAAATGGTCTAACCAGTCATTTGAGTACAGTTCATTTGACCACATTTTGATTCCGATTAATGAAACAAAAGCGAACAAGAAAATCTATTTGGTGTCTTTCAGCAAGCAGCTGATTCTGGAAGTGACTGTTGAATCGGCTAACTACCGGAACATGATGAATGACTTGAAAAACAGTCAATCAAACATGCCGGCATTCAGTCTGTTTTCTATCGGTTCAAAGAAAGAGTTTCTGCTGTCGAACAAAACGCTTACGATGGACAAAAAAGAATTTGTCACAGAATCGATTAAAACAAACACCTTTAAGCAGGCCTTGTTCAGCGATCCAAGTATTGTAAGGGAAGATTCGAATTACAACAACAGAAATGTGCTGACAGATGGAATCAGCCGTTTAGATGTGAATCTAAGCCAGCGCCAGGTACAATTCCAACAGCGCAATTTGGTGCAGAGCACTTCCTATCAAACAGGTGAATTAATTAAAAAGAGCCAAAAATACCTTGAGGATACGGGCAGCTGGACAGATCACTATCAATTTTTCAATATCAATGACAGCCAGCAGTTAAGCTTCTATATCTTTATGGACCAGATGCCGGTCATTAACAGTACCGCCAAACCATTCGGAGCGACATCCGCGATTACGGTGCAATGGGCCAACGATGAAATTCTCAGCTATAAGCGGCCGAATTACAGTCTCGGAACGAATCCGATTAAAACGACAGAGACTGAGCTGATGAGCGGGAGCGAAGTGAAGATGCTGCTTTCTAAACAAACGGCATATAATACGGATAAAATTGATCAGATCTTCCTTGCGTATCAATTGGTATCAACATCATCCAATAATGACCCTCTTGTTGAACTGGAACCGGTTTGGGGGATGAAAATAAACGGGAAAATTGTGCCGATCACGAAGGACTTATTAACGAAGGAGGGGGCAAACAGTGGAGTGGAATAAGACAAAATCAATCTTCATCGTTGCCTTCCTCATTTTAGATATTTTTTTAGGCTATCAGTTTTTTCAAAAATGGCAGTCTACCAGCAAAGATTATGAAGTCATTAAAAATGATGTCGAGCATGACATGAAGGCCGATCATATTACGTATGAAGGGCTGAATAAGGAAGCAACAGAAGGCTACAGAATCACAGCGAATCAAAAGGCCTTCACCAAGGACGAAATTGAGGCGCTCAAGGATCAAAAGCCGTTGATGGACATGCCTAGTGATGATCGTAAAGTAACGACCCTGAAAATGAAATTTACGAATCCGATCGCCCTGTCAAAGAAGAAGATTGAGGACGATGCTCAGGCGTTTGTTTCTTCGAAAATCCAAGATGGTGAAAAATATGAGCTTTGGAAGGTTGATAAATCGCAAAAAGAAATTATTTTCTTCCAAACATATGAGGGCCATTATATTTATCAGCAGACCGACACTTCTTCTAATATGATCGGGCAAGTGATTTTGCGTTTAAACGATAAAAACGAGGTTGTGTCATACGACCAGACGACGCTTGAGACCTTTAAGCAAATTCAGAAGGAAAGCCTAATCACTGAAATGGATGCGGTTGAGTTATTGTACTATCAAAATCAATTAAAAGAGAACAGTACGATAAAAAGTGTCAAATTCGGCTACGTCGCGCAATATCCGCTGACAAGTACACAGGTGCTGGCGCCGGTATGGAGAATTACAGTCGAGTACGATAAAAAAGTGAACGGTGAGAAAAAGACAGTGCAAGAGTATTTTACAGTGAATGCTTTGGAGAGTACGATTTTAGATACAGATCAATGAAAATAATGGAGTGAGACACATGAGCTTGCAATTTAGCGTACTTGCGAGCGGGAGTACGGGAAATGCGTTTTACCTTGAAACTGAGGATCACGCATTTTTGGTAGACGCCGGTTTGAGCGGGAAAGCCATGGATGGATTGATGGCGCAAATCGGGCGTAAGCTGGATGATGTAGACGGCATTTTTGTGACGCATGAACATAGTGACCATATTAAGGGCCTTGGCGTGGTCGCCAGAAAGTACAAGCTTCCGATCTATGCGAATGAGAAGACATGGAAAGCGATGGAGAACCAAATTGGCAAAATTGATACCGATCAAAAATTTGTGTTTCCGATGGAGACGGTGAAGTCGTTCGGCGGACTTGATGTGGAATCGTTTGGCGTCTCACACGACGCGGCGGAGCCCATGTTTTATGTGTTCCATTATAACGGCCGAAAGCTTGCTTTAATGACAGATACGGGGTACGTCAGCGACCGGATGAAAGGGATCATCCGCTCAGCGAATATGTTTGTGTTTGAAAGCAATCACGATGTCGGCATGCTGCAAATGGGGAGATATCCATGGAGCATTAAGCGGCGGATTTTAAGTGACGTCGGGCACGTTTCAAATGAAGATGCTGCCTTAGCGATGACCGATGTCATTGGCGACGAGACGTCTCGTATTTATTTGGCGCATTTGAGCCAGGACAACAACATGAAGGATCTGGCGAGAATGTCTGTACAGCAGACATTGGCTTCTAAAGGGTTTGTGACGGGGGAAACATTTGATTTGTTTGATACCGACCCGAAGAAGGCCACACCGCTCTGCGCTGTATAATTTTTCTATGTAAATCATGACTATTATAGGAGTTTCTAACCCACAATATAACCATATTAACGTTCTTGGAAAGGATGGAATATGGTGGATTACGATCGTGAGGAAGAACATACTGCTCCTGAACAGCCAAAGAGAAGCAAAAAAGGATATTTCCTTTCTAGTCTGATTGGCGTGATTGTCGGTGCCGTATTAATGGCGTTTATCATGCCGTACCTTTCAAATGAAGGGATAGATACGGGCGTCTTAGAAGAGCAGCAGAACAACAATAACCGGGAATCAATCAGAACGGTGAATGTCAGTGTCAACAACGCAGTCACCAAGATTGTCAGCAATGTGTCGCCCGCCGTTGTCGGTGTTGTGAACATTCAAAAATCAGATATTTGGGGAGAGAGCGGTGAGGCTGGGAGCGGCTCTGGCGTCATCTATAAGAAAAATGACAACTCCGCTTATGTCGTGACCAACCATCATGTCATCGAGGGCGCTTCCCAAATTGAAATCAGCCTGAAAGACGGCTCGCGTGTATCGGCTGAACTGATCGGCAGCGACCAGCTGATGGACCTTGCTGTTTTACGAGTAAAAAGCGATAAAATTAAAGCAGTCGCTGATTTCGGTAATTCAGATAAAGTGAAATCAGGGGAGCCGGTTATTGCGATCGGGAACCCGTTAGGCCTTGAATTTGCAGGCTCTGTCACACAGGGCGTCATCTCGGGAACGGAGAGAGCCATCCCAGTGGATTCGAACGGTGATGGGCAGCCTGACTGGAACGCAGAAGTCCTGCAAACAGATGCGGCCATTAACCCTGGGAACAGCGGCGGCGCTTTGTTAAATATGGACGGAAAAGTCATTGGCATCAATTCAATGAAAATTGCCGAGTCGGCGGTTGAAGGAATTGGCCTGTCGATTCCGTCTAAGCTTGTGATCCCGGTGATAGAGGATTTGGAGAAATACGGCGAGGTTAAACGTCCGTTCCTTGGCATTGAGATGAAATCGCTAAGCGACATCGCCAGCTATCATTGGGACGAAACTTTGAAGCTTCCTAAGGATGTCACCAATGGAGCGGTTGTGATGGGGGTAGATGCCTTCTCACCTGCCGGAAAAGCAGGGCTTAAGGAACTGGATGTCATCACAGAATTTGACGGTCACAAAGTAAATGACATTGTTGATCTGCGGAAACGGCTTTATCAGAAAAAAGTCGGTGACCGGGTGAAAGTGAAGTTTTACCGCGCCGGAAAAGAAAAATCCGTTGACATTCAGCTCTCCTCCGCAGACCAATTAGGAAGTTAACAGAAACAGTCTGGCACCGTGCCAGACTGTTTTTTTATGCAAAAAAACTGAACGAGGGTCACGCCCGTTCAGTTGAAAAAGGATCTATCGAATATGAAGAAACATACAAGATGGGTGTTACACGTGAAACAGCAGGCAAGGACTGACCAGCATTGACTTAATGGTTTGTTCCGTATGGTTGCTGGTGATGAATTTTATGATGTATACATAGATTTCTTTTTCTTCCCTCGATACAGAAGATTTTATTGTGCCTTTTGCATGTGTTCAGCGCGATGTTTTTTGTGATTGCGGTTTGCTGTCAACATGATGTTTGAAGGCTTTTCCGCTGTTGCAGTTGGGTGTGAGCTTTGCCGTTTAACGACATACACGTCTGGCTTCCTGCGCCGGAATAGGACTGTTACTCGGCAGGCGGGTGGGAAAATTTCTTCAGCCGGTATTGAAGGCTTTGTCTGCTGATGCCAAGCTCCTGAGCAGCTTGTGAGATGTTATGGCCGTGCTTTCTTAACACATTTTCAATCACATATTTTTCGAAGCTCTCCATTTTTTCTTTTAAGTCCGCGGCCGGCTGGTGTCTTGCTGTTTCCGGTTCTGAGATGTTGGCTGGCTTGATTTTCATGCGGTATTGATAGGGCAGATGGGAAGCCGTAATCGTTTGCTCATCCGTCATGAAATTCATTGCGCCTTCGATCATATGCTCAAGCTCACGTATATTTCCCGGCCAGTCGTAGGATAGGAAAAATTGCTTCACATCTTCGCTGATGTGTTCGACATTCATTTGGAACAGGTGGTTGTTTTTCTGAATGAACTCCGATGCGAGAAGCAAAATGTCTTCCTTTCGTTCCCGAAGCGGCGGGATGATCAGTGTCACGACGCTCAGCCTGTAATACAAGTCCTTCCGCATTCGTTCGCCCGCAATCGCGTCAATCGGGTCTTCGTTCATTGTGGCAATTATACGCACGTCAATCGGCGTATCCTTTGTCGAACCGATGCGCCTGATTTTCCGTTCCTGAAGAGCGCGCAGCAGCTTCGCCTGAAGACTCAGATTCAGCGAGTTGATTTCATCTAACAGCAGCGTGCCGCCATGTGCTTGTTCAAACAGTCCGGGCTGGTCGACAGCGCCTGTAAACGCCCCTTTTTTCGTTCCAAACAAAATGCTTTCTACAAGGCTGTCTGGCAGCGCCGCGCAGTTTTGTGAAATAAACGGGCCGCCTGAGCGATCGCTGCCGTTATGAATACTTTGCGCGAACAGCTCTTTTCCCGTGCCGGTTTCGCCTGCGAGAAGGACCGATGATGACGTTCTCGTTGCCCGTTTGGCGTTTTCGACGACATCTTGAATGGCCGGGCTGGTGCCGAGAATGCTGTCAAATGTATATGTTGTGCTGCCTTTTTTGTTCATATTCTCCCTGATCAGCCGTTCAAGCTTTGTCACATCCTTGGCAATTTCGACTGCGCCCCTGATTTTGCCGTCTTGGACGATGGGATATGTATGATTGATCGTCGTGATTTCCTGGCCTTTATTATTGAAGTAGCTCTGCTTCACATTTTTAATCGTTGTGCCTTCCTGAAGGGCCTGTACCAGGGTGCTGTCCTGCTGTTTAGAAAACATAAACACATCCATCAGGTTTTTATTGAGGACGTCATGCTTCTCCATATCTTCAATCTGCATCATTTTGTTGTTATAAACGATCGTGTTTCCATGCTCGTCTACCACGTGCAGGCCAACATCGATTTCATCCAAAATGCTTTGAAAAACCAATGTGAGGAATTCGCTGTCTTTGACCATTGTATAAACCTCCCTCAATTATTTTCTTAATATTGCCTCTATTTTATAAAAGAATGGAGAGGATATGCAAAAGAATTTTGCACTTGCTGAAATTTTTGCTCGAAATATCTGAATGTTTTTGCACCTTATCCTCGAAAATTGTAGAAAACACACGAAATCTTGATTTGGCACAGAACTTGCATTTATATAAAGGGAAAGCAGGATAACATGTTGAAACAGAAAACAAGGGGGAATTCAAATATGCCAGCTTTATCTAAATCCAAAGAAATTATTGATCAGACGTCTCATTATGGAGCCAACAATTACCATCCGCTCCCGATTGTCATTTCTGAAGCGCTGGGTGCTTGGGTAAAGGACCCGGAAGGCAATGAATATATGGATATGCTGAGTGCTTATTCTGCGGTAAACCAAGGTCACAGACATCCGAAAATCATTCAGGCATTGAAGGATCAGGCTGATAAAATTACCCTCACGTCACGCGCGTTTCACAACGATCAGCTGGGACCATTTTACGAGAAAACAGCTAAGCTGACGGGCAAAGAGATGATTTTGCCGATGAATACAGGAGCTGAAGCGGTTGAATCTGCGGTGAAAGCGGCGAGACGCTGGGCTTATGAAGTAAAAGGCGTGGCAGACAATCAAGCTGAAATTATCGCATGTGTCGGGAACTTCCACGGCCGGACGATGCTGGCGGTATCTCTGTCTTCTGAAGAGGAATATAAAAGAGGATTCGGCCCGATGCTTCCGGGAATCAAGTTAATCCCTTACGGCGATGCGGAAGCGCTTCGTCAGGCCATTACGCCGAATACAGCGGCATTTTTATTCGAACCGATTCAAGGCGAAGCGGGGATTGTCATTCCGCCTGAAGGGTTTTTGCAGGAAACGGCGGCGATTTGTAAGGAAGAGAATGTCTTGTTTATTGCGGATGAAATTCAGACGGGTCTTGGACGTACAGGCAAGACGTTTGCGTGTGACTGGGACGGCATTGTTCCCGATATGTATATCTTGGGTAAAGCGCTTGGCGGCGGTGTGTTCCCGATCTCATGCATTGCGGCAGACCGCGAGATCTTAGGCGTGTTTAACCCGGGCTCACACGGCTCGACATTTGGCGGAAACCCGCTTGCATGTGCGGTGTCTATCGCTTCGTTGGAAGTGATGGAGGATGAAAAGCTGGCGGAACGTTCTCTTGAGCTTGGCGAATACTTTAAAAGAGAACTTGAGAGCATTGATAACCCTGTCATTAAAGAAGTCCGCGGCAGAGGGCTGTTTATCGGTGTGGAATTGACGGAAGCCGCGCGTCCGTATTGTGAGCGCTTGAAGAAAGAAGGGCTTTTATGCAAGGAAACGCATGATACAGTTATTCGTTTTGCACCGCCATTAATCATTTCGAAAAAAGATTTGGATTGGGCAATAGAGAAAATTAAGCACGTGCTGCAAAACGCATAAATCCGCACCATGGCGGGATATTCACTTCGTTTGTATAAATTTACAACAGAAAATTAAGCACTCCCTATTTGCTCAGCTACAGTATTTTAGTATAATGTATCTTTATGAGAAGAAGTGAATTTTATATTAAATAGATAAAGGCTCTTTGGACAGCAAACTGGGATATGCACCGTGTAGTCATTCCAGCTTAGATCCAATACAAGTTGCTGAAGGGGTGCAGAATGTGAATACAAACCAAGATAACGGAAATCAGCTCCAGCGGACAATGAAATCACGCCACTTGTTCATGATTTCATTGGGCGGAGTGATCGGAACCGGTTTCTTCCTTGGAACCGGGTTTACCATTAACCAAGCGGGACCGCTCGGCGCGGTTCTGTCCTATTTAGTAGGCGGCTTTATCATGTTTTTGACGATGCTCTGCTTAGGGGAGCTGGCAGTCGCCTTTCCTGTGTCGGGGTCCTTCCAGACCTATGCGACAAAATTTATCAGCCCAGCCTTTGGATTTGCGTTCGGCTGGCTGTACTGGCTCGGCTGGGCGGTTACATGCGCCATTGAATTCTTATCAGCGGGGCAGCTAATGCTCCGCTGGTTTCCGCACATAGACGTGTGGATCTGGTGTCTGGTATTTGCGGCACTGATGTTTATACTAAATGCAATAACAGCCAAAGCCTTTGCAGAATCGGAATTCTGGTTCTCAGGCATTAAAATTTTGATTATCCTTTTATTTATTATTCTCGGCGGAGCTGCCATGTTTGGCCTGATTGATTTGAAAGGCGGAGAGCAGGCGCCGTTTTTGACACATTTTTATGAAGACGGGTTATTCCCAAACGGTATTAAGGCAATATTGATAACGATGATTGCCGTGAACTTCGCGTTTCAGGGAACTGAGCTGATCGGGGTTGCAGCCGGAGAAAGTGAAGACCCTGAAAAAACGATTCCGCGGTCTATCAAACAGACAGTATGGAGAACGCTTGTCTTCTTTGTTTTATCCATCATTGTCATTGCCGGCATGATTCCGTGGAAACAGGCGGGAGTTGTGGAAAGTCCGTTTGTTGCGGTATTTGAACAAATCGGAATCCCGTATGCCGCTGATATCATGAACTTTGTTATTTTAATCGCGCTATTATCTGTTGCGAATTCAGGTTTATACGCATCGACACGTATCCTGTACGCGATGGCGAATGAAGGACAGGCCTTCCAAGCGTTGGGCAAAACAAACAAAAGAGGTGTGCCGCTGAACGCGTTAATCGTAACGATGGCTGTGGCCTGCCTATCGCTCCTATCAAAAGTGGCGGCGGCTGAAACCGTGTATATGGTGCTTCTATCTTTGGCGGGCATGAGCGCCCAGGTCGGCTGGATCACGATTACGCTTTCTCAAATTATGTTCAGACGCAAATTTATCCGTGAAGGCGGCAAGAAGGAAGATTTGAAATTCAAAACACCGCTGTATCCGGTGCTTCCGCTGATCGGCCTGACGTTAAATACGGTCGTTCTCATCAGCCTTGCATTTGATCCGGAGCAGCGTATCGCGCTGTATTGCGGCATCCCGTTTATGATCATTTGCTACATCATTTATCATGTCGTCATTAAAAAACGCCAGCAGGCAAATCGTCAGCTAGAGCTTTAAACACATTGTCCGCAAGTCATCTTTGTTATAACCCGCATAGGACATTATCTTATATGTTGAGGTGGAATCACAGATGGATAAAACGATTTCGGTTATTGGAATGCCAATGGATTTAGGACAAGCACGACGCGGAGTGGACATGGGCCCGAGCGCCATCCGGTACGCCCATCTGATTGAGAGGCTGTCAGACATGGGTTATACGGTTGAAGATCTCGGTGACATTCCGATCAACCGCGAAAAGATCAAAAATGACGAAGAACTGAAGAACCTGAATTCCGTTTTGGCGGGAAATGAAAAACTCGCTCAAAAGGTCAACAAAGTCATTGAAGAGAAAAAATTCCCGCTTGTCCTTGGCGGAGACCACAGTATTGCGATCGGCACACTGGCAGGTACAGCGAAGCATTACGATCATCTCGGCGTCATCTGGTATGACGCGCACGGCGACCTGAATACGCTTGAAACATCACCGTCAGGCAATATTCACGGTATGCCGCTTGCCGTCAGCCTCGGCATCGGCCACGAGTCACTGGTTAACCTTGAAGGCTACGCGCCTAAAATCAAACCGGAAAACGTCGTCATCATCGGCGCCCGGTCACTTGATGAAGGGGAGCGCAAGTATATTAGGGAGAGCGGCATGAAGGTGTACACGATGCACGAAATCGACCGTCTTGGCATGACAAAGGTGATCGAAGAAACCCTTGATTATTTATCAGCATGTGACGGCGTCCATCTCAGCCTCGATCTGGACGGACTTGATCCGAACGACGCACCGGGTGTCGGAACCCCTGTTATCGGCGGCATCAGCTACAGGGAGAGCCATTTGGCTATGGAAATGCTGTATGACGCGGGTATCATCACCTCAGCTGAATTCGTGGAGGTCAATCCAATTCTTGACCACGAAAACAAGACTGGACAAACAGCAGTGGAGCTCGTAGAATCTCTGCTCGGTAAGAAGCTGTTGTAATAAGAAAACCCCCGCATCCGCGGGGGGTTCAGCGTGTCGACAAACCCTTGCATTCGTTGTCAGGCCTGCGCGTTGGTGCTCACGAATTACGAAAGGAACGGCGGCTAAATGCTTAGGCGTCCTGCCTAAACACCGCCGTCATCACATCCTGTGAAAGACTGCTCCAATGCTCGCTCTTCCTAGACTTCAAGGGTTTTCAATCACGCTGAAAATATGAAAGAATCCTAAAACTACAAACCGTTTTAGGATTCTTTCGTTAAATTGAACCCCCGCATCCCGCGGGGGTATTTCATTTACCCAATCATTTTCTCAGCGACTTTCATCTCCTGTGAATGAGTTTGGTGGTCCGCAATAAACCATCCTGATAAAATCACCGCTGCGATGCCTGCACCAATCAGATATTTTTTCATTTATATAACCTCCGTTCGTTTGATGAGTTCTTCAATTTGTAATGCTTCATAAAAAAAGTGGGCAGCTTCTTTGTAAAGCTCATGCTCTCTGTACTTTTCACCAGCCAAAATGGAAAGTTCTCTTACACTGTCAAACTCTTTCCAGGACACCAAATCATCCATATGTTGTTTGCATAAGTGAAACGTTTCCGCATGACCTCCTTCTGCATAAATCGCATATAAAATATCTATTTTTGCCTCACATATTCTATTCGGCTCGGCTGTCAATTTTTCCTTCACTTCTTGGTAATAAGATAAAGCTTGTTCTTTCTTTTGAATCTTAAACAGCTCACGTATCAGCAAATAGGCAGAATGATAGTAATAGGCGGAGCGGGCGTATTCTTCGTGTTGTAGGGCCTCTTCTAATTTGGAGACCGCTTCTTCTGATTTGCCGCTTTGCGCATGAAGAAGTCCGAAGTTATGCAAAAGCTGGGCTTCAAAAAAATAATCCTCTAATTCTCTCGTGATCCGAATCGCTTCGTCCAAATATGTTTCAGCTTCTTCAAACTGGCTCATCTCGGTAAAATTGCCTGACATGGTGATCAGCGCCGAGGCCAGTTTCTTTTTATAATCGGTCTCTTCCCTGAACGTTTTGACCGCTTGCCGTGTATGATTGAGGGACACAATATTTTGTCCCAGCTTATAATAGAGCTTACCGACCTTCAGGTGGAATTCGGCTTTCTCAATCGGGTCGGGAACGTTGCCAAGATACTGCTCGGCCTCTTTATACAGCCCAATGGCAATATCGTAATTATTTTTATAGGCTTCGTACATGCCTTCAAACAGAAAAAAGTAATATTTCAGCATGTCTGACGCAGCATTCATATGAGAAGGCTCCTCATGCTGAAAACCCTGTCCTCTCGCCTCGTGAAGCAAAACCTTGTGGCGCAGTTCCAATAAGGAGAAGTAGGCAAGCACCTCCTGATCCTCTTCCATGTCATCCAATAAAGGCTTCACTTCTTCAAACAAACGGGCGGACTCTTCAACTTCATGTTTCTTGATCGCAAGGTACCAGTCATTGAGCATGTTAGCGATTTCTGCGGGTGCAATCTTATTCATTTGAAACTCCTTTCTCTCGTGACTTATCAATCTCAGTTGTTTATTCTGATAGTAACACCTCTTTCTATTTTATGTAAAATCCTATAGTCAATATATGAAGGAGCGATGATATGACAATGATACTGACTCCCATGCAGACAGAACAATTCCGGTCTTATCTCACGTATACGACCAAGCATTATGCGGAAGAAAAGGTAAAGGCGGGAACATGGCAGCCTGAAGACGCACAGCTATTGTCTAGGCAGGTCTTTTCCAATCTGCTTCCGAAAGGGCTGGAAACCCCCCATCATCACTTATGGAGTCTCACGCTGAATGAAAAGAAAATCGTTGGCTGGCTCTGGATACATGCAGAACCGGAGCATGCGCAACAGGAAGCGTTTATTTACGATTTCGGGTTATATGAACCATACCGGGGCAAGGGTTATGCAAAGCAAGCATTGGCGGCATTAGATCAGACAGCACGCAGCATGGGAATCCGGAAGCTGTCCCTCCATGTATTTGCCCATAATCAGACAGCGCGGAAGCTATACGAGCGAACCGGATTTCAAGAAACAGACGTGGTGATGAGCAAGAAGCTTTAAACGTAAAGGGCCTGATAAAGGCCTTTTTTTGCGGACAGCCTTCTGTAAATGATTTCTAAAAATTCTGTAAATGACCTAGTTACTTTCCTTATTTTCCTAATATAATGTGGGTGAAGGAAGTCACCTTTCCTACATTCAAAAGAAAAGAGGAGATGTAATGAAGTTCAAGAAACGGATGGTATTGTTTATGGTAGCGCTTACAATGATGTGTGGCGGACTGTATGTTTCTCCCGCCAAAGCCGTAAAAACCACAAACTATGCAGAAGAAATCGCCGCACTGCAGCCAGGCACGACACCGGAAGAAATCATGAAGTCCGCCAGCCAGATTGCCAAACAGCAGCACGTCAAGCAAGACGTCATTCTGAAGCAGTTCTATGAGGAAATCACTGCGGATAAAGCAGAAGGCGACAGGCTCGCCAAGGGAAGCGGCATGTCTATCATGGGCGGCTCGTCCGGCACGAAAAAACTCCCGACAAGCGCGAAAGGGAATATCTATTACACCAACTCCTACACAGCCTTCTACAACCACGGTCACGTCGGCATGTACTCCGCGGCTGACAAAATTGTTGAATCTGTCCCGAGCGACGGGGTCAGGCAGATCGCTTACAATGCCAGAGACGTGGAAGACAACTCCATCGTGCAAACAGTCAGCGTAACCTCATCTCAAAAAACATCCGCTGCCGACTGGGCGGTCTCAAGAGTCGGCGACGCATACTCATTTAACTTCGTTAATAACAGAAATACCGGCCATGATGGCGCCAAAAACTGTTCAAAGCTCCTATGGTCCGCCTTTTTGCTGAAAGCAGGCATTGATATAGATGGCAACGGAGGCTTAGGCGTATATCCGCGCGACATTACAAGCTCTTCCTATACGTCAACCATCATGACCATTTACTAAGGAGAAAGATATGAAGAAGTGGATGATTACCATCGCCATGCTGATTCTCGCAGGGATCGCACTATTTGTCTTCGTTTCTCCTCTCACAAGCCATAAAGCCGTGAGTCAGCAGGATCTCAGCGACACCGATTTTCTGGACGACAAGGACAGCCTGCTGTATCTCTCAACCTCTGCGGATCAAGATGCATTCGGCGGCGGGAAAAGCTACGCCCTGTTCATCAGCCAAGACGGGTCGCTGTCTTCTTTTAAGATGAAGGGCCTTGAGCTGGGCTCAGCCAAGATTCACGGCGACAGTGTGATGCTGGAGGACAAAAACACGATTTTCACAATCAAAAACGGCCTGCGCTCCCATAAAAGAGCCTATCAACACACCGGTGACAGCGCGGGCTTTTTACAACAGACGGACGGTTTTTACACCCTCTACAACTCCGGCTACGACAAAAAGGGAGACGGGTACCGTTCAGAGCTGTACCGCCAGATGGACGGAGAGTGGAAAAAAGACGTCATCCCCTACTACATCCGAGCCTCCGGTTTTCATGACGGCGCCATTTACGCACTTGTCCCGACAGCTGACGAAAAAGGCTATCAGCTCCTCCAAATTCATGCAGATCAGAAGAAGCTCACCTATTACACGATAACGAAATGGAAATACCGGGAAGGAGCCTCAATCGAATCCCAGCTTGCTGTGGACGATCAAGCTGTTTATGTCATGATTCGCGGCCAAAAGGCGAGCAATCTATATCAAATGGTCAAAATCAACAAGAAAAGCGGCAAAGTGGAACTGCACGACATCGCCAAATACAAAAACGACGAACAAACGATATACAGCTCCATGCCCTTCAGCTTTAAAAACAGCTTTTTCTCTTATGAGGGGTACCTGTACTTCATTGACGGCTTCGGAAAGGTGTACAAAATCGATGCAAAGACAGGAAAATCAAGCATCGCCTTCACTCTTTCACCAGAAAAAATGAAAGCCGATTTCAAAGAAATCACCCGAAAAGGCAGCAGTCTTTATTTCTTCACATACACCTACAATCAGCCTGCATACATTGAACAGTACAGCCTGAAAACCAGAAAGAAAGTGAAGGAAAAAGAGATCGGGAAGGTAAAAGATGTCGTGACGCCGAAGAGTCATTTGAAGCTGTATGATTTTGAGGTGATGAAGGAGTTTTAAGGTGAAGGGGGTTCCGGTTTGGGAGCCGTTATACTGCTCGTCGTTTTTGTTTTTCCGATGATGTCAGGCGTAATCGGTGCAGCGGGTTATCTCCTATGGAAGAAAGTTTGGATTGGTCCGCTCATCGTCTTTATCGGGAGTTTGATATTGTTGTTTACGTTAGCCTCTGGTAACAGTTCTTTCATGTTTTGGGTTGTACTCTATACTGCAATTGCGTTAGCAACCAGCGTTGTCACATTATTTCTCAGGAAATTATTCTTCAACTGATCACTGTTTATGAAGAGACTGGGTGAAGTCTCTTTTTTTGTTGAATCCAATATTGCAGTGATTTTAGGTATGGTATAGAAAAGAATGTAAAGGAGGGATCAAATGGGCACCAAACGTGTCATGCTGCAAGCAGCGATTATTGGTCTGACTTCGGCGGTTACTGTGTTCCTGCTGAACGGGGGAAAAGCGGGCTGGTTGGACATCGTCGGAACCATTGTCGGGTGCTGGCTTGGCATTTTTATTGTCGTTAAGATGCAGAAAAAACAGTCGTGAAAAAGGGAAAGGGTCATGCCGAACCGAAGTCATGTTCAAGGACGAAAAGTCCAAAAACATGAATGGGAGGAATGGCGTTGACAGGAAACAAAGCGGTTGTGTACAAAGGCGAAGGAACTGTAGCGGTGGAGGATATCGGGTATCCGGAGTTAATCTTGAAGGACGGGCCCGGCGTTCCGAAGGCGAATGTGAATCGTAAATGTGAGCACGGGGTGATTTTGAAGGTGCTTACCACAAACATCTGCGGAAGCGATCAGCACATGGTGCGAGGCCGCACGACGGCGCCGGAAGGCTTGGTGCTCGGGCATGAAATCACCGGAGAAGTCATTGAAACGGGGCGGGATGTTGAATTTATCAAAAAAGGTGACATCGTATCCGTTCCTTTCAATATTGCCTGCGGGCGCTGTGTGATGTGCAGAACGCAGAAAACGCACGTGTGCTTGAATGTCAACCCGGAACGGCCGGGATCGGCTTACGGCTACGTCGATATGGGCGGCTGGGTCGGCGGCCAGTCGGAATACGTCATGGTGCCGTACGCCGATTTTCAGCTATTGGTGTTCCCGGATAAAGAACAGGCGTTAGAAAAGATTCTCGATTTGACGATGCTGTCCGACATTTTTCCGACCGGCTTCCACGGGGCGTACACAGCGGGCGTGCAAACAGGTTCAACCGTTTATATCGCTGGAGCGGGACCTGTCGGCTTAGCCGCCGCACACTCCGCCCAGCTCCTTGGCGCCTCGACGGTGATTGTCGGCGATCTGAACGAAGACAGACTGGCACAGGCGAAAAGCTTCGGCTGCGAAACGGTCAACGTGCAAAAACACGATCGCCTCGGCGAGCAAATTGAACAAATACTAGGTGAACCGACCGTTGATGCCGCCGTGGACTGTGTCGGATTTGAAGCATCTGGACATGGCAATCAAGGAGAAGCGCCTGCCGCCGTGCTGAACTCGATCATGGACGTCACCCAGGTCGGCGGAAGCCTTGGCATTCCGGGCTTATATGTGACCGAAGATCCCGGTGCAAAGGATACGGACGCCAAAACAGGCTCACTAAAAATCCGCTTCGGACTCGGCTGGGCCAAAGCCCACACCTTTGTCACCGGACAAACGCCGGCCATGACATACAACCGCAATTTGATGAAAGCGATCCTGAGCGGCAGAGCGCAAATCGCAAAAGCCGTCAACGCCACCGTCATTTCTCTGGACGACGCGCCAAAAGGCTACAGCGACTTCGACAAAGGCGCAGCCAAAAAATTCGTCATCGACCCGCATGGAATGCTGAAGTAAAGAAAAAGCCGGACGTTCTCAGAACGCCGGCTTTATTGCTGGTCATCTGTTTCTTTAAAACGATCTCCTGATTCGTCTTGGACGATGAAGTCTCCTTCTATTTTGTCCAGTCCAATCAGAATATAAGGGTTTTTCTCATTTGCCTTGGTAGCGGGTTTTCGCTTCACAGTTACAATCGTTTCCTTAGGCGAGAATTTGACGCCTGACACCTCAAGCTTCTTATCCTTCTCTCTGCTTCCAAGAGACACAACAACCATTTTTTTGCCTTCTGAAATGGTGAAGACTTGATATCCTTTTACGTCATCATGCATTTGAAGGTAATTAGCGTATATTTCTAAGTCTGGACTCCCTTCACCGATTCGATCTTTCTCTAACACCCAATAAGACGGCTGACACCCAGCAAGCAGCAACATGATCACAAAAAGCCAAACCCATCTAACGCGCACATGCAGACCTCCCCAAACATCGGTTACATCCAAACTAACACACGAGCGAAATAGAGTCATCAACAGCTTGTTTGTCGAATTGTGGATAAAACTCAGCCCGAAGCACTACTAACATGTGAATAAATAGGTTATATTGGGAAGAGAACATTTACAAAAACGCAAGAAACCATCGGAGGATTTGAACATGAAACAAACGTATTATTCCTGTGAAGAACACATCGAAACCGTGTTGGATATGTACATAGACGACCACGAGCTGCCGCCCGAAATCAGAAAAATCGAACATACTAACAGTTTATCCACAGCCTGTGAATTATGTGGAGACCCCGCAGTATATATAGTGGGGAACGAATGATCTTACACAAAATACAGAAAAGATATCCACAATTGTGGGCAACATATATGAATAACTTGTTCTTAAAGTGGGGATGACCTGTGAATATTAATATTGTGACCATCGGAAAACTAAAAGAAAAATACCTCAAGCAAGGCATTGAAGAATACACAAAACGACTTTCGGCCTACGCAAAAATCGACATCATCGAACTCCCGGACGAAAAAGCGCCGGAAAACCTAAGTGACCAGGACATGAAAATCATAAAAGACAAAGAAGGCGACCGCATCCTATCCAAAATCAGCCCCGACGCCCACGTCATCGCCCTCGCCATCGAAGGAAAAATGAAAACATCCGAAGAATTAGCCGATACAATAGATAAGCTGGCTACATATGGAAAAAGCAAAGTCACCTTCGTCATCGGGGGGTCACTCGGATTGAGCGACGCCGTGATGAAACGAGCGGATGAAAAGCTGTCGTTCTCGAAAATGACGTTTCCTCATCAGTTAATGCGGTTGATTTTGGTGGAGCAGATTTATCGGGCTTTTCGGATTAATCGTGGTGAACCGTACCATAAGTAAATGAGGTTTTTAGTTAAACTAGAATGGAAGAAGATAGAAATGAAAGGAATGTATACATGAAAGAGCTCCAAAGATTTACTCAAGACTACCAAAAAAAATTGAATTATCATATTAAAGATGACTCGTATAATCGAAGTAAAGAGTCATTACTTATGAATCAAATGTTACTTACAACTGAAGTATCAGAAATATCTGAGCTAATAAGAGACCTTTTTGCACTTACAGAAAAAAAAATACAAGAAGGTTACGAGTCAAAGGAAGCTTTTCAAATTGCTAAAGAGCATATATCAAATGACTTAGGTAAAGAAATATCGGACTGTCTAGCATATCTCATAAAGTTAAGTAACTTTTTTGAAAGAGATATGGAAAAAGATTTCTACGATAAAATGGAAGAAGTAAGGTTAAGATTCCAAGTGGAATAATCCTTCATTAAAGTAAAAGAAGAGAAATGAGTACATAGCTCATTTCTCTTCAATCTAGGTTAGTTACTAAAGTATTCTTTTAAGAATGAGATAAGCTTTTCAAAATGTTCAGGGTTTGCAGTTGAAGCGAAGTGGCAGGTATCAAAAATTGTACTAGTCACTTTGTATCTTTTAACAAATCCCGCACCATCAATAATATAGACCAATTTGTGGTTAGCCTCATCAATACTTTGATATAACCCATTGACGGCTTGTTTTGCCTTTCTTTCAATAACTGAATTTGTAGTTTCTTGGAAGGCAGTTTCAATGACAACCCATTTCCAATCTGTTTGTATTTGACTTTCAGTTCTCTTTACAAGAACCAGGTCAAACTGTTGCTCTCCTAGATATCTGTTTCCGGGAGCTATTTCAACTCCGAAATCAGTCAGAGACTCAACTATTTTGTGTTTGAGGTTGTTTTGAAGACCATTACCATATGAAACAGCTCTCAATTGCTTTATTTGTGAACTGTTTTCAATGGAACGACTTAGATAAAATTCAGCTAATGCTTCAATATTTCCAACGAGGGTGGCTAAACGGAACCCTTTAAAGGTCAGGAATCTGCTGAACTCATTTGACTCGTGAGCGTACAACATCAAGTTAATAACGTCTTCAAAGAAACCGTCATCCGACACCGCCAGTTTATAAATGTTGTCATTCGAAAGAGCCTTTCTGAAGTTGGGACCGAATTTTTTAAATTGATATTGACCAAAAGGACCATTCAACTGAGTAACATTTTTGTGGTGACAATATAATGCGACCCTATCAAGTATTTCAGCAGAAACATCGAGTAAAATCATCAGGTTTTTAAGAATGAGGGAACGAGGAACCAGGTTCTCTTGCTCATCTCGCAGCACTTTTAAAACTGATACCAGTTGATGTGGTTGGTGGTTTTCTAAGGTGTCTTGAATTAGAGGAGAGATTTTTAGCATCTCTTCTGCTAAAGTATGCTCTTGTTGTTCTCCAATCAATTCAGATGACCAAAACCAGCTTGCTTCTTCTAAAAATGTTTCAAAATTGCGTTCTTGATTTAATTCAGTCATTTTCGTTTTCCCCCTTAAATAAACTTGTAACATCAATCTGCAATAAATAGCAGACCTTAAGCAAAGTGTCTAGCCGTGGATTGCCCTCTGAATTTATAAGAGAGTAAAGAGCCTTTTTTGAAAGAGGCGTCCAGCTAGAGTCTTGAGAAGTATGATACATCCAGCTTTGTTGAAGGTGTAAATCATGCAGTGAATTAAATCCTCTTTGTTGGATTGCTTCACTGATGGCTTTTCTTAACAACCTTAGATGCTTTTTATAGTAATCGTCATAAGAATTCATACTTCGCAATCCCCACTTACTTGTAAAATTTGTTATATCTATATCTTACCATAGTCAAAAGGGATTTTTAATACCAACTAGTCTCTTATAGGAAACTTGTTGGTAACAAACATTGTCATTTTCATTAAAATAAAAATCATGTATATTTATTATTGGGGTATCTTCTAGGAGGTTTAATTATTAACATGAAACATTTAGCAGAGCTTACAGAGAATTTCGTTCAAGAAAATATTTCAGTTCACAATAAAGAAGAATTAAAAGATAAAATGGCATTAATAGAACAAAATGGAGCTGTTGTATTCAATTTGTCTTCCGTAAGTAAAAGGCCGGATTTAATTTACAATAACTTAAAAGATGCAATAAAAGAAATGCCTAATAAGTCAATAATGTGCTTAATAGGAAGCAATGAAAAGATTGCTACTCTTGCCCATCTGTTGTCTGAAGGAATAGGGTTGAATTATCAATATTGGATAACGCTTAGAACGGAACTGAGGGAAGAAGGAAAAATTTTATCTTCTGAAACTATGTCTGTTTTGGTGATTTCAAAAGCCAAAAAAATTAAAATAACACGTGTACTTTTACCATACACATATTGTCCAGAATGCGGCAAAACCACAAAAGATTATGGTGGAAAAAAACATACATTCCATGATTTTGGAACGACCATGAGTGACGTTTGGAAAGATGTATTTTTTAATCCATTAGAATCACTTGATAGTGAAGAAAATAAAGTCATTGTGGAAAGATTGGCTCTGATGCTATCTACGGAGGAAAGAACTGTATATGCTTTAGATTTTCCAAAAGAGTTCTTGTGGGAGAATGATACTGATAGTGTTGTGAAACTTCCTAGCTTGGTAGAAGTAGAACCGGAGCAAGATAATAACTTTAAACTTGATTCACAAATTATTCAAGGAGATTCATTAAAAACACTAAGAGCGATACCGGATAATACCATAGATTATATATTCGTAGACCCACCCTACAATTTAGAAAAGAAATACGGTTCTTATAGTGACGATATGGATATCCAGAATTATTTTAGATGGTGTGACGAATGGATACAAGAAAGTATAAGAGTATTGAAGGAAGGTAGTTATTTCTCAATTCTAAACATTCCTCAGTGGTCCATAAGACATTTTGCCTATTTGATGCAAATAGCTGAATTTGAATCATGGATTACTTGGGACTCTTTATCTAAACCTGCTGGAAAGATAATGCCTGCAAATTATACTATATTGACTTTCAGAAAAAGAGGTAGTAGTCATAAAAGGGCTGACGAAGTGAATTATCGTCCAAAATACATGAAACCTTTGGCTGACACATACTGTCTGAGAGCAGCATGTATTAAAAAAAGAGGAGATAATTTTCATAAACCATTAACTGATTTGTGGACAGATATTCATAGGCTAAAGCACAACAGTCTTAGGTATGACCACCCTTGCCAGTTACATCCTGAATTAATGAAAAGAATATTCGAAGTATATTCAAAGCCGGGAGATTTAATCTTGGATTTCTTTAATGGTGTGGGGACAAGCACTCTTGCGGCAGAGTTAATTGGAAGAAGGTATATTGGTATTGATTTAGATGAGAAGTATGCTTCGGTAGCTCAGGAACGCCATAGAATGATACTTGATGGGAGAGACCCATTTGGTAAAAACAATCTAAAAGCCGAAGAAAAGACCAAAAACAACACAGTAAAAAGAGTGACAGTGAGGAAAAAAGAACATCGTCATATTAGTAAAAAAGATGTGCAGATGAAAATTAAAGTATTAGCAGAGGAATTAGGGAAAAATCCGACAATAGAAGAAGCGCTGGTGAAATACCCAGATATACCTAAGGATTTTTATGAATTGTATTTTAGTTCTTGGTCCGAAGTTTTAGCAGCAGTAAGGGTAAAAGGTGTCAATGAAAATAAGCAGTTAGAAGAAAACTATAAAGGTAATGTAAGTAAAAAAAGAGACCTTCAACATGCTTGGAAATTATAAGAATTAATGTTTTCCTTATTGGTTTTTAGAAAGTGACAAACGAAACAATCCAAGGATTAAATATATATTATAACAGTGATAGAAAAGAGGATGTCCTTACGTTAAGTAGACGTGAGAACATCCTCTTTTTAATTTTCTGTTAGGAGTGATTTTGAGTGGAAAATATAACGGCAAAAAGAGTCAATATTGTATCAGTTAAATTAGTTAAAGAGTCTAGCATACTTTACAAGAAAAGAACCATACGGTCACCACAGGATGCGTATGAATTGCTAAAAGAATTCTTAGAAGATAAAGACCGGGAGCACTTCATTGTTGTAACCTTAGACACCAAGAACCAACCAGTATCTATAAATGTCTGCCATATTGGTAGCTTAAATGCCAGCATCGTAAGTCCTCGTGAAGTTATGAAATCAGCAATCTTGTCATCTGCAGCGAGCATCATGGTAGCTCATAATCACCCTTCTGGTGAAACCACTCCATCAAGAGAAGACATTGATGTTACAAAACGTCTTGCTGATGCAGGTAAGCTGATGGGTATTGAGCTGTTGGACCATCTCATTATTGGAGAGGGAAAGTATACATCCTTGAAAGAAAAAGGATATATATAAGGGGGAAGGTAAATGTGTTACTACAACGCCGAACATTTCGTTATCTTTATGTCTTTACAATTTGGAATCGATGTTGATGAGGAACAAGTTGGAGAGGAGTCAGTTCTTTTGTATAAAGATGAACTTGATGAAAAACTTGTGACAGGAGGACTTCTTACCATTACTCCGGAAATGGTAATGGTACATTCTTGTGTTTACAATAATGAAGAACATGAGTGGTTGGTTTGTGTAGCATCTAATGCTGATACGAACCAACCACTCTTTTTAGTTTGTCTGAAGAATGGCGAGAAAATTTATGAAGAAATATTACTGCAAGAAAAGGATAATGAGAAATGATATATACAGCGTATATTACTGAATTAGAAGAACGCTCATATCAGTGTGTAGCCTTCGATATGGAAGATTGGTCTTTTGTATATTTTACAGCCAAAGATAATGAGGAAGAAATCGAAATAAAGATTTGTCTTGAAAATGAAAATATCTATCAACGAAAAATCGGATTTGAAGATTGGTGGTATGTGGATTACTTAGCAGGAGATATTGATATAGAATGTAATAGTGTAAGATAAGGAGTACAAGATAAAAATCGGATTCTCATTTCCGGTTTTTTTTGAATGATTTTAATGAAAGGCGGATTTTAAGGTGTCTAAGAATACTTTTAACATAACAGACCTAACGAAAGAAGTTTATGGAGATGAAGATACTAACTCCAGTGTGTTTGAGTCCAATAGAAAAAGAGTTGGAAGTCATATAAATAAAGTCCGTAAAATGTTGGGGCATCCAACTAAGAGGTTTGAAGCTCCGATAGAGCAACTAGATGCCTATGTCAAGTTGATTAGAAATATGTTGGAAAATCCAAAAAATGAGGAAGCATTAGACCTGTTAAATAAAAAACTGGTTAAGGGAAAAACATTACAGCAAGAAACAGATGAAAAAGCTCTGACAACCTTAATTGAGATTTTGGCAGAGATTGAAAGCCAGAAGTTGACAGATGAAGACAACAAGTTATTTGGAGACTGGCTACAAGACCAAATGAGTGATGACTATTACTTGGAGAGCGAGAAAAATATTAATGAGGTAATGCGCATTGTAAAGAGTGATTTTTCTCTATTCGATGACCTGAACAGCCTAAAGTCAAAGCTAGAATTTCAGGAACAATACATGAATGACTTAAGGACATTAAGTGCTTTGTATAGACAGCAAGTAGAACAGCAATTACTATTCCAAGAATCCTTTCTTGAAGTAGTAAATTCTTATCCTCACTTAAATAAAAAGAAGATGTATACTACGGCAGATTTCCTTGAACTTCCTCCATCTATTCAACAAGAGATACAAGAGCTAATAGAACAAAAACAACAAAAACCTTCTGAACGTTAAATGGTTCAGAAGGTTTTTGTTATGTCAAGGAATTTTTTTTCGTACATTTCCTCTAAAATCTTTCCGTGATGATTCATTAATTGCCAAATACAATGAGAATCGTAAACAAAAACGACTACGGAGGTAAAGTTTATGATTAACAAAAAAAATAACTACCAAATTGCAGTATCATCTCTAACTGAAGCAAGGAGCGACCACTATGATGGTGTCAATGCAATCTATCGTCTAGCAGCTCAGGTTCCGATTCCAGAAGAGGTTTCCCCTGATGGAATGCACAGATATTTAGAACGATTATTAAAAGACCTTTCAGCTCAGAAAGTGCTGGCGAATCGAATCTACATTGATGAAAAATCTTTAAAGATTGATTTCTACCCTAAGGGTTTTCAGATGGTAATGACTAGAGGTCAATACGCTGGTTTGCAACTAGAGTTTGCTCAGTTTCTAGACCAGACCGGAATCCGAGGTATTGTAATTCAAGATGGTTGTTATATGGATGACCCTGAAGAATCAGTGAAATATGTTTCTAATGACTTAATAAACTTCTTCCCTGAGTTTAACTCAAAATGTTTTGGCGCAAGGAAAAACGAGCCCATTGAGATTATTAATTGGAGTTCATTTGGATTGTATGAGGGGGTGGCGTAATGGCATTGAAAAAGGTTAAGCGACCGGTGCTACACGAAAGTAAACCTAATACAAACAATGAGGAGTCAAGTGCTTCTCAAACCCATCCTATTCAAGCAAACGAGCGATTTGATGTAGGACAGGTAAAAGTAAGTAAAAATGAGAATGTTCGACTGGATAAAAAAGAAGCTCACAACTTTTTATCAAATCATCCAATCAGCAAACTAAGATTGCTAGAATCCTCGGAGACCCTTAGAGTTTTGGTACAGGAAATTGATGTTCCAGAAAAACAATCCTTATTAGTAACTGCTATTAGCATGGAGGCGGTTGGAGAAGAAGAATCTTTCTTCTCCGCTTTAATGGAGCATGCTCACGATATGCCCAAACACAAATCTTTAGAACGGTTCATGTCTGCTGAATTAATTGCTGACTCACTGGTTCCGGAAGCGTTGCTTTTAGAGCTGAGGCAAGTTCTGAGGGTTGGAAAAGCGGAAGAAAGAGGGTTTCTTTACGATGACAAAAAGAAACGATACCATTTCAACGCCAACGTTTTTGCAAGGCATTTTCTCAAGCGTTGCCATGTGCGTTCATCAAGAGACGGAAGGCTCTTTCTATACAACAAAATGGGTGCATATGAAGAGCTTTCTGAAGTGAATCTTGGAAAAATAATCAGGGCAGTGATGCATGAGGGTAGATGGGACAGTTGGAAAAGCCCATATGAAACTGAGATTATTCGAGCTCTCCAACGTGAAGCACCTATTGTTGAAGAGATGAACACAGAACGCAACTTCATCAACTTAAAGAATGGCATGTTAAACCTGTCTACGTTCAGGTTACATAAACATTCGCCAATGTACCTTTCTACAGTTCAAATCCCAATTCCTTATGATGCGAATGCAACAGCACCTAAGTTTGATGATTTCATGCGTGATATTACACTCAACAATCATGAACTAATCGCTGTACATCAAGAGTTGATTGGATACTGGCTGACTGGAGAAACCAAAGCAGAAAAAGCGGTCTATTACTATGGTAGTGGAGCGAATGGAAAAAGTGTCCTGGCTTCCATAGTAACTGAATTAGTTGGACCCCAAAACGTCAGCAGCGTACCTCTATCCAAGTTCAATGACCAATTCGGTATGGAAAGTATGATTGGTAAGTCGCTTAACATATCTGCCGAGAACGAAATGGGTGGAAAGGCACTTAAAACCGAAAACTTTAAGGCTATTGTTAGTGGAGATAACATCACTATTAACATTAAGTATCGTCCTGCGATTAGTTACCGCCCGTACTGCCGTTTGGTGTTTCTAGTCAACAACCTTCCTGACTCATCAGACGTTACAGAAGGCTATTTTCGAAAACTTATTATCGTGCCTTTTTCAAGAACCTTTAAGAAAGAAGAACGAAACGTAGATTTGAAAGACGAACTGCTTAAGGAACTGCCTGGAATTCTTAATTGGGCGATATTAGGATTGAAGCGGTTGAGAAGCAATAACTATCAGTTCAGTGCCTGTAAAGCAATTGAAGAAACCGAACGTGCTTACTACGATGAGCAAAATCCAGTGAGAGAATTTTTTCATTCTCATGTGGTCCAAGAGGACGGCTCCCGGACTAAGCAGTCCGATTTTTACAATATGTATAGTCAATGGTTAAATGTTCAAGGAATTGACGACAAAGGAACAAAATCTCGCCAAGTATTTTGGCGCTATTTCAAAGTGATTTTAGACAGTGAAAATATCCCGATTGTTAAGAAGAAAGTCAAAGGAACTGTCTACTTTGACGGAATAAAGCTGATAGAATTGGAAGATTTCCAGTTCCCTACTCTAGCTGGCGATATTATTCAGTTCTAAGGGGGTGTAGGGGGTGTGTGAAAAAGCAAAAAACTGCTCAATACCAAATGCTAAAAACCCAATGAAAAGTTTTGTTTTAGCTAACCACCCCTCCCCCCTTCTAACAAGGAAATGAAATATATATTATTACATCGATGAGGAGAACTTGCCATGAACGAAAAAGAAAGTTCAAACTACGAATATCAAAATATGTTAGACATCTTGGCGGAAATGGTCACAGAGTACCTTACAAAACACCCCAAAGGAGGAGATTCCAATGATAAGTAGAGATGAAACAGCACAGCAGAACCAAGATAAGATAGTAATTTACACAAGAAATACATCGTGGACCCAACCAGAGGGGTACAGAATTCATCGAGACGTCCAGGTCTTAAAAGAAAAGTGTGAGCGGGTGGGATATCAAGTCAGTAGAGTCTACTGGGAACCAAGCTCGGAATCTCAAGGAAAAAGAAGAAATGTATTGAAGCGAATGTTGGAGGATGCTGCTGAAGGCTTGTTCGGGGTAGTTGTTGTTTGGGATGTATTTACGCTTACTCCTGATGGGAAAGAACTTCAACAAATAGAACGAGAGCTTGCAAAATATGGTGTGAAAATTTTTTCAGTAATGGAACCTTTCGACACTTCCACAGGAGAAGGATTGAGAGTGTTTGAATACATGTGCAAATTACTCAATACGAGACATTTAAGGTTAGCAGCCATGCAAGGGATTCCGCTGTCACTGGTAGCACGTTGGTTAATTGAAGATGAAAACAAGAAAGGGGGTGAACTTGATGCCGAACTATGCGAGACAGCTCGACGACCAGCTTGACCAATTCAGCCGTACTGGAGCACAGAAAAGAGCCGCTATCTATGCCCGAGTCTCCACATTAGAACAGGCAGAAGAAGGATACAGTATTGACGAACAGGTTCGAGTTTTGAGAGAAATGTGTGAACGTGAAGGGTACACAGTTCATAACGAATACGTGGACAGAGGGAAAAGCGGTAAGAATATCAAGGGACGACCTGCCTTACAACAATTACTACATGATGCCAAAAGTAAAGACTTTGATTTGGTGCTCGTTTGGAAGGTGAACCGCTTTTCTCGTAAGACAAAAGATTTGCTTAACATCGTCGAAGAACTTGAAAGTAAGAACATCGTTTTTCGTTCTTACACGGAGAACTACGAGACAGATACAATAGCTGGTAAAATGCAATTTCGAATGTTGGCAGTTATTGCTGAATTTGAAAGAGACAATATCGCTCAAAACGTAAAAATGGGTATGCTGGCTCGAGCAAAGGAAGGCTCTTGGAATGGAGGTCAGGTGCTTGGGTATGATGTTGTGAGTGTTTCAGGAGAAAACCGTAAGAGGAAACTATCTAAACTGGTTGTTAATTCGACAGAGGCTCAAACGGTTCGGAAGATATTTGACCTTTACGTAGAGGGAAATGGCTACAAATCCATCGCAAACAGACTCAACAAAGAAGGTCATCGCACAAAGAAGAACAAAGACTTTTCCATAAATGGTGTGAGAACGATTCTATGCAATCCCCTCTATGCAGGGTTCATACGCTACAATGTCCGTAGAGATTGGAATGAAAAAAGAAGAAACAATATCAACCCTAATCCTGTTATTGAAAAGGGGCAGCACGAAGCAATTATTACAGATGAAGTTTGGGAAAAAGCGAAAAGTATCATGGCGAGTAGAATTGGCAAGCCTAATCGAATACATGACGGCGAGTTTCCGCTCACAGGTATCATGAAGTGTCCTGCATGTGGGGCAGGAATGGTGATTGGGAGGACAACGAATACACTCAAAGATGGAACGAAAAAGGTTCTGGAGTATTATGTATGTGGAGCTTGGAAGAACAAAGGTTCAGCGGTTTGTCGCTCGAATGGAGTAAGAACGGATTATGCAGACCCTCATGTACTTGAAAGGCTATCAAACATAGCTACAAGTGACATGCTTATAGAGCAAATTGTTGAACGGATTAATAATAAGAAAGAACGAGATTCTTCTCCGCTTCAACACGAATATGAGACCTTGAAAAGGGCACTAGAATCCAATCAACAAAAGAAAGAGAAGGTCCTTGGTTTGTACGAAGATGATTTGATTCCAAAAGCAGACCTGGTGCAGCGGTTATCCAGTTTGAATGAAGAAAAGGAACGACTTGAAGAGAGACTATCTCCAATTGAACTGCAGATGGGGCAAGGTGGTACACAACTCATAAACTTTTCTATGGTCAAACAGGTCATGCAAAACTTCAAAAGTGCCTATCAAGAGTCATTGACCAGGGAGCAGAGGAAAAGGCTGATGCACCTGCTCATCCGTCAAATCACCATCAATGAGAACCGAAAGATTGATACGATACAAATACAACTCAATAAAGAAGTTGCAAAACACTTCACCTTTAAAGGGGGAGAGGATTCATCTATTACGGATGAGTTCTCTCCCCCTTTTTCTATTTTTATTAACCTATAAAAAGGAGCAAATTACCTATGAGCATTATTAATGTATTCAGGAATTACATGGAGGAGCATCACCCACATTTAGCTTGGAAGGACTGGAAAGCGGATGTTAGAACTCTTTCAGTGGATGACATAAATAACAAAGAGGTTAAGGCTACTATTCCAGATGAAAACAAACCAGAATTAACATGTTGGGTATTCTTCTACGATGGCGGTGCATCAAACATTGTGTATTTATTACAGGATAAGCATGGTTTGAAGGATATAGGAATTGGTCTGTTAAAAGATGGTGAACTTGTTAAGCCTATTACCTTCGTATGAAGAACTGGCAGTCTGAATGGTATAACAATCAATACGTTTACAACTCAGAGAGGTTTGCTCTATAAGAGTTTTCGTCTCTTTTTTCGTGTTTGATTTTCCGGTAAAGGAGGTGAGAGTATGACACCAATTGACCTATTCAAAGCAGGCGTGGCGTTTGGCGTATCTATTTACGTTTATTTGAAGAAGAACACTAGTTTTGAAAAATAAAGGGGGAAAAGTAATGCAATACTTTTTAATGGGAACGGTCGTTGGAATTGTAGCTTGTTTAGTATCAGAGCTTACACAGAATCCTTCAAGGAGTTATCGTTGATGAAAAGGATTCAATGTTTAAGAGACCTTAATAACCTTGCAGGTGATATACCAGATGAATTATTAAACTACTTACGCATTGAATTTTACAGTTTACATGAATATCTAAGTAATGGGGAAGGGGTTGAAGAATATAAATTACCTATGTATCAAGTCATGGTGGTTCTTGAAAATAAGAGGGAACTAGATATGTTATTCAAAAAAACATCAGAGATAGAGTTGGAATTTATTGATGAAGTACATTTAGTAAACATCTACATTAAAAGAATTGGAATACAAAGCTATCAAGATATCCAACTCCATTATGGATGGAGTCTGTAAATTCCAAAGCCTTCGTTTAAAGAAAATTGTGATAAAATAGTAAATATGATTCACTAAACTACTTTGAACGAGGTTATTGTATGGAAATTAACTTTAAGGTTTTACAAGAAATTTTCGTTAATTGCACAGGTAACTATTCAATTAATGGTTTGTCAGCATTTCTACTTTCAGATGAAGAGGAACCTTTTAAATTATATAAGCTGAATATGTCCACCCATGAAGACTTAAGAGCAATCATTTATATGAATCTAAAAAATGCTATGGATGCTCAATTATTTGAATACCAAAACAACACATCACCAGATGGTAATGAAAGTGTCTCATGTTTGAAGAAAGTTGAAGTACCGAACTTTCTAGACATTGAGCAACTCATTATTGAAGATAACTCCACTGGACTTACCAAGAAGGTTTTCGAGGAATCTTCAAGCTCTATGAAGGGGTACGTTATTGATGTAATTGTGACAGATAATAACACAGCAAAAGAATTTCATGTTCAAATATTTTCGACACTTTCAAAATCGAACTTCTATAAGCCGAAAAAAAGCTTATATAGTTTTGGAAATGAAGATGGTGACCTGCTTCAAAAAGTAGAAGTATCACACCTAGAGTTAAATGAAAAATGTTGTGCAATTTGTATTGATGATGAGATTTTTGTAACGCACAGTTTTTTCTTTGAACGCTTATTTAAATATGAAGAACATATTAACATGCATTCCGAGGCTATCTTAGGAAGTATTAGTGGGAGCGGCTTAATAGATAACTTCCTTGTTTTAGAATCTCATTGTAGCAGGAATAAGAACTTTAAGAGGAAGCTTTTTACGATAAGTTCTGCGAGTAAGTTTGACAATGTTACTTTTGATACATTTCAGAAAGTCAAGGAAGCAATAGATGAAGGTCTATTTTTCAGTTTAGATTCGCAAAAGAAAACAATTAGAATCGATGAAGAAAATAGTCATAAGTCAGTAGACCAAATAATACGGATTATTAATGATGAAGCAGCAGAAACATTAGTAAGTGAGACAAGGATATTTGCTAACCAAAGAATAAACATAGGTTAACTTATGGGGAGAGAGGATAATATCATGGGGGATAAAGTAGAATTTATGATTAATAGAGTATTTAGGTACATGCTTTTCTTAAGTTCTTACTTGCCTCTTTTTATTATCCTGTTCCTAATGAACATAAATAACCTTTTGCTATGTCTTTTCATTTGGCTGATTGTGACAGTCACTCTCTTGACTTTAAAGATGTATTTAGACAAACCGTTAAAGGCAACTCCTAATTTTCCAATCAAATTAGATAAGGTAAACAGTAAGGGTAGTGAAGCTTTAAATTATATAGTAACTTATATAATTCCTTTTATTTCATTTAACTCAAATATTACTAACAGCGACGGAGACTTTAATATCCCAACGATATTTGCATTTTTAGTGCTTTTTCTAGTAATAGGATATCTTTATATGCATAATAACCTTTACCATATCAATCCGATATTAAGTTTATTCTATGATATTAATATTGTAAAAGATGAAAATGGTGAAAATCTAATTGTAGTATCAGAAAAAGGAAAAGATGTCCCACTAAATTCTACCATATATACGAGGAATTTATCTCCTAGTGCTGTTATGTTTGTAGATGATTCCAAAAGCCGGCTATCATATAAAAAAGTTGTAATTTTTCTGGGAAGTTTCTGGGGATTCTTAGCTCTGTGGAATGAGAAAATGAATGGTTACTTACTTAAGATTATAGAATTTATCAACACAATTATAAATAATAATATTTAAATGCTCAACGGAGACTGCCATATCTGGTATTATCCCCTTTCATTAGTAAAATGGTTCAAAAATAAAGGAGGGTATTACGATAAATAAATCATTTAAGTTCAAAAACGAAGAAATAAAAAATTGTAATTGTGCTAATTTAGTGAAGGAGTTTATAAATGAAGAACTCAACGGTGAACTTTCGATTTTGGCTTCATTTGACTTCAAAAAACTGCAAGGTGATAAGAAATTTGGTAGCCAAGGTTTCTGGTTTGATTGCGATGATACAAAATTAGCGAGAGCAATATATTGTGTGCTTTGGAAGGAAAAGCTTGTTGTTAATTGTGTATCAGAACTAATAAAAGATAAAAAATATCGTGGAGATACCTTGAATTCGTTCAATACTGTATTTGGTAGAAATGAAGCTAAAGTAGAAAAGATATTGACTAATATTAAGGACCCTTCTGAGAAAAATAGGTTTAGAGCTAAAGTGAAGGGTTTTAATAAAAGCTATCACACAATAGGAAATTTTGTAATTTTGCCAAATAACAAGATTGAACATATAAGGCTAACAGTCCCAGAAAAAGGAAAGTATGTTGAAAAACTAGATTCAGCTACAATTAATATATATCGAGGTAATCCGTCTTCTAAACTTCATGATTATTTTGACCAGTTTCTTAATGTTTTACAAAAATGGTACTATAAATCAGATGAAATTTCTGATGATTGGAAAAAATTATTAGATGGAAACAAAGAGCTTTTTCCCACAAATTTTGATGACTTTAGAGACATTCTCTTTCTGAATTCATATTTTGATGCTGATGGAAAACATTGTAGAGAACTCACTAAGGGGTATCCGAGTGCTCTAGGTCGCCCAACACTCGAGAAGGCAGAAAACTATATAAGAGAGACAACTCAAATAATTAATCAGCGTGCAGAAGTAATGATTGAAAACATAGAAAAGAGGTTGAAATAATTTTTTGAAAACAAGACCTAAAAACCTCATTTAGATGCACCACGGAGAGCCTTATCATAAGTAAAGAAAATTAAATATTACTTGAAAGGAGGCTAAACAATGAAAGTACTTAATACAATACTTGTTAATGAGTTGAATAAATATATTATTCAATTTTTTGAAAAAGAGTGGATTAATAAAAAGAATTCAGTTTTTATATATCCTAATATTGAAATCTTTTTAGAGCTGATAATAAGTTGTGTATATAATTTAGAAAAAAATTTAGAATACAAAAAAAATCTTAGTAAAAGGTCGAGTGTTTTAATAATATCTAGAAATCAAAAACTAATTGAAAAAATTAAAGAAGTAAATGTAAAAACTTCTGATGTTTTTGTGCAATGTAATAGGTATCACAAAGTTTTAAATGAAAATGGATTTTTTTGTGACATGAATGATAAAACTTATTCAATGGTTTATTGGAGGACTTATTTATCTAGATATTTTAACAATAAAATTCCAGGATCAATACCATTGTACTATATTATGCCAGTAGCAAGGGGGCGGAAAAATTTCAAACCCATCTCCCGAGGAGAACGTAATACATTGGGGAGAGTGGATAATATTCAACCGCCAACTTTTACATTTTCAGATACTATAAAGACCTTAGAAACAAAGGAGTTACAAGAATTTGATTATATTTTTGTCGATGGAAATAGTATTAAAGGTAATATAGATGTTTTAGTGAAGAGAAATACACCATATTTTATTTATTTAGATAACCCTTTAGATATAAGGACACCATATTTACTCAAAAAAGAAAATAAAAACTATATATTTGATAATTTTGAGTTGAAAAAATTTGTAGATATTGAAAAAAAAGTTAACCTACCTAGCTCTGATATTAATGAAATCAGTTTTAAGTATATTGAATCTCAATTTGAAGACGCTTTAGAGGAAGCATTCGAATTATTACAGAAGTTACAAAGGGATAATTTTAATAGTAGTGATTTAAAGATTATAAGAAGTTTACTATACAACTCAATTAGAATGACAATTGAAGGTGTAGAATATGATTTTATTGCTACCTTTGATCCTCAATATAATAGTATTAAAAATTTGATTAAAGAATTAAAAGATAGTGATTTTAGATATGAGAATTTAGACTTTGAAAGAATTATTAAATTAATAGAAGATATTTTTAATAAGTATCAATTGGATACGGTTTCTCCTAAATATGAAACTTTAGAGTTGATAATAAATAAAGCAATAAAAAATAAAGAAATCATTTTAATTGTAGCGTCTGGGAAAATTGACAGCTTGGGATTAAAAGAGAAGATTTCTTTAAATTTAAAAGTAGATATTTCCGATCTGGAAAGTAAAGGTATATATATAAAAAGCTATCATGATGTAAAAGATATTCAAAGTGGAAATTTCGATGCAGTAATTTTAACATCAGCTATCAGAGTGAGTGATTTGGATCCTATTTTGAGGAACTTAGGTAAAAAAATGATTGTACTATTGTATCAGCTCGAAATAAGAGAATTAAAATTTAAATTTAATATGTTGTCTGACATTGATAACGAATTCCCTCTTTCAGATTTTAAAAGAAATAATGAAACAATATATCAAATACTCTATAAAAAAATTAAACGTATAGATATTGATAGACATAAGGAGTTAAATATTAAAATAGATAATATTTTAGATTCAATCAACAGAATTAAATTAGACCTATCCGATCGTTTAAGTAAGCCATATGTATTCGAAAATGCTGTCAAAGCCAAATTAGTAACTTTCACTGATGACTCTAAAATGTTTATACGACCTGGAAATGCAGTGAGGTATCTTATAAAAAGTAAAAAAGATATTAGGAAGGATCATTTAAAAAATTTAAAGGGAAATGAAGAAATATTAATTATTAATAATGATATTAAAGAAGATTTATATACAATCTTTATTGATAATGTAACTGAAAAAAATTTGTCAAAACTCCACTATAAAAATGTTCGGGAATGGAGAAATTTATATGAAGATAAATTCTTTTTTCTTAAATTAGATGATAATAAACTTTATAAGAAAATGATTGCACTGGGTTGGGATAAATCTACAAAAAATGTTTTAAGAAACTGGCGATCAGGATATTCTTACGGCCCAAGAGATTTAGAAGATATTAAGATTTTAGGTAAAGCGTTAGATATAAATGTTTTTATTGATGATGCTGAGCACTATTATAAGTCAATGGAACATATAAGGATTGAGAGAAGAACCGCAGCAAGGTTGCTTAATAAAATCATTTATTTATCAAAAAGAAGTATTGATACAAGCGATAGTGTTTTTCTTGAAAAATATAATTTGTCTTTGGAAGAAGTTCAAGAAGCGATTAAAATTAAAAAAGTGGCTTCAATATCAGATGAAACTTATAAAGTCAAGACTTCTGAGATTGGCTGCATTTTCTAAAAATGAGGTGGAGAAATGGATAGACATAAGTATTCAGAAGTACGTGATATCTTTGTTAAAGAATTAAAGAGAGATTTAATTGGCCCAGAATATAATGATGCAGATGTTTTAACAGAAGATCCTTCACAAGCTTATTTAACCGGAATGTTATGTCCTGTGGATTCAGAAGTCGAAGAAATAGAAGAATTAGATGAGCCCCATTCAGAACTAATAATTCGATCTACTATTGAGAATGAGAATATAGAAACTGATGAAGAAACAAAAAACGAAAAAGTTGGAAATGATAAAACGAAGAGGAGACAAAATTCACTAGGTTTAAAAATGTATACCGATAAAGAATTGAAAAAATTAAAAGCGATAATTCGATGGGGAGAATACAAAAAAGATAAAAGGTTTGATGAAAAGTCTAATAAAGAAATTCCAATATGGGTTAGAAAAGTAATTAATCATACTATTACAATTCCTTTAGATGAGGATTCTTATAAAATAAATCTTCCCAAGAAGGGCATGTTGGAAAATATTCAGTTACTGTTAAAAAAAGTAAGTATTGAAGGCACTACCAATAATCTTTTATCAATTTTTTTGGTGAATAAAAACATTGATAAAACGAAAAAAAAATCAATTTACCAAGTAAGTATGGAAATATCCGGTGTTGATAATACAGCTATCTTTATACCAGAAAACCTTGCGAGGAAAGATAAGTCTGATTTTCAAGAATATTTATATAGAAACAAACCAATTTTTGCAAAAGGTTTCGGGTGTGCTGCAGAATGGTTTAATTTCAACTCTAGAAATGCCAGTGTTATAAAAACATCTTTTATACCTACCCATGAAGTTGAAGGAATGAGTACGGAACTTCCTTATGATTCGAAATACGGAAATCTGCCAGACGATTATTTTTCAATTAGAAAGATGGCAATAGAGCAAAATCCATGTACTTTACTAGATAAATTGAATAATTTGGCAGATCGATATAACAACTGGATTAATGATTTAAGATTTGATTCTGTAGAAGATCAAAAATCTGCGAGTATTGTTATGGATAAGTGTGAAGATTCCCTCAGGCGCATTAGAGATGGTATTGCTATACTTCGTAATAATTCTAAAGCCTATAAAGCTTTTATTTTTATGAATGAAGTTATGCATACTCAAATAAGTATGAAGAATTACTCAAAAAATAATCAGATAACAACGTTAGAGGCTGAACTTGCGAAGGAGAATTTTAGCTGGAGACCTTTCCAATTAGCATTTATCCTCCAAAATATTAGAGGAATAATAGATCCATCTTCTAAAGATAGGGAGTTAGTAGATTTATTGTGGTTTCCAACTGGTGGGGGTAAGACTGAAGCATATTTAGGTATCATAGCATTTTTACTGGGGTACCGTCGTCTTACTAGAGATGAGGTAAGTTCCTACAATAAAGATGGTGGCGTAACTATCATTTTACGTTATACACTAAGGCTTTTAACTACACAACAAAGAGATCGTCTTACGAGATTAATTTCAGCAGCAGAATATCTACGTGTTCAAGATCAACAATCATTTGGTGAAAGTGAGTTTTCAATAGGATTTTGGGTTGGTGGACAAGTTACTGCAAATAAGCTAGAAGATTTACAAGAAACAAGATATAGACAGGCATGGCAAGTCAAAAAGGAATATGAAAAAATAGAAAAACAAGTTATCGAATGCCCTTGTTGTGGTTCAAAAGATCTTAAGTTTGGATACTTACCAAACAACGATGTAAACACTAAAAAAACTGGAATTGAAATTTATTGTGAAAACATTAAATGTTATTATCATAAAAATCATATACCGGTTTATCTAGTAGACGAAGAAATTTATCGTAAAGCACCATCAATAATAATATCTACGGTGGATAAATTAGCAAGGTTACCTTGGGATGAAAAAACGGCTAATATTTTTGGAAGGGTAGACCGTTATTGTGAAAAATGTGGATATATTGCAAATGGTGAAAGCCATAAGACTCGACATAATAATCCATCATCAAAAGTTTACAAAGTTAAAAAATTCTATCCACCAGAATTAATTATTCAAGATGAACTTCATTTAATTACTGGACCATTAGGAACAATATATGGACTTTATGAAATGGCTGTAGAAAATTTATGTACTGCTAAAATAAATGAAAAATTATACCCTCCAAAATATATTGCTGCCACGGCTACAATAAAAAATGCAGGAGAACAGGTAAAGAAAGTTTTTGGACGTTTATCTTCAAGTCAATTTCCTCCTTCGGGTTTAAGTATCGAAAACTCTTTTTTTGGTAGAGAACAAAAACTTGAAGATTTTCCTTTCCGTTTATACACAGGTGTTTGTGTTAGCGGTCAATCAGTGAAAACTGTAGTTTTGAGAGTATTTGCAGTTCTACTTCAAGTATCTGAAACCATTATCCAAGACCCCAAATATGCAAAATATTTAGATCATATCGACCCGTATCGTACATTAATTGGATACTTTAATAGTATTAGGGAACTGGGTGGAGCTGTTCGACTATTAGATGATGACGTTCGAAAACGAATTCAAAGATTGAAGAAAATTTATGGGTTTCCTAAAGAGAGATACATTGATAATGTGGAAGAATTAACATCACGAATTCCATCGTATAGAATCCCACAAATTCTTGAATTACTAGATAAATCAACAGGGAATAATGAACTTGATGTTGCGCTGGCAACCAATATGATATCGGTTGGAATGGATGTTGATCGCCTTGGTTTGATGGTTGTAAACGGACAGCCAAAACAAACCTCAGAATACATTCAAGCATCTAGTCGTGTAGGGCGTAGTAAACCTGGTCTTGTAGTTACAATATACAATCCTTATCGCCCCCGAGATTTATCACACTATGAAAATTTTAAAGGATATCATAGTAGATTATATAACTATGTAGAAGGTACGACGGCAACGCCATTTGCTGCACGTGCAAGAGATAGAGCACTACATGCTTCATTAGTAGCAATATTGAGACTTAAAAATAGAGATTTAGCCAATAACAAAGATGCTATTAATATTCGTTCTATAAATTTAACTGAGTTAAAAGGAATTATCAAAAAAAGAGTGTCTATTTCAGATAATAAAAACTTAACAGATACATTAAATGATTTAAATATTTTTTTAGATCATTGGCAAAACTTAAGCGTTACAGAACCGAGTCTACAGTATTATTTCTACCCTTCTCCTGAGAACCTTAAAAAGAATGAAGTTAGATTATTATCAAGATTTAATGATCGGACTCCTAAAATAAACATTGAAAGAGACACTTTAGATGCTATGAGACAAATTGAGGCATCATCTAAGATTTATATACAAGAAGGGTGGTATAAAATTGAAAAATGAAGTTGGTGAAGTACGTCCAGGTCAATTAATAACAACATATGGCCCGGGTGCAATAATGGATTCTATTAACGACTCATTAGTAATTCTAGATATTAATTATTGGGGAGATAACCTAGAAGAAATTTATGATAATCGTTTGTCTGATTTTTTAAGAAAAGATTTATTTAAGAAAATACCTACCAATGGAAAGAAAGATTTACCTTCTATTCCTTTTCCTAACTATCATGTTTGTTCAAATTTAAAATGTAGAAGATTATTTGACATAAGAGAAAACTTTGATATGAAATCATATTTAGAGAAGGGACCATTGTGTCCTAGGTGTGGCAAAAAAGCTTATCCTTCAAGATTTGTAGTTTCTTGCAATAATATCAAAGAACAACATTTAGATGATTTTCCATGGCAGTGGTGGGCACATAAAAATTCGGAAATTGAAGATTGTGATGGAGAGTTACAATTAACAAGTAAGGGGAGTGATTCCAGTTTAAAGTCTTTGATAGTTAAATGTTTGAAATGTGGTAGTGTTAATAATATGAGTCAAGCAACACGTGAAAAATCGTTCACTGATTTAAAATGTACAGGGAATCACCCTCATAAAATGAATACTAAAGATAAAGAACCATGCGAAGCAAACGTAATTCCATTACAACGAGGCGCTTCAAATGTTTATTTTCCAGTCCTGAGAAGTGCAATTTCCATTCCCGTCTCAGAAGAAAAGGTTGAAGAGTGTTATGAGTTTTTTATAAGGGTATCAAAGGAGCTAGAAATTGCTGAAAGTCATGGTGGAGAAAGTGGATTAAAATTTGCATATTCAATGAAAGAAGAGGCTCAGAGTATATTTGATACTTTTGAAGAGTTCTTAGCAGATTGGAGTAAATTTAAGATTGAGAAATCAAAAGCTGCTAGAGATTCAGAGGAGATTAATAAATATGAACAAATTAAAGAAATAGAGTATGATGCATTAGTTGGTTTCACCGGTTCGATTCAACAAGGAAAAGATTTTAAAGCTGAAGAAGAAAGAGTTCCTTCTGATCTAACAAAATATATTAAACGAATTGTAAAAGCTCAACGATTGAAGGAAATACTGGTATTACTTGGGTTCACTAGAAATGATATTCCAGAACCAGATGTAAAAGAACCGAGAAGTATTGTTTGGCTAGGGGATACAAATACAAATTGGCTTCCAGCCGTTGAAATTTTCGGCGAAGGAATTTTTGTCGAATTTAATCGTGTATCATTAATAAATTGGGCTCAATCCAATAAAGAAGTTTTTTCACGTTCCGAAAATTATAAAAAGATGTATAAAGCCTATTTAGATGAGAAGGGTTGGAAACACCAAAGTGAGAAAGATGTTATTTTTGTATTAATGCATACGCTGTCTCATTTATTGATGAAAGAAATGTCTTTACAATGTGGGTACTCTTCATCTGCTCTAAAAGAGCGAATTTATTATAATGAGAAAATGTCAGGAATTCTTATCTATACAGGCAGCTCAGATCAAGAGGGGTCACTAGGAGGACTTGTTGAAATGGGGGAAATAAATAATTTTAGAAAATTGTTATTAACCTCTTTAGAAGAAGCAAAATTCTGTTCTAATGATCCTAAGTGTTCAATGCAAGAGCCAGAACAAGGTAATTATATTAACGGAGCTTCATGTTTTGCTTGTACAATGCTACCAGAGACTGCTTGTGAAACAGGGAATATGCTATTAGACCGGTCACTACTTGTTAATACAATGGAGAGTAATATTACCCCATTTTTTGAAGGGCTGATTTAAAAGTGCAGACAAGACTATACGTGTTGGCTGAGGAATTAAATAGCTTTATTCGAAATGAAGATATCTATGGGGAAGATGCTATTATTAAAGAATTAAAAAAAACTTTCCCTAATTTAGACATAAACGATTTAAACAACATTATAGCGTTATTTAAGCTGCAAAATAAAACGTTTGAGAAAGAAGTAATCTCAGCTGAATTAGTAGCTACAGTTCCAGCTTTAATACACAGCAAGAAAACAAGAAGAACAATAGGTGTATTGAGAGAGTATATTCATGCTTCAAAACACACTATATTAATTACGGGGTACACTATTTCAGAATTTGTAAAAGATTTGATTCAACTTTTGAACAAAAAAGCTTCTGAAGGCGTAATAATTAAGTTTTTTTTAGATAAGCATGTAGATGAAAATTTTATTAAATCTATTGTTGAAATAAATAAAAACTTTAAAATCTACAAATTAGTCAACTCTAAAGTTTACTCAAATTTGCATGCTAAAATTGCTGTGTTTGATAATAAACACGCCTTAGTTTCATCATCAAATTTATCTTATAATGGAATAATAAACAATATAGAAATTGGTAGTATTTTGCATGGTGAGGGGGTTAGAGAATTAGAGACATTATTTGAGGTAATGCTAGAAAGGGAATTTTTTGAAAAACTTAATTGATAATAGGACATTAGTTATAGATTATTGGATATTTCAATAAACGGCTTTTGCGTTATTAATAAAAACATAAAATTGATTCTGAACTATTACTAACTGTCAAAGATCTAGCCTTCAATCAAGCAACGTTTAAGGTCGTTATTTTGGTCGGTTTTCTGTTGAGCGTTCTATGTTATTATAAAACAAAAAGTTTTAGGTGTAATCAGCTTCGGATATCTTTATGATGGTCATACTTTATGATATAAGTATGACCATCATTTATTAAAATTAACGATCAGTTGACAATTGTGCTAAACTGATTCATAAAGAATGTTCGTAAATATTGGTTCACATAATGCAATCTAGATTACTGCATTGTTAAGGACGTATTTTTAGTTTTTTAAAAGGAAGAAAAGAATGAAAAAAACATTGAGAGTGCTTGATCTATTTGCTGGAGGAGGAGGATTTTCAACTGGTTTTTTACAGGCTAATCATCCAAATCTAAAATTTGAAATTATTAGAGCGGTTGAAATAAACCAAGCTGCCTCTGATACTTTACGTAGTCATTTGGGATCGGAAAAAGTTATTCAAGGAGACATCACAAATTCTGATGTAAAAAAAGAAATTTTTCAGTCCTGTGGGGACATCGATGTGGTGATTGGCGGTCCTCCTTGTCAAACGTTTTCACTTGCTGGTCCTGCTAGATCCGGTACAAAAGAAATGAGAGAAAAATTAAAGAATGATCCGAGAAATACTTTATATAAACATTTCATTGAAATAGTAAATTATCTTAAACCTATTTTTGTAGTGTTTGAGAATGTAGAAGGAATGTTATCAAAAAAAGTAGATCGCGAAGGTGTAGAAAATAAACAAGTACAAGTAATTGAATTAATTTGTGATGAGCTAGAATCAAAAGGCTATTCTACAAAAGTCGAAAATAGTTTATCTGAACGGTTTCAGGTATTAAATGCAGCTGATTTTGGGGTTCCGCAACACAGAAGAAGAATTTTTATCATTGCAAATAGACTCGGAATTGACTCGCCTAGGTTGAAGCCTACTCATGGACCTGAAGGGTTTCCTTATAAGACAGTTGGAGAAATTCAGCATCTTCCAGTCAGGTTGCCTAAAATTTCGATATCAGAGAAACTTAAGAATATCGATATTATTACTGATAATTATAAAAAGAGTTTAAGTTTGTTTATAAAGAATATCAAAGAATTGGCAGATATGAATAATCACTTTGGTAGTCGGCAAGGACTAAAGAAGCTCTATCATAAATTAAATAAAGAGTACAAATTAATAAAAGATAAAAAAACGCACAAATTCAATAACCTCTTAAGCTTTTTAGAAAAATATAATGATCTGGTTAATGATTGCGGAATCAACACTTTTGGAGACAATAAATTTTTGGCAAATCATCAATCGAGGGAACATAATTTTCGTGATATTGTTATTTTCGTCGGAACTAAGCAGGGAAGTAACTCATCACGTTTTATGAACAGAGATTCTGAAGACTATAATGAATTTTTGGATACTCTATATCCTTATAATCGGAATAAACATAGAGACACATATGTAAAGCAGAGTTGGAATAAGCCATCAAATACAATTTTGGCACATATGGAGAAGGATGGACTTAAATTCATTCATCCTGAGCAGCCAAGAACTTTAACTCCCTATGAGGCTCAATTATTGCAATCATTTCCATCAGATTACACTTTCTGTGGGAGAAGAAATGACCAATATCGCCAAATAGGTAACGCTGTACCACCAAAACTTGCAAAAGTCATCGGTGAATCAATACTTTGTTCATATGATAAGAGTAAAATTACTACAAGTCTTGTTACGTTGAATTCAGGTGAGTTGTATAATAACTTAAAATAACTTTTTGCCTCAACACCATTATAGATTATAGTATTCATACTTACTTACAGATCTAAGAAGAAACATAATTAAATTAGACGACCAAGAGTAAGTATCTTGGTCGTTTTAGTTAGAATCCATTTCATTGCCGAAGCCCCCCAAAACTCATTAATCGTAACTCCTATTTTACATCTGATACAATGTCATCGCGTAAATAAACAATTTATTGCTTACGTTTTAGCATCTCACTTTCAGTTTCTAATCTTCCGGATGAATGGAAGATTAAAAACAATATCTTTGTTCAAATAAGTAACGATTACTTTGTTGGAATAGGAGTCTTCATAGCACAGGTTCGGCAGTTAATGTGGCAGGCCGATTTTGACAAAATTCACCCTCGTTTGGTTTTCTCGGATTCAATTGTCGGTTTAATTCAAAGATAATTATATAGTGACAAAAGCAAAGACAAAAACAAAAACCAGATACTAAAGTTCGTGAGGAAATGTCATCTCGGCTATAATTTGTTCATTCCGTTTTTCCTCGCGGAAGGCATTTGCTTCTTCCATTAGTAATACCCTTGACGTGAGAACTTGTCAATCTCATATAAAATCTGGACAGAGAAGCTTTCCTCTTGATTTAGTTCTGAAATTGCAAGATATTGATCTTCGGACCGAATCTGACTGAGAACCGCCTACTATTGATCTTTTTCAACTTTATCTGCAACCCCATTAGCTTAAGCATTTTCCTAATCACATCCTGAAAGTATGCATAGTTTTTATCTTGAGTACTATTTTCCAAACATGAAAAAGCTCCTCTAGGGCATACAGATTTTTTATTTCATCTCTGTCTACCTTTAGATGAGCATATCTTCACCCTCACTTCATATACCGATACTCCCGCAAACTCTCCAAAATAGCCACTTCCTGCAACAGTTCCTCACCAACATTCGTTTCCTTCACTTTCTTCCGCTCAAGCTCTTTGTCCACTAATCGTTTCACCGTTAACACATCGGTTCCGGTGCTTAGGACTTCTGCCTTGGAGTTGAAGTGTTTATGGGCGACGAGCTGCATGCCGTAGGAGTTGTATAACAGCGTGTAGCCGGCGATGCCTGTTGTGGATTGGTAGGCTTTGGAGAAGCCGCCGTCGATGACGATCATTTTTCCGTTTGCTTTGATTGGGTCTTCTCCTTCGATTTCTTTTACGGGCGTATGGCCGTTGATGATATGGCCGTGATCTGGATTGAGGCCGAATTCTGCCAGGATGTTTCGGCAGGTTGCCTCGTCTTCACGTAAATAGTAATACGGGTTTTTCTTCTCTTTATGTGTTTCCTTCTCTTTAATGAAATAGCGCTCAAATGTCGTCATGGCGCGTTTTCCGAAGAGAGAGGAGGATTCACCTGTCCATAAATACCAGACCATATCTGTGGCCAGGTCATCGGTTTTGTCCGGATGGGCAAACGCTTCTCGTAAGAATCGTTCAAATACATCGAGCAGCTCACGGCCCGCATAAGCTTTGTCCTCAATCATCATCGTTTCCATATTGCCTTTTTCATCGACAGGAATACAGCCGTGAATTAACAGGTTGCCGTTATATTTTAAATAAAGGCTGCCTTTTTTCATCATAAATTTCATATGGCGGCCCAGCTTTTCGGAATGCTGGACAGAGAATAGCAGCTTGTCCAGCACTTCGGCTTCTTCCTCTAATAGCTCATCAGGCTGTTCCGGATTAATCGTCGCAAAGCAGGTGTTTTCCAGTTGATATGTTTTCCCGTGCAGCGTGATTTCATTTTTATCATAATCAATTTTCTCTAGTAACAAGCGTTCATCCATATTAAAGTTCGGCCGTCTCTTGATAATCGGGCTCTCAAGCTTGAATTGGATCATCGCGATCGCTTGATGAATTTTTGTGATTTGCTTTATCTCAGCCTCTGGCCTGTTTTCGTCTGCTTTTGGACGGAACGCTGGATTATCGTCATAATATTTTTCCGCCAGGTTCAGCAGCGGTCTCAGGTTGATGCCGTACACGTCTTCAATAATATCCAAGTTATCATAGCGGGCACAGATACGGATAATGTTGGCCAGGCATACTTTGGAACCGGCATAAGCTCCTATCCAAAGGACATCGTGATTGCCCCACTGAATATCGACAGAATGATAGTTGATCAGTTCTTCCATAATCCGATCCGGCTGCGGACCGCGGTCGTAAATATCGCCGACAACATGCAGATGGTCGACCACCAGTCGCTGAACGCTGTAAGCAAGGCCGGTGATCAGCTTATCGGCCTGGCCAAGTTCAATAATCTGATCTATGATTTCGGAGTAATATCGCTCCTTGTTGGCGGCTTCTTCTGTTTTGTACAGCAGCTCCTCCGTAATATAAGCAAACTGGGCAGGCAGCGCTTTGCGCAGTTTGGAGCGGGTATACTTCGAGGAGCAATAAGAAACGAGCTTAATCATTCTGTTTATCGTTTTTTTATACCAATCATTCAATGCTTCTTTCTTATCAAAGTCATGTTTGATTAACTTTAGTTTATCTTCCGGATAATAGACCAATGCTGCTAATTCATCAATTTCTCTATCGTAAATGACACCGCTGAAAATATCGCGAATTTTCTCTTTTACTCGTCCTGAACCATTACGCAGCACGTGCTGGAATGCCTGATATTCCCCGTGCAGATCACTGACAAAATGCTCGGTGCCTTTTGGCAGGTTCAGAATCGCTTTCAAATTAATGATTTCCGTTACCACTTTTTCTTCGCAATCGTATTTTTGCGCGAGTAAATCTAAGTATTTGCTTTCCAAAATCGTCCATCCCCTTTATAGAATAAAGCTATCCCTATTTATAAGCTTTTGCATGATCAGTTGAATTTAAAAGTGTGACATTGTTTTTCATCATTGGACCTTTATATGATAGTACCGCATAACGCCTTTTAGAGACAATCAAAATGAGGGGAAAGAGGTGCCTTGATAGGATAGGCAAGAGCTAAAAAGACTTTTCAGCAGTATCCATGGAGGAGGTCTTGCAGGCTGGTTTGGGGTAGTTTGGACTATCAATCTCGCTTAGCAGAAGGAGCAGTTTCCTTTGTTTCTCTCTACTTAAAATCTGCATCTCTCTTAACTAGTGTAGTCAAATGATGTTTTGATCTTCATTACGAAGCTTTAAATCAATCTATTGCCTATCATTTGGTATAGCTTAGCGGGTCTAGAAGACTATGGGCTTTATATACCAAGACTAGTAACATTATTCAGAATTTTTGGTACAAAATATTGACATAGATTGGTCTACATGGAATAATTGGTTTATATTAGAAGAGAAGGAGGGATAGTATGAAAAAGGAAAACACTAACAATGAGACTGTGAAAAACTTAGAATTTAAGGGTCTATTAGATGAATCACAAAAGTTAGCAAAAGTGAATGATCTTTGGTATTTTGTAAAATCTCAAGACAGTCGCTGGATTCTTGGAAGTGGACATTAATTAGAAGGGTATAAAAGGAGAGTCTAACTCTCCTTTACCATTTTTGGGGGATTAATCATGTATGATAAAACAGTATCAATTAATTTAGATTCAAAGTGTAATGCGCAATGTGACCATTGTTGTTTTTCTAGCTCGCCAACTTCTACGGTGAAGATGGAAAAGGATTACATAAGAAAGTTAGTAACTGAATTCGCAGAAAATAAAACCATCCAAGTGATTTCTTTTACTGGTGGAGAAGTTTTTTTGGATTATAAATTTTTAAAAGAATTAATGGAAATTATTAAACCATACGAAAAACAAATAACCTTGATCTCTAATGGGTTTTGGGGCATAAGCAAGAAAAAGGTTCAAGAATACTTTCAAGATATGAATTCTTTAAATGTGGTAGCACTGACTATAAGTTACGATGAGTACCATGCTCCATTTGTTAAACCGTCTAGTATAAAAAGAATTTTTGAACATAGCAGGAAATACCGGGGGAGTATAGATCTTTCTCTTAATATGGCAGTTACTAAAGACAAAATGTCTAACCACATTTTAGAGGAATTAGGGGATTCAATCCTAGGTGTAAAGATAACAAAATTTCCAATGATATCAGTTGGTGCTGCTAAAACTAGAATTAAGGAAGATAACATACATAAATTTTATAGTCTTGAAGATGAAGATTCCTTACATTGTCCCGGATATGACATTGTATATCATCATGATGGAGAGATTTACCCATGCTGTTCCCCTGCTATTTTTGAAACGAAAATAACTTTAAGAGATGAATATAACCAAAGTTTCGAAAGAACAGTAGAAAAGTTAAATTCCAATTTGCTATTATTTATTCTTAGAAAAGAAGGGTTCAAATGGTTTTTGGATATTTTAAAAGAAAATAATAAGATAGGGGAATTTGATATTCCTTATGAATTTTCTTCTATTTGTGGTGTTTGTGGTTCTTTATTCAACTCGGCAGAAAAAATAAATTATTTTTATCCTTATATGGAAAAATACTATTATGAAAATTTTAAAGTATGAAGATGAAAAATACGAAGTGATTGTGCAAAACAATGTATTTATAAAAGACAAGAAAAGTGGAGAATACTATAAAAATAGCTTGCATTCTCTGACAGATGAACAATTATTACGTTTTAAAATGTATAAAGAGAAAGTATCAACAAAGTTTTTTTACCTGTTCTTATCTTTTACAGCTTTGATGTTCATATTAAATTATATTCATTTAATAAAACTGCAGAATGAATTATCATCTGTTTTCTTTGAATGGAAAATGTGGATAATTATAGTTATTTATTTTATAATGAACATAGTGCTTCATGAGTTGGGACACGTCTATTCTTTAAAATTTTTTGGGAAAAACTATGATAAAGTAGGATTCAAACTGAATTTTTATGTATTCCCAGCTTTTTATGTCCAATTGAATGAAACCTATATGCTATCAAGAAATGAAAAGATAATCGTTCACTTATTCGGCTTGTTTATCAATTATTTTATAATCAACACTTTAGAAATAATAAATCAATTTACAATTTCAAGTGAACCTTTAACGATGGCATTTATGCTATTCTCGTCTACTTTATTGTGGAACCTGGTGCCAATATTGAATTCTGATGGTTACAAAATTCTTTTAGCTTTTCTTAGCTTGGATGAATTTAGCCGCTTAAAGACAAATCATTGGTTAGTTCTTGTTATTCAAATTATAGGGATTGGCCTTGCGGTAAATTCAGTTGTACATTGGATATTATATATTGTAAACTAGAGTAAAAGATCTCCAAATTAACCATCTAAAAACATTTCTTGCGGTTCCGAATCGGAAACGAAAGAGGTACCTCAAAAGCGAAAACATTAGTAACCAGCACATTCAAAAACCTTTTTTTATGCAAATATTTCCTAGGAGTATGTATATGAACATAGCGAATTATACTTTAAAAGTGAAAGGCAAAACGTTACTTCAGGACACTGACTTACATTTTTCGAGTGGGAAAATCAACCATGTAGTCGGAAAAAATGGGGTCGGTAAATCACAGCTTGCTAAAGACTTTTTGTTGAATAATAGCAAACGAATCGGCAGAGACATTCGTCAAAATGTATCTTTAATATCTAGCTCGTCAAATATACCTCATGATGTTTCTAAGGATTTTTTATTACACTTTTTGAGCGAAAAGTTTGATTCCGAAAAGATAAATAAGATTGCACATTTACTTAATCTTGATAATATCGACGGTAAAGTTCTTATTAAGAATTTGAGTGATGGCCAAAAGCAAAAATTAAAACTGCTTAGCTTCTTACTAGAGGATAAAAATATTATTGTTTTAGACGAAATAACGAATTCATTAGACAAAAAAACGGTTATAGAGATTCATGGCTTCATAAACAAGTATATTCAGGAGAACCCAGAGAAAATTATCATTAATATTACACATGATTTGTCTGATTTAAAGGCGATAGAAGGGGATTATTTTATATTTAATCACCAAGAAATCCAACAGTATCATTCAGTGGATCAATTAATTGAAGTGTATATAAATGAGTAATAAAACAGTGGGGGCTTAAGATGAAATTAGAGTTTAAAAAGAGTATAAGCAACAAAGTTTTCATTATTTTAGGATCTATGTTCGTGTTTTTATTTTTACTGGGATATTTTTTACTGGTAGGAATCGATAAAGTCAGCCATGTTACACCTGAGATGTTTTTCTTTAGCTCCTATACCGTTGCGACCCAGTTTGGTTTGATGTTATTTTCATTTGTTATAGCTTTTTTTATTAATAGAGAGTATTCAAACAAAAATATTCTCTTTTACAAATTAATAGGGGACAACATCTATACCTTCTTTTATAAAAAGATAGCTGTTTTGTTTTTGGAATGTTTTGCGTTTATCGCGCTAGGCCTGCTAATTATATCGTTGATGTACGGTGATTTTTCTCATTTTACATTATTACTGTTTTTATTTTCCGCAGTTATATTACAGTATATTTTCATCATTGGAACGATAAGCATGCTATGTCCAAATATATTAATTAGCATAGGTGTCAGTATCGTTTATTGGATGACTTCTGTTATTTTAGTAGCTGTAAGCAATAAAGTGTTTGGTTTTATTGCTCCATTTGAGGCAGGTAACACGATGTATCCCCGAATAGAAAGAGTATTACAATCTGATAACATGACACTTGGGAATAATGACATTTTATATATTATTTTATATATAGTTTCAATCATGATCATAAATGCGATTATTCTTCGCTTTTCTAAAACAAGATGGATCAAAATGGGCATATGATAAAGGAAGCTACTTCTCTCAGTGAAGTAGCTTTTTGTGTGCATCTATATTGTCGTTAAACTCTGAGATAAATCCATGTGGCCTGTTGATTTTGTTAAGGGGGGTCTTCCAGCTTGCATCACCCAATCTATTATTGTTTTCCTTTCACCATCTTTATAAAGAGGAAAAAGATAATGAATACAATAAAGTAATTCATTGGATTCTTAAAGATGCTCATCTCCAGTGAAATCTGTAAGAGTATCCAGAGCACGAAGATGGCTAGTATGGCAGGAATGATGATTTTGTACATGTCGACCACCTTCCATAGCAAAGCAGCCCTACAACAAAAAGCTATTAGCCTGCACCACAAACTGCGACTGCTCATAATTATAAGAAATCTTCGAGAAATCAAACGGAACCCCATTCGTCAGGTGAAAAATACTTTCTATATACAGCTTCGGCAGTCCAGCCTTCAGCCCCAAATATTCCGCTTCTTCCTCATTAAGCTGATCCACGTGAAGAAACAAGTCAGAAAAACCAATTTTTAATCCGAGTCCTTCCCGGATGTAATGGAAGATCGAGTGGGAGACGATTTCGTTGTTTAAATACGTGACGATGGATTTGTTGTAATAGGATTCTTCGTAGCACAGGGTTTGGCTGTTGATGTAGCGGACTCTTTTGACAAAGTATACGTCCTCCTCAAGTCCGATGTTGAGGTTGTCCGCCGCTTCTTGTGTCGGCTTTCTCACGTCTAGTTCAATGACTTTTGAGGTGATATTGAAATCCTCAAGGTCTTTTTTAAATCCTTGATTCGACAGGAGGCTGATGTAGCCTTTTCGTTTGTGTTTTCTGACGAAGATGCCGCTTCCTCTGAGCTGAAAGATCGCGCCTTTTTGTTCTAATAGATCTAAGGATTTTGTGATTGTGCTTTTGCTGACTTCAAACTTTGCCATGAGGGTTTCTAGCACTGGCAGTTTGTCTCCCTGCTGAAGCTGGTGTTCTTCTATATATCTTTCAATTTCTTCTGCAATTTGCTGGTACTTTAACATACGCATTCCTCATTTTTTTCGTTTAGTTTCACTTGTCAAAATTATAGCATAAACCGCTTACAATTATAGTTAATGAATAAATATTTTGTTTGGGTATTGATAAATTATACCGGTACAATTATAATGAAAGCGTAACCAAAACGAAGGGGTGGGTGAAAATGTCGGGGAAAGTGAGAGATTATAGCAGACTAGCAAAAGACATTTTGGAGGCCGTAGGCGGGGAAGAGAATGTCATTGGAGCTTCTCGCTGCGCGACGAGGCTTCGGTTGGTGCTGAAGCGGTCTAACCCTAAAGCGAAGGATATTGTGAAGTCGATGCCCGGTGTCATTACGGTTGTAGAGAACAGCGGCCAATTTCAAATTGTCATTGGACAGCACGTCGGGGAAGTCTTCGAAGAATTTTCAAAGCTGGTCAATATCGATCTGTCTGAGGAACAAAGCGAGAATAAAGGGACCGTTCTGAACCGGATTATTGCGACGATGTCAGCGGTGTTTGCGCCGTTTGTATACATTCTGGCCGCTGCTGGTATTTTGCAAGGGGCATTAATTATCATTAATTTATTGTTTGATGGCTTTGAGAAAACAGGAGCTTATCAGGTTTTTAGTTTTATATCTTGGGCGCCGTTTACGTTTTTGCCTATCTTTATCGCGATTACGGCATCAAAGCATTTTAAGGCCAACATGTATATCGCTGTAGCGTGCTGTGCCGCGTTAGTCAGTCCGACATGGGCGGAGATGGCCGTTCAAATCGCAGACGGAAAGAGTATTTCTTTCTTAGGGATTGCTTTATCGGAAACGACATACACATCCTCCGTACTGCCGCCATTATTTTTAGTGTGGATATTGTCTTATCTCGAACGATTTTTGAATAAGAGAATGAACGAAGTGGTCAGGCCGTTATTTGTTCCGTTTCTGTGCATGGTGGTGATGGTGCCGTTAACGATTATTCTCATTGGCCCTGTGACAACATTAGGCGCAAATGGAATTGCAAACGGTTACAACTTCTTGGCGGAAAACGTGCCGGCTTTGGCTGGAGCGATCATCGGCGCCTTCTGGCAGGTCATCGTCATCTTTGGGGTACATTGGGGCATCACGCCGATGGTATTGGCGAACTATGATTTATACGGACGGGATTCATTCCAGGCGTATCAAACGATTGCGGTCATTGCACAGGTTGGGGCGGTGCTTGGCGTCATCCTTAAAGCGAGAAACAAGGAAACGAGAAAAGTCAGCGTTTCAGCTGGGGTCACAGGCTTGTTCGGCATTACAGAGCCGGCGATCTACGGCGTGACCTTGAGATTTAAGAAACCGTTTATTTTTGGCTGTATTTCCGGCGCGGTCGGCGCGGTTGTGGCAAGCTTTTTCAATCCGTATTACTTTGCGTATGCGGGGCTTCCAGGACCGCTGACGATCGTGAATGGCATCAATGAACAATTCCCGGCGTCAATTTGGGGGATTTTGATCGGTTCGGCGATTGCGATTATTCTCCCAGTTGTGCTGATTCAAATCTTTGGCTACGGTGAAGATACAGCTGCTCAGCCGGATAAGGAAAATCGTCAAACGGCACAGGCAAATGAAGAAACAGTATATGCACCGTTTAGCGGCAAGGTCATCCCGCTTTCTAAGGTGCCTGATGAGGTATTCAGTTCAGGCGCAATGGGACAAGGGTTGGCGATTGAGCCATCCGAAAATAAGCTTTATGCTCCGTTTGACGGCACCGTTGTCATGGTTGCGCCTACAAAGCATGCGATCGGCCTTCGTTCGGCGTCTGGCGTCGAGTTGCTGGTGCATATCGGACTGGATACAGTGACATTAGACGGAACTCCTTTTTCCTTGAAGGTGGGAGAGGGCGATACAGTTAAAAAAGGCGAAGTGCTTGTTGAATTTGATAAAGCTTTCATTGAAGAGAAAGGGTTAACAACGATTACCCCAGTCATCATCACGAATTCACATGCGTATCAGGAAATTCTCATCGAAGATATTGAAGAAAGTACGTTAGACCAAAAATTATTTACAGTCGTAAGCTGAGGAGGAATAAAACATGGGACACATGCCGAAGGATTTTTTATGGGGCGGCGCGTTAGCTGCACACCAATTTGAAGGCGGATGGAATCAAGGCGGTAAAGGGCCGAGTGTAGTCGATGTGATGACAGCGGGTGCGCACGGCGTGCCGAGAAAAATCACGGATACGATTGAAGAGAACGAATTTTATCCGAACCATGAAGCCATTGATTTCTATCACAGATACAAGGAAGATATCGCTTTGTTTGCGGAAATGGGCTTAAAATGCTTGCGGACGTCCATTGGCTGGAGCCGGATTTTCCCGAAAGGCGATGAGGCTGAGCCGAACGAAGCGGGCTTGCAGTTCTATGATGATGTGTTTGATGAGTTGCTGAAGCATGGGATCGAGCCGGTCATTACCTTGTCCCATTTTGAAATGCCGCTGCATCTGGCAAGAGAATATGGCGGCTTCAGAAATCGGAAAGTCGTGGACTTCTTCGTCAATTTCGCAGAGGCCTGCTTCAATCGTTACAAAGATAAAGTGAAGTACTGGATGACCTTTAACGAGATCAACAACCAAATGGATGTGAATAACCCGCTGTTCCTATGGACGAATTCAGGTGTTACGGTCGGAGAAAACGAAAATGCCAAGGAAGTCATGTATCAAACGGCGCACCATGAATTAGTGGCGAGCGCATTAGCGGTGGCAAAAGGAAAAGACATCAATCCAGACTTCCAGATCGGTGCCATGGTGTCACACGTGCCGATCTATCCTTTCTCATCCAATCCTGAAGATGTGATGCTGGCTGAGGAAGAAATGAGGCAGCGGTATTTCTTCCCGGATGTGCAGGTTCGCGGGTACTATCCAAGCTACGCGCTGAAGGAATTTGAACGGGAAGGCTATCACATCACTTTCGAAGATGGCGATGATGAGATTTTAAGAAACGGCACCGTCGATTACTTAGGCTTCAGCTACTACATGTCAACAACTGTGAAAAGCGATGTGGAAAATGATAATACAGGCGATATCGTTAACGGCGGATTGCCAAATGGTGTCGAAAACCCATACATCACATCGAGTGACTGGGGTTGGGCGATTGATCCCACCGGGCTGAGATATACGTTAAACCGTTTTTATGATCGGTACCAAATCCCGCTATTCATCGTGGAAAACGGCTTTGGCGCAGTGGATACGGTGGAGGAAGGCGGCAAGATCCATGATCCGGAACGAATCCAATATTTGAAATCACATATTGAAGCATTGGAAAAAGCGGTCACTTACGACGGTGTAGATTTAATCGGCTACACCCCGTGGGGCATTATTGATATCGTCTCCTTTACAACAGGCGAAATGAAAAAACGCTACGGCATGATCTATGTTGATCGTGATAATGAAGGAAACGGATCTATGAAGCGATATAAGAAAGATTCATTTGAGTGGTATAAAAACGTCATTCAAACGAATGGCGAGGAATTGTAAGCAGCTGGCCCGAATCGAGCACTTTTACTAAAGTGCCTGGTTCGGGTTTTTTTGTGTGATGTGAACGAACATCCAGTGATGGGAATAGATTACCAGCGCTGAACGTTATGTTATGATTTCACCTGTAAGATCCTTTTTTGTATAATTGAATATTAGAACGGAAGAAAGGGAGAGAGTTTGTAAGTAAAAAGGGATGAAAGCGGGTGTCTGGCCGAAGTCTAAGAACATGATAGAGTTCCCTGAGCAAATCTCCTGATTAAAATTTGGTGAGGAAGGGGCAACATCACATTGAAAAACATTTTAATAAGAGCTGGGATATCACCATTTGATACATTTGATCCAGCTGAAATGATTGTTCGCAACTCCATTGGCGGTAACGTAGGAAACTTAGTATATGCCTACAGTGTGTTTCGTACGCTGATGACAGAAGGAACGACGATTACTCCTGATTATTATCGGATTAATGCGGCGGATGCGGAGCAAATCAATGAAAAATATGATATGTACATTATTCCGCTGGCAGATGCCTTCCGCGAGGATTTTGTACCTTCTTTACGGAAATATACCCAATTAATTAAGAAGTTAACCATTCCGGTTGTTGTGATTGGTGTTGGTTTGCGGGCTCCGTTTGAACCAAAGTTAAATGAAGGTTTTCCTTTTGACGAGGATGTAAAGGCGTTTGTGAGTGCTGTGCTGGAGAGATCAAATATGATCGGTGTCCGCGGTGAGATTACAGCGAAATACCTATCCAGATTAGGCTTCCGTGAAGGTATTGACCATACGGTAATTGGCTGTCCTTCTATGTATGCGTTTGGAAGAGAGCTGAAGATTAGAGACACCACTATCACACCTGAATCAATGGTGACGGTTAACTCATCAAGGCTGTCTCCTAAGCATGTGCTGGACTTCATTACGAGAAGCATGAAAGAGTTCCCGAATCATTACTTCATCCCGCAATGGCGAAAAGAGATGATTTTGACGTATGCCGGGGCGCCTGCGATAGCAAAGCCTGCCGATAATTACCCTGTCAGCATGGAAGACCCAGCTTATCAGAATGATAGAGTCCGATTCTTTTTAAATGTGCCGACTTGGCTGGATTTCCTGAAACAAGCTGATTTGAGCTTTGGCGCAAGGCTGCATGGGAATATCGCGGCGACGATTGCCGGAACACCGAGCCTTTTGCTTCCGAAAGATGCCAGAATGCGGGAATTAGCTGAGTACCATCAGTTAACGCATATCATGGCAAATGAGATAACGGAGCAAACAAAACTGTCAGAATTAATTGAAACAGTTGATTTTCAACAGCCTGAGAAACAGCAAGCGCAAAACTTTGACCATTTCATCAGCTTCCTGAATCAAAATGAATTGGATCATATTTATAAAGAGAAAGCGATTCCTGATACCGTTCCTTTTGACGAAAAACTATCTAACACGAAGCTTCTTTCGCCTGTGACTACAGTTAGCGGCTGCAGTTCCACAGAAACAGCGAAACGCTGGGAAGCGCTTATGGCATTAGAAAATGCCAAAAAGGAAAAAACCATTAAAGACCTAAAGAACAAGGTCAAAAAGTATCAGGGCACTTTAAATAGAAAATCAGTGCGTTTCGCTTTAAAAACAGCAAATATGCTGAGCGGTAAATAATATTTCACTAACATTACAACTATATTACAAATGTATAAAACATGCAATATATTTGGAATAAAAAAGAAGCCGCAATGCTGCCACCAATCTGGCAATATTGCGGCTTTGTTGTATTAATTGCGGATAAGGTAATCAAACGCGCCGAGAGCGGCAGTTGCACCTGATCCCATGGAAATAATGATTTGATTAAACGCGCTGTCTGTGCAGTCGCCGGCAGCGAATAAGCCTGGAACGCTTGTCGCGCCGTGCTTGTCGACGATGATTTCGCCGATGCGGTTGCGTTCAACCGTTTCATCTAACCAATCTGTGTTTGGCACGAGACCGATTTGCACGAATACACCTTGGAGTTCAACGTGTTTTTCTTCGCCTGTTTCACGGTCAACGTATGTGATGCCGTTTACGCTTTGATCGCCTGTGATTTCTTTCGTTTGTGCGTTTTTCACGACAGTGACGTTAGGCAGGCTGTAGAGGCGTTTTTGCAGGACTTCGTCAGCTTTCAGTTCAGGTGCAAACTCAAGCACAGTGACGTGTTTGACGATGCCTGCGAGATCGATAGCAGCCTCGATTCCAGAGTTTCCTCCGCCAATGACCGCTACGTCTTTGCCTTCAAACAATGGCCCATCACAGTGCGGGCAGTACGCGACACCTTTGTTTTTGAACTCTTGTTCACCAGGTACGTTGACATTGCGCCAGCGGGCACCTGTTGATAGGATCACTGTTTTGCTTTTCAGGACAGCGCCGTTTTCGAGTTCAAGTTCGAACAGATCTTTCTTCTCAAGGCGTTTTGCGCGCTGAAGGTTCATGACATCAATATCATATTCCTTCACATGCTCTTCAAGGCTTGCAGCAAGCTTCGGTCCTTCTGTCGCTTTGACGCTGATGAAGTTTTCGATGCTCATTGTATCGAGAACCTGTCCGCCGAAGCGCTCAGCGACGACACCGGTGCGGATGCCTTTACGCGCAGTGTAGATCGCTGCACTTGCCCCAGCCGGTCCGCCTCCGACAACAAGAACGTCAAACGGCTCTTTGTCTGCAAACTCGGATGCGTCTGCGCCGCTGCCCATTTTCGCAAGAATTTCTTCAAGCGTCATACGGCCGCTTCCGAAGGATTCGCCATTCAGGTAAACGGTCGGCACTGCCATGATGTTTTTGCTTTCAACTTCTGCTTTATATGCTGCACCGTCGATCATCGTGTGCGTAATGTTCGGGTTGAGCACGCTCATCATGTTTAAGGCTTGTACAACATCAGGACAGTTGTGGCATGTCAGGCTGATATAAGATTCAAAGTGGTATTCACCGCTGATCTTCTTCACCTGATCAATGACTTTTTGGTCTACCTTAGGCGATCTGCCGCTTACTTGGAGCAGCGCCAAAACCAAGGATGTAAATTCGTGGCCCAGAGGGATACCGGCGAATGTAACGCCAGTATCTTCTCCAACACGATTGACACTGAAGCTTGGCGTTCTGTTTAATTCAGCTTTTTCAACTGTGATTTTAGATGACATGGAAGCCAGCTCATCAACGAGAGCCAGCATGTCCTTAGAAATGTCATCTTCACCTGCGCTCACTTTGAGAACAATGTCATTCTCAATAAGCTGCATGTATTGATTTAATTGTGCTTTGATATTTGCATCAAGTACCAATGGAATGCACTCCTTAGATTTTACCTACTAGGTCAAGGCTAGGTGTAAGAGTTTCGCCGCCTTCTTCCCATTTAGCCGGGCAAACTTCACCTGGATTTTGACGAACGTATTGTGCTGCTTTTACTTTGCTGATCAGGTTGCTTGCATCACGGCCGATACCGCCTGCATTGATTTCAACAGTTTGGATAACGCCGTCTGGATCGATGATGAATGTTCCGCGGTCAGCTAGACCAGATTCTTCATCTAATACGTCAAAATTGCGAGAGATCGTTTGAGAAGGATCACCGATCATTGCGTAAGTGATTTTGCCGATTTTTTCAGAGCTGTCATGCCAGCCTTTGTGTACGAAGTGAGTATCTGTAGAGATAGAGTATACTTCAACACCTAATTCTTTAAGTGCAGCGTATTGGTTTTGAAGATCTTCAAGCTCAGTTGGACATACGAAAGAGAAATCTGCTGGGTAGAAGCAGAATACGCTCCATTGGCCTTTCAGAGACTCGTTTGTTACATCGATGAATTCACCGTTTTTGAATGCTTTCGCTTCGAATGGTTGTACTTCTTTTCCAATTAAAGACATAATATCTTCCTCCTAATAGTGATAAATGGACATTATAGATGATGTGAAGCCATGCTCCCGCTATCTATAATAATTATAATTCTGTATAAATTATTATATAATACCTTTTCTCTTGTCAAGTGAAAAGGAGAGATTCGGATAAAAAACATGAAGCTTCTCGGGAGAGGTTTCAACTTTCTATTATATAGTATGGATTCCTACAGCTCAAAATATCACAATTAAAGTCACATACGGGTGTTTTTCTTTTTTGAAGCAGATGCTAAAACTACTTGCCCGATTGCTGACTTGATTCTCATTATCAATGTGAAGGCTGCGTTTTCTCATTAAATAGGCCAGTTAAAAGGTTTAGACTAAAAAGATAAGGGGTATATCGAAAAGAAGAAAATGCCAATTACTGAAATGGATCGTGCGGTGAAACATGGAGGTCGGAAAACCGGACGATATTTCGGCTTGTTGATTATTTCGATAATAATAATACAGTAATTCTGTAAAAGATGGGTTTTTGCTGATTTTTATCATTTCGTTGGCGCTTTTTAGGAAAATGGCCGGGATAAAAAGCCGATTGCGAACGTACGATCCTGTTTTCTGAACGATTTGGCACGATAACGGAGCATTTTTATAGATATAGCAGGATAATGACTTTCAGACCGGATCAACTGAGATAATGATGAAATATCAGAGGATATACAATTTTACTGAACATTTTGTTTTGTAGTAAGATGTTCACATACCATTTCCCATGTGGTAAAACGTTATACCCCATCATTTATTTATGGGTGAATGGACCTAATCATTCGCCCGGCGTATAAAGTATTCTCCATTCAATCAAAATGAGTCCCCGTTTTAAAAATTCACTTGATCTTATGAAAGTGCCAGTCAATATGTATTCCAGATTTAGATGTAAGATCAACTTATTCAAAGGAGTGGTTTGTTGGAAACCGATAAGATAAAAAGGCCTTCGTTTATGTATGCACTATCGATGCTGATTGCAGCGGTTAGTGTGATATCAATTGGAATTCTTGTATTTGATGCACCGATTCAAATTCTGATGTTTATCAGCATGCTTGTATTGATCCCGTTTATGATGGGATTGGGGTTTACCTATAAACAAGTAGAAAAATCGATGATGAAATCGATGAGCAGGGCACTGCAGCCTGGGCTGATACTGCTAACCGTCGGGATTTTAATCGGCGCATGGATCGCGTCAGGGACAGTACCTACATTAATTTATTACGGTATACACGCGATTTCACCACAATTCTTTTTAGTCACAACTTTAGTTTTTTGTTCATTAGTATCTGTCGCAACAGGTACGTCATGGGGAACAGTCGGAACTGCCGGGGTTGCAATGATGGGTGTTGGAGCCACGATGGGGATACCGGCAGGGCTGACTGCCGGCGCTATTGTCAGCGGAGCGTATTTCGGAGATAAAATGTCTCCGCTATCGGATACGACGAACTTAGCCCCTACTGTTTCCGGCGGAGAAATCTTCAGCCATATTAAACACATGCTTTGGACGACAATTCCTGCATATATCATTGCAGCGATCATTTATACGATTGTTGGTTTGCGATACAATTCCGCATCTGTAAATTCAGAAAGTGTCAATCAACTGACGTCTTATTTGAACGAAACATTCCATCTCGGACTTGTGCCAATGATTCCGATTGTTGTTCTCATTGCGCTGTTAATGTTAAAGAAACCAGCGATTCCTTCCATTTTCATTGGGGCAGCTGTTGGCGGCGTTATCGCGATGTTCTATCAAGGCTTGAGTTTTCAAGATGTCATGAATACGTTCTATGGCGGGTATACAGTTGAATCAGGCATTGACATGGTTGATAGCTTGCTTCAACGAGGCGGACTTTCCAGTATGTTGAGCTTAATTGCCTTGTTCTTATTTGCGCTTGGTTTAGGCGGGATGCTTGCGGAGTCACAAGTATTAGAAGCGTTGATTGCTTCTTTTGCCCATAAAATTAAGCATACAGGGACGGCTGTTTTTGTGACCATCATTGTGAGTTATCTTACACTTGCAATCGGCGGATCTGTATACTTCTCAACGGTTATGGGCGGAACATTGATGAGACCGATTTATGAACGCTTAAACTTAAAACCTGAAAACCTGTCGCGCGTGTTAGAAGATTCAGGAACACAAGCTGCACCGCTTATTCCATGGACTGGCGGCGGTCTATATACAGCTGGAGCCTTAGGGATAGCAACAGTCGCTTATCTTCCGTTCTGTTTCTTGGCTTTCATCACGCCCTTGGTTTCTCTTTTCTATGGAATCACTGGATTGACGATGACAAAAAAAGAAAAGCGGGACAAAAAGAAAGCAAAAAAACTTGTAGAATTAGAGGCATAATCAAAAACCTCGCTCAAAATGAGCGAGGTTTTTTTGATTACTGCCAATTGGTATGGAAAACGCCGTCCATATCTGTCCGTTCGTACGTATGGGCGCCGAAGTAATCGCGCTGTGCCTGCAAGAGGTTCGCATTGGACCGTCCTGTGCGGTAGCCGTCGTAATAAGTGAGCGCGGTGGTTAAGCATGGGAATGAGATTCCTGTGCTGATGCCCTCGCAAACAACTTTTCGCAGGCCTGTTTGATAGCCTTGGAGCTTATCTGAGAAATAAGGCGCGATCAGCAGGTTTGATAGGTTAGGCCGCTCGCTGAATGCGTCGCTGATCACGTTTAGGAAATCTGCGCGGATGATGCAGCCGCCACGGAATATCAAAGCGATGTCTTTAAGCGGCAAGTTCCAGCCGTAAAGCTCAGATGACATTTTGTATTGGGCAAAGCCTTGTGCGTAGGCGCATACTTTCCCCATGTAAAGAGCCTGTCTGACGTATTCAACCCAAGTGTCTTTATCGAAGTGTTTTTCTTCAGCTTCCGGACCTGCTAACACGTCTTGAGCTGCCACCCGTTCTTCTTTTAAGGAAGACAAGTAGCGGGCGAACAAGGACTCTGTGATGATTGTGGACGGAATGCCGTTATCAATCGCCTGCATGCTCGTCCATTTTCCGGTGCCTTTTTGGCCGGTTTTATCAAGGATGACATCAATCAGAGGCTGTCCTGTTTGTTCGTCTTTTTTGCGTAAAATCTCAGCTGTAATCTCTATTAAATAGCTTTTCAGCTCACCTTGGTTCCAGGTTTCAAAAATAGATGCGATTTCTTCGAGCGGCAGGTGCAGTGTTTCTCTCAGAAACGTGTACGCTTCTGCAATCAGCTGCATGTCAGCATACTCAATGCCGTTGTGCACCATTTTTGTAAAGTGCCCTGCCCCTTTTGGACCGATATAGACACAGCACGGATCGTCTCCAACTTGAGCTGCGATTTTCGTCAGGATAGGAGCGGCTTTGTCATAGACGTCACGATCTCCGCCCGGCATGATGGAAGGCCCTGTTAATGCGCCTACTTCGCCGCCGGAAATGCCGACTCCCAGATAGCCGATGCCTTTTTCCTTCAGCTCGTCATATCTTCTTTCTGTATCTTCATAGTGGGAGTTGCCCCCGTCCATGATGACGTCGCCTTCTTCAAGCAAAGGCATTAATGATTGGATGACGGAATCTACGGGTTTTCCCGCTGTGACCATCAGAAAGATTTTTCTTGGTTTCTCTAACGATTGAACAAAATCCTGCAGCTTGTAGTACGGGCTGAGAGATTGTCCATCCAGCTTTTGGACGAGTTGGTCCGTTAAATCTCTGGTGTAATTATAGACGGCGACGTTTTCACCTTTATTTGCCATGTTTAAGGCGATATTGCTTCCCATTACGCCTAAGCCTATGACACCGATCGTATTGAACATGTGTTACAGCTCCTTCATCAATTTCATACAACTAAACTTAACAATAATATGAATCCAAGTCCAGCAACCGAAATAATCGTTTCCAGCAACGTCCATGTGGCAAATGTTTCTTTCATGCTTAATCCGAAGTACTCCTTGAACATCCAGAAGCCGGCGTCATTGACGTGGGAAGCGATGACACTTCCGGCGCCTGTTGCAAGCACGACTAATGCCAGGTTGACATCAGATTGTCCCAACAACGGAATGACAAGTCCGGTTGTGCTTAGCGCGGCAACAGTGGCTGATCCTAGAGAAATGCGCAGGATCGCCGCGATGAGCCATGCCAAGACGATTGGCGATAATGCTGTACCTTTGAATAAGTCCGCCACGTAATCGCCGACACCGCCGTTGATCAGCACTTGTTTGAAGGCGCCGCCTCCCCCGATGATCAGAAGCATCATGCCGATTTGTGAAATGGCTGCTGAACAAGAGTCCATTACGGTTTTGATCGGAATGTTGCGTGCGATGCCCATTGTGTAGACCGCGACCAATAACGAAATAATCATAGCAGTCGATGCGTTTCCAATCAATCGGATAAAAGCTAAAACACCGTTATCCGCAAATCCGATTGTTTCTTGAAGCAGATCAATAATGGTAGCGATCGACATGATGATAATCGGAAGCATTGCAGTAAAGACGCTGATTCCGAAGCCGGGTGTCTCCTCAAGCTTGAACGTTTTTTGCGTGCCGAGTGATGCGATATTGCCGCTTTTCGCAAATGATGCAGGCACGATTTTTTTCGCGATCTTTGTAAACAAAGGCCCTGCGATGAGCACTGTCGGAACAGCAACCATAAAGCCGTACAGCAGCACTTCCCCGATGTTTGCGCCGTACTCACCGGCAATCGCCGTAGGCCCCGGGTGCGGCGGCAGGAAACCGTGCGTGACGGACAGCGCCGCGACCATCGGAATTCCGAGATATAAAATAGAAATCTTCAATTCTCTTGAAATCGCAAATACAATCGGAATTAATAGAACCAATCCTACTTCAAAAAATAAAGCAATACCAATAATGAATGAGGCAATGACAACGGCCCATTGAATGTTTTTCTCGCCGAATTTGTTGACGAGCGTCATCGCGATGCGCTGTGCGCCTCCAGAATCCGCGATCAGCTTGCCCAGCATCGCACCGAGCCCGAAGATGAGTGCGATGTGGCCAAGAGTTCCCCCTATTCCTTGTTCAATAGAGCTGACAACTTTATCGAACGGCATCCCGAGTGCCAATGCCACGCCGAACGATACGATCAGCAAGGAAATAAATGTGTTTAATTTTAAGCCCATAATCAAAAGCAGTAAAGCTAAGATCCCAATTGCAACGATGATTAATGGCATGGTAGTGCCCTCCCCTTCGTGTCATGTACTAGTTGTGTGTGATTAAGCCTCTCTGATAATCTGCAATTTGTGTATATTGATTCTCTAATGATCTTGAGAGATTAATGAAAATCGGCATTAATTTTCTATATTCTTTGGCTGAGTCTTCGATCGGCGTGTGTCTGTGCGTGCTGCCGACCATGTCGGACACGGCGTCGAATGAATCAATTTTTCCTGTCGCATACAGGCCTAAAATGCAGGCGCCAAGACATGAGCTTTCGTAGCTTTCCGGAACGACAACCTGTGATTCGAAGATATCCGCCATCATTTGGCGCCAAACCTCCGACCTTGCAAATCCCCCTGTCGCCTGGATGCGGGTTACCGGGCTATCCATGCATTCGGTTAACGCCAGGAACACCGTGTACAGGTTGTAAATGACCCCCTCTAATGCAGCCCGTATCATATGCTCTTTCCTATGCGACATCGTCAGGCCGAAAAATGAGCCGCGTACATCTGGATTCCACAGCGGAGCGCGTTCTCCGGCGAGATATGGGTGGAACAGCAAACCGTCGGAACCGGGTCTGACGCGTTGGGCGATCTTCGTCAGCACGTCATATGGATCAATCCCCAGTCGTGTCGCTGTCTCGATTTCGGAAGAGGCAAATTCGTCTCTGATCCAGCGAAGCACGATGCCCCCATTGTTTACCGGTCCGCCGATGACCCAGTGCTTGTCCGTCAAGGCGTAGCAGAAAATCCGGCCCTTTTCATCAGTTTGCGGCTGATCAATAATTGTCCGGATAGCACCGCTTGTCCCGATGGTGACGGCAATTTCACCCTTTTTAACGGCGTTGACGCCGAGATTGGACAGCACGCCGTCGCTGGCGCCGATGACAAAAGGTGTTTCCGGATCGATTCCCATCTGTATCGCTAATTTCGGGCTGCAATGCTGAAAGATTTCAGTCGTTGGCACGAGTTTTGATAAGTGGTCCGGCGTGATGCCTGCGATGCGCAGTGCTTCTTCGTCCCAATCCAAGCTTTTCAGGTTCATCATGCCTGTCGCTGATGCCAAGGAGTAATCAATGACATATTCATTGAACAGCTGTTTGAAAATGTACTCTTTGATGCCGATATATTTTTTTGCTTTGGAAGCGATTTCTTTTTGTTCGTTCGTGATCCAGGTGATTTTGCTTAACGGCGACATCGGATGGATCGGTGTTCCTGTCCGCTTGTACACCTCATGCCCGTTCAATTCATCTTTGATCTTATGCGCCCAGCCTTCGCTCCGGTTGTCGGCCCACGTGATGCATGGCGTCAGCGGCTGGTCATTTTCATCAATTGCGATGACACTGTGCATGGCGCTGCTGAATGATATGAATGAGATCTGTTTTTGCGGATGCTGTTGTGTAATTCTCGCGGTAGTTTGGATAACGGCCTGAAAAATCGCTTCAGGGTCTTGTTCAGCCGTTGAGATGTCCGGTGTATAGAGCGGGTAGCCGATGCTTTCTTTCTGTACCACGTCTCCGTTTTCACTGAACAACACAGCTTTTGTGCTTGTCGTGCCGATATCGATTCCTAACATATAACTAGTCATTATTGTGTTCAGCTCCTTTTGCCAGCATTTGTTGTGAGAGCCACAGGTCTTCTACCTTTTCTTGCACATCATCAAAATTTTGGTGAAGAGACTGAATCATCAGTGCCCTGTCTTTTGCTTTAATGGCCTGAATATAAAGCTCATGGTTATCTAAAATCCTTGTGAAATCCTCGTGTTTTTCTTTTAATCGTGCCCGCATTGATAAAAGAATAAAGCTTTCCATAACGGGTTTTAGATTGTTCCAGATCATCTGAATGTATGAATGGTCGATCGCACGGATAATCGTTTCATGAAACAGCACGTCTTGAAATGAAAATTCATCTACGTCCTCGTATTTGATGGAGACTTTCATCATTTCAAGTATTTTGCTGAGGTCCTTGACTAAGGGCTCAATGTCGATTTTGACAAGCCGTTCAAAGACAAATGTTTCTAATAGTAAACGCACATCATAAATTTCCGTGATTTCCTTCTCAGTTAACCCAATTGCAACCGCCCCCATTCGTTCTAAGCGGATGATTTTTTCGGATGCGAGTATTTTTAACGCTTCGCGAACTGGTGAACGGCTTACGGAAAACTCGGCGGCGATCGTATTTTCTGATAGAATGGTACCGCTTTCAATCATGCCTGAAATGATCCGCATCCTCAGCTCGTATGCGACACGAACACCGGTTGACGCTTTTGAGAGCCACTTTGCGGGATACAACAGGTCTTTGGAGTCTAGCATACACTCACCTTCCTCACTCAAGGAGTATACTTGTATACAAGTATGATAACCCGATTTTTTCATTTATGCAAACACTTTCATTTCTAATTTTTATTAAAATTTTACCATAAATGATGGTATGTATTTCCAAACGTTATATGATACATTGGAGATAGATCGTGTAAGTGAATCATGTTTTGAAAGAGGCGATTTGGATGAAAATTATCATTGCACCTGATTCTTTTAAGGAAAGCTTATCAGCTTTGGATGCCGCTGACGCGATAGAAAGAGGTTTCAAATCGGTTTTTCCGAATGCCGATTACAGAAAAATGCCGATGGCGGATGGCGGTGAGGGCACCGTTCAGTCTCTGGTTGATGCCACAAACGGATGGATCAAAGAACAGGTTGTCACGGGGCCGCTGGGAGAACCGGTGAAAGCGTTTTTTGGCATGATGGGAGATGGGAAAACAGCTGTGATTGAAATGGCAGCCGCTTCAGGGCTTCATCTCGTGCCTGTTGAAAGGCGCAATCCGCTCGTCACGACAACAAGGGGGACGGGAGAATTAATGGCAGCCGCTCTTGACGCGGGCGCAGAGCGTTTGATCATCGGGATCGGCGGAAGCGCAACGAATGACGGAGGAGCCGGGATGATTCAAGCGTTGGGCGGAAGGCTTCTTGATGAATCAGGCCGTGAGATCGGGTTCGGAGGCGGCGCGTTATCTCAGCTCGCATCACTCGATATCAGCGAGCTTGATTCCAGATTGGAGAATGTCAAACTGGAGGTCGCCTGCGACGTGGACAATCCGTTAATCGGGCCAAAAGGAGCTGCGGCTGTCTTCGGGCCGCAAAAAGGCGCGACAGACGACATGGTGGAAGTGCTGGACCAGAACCTAACCCATTTCGCGGATGTGGCAGAAAAAGCGCTCGGAACAGCCTGCAGGGAAATAAAGGGCGCCGGCGCAGCGGGCGGTCTTGGGTGGGGGCTGCTGGCTTTTCTGCATGCTGATTTGAAAAGAGGCATTGATATTGTGCTTGCAGCGGTTGATTTTGAAGATGAAGTTCAGGATGCGGATCTTGTGATTACCGGTGAGGGGCGGATTGACAGCCAAACGATTTATGGGAAAACACCGATCGGCGTGGCCAAAGCGGCTAAATCATACGATGTGCCCGTCATCGGCATAGCGGGATCGGTATCACGAGACAGTGATGCCGTCTATCAGCACGGAATTGATGCGCTTTTCAGCATCGTTCCCGGCGCCGTGCCTCTTGAAGACGCGTTTGAACATGCCGCAGAATACATGGAAAGAACGGCTCGGGACATTGCAGCATCCATCAAATTGGCGAAAACGATGTTTCTGATATAGCCGGCGCACATGCCGATGCATAGCCATCCTCCTTTTTGGGTAGAGACAGTTAACTACACAATGAGGCAATCATCCCAGAAGGAGGACAAAGATATGACTGTACAAGAAATCAAAGGCAAAAAACTCGTAAAAGGCATTGCGCCAAATGTCGAGCCAGATGCCCTGTTACATGATAAACGAAAAGTATTTTTGTTTGGTTCCCCGAGTTACACAAACATTGGTGACCAAGCGATTGCGTATGCGGAAGAGAAATTTATAAAAAATCATTTTCCGTATTATGAATATATTGAAATTATGGATTATGCGACAGATGAGGGGATTGAACTGGTGAAGGAGATCATCCGTGAAGACGATATTGTCTGCTTTACCGGCGGAGGAAATTTAGGAAACCTTTATCTCGATATTGAGGAAGACAGAAGGAAGGTTTTCTCGGCGTTTAAGGACTATAAATCGATTTCTCTGCCGCAATCCGTTTATTTTGAAGACACAGACGCTGGAAATAAAGAAAAGAAAAAAACACAGGACGCGTACCATCAAAATTCTAATTTAACGATTGCCGCGCGTGAGACACAGACGCTGGATGTTGTGAAAGAGACCTTCAATTCTAATGTGATTTTTACACCGGATATGGTGCTCTCCTTGGATATTGTGCCGAGAGAGCTTGAGCGGGACGGCGTTCTCTTTATTTTAAGAGCGGATAAGGAGAAAGTGACCGACGAAGATTTTATTTCACAGATGAGAAAATGGGCAGAAAAAACAACCTGTACGGAACGTACCGATACGGTGTTGGACACGGTAGACACCATTGATTACGCCGATCGTGAAAAACATTTAATGGAGATGCTTGACCGCATCGGTTCCAGTAAATTGGTGATCACCGACCGTCTTCACGCGATGATTTTCTCGATTATTACCAAAACACCTTGCCTTGTCTTTGGAAACAGTTACGGCAAAGCTAAACATTCGTACCGGGATTGGCTCGAAAGCTTAAACTTCATTGAATACACAGATCAACATGATATGAAAGAACTGGAGCGCATGATTGACCGCCTGCTTCAAGCAGAACCGAATGAAGTTGATTTATCCAGGGATTTTCAGCCGCTGGTTGATTTTTTCAAATCATAAAAGAAAAAGCAGACTGATGGCAGTCTGCTTTCAGCGTGTCGACAAACCCTCGCATTCGTTGTCAGTCCTGCGCGTTGGTGCTCACGAATGATAACATTCGCTCCGCTCCAATGCTCGTCCTTCCTAGACTTCAAGGGTTTTCAATCACGCTGACAAGATGACAAAATCCTAAAACTAAACCGTTTTAGGATTTTGTCAACAATCTGAAGCAGACAGATGACAGTCTGCTTTTTTGCGTTAATGATCGTTTTCCAAAGAAACGATTTCATCAATGATCCGCGCTTGCTCTTTCTCAGCCACTTCGTTTGAGATGATATCTTCCTTTGATAAGTTCTCGATCGCTTGGTACTGGGCGTATAACGAATGTTTTTTCAAGATGGTTTGCTGTTTGTTTTTGAGTTCCGGGTATGTTTCGAACAATTGGTTTGTTTGTTGATGCAGCTGGCTGACTTCTTCTTTGTATTGGTCTGTCAGTTCGCTGGAGACAGCTTCGTGTATCAGCAAATTGTGTTTGACTTGCTGGACTTCCTGGATAGCGGTTTCTAGCCGGTGTCCTTTTGCAAGCAATTCCTCATATTCCTGATTGCCCTCTTCCTTTTGATTCACGCCTAACCGTTCCAGAAGCGGCTTAATGGTAAGCCCCTGAACAACAAGGGAGAATAAAACGACACTGAAGGCGAAAATCAGAATGTCTTCACGCCCCGGGAAGTCTCTCGGCAGGCTCAGTACAAGGGCAATGGACAGAGAGCCCTTCAGCCCGCCCCAATTGATGGTATGTTTCCATGTCGCCGGAAATTTCTTAATAAAGGCCAGACTGATATAGACGGCGGCACTTCGGGCGATAAGCACAATGACAATCGCCATAATCGCCAAACCCCATTTATCAGTCAGGTCAATTCTCGTGATCTCAAGTCCGACCATCAAAAAGACAAGGGAGTTCGCGAGCAAGGCGGCGACGTCCCAAAAGTTATTGATATTCAGCTTGGTCGTCGGGCTCATGCCGATTTTTGCGCCGTAATTGCCGAATATAAGCGCGGCGACTACGACAGCGATTACGCCGGAGGCACCTGCCATTTCCGCCAATAGAAATGAGCTGTAAAACAGAATGATACTAAAAATAATTTCTAAAGGATAATCATCAAAATACTTGGTGAGCTGGGAAAAGACAAATCCTAGAGCGCCTCCGATAATGAGGCCGAGGGAAATGACTTTGACAAACTCCCACAAGCCTAAACCGGCGCCTTGAATGCCGAGATCTAAATAAGTCATTAAGTAAAAGGCGGAAATGTTGAACAGCACTACCGCCAGCCCGTCATTGAACAGGCTTTCTCCTTCAACGACAATCGAAAGCTTTTTCGGCGCACCGACGCTTTTGAAAATGGACAGCACACTAACTGGGTCTGTCGCACTCATCAGCGCGGCAAAAACAAACGCCGCCGGAATGGCCAAATGCATCAGCCACATGGAAGAAAAGCCGACGATCAGAAACGAGATGAGTGTGCCGCCGAAGGCCAGCGCCAGAACGGGGCGCTTATTTTCCCGCAAATGGGAAAAGGGCAGCTTCAGGGCAGCTTCTCCTAATAAAGCCGGCAAGAACAGCGTAATGATGACGAAGTTAAAGACTTCTCCTTCAGTAATAAAATCTTTCAGCGGTTCGAAGAGCGGAATATGTACAAGTCCAATGATCGTGCCGACAATCACGAGTGCGATCGGATAAGGCTGTCTGCACTTCTTGGCAATCGCGGTAATACCGGCTGCAATCATGACCAACAAAAAACCTAGTTCGAAAATATGATGCAAATCTAAGTGTTCCATTAGAACCTCCTTTTATGAATTGTGTAACTAAAAAATTACCCTCATTTTGTCATTGGTAATCATATCATATGTAAAACAGTCCTTTGCCAGTCTGCGGAAAAGCAAAAAAGCAGGCAATTTGCCGGCTTTTGGTTCTTTATTCTATAAGCCAATGGAATTGACTACACTCGATACATGATCCTTCATTTTATCCGTGACACTGTCAATCGCTTTTCCTGACATATGATGGTCGAGAATGTCCCGCTTTGTCTTAACCGCCAGCTCGGCATCTGTGATATTATCTTTGATCGAAGACAAATTCTTACGGTCTTCTTGAAAAGCATAGCTTAATTGTTTTTTGATTGAATTCATCAGCGCCAATTTTTGTTCTTGTCTTTTCTTCTCTTTGTACGCCGCCAATTGTTCTGGTGTCATTTCAGATGTATCTAGATGGGCATTTGAAAAAAGCGAAGTGGTTGAATGCTGGCTTGTCACTCTTTGCATAAAACGGTCTGCATCTGTAGGTTTTTTATTCATAAAATCCATGTCTCTTTCTCTCCCTTATGAAATCCCCATCCGGCTTGCTGCTGCCAGATCTGCATCATGGTAAGCGTGTCCCATATGTCCAAGGTCATCTGCAACCATCTGAAGCAAGTGCTGTAAATGAAGCGCGGCATCTACTGCCTGATCATATTTTTCTTTTGAGTAAAAAAGGTGATGCGGTTTGTTCATTTTAAGTTTATTGATCAGATCATCGACATCAGAAATAGCTAATTCATCATATGTGCCAAAACCAACCATTCTTGCATGCATGTTCCTGACATCCTCAATAGAATCCTTTACTTTGTCATCAATTCTTTCAATCTGGCGAATAATCCTAGACCATTCCAATTCAGCGATATGTTTTAACTGCGTGCATGTATTCATCAATACATGCGACTTAATGAGGATTGAAACACCTGTATTGGCTTTCACATTGGTTGATTTCATTTGCTTAAGCATCGTTAATGCAAAGTCAGGATTGTTTTTTAACACATCATCAACAGTTTGGACAGAGCCATCTGAATTGAAGTTATATCGGTCCAGATTGTGACTTCCCATCAAGGCTTCGACAAATAGTGATACATCAAGAGATTGATTGTTGTAACGTTTAAATGCAAGGCCCAACATCTTTACTGCATCAGGAAGGCGATTATTTTGTACACCGTTCGGCAAAGCCTCGTCATACATCACTTTCACATTACCTATTTCAGCAGCATCCCGATTCAACAAAGATAATCCATCATTTAAATTAATATATTCTGTTAAACGGCTGCGGAAATCCCCTTTTAATGCTCGGGCTTTTACATCCTCAGGCAGGTTTTCATATATGTTAGGATTTTCGAAAGTAACGCCGCGTTTGATAAAGTCATTCATCACGACTGCATAGCTTGCATTAGAACCGCCTAATGAGTGACCGGTGACTTGAATGTCAGCGTTTTTAAAGTCTTTATGTATTTTTTTTGCATATTGATCTGCCTGAATGGCTTGGTTCTCCGTCCCGTCATCAAATGGTTTTTTGCCAACCAAATAACTGGTATCCATATGGAGCCAATCCTGTAAAATCTCATTTGAATATTCAGGAACCCCTTGTGCGTAGTCATAGAAAGAACCATCTTCATCTTTAGGAATGTTGATTCCCTTTTTCTCTAATTCTTTAATAAGCTGTTCCCGCTCTTCACGATATGGCTTTATTGTGTCTTGTAATTGACCCGGGCTGATAGGTTCTGATCCACGGTACGCGATGATGGCGTTTTGGATTTTTTCAGGGTGTTTGCCTTCATGGGAATTACGATAATCCTCTCTAGTAACAAGTGTGAGGGCGTTAAGGCCCTTTTCTGTTTTTTTATAATCGATAACGTATAATCTTTCTCCATTACTAACTTCAATAGTCTCTCCAACATGGTATTTTTCTATTTTATAAGCATTATTTGAAATAAGGTTGAAATCTTCAGCGGTTAATTTTTTTGACCTGTATTTAGACAATCACAACACTCCTAATCTTTACATATCTAGTATAATAAAATAAAAAAGGGTGAAAAACCATGTCATTTTCCAAAAAAACACTTTTTGTTGGAGTGATTATAGTATTTTTAATTGGAATTGTTTACTTTAATCATAATCAATCATCAGATGGAGGGGATCATAGCGTGAACACAAATGAAAAAAATGAACAACAAAAGGCAGAAGAATACGCTGAAAAAATGAAACCGAAAATAAAGGAAAAATTGAAAAAAGATGATATCCATCATTTTGTTAATGATATAACATTCGATAAGGATGTCTCAATCAGTCCAATGGGAATGATCGAACTATCAGGGTACGTAAACAACAATCCTGAAAAATTCTCATTCGATGTCTCTTTGAGATATGGAACTGATAAAGTAGATTCCATAGGTTATGATAAAGACTTAGCGGACCGATTTGAAAACTGGGATGATTTTGATAAAGAGGTCAAAGAAGACTTTTTAAATAGTTTATCGAAAGAAGAACGAGAACAATATTTAAAAGACATAGGGGAAATAAAATAATCTATGAAAAAACAAGCGCCATTTAAACTATTAGCTTTTGTTAGCGTTTTGTTACTCGTAATGGTTGGCTTTATTTATGAAATCAAAAAAACGTCAGACACTTCTAAAAGTAAAAAATACATAGGTAGCAAAGAAAAAACTGAAGCATACGTCGAGGAAATGAAGCCAAAAATAGAAGAAGAGTTAAGAAAAGAGGATATTCATCATTTTATAAAGTCTGTAACTTTTGAAGATAAAGTGACTATAAATCCGATGGGAAGAATAGTAGTGAATGGTTATATAAATGACAATCCAGATAAGTTTTATTTCTCAGCAGATTTAATTTATGATTCCAATAAAGTGGACGGAATGAGTTACTCTGAGGATGTAGGTAATCGTTTTACAGATTGGAGCGAATACAGCAAAGAAGTAAAAGATAAATACATCAAAACCGCTTACCCTGATAAAAAAGAGCGTGAACAGTATTTAAGAGATATAGGAGAGTGAAAATAAACAGGCAAAACGCCTGTTTATTTTAGTGATCGGTTTACTTCCGCCTCTTCGCCATTCCCCAAGCCAACAGTCCGGCAACAACAGCCGCGGATACAATCGGGCGCTTCGTAGCTTGCGTGTAATAGCTTCTGGACCGCAGCCATCCTTTATTTGTCCCCCTGTCATGCATGCCGTAGCCCGCATGATAAAGCGCGCCTTCTTCACGCGGCTTGGACGGTCTTTCGGCATGCTGGCTGTGGTACATGATTTTTTCCATCAGTTTGTCGGTCAGCCGGGGGAAAAGAGCGCCCAGCATGGCGATGGCTTTTGCCTGTGAGCCGATGTACATGTCGCGCTTCGAGTGTTCGGCGGCAAACAGGATGGCTTCGGCGGCCGCTTCCGGCGGATAGATCATGGAGCGGGAATGAGCCGGCTGTTTGTCGAGGTAGCTGTGAGCATGCTCGTTGTAAGGCGTGTCAATTCTGCCCGGATGGATGAGCGTAACCGAGACGGGCGCCTGTTCTTTCTCGAGCTCCACCCGAATGCTTTCCGTCCAGCCGTGAAGCGCGAACTTGGCTGACGCGTATGTGGATTGAATGACGGTTCCCCTGTCGCCGAACAGGCTTCCCACATTGATGAGTGCGCCCGGCACGCCTCTGCTGGTGTAGTGTTTGACGGCCGCTCTTGTTCCGTAAACAGGTCCCCAGAAGTTTGTGTCAAACATGCGCTTCATGTCTTCGACGGTGACATCCATGGCGTGCCCGAAAGTCGAGACGGCGGCATTGTTGACCCATGTGTCAAAGCGGCCGAATGTGCTGATCGCGGTTTCTGCGATGCGGTTGATGTCTTCTTCTTTCCCGACATCCGCTTTCATCCATATCGCGTCGTGCCCTTTTTCCTTTAATTCTTCAGTAAGATCCTTCAAAGCCTCTTCATTTCGCCCTGCTGCCACAACCTTCGCGCCTTTTTCAGCTGCCATTCGCGCAGTGACAAGTCCGATTCCGCTTGAGGCGCCGGTAATCACGATCACTTGATCCTTGAGTTGTTTCAATCTGAGCTTCTTTTTCGTGCCCGGGTTCTGTTGTTCAAGCTTTTCCGTATTCGTGAGTGAATCATCGTTTGTCATTGAGATTCCTCCTAGACGCTGTTTTTCTACATTTACCCCATCCGGGAGGTCCTTACCCCTTTTTGACAATCACAGGGTTCTTTTTTATATTATATAAGTCGCTCTACCATACCTAGGAGGGAATGTTTTAATGACTAGCAGAGGAGATTCACGCGAAAAAATTCTTCACACGGCGTCACGTCTGTTCCAGCTTCAAGGATATCACGCGACGGGTTTGAACCAGATTGTGAAAGAAAGCGGTGCTCCTAAGGGATCGCTTTATCACTTTTTCCCGAACGGCAAAGAAGAATTAGCAGTTGAAGCGGTTACATATACAGGAAAACTGATTGAACATCTGATACAGCAAAGCATGGATGAATTCTCTGATCCAATAGAAGCGATTCAGCAATTTATCAAAAAAACAGCCAGCCAGTTTGACAATACAGAAAGCATTCAAGGCCTTCCAGTCGGTTTGCTTGCGAGTGAGACAGCATTAATCAGTGAACCGCTGCGGACGGTTTGCATGAAGGTGTTTAAAAGCTGGGAAGCGGTTTTTGCCAGAAAACTAATGGAAAACGGATTTGCAGAAGAAGAAGCGAATCAGCTTGGAATGCTGATCAATTCGATGATCGAGGGCGGCATCATGCTTTCGTTAACGAATAAAGTCAAAACGCCTCTTCTTCTCATTGCCGAACAAATTCCAGTGCTGGTGAGAAAAAAAGGGTAGCGTTTTGTTATCCTTTCTCCTACAATTATATAGAACGGTCTAGTAATGTATATTTTAATATATAGACTGGTCTAAATTGGAGGAAACGATATATGAAAACATTATTTGAACATTCATTGCCTAAAGAAAAAATGCCTTATTTGCTCCGCAGCGGAGAAGGTGAGCGCTATTTGTTCGGAAGACAAGTCGCCACGGTGATGGCGAATGGGAAGAGTACAGGCGATCTGTTTGAGATCGTGCTGCTTTCCGGGGGAAAAGGAGATGCCTTTCCGCTTCACGTCCACAAGGATACACATGAAGGGATTCTCGTTTTGGACGGAAAGCTTGAGCTGACGCTTGATGGAGAACATTATTTATTAGTATCAGGCGATTATGCGAACATTCCAGCCGGAACACCGCACAGCTACCAGATGCAGAGCCACAGAACGCGACTGGTGTCTTACACGATGAAGGGAAATGTAGCGCACATGTATTCCGTTATTGGGAATCCATATGATTACGCTGAACATCCTCCGTACGCAAGCGAGGAGGTGTCAAACGAGCGATTTGCAGAAGCGGCGACTGTGGCGGACATTGCATTTCTTGATGAAGAAAAGCCTTCCGGTGCGGCAAAGTTAGCGGAACTTACAGAGCTTCCAGATGGAGCTGTTCCATACGTGCTTGAGTCTGGAGAAGGCGACCGCCTGGTGACGGGAGATCAGCTTCACCGCATTGTGGCTGCACAAAAAAATACAGACGGCCAGTTTATCGTCGTATCATCGGATGGCCCTAAAGGCGAACGGATCGTTGATCACTACCATGAACATCATACAGAAACATTTTATTGCTTAGAAGGGCAGATGACGATGTGGGCAAATGGACAGGAAATTCAGCTGAACCCTGGAGATTTTCTGCATGTTCCAAAGAATACCGTTCATTCCTATCGTCTGGATTCCCATTATACAAAGATGGTGGGCGTATTGGTTCCAGGCTTATTTGAACCGTTTTTCCGGACGTTAGGTGAGCCGTATGAAGGCCACATCTATCCAAGTGAGCCTCAGGCGCTGCGATTTGACCGCGTTTTGCAAAATATCGAAGCATTAGATTTAAAGGTCATGAAACCATAAAGATAACAAGATTGTAAGGTTTCCATGCCTGTGTGTCACCTAAATCGATGTTTCTGCGTTTCTTTTTTTCATACTCTTAGGGTACAGAAAAAAGGAGCGTGATAGATATGGTTTCATTACAGCCGACTTTGGCAAATGAACGGATCGGCGTGCTTGATGTGCTAAGGGGAATGGCGATTTTCGGGATCTTATTTGTCAATCTGGCCCATTTCAGTTATCCGGATATGTATTTGTCTATGCTTGGAAAAGAGAACTTTTTTACAGAAAAGTGGTCTGAAGCTGATTTTGCAGTAACAGACATACTGACATTCTTCATCCAAACAAAATGTATTTTATTGTTTTCCTTTTTATTTGGATTCGGCATGGTTGTTATGATGGAGAGGGCAGTAAGCAAAGGGAAACGGTTTGTTCCGCTCTATGCGAGAAGGTTAGCGGCGCTTCTCTTGATTGGAACCATTCACGCCTTTTTGATTTGGGACGGGGACATTTTAACGGAATACGCCCTGCTCGGTTTTGTTCTGCTCTTATTTCGAAAAGCAAAGCCGAAAACACTGCTGATATGGGCGCTCTCTTTGTATCTTTTGTTTACCATACCGTTCATTTTGACAAGCTTTTATCAAGCAAACGGACAGGAATGGACTCAAGCGGTAACTCAGCAGGCAAAACAAGCGCTCCATGCGTACGGAAGCGGCAGCTTGAAGGAGATTGCGGAACAGCGGATCCACGATCGTCTTGTTTACATGTCTTCGAATGGCATGCTTACGTATAACCCGATCAGCTTCTTCTTTGCATCCATTCCTTATTTCAGCATGTTTTTGCTGGGGGCTGCGGCGGCGAAGTCACGATATTTGCATGAACCCGGAAAGCATCGCAAAGGCTTGAAAAGCGTGTGGATGGCTGGGCTTGTCATCGGCATCAGCGCACAAGTGCTGTACAGTGTAACGGATAGGCAAGTATTTTTGCTGATTGGCGCGCCCTTCCTCATGTTTTTCTATGTCACAACGGTTGTCTATCTTTATCATAAAACAAGAGTAAAAACAGTGCTGCAATCATTCTCCGCTGTTGGACGGATGGCGTTTACCAATTATCTGATGCAGTCTATCGTGTGTACGTGGATATTCTATCATTACGGCTTGGGGCTGTACGGGAAAGTGTATCCTGCTGCCGGCGTGCTCATTACGATTGCTGTTTGTGCCGTTCAGATGGTCTTCAGCCACCTTTGGCTTCGGGTATTCCGGATGGGGCCGTTTGAGTGGCTGTGGAGGAGCGCTACGTATCTGGCGTGGCAGCCTATGGTAAAGAAAACAAAAGTCTAGACGCCTATTGGTGTCTAGACTTTCTTCTATTATTTATACACGACACGTGTTTTGCAAATGATGTCATGCAGACCTTTTTTCTCTCCGAAGCCGATCATGATAAAGCCAATATAAAAGATAATTCCAGATAAGATGTATGCAAAGTAACGGCCGATTGCCTGTCCGATAGAAACCCGATCGCCTTGTTCATTGACCACTTTCAGGCCAAGAATTTTTTTGCCGAGTGTGCCCTGCATTTTAGAAGCTGTGAGCAGACCGTAATATAACACACAGATGACGAGCATGATCAGCATGGTAGGCAAAAATGCGAACGTCATGTATTTCACGAGATACTCCTCTTCTGTCATGTAAGGGTCTGTTGCCACAGATCCAGCTATAAACACACTATTGATAATAAATAGAATAATATAACTAGGAACAGATACAATAATGCCATCAATAAAATAAGCTAAAAAACGAATCCAAAATCCTGCTGGTTTTTCCATGTCTTTTTCTCTCTCCTTTGAATGAATCTGGAATAGTATACTTTGAAAAAATAATATGCGCAATATGATATGGTGATAAAATCCTGATATGCCTGAAAAATGAGTCTTTTATCCCTGTGTCTTTACTATATAAATCTACTACATTTAAGCGAATCTCATTTTCTGCATTCTGTCATTTTCTTTAAAATATAATGAATTTCTCATTTAGATTACATTATAATGATATATGTTAATATTTTCATTTGAGGGAGGGGTTTGATGTCTAGAAAAAACAGGGTGGCGATCGCAACAATCATTTCTGCGTTTCTTTTTTGTGCCGTGATTGCCGCTGCTTCACTTTCGCCGCTGGCCGGAACGGGAGCGGCGGCCAATCAATTTAACTCAGTCGGCATGTGGTCAGCTATCGGTATGATCCTTGTGATGTATTTCATTCCTTTTGTTATTTACATGCTTGGAGTTGATGCGATGAGGTATGTAATGGCGGTGCTTTGCGGTTTTGGGTTGCTGATTCATTTCTCTTCGGCCGGTTTTATCTTGATGTATGGTTTGTTCAGTGACCAGCTGCTTTCTGAGGTGGTCTTTGTGATTGTGGTTTGTTTCGCCGCGGCTGCTGTCAACATCATTTGGTTTGTGGCTGCTTTTCGTTCTGTTGCTGAAAAAACGTCCGCGAACAGCCTTACATAGTTTTCTAGTTTGTGATGGTTTTGTGAAGTAGAATTATAAAATGGATGAATATGTTATGATGATCACAAATTAGAAATTACATATAATGGGGGTCTCAATGATGGTCAGTTCATTTCGCATGAAAGCTTTGATTGCGGGAGCCGCGGTGGCGGCTGCTGTGTCAGTCGGCGCTGTTTCTGATGTGCCCGCTGCCAAAGTGCTTCAGCCAACAGCTGCTTATGCGGCGGAAACGGTGTTTTCTCAAAATAATGGAGCATCCGGCTTTTTAACAGGAAGGTATGATGTACAAGCGATGGCGCCTGCCATGTTTAACTGGTCACGCGAAAGCCGGTTCGCCGGAAATACAGACGGGACACTGAAATGGCAAAACGACATCAGAACGACTCCTCAAAATGGAGCGGGGGCTGTGATTGATGAAGACGGCACAGTATATCTTCATTCCAGAGATGGGGAAATGAAAGCTTTTAATCCGGATGGCTCAGTCAAATGGGTGACAGGCAATCTGGGAAAAACATTCACGCAATCTCCCGTACTCGGAACCAACGGCGTTATCTATCTGGCATCCTATGACAAAAAGATTTATTTTATCGACAAGGAAACAGGCGAGATTCTAACAACGGTCCCATTAAGCGGCGGGCCAAGCTCTGAAACGGTGATCGGTTCAGACGGCACGTTGTACTTCTCAACACTTGATAATTATGTTCACGCGATCAAACCGACGTCAAAATCAACTTGGACAGAACGCTGGAAGTTGAAAACAAATGGTGTCGTCAGCTCTGTGCCGGTGCTTGCCAAAAACGGCACTGTATATGTAGGCACATATAATTACGTGTTTTATGCGATCAACTCCGGAACCGGACAGGTGAAATGGTCCAGAACGACGTCAAATGCGTTTAAAGGATATCCAGTGATTGATAAGGATGGCAACGTTTATGCCGGTAACCAAGACGGACAGCTGTATGCGTATACGTCAACAGGCAGCTTAAAATGGACATTTCCGCTTAACGGGTTCTCCAGTTCATCGCCTGCGATCGACCATAATGGCAATATCTACATCGGTTCAGGAAGCGGCGAGCTGTTTTCCATCAGCAAAAACGGAGATATGAACTGGTCATTCTACACAGGAGGCCCTGTCAGAACGGCACCGCTAATTGATGCGAAAGGAACGGTTTATTTCGGGTCAGATGATATGAAGGTTTATGCGGCGGACTCAAACGGCAATGAATTATGGAGCTATCAAACCGACAGCAACGTCGTGTCATCTCCTCAGCTTGCTGAGGACGGAACGCTTTATATTGGAAGCTATACGAAGCTAATGGCTTTTGGGAAATAGCAGAAAGGCTGGCGAGGTTATCTCGTCAGCCTTTTTTTGGTAATCAATCGAGATTTTTACTTTTATAGATAACCTTTGTCCCGCAAATATAATCGTGTAATGCCAGTTTAGAGGGGAAAGCCGCCATAATGTAACCGATATACAAAATGCCTGATGGTATGTAAGCGAAGAAACGGCCAAAGCTGTGCCAAAAAGAAAGACGCTCGCCATACTGATTGACAACGATGATGCCCATGAGTTTTTTGCCCAGTGTTGCTTGCATTTTTGAAGAAGTCAGCAAGCTATAATAAAGAATGCCGAAGATATAGATGATGGCTATAACAGGGATTGTTCCGAATACCAGCACATAAAATTTATATTCTCCTTCTGTCATATAAGGGCTTCCTGCATCAATGAGAGGCAGGACAATGAAGGTGTTAATAAAAATCATAATAAAAGCAAAAAAATAGATAATCAAATCATCAATAATAGAGGCAACTGCCCGAATCCAAAATCCAGCTGGTTTTTCCATGTATAAAATTCTCTCCTTTGAAGTTTTCTGGGATATTATACGTGAGAGGTTGTGCGGTTTCAATGAGATATACTAGAGGAATTTGGTCTCGTAGCAAAAACAGTATTTTATTACTATTCATTTCTTCTATTTTCCTTTTTGTCTTTAGGTTAATAGGATGATAAAAAAGAGAATCCGCAGAGTAATGCAGATTCTCTTAACTATGATTATTTAGAGGCTTGAATCAATACACCTTTTTCGTGAGAAAACTCTTTAAATCCATATACGCCATGATAGGAGCCGATCCCGCTTGTGTTGACGCCGCCGAATGGCAGGTTGACGTCACTGAAGTGAACGACAACATCGTTAATGGCTGCGTTGCCTGATGTTGTATGCTGAAGGACGTTGTCGATCAGGCCTTGGTTGTGGCTGAATACATAAAGCGCAAGCGGTTTATCGCGGTCATTTACGTAATCGATGACCTCGTCGATGTCTTCATAATTCATCATTGGCAGGATCGGTGCGAAGATTTCCTCCTGCATGATTTTCATGTCGGGCGTGACGTTTTTCAAAACGGTTGGCGAGATCGTGCGGTCGCTGGCATCGAATACGCCGCCGAACACGACTTCCGCACCTTTTTCGATAGCGTCGTCGAACAGGTCTTTGACGCGGTTGAAGTTGCGGTCGTTGACAATCTGCGTAAATTTGCTGCGGTCCGGATTGCGATCATCCTCCATAAATCCTGCGTTGACGATTGTTTGTAAAATGCCCGCGAACTTGTCCTGCACATCTTTTTTAATGAACAGATAATCAGGTGCGATGCAGGTTTGGCCGGCGTTTACGAATTTGCCGACGGCGATCTTTTTCGCTGCGTCCATGAGATCGTATTCACTGTCAATGATTGTCGGGCTCTTGCCGCCAAGCTCAAGTGTGACAGATGCCAAGTGTTTGGCAGCCGCTGTCATGACGATTTTTCCGACATTTGTGCTTCCGGTGAAGAAAATATGGTCGAATGGCTGATCCAGAAGCTCGGTTGCCACCTCAACCTCTCCTTCAAAAATCGCGACTTCTTTTTCATCAAAAGCATCTCGGATTACTTTAGCGGCAATGTTGCTTGTGTTCATCGTAAAATCGGACAGCTTCACAATCGCGCTGTTTCCGGCTGCGAGAGAAGCGGCAAGCGGCGCCATTGTGAGCATAAACGGATAGTTCCACGGGCCAAGGATAAGTGTTACGCCTTTTGGCTCGTACATGAGAATCCCATTTGCCTCGGGGCTTAACGATGAACCGACTTCTTTAGGCGCCATCCACTTTTCCAGGTTGTTCATATTATCTCGGATTGCTTTTTTTGTTCCTTCGATTTCCGCTTTTTTGACCTCGTGATATGGTTTGCGGACGTCTTTGCGGATCGCTTCGGTGATTTCTTCCTCATGGGCGATCACAGAATCTAAAAAGCGCTGAAGCTTTTCTTTGCGCTGTTCCGCTGTTGAAGCTCGTAATGCTTTTTGCTGTTTTTTCTGAAGCTGAAACACACGCTGAATGTCGTCTTTTATTTGCTGTTCCATTGTAAATCCCCCTCATTTGCTTTCTTCTTTTCTCGGACCTATTATAAAGTGGTACCTTTTCTATAAGAAAGACAACGGTGAACCATCTATACGTTACCGTACATATATCGAATATCTGTCTAATGACTGGGGGTGTTTTTGTGGCGGAATCTGCTGAAGCTCAAGTGAAACAGGCGCTGCTGGCTTTATTGGAAGAAAGAGACATTCAACACATCACGATGAAAGAAATTGCTGAAAAGGCCAAAGTGAGCCGCGGGACGCTCTACCTTTATTATGAAGACAAGTTCTCTATTATTGAGGATGTGATCGAAGACATGAAGGAAGGGCTGGGTGAAGCGCTCTATGACGCCTTCAAGCATATGGACACACTCCATTTAAATAAAAAACGGCACACCGTGCATCCGACTCTGTCCTTTGTCCACGAGCATCGATCCTTTTTTGGCACGATGATGAATAGAGGACATTTTCATCGTTTTTTTAAGGATGTGTTTCAGCTGGATGTTTTGCTGGCTCCGGTCAATGTGAATCTGACGCCGATCGAACAGGAGATTTACGGACATTATCGGGCTTTGTACACGTACGCGATTATCCTCTATTGGCTGCATGAGGATGCGGACGCTTCTCCGGAAGCCATCAGCCAAAAGGTATGGGAGCTCGTTTCTCAAAAGCGGTTTTATTGGCTGTTTGGACAGGCCCCGTCAAGGAAGCGGCAGGAGGACAAGCAAATCGACAGGCGTGTGGTTCGAACGAGAGAAGCGTTGCAGAAGGCTTTGCTGGACGTATTGGCAGAGAAAAAAGACTACGCGGCCATCACGATTTCTGACATGACCCGGAAAAGCAATATCCGCCGCGCAACCTTTTATGATCACTATGCCAGCAAAGAGGAATTGCTGCAGACCATGATTCAGCAATCATGTGCGGAGATTATAGATCACCTGACGATTGCCTCAAGTCCGAATGAGCTTTCTTTAAAGGATGCGGAGGAGGCGCTAGCCAGTCTGCTTTCTGCTTTATCAAACATGCCCATTGTCCCTTTTCTCAATCGGGAATGGGGTGTTCCTCATGTGATACCTGATATGTTCAAAGCGCTGGAATCGTTTTACCTGCATCAGCAGACTGACATTCATGCGGAGAAAAAACTTTACGCCTATTATGTATCCGCGATGATTATAGGGCTGATTTTGTATCGGCTTGATGAAGGAAAAGCGCATGCGCCGGAAGTGCTGGCGAGGGAGTTTTTGCAGTTTTTGGATGTGAAGAAGTATAAGGTTGTCTTGCTATAAACGAGAGAAACCAGCCTGCGGTTGAAATGGAAGGCTGGGGAGTAACTTCAGTAGGTTTTGAAAAGAAAACCTGAGAGAGGTAACGCTTCCAACGGATATACATTTGCCCGGATACTCAGTTCGGGCTTTGTGTCGTTATGTCACTTGGTCTTTTGAGTTTCTTTCTTTTCTTTCAAACATAAATTTAAAAATAGAAGGGCCAAAAGAATTAGAGCAATGTTCACCAACCAAGATTTCCAGCTTACAGTGGGGTCTAAAATTGTATTAAAGAGCAAGCGAACGATAGAAGAAAGTGAAAAGAGTAAAAAGAGAAGTTTGTTTTGTGACATAAATTGCGTACCTTTCTATATGTAGAACTTGTAAGAGTGAATTCTTTATCCTACAAGATTTTACTTTCTCTATTTTTGACAATCTGTTAAGGGATATACTAAGTATTAATTTGAACTTTTGGCGTTTTTAGCTCGTTTATATAAAAAAAGTGCATAGTTTAAATAGATAAGATATAAAGCGAGATTAAAAATACCTAACTGAAAAAAACAAGAAAGAGATATGCTTATGAAACCTCCTAAAATGATATAGGTATACAGCAATTTCATTCTATCAACTCCTAATAAATGCTAAATATATTGTAAGGTAGAATTGACAGTATGTAAAATAAATATGAATACAATAAGTAGTTTTCATCTCTTTTTTACAGATAGAGAAAAATAATTAGGAGCAAATGAAGAGAGAGCTTAACCTCGTGGTCAAGGCTGAGCTCCCTTTTAATGTTAATTAATGTATGGATCGTAATACATATATTGCGCAGACCATGTTTATTTCGTTTATTTCGTTTCTTCCTTCCACTTCTCATCAATCAACATCTTCCCAGGCCATGTATAAGCCATAATGCCGCCGTCTGCGGTGATATCTTCTCCTGTGACGTATGAGCTGTCGTCTGAGGCGAGGAACAGCGCCACTGTTGCCATTTCCTTCGGCTTACCGAGGCGTCCGAGCGGCGTGATCCACTTGTTGGCTTCACGGAATGTTTCGCCCATTTCCTGTTCCTTGGTACCTGCTAATTTGTCAATCAGCGGCGTTTCGATCGTGCCCGGTGAAATGGAATTGACGCGGATGCCGTCTCTTGCGTAATCAATCGCCATCGCTCTTGTCAGATTGGTGATTCCGCCTTTTGCGGCGTTGTAGCCGGAGCGATCGAGGTCCGCGGCCCGGCCTGACATGGAGGAGGTGTTGATGATGGAGCCTCCGTTTTCGAGCATGAGCGGAATCAAGTATTTGCTGCAAAGAAACGTGCCGCGCAGGTCGACGGCGATAATGCGGTCAAACAGGTCAACGGGATATTCGTGCACTTTTCCGCCCTCCTGATCAACCCCGGCGTTATTAAACAGAATATCAATGTTACCGCAAGCATCCTTGATTTGATCCGCAAATGCTTTCACACTGTTTTCATCTGACACATCGAGGTGAAAGGCGTCCGCCTGTCCTCCGTTTTTTCTAATCGCTTCAACGGTTTCTATCATTTGGTCTTCATTAATGTCTCCGATCATCACACGCGCGCCTTCATTGGCAAAAACCTCTGCCGTCGCTTGCCCAATGCCTGTCGCTGCGCCTGTGATGACTGCGGTTTTGTTTTCAAGTCTTCTCATAACACGAGTCCTCCTTTTTCTATTTGTCTTCCCGCTATGTGCAGTGATAAACATGCGAGAAAAGAAATGCCAACATATGTTAAGATGGACTAGAAATTGTTGGGGGGTTTGTGTGTGTTGAAGGTGCAGCATAAGAAGGAGCTCAAGTTTTATTGCTTCGTCACGATTCCGTCCGCGTTTGTTGTGCTGACTGTCATCTCTTTTCTATTCAAAGAGATTACGTTTCCGGTTACAGCCCGCGCGTTTCTAAATGCTTCATGGCATAATATATTATTTTTGATACCGTTCGGGTTGTTTTTCTACCCGGTGCATATTTGGATGAAGCGAGAGTTTGGCCGCTGGAATGGCGCAGTAAAAAAGAGAGGGTGATGACCTCTCTTTTTTGAGAATATATAGTGAAAGTGCATCTAAATCATGTTAAATTTACATATATATGCATCTATTAATCTAATTGACAATTGTCACCGTATGTGATAAATAGATGCTGATAAGAGTTTACATAACCTAATAACAAATCAAAAAGGGGCGATCTAGAATGGCTAAAAAAGAATTTAAAGCAGAGTCCAAACGCCTGCTGGATATGATGATTAACTCGATTTACACCCAAAAAGAAATTTTCCTTCGTGAGTTAATCTCCAATTCAAGTGACGCGATTGACAAGATCTATTACAAAGCGCTGACGGACGATGCGCTTACGTTTGATAAAGACAGTTATTACATAAAGGTCGCGGCTGACAAAAGTGCTAGAACATTAACGATCTCTGATACGGGGATCGGGATGACAAAGGACGAGCTTGAGCAGCATCTCGGCACAATTGCAAAAAGCGGTTCCCTCGCGTTTAAAAAGGAAAACGAGCAGAAGGACGGACATGACATCATCGGCCAATTCGGTGTCGGATTTTACGCGGCGTTTATGGTTGCCGATGTCGTGACGGTCATCAGTAAGGCGCTCGGCAGCGAAGAGGCGTATAAATGGGAGTCTGCGGGCGCAGATGGCTATACGATTGAGCCGTGTGAAAAGGATGCTATCGGTACAGACATTATTCTGACAATCAAAGAGAACACAGAAGATGACAGCTATGACGAATTCTTAGAAGAATATCGTTTAAAAGCGATCATCAAAAAGTACTCCGACTTCATTCGCTACCCGATCAAAATGGATACTACCATTAATAAGCCGAAGGAAGACAGCGAGAATGAATTTGAAGAGGTGCAGGAAGAACAGACGGTCAACAGTATGGTGCCGATCTGGAGAAAAAACAAAAGCGAGCTGACAGATGAGGACTATGAAAAGTTCTATGCTGAAAAGCATTACGGATTTGATAAACCGCTCTCACACGTTCATATCAGTGTGGATGGCGCCGTACGCTACAACGCGATTCTATTTATTCCTGAAAACATGCCGTTCGACTATTATTCCAAAGAATATGAGAAAGGCTTGGAACTGTATTCAAATGGCGTTCTGATCATGAACAAATGCGCGGATCTGCTTCCGGACCACTTCAGCTTCGTGAAGGGGATGGTCGATTCTGAGGATCTGTCACTGAACATTTCCAGGGAAATGCTGCAGCATGACCGTCAGCTGAAGCTGATCGCGAAAAACATCAGCAAGAAAATCAAAAGCGAGCTGCAAAGCCTGCTGAAAAAAGACAGAGAGAAATACGAGACGTTCTACAAGTCGTTCGGCAGACAGCTGAAATTCGGCGTGTACAATGATTATGGCGCGAATAAGGATCAATTGAAGGACCTCTTATTATTCTACTCTTCGAAAGAGAAAAAATTGGTCAGCCTAGATGAGTACGTATCGAGAATGCCTGAGGAGCAGAAATATATTTATTACGCGACAGGTGATTCATACGATCGCATTGAGAAACTGCCGCAAACGGAAATGGTAGCGGACAAAGGCTATGAAATTCTCTACTTCACAGAGGACATTGATGAGTTTGCGATTAAAATGCTGACATCTTATCAGGAAAAAGAATTTAAATCCGTATCAAGCGGAGACCTTGGCATAGACACGGATGAGGATCAAAAGCAGTCAGAGGAAGAGGAAAGCAAGTATAAGGATCTGTTTGAGGAAATGAAAAACATTTTGTCAGATAAAGTGAAAAACGTCAAAATCTCAAAACGACTCAAATCACATCCGGTCTGCCTTGCTGCTGACGGCGAAGTCACGATTGAGATGGAAAAAATCTTAAACGCGATGCCGGACAGCCAAAATGTACAGGCGGAAAAAGTGCTGGAAATCAACCCGAATCACGAGGTATTCAATACGCTGCAGGATGCATTTGAACAGGATAAAGAGAAATTGAGCCTGTACACAAATCTCCTGTACAATCAGGCGCTTCTCATCGAAGGCCTGCCGATTCAGGACCCTGTGGAATTTACGAACAATATGTGCAAGGTTATGGTGTAACAGAGAAAGGAATCGTCCTGTGAGACGATTCCTTTTTTATAATGTACGCTCATTCAGCACTTGGCTCTGGCTGCTGTTCTTCTTTTTAAACCGTTGTTTCAGGCTTGCTTCAATGTCTTCCAAGCTTTTCCCTTTGGTTTCAGGAACCATGTAGAAGGCGAAGAAAAGCGATAGCAGACAGATCCCTGAAAAAATGGTAAAGACCCATGCGATGCCCATCGCGCTGAGCATCAGCGGAAAGACGAGCGACACGATCAGGTTGGTCGCTGATAATACCAAAGTAGTAAAGCCTGTTGCGGCTCCGCGTACTTTGGATGGGAAGAGCTCAGGCATCAGAACCCATACAACTGGCCCCCATGTTGCTTGGTAAAACACGATATAGACACCGAGAAAAACGACGGTCAGCCATGCTGTTGATGTAGAGAGCCCCAGTGTCAGGAGCACAGCTGCTAGTGCTGCCAAGCTCAGTGTAATACCGACACTTCCCCAGATCAGGAGCTTTTTGCGGCCGACACGGTCAATTAAGATCATGGCGGTGATACACATGATGACGTTGAGGACGCCGATCCCCATTGTGCCGAGTACTGATGCGGATGTGCCGAGACCGGCCTTCGTGAAAATGGTCGGCGCGTAGTAGATCACCGTGTTAATGCCGACAGCCTGCTGGAAAACGGCAAGGCCGACGCCAATGAGAAGCATAGGGCGAATCCATTTTGCTTTCAGCAAACCGAGTGTTGTCTCTTTTTCCCCTGCTTCCGTTTCTTTCATATCCGCAAGTTCTTGTTCAATATTTTCTTGATCATGAGTGATTTTCATGATGTTTTTCGCTTCTTCTACACGTCCGCGTTTCACGAGCCATCTTGGTGATTCAGGCATAAACGCGATCCCGATTAATAAAAGCACAGCAGGCACCGCAGCCAGCCCCACCATCCAGCGCCACGCTTCAAATGGCGTGAACAGATAGTTGACGATATAGGCTAATAAAATACCGGTAACAACCATTAAGTTGTTCATCGTGCCCAGTGTTCCGCGGATTTTTGTCGGCGCCATTTCTGAAAGATATACAGGCACCAGTGCCGTTGAACCGCCTACGGCCAATCCGAGAATCACCCGAGACGCAATCAGCATGCCGACCGTTTGAGAAAATGCGCAAGCGAGCGCACCAATAATGAAAATGATGGAGAGGACAAATACAACTTTTCTCCTGCCCCAGCGATCTGAGCATGTGCCGCTTAAAGCAGACCCGAAGATCGCGCCAAGAAGCAGCATGCTGACGACCAATCCCTCGGTCAATGTTGTTAGAGGAATATCGTTGTTGATAAACAGCAGCGCTCCAGAGATGACGCCCGTATCGTAACCGTAAAGCAGCCCCCCTAAAGCGCCGAAAAAGTAGATCATATATTTCCTTATGTCTTTCTTCACAAATGTTCCCCCTCAGTTGTTGAACCAATGAGCACCTCATATATGTTTAACAAAGTTAATAAATGAGTACCCTTTCCCTATCTGATTTGAAACATTGTTTTGAACATTAAAGCCAAAATGCGGGATATTGGCGATTTTTGCGCAAGTTATTGATAACGAGAGCGATGATCACGATGATGACAGATCCAATAAGTACGGGAAATACTAAATAGCTCCAAGCATACGCCCCTTGAATGACGACAATCGGATCTGCGCCGGCAGGAGGATGAGTGGTTTTAGTCAGCATCATCAAGCAAATGGCAAGTCCTGTGCCTAATGCAAAGGTCCATGGATGGGCCCCGAATACCTCAAAGACAACAATCCCTGTAAGTGCAGAAATGAAATGGCCGCCAATCACATTTCTCGGCTGTGATAATGGAGCATTCCAAGCGCTGAATACGAGCACACAGCTTGCTCCAAAAGGTGCCATTAACCATAAGCTTGAAGTATAAGCGGTCAACGAAGCAAGTGCCAATATGGTGATAAATCCTCCTATAAGCCCTGTAACAGCATCTTTGCTATTTACCTGTAAAGGTGTTTTCCCTTTTCCTTTCATTTTCAAAAAGAAGTTGTTTTCCAAATGAATCCCTCCAGTAGGTATAGAATAATAGTTAAAAACTAACCTGTCAATTTTATTTTCAGTAGTTAGTGTATGATAACAATAAAAAACCGTTCACTGGGGAACGGTTTTTTACTCATTGTTGATTTTTTTCTGATGGCGGGAGACCTTTTGTCTGTTGCCGCATATCTTCATGGAGCACCATTTTCGCCTTCCTGTTTTATCAAGAAAGAGCAAAATGCACTTTTCGTTTGCGCACCTTTTCAGCTGTTGGATTTCTTTTGTATGAATCAGCCATAACGCGTCGTAAGCGATAAGCGATAAAATGGATTGATCGAGTGTTCCATTCGGTATGCGGGCCAGTGTGTCATCTATGATTTGATAAGAAAAGGGAGCGGCGGCAATTTGATCTTGCAGGAAAGAGATGAAAGCTTGAGAGGGTTCACCGCCCTCGGCGATACGCTCAAAATGTTTTCTCAGCTCAGCGCGGAATTGATGAATTCGTTGCAGTACGAGAGAATCATGTTCTTGGACTTGCTGTAACGTAAAAGAATGGAGAAAAGGAGCTGTCTCTCCCATTTTGTCAAACCATTCCATCAAATGATTTACTGACTGGATGAGATCGTGCCGTTTATCATAGCTTATGATTTCAGTATTCACGAGATCGAGAGAAAGGTTTTGTGTGATAAGAGGGAATTGAGTATTTGCCAATGTAATCATTCCTTTCAACATCATTGTAAGCGCCAAAACCTTTTTCACGCAAGGATATGAATAAAAGGAGGTTTTGCCGTGTTCAAAAAACAAAAGCTTGAGAAAGTGTGTAGCAGCCAATTGGCTTTTTTACCACATATCAGTATTCAAGAATTTCTCGAGCCTGACTCAGAATCATTCGTTTTTTACTTAACAGCTGAACGATCAGAAGAGAGATCAGTTGAAGAGGTCTTTAGTTTATTGATGGAGAGGGAAGAGTATGCGGTAGAAGGCTGGGAATGGAAAAGAGCGGAGGTAGAGAAAAACAGAGAGGCTGTAATCACCAAAATACTGGAACCGGTGATAGAGTATGGGATCTTTTCAGAATTTGACGGAGCATCTGTTTTACAGCGAATTCTTGCCTATGAAAATAACGGGATTCAAATTGATGAACGGCTATTTACAAATGAAAGCAGACATGTCGTCATCTTTGATGAATGGAATTTGTTTCTGGTATTTGGATATGAAGGGACCACAGCTTATCTATTTACGTGCTTTACAACAGCATGATGAAATGATCATGTGATTTTCAAATGTGAAAAGTTAAAAAAGTTATTTTACAAATTGGGAAAAGAAAAAATGTGTAAGTATAGCGTACAAATGCTTCTCGTGTCCCTTGGGCGTCTATCCCTGGTGCGATCCTGTTTGGATTTCTCTCCGATAAAATCAAAAGCAAAAAGCTGCTGATCATAGGGGCGGTGCTCTTCATATTTATCGGAAAACAGGCCGTTTCTGCATCTGTATTTCATGTGCCGAAGGGGAAATGTCATGAAAAAACCTTACTCCTAATGGGGTAAGGTTTTCATTCTTATGCTGCAGGTGTAACGATTTGGTTTCTTTCTAAAATCGCTTGGGATTCTTCGTTTGCTGGGCGGTATCCCTTTTCGATCAGTTCTTTTATGTAAAGCTTATTATAAATAAATGAGAAAACAATGCCGCTGACCCAGCCGCCAATTCCTAACGTAAATGAGCCAAGAACGACAGAAATAATAAACATGATCGCAGCCCATTTTAAATCACCGCGGAATAACGCAGGGAAAAACCCGAAGAAGAAAGTCGTCCAGCTAAATCCGACTTTTACTTCCTTTGTCAGTCCGCCTTCGTTTTTCAGCAAAACCTTCATCGTATTCAACCTCTTCTCTAAGATGATATCGTAAGCAGAATCAAAGAAAAATAAGACAAAAGAAAGATTGCAAAGTTCATTTTCTGCTCAACAATTCCTATCATACTACTACTTTAGGGAAAAAGTAACTTCAAATTTAAAAAAACGAAAAAAAGGATGATATAAATCCAATTAAGTATAAATATGGGAAATGCGATCAAGATTAATATACAAAACCCGCCTTCCTAAGTGAGAAGGCGGGTTTCCTTTTATTATGAGAACAGCTTATCAATAAACGAAATATCGTCTTGAGAAAGCGTTACGTCGGCTGTTTTGATGTTATCAATCAGCTGATCGGCACGTTTTGCCCCAGGGATTAAAATATCAATTTCCGGTCTTGCCAAATACCAAGCCAATACGATGTGCGGGATATCAACGTTGTGCTTTTCGGCAATCCGCGCAAGCTTGTTGACCTTTCTGATATTTTCTTTGAAACGCTCGCCCTTGAAGTGTTCCTGTTCGTTTCGCAGGTCTCCTTCAGGGAACGTTGTATCTTCTGTATACTTTCCTGCCAGTAATCCTGATACGAGCGGGAAGTAAGGGATAAATGAAATATTATGCTCCTTCGTATACGGGAAGAATGTGTTTTCCGCTTCACGGTTTAACAGGTTGTATTCGCCTTGCAAGACATCTACCAAGCCGTCTCTGTTAGCTTCCTTCAGCTGCTCTAAAGAGAAGTTGGATACACCGATGGAACGGATTTTTCCGGCTTGCTTCATCTCATTCAGCGCGTTAACCGCTTCATCCTTCGGCGTATGTTCGTCCGGGAAGTGAATGTAGAATAAATCGATATAATCCGTATTCAAACGCTTCAGGCTTTCATCAACTGATTTCTTAAGGAATTCTGGTGAATTATCAAAGACAAAGTCATTTCCTTCTTTTCTGTGCGCCGCTTTCGTCGCGATGACGACATCTTCGCGATTGAACTCGCTCAGCACTTCACCAATTAGCTCTTCGGAACGGCCGATCCCGTAAATATAAGCGGTGTCTAACATGGTCACACCATTACGGATCGCCTCGCGTACCAGTTCTTTCCCGGTTTCTTCATTCAGGTTCGGGTAGAGGTTATGTCCTCCGACAGCATTTGTTCCTAATCCGATAGGGAATACCTGCAAGTCTGATTTTCCGAGCGTAGCTTTTTTCATGATCTGCCTCCTAGAATAAAATGGATGAAAGACTCTCAACACTATTGTAACCGTTAGGCCAGATGAATGCTGATTTGGTGCTCATTGCAGTACTGTGTGTACTCGTCATCTAATGGCTGAGATGTCACAATGCAACGCAGCCTGTCAAACGGCGCATATGTCAAAAGTGTTGATTTTCCGAATTTAGAATGGTCAGCCAATAAATACACTTCTTTTGCTTTTTCCGAAATCCTTTTTTTAATGTCGTACTCCAGCAGATCGGAATTGGTCAATCCGTGTGTCAGCGTCGTTCCGGTAGCGGACATAAAGGCTTTGTTGATGTTGTACTTATCAAGCATAGCCGGGTCGTCCATGCCGACAAAGGAGCGGGTTTTTCTCTTATAGTTGTTTCCGATAATGATTAAGTTGATATTCTTCAAAGCTGACGCCGCATTGATAATGTCTAAGCTGTTGGTTAAAATGGTGACATTTTTGGCCGGGTCAAGCGTATCGAGAATAGACTTTGTTGTCGTTCCTGAATCAATGAAGATCAAATCGTGATCTTCAATAAAACGGGAGGCATAATGGGCGATTTTTGTTTTTTCATCTTGGTGCTGAATGGTGCGATTCTCAAAAGGAACTAATGCGGTTTTTTCAATAGATGTTACGCCGCCGTATACTTTTTCAATCGCACCCTTTTCTGTTAGCTTGTTGATATCTCGTCTGACTGTGTTTTTAGAGACATTGAACACCTGGCACAGCTCATCTAAGGAAACAGTGCCATGCGATAATATGTACTCCTCCATTTCCTGAATCCGCATCAGTTTCATATTAAAAACTCCTTCTTGAATCTTTACGTAACATAAATATATAATAAAAACCAAGAGTTAATCAATAGTTACTTAAAAAATGATAACACCGGTGTATATCTTTTGCAAGAATCGACGGACTTCTTGTTTATCTCTTAATTAGTTAAAAGATTAATATAATAAAAATAATGAAAAAATGTAGTGTTTATGATTGACTTATGGGTATTGTGCGATTAGAATATAACCAAGAAATGACCAAAAAGTAACCTGATGTGCATGAAATGGTTGCTTATCTCAAATTGCATCGCCATTTATTTTTTTGGTTTTTTTGAAAGCGTTTAATTCTTGGCTTGCTGAAAAGTGGATATTGATATGAATCTATCTTGAACCATCCATACAAGTGTATGTGTTTACTAATGAAGGAGGCAATAAGAATGGCAGAAATCAGAAAATTAAAAAACTACATCAACGGTGAATGGGTTGAAAGCAAAACAGATCAATACGAAGAAGTTGTTAATCCGGCGACGAAAGAAGTGCTGTGCCAAGTGCCGATCTCTACAAAAGAGGATATTGAGTACGCTGCGCAAAAAGCGGCTGAGGCATTTCAAACCTGGTCAAAAGTGGCGGTTCCACGCCGTGCCAGAATTCTATTTAACTTCCAGCAGCTGCTTTCTCAGCATAAAGAAGAACTTGCTCATCTGATTACCATTGAAAATGGAAAAAACACAAAAGAAGCGCTTGGAGAAGTGGGACGCGGAATTGAAAACGTGGAATTCGCAGCTGGAGCACCTTCCCTGATGATGGGTGACTCGCTTGCTTCCATCGCAACGGACGTTGAAGCGGCCAACTACCGCTACCCAATCGGAGTTGTCGGCGGAATCGCGCCATTCAACTTCCCGATGATGGTTCCTTGCTGGATGTTCCCGATGGCAATCGCGCTCGGAAACACATTTATTTTAAAGCCATCTGAGCGGACGCCGCTGTTAACAGAGAAATTGGTTGAGCTTTTTGAAAAAGCGGGTCTTCCGAAAGGGGTATTCAACGTCGTATACGGTGCGCATGACGTTGTGAACGGCATCCTCGAGCATCCAGAAATTAAAGCGATTTCATTCGTAGGCTCCAAGCCGGTCGGCGAATACGTTTACAAAAAAGGAAGCGAAAACTTAAAACGCGTTCAATCTTTGACAGGAGCGAAGAACCATACGATTGTCCTGAACGATGCGAATCTCGAAGACACAATCACAAACATCATCGGAGCAGCCTTCGGTTCTGCCGGTGAACGCTGCATGGCTTGTGCGGTTGTGACGGTTGAAGAAGGAATCGCTGATGAGTTTATGGCGAAGCTGCAGGAAAAAGTGGCTGACATTAAAATCGGTAACGGCCTTGATGACGGCGTGTTCTTAGGACCGGTTATTCGCGAAGACAACAAGAAACGCACACTCAGCTATATCGAAAAAGGTTTGGAAGAAGGCGCGAGACTCGTATGTGACGGACGTGAAAATGGGTCTGACGAAGGCTACTTTGTCGGCCCGACGATCTTTGACAATGTCACGACAGAGATGACGATCTGGAAAGATGAAATTTTCGCGCCGGTCTTATCTGTTATCCGCGTGAAAAACCTGAAAGAAGCGATTGAAATTGCCAATAAGTCTGAGTTTGCGAACGGTGCCTGCCTGTTCACATCCAACTCAAATGCAATCCGCTACTTCCGTGAAAACATCGATGCGGGAATGCTCGGCATCAACCTGGGTGTGCCGGCTCCAATGGCGTTCTTCCCATTCTCAGGCTGGAAGTCTTCATTCTTTGGAACGCTGCATGCGAACGGAAAAGACAGCGTCGACTTCTATACGCGTAAAAAAGTGGTTACAGCAAGATATCCGGCGCCTGATTTCAACTAAACGACGAACAGCCGAACGGCGTCCATGTGCGCTGTTCGGACTCATTCTGCCAATAGAAAGAGGAGGGCTTCACTATGAGTTATTTGTTGCGTAAGCCGCAGTCGAATGAAGGATCGAATGGGGTCAAACTGGTGCACGAAGTAACGAAATCCAACTCTGATCTCACCTATGTAGAGTTTAAAGTGTTAGATCTCGCTTCCGGTTCCAGCTATGCAGAAGAGTTGAAAAAACAAGAAATCTGTATTGTGGCAGTAACGGGAAAAATCACAGTGACCGATCATGAGTCGACTTTTGAGAATATCGGCACACGTGAAAGCGTATTCGAACGAAAACCGACAGACAGCGTCTATATTTCAAATGACCGTGCATTTGAGATTACAGCGGTCAGCGACGCAAGAGTGGCGCTTTGCTATTCTCCATCAGAAAAACAGCTTCCAACAAAGCTAATCAAAGCGGAAGACACCGGAATTGAGCATCGCGGGAAGTTTTCAAACAAACGGACTGTTCACAACATTCTTCCGGACTCAAACCCTTCAGCTAACAGCCTATTAGTAGTTGAAGTCTATACAGAAAGCGGCAACTGGTCCAGCTACCCGCCTCATAAACATGATCAAGACAACTTGCCGGAAGAATCTTTCTTAGAAGAAACGTACTACCATGAGTTAGATCCGGGACAGGGCTTTGTGTTTCAGCGCGTATATACAGATGACCGCTCCATTGACGAGACGATGACCGTCGAAAATGAAAACGTTGTCATCGTTCCTGCTGGATACCACCCGGTAGGCGTTCCGGATGGATATACATCCTACTATTTAAATGTCATGGCAGGGCCGACGCGGAAATGGAAGTTTCATAACGACCCGGCGCATGAGTGGATTTTAGAACGCTAACAAGTGAGGAGTGGCTGTTTACGATGAAGTATACATTCAATGAAGAGAAGGCTTTTGATATTGTTGCCATCGGCCGGGCATGTATTGATTTGAACGCAGTGGAATACAACCGCCCAATGGAAGAAACGATGACGTTTTCGAAATACGTCGGCGGTTCACCTGCGAATATCGCGATCGGCAGCGCGAAGCTAGGCTTAAAAGCGGGATTCATCGGCAAAATTCCAGATGACCAGCATGGAAGATTCATAGAGTCCTATATGAGAAATACCGGCGTTGACACAACGCAGATGATTGTTGATCAAGATGGCCATAAAGCGGGCCTTGCATTTACAGAAATCCTCAGCCCTGAGGAGTGCAGCATCTTAATGTATCGCGATGATGTGGCAGACCTCTATCTGGAGCCTTCAGAGGTAAGCGAGGCGTATATCGCAAAGGCGAAAATGCTGCTTGTTTCGGGGACAGCGCTCGCCAAAAGCCCGTCACGGGAAGCGGTGTTGAAAGCTGTTCAATATGCGAAAAAGCATCAGGTCAAAGTGGTGTTCGAACTGGATTACCGCCCATATACGTGGCAGTCAGCGGATGAAACAGCCGTTTACTATTCTTTGGTCGCCGAGCAGTCTGATATTGTCATTGGCACACGCGATGAATTTGACGCCATGGAAAATCGCACAGGCGGAAGCAATGAGGAATCAGTCAATCATTTATTTGAGCATTCAGCCGACCTCGTTGTCATTAAACACGGCGTCGAAGGCTCTTACGCATACAGCAAATCAGGCGAGGTATTCCGAGCGCAAGCGTACAAGACAAACGTGCTGAAAACCTTTGGAGCTGGTGATTCTTATGCGTCAGCCTTCATCTATGGCCTTGTCAGCGGAAAAGATATCGAAACGGCATTGAAATACGGCAGCGCTTCAGCCTCCATTGTGGTGAGCAAGCACAGTTCGTCAGAAGCGATGCCGACTGCGGAAGAAATCGTACAGCTTATTGAAGCACAGTCATAATTGAAAAAGATCGAGTAAAGGTGGGATCGTTTGTGGGTAATAAAATTCGCTTAACAACAGCACAAGCGCTGATTAAATTCTTAAACCAGCAGTACATCCATGTAGATGGAAAGGAAGAGCCTTTCGTTGAAGGGATTTTCACGATTTTCGGTCATGGTAACGTATTAGGGATTGGCCAGGCGCTTGAGCAGGATGCAGGCCATTTGAAAGTCTATCAAGGGAAAAATGAACAAGGAATGGCGCATGCCGCAATGGCGTACAGCAAACAAATGCTGAGAAGAAAGATATATGCGGTCTCTACATCCGTCGGACCCGGAGCGGCCAACTTAGTAGCAGCGGCCGGCACTGCATTGGCAAACAATATCCCGGTTCTCTTCATTCCGGCAGATACATTTGCGACAAGACAGCCAGACCCTGTACTGCAGCAAATGGAGCAAGAATACAGTGCGGCGATTACAACAAACGATGCATTGAAACCTGTATCGAGATACTGGGACCGCATTACGCGCCCTGAGCAGCTCATGAGCAGTTTGCTGCGCGCGTTTGAAGTCATGACTGATCCGGCAAAAGCAGGTCCGGCAACGATTTGTATTTCTCAGGATGTGGAAGGAGAAGCATACGACTTTGATGAAAGTTTCTTCGTCAAACGGATTCACTATATTGATCGCATGCAGCCGAGCGAACGCGAGCTTCAAGGTGCGGCGGAGCTGATGAAAGCCAGCAAAAATCCTGTGATCCTCGTCGGCGGCGGCGCAAAATATTCCGGTGCGCGCGATGAATTGGTTGCCATTTCTGAAGCGTATCACATTCCGTTAGTTGAAACGCAGGCAGGAAAGTCGACAGTTGAAGCTGATTTTGCGAACAACCTCGGCGGAATGGGCATCACAGGTACACTTGCGGCAAATAAAGCGGCCCGCCAAGCTGATTTGATTATCGGCATCGGCACAAGATATACGGATTTTGCGACATCCTCTAAGACCGCTTTTGATTTTGATAAAGCGAAGTTCCTGAACATTAATGTCAGCCGAATGCAGGCGTATAAACTCGACGCGTTCCAAGTGGTGGCGGATGCGAAAGTAACGCTTGGCAAACTGCACGGCTTGCTTGCAGGCTATAAGAGTGAATTCGGCTCAACGATCAAGGAGCTGAAGGACGAATGGCTCGCTGAACGCGAATGCCTCAGCAAAGTGGCATTTAAACGGGAAGCGTTTGATCCGGAAATCAAACATCATTTCTCTCAAGAGATTCTAAATGAATACGCTGACGCGTTGAATACGGAACTTCCGCAAACAACGGCATTGCTGACAATCAACGAAACGATTGCTGAAGACAGCGTAATCATTTGTTCAGCGGGCTCTCTTCCAGGAGATTTACAGCGTCTGTGGCATTCAAATGTTCCGAATACGTATCACCTGGAATACGGGTACTCCTGCATGGGCTATGAAGTGTCCGGGACACTTGGGCTTAAACTGGCCCACCCTGACAGAGAAGTATATTCCATTGTCGGAGACGGCAGCTTCCTGATGCTTCACTCTGAGCTGATTACAGCGATTCAGTACAACAAGAAAATCAATGTGCTGCTCTTTGATAACTCTGGTTTTGGATGTATCAACAACTTGCAAATGGATCATGGCAGCGGCAGCTACTATTGTGAGTTCCGCACAGATGACAACCAGATTTTAAATGTCGATTATGCGAAAGTTGCTGAGGGATACGGCGCGAAAACCTATCGTGCGAACACAGTAGAAGAGTTAAAAGAGGCGTTAGAGGATGCGAAGAAACAGGACGTATCAACGTTAATTGAAATGAAGGTTCTGCCAAAAACAATGACGGACGGCTATGACAGCTGGTGGCATGTCGGCGTAGCAGAGGTGTCTGAACAAGAAAGTGTTCAGAAAGCATACGAAGCAAAAGAGAAAATGCTGGAATCTGCTAAGCAGTATTAGAGGGGAGGCATCATAGATGGGCAAAAATGAAATCCTGTGGGGGATTGCTCCCATTGGGTGGCGGAATGATGATATGCCTGAAATCGGAGCGGGAAATACTCTTCAGCATTTGTTAAGTGATATTGTCGTCGCGCGTTTTCAAGGCACGGAAGTCGGGGGCTTTTTCCCTGAACCTGCCATCCTGAATAAAGAGCTGAAGCTTCGGAATTTGCGGATCGCAGGAAAATGGTTCAGCAGCTTCATCCTCCGAGACGGACTCGGAGAAACAGCAAAGGCGTTTAAAGCGTATTGTGAGTACTTACAGCAAGTAAAAGCGGATGTCGCTGTTGTCTCTGAACAAACCTACAGTGTGCAAGGCCTGGAAAAAAACGTGTTCACAGATAAACCGTACTTTAATGATGAAGAATGGGAACGGCTTTGTGAAGGGCTCGATCACCTTGGCAAAATTGCCGATCAGCATGGCTTAAAGCTTGTCTATCATCATCATCTCGGCACTGGCGTTCAAACGGCGGAAGAAGTGAACCGTCTGATGGCGGGTACAGACCCTGCGCATGTACACCTCCTCTATGATACAGGCCATGCTTATATTTCTGACGGAGACTACATGGGAATGCTTGAGAAGCATTTCGCCCGCATTAAGCATGTGCATTTTAAAGATGCCAGACTGAATGTCATGGAACAGTGCAGGCTTGAAGGGAAGTCGTTTCGGCAATCGTTTTTAAAAGGCATGTTTACGGTTCCCGGTGATGGATGCATTGATTTTAGAGACGTATATCAGCTGCTGTTAAAGAACAATTATTCCGGATGGATTGTCGTTGAAGCTGAACAGGACCCTGATGTGGCAAACCCGCTTGAGTATGCATTGATCGCCAGAAACTATATTGATAAGCAGTTGTTGAATCTGGCTTAATGGGGGTTTGGAGTCTGTTTGTCCCAATGGTTATGACCAATTTCGGCATTGGAACAATGGCTGCAATTCTTCCCGGATGTGTGACGGCCAGTATGATCATCGGGCTTCTCTTCGCGCCGAATACATCTGGCAAGTCGCTTGAACAAATTCAGGAGGAACTCTACGGATCTCCTCGGACCCAAGTAAAGCAAGGAACAGAAAGCAAAATCATGTAACCAACAGAAGGAGTGGCTGTCAATGAGTTTAGGTATTGGTGTAATTGGAACTGGAGCAATCGGAAAAGAACATATTAACCGCATCACGAACAAGCTGTCCGGTGCGGAAATCGTGGCTGTAACGGATGTGAATCAAGAAGCCGCGCAAAAGGTCGTTGAGCAATACCAATTAAACGCGGCGGTTTATCCGAATGATGACAGTCTTCTTGCCGACGAAAATGTAGACGCTGTCTTAGTGACAAGCTGGGGGCCTGCGCATGAATCGAGCGTACTGAAAGCGATTAACGCCCAAAAATATGTGTTCTGTGAAAAACCGCTCGCGACAACGGCTGAAGGATGCATGCGCATCATCGAAGAGGAAATCAAAGTGGGCAAACGCCTTGTTCAAGTCGGCTTCATGCGCCGTTATGACAGCGGTTACGTACAGCTGAAGGAAGCGCTCGATAACCATATCATCGGTGAGACGCTTATGATTCACTGCGCGCACCGCAACCCAAGTGTTGCCGAAAATTACACAACGGATATGGCCGTTGTTGATACGCTTGTTCATGAAATTGATGTGCTGCACTGGCTCGTCAATGATGACTACGAGTCCGTTCAAGTCATCTATCCGAAAAAATCGAAAAACGCGCTTCCGCATTTAAAAGATCCGCAAATCGTAGTCATTGAAACAAAAGGCGGCATCGTCATCAATGCAGAAATCTATGTGAACTGTAAATACGGCTACGACATTCAATGTGAAATCGTCGGAGAAGACGGTGTCATCAAGCTCCCTGAACCATCAAGAATCAGCATGAGAAAAGAAGGCAAATTCAGCACAGATATTCTGATGGATTGGCAGAGACGCTTTGTGGCCGCGTACGACGTAGAAATCCAAGACTTCATTGATTCCATTCAAAAGAAAGGCGAGGTCAGCGGACCGACGGCGTGGGATGGCTATATTGCCGCTGTTACGACTGACGCGTGTGTAAAAGCCCAGGAATCCGGACAAAAAGAAAAAGTTGATTTGAAGGAAAAGCCGGAATTCTATCAATCTTATACAACAGTTGAAAACTAAAAGTAGAGGAGTGAAAATATGAAATTAGCATTGGATCCATCGATGTATCGTGATGATTTAACGTTGGAGGAAATGGTTTATAAAACGGCGGAGCTTGGCTATGAGTATATTGAGCTATCGCCGCGCGAGGATTTTTGTCCATTCTATAAATATCCGAAGGTCGATTCAGCAAAGATTAAACAATTAAAGCGGCTTTTAAAGGATACAGGTGTTAAGCTTTCATCGCTCCTCCCTCTTTACCACTGGGCGGGTCCTGATGAAGACCGCCGCCAGGCTGCGGTGCGCAATTGGAAAAGGGCGATCGAAATTGCGGTTGAACTTGAAGTGGATTTGATGAACAGTGAATTCAGCGGTTCAAAATATGATCCTTTAACAAGTGAAGAAAAATTTATCAAATCCATGGATGAGCTTCTGCCAGTCTTTGAAAAAGAAGGCGTTAAACTGAATCTTCAAGCCCATCCATACGATTTTATCGAAACGCACAAAGGTGCGATGGATATGATCCGCGCGCTTGACAAGGATTGGATCAATCTTGTCTATTCAACTGCGCATACCTTCTTCTATGATGACGGCAAAGGCGACATCGAGACAATGTTTGACGAAGCCGGCGACCGCCTCACACATGTTTTATTTGCGGATACCTATAATCATAAAGCGGCTCATGGCCTGCGCTATATCGTCAATCCGCCTGACGCGAAAGTAACGGTTCACCAGCATTTGGACATTGGCCAAGGCGAGGTTGATTTTGAGACGATTTTCAGAAAGATGAGAGAAATGAAGTTCGATGGAATTGCGACCAACGCCGTATTTGCTTGGGTTGACAAAAGAGCGGATGAATCAAGCCGTTTTATGCTTCAAAAAATGAAAGAAGAATTAGGTCTGGCATAAGCTGAGCATGGAGTTCGGCGGGATATGGCGAACAGCCTCCCTGCCGAACTCCCTTCATATCTAAAACGCAGATGGGGGAGTCTGACATGAAACTTTGTTTTAATGAAGCCACAACATTGGAAAACTCAAATCTTAAACAGGATTTAGAACTGTGCGAAAAGCACGGCTATGATTATATTGAAATCCGCACATTGGATAAGCTGCCGGAGTACTTAAAAAACCATTCATTGGACGATCTTGCGGAGTATTTTCAAACCCATCACATTAAACCGCTTGCCTTAAACGCACTCGTTTTTTTCAACAACCGTGATGAAAAGGACACAAATGAGATCATCGCTGAATTTAAAGACATGATGGAAACGTGCAAAACCCTCGGCGTAAAATATGTCGTGGCCGTTCCGCTTGTGACTGAGCAGAAGATTGTAAAAAAAGAGATCAAAAAGAGCAGTGTAGAGATGCTGACTGAGCTTTCAGATATCGCGGAGCCGTACGGCGTAAAAATCGCGCTTGAATTTGTCGGGCATCCGCAATGTACGGTCAATACGTTTGAACAGGCGTACGACATCGTAAACACAGTCAACCGTGACAATGTCGGGCTTGTCCTTGACAGTTTCCACTTCCATGCGATGGGTTCAAATATTGAGAGCTTAAAGCAGGCGGACGGAAAGAAAATTTTCATCTACCACATCGACGATACCGAAGATTTCCCAATCGGCTTTTTAACGGATGAGGATCGTGTGTGGCCTGGCCAAGGGGCGATTGACTTAGATGCCCATTTATCAGCCCTCAAAGAAATCGGTTTCTCTGATGTTGTATCGGTTGAGCTTTTCCGGCCTGAATACTATAAGCTGAGTGCCGAGGAAGCCATTCAAACAGCGAAAAAAACAACGGTTGATGTTGTATCAAAATACTTCAACATGTAATGGATAAAGGAGGGGTGAACATGGCTTTTGTATCGATGAAAGAGCTTCTTGAAGATGCAAAACGGGAGCATTACGCAATCGGCCAGTTTAATATTAATGGCCTGCAGTGGACAAAAGCGATTTTGCGGGCTGCGGAGGAAGAACAGTCTCCTGTCATTGCGGCGGCATCAGATCGGCTGATCGACTACTTGGGCGGATTCAAAACCGTAGCCGTGATGGTCAATGCATTAATGGAAGAATTGTCAATCACCGTTCCCGTTGTCCTTCACCTTGATCACGGCAGCAGTGTGGAGCGCTGCAAACAAGCCATTGACGCAGGGTTTAGCTCGGTCATGATTGACGGATCACATTCGCCGATTGATCAGAATATCGCCATGACGAAAGAGGTAGCGGATTATGCCAAGCTTCACGGTGTGTCAGTGGAGGCTGAAGTCGGCACGGTAGGCGGCATGGAGGACGGCCTTGTGGGCGGCGTCAAATACGCTGATCTTCATGAGTGCCAGCGTCTCGCGGAAGAAACCAATATTGATGCCCTGGCGGCTGCGCTTGGATCAGTCCATGGAAAGTATCAAGGTGAACCTAAGCTCGGATTCAAAGAGATGGAGGAAATCGCTAAGGTCACGAATATTCCGCTTGTTCTTCACGGCGCATCGGGAATTCCGGCTGATCAAATCGCAAGAACAATTCAGCTTGGTCACGCGAAGATCAACATCAATACGGAATGTATGGTGGCATGGGCAGAAAAAACGCGCGTCATGTTTGAAGAAAATCGGGACTTATACGAACCCCGCGCCTATATGACGCCGGGAATTGACGCGGTAAAAGAAACAGTGAAAAGCAAAATGAAAGAATTCGGCTCAGCGGGAAAAGCCGCTAGACAGCAAGTCAGCTGAAGAAAAAGCACTCACGTCATCGTGAGTGCTTTTGTCATGCCATTTATTTTTGGTTTTCTTTCTCACGCTTCACCAGCATATCAGCAATCAAATCAACCTGTTTGCTGACGGAAATCGGATCGTATGGGTAGAATGTGTCAAAGTCATTGATAAACACGCGGTTATGTTTGACGGCGTCTAGGTTTTTCCAGATAGCGGATTCCTTCAGTTTGTCGAGTGTTTTGCTTTCGCCTTTCGGATTGTAGTCCGTAATGAACATATAATCTGCGGCATACTCAGGAATGACCTCTTGAGAGAGCTGTTTCATCTCTCCTTTTTTGATGACATCTTGTTCAATTTTTTCAGACGCTTTTAACCCAAGCGCGTTGTATACAGCTTGGCCGCCGCGTCCGCCATTGTCATTGAACACCCAAAATTCGCCCTTGTCCGTGTTTTCATAAATACCGAAAGTCGCATCTTTGTCGATGACGCCGGCCATTTTCTTTTTGGCTGCTTCCGCTTTTTTGTTAAAGTCAGCCATAAAGGATGTTGCTTCGTCTTTCGCTCCGGCGATATCCCCGAACATGCTGACTGTGTCTTCTATGTTTTTCGCTGTGTTATAAGGAACGACAACAGTTGGCGCGATTTTTTTTAATTGATCGATATTTTCTTCATTCATGACAACAATTAAGTCAGGCTGAAGCTCCGTCACTTTTTCGACGCTGATCGGATCACCGACATCCTCCACATCTTTCAGCTTTGATTTTAAAAACGGATTATCAAATGACCATGAACCCGAGCCAACCACATTCGCCCCGACAGACAGCAATTCACCAGCATAAAAATCAGTGACGATGCGTTTCGGATGTGCAGGGATTTTGACGTCTCCTTTTGTTGATTTGTATGTTCTCATTTCTGTCTTATCGGAAGCTGAATCACCTGAGCTTCCTTTCGAATCCGTGCCGCTGCAAGCGCTGACAAACATAAGAAGCAGCACCAGCATGCCCACGAGCAATGTGTTCTTTTTCATCAAGAATCCCCCAATATGTATTTTAATTAATCAGTAATGATTATCATTATCAATTAATAATATAGCAGGAAACCTGTGCTCCGTCTATCACTATTTTCTCGTTAACAGGTGACGCGGTATGCTTAATCTATTATTATAGGTAAATAGGAGGAGAAAAATATGGAAATTACAAAAAGAGGTGCCGCTTGGGAATGGCGGCATAGCTGGTGGATGCTGTTTATTTTCATGCCTTTTGCTATCACCAGTTTTTTTGCCTTTTTATTGATTGGCATCAAGGTTAGAAATAAAAAATGGATCATGTATGGAATTATTTATTTTTTCGTATTTGCGTTTGGTTTTGTGCTGCCCGATTTACCAGGAATTTTTATTGTGCTCCCGCTGTGGGCTGTGACGATTATTCATGGTTTTAAAGTGCGTCCGCTGTATCTGATTCAGCTGGATGTCTACAAAGACAATGTGGAGGCACGGGCCTTTGCTGAGGCAAGAAGTGAAGCCGAAAGCAGATTTCATGCACCAAAACAATCGATTCAAGATATACATATTCGCAAAGAACGGTAAGAAGCGGGTCTTTTATGAAGGCCCGCTTTCTCTTGTTGCGCAGAACCGATGAAAGCATTATGATGGGGGCATCAAAAAATGATGGCTCTGAAACGGCCTTATCCTTTTGGAGGATGGATTGCATGAATAAAATCATGATTGTGGAAGATAGCGAAGACATTCGGTCATTATTACAAAATTATTTAGAGAAGTACGGATATAATACCGTGGTTACCAATGATTTCACAGCTGTATTGGATAAGTTCTTGCGGGAAAAGCCCGATGTGGTGCTGCTTGATATCAACTTGCCGGCCTATGACGGATATTATTGGTGCCGGCAAATCCGCCAGCATTCGACCAGCCCGATCATCTTTATTTCTGCCAGAAGCGGCGAAATGGATCAGGTGATGGCGATTGAAAACGGCGGCGATGATTATATTGAAAAGCCCTTTTCTTATGATATTGTGCTCGCGAAAATCAAAAGCCAAATTCGCAGGGCGTATGGAGAGTATGCGGTAAAGCAGGGAGAAAGAATCGTGGAATTCGAGAGTGTGCAGCTGTATGTAGAGCGATTTGAACTGCGTTATCAAGAACAAAAGTGCGAGCTCTCAAAGAAAGAAAGCAAGCTTCTTGAGGTGTTGCTGGAACGCGGAGAAAAGGTAACGGGAAGAGACCGGTTAATGGAAAAAACGTGGGATACTGATCTGTTTGTTGATGACAATACGCTGAATGTATATATCACCCGTTTGCGCAAAAAGCTTCGTGACTTAGAGGTGCCTTTTTCGATCGAATCTGTCCGCGGTGAAGGATATCAGTTGAGGCCGCTGTCATGAGACTGTTTTTACGGGCTCATGTACTCTTAATATTGCTTTTTCTGATTCAAGGCATTTTTGTTTTTACGTACTATTGGTTTGCAGGCCAGCGTTCCCTTGCCCATTTATTCTATATACTCGGCGTGCAGCTGCTGTTGTTAGCGGTGTATTTGATCTATCGCTGGTATCAAGACCGCGGTGTTTATCAGTGGATCAGCTCTCATCAGGAGGATGCGGAAGTGCCTGATTTAGGTTCTTCTTTGTTTTGTTCTGAGCTTTATGAAAAACAGATGGAACTGAACCGCCTCCACAATCAAAAGCTTCAAGAAAAAGAAGCCAAACTGGAAGATAGGGTAACCTATATGAACCAGTGGGTGCACCAAGTGAAGACACCGCTTTCTGTTATTAATTTAATCATTCAGGAAGAGGACGAACCCATTTTTGGGCAAATCAAAAAAGAAGTCCGGCAGATTGAATATGGATTGGAAACATTGCTATATTCCTCGAGGCTCGACCTGTTTGAGAGAGATTTCAAAATAGAAGCAGCCTCTTTATCCGAGATTCTCCAAACCGTTATTCAAAGCTATAAACGGTATTTTATTGAGCATCGTGTATATCCGAAAACGAATATTCTCACTGACGATACGATTTATACAGACCCAAAATGGCTGAAATTTGCGATTGGGCAGGTTGTGACAAACGCGGTGAAGTATTCCGCGGGAATGAGTGACCGGATTAAGCTGACGATATTTCAGCATGAGGTTAAAACGGTGTTAGAAGTAAGAGATTATGGTGTGGGGATTCCCTCACAGGATATAAAGCGTGTGTTTGACCCCTATTACACAGGTGAAAACGGCCGGCGTTTCCAAGAATCAACCGGGATAGGCCTTCATCTGGTGAAAGAAATTACGAAAAAACTGAATCATGAAGTAGAGATCAGCTCTTCTTCGGGAAAAGGCACAGCGGTACAATTTTTATTTCTTACAAAAGTGTAAGGAGGCATTAAGAAAACCGCATAGCACACTGCCATCCCTCTTGATAAGATTTGTTTACCAGCTTATCAGGGGGGATTTTTTATGAGGTTCTTCGCACACATGATAAGCCGGTTTCTGATGAAGAATAACGATAAGGAGGATTCTCATGGCGAATATGCTCGAGGTCAAACATTTAAATAAAACTTACAAAGGACAAGTGTCCCACCAGGCGTTAAAACAAATCTCTTTTTCAGTAGAAGAAGGGGAATTCACGGCTGTAATGGGCCCGTCGGGTTCCGGTAAAACAACGCTTTTGAATATCATCTCTACCATAGATCGTCCTGATTCCGGAGATGTCTTGATCAAAGGAGACAACCCTCACAATCTGAAAAGAACAAGGCTGGCACAATTCAGGCGCAAACAGCTTGGTTTCGTGTTTCAGGACTTTAATCTGCTTGATACACTGACGATTGGCGAAAATATCATGCTGCCGTTAACACTCGAAAAAGAATCTCCTTCTGTCATGGAAAAAAAGCTGTATGCCATCGCAGAAAAGCTTGGAATAGAGAATCTTTTACAAAAGCGTCCGTTTGAGGTCTCAGGCGGACAGCGCCAGCGGGCGGCCATTGCGAGAGCAGTGATTCATAAACCTTCACTGATTCTGGCTGATGAACCGACGGGAAACCTAGACTCTAAAGCTTCCAAGGATGTTATGGAAACCATGCAAAGCCTGAACCAGAACGATCAGATTACAGCATTGATGGTCACCCATGATCCTGTGGCGGCAAGCTATTGCCAGCGTGTGATTTTTATTAAAGACGGAACACTGTTTAACGAAATTTACCGCGGGGATAACCGCCAGGTGTTTTATGATCAAATTCTGGATGTACTTTCTATGCTGGGGGGAAACGCAAATGACCTTTCTTCAGTTCGCTTATAAAAATGTTACACGAAACAAACGGTCGTATTTGGCGTTCTTTTTGAGCAGTGCTTTTTCTGTATTGATTTTCTTTACTTTCGCTATGTTTATTTTTCATCCTGCTCTTAAGGAAGGATACTTGAATACCATTGCGAGGAAAGGATTAACAGCAGCGGAGTGGATGATTTTTATTTTTTCAATTTTATTTGTTCTATATTCCGTTAATGCTTTTTTGAAATCCAGAAACAAAGAGTTTGGCATTCTGCTGATTCAGGGGATTACGCCCGCCCAGCTGCGGGTGCTGGTGACAGCTGAAAACATGATGATCGGCGCCTTTTCAATTGTTGCCGGGATCATCGGCGGACTGATTTTTTCAAAAACATTTTTTACAATCGGCGCTTATATTTTAGAAATGGACGCCTTGCCCCTTTATATGCCTTGGAAGGCGTTGGGGATTACGATTTGCGGATTTATGCTCTTATTTTTCCTATTATCGCAGTTTACGCTCTTTTTTATTAAATCCAAAACCGTTATTTTGCTGATCAAAGGCGCGGAAAACATGAAACCTGAGCCGAAGCCGTCTATCCTTCTGTCGATTTTCGGCGTGGCATGCCTTGTGATGGGCTACGGAATGGTCTTAAAAGAGAATGTTCACTCCTATATGCCTTTTCTGATTTTGATCTTAACCATTGTCGGAACGTATTTTTTCTTCAGCCAGAGCAGCATTTGGATATTGCGGGCCGTGAAGAAGTGGAAGGGCTTTTATTTGCGCGGGAAAAATGTCATTTGGATTTCTGATTTAGTCTATCGCTTAAAGGATAACGCCCGCCTGTTTTTTATCGTCAGTATTATTTCAGCAGTGGCATTTACAGCCACAGGGGTGCTGGCGGTTTACAAATCAACTGTCGGGGCAATGGATTCAGCCTATGAAATGGAGTACTTATCCTTTGAAGGCAATCCGAAAGAAAAACAGCACCTGCAAGATATTGAACACGAACTGAAGCATAACCATTTCTCATTTACTCGTTATGATATGCAGGTTTCATATGTGCGCTATAAGCGGGGAGATGAAGTGCCGCCTGTTATCTTAATGGATCAGGGAACATTTCAAAAGCACTTCAGCATGAGCATGAATGATCTGAAAAACGGGGAAAGCATCTATTTCCCAAGCACCTATGAAGTCAAGGATAAAACTGAATTTCCGAAACAATTAGATCTGCTGAACAAAAAAAATGAGCTGGCAAATCAGAAGCTCCAAGTGAAAGAAACAAAAAAACCGCTGATTTCTGTATACAGCGTTCTTGTCGTAAATGAAACAACCTACAAAAAGCTTCATAAGCTTGGAGAAAGCACGAAGCTCATTGGTTACAAATTTAAGAATTGGAAAGACAGTTTAGGCATCAGCCAATCACTTACAAATAAATTGTATGGTGATTATTCTGACGTTCACTTTCAATTTGATGCGAAGGCCAGCACGCACTATATGACAGTGCAACTGCCAAGCTTAAGCTTATTTATTGGGCTTTTCATTGCCATTGTCTTCTTTACCGCGGCCGGAAGCTTTTTGTATTTCCGTTTGTTTACGGATTTAGAGGAAGATCAGAAGCGCTACCGTTCATTAGCGAAGATTGGATTTAGTGAAGAAGAAATGTCACAGAGCGTAACCATTCAATTAGCGATCTTGTTCTTCTTTCCCTTTGCGATGGCTGTTCTTCATACGGTTTTTGCCATTAGAGCTGGCGACTTTGTCAACGTAACCAAACCATTGCTGCTGACAATCGGAGGATTTTTAGCTTTTCAGCTGCTGTTCTTCTTGATGGTGCGGTTTAGCTACTTGAAAAAAATAAAAAGCGATTTAACGATGAAATAAAGGAAGGTAAAGATGAAAAAAAATCTTTTCAATTATTGTGGGGGCAGGGGTTATCGCAGCGATTTGCAGCATTCTCTTCATTCATAACGAGATAACAGACAGAATCAACCCGCTTGTTCCCAGACAGGATATGTATGTCCAGATGAATCGAGATGGCCAGCATCTTAAACCAGGCGGCACTAAATATACATTAGACGGCTGCAATAAGTCCGGTGAAAAGAGCGAAATAACGTTCCTGGCAAGCGGTGATCTGCGGAAGAATGCCTATTTAAAAGTCAACACAAAAGGCAAATATGTAGAGACCTGGGAAGAAGTGCAATATAAAGATTTGCTCAAAAAAGTCCAATCACAATTAAAACAATAGAGAAGCAAGCGGCATAGGGGGAGCTATGCCGCTTGCTTTTATATGTTACTGCTGGTAGGAATGCTGCTGGAATGGCGTGTTTTGTCCGAATGGAAGTGCTGATACATTCGAATTCATGCCGCTGGATTGCCCAGTGAGTTCCTGCTGCATTTGGTTGCACATGTTGACAACCTGCTGGCATTTTTGAATCGCCATATCATGTCCGTGCAGTGCTTGCTGAATGGTATGTGCAGCTTGTTGTTCGTGGTTTAGTATCTGCTGCAGCATTTGGATGTTCTGCTGCTCCTGATGAAGCATTTGGCGATATTGCTGGCTGCTTTGCTGTGTTTGCTGAATGAGCTGCTGAGCAGTTTGGCGGGCTTGGTTCAGCTGCTGCAAGCCGTGTTGTGTATTATGCATGAATGATCCCTCCATAATGATCAATTGACGTGAGTCGGTATTATCATGCAACCTGAATGAAAAGAAATTCTGCAAATGAGAAACTACAATTATTTTCCTTACCCCCTCTATCTTTGAATGAAAACGGTAAAGATTGTATACTTGTGCAAACCCTTTTTATGTAAATGCTCCGCGTTAAAATCATAAGAAGTGCGGAAAACGAAACCCTGAAATCGGGAAAATCGTATTCCGCTTCTTTCTTTGCCCGCTTCAAAAACCGCCTTCGCCTGCGGTAAATGGGATATTCAGCCTGTTTTCTACTGTGCGGAGGCGCTGATTGAGCCGATTTAAGCGGCGGGTATGGCGTTCAACAGCCTGGCTTAACTGATTGACCTGTTCGGCCATCCGTGCAATTTCCCGATTTTGGCGGCGGTCTTCATTTGTAAGGCGTGTTAACTCTCTTGTTTGTTGTTCATTTTGCCGTTCAAGTGCTGCGATTCTTCTTTCTAATGCTGGCGGCTGTCTGTCCATCTGGAGGGGCTCATAATAATCCTGCTGCGGATAAGGATTGTATTCATATTGGCTATAGTAAGGCGGCTGCGGACTGTAATATTGATAAGGGTCCATGTGATCAATCTCCTTAAAAAATGTAAAATATGGGTGAATTCTTTATAACTTATGTAGTCATTGGCACAGTGCCACGGCATTCGCCCAAAAAGGAGAGAAAGGACGGAGATTGCGATGAGAAAAACTGTGCCATGTTACTCTTAACGGATGTATGTTCATGATAGCGGGCTGCCAACAGCAACGCCATTTTATGATGGAACGTGGGATGCGGGGATGACCCCGGGACCCATGGACGGCGTGAGATGCAGCAGTTACATTTACCAAAGACGAGGTAGCAGAGACGGAAGTGATTAAAGGGAGAGGTACAGCTGTTTTAAGGCATACAAGATCATGTCCCAGATCACTGACGGGTTCATTGAGATTCAGTATCTCGGCTCCTATTATCCGCTCAAAAGCACGCTGAAAAGAGGTGAAAACGGGACGTTGAAATATGGGAGCAAAATGGCCAGACAAAAACGATGACAAGAATCGAATCAAGGACCGGCAAGGAGGAGACATATGAGAAATAAAAAAGCTGAAAGCCTGGTGTTAACAGGACTTATCTTACATATTATTCAGTGGATTTTTATGTTTTGGGCTTTTCTCAAGATTAAACATTTATTGAGTGACTATACGATTTATAATCCTAATGTCATCAGCGGATCTATGCAGTCCTTATCATTTATCCAAATGATGCGCGCTATGATCTACTCGGGGGCATTCGTGAATTATATTTTGTTTTTTGCGCTTGTATTGCTTATTTATTGTGTAGTGCTTCACGCCATCCTGATTGTTATGGAAATGGCCGCTTACGTTATGATCAGACGGAACCCTTCATCATCATGGGCAGTCTTTTTGACGGCGGCAGGTGTGAAGCTAGCCATCTTGAATATAACCGGCATTCCTTTTTTAGCTGCCGGCTTCCTGCTGATGAAACAGAAAAAAGCAGAAAACGGCGAAATGGAGACAGAAACAAAGCGGAAACCGCGCACGCGTATGCGAAGACAAGGCCGGCGTCAAAATAGAATCAGGAGAAAATCATCTCTTCCAGTTGAATATCAAAAAGAAAAAACGATATGATGGGACTATAGCCTGAAAACGACATGAAGGAGATGCAGGATGTACAAACTAATTGCAATTGATATGGACGGAACACTTTTAAATGATCACCATGAAGTAACAGAGGAGGTCCGCAACGCGCTTCACGCGGCAAAAGCGGAAGGCGTCAAAATTGTGCTTTGCACCGGCCGGCCTATCGGGGGAGTGCGGAGATATTTAGATGAACTGAATTTAATTGAAGAAGGCGACTATGTCATCGCGTACAACGGAGCGCTTGTTCAAAATACGCATACAAATGAAGTGGTCACGGAGCTGTCTCTCGGATATGATGATTTAACTTCATTATATGACCTGAGCTTAGAGCTGAAGACGCCGATGCATTACTTTGACTCATCTAATCTGTATACGCCTAACCGGGATATCAGTGAATTTACCGTATACGAATCCTATGTGACACAAGTGCCGCTTCATTACCGCAAAGTTGACGAAATGCCAAAAGACATCCTCATCCCGAAAGTGATGTTTATTGATAAACCGGAGAACTTAAGCCGCGTCATTACATCAATTCCAGAAGACGTGAGAGAAAAATATACGATGGTCAGAAGCGCGCCTTTCTTTTATGAAATTCTGCATCCGGAAGCCAGCAAAGGAAATGCCGTACGCCAGCTGGCGCAGCTGCTTGAAATTGAACAGGCGGAAGTCATGAGCATAGGTGACAACGGGAACGACCTGACAATGATTGAATGGGCGGGATGCGGCGTTGCCATGGCAAACGCCATCCCAGAAGTATTGGAGGCCGCAAACTTTCAAACACGCTCCAATAATGAACATGGAGTTGCGCATGCGATTCACGAGCTTGTTTTGGCGAAATAATGAAGTCCAGCCTTTTAGGAGGCTGGATTTTTTGTTATGGCGGCTTTATTGTGCCTGTCCGGTCTGTAATTGCGGAATGGACGCTAACATTCCTGCTGCCCCGTCGATATTTAGAACGTCAGCGATTGATCATAAACCTGTATAATTTCTGATTGGCTCTGCTGCTGAAGAAAGAGGACTGTAGAAATAAAAAGGAAGCAATCGCCATAAACATCAGCATCGTACATTTTTTTTTGAGGAACGAATCTTCTTGTTCATTGTTTTGATGTCATGCTAATCTTTTGACGAATCTATTTGACTTTCGTTATGCTGATAAAACAACTCGTTCACAAAATGTATGATTTTAGCCTGAATTGAAAGGGGACTGAATCAGATGTGCACAAGTCTTACATTGGAAACTACTGACCGGAATCATTTATTAGCGAGAACAATGGATTTTGCATTTCAGCTGGGGACGGAGGTCATTCTCTATCCGCGCCGTTACAGCTGGACGAGTGAAGCTGACGGAAAGGTGCATCAAACGCAGTACGCGTTTATCGGTATGGGGAGAAAACTTGGAAATATATTATTTGCCGACGGTGTTAATGAAAGCGGTTTATCTTGTGCGGCGCTTTATTTTATGGGATATGCGGAGTACGAAAAAACGATACGGGGAGACGGCGTTCATATTGCCCCGCATGAGTTTGTCACATGGGTGCTGTCAGTCTGTAAGTCTTTGGAAGACGTAAAAGAAAAGATCCAATCTTTAACGATTGTAGAGAAGAAATTAGAGCTATTGGATACAGTTTTACCGCTACACTGGATATTGTCAGACCGGACGGGACGCAGCCTGACGATAGAACCGAGAACAGAAGGCATCAAAATCTATGACAATCAACCAGGTGTCATGACGAACAGCCCCGACTTTTTATGGCATGTGACCAATCTTCGGCAATATATAGGAATAAGGCCGAAACAATTCGAGAGCAAGGAGATGGCCGGCTTGATGCTGTCCCCTTTTGGCGAAGGCTCGGGCACTGTAGGTCTGCCGGGAGATTATACACCGCCTTCACGGTTTGTCAGAGCTGTTTTTCTGAAAGAACATCTAGAGCCGGCGGCAGATGAAACGAGAGGTGTATCCGCAGCTTTTCAGCTTTTGGCAAACATGGCGATACCCAAGGGTGCTGTGATAACGGAAGAAGACGAAATTGATTATACGCAATATACTTCTGTGATGTGCAGCGACACGGGAAACTACTACTTTCACCACTACGACAATCGGCAAATCCAAAAAGTAAGTTTGTTTCATGAAGACCTTGACCGTTTTGAGCCTAAAGTGTTTTCTGCTAAAGCAGAAGAAAATATTCTAGAGCTTAATTAAGATTCAATCAGCTGATGCCGTCATGAATCCGGGGTCAGCTGATTTTTTTGTGAAATTTCACAGCTTCTGAATGATTGGCAAAACCAAATGGACATTAGCTTTCCACATAGACGCGGCACATCATAACAGCCGTTGAGAAAGCCGATGTCAAAGAATTTTTAGCGCATATTGATTAAGATTTGATTTCAGATGATATGATGAAACCAATCATACGTTTAAAAAAGGAGAAACCCCTGATGGTGAACGATGCGGTTGTATTCATTTTGGCTGTCTTTTTACTAGGGGGAGCGGCGGATTATTGTTTGGGAAACAGATGGGGGCTTGGCGAGCGGTTTGCCGACGGCTTCAAGGCCATGGGTCCGCTGGCGCTGTCGATGATCGGAATTGTGTCGCTGGCACCCGTGCTGGCAGCAATCCTCATTCCCATCGTATCTCCGGTTTATACAGCGATTGGAGCTGATCCCTCATCCTTTGCGAACACTATCTTGGCCATTGATATGGGTGGATATGCGCTCGCTGGAGAAATGGCCAAAGATCCAGATGCCGGACTGTTTTCATGGGTGTTTTTAGGAACGATGATGGGGCCGGCAATCGTTTTCACGATTCCCGTCGCTCTTGGCATCATCGAAAAAGAGGATCACCCGTATTTTGCAAAAGGCATACTAATCGGGCTGTGTACAGTACCGATCGGGTGCTTAACCGGCGGGTTATGCGCAGGTTTTGACACCATTATGATAGGTAAAAACCTTCTGATTCCGAGTCTTTTTTCTGCTGTGATCGCTTTTGGATTATGGCGGTATACCGAAAACGTCATTCGATTGTTTCATCTCTTCGGAAAGGCTGTCAGTATGGTTGCGATTATCGGGCTCGCAGCTGTTTCCGTTGAAACGATGACCGGCATTGTGCTGATTCCGGGAATGGAAAGCGTTGAAGCAGGAATACAAACGACTGGCACTATCGCGATTGCCTTGGCAGGGGCTTTTCCGATGACAGCCTTTATCACAAAAGCCTTTAAAAAGCCGCTTCAGGCAGTGGGGAGATGTTTTCATTTAGATGAGAAAGCAACAGCAGGCTTGGTGACCTCTTTGGCTCATCATATTCCGATGTTGGCCTCATTAAAAGATATGACGCCGAGAGGAAAGGTCATCAATGTCGCGTTTGCGGTTAGCGCAGCCTTTGTGCTTGGCAGCCATCTCGGTTTTGTGGCGGGAATGCAAAAAGAAATGGCGGCGGCCATGATCATTGGAAAATTAGCTGGGGGAATCACAGCTGCGGCAGCGGCTGCCTGGATGACGCCCGCACAATCAGCTGATCAGCAAAAACATGCGTCAGCCGGCTATAGCTGAGGCAGAAGCTGTTTCAACTTTATCCAATCGGGAATGTTACAGTAAGGATTCTGTGAAAGAGGGTTGGACACATGGCCGTGAAAGACGAGTGCATGTCAAAAGTCAAACAGGAAACCAAGCCTTGGATTAAGCGATTCGGGAGGCTTGGTTATTTTGCATTCGGCGGCGTTTTTATCCTGCTCGGGATCTTAGCATGTATGACGGCAGCCGGGGCGGGCGGCGCGAAAGATTCGAGCGGAGCGTTTCAAACGCTATCACGCATGCCGTATGGATCAATCTTGCTTTTGCTCATTGGCGTCGGTCTCATCGGCTATGTGATATGGATGGTGCTGAGCGCGCTCAAGGACACAGAGGGCTACGGAACAAGCAGACGCGGTTTGTCACGGAGAACGGGGAACTTTTTCAGCGCCGCCGTTTACGCATCCATTGCTTGGAATGCCTTGCGATTTGTGTTTGGCCAAGGAACCGGCGGCACTTCAGAACAGACGTGGTCCGCTTATGTATTGGCGCAGCCGTTCGGCCAATGGCTCACAGGGGTTACGGGTGCGGTTTTTATCCTATTTGCGATTGTTCAATTTGTGAAGGGCGTCCGGGCTGCATTTATGAAAGAATTCGATACGTCAAAAATGAACAAACAGATGATATGCATTGCGAAAATCACCGGACGAGCAGGCCATATCGCTCGGGCTATTATTTTCTCAGCTATCGGTTATTTTCTCATTAAGACCGCGATGACCGCTGACCCTGACGACACAAGAGGCTTTGACGGCGCGCTCGCCGAACTCGCGCAACAGCCGCATGGCAAAATGATTTTATGTATTTTGGCGTTCGGGCTGATCTTATATGGAATGTACGCCATTATGAAAGGCATTTATCAGCATATGGCATGGGAGAAGTGAGCTCTCGGCAGATTCGCGTCCAGCGCGTTTTTCAGTTTCTTAGAAATCAGGTGGATGAAAGCTGGTGTCAGCCTGTATAATAAAAGCAAATCGAAAGCAGTTTCATCATGAACTGATCCACAGGGAGGTGCGGAATGGATCGGGAAAAACAGCAATTAAGCATAGAAGCGGCAAGGCTATACTATCAGTCTGACTACAGTCAGCAGCAAATTGCTGAGCAGCTCAGCATTTCAAGGCCGACCGTTTCCCGGCTGCTGCAATATGCAAAAGCAAAAGGATTTGTCCAGATTCGCGTCATGGACCCTTTTGAGGATTTGGATGCGCTCGGTTCCATGCTTGAAGAGAAATACGGGCTTCTCGAGGCGCATGTTGTGTTTTCCCCTACACCCGATTATGCAGGAATTACACATGACCTAAGCCGCTATGGTGCAGAATATATGCATGAAACGGTGAAAGACGGCGACATTGTCGGCGTCAGCTGGGGAACCACCATGTATCAAATCGCGCAAAACATGCAGCCGAAGGAGGTAAAAGGCGTCGAGGTCGTCCAGCTGAAAGGCGGTATCAGCCATTCCCGGGTGAACACGTATTCTGCTGAAACGATTCAGCTGTTTGCAGAGGCTTTTCAAACGATGCCGCGCTATCTCCCGCTTCCCGTCGTATTTGACCATGCGGATGTAAAGCAAATGGTGGAGAAAGACCGTCATATCGAGCGGATCATCGAGATGGGCAAGCAAGCGAATATCGCTCTTTTTACGGTGGGAACGGTCCGTGACGAAGCGCTGTTATTCAGGCTCGGGTATTTTAATGAAGAAGAGAAAGCCTTGCTGAAAAGACAGGCCGTCGGCGATATTTGTTCACGCTTTTTTGATGCGAAAGGAAATATTTGCAGCACAGCCATCAATGACCGGACCATCGGCGTCGAGCTTGAAGACCTGAGGCTGAAGGAACGCTCAATTTTAGTGGCCGGCGGAAGCAGAAAAGTGTCTTCCATACACGGTGCGTTAACCGGAAAATATGCCAATGTTTTAATCATTGACCAGCATACCGCAAGGGCGCTTGTTAATGATTTGTGACACGTGCAAACCGTTCGCTGAACAAAATTTCAATTACCAATTTACATATGTTCAAAAGTCGGTTATGCTAAAAAATATCTTAACAAAAAAGGAAGTGTGCGACGGATGTCATTAGCTAACAAAATTGATCATACAGCTTTGAAACCGCATACACAAAAAGCGGAAATTCTAACATTAATCGAAGAAGCGAAAACATACAAGTTTGCTTCTGTATGTGTCAATCCGACATGGGTGCAGCTTGCTGCAAAAGAGCTTGAGGGAACTGGAGTTGACGTTTGTACAGTCATCGGCTTCCCGCTCGGTGCCAACACAACTGAAACAAAAGCGTTCGAAACAAAAGACGCGATTTCAAAAGGCGCCACTGAAGTGGACATGGTCATTAACATTGCTGCTTTGAAAGATAAAGAAGATGATGTGGTTGAAGCGGATATCCGCGGTGTAGTGGAAGCTGCAGCCGGAAAAGCGCTTGTCAAAGTCATTATCGAAACATGCCTTCTGACTGATGAAGAAAAAGAACGTGCATGCCGTTTAGCGGTTTCTGCGGGAGCGGATTTCGTGAAAACATCAACAGGCTTCTCAACAGGCGGCGCAACGAAGGAAGATATCGCCTTAATGCGCAAAACAGTAGGCCCTGATATCGGCGTGAAAGCATCAGGCGGCATCAGAACGAAAGAAGATGTTGACACAATGGTCGAAGCGGGAGCGAGCCGAATCGGCGCTAGCGCAGGCGTTTCCATTGTAAAAGGGGAACATGCATCTGGCGGAGACAACTATTAAGAAGCAGACGGAAGGCCGATTGCTTTCCGTTACTCTTCTATTATTCACGGGGAAATAATAATTGTAAGCGAATACAGATAAAGGAGAACACATATGAAGTATTTGATTGGGATTATCGGTTTAATCGTGTTTTTAGGCCTTGCGTGGATCGCAAGCAGCGGGAAAAAAAGAATTAAGATCCGCCCAATTGTTGTTATGCTCATTTTGCAATTTATACTCGGTTACATTCTCCTCAATACCGGGGTAGGGAATTTCCTTGTAGGAGGATTTGCAAAAGGATTCAATTACCTGCTTGAATACGCGGCAGAAGGAATCAACTTTGTGTTTGGCGGTCTGGTGAATGCGGACCAAACGACATTCTTTATGAATGTTCTCTTGCCGATCGTGTTTATTTCCGCTCTGATTGGGATTTTACAAAAATGGAAGATACTTCCGTTTATTATTAAGTATATCGGACTTGCTCTCAGCAAGATAAACGGTATGGGGAGACTGGAATCGTATAACGCAGTCGCTTCTGCTATTTTAGGGCAGTCTGAAGTGTTCATCTCCTTGAAGAAAGAACTCGGTCTTTTAAATCAGCAGCGCTTGTACACGCTTTGCGCTTCTGCGATGTCAACTGTATCCATGTCAATCGTCGGCGCGTATATGACGATGCTGGAACCGGAATATGTTGTAACGGCGCTGGTCTTGAACTTATTTGGCGGTTTCATTATCGCTACTATTATAAATCCTTACGATGTTGAAGAAGAAGAGGATATGCTTCGTGTTGAAGAAGAAGAAAAACAATCCTTCTTCGAAGTGCTTGGAGAATACATCCTCGATGGCTTCAAAGTAGCGGTTGTCGTCGCTGCGATGCTGATCGGATTTGTCGCGATTATTGCCTTGATTAACGGTATTTTTAATGCAGTACTCGGTATTTCCTTCCAAGACCTTCTTGGATATGTGTTTGCTCCATTCGCTTTTCTTGTGGGTATCCCATGGAATGAAGCTGTTAATGCGGGAAGCATTATGGCAACAAAAATGGTATCGAATGAATTTGTCGCTATGACGACATTAACGCAAAACGGCTTTGATTTCAGCGGCCGTACAACAGCGATCGTATCGGTATTCCTAGTGTCATTTGCGAACTTCTCCTCAATCGGAATCATAGCCGGTGCCGTAAAAGGACTGAATGAAAAACAAGGAAATGTTGTTGCTCGTTTCGGCCTGAAATTATTATACGGCGCTACGCTTGTCAGCTTTTTATCAGCGGCAATTGTGGGCTTGATTTACTGAACATAAACGAAAAGGATCGGTGACCATAATGAGAATGGTAGATATTATCATCAAAAAACAGAACGGAAAAGAACTCACCACAGAAGAAATTCAATTTTTCGTGAACGGCTATACGGATGGAAGCATTCCTGATTATCAGGCAAGCTCGCTTGCCATGGCGATTTTTTTCCAGGATATGAGTGACCGCGAGCGTGCGGATTTGACGATGGCTATGGTGAACTCCGGTGAAACGATTGATCTTTCTGCCATTGAAGGAATTAAAGTGGATAAACACTCCACCGGCGGCGTCGGCGACACGACAACACTCGTTCTCGCCCCGCTTGTTGCGGCTCTTGATGTGCCGGTAGCCAAAATGTCCGGACGCGGCCTCGGACATACAGGCGGAACGATTGATAAATTAGAAGCGATCGACGGCTTTCACGTGGAGCTGTCGAAGGACGAATTTATTAAGCTTGTGAATCGCGATAAGGTCGCCGTCATTGGCCAAAGCGGCAATTTAACGCCGGCTGATAAAAAACTGTACGCGCTTCGTGATGTGACAGGAACGGTCAACTCCATCCCGCTCATCGCAAGCTCGATTATGAGCAAGAAAATCGCTGCCGGGGCGGATGCTATTGTACTCGACGTGAAAACGGGTGCGGGCGCCTTCATGAAAACGGAAGAAGACGCGGCTGAACTCGCCAAAGCGATGGTGCGCATCGGAAATAACGTCGGCCGCCAAACCATGGCAGTCATTTCCGACATGTCCCAGCCGCTCGGCTTTGCGATTGGAAATGCGCTTGAAGTCAAAGAAGCGATCGACACGCTCAAGGGCGAGGGCCCTGAGGATCTTCATGAGCTTGTCTTAACGCTCGGAAGCCAAATGGTTGTGCTTGCGAAAAAAGCCGATACATTAGACGAGGCGAGAGCGAAGCTGGAAGAAGTCATGAAAAACGGCAAAGCGCTTGAGAAATTCAAGGACTTCCTGAAAAACCAAGGCGGCGATAGCTCGATTGTTGACGAGCCTTCTAAGCTTCCGCAGGCTGCCTATCAAATTGATGTGCCTGCCAAAGAAGCCGGTTTCGTTTCTGAAATCGTCGCGGACGAAATCGGTGTCGCAGCCATGCTGTTAGGTGCCGGTCGCGCCACAAAAGAAGACGAAATCGATTTAGCTGTCGGCATCATGCTCCGCAAAAAGGTCGGCGACAAGGTAGAAAAAGGCGAACCACTCGTCACGCTTTACGCCAACCGTGACAACGTCGATGAAGTCATGGCGAAAGTCTATGACAACATCCGCATCGCAGCAGAGGCGAAGGCGCCGAAGCTGATTCATACGTTAATTACGGAATAAAAATAAAGCACACCCCATCCTGAGTGGGGTGTGCTGTTTTAATTAAAGGATATGATCAACCTGATATTCCTCTTGTCTGATTTTTTTTGCTTTCTCAAACTTTCTTTTGAAATAGAAGATGAGATAGCAAAGGATGATACAAGGAATTCCGCAGAATAGTGCGATTCTTTGATTGGGATCAAATGCGAGACCGATACAAGAAGCTGAACATAATAAAAGAGCGGCTATAGGTATAAAAGGATAAAGCGGTGCGCGAAATGTCAGATCTTTTACATTTCCCCCTTTTTTAAGAAATCTCTTTCTAAACAAGAGCTGAGACAGGGCAATGCTCATCCAGACCACAACTCCTGCGAACCCAGCAATCGCTACCATCACCACATATACAGTTCCGGGCGCCACGATACTGGAAACGAGAGATAAACAAGATACGGCCATACTGATCATTAAGGCATTTAAGGGAATGCCTTTAGATGTGACTTTTTTAAAACGAGAGCTGATCATGTTTTCATTTGCTAACGACCACAGCATACGGGTTGAGGCATATAGGCCTGAATTGGCAACGGACAGCAAGGCTGTTAATATCACGAAATTCATAATATCTGCGGCGTAAGGGATTCCGATTTCTGCAAACACTGCTACAAAGGGGCTTTCAATCACTCCTGCTTCTTTCCATGAAATCAGTCCGGATAATACGAAGACGGCACCAATGAAAAAAATGACTGTTCTCCATGCGACATTACGAATAGAGCGCGGAATATCCTTTTGAGGATTTGCTGATTCTCCAGCTGTAACTCCGATTAACTCTGTTCCGGAAAAGGCGAAACTGACAGATATCATGGCAATAAAAACGGCGAGAAAGCCGTTCGGAAACAACCCTCCATGATCTGTGAAATTTGAAAACACAGGAGCATCAGCCGTCCCGTTTAGAGAGATCAGGCCGAACATGGCGGCTCCTCCTAAAATGATAAATAAAATGATGGTGACAATCTTTACGCTGGAAAACCAAAATTCGGTTTCCGCAAATAACTTGACTGAAAATGCGTTGCATACGAAAAGGAGAGCTGCGAAAATTGCACTCCACATCCATACGCTGCTGTCAGGAAACCAGCGCTGCATGAGAATGCCGGATGCGGTAAACTCTGAACCTACCGTCACCACCCAATTCACCCAGTACATGATGCCGACCATAAAACCGGTAGATGGCCCGATGAATGTTGTGGCGTATTTTTGAAAAGAACCGGTCACGGGCATGGCGACCGACAATTCACCGAGACATTGCATGACGAGGTACATCATCAACCCGCCGATTACATATGCGAGGATCGTACCGCCGGGTCCAGCTTGATTTAGCGTATAGCCTGTGCTGAGGAAAAGTCCTGTGCCTATGACGCCTCCCAATGAGATCATAAATAAGTGCCTGCTTTTCATCGTGCGTTTTAGCTGTTGGCCGCTGTTTCCCTGAAGACTCACCGTCTCGTCCTCCTTTTAGCTGCCATTCATTAGGCAGATGAGTTTCTCGTATCCAAAATACAACCAGACAGAAGATCATTAGAACGGGGAGAACTTCATTCCTTTTAATGCGTGTAACAGAACGTGCGCCGCGGCTCTGCTAGTCATATCTCGAAAATCGAGGGTAGGGTCGACTTCAACGATTTCAATCCCGGCGACATTAGGCTGCTGTGCGATGTATTTGACGGCTTCGAGTAATTCGTCTGTATAAAGGCCGCCTGGGCCAATCGCTGGACAGCCGGGTGCATGGGACTGGTCTAAGACATCCATATCAACTGATATAAAAATGAAGTCTGTTCTCGTTTGGATGGCAGGCAGAATCTCTTTTATCGTCGGGACTAGTCCTTTTTCACGTACCATGCCCATCGTGTGAATGTTCACGTTATGTTTTTTCGCATATGTTTCATACGCTAAGCTGTTGCTGAATTCTCTGATGCCCAGCTGAATCAAATGCTGGCCTTTAATGATTTCTTCATCCAAAAGGCGGCGGAAGGGAGTGCCGTTGGTCGGCCCTCCGTCCTCCGTGTTCCGAACATCATGATGGGCATCAAATTGAATAACTGCGATCGTTCCTTTCGTTTGTGCTATTGCTTTTATAGTGGAGTAGCTGATGGAGTTATCTCCACCGAGTATGAACGGCACCCAATCTGGGTGATCCGAAAGTAGCGCATGCATGGTAAGAAAGATTTGATGATGTGACTTTACGATATCAGTGACATGAATATCAATATCCCCCAGATCGTAAAGAAGGTCAGATACGACATGTTCTCCAAGCTCGGCAGAATAGGCAGATGTGTTTTTAAGAGCCTGGCGGATTGTTCCGGGGGCAAAGGAAGCGCCTGAATGACTGATGGAGGATTTTGATAGGGGGACACCTATCAATGCCGGCCCTTTAATGCCTTGGCCGTCCCATTTTGCGATCAGGTCGCTCATTTTTGTTACATTCCGGTCTTGAAACGAAGAACCAGCCTCTCTGAGAAAAGGGTATTTATCCATAAATGGCTCTCTCCCTGTTAACAACAACTGTTCCGTTTTTCATGACTTGATGTACATGATTGACGCCATAGTGATACGGAATATACATGTAATTCGAGGCTTGCCAAATGACAAGATCAGCTGAGCGGCCGGCTTTGAGCTGACCGGCTTCTTCTCCTTTTCCTATGGCGTATGCGGCATTGACTGTGACCGCATGCCATATTTCTTCCGCAGTCATTTTCAGATGAAGCGCGGCAATCGACATGATCAGCTGGATATTTTCAGTCGGCGAGCTGCCAGGATTAAAGTCCGTTGCCAAGCTGACACATACACCCTCATCAATCATGTCTCTTGCTCTGGCGAATGTGCTTTTGCCAAGATAAAATGTCGTGCCCGGCAAGAGGACGGCGATCGTTCCTGCCTCAGCCAATTTTTTTATGCCTTCGTCTGAGGCGCCTACTAAATGGTCGGCTGAGACAGCCTTTAGCTCCCCCGCTAATTCAGCTCCTCCAAGCGGGTCGATTTCATCTGCGTGTATTTTCAACCCGAATCCCGCTTCAGCCGCTTTTTTTAAGTAACGGCGGGATTGACTGACGGTAAAAACGCCTGTTTCTGTAAAAATATCCGCAAAGCTTGCGAGCTCTTGCTCTTTTATTTCCGGCAACAGATAAAGCATTTGATCCAGAAATTCATCTGGGTTTTGTTGATATTCGGGAGGGATCGCATGGGCTCCCATAAACGTGGAGACAAGGTCAACAGGCTGGTTCTCATGAAGTTGTTTTGCGGCACGCAATTGTTTTAGCTCTGATTCTTTTTCTAAGCCATAGCCGCTTTTCACTTCAGCCGTGGTCGTCCCGTAGGACAGCATTCTCTCCAGATGAAAATGGCCTTTTTGCAGCAGCTCTTCTTCTGAAGCCGCTCTGGTGTCTTTGACAGTAGACAGAATTCCGCCCCCCTGCGCCAGTATATCTAAATATGAGATGCCCTGAAGCTTTAGATTCAGCTCCTTTTCCCGAGATCCGCCAAATACAAGATGGGTATGCGGATCGACGAGACCCGGCGTTACAAGCCGTCCCGAACAGTCAATGATTTCGTCTGCCTCGTAATCGGCTTCAGCTCCTTTTTTTGAGGCGAACACAATCTTCTGTTCATGGATGCCGACCACAGCGTCTTCGATCACATGAAGAGCCTGCATGCTTTTGCCCGCGCGGGGGCCGCTGCTTTCCATCGTCAAAAGCTGACCGATGTTGATGAGAATCGTATCAATTTGTTTCGGCATGTCATCACTCCCTTTCTTTTTGCATTGGCACGATAATGTCTTGTTTCTTCGCTACTTCAACGGCACGTTCATAACCCGCATCCGCATGGCGGATAATGCCCATCCCAGGGTCGCTCGTTAAGACCCGCGCGAGCCGTTCGTCAGCCAGCTCACTTCCATCGGCAACTGCGACCATACCGGCATGCAGGGAATAGCCCATTCCGACGCCCCCGCCATGGTGGAAGGAGACCCAGCTTGCACCGGCCGCCGTGTTGACAAGCGCATTTAGCACAGCCCAATCGCCGACAGCGTCACTTCCGTCCTTCATCGCTTCGGTTTCCCGGTTAGGAGAGGCGACAGACCCACAGTCCAAATGGTCTCTCCCAATGACGACAGGCGCTTTTAGCTCCCCGTTTCTGACCAGCTCGTTAATGGCGAGGCCCATCTTTTTTCGTTCTCCATATCCGAGCCAGCAAATACGGGACGGCAAGCCTTGGAACGTGACTTTATCCTGTGCCATATCGATCCAGCGGTGAAGGGCTTTATTTTCCGGAAATAGTTCTTTTAATAACGCATCTGTACGGTAAATATCTGCCGGATCACCGGAAAGCGCCGCCCAGCGGAACGGTCCTTTTCCTTCACAGAACAAGGGGCGGATGTAGGCTGGGACAAACCCTGGAAAATCAAAGGCATTCTCCAGGCCTTCATCTTTAGCAACTTGCCGGATATTGTTGCCGTAGTCAAATACAACAGAGCCCTTTTGCTGAAAGGCCAGCATGGCTTCCACATGTTTTTTCATACTTTGCTTCGCAAGGCGCACGTAAAGCTCTGGATTGTCTTGGCGCAAACGGTCGGCTTCATTAAGGGAATAGCCCTCGGGAACATAACCGATTAAAGGGTCATGGGCAGATGTCTGATCGGTGACGATATCAATGGTGACGCCGCGATTCAGAAGGGTATGGTGAACCTCTGCCGCGTTTCCGAGAAGAGCGATGGAGAGAGGTTTTCCTGCTAGCTTTGCCTCTTCAGCCCATGCTAAGGCTTCTTCAATCGACGCTGTTTTTCGGTCGCAGTATTTTGTTTCAATTCGTTTGTCGATTCGTTTCTCGTCAACCTCGACGGCAATGACGACTCCTTCATTCATCGTGACAGACAGCGGCTGGGCGCCTCCCATTCCGCCGAGACCGGCTGTCAGAGTCAATGTTCCTTTTAAGCTTCCTCCGAAATGCTGTCTCGCGAGCTCGGCGAAGGTTTCATAGGTTCCTTGCAATATGCCTTGTGAGCCAATGTAAATCCAGCTGCCCGCTGTCATTTGCCCGTACATCATTAACCCTTTTTTCTCAAGTTCGTGGAAATGCTCCCAGTCCGCCCACTTCGGAACAAGAACAGAATTTGCTAAAAGCACGCGCGGCGCCTGCGGATGGGTTCGGAACATACCAACGGGCTTTCCGGATTGCACGAGCAATGTCTCATCATTTTTAAGTGTTTTCAAAGAATGCTCAATGGCGTGAAAAGCGTCCCAATTCCGGGCGGCTTTGCCAATTCCGCCGTATACAATCAGGTCCTCCGGCTTCTCGGCGACTTCCGGATCAAGGTTGTTTCGAAGCATCCGAAGCACCGCCTCTTGCTCCCACCCTAAGCATTCAAGCTCTGTTCCCCTATTGGCACGGATAGATTTTTTTATATCAGTCATATGTTCATCCCCCTCAGTTCTTCATTCTTGTGATCTGGTAATAAAGATTCCTTCTTCAGCCAGTCAGTCAAGCGTTCTATGTCATAGGAGAAAATACGGTCCTGCTGAATGGAAGGCACGACTTTTCTCATTTCCTGAAAAAGCTGTTTGGTATAGGTCGCTGCATGTTCTATGCCTCTGTATTCAACCGCCTGCAATGCGCAAATCGCTTCGATTGCAATGACTCTTCTTGTATTCGCGATCACCTGGTAGGCATGCCGCGCAGCAATGGTTCCCATGCTGACATGGTCTTCTTGGTTGGCGGATGACGGAATAGAATCCACACTTGCAGGATGCGCCAGTGTTTTATTTTCAGAAACGAGTGAGGCCGCGGCGTACTGCATGATCATTGCACCGGATTGCAGACCGGGGTGAGGGCTTAGGAATGGCGGCAGGTCATTCAGCTGCGGGTTCACAAGGCGCTCTATCCTGCGCTCTGCAATATTCGCAAGCTCTGACATTGCGATTTTCAGAAAATCCATGGCAAAGGCTATAGGCTGTCCGTGAAAGTTTCCGCCGGAAATCACTTTGTCACCGTCATTGAAAATAAGAGGATTGTCCGTAGCTGCATTCATCTCAATCTCTAATTTTTCTTTGACATAGACTAACGTTTGCCAAGTCGCACCATGCACTTGCGGAATACACCGCAATGAATAGGCATCCTGAACCCGCAGTTCACCTTGAGAGGTTGTCAGGCTGCTGTCGGATAGATAGAAGCGAATTCGTTCTGCGACGTCAATCTGCTCCTGATAGCCGCGGGCTGAGTGAATATCCTCGTCAAACGCATCAATAATTCCCCTCAGCCCCTCGATCGTTAAGCTGGCGATGCGCTCGATTTGATAGGCTAGTTTTTCAGCTTCAATGTATGCGACCACACCCATAGCAGTCATGGCCTGAGTCCCGTTAATCAAGGCAAGTCCTTCCTTGGATGTCAGCGTTATCGGCTGAATACCGGCTTTTTTCAATCCCTTCATTGCCGGCATCTTTTCTCCCTCAAAAAAGACTTCTCCTTGACCGATCAGCGCAAGCGCCAAATGGGAAAGCGGCGCCAGATCCCCGCTTGCGCCAAGTGATCCCTGCTGGGGGATGACAGGATGGACGCGTTTATTTAGAAAAGCAAGCAACTGTTCAACCAGTTCAGCACGTACACCGGAAAACCCTTTTAACAGCGCATTGGCGCGCAAAAGCAACATTGCCCTGGAAACACACTCAGGAAAAGGATCACCGACTCCGCAGGCATGAGAAAGAATTAAATTCAGCTGCAGCGTCGCCGAGTCTTCTTTTTGAATCAGGACATCACTGAATTTGCCAAATCCGGTGGTGATGCCGTAGATTGTCTTTTCTTCGTGAACAATCCGTTCCACTGCCGCTCTGCTTTTTTTCACGCGCTCCATACTTTCCTCGGAAGCCGCTGTCTCCTCAAAATCAAACAGCACACGAGCGACGTCGGCTGTTGTCAATGAAGAACCGTCTAAAGTCACCATAAGCCCAACTCCTTTGTCTTTACTTTGGTAAAGCGCCCATACAAAAAGGGGCTATGCTGTGAAAATTTGATTTCACGCATAGCCCCCTATCGTCTAAGATCTATGGGCTGTTTCATATGTGATTGATTCCAACGCCGAATGTCTCATGCTCAAGTCCTTTGATCGGCGCCCCGATTGTTCCATAAAGCGAGACAGCGATCCAATCGCCTTCCGCTTCACTTTCATAAGGATTTCCCCTCAAAACGGCAAACCTCAAGCCAACCGTCCGAAGCAGCGATCCAAGCAGCATTTCACCTCTGGTCACGCCATGCAAAGCCTCCATCGTTGCATGATAAAGCGCATGTGACTCGCGATAACCGTCAGATTGAATGACACCGCTCTTTTTGGAAGCGGTTTCAATTGCGGCTACTACTTTATGCGCGTCCATTGATCCTACCTTGCCGAGACAGACTTTCCATCCATCTCGCTCCAGCTCCCCGACCTGTGTACGTTCTTCATCTTCATTAAGCAGCAGAAGAACAGACAGCCGGCCGATCCGGCGCTCTTTGTGCAGTGTCATATGAATCACTCAATTCCTAAAAATTCTGATAACTATTAACTGTGTATTATATTAATTGGTTCAGCAGCAGAAGTCAAAAGGTTTTTTACAGTCTTTAACAAGTTAGATTGCTATTGTGATAGCGTGGCGCAGATAACCGGACGGTTTTTTTCAGCACATTGCACACGATAGCCAGACAGGGGTGTGGGCGGTTGCTGTTTTCTCACGAGCCAGCCGAATGAGATCCTCAGCACGGCCAAGCCGGCTGACAAAGGTGTAGACGAGCAGTCAGGCATATCACTGACAATGAGGGTGAAAATGCAAAAAGAGGCGTAGTTGCCGGAGAAAATGGCTTTATCACAGTCGATGACTTCACAAGGCCGGACAAAGCGTTCATTACATACGCAAATGGAAAAACAGAGATGATGAAAGAAGGAGAAACGGCAAAAGGGTTGAATTATGAAGTAGGGAATATGCAAGCAGGCAGCCAGACCATCCATCTCTCCCTGGATGTCATGAACATCATGGTCAATGTAAGAGAACAGTGGGGAACGTTTGAATATGAAAACATCGGGCCTTTATAACGGACTCGGGCTTTTTCATAGAAAATGTAAGCGCTTAAAATTTGATAAAAAAGTGAGGCGAACTGTTTAGATGTTAAACCGATTGTTCCGTGTATGTTTTCTTGCAGCTCTTATTATGGCCTTTACCCTGCCAAACTCCGCTTATGCACAAAAGGGAGAAAAACCCGTATTTACAGAAGTCAGTGTTCATGACCCTTCTGTCATTGAGACAAACGGCACCTTTTATGTTTTTGGATCTCATCTCGCTTCAGCAAAAACAAATGACCTCATGCAATGGCAACAGCTGACCACCAGTGTAAGCAACACCAATCCTCTGATTCCGAATGTCTACGAAGAATTAAAAGATACCTTCGAATGGGCGCAATCCGATACCCTGTGGGCGGCTGACGTCACACAACTGGCGGACGGCAAATACTACATGTACTACAACGCCTGCCGCGGCGATTCGCCAAGATCGGCCATGGGCGTGGCCGTCGCTGACAACATCGAAGGCCCGTACAAAAACAAAGGCATCTTTTTAAAATCAGGAATGGAAGGCACAAGCAGCGATGGAACACCGTATGACGCAACCAAACACCCGAATGTTGTAGACCCGCATACCTTCTTTGATAAAGACGGCAAGCTGTGGATGGTGTACGGATCATACTCTGGCGGCATTTTCATTCTTGAAATGAATCCGAAAACAGGCTTCCCGCTTCCTGGGCAGGGATACGGCAAAAAACTGCTCGGCGGCAACCACAGCAGAATCGAAGGCCCGTATGTTCTCTACAATCCAGACACCCAATACTACTATTTATACCTGTCATATGGCGGTCTCGACGCAACAGGAGGCTATAACATTCGTGTCGCCCGCTCCAAAAAACCGGACGGCCCTTACTATGACGCAGAAGGCAACCCAATGATTGACGTCCGCGGCAAAGAAGGCACAGTCTTCGATGACCGCTCTATCGAACCGTACGGCGTCAAACTGATGGGCAGCTATTCATTTGAAACAGAAACTGAAAAAGGAACAGGCTACGTCTCGCCAGGCCACAATTCCGCATACTATGACGAAAAAACCGGACGATCCTATTTACTCTTCCACACCCGCTTCCCGGGCAGAGGTGAAGAACACGAAGTCAGAGTCCACCAAATGTTCATGAACAAAGACGGCTGGCCGGTAACAGCCCCATATCGTTACGCAGGTGAAACACTGGAAAAAGTAAAACAAAAAGACATCACAGGAACCTACAAACTCATCCAGCACGGAAAAGACATCTCAGCAGACATCAAAAAAACCATCAACATCCAACTCAACAAAAACCACACCATTTCCGGGGAAATGACCGGAACATGGCAGAAAACTGGTAAAAATACAGCCGAAATCACGTTAGCCGGCAAGAAGTATAGCGGAGTATTTTTACGACAGTGGGATTCGGTGAGAGAGAAGGACGTGATGACGTTTAGTGTGTTGAATGGCAGCGGTGAGGCTGTTTGGGGGTCTAAATAAGATGGAGAAGCGCCTTCTTAGGAGGGCGTTTTTTTATGATCACTATTGACTATAAGTAACAGTCCTACGGAAGAAAAAACAAAAGCTTTAGATGAGAATATAGACCTAAACACAAAGTCCTCTCTATTCTTATTATACTCCTTGTAAAATCATAAAAAGCAATTTTGTAGCAATTTGGAACTAATCAATCCTCCTCAAGACAAACCTTTTCACCTATTTATCCAATATGACCCATCATGTAATATGAAAATAGTCTGTATTGTAAAGAATTTACACAGTTTGATAGAAACATGAGGTGTTGCGGCATGCATAGTGAAATGTTGTTACATTCGGTCAAAGCCGATTTACATGAAAAACAGGAACAGATCCATCAGTTAAAACGAGTGCTGCACGAAATCAGGCAAATCAAACACGATTTTTCCGAGGTTCAGCATCTCATTCACCGGCCGCATCTTAACCGGGATGTATGGAGAGGAACACACGCTGAGCGGTTTGAAGATATTCGTGATGGAATGAACAAATCATATCATCAAATCAAAAGCCAACAGGTCAGCGGAATCATCGAAAGCATCGAAGGAAAAATCCATTCATTAGAGGGCGATGTATATTCCATAAGGCGGCAAATCACGAGAATAGAGCATGAAATAGAACAGGAAAAACATAAAAAGTGAGGTGAGCACAAATGGCACAGGAAATCAAAATGGTGTATGGCACAGTGAAGCAAGGGCTTTCTCAGCTCAAGAATTCAGCTGAACTCAAATCCTCCGTGCCCGGCCATCTTTCAGGCAGGAACCATTTAAACGTTGTGAAGTCCATTGAGCAATTAAATGAGGACATCAAAGAGCTCACTGAAGCATATGCATCCGTTCTGGCCAAGCATATCGCACAAACGGAAAGCGCGGTAAACGCCATGAAGGAAACGGACGAAAACATATCATCTTCCATGAAATAAAGCGCGGGAGGACAAGGGATTGAAAACATTAGATGTCCACGCTCTTCACGAGGGCATTCAGCATACGATTGAGAAACTGGACAAGCAAAAACAGCAGCTGGAGAAGCTGGAAAAAAGTGTTGAGCATCTGGCAGGCATGAAGGATGCGTTAAAAGGAAAAGGCGGAGATGCCATCCGGACCTTTTACGAGGAGTGCCACAAGCCTTTTCTCCTTTTCTTTGGCATGTTTATCGACGAATACAAAAAAGTGCTGAAGCAAACACAGCATGCGATTTCCTCTGTAGAATCTGACTCCCACGGCATGATTGCGGAGGCTTTTCTCTCACACGATGCCAGACATGGGATCAAGCATGCACGAGAAGTGACAGAGCAGCTCACAGACGCAGTGAATCGGCAGACATCAGCCATCGGCCACATCGTCAGCCTGCCGACAGTCAATGACTCCTTTTTTCGGTTGGAAACAGAACAGGCTGAGCGACTGATTTCGGACACCCTGAATAAGCTCTTTCAATTTGACGGCCAGCAAACTCAAGCACTAGAAACGCCAAAATCAGATTTTCAAACGATGAAAAAATATATCGATCAGCTCGAAACGATGTACACCGGTCCGAAAATTGAAATCACAGGCTACAAAAGCGGCTCCATCTTGAAATCACAGGAAGAAGAAAAGATCAACCAAACCTTCGGCGCCATCAATCCGCAAATGAAACAGCCGGATGAATCACCGATGGAGATGATGCTGAAGAAACTGGAGAAACATAAGCAATCAAACGTTGATTCTGTGATGATGGATGACAAACAACAGAAGATCGAGCGCGAGATTTATGGTGATGACAGTAACTTGACGGTACTGCAGAAAGAAGCAGCTATGATATCTCCAAAAGTAGCTGGAGATATTCGAGTGATAAATGGTAAACTTTATAACGTTAAAGGCTGGAAAGTGGTCCAAAGAGTAGATGTTGCTGATGAAACTGTGAGGAATCAAGCAGATATAAACTATATCGGCGGAGTATACAGTATCTACGAAAATGGCCAAATCGTTCGACGATATCTTAAAAATGGTAAACCTAGTATAGAAATTGTTGAAAAGATTCCAGAAGGCAGAAGTGCTGGCGGAGTCAAAAATATTGATGAAGAAGCACCTGGTTTAGGGAAAGTAACGGATACAATAGGTGAGTTTTTTGTTGTTAATGATGGAATTCGCGCAACAACTGGCGAAGATCCTAAAACTAATAAAAAAGTTTCGGTTGATGAACGAATATTGAGTACTCTTTTTATTATTCCTATTGCTAAGATTGGAAAGTATGTTTTTGTGTGGAGTAAGGGAGAGAAAGCACTTACCAGAATTCCGAGTGTTGAGAAGAAAAATTCATATCAACCAATTTGGAAAATATCGGATCTTACAGCAACAGATAACTTCAAAAAAGGTAGTAAAAGTAATGCACTAAATCATATTTTTGACGGTGAAATAGTGAAAGATAAAGCAGTTGGATTTCATTACGAAGGCCTTTCAAAAAGTCATGGTAAAGTTATTGATAATGTAGATCCGCCAAATAAATATGGTGTTTATAGAGCGAATATAGAAGTGAATGGGGTAACAAAAAAAGCAAAATCTACTTTTTTTCCGAGAGAATGGACTCCACAACAAGTAATTAATGAAATAAATTTAGCTTTTGATAATAAAGTTTTATATAAGAATAACAGATATAGAGGAACAGCTAGTAATGGTATGACGATTGAGATAATTGTAAAAAATGGTAAGGTAGTATCGGCATACCCTGTATATTAAAAAACAGATGGGAGATAGTTTAATTGCTCGAGTATAAGTATAAGATTGAATATAAAGATGATTATGATGAAGTCATTTTGGATTTCGAAAAAGAAGAGTCACTTAAAAATGGTTACCTCATTAGTAATTCATTAGGATCTGATATATTTAGTGATTTTAATAGCATAAAAGAAGAGATTGAGCATTTAATAAAAGTATTAGCTGGAAAATTACCAATATACGAAAGTGGAGGAAATGTAAATATAATTAGTTCTGATAAACATAAAACTGTGGTTGAAGATATTTTCGCAGACGAAGAAGAAGATAGTATATGCACAATAGAGACAGTGGAATATACCAAGATCATTTTAATTTGGGCAAAAGAAAATATTAAGTACAAAAATAAACGAGGTATTTTATCAAAAAAGGAAGCTGATGAAAGAATAGAATGGATAAAAGAAAAGTGCAGTGAATTAGATTTTATTAAATGAGGAAAAAACATTGGCTTCATACGTTTTATTACTAAAAGAATATGAAGATGATGAAAGTGTGGTTTACAAATTCGGGCCTAATGAAAATACTATGGGCAAAATGAAATTAAATAAAATAACTAGGAAGTTTTCAGAGTTAGAAGAAATTCCTGATAAAGATCTCCTGTCAACATTTTATTTTGATCGAGCTGCACAAAGATTAGCTGTTTGTTTAGTAAGAGAAGGAGGTGTATTTCCAGAAAAAACAGCTTTTGAGTCTTAGCCTATGATAAAACCTTGATTGGCAAAACGCCTTTCAAGGTTTTAATGTATAAAAACAATCTCTATCTCATTCAATATAATAAACAAATCAAAGAGGTTCTACTATGATATATAAAGCGCTTGTTAAAGGAATTGATCCACATATCGAAGAGGAAGTGATCCTCGAAATTGAAGGTGTTGAATTCACAGGTTTTTCTTCTGTTTGTCCTTATGAAATTGAAGTGGGGAAAAAATATTCTGTATTAGTTGGTTTTACTATTTTGGATGAGTTAGTTATTCGTGAAAATAAAGAAGAAACAAAAGAATTAGAACGTATTGGTTTAGGTTATCAATATTATATTAGGGGGGTTTTACAAGAGGATTCTATTGATGCAGGAATCGTTCTTACTGATGAAGATGAGTATTTTTCAGAATATCCTTATTTGATTGGTAAAAATGTTGAGATGAAGGTTGACAGGATAAGTATAGAATTTTTAAGAGAGTCTGTTTAAATATTAAAAGTTAAATAATAATGGAAAAAAGCAGAAATTTATACAGATAGGTAATAGCCCTTGTATAAAAAAATACGAAATAGATTCATAAACTAATAGCAAGACTTGATTGGGAAATCCTTTTGAGGCTTTTGTTTATTTTTAGAATAAAAGGTTTTTCGTATTTTAGAGGGTAGATTCTTAGGAAATAGGAGTTTGTGGTGTATAGCGAAACAAAGATTAAAAAACAAGTCCAAAAAGTTATTGATTTAGTATTAGAAAAAAAGAACAGAGTAAATCGAGAAGATCATAACTATTTAAATACTCTTTTAAGAAGATTAAAAAGAGTAGACGAGTTATTAAATAGTAATGAGGACAAGAAAATATTAAAAAATAAACTTTTGTAAAAGGAGCTTTACGTGCATATTTTGAAACATATCTAGGTGAAAGCTATCAAGAACCTCTTGTGGCAGAGCTAGATAAATTAGAAACAATGTTATTTAAAAAGTAAAATATTCAGGTCCAAAACCAAAAATGAAAGCGTTGACATCCTATAAACCTAGTGCTAAAGTATACCTACAAACAAATAAAACGACCCGTCAGGATTGTTACTGCGAAAGCAGGCAAAACCTAAATGGTGCAGGTGCAGGAGGAGACTCTCGCAATCTGTGTCATTTAGGTTTTTTTTATTCTCAATTTAGGAGGTGATGCGGCATTTGATACAAAAAAAGCTGGTGAAAGGCGGCCACCTTTCATCCAGCGGGTTCCCCCATAAAAAGGAGGTATTCACATGGATTATGATAAGTTATCGAAAGACATATTACAACTCGTAGGCGGTGAAGACAACGTTCAGCGCGTGATTCACTGCATGACAAGGCTTCGTTTTAATCTTCATGACCATTCGAAGGCGGATCGCGGTCAGCTGGAGCAGCTGCCGGGTGTGATGGGCACTAATATCAGCGGTGGTCAGTTTCAAATTATCATAGGAAATGATGTGCCCAAGGTGTACCAGGCGATGCTGCAGCACGGTAAGCTCAGTGATGAGAAGAGTGCCGGTTCATCATCCCAGAAAAAGAATGTGCTGAGTGCGGTCTTTGATGTGATTTCTGGTGTGTTTACCCCGATTCTTCCGGCGATTGCGGGAGCAGGGATGATCAAAGGGCTTGTCGCGTTAGCCGTTACATTCGGCTGGATGACAGAGACGAGTCAGGCGCATGTGATTCTCTCGGCTGTCGGTGATGGCGCGTTCTACTTCCTGCCGCTCCTGCTTGCAATGAGCGCGGCGAGAAAGTTCGGAAGCAATCCATATGTAGCGGCGGCGATTGGGGCGGCTATTCTGCACCCGGATCTGACGGCACTGCTCGGTGCGGGGAAACCGATTTCCTTTATCGGGCTTCCTGTAACCGCTGCCACGTATTCTTCAACAGTCATTCCGATTTTGCTTGCAATTTGGATCGCATCGTATGTTGAGAAGTGGATTGACCGGGTCACCCACTCTTCTCTGAAGCTGATTGTGGTTCCGACACTGACATTGCTGATTGTTGTGCCGCTGACGCTGATTACTGTCGGTCCGCTTGGCGCTATTTTGGGAGAATACTTGTCTGTCGGTGTGAATGTTTTATTTGATCATGCAGGGCTTATTGCGATGATTTTGCTTGCGGGAACATTCTCTTTAATCATTATGACGGGCATGCATTATGCACTGGTGCCTATTATGATTAACAACATTGCCCAAAACGGGCACGATTACTTGCTGCCGGCTATGTTTTTGGCGAATATGGGGCAGGCCGGGGCATCATTTGCCGTCTTCCTTCGCTCCAGAAACAAAAAATTCAAATCACTCGCGCTTACCACAAGCATCACGGCGTTGATGGGGATTACAGAACCCGCGATGTACGGCGTGAATATGCGTTTAAAAAAACCGTTTGCGGCGGCTTTGCTGGGCGGAGCGGCCGGCGGCGCGTTTTACGGTGTGACGGGTGTTGCTTCCTATATTGTTGGAGGAAACGCGGGTCTGCCGAGTATTCCGGTCTTCATCGGACCAACGTTTATTTACGCCATGATCGGCCTTGTGATTGCGTTCGCGGCGGGAACAGCGGCAGCCTATCTTATTGGATTCGAGGATGTGCCGTCTGACAGTGATCAGCGGCCGTCTGTGTATGAAGGCAGCGGAGAAATCATTCACAGCCCGATTAAAGGAGAAGTAAAAGCATTAAGCGAAGTGAATGACGGAGTGTTTTCTGCCGGGGTCATGGGAAAAGGGTTTGCCATAGAGCCTGAAGAAGGAGAAGTCGTTTCTCCTGTTCATGGAAGCGTCACCACTGTTTTTAAAACCAAGCATGCGATTGGAATGACGAGTGATCAGGGAGCCGAAATTCTCATACACATTGGATTGGACACTGTGAAGCTGGAGGGGCAATGGTTTACAGCTCACGTCAAAGAAGGCGACAAGGTCGCACCGGGAGATTTGCTCGTGTCCTTTGATCTGGAACAAATCAAAGCGGCGGGATATGACGTCATTACCCCGGTGATCGTGACCAACACAGACCAATATTCGTTATCGCCTGTAAAAGAAATCGGCAAGGTGAAGACAAAAGAAGCGTTGCTAGCTTTATCTTAAAAAAACTGATGAGGTGATCAATATGAGTGCAAATGCAAAACGATTTCCAGAAGGATTTTTATGGGGCGGCGCGGTTGCTGCCAATCAAGTGGAAGGTGCTTATAACGAGGGCGGTAAGGGGCTTTCGACGGCTGACGTATCACCGAACGGCATCATGTCTCCATTTGATGAGTCGATGTCTTCCTTAAATCTGTATCATGACGGAATTGATTTTTACCATCGTTATAAAGAGGACATTGCCTTGTTTGCGGAAATGGGATTTAAGGCGTTTCGCACATCAATAGCGTGGACAAGAATTTTTCCGAATGGCGATGAAGAGGAGCCAAATGAAGAAGGACTCAAATTTTATGACGATCTGTTTGATGAGCTGTTAAAGCATGAGATTGAGCCTGTTGTCACCATCTCTCATTATGAAATGCCGCTCGGCTTAGTGAAACAGTATGGCGGCTGGAAGAATCGCAAGGTCATCGAGTTCTATGAACGCTATGCCAAAACCGTTTTCAAACGCTATCAGCACAAAGTGAAGTATTGGATGACGTTCAATGAAATTAACGTGGTGCTCCATGCGCCATTTACCGGCGGCGGCCTTGTCTTTGAAGAAGGAGAAAACAAATTAAACGCGATGTATCAGGCCGCGCACCACCAGTTTGTCGCCAGCGCCCGCGCTGTCAAAGCGGGGCATGAGATCATTCCTGATTCAAAAATTGGCTGTATGATTGCGGCAACGACAACCTATCCGATGACATCTAAGCCGGAGGATGTCTTCGCGGCAATGGAGAATGAGCGCAAAACACTTTTCTTCTCAGATGTGCAGGCACGAGGCGCATACCCGGGATATATGAAACGCTTCTTGGCAGAAAATCATATTGAAATTGAAATGGCTGATGGCGATGAAGAGATTTTGAAAGAACATACGGTGGATTACATCGGATTCAGCTACTACATGTCGATGGCGGCAAGCACTGATCCTGAAGATCTTACAAAATCAGAAGGCAACATGCTGGGCGGTGTGAAAAATCCATATCTCAAATCATCAGAATGGGGCTGGCAGATTGATCCGAAGGGCTTGCGCACCACGCTCAATACGCTATATGACCGCTACCAGAAGCCGCTGTTTATCGTGGAAAACGGCCTTGGTGCGGCAGACAAAGTGGAGGAGGACGGCTCTATTCAGGATGATTACAGAATCGACTATCTGCGGGACCATTTGATTGAAGCCCGGGAAGCCATTGCTGACGGTGTCGACTTAATCGGATACACGTCATGGGGACCGATTGACCTTGTCAGCGCCTCCACTGCGGAAATGAAAAAACGCTACGGCTACATTTATGTTGATCGGGACAATGAAGGAAACGGAACATTAAACCGCATCAAGAAAAAAAGCTTCGGCTGGTATCAGCGGGTCATCGCCACAAATGGAGAGAGTCTCTGACAATTTTTTGAATACTCATGCGCTTCAATTGACAATAACCGGAAGCGGGCGGACAATAGAAGAGAAAGATGAACCACCCACAGTCCGAAAGGCGGGAAGAGCATGTTTAACAAAATGTTAGTTGCGATTGACGGATCAGATATGAGTGCAAAAGCGCTTGATGCCGCAGTGCATTTGGCTAAAGAGCAGCAGACGGAACTAAGCATTCTTCATGTGGGGAGAGAAGCCGTCGTCACGACTTCTTCTCTGACGGGAATGGTCTATGTGCCTGAACATTTTATTGAAGAAATCAGGGACCAGGTTAAAAAAGAAGGCATGAAAATCCTTGAGAAGGCAAAAGAAAATGCAGCCGAGAACGGTGTTCAAGCTGAAATCATTTACGCGAATGGCGAGCCGGCGCATGAGATACTAAATACCGCAAAAGAGAAAGGCGTCAGCCTGATCGTAGTCGGCAGCCGGGGCATCAGCGGCCTGAAAGAAATGATGCTTGGAAGCGTCAGCCATAAAGTGTCTCAATTATCAACTTGCCCGGTTTTAATTGTTCGATAGAAAAAAATTAAATTTCTGCTGAACATCTTGCTAATGATAGCGGCTGACCATCGTCCGAGACTTAAACTTAAAAACAACCTTAAATAAACTTGTTTTTTGTAATACAGCTTTACCAAAAGAGGCGCCTCCCTTTGAACAATAAGGGATGACGCCTCTATCTGGTTTGGTTTCAAATCCAACTGCCTAGTTGCCACAGCGTTTTAATTTGTTTTCCCAGTTTCCTATTCGAATGTTAGCTGCCCCGTTCACATAAAAGTCCCGTATGCTCTTAAACATACCTTCCTCTTTTCATTGTTGTTTATTCCATCTATTTCTTTGCTGCTTTATTGGCCGGCGCAAACCAACCGAATAAAGCAATGGCCACTAAAACGCCATAGAAGATCAGCGTCCAGGTGGTGCTGTGCGGAAAGTGATGGTCCAGGATTCCAATATCCTCATGGGCAAGGGTAATGACGACCAGTTTGACACCGACCCAGGCCACAATGGCATATGCGGTTGTTTCCAGTGCGGGGCGCTGATTAAGAAGTTTTACAAACCAGGTTGCTGCAAACTTAATCAGGATAAGCCCTGCAATTCCGCCTAGGACAACAACAATAAATTGTCCTCCATCCATGCCGCCGAAATCATCAAGCGGTGAATCCGGAAGGCCGAGAGCTAAAGCAACCGCAGCAAGAATCGAATCAATGGCAAAAGCGAGGTCCGCTAAAGCAATCTTTCCGACTGTGGGCCAGAAACCTTTTCCGGCAGCCTCCTCTTTTGCCTCCTCATGAATGTTCTCATTTTTTTTCCCGAAACGGGCCTTTATCACATGCTTTAAGCCCAGGTAAAGAAGATACGCTGCTCCTATCGCCTGAATCTGCCAGACATTCGCGATAAACGAAATGGCAAAAAGCGCCGCAAACCTGAACGCAAATGCCATGATGATTCCATAATTTATCGCTTTTTTCTTCTGATCATCGGGTAAATGCTTGGCGATCACTGCCAGTACAAGGGCATTATCAGCCGATAGCAGTCCTTCTAATCCGATTAAAATTAACAATGTCCAGGCATATTCCAGCCAGATAGACTCCATTAACATCGTTCCTTTCTAAAACGTAAAGTGTGCTGTAAAAGTTGCGATATCAACAGCATTCCCCTTCTCATCTATCGTTAATCCAATTGAGTAGGTTGGTATTTCTTGGGGGCTCTTCGTGTTGGCAAAAACCAGAAATCTACATGTGCAACATGCTAAATGATAAGTGATACATCATTTAAGTATAGTATCCGTGTTGCTTAAAATTACCAAAATGAATAAAGGTATAATGTAAAATGGTGAAAAAAAGAATATAATGAATACAGGTGCAAAGACATTGAGGCGGTAAAGCAACTTCTACCGGTCAGCGTGTCGTTGGAGTAGATAATTAAACGGATAAGATGTCAGAATTTATAGTAAACAATGCTTTCATATGAAGGAAGCAGCCTTATCTGATGTTCAGCAGGCAGAATCTTTGATGTACAGCCTGAACAAAGCCATTGGATTCCAGTATTTTAATCATTTTTGAATTATCAGCAGAATCATTTAAAAGGTCATCTTTAGCTTCTGAGAGGCGCACTTTATTACAGGCTCAAACTTTGTCATAGACGGCGGCTGGACGGCCGGAAAGAAACTATAATAAAGGGAAAAGCACCTTGCATCTGGGGTTATTTTCCATATACATAACTGGAGGTAGAATACACTTGATGCAGCAAGATCTCTCAATCATATCAAAACAAAAATCAACAGCCGTGCTGAAAATGGTCATCTCCATGGTGATTTTCGGTTCCATCGGCTTTTTCTCAGAGCATACCAATTTGCCGTCAGTTGAATTGGTATTCATCCGCTGCCTTTGCGCGACGCTATTTTTAAGCTTCTGCTGGCTGGCGTCCGGCCAGTATAAAACCGAAAAGTGGAGCAAGAGAGAAGTGCTGCAAACATTGGCGTGCGGTTTCTTTCTTGTATTCAACTGGGTGTTCTTATTTAAGTCTTTTGAAGAAACATCTGTCACGATCGCCATCTCGGTTTATCACCTTGCACCGGTGCTTGTTCTTCTCCTGGGGAGCATCATCTACAGAGAAAAATTAAACGTCATCTCCGTCAGTTCCATTATCATCTGTTTTCTGGGAACTGCGCTGATTTCCGGGATTAATGGCAGCACATCACTAACGCAGCTGATGGGATCAGGAATCATTTGGGCCGTTCTCGCCGCACTGTTTTATGCGTTCACTACTTTATTGGGAAAAGGCATTCACAACCTCAGCCCTTACGCGACCACCTTCCTGCAAACCGGTTTAGGGATCATTATCCTGATTCCGTTTATTCACTTTGGCGCTTTTGCCGGCCTGTCTCAGGGGAACTGGATCATGGTGGTGTCTACCGGTATCATTCATACAGGTATTGTGTATTTGCTGTTTTTTGACAGTTTGCGTTTTTTATCAACGAAATTTATTTCAATCATTGTCTTCCTCGACCCGGCTGTCGCAATCGTACTCGATACCGTCTTCACGGGTTTCCGCCCAGACCTCTATCAAACACTAGGCATCGTAATGATCTTTGCGGGCATGGCTTTGACGCTTGTCAGGAGGCGGGGGAAGGCGGATGTGGTTGCTGAGAATTCTCAAATGTAAAGAAAGCAGCTGTCGAAGGCAGCTGCTTTTGTTTTATTTCCAAACGTTCTCAAGCAGAACAGGAAATGTATCTAAAGAAATGAGTCTATAGTCATTATGTATGTGAGATGCATGATAAATCGCCATAATTTAGTATTTTAGAAGGATTCATCATCTTCTAATCATGATTATCATATTTAAAGGTGATAAAAAGAACTATACGAGAGCGGGAGGAATTACATAATGAAAAAGAAGAAATTGATCATGACCTTCGTTGCTTTTGTTATCGCATTGACAAGCTTTACAGCTATAGATCTTGCCGGTAACAAAGCCCAAGCAAAAGATTGGGTGAAAAAAGGCAGTATATGGACTACCCACTACCATTCAGGCTCTTTCAAAAACTATACGTACTCACCAACATTTCAGATTTGGTATCCAGGTCAAGGAACGAATGCGAGCATTACTGCAAAAGGATCTGGAAGCGGGAAAATAAAAGCCGAGATGCAACAGAAGACAAGTAAAGGGTGGAAAACCATTAAAACGTTTTATGCCAAGAAAAAAGGCTATACTAACCTGAACTACAGTAAAGCATCTAAGAGCTATAAAACAAAATACAGATTTAAATTCAGCAACACAGGAACGAAAAAAACGATTAACTATACGTTCGCTTCTCTTTATTAATCATTTTATGATTAAGCAAAACCCCAGCCTTCACTCAAGGTTGGGGTTTCTGCGTTTGACTCGCCAAATTCTAAAGACAGAGGCTGCGTAAGTGAGGATAGCCGGGATCGTGATGGTGATGAGAAAGACAAAAAGGATGTGTATGGTGTTATTAAGTATGGAAGCTTCAGCAGAAATAAACATACTCCTGATGACTGTGAAAGCCGCAGTAAGACAGAGCATGAACAATGTGATATAGCGGAGGGTATATTCACTTTGTTTGTATTTATCAATCATGGTTGAACGGTCGGAGTAAATCGGCTTCGTTCCGGGTGCGGCGGCAAAGATATGTGTGGTGTATTCAGAACAAACATGCTCCCATCCGGCATTTTCGAATATTTCAAGGTACTCATCTATGTTGTCATCATCGACGGCACGATAGTCTAAGCTGTAGATCAATTTCCGCGGTTCAGCTTTTCTAAGCTTATACCCCATAAACGCAAATGAATCGAGCACCCAGCCTTTGCCGGCCATATCGCTTAGTCTCTTCATATCCTTTTCTTCTGAAAACGCCAATCCTTCGGACATCATATATTTTTTCTGTTTCACGACTAATCCCCTTTCAATTGTTGAAAAGCGCGTTCTCCGTGTTCCGCCATCACTTTTCTGCGCTGAATTTCTTTTTTGAGTAATTCTTGGCCGCGCAGGGTGGTCTGGTATACTTTGCGGCGCGGGTTGTCATTGTTGATTAGCTCAATGATCTCTTTTTGCAGTAATTTCTTTAACAATGTATATAAAGTAGCCGGGCCGATCGTAAAGGAGTCATCGGTCATGTCCTCAATCTCCTGCATGATCGAATATCCGTGTTTTGGTTCCAGCAATGTTAAGACAATGTAATAGGCTGGATCGGTAAGCTGATCCATTTCCTGACGTTGTTTTGGCAAGGGGTCACCTCATTTCTTATATCAACTAATGATATATCACTTATTGATATAATAAAATATTCCTTTTGTTTTGTCAAATCTGCATTCAGTCATCATAAAGAAACAATCACCGAGTATGCATTAATGTATGCGTTTACATATAGGGGGAATCTTGATGAAAAAGTGGATGGCTGCGGGTTTTGTGATGATGTTGATGCTGTGTTCCGGTGGGATTGAGAGTGTGAAGGCGGCGGAGCCGAAGGTGTATCAGTTTGATTTTGGGAGCGGTTCGGTTGAGCCTGATTACATTGGTGTCAGGGCGTCTGATCGGTATGACCGGTCAACGGGCTACGGTTTTCAAACACCGGAGAATATGAAGGATGTGGCGGCATCCGGGACTGGTGTGAAGAGTGATGCGGTTCAGTTTTTGACGTATGGGACGAAAAGCGACAATACGTTTAGCGTGGATCTTCCGAATGGCCTTTACGAGGTGAAGGTGACGCTTGGCAATACGGCAAGGGCCAGTGTGGCGGCGGAGGGTGTGTTTCAGGTCATCAATATGACGGGGGACGGTGCGGAGGATACGTTCCAAATTCCTGTCACCGACGGGCAGCTGAATCTGCTGGTGACAGAGGGAAAAGCAGGCACCGCTTTTACGCTCAGTGCCTTGAAAATCAAGAAATTGTCTGATCAGCCGGTGACAAACCGAACCATTTATGTCGGCGGCGATTCGACGGTGTGCAATTATTATCCGCTCAACAGCAGCAAGCAGGCGGGCTGGGGGCAGATGCTGCCTCACTATGTCGACAAACACACCTTTCAAGTCAGAAACATGGCGTCAGGCGGGCAGATCGCGAGAGGGTTTCGAAATGACGGGCAGCTTGAGGCGATCTTGAAGTATATCAAGCCGGGAGATTATTTTATGTTGCAGCTCGGCATTAATGATACAAATCCGAAGCATCATGAATCTGAAGCGGAGTTTAAGGAGATGATGCGAGATATGATCCGCCAGGTGAAAGCGAAGGGTGCGGAAATTATCCTTTCAACACCACAGGGACGGGCGACAGATTTTACGTCTGAAGGCATTCATTCGTCTGTCAACCGATGGTACAGGGCTTCTATTTTGGCTTTGGCCGAAGAGGAGAAAACGCACCTCATTGACTTAAATGTCCTTAGTTCGGCTTACTTTACATCAATCGGTCCGGAAAAAACACTCGCGTTATATATGGACGGAGATACGCTGCATCCTAACCGCGCGGGAGCCGACGCACTGGCGCGGCTAGCCGTTCAGGAGTTGAAACGCCAGAGAATTGAAGGATTTTAATACGTCATTTTTCGGCAAAACACATATGCCTGTGTGAATTAGCGTATAATGAGAACATCTGCAAGAGACAGGAGTTTATACATGAGTCATTTTAAAAACTATCAAATCAGTCATGACATTTTACGAGCATTAGAAGGACTGGGATATACAGAACCGACCAAGGTGCAGCAGAGCGTGATCCCCGCTGCCTTAGAACGAAAGGATCTTGTCGTCAAATCACAGACGGGAAGCGGGAAAACGGCTTCATTCGGGATTCCTCTCTGTGAGCTGGCGGATTGGGACGAAAACAAGCCGCAGGCGCTTATTTTAACACCGACCCGTGAGCTTGCCGTACAAGTTAAAGAGGATATCACAAACATCGGACGCTTTAAACGAATCAAAGCGACTGCTGTGTTTGGAAAGTCATCCTTTGACAAACAAAAAGCTGAACTGAAGCAAAAAAGCCACATCGTTGTCGGCACGCCGGGACGTGTACTGGATCATATCGAAAAGGGCACGCTGCCGTTAGACCGTCTGTCCTATTTGGTGATTGATGAAGCCGATGAGATGTTGAATATGGGCTTCATCGAGCAGGTGGAGGCGATTATCAAGCATCTGCCGGTTGAGCGTACGACGATGCTGTTTTCGGCGACCCTGCCGGAGGATATTGAGAAATTAAGCCGGCAATACATGCAAAACCCGGAGCATATCGAAATCAAAGCGGCCGGTCTTACCACCAGGAATATTGAACATGCGGTGATTCAAGTACGAGAAGAGAATAAGTTTGCTTTGCTGAAAGATGTGCTGATGACGGAGAATCCTGACAGCTGCATCATTTTCTGCCGGACGAAAGAGCATGTCAATCAGCTGACCGATGAATTGGATAACTTAGGGTATCCGTGCGATAAAATACACGGCGGAATGATTCAGGAAGACCGTTTCGATGTCATGGATGAATTTAAACGGGGCGAGTACCGTTACTTAGTCGCGACAGATGTCGCCGCGCGCGGGATTGATATTGAAAATATCTCTCTTGTCATCAACTATGATCTGCCGCTTGAGAAGGAAAGCTACGTCCACCGCACAGGCCGGACGGGGCGCGCAGGAAACAAAGGAAAGGCCATTTCGTTTGTCACGGCCTTCGAAAAACGGTTTTTAGCTGACATTGAAGAATATATCGGGTTTGAGATTCAACAAATAGAAGCCCCTTCTCAAGAAGAAGTGGCCAAGAAGAAACCTGATTTTCTATCCAAATTGAATGACCGTCCGGAATTCAAAAAGGACAAAAGCGAAGAGCTGAATAAAGACATTATGAAGCTGTATTTTAACGGCGGAAAGAAAAAGAAAATCAGAGCTGTTGATTTTGTAGGAACGATTGCCAAAATTGACGGTGTGTCAACTGATGACATCGGCATTATCACGATCATGGATAACGCCTCTTACGTGGAAATTTTAAACGGAAAAGGCCCTCAAGTTCTCAAAGTGATGAAAAACACAACCGTCAAAGGGAAAAAGCTCAAGGTGAATAAAGCGAATAAATGATGAATGACCTGCTCCCAGTTAAAGGGGCAGGTCATTTTGCTGCTGGCTTATATCCGCGCTGGTCTCCTCCGGGACAAAAGCGAGGATCACAATGCCGATTACAAATAGAACAATCAGGCTGAACACCGCAGTCGAGGATCTCCCGGTAACCTGAGCGGTAACGGCAATGAGCAGCGGTCCCATAATCGAAGCGAATTTTCCGAAAATGTTGTAAAAGCCGAAGAATTCATTGGCGTGGCGCTTTGGCACGAGCTTGGCGAAATAAGAACGGCTGAGGGCTTGAATGCCGCCCTGCGAAGTGGCGACAAGCATGGCCAGTATCCAGAAATCTAGCGTTGTCTCCATAAAATAAGCGTACACACAGACAATCATATAAATGACGATTCCAACGTACAGCATTGTTTTTCCCGTAAAGCGTTCTGCCATTTTTCCGTATACAATGGAAAACGGCGCGGCGACGACTTGAGTGACAAACAGGATGATCAGGAGGCTTGAGGGGCTGATCCCTAAATCAGACCCATAGGAAGTCGACATCGTAATAATCGTGCCGACTCCGTCGATATAAAAGAAATAAGCAAGCAAAAAGAGGAACAGCGCCCGGTACTGCCTAATCCGTTTCATCGTTTGGCCGAGCCGCTTAAAGCTGTTGATAACAATATGAGGTTCTCTTTTGATGAAATAGCGCTGATGGACATGTTTCAGCATCGGGATGGTAAACAGCCCCCACCAGGCAGCCGTTATGAAAAAGGACAGCTGGCTTGCGGCCGATACAGACAGCGGAATCGACTCTGCTTGAGCAAGCAGGATGACAGCAATGCTGATGATAAATGGAATCGTGCTTCCTATGTAGCCTAAGCCAAAACCCCGTGCAGAGATGAGGTTCATTCGGTTCTCCGGGGTGACGTCAACGAGAAAGGCATCGTAAAACACGTTGGCGCCGGAAAAACCGATAGCTGATATCGTATAAAACAGCAATAAAAGCAGCCAATGTTCACTCGGAATAAAGGCTAGCATCGCGGTGCTGGCAACACCGGCTGACACAAAGAAACCGAAAAACTTTTTTTTGCACCCTTCATAGTCGGCGATCGTGCCTAAAATCGGCCCGAGCATCGCAAGAATAAACGTTGAAATCGCAATGGTATATCCCAAATAGGCAGTCGATTGAGCAGCTCCGACACCGCCTTCCGCAGCAGCTGCTTTATAAAACAACGGAAACACCGCGGTGGTCACGACAATCGAGTATGCAGAATTTGCCCAGTCATATAAAATCCAGCTGTTTTCTTGTTTCGTAAAACGTTTCATCACAAGCCCCCTCCTCTGGTAACAATACTTTTATTGTACGAGAAATGGGGCTGAAAAGAATGGAAATCACGTAAATTTTTACAAAATGTTTATGTTTTTGCGTTCCAAATCATACTTTTGGTTTATTGATGGGGATAGGTGTATCTGGTACCATTTAACTACATTTTACGTATTTTCCAGAAGGGATTCAGCAGAGAGGAGACAGAGCATGAGGCGAATAGGCTTGTGTATAAGCCTGCTGGTCACAGTTCTTGTGATGAGCGCATGCGAAAGTGAAGATGAGGCTCAGACGTTTGCAGATCGTGATCAAGAGACGGTCAAACAAACCACAGCCAAACCGATGAGCAATAAGAATAAACAGGACTTCCAGACCCTCCCAAGCGATATGCAGCTGGCGATTGTATTCAGTTCCATGATACGTGTAAGCGAAGCATTTGATTATGGAATCGGCAATCCTGAATACTTTGTTCGGAGCAGCATGACTGAAGAAGAAGCAGACATTGCGAAGGAGAACCTTGGAGCGATTCAACATGCAAACAAACCGCTCAAAAAACAAAACACCGAGGCAATCGCTTTGCTTCAAAAAACCCGCAATCATGGAATGAGCCGCAACGAAATGCAGCAGCTGAAAGAAAATCGTGCTGCTTTTTTTGAGATCACAGAACGTATGATCAAACTCATCAGCCAAGTCACACCGAAAAACGCGAAGAAGACAAGACAGCAGCTGGATCAGCTGAAAAAACAATATACGCAATACAGTGCCGAAAGCGTCAAAATCATGAACAGCATTGTCAAAAAGCAGGGGGCTGACAAGGCAGCATTTGAACGACATCTGGAGGCACTGCTTCAAAAACAGCCCGGGCAGCCGGTGCTGAGTGGATTGTATTGACCTGCTTCCTGCTCTTTCCCTGATGATATTGACCTAGTACAAAAAGAATGTACAATCAAGGTGTAGTTTGTTCTTAGTTGATTGGAGGAACATGTCATGAAAATTGCGAAGGTGATCAACAATAACGTGATCAGCGTGGTCAATGAACAGGGAAAAGAATTGGTCATCATGGGCAGGGGGCTCGCGTTCCAGAAAAAGACCGGCGATGATGTCGATGAAGACCGCATTGAGAAGGTGTTCACGCTCGATAACAAGGATGTATCAGAAAAATTCAAAACCCTTTTGTATGATATACCGATCGAGTGTATGGAAGTATCCGAAGAGATTATCAGCTATGCGAAATTAAAGCTCGGCAAAAAGCTCAACGACAGCATCTATGTGTCGCTGACCGACCATATTAACTTCGCCATCCAGCGCAATCAGAAAGGGCTTGATATCAAAAACGCCTTGCTGTGGGAAACAAAGCGGCTGTACAAAGACGAGTTTGCAATCGGAAAAGAAGCGCTGCACATGGTGAAAAACAAGACTGGCGTGTCTCTGCCGGAGGATGAAGCTGGCTTTATTGCCATGCATATCGTAAATGCCGAGCTGAATGAAGAGATGCCTAATATCATCAATATTACAAAAGTCATGCAAGAGATTTTGAGTATCGTAAAATACCATTTTAAGATTGAATTCAACGAAGAAACGCTTCACTATTATCGGTTTGTCACCCATTTGAAGTTTTTCGCGCAGCGTCTTTTTAATGGCACGCACATGGAAAGCCAGGACGATTTTTTACTGGAGACAGTGATAGAAAAGTACCATCACGCGTATGAATGCACGAAAAAAATCCAAACCTACATTGAGCGGGAGTATAAACACAAGCTCACCAGTGACGAGCTGCTGTATTTAACGATTCACATCGAAAGGGTCGTCAAATGAAAGCGTTGACATTTTTATTTTCTTGTGTTGATTTTTTCTTACATTCACATATGAGGATGTTAGGATTGTTACTGCTAAGCAGGCAAAACCTAAATTGCAATGAGTGCGGATGATCTCTGTCTGTACTGATGGTAATTTAGGTTTTTATTTTTTTCAGAGGGTGATGAGGGCGTTTCATAGGATTGTTACTGGTCAGGCAGGCAAAACCTAAACTACTCGTTCCTATTGCGATAGGGGTAGTTTAGGTTTTTTATTTTTTAGCAGAAGGGATGAAAAATGGGGATTCTTAGCAGCGGCAAAAGGCATTTTACAGCTGGCCGGCGTGGAAGAAAATGCGTTTTCTTCTAAATAAGGGATTCTCTTTGTTCCAGGGATACGAATCACTTCATTTGCCATCGTCTATGCAAGTGCAAGCTGAGCCGGCGTACAATTTTTCAGAGCGGCTATCTCTTGTACTCGATCAACAAATCATCGACTCTTCGGCCGCTTGTATCTCGATTCATTTCCGGAACTAATTCCTTCCTTTTCATAAAAGCGCAGCGTTGAAGAAGGAATACCAAACATGTTGAATTCAATACATTCATCACTTTCATTTTGTTAAAGTTGAGTCTAAGTATAATCTAAAAATGATAGTACAGGATTCTAGTAAGTAAGATTCTTTATTATCATTATTTTGACCGATGTTCCCTTTATAAAAATCATGTATGATCGACAAAGAAAACGCTTTCTCAGAAAGGGGAATGCCAACATGTCATCTTGTATGAAAAGAGTGTTGTTGATTCTTGTCACTGGATTGTTTATGAGTTTTTCTGCAGTCACTTCTAATGCCTCGGCTCAAACAGGTGGATCGTTTTTTGACCCTTTTAACAGCTATAACTCCGGATTATGGCAAAAAGCAAATGGTTATTCGAATGGAAATATGTTTAACTGCACTTGGCGTGCAAATAACGTATCAATGACGTCATTAGGTGAAATGCGTTTGGCGCTAACAAGTCCATCTTATAACAAGTTTGACTGCGGGGAAAACCGCTCTGTTCAAACATATGGATATGGACTTTATGAAGTCAGAATGAAACCAGCTAAAAACACAGGGATCGTTTCATCGTTCTTCACTTACACAGGACCAACGGATGGAACTCCTTGGGATGAGATTGATATCGAATTTTTAGGAAAAGACACAACAAAGGTTCAATTTAACTATTATACAAATGGTGCAGGAAACCATGAGAAGATAGTGGATCTCGGATTTGATGCAGCCACTGCTCATCATACGTATGCGTTCGATTGGCAGCCAAACTCTATTAAATGGTATGTCGATGGGCAATTAAAACATACTGCGACAAGCCAAATTCCGAAAACACCAGGAAAGATCATGATGAACTTGTGGAATGGTACGGGTGTTGATGAATGGCTCGGTTCCTACAATGGTGTAACACCGCTATACGCTCATTACGACTGGGTGCGTTATACAAAAAAATAATGTCAAATGTAATAAGAGCCTGCTGCTTCAATAATAGCCATGCTCTTATGATTGTAATGTGAAATTGTTGGCATGAATCTTCTGGTCTGGGCAATACTTACCGAGATTATATCAGTCCTCCTTTGATTCATAAAAATCAGTTTTTTATCGGTCTGATTAATCCAATGTTTTCAGATACGTTAGGAAAAAAACACCTAGAAGACTAGATGCAAATGATCAAAGCTACGGATATCATATTTTAATCGTAGATGTAAAAACCGGCAAAGCAATCGATTCTTTCAGCGTTTTCAATTACTACTATGCATGGGGTGTTAAAAGTCTGCCAGTCATTTCATATATCCAATAAGGTCATTCGCTCGGGCTGTTTCCGCACAAGGAACAGCCTTATTTTAGTTTGCCAGAAGGTGTAGAATGACCGTTTTTTATTTCTTGAAAAATGTTTTCTTGATTTTCTGGTTCAGGCTGTTGAACTGTGTTTGCGGCCGGCATATTCATCAATTTCTTGAATTCACCAATCGTGAGCGGTTTCTTGTCATCACGCAATTCATATCCTATTTGGCCGTTCGCTTCAATCGTTGCATTCTTAATGTCCTTTATGCTGGAGATTCCATGAATCCTCAATCGCATTTCAAGCTGGTCAACTGTCAGCCGCAGTTTTTTCATATTTTCTATATTGAGTTTGCCATCTTCAATCACTAATTTCGCTTTGCCGGTTAAGAACTTTTCCATCCAATTGGCCTTCACCTGGAACCATTCCATGAGTATTAAAGCCGCAGTAAAAATACCGGCTGCCACAAGGGTTTTCCATAAACTTGTCTCTATAATCGGCTGGACAATAATCGTTCCAATGGAAATCATCACCACAGTTTGTGCTAATGTCATCTGGGAGATTGACTTTCTTCCTGAAATTCTTAGCAATATGATGCCGGATATAATTAAAATGAGTGCTTCCCAAGCAAAATTCATGCAATCACCTTTATATTTTGATTTTTCCATAGTATGGTCTTCGATTTTTAAATTATGCAGAACAAAAGGATTTCCGCCAGCGGAAATCCTTTTCTCATTAAAACGAAATAATCCCAATCAAAAGCGCCGCAATCGTCATCACAATCGTTGTCCCCACGGCCCATTTGATGGTGAATTTTTGATGGTCGCCAAAGCTGACGCCTGCCATTCCGACCAATAGATAGGTGGAAGGCACAAGCGGGCTGAGGAGGTGCACCGGCTGGCCCAGCAAGGAGGCCCTTCCGATCTCGGCGGCGTCTATTCCGTAAGCGGTAGCGGCTTCTGCGATGATCGGAAGAACACCGAAGTAAAAGGCGTCATTCGACATGAAAAAGGTGAATGGCATGCTGACGATAGCTGTGATTAACGGCAGGTGCGGGCCCATGGCCTCAGGGATGAGTGAAACGAGAGAATGGGCCATCGCATCCACCATTTTCGTGCCTGAAAGAATGCCTGTGAATATGCCTGCCGCAAACACCATCGAGACAACGTTTAACGCGTTTCCCGCATGCGCCGAGATCCGTTTCTGCTGCTCTTTGACATTTGGGTAGTTGACCATCAAGGCGATGGCGAACGCGGTCATAAAAAGAACAGGGAGCGGAAGCAGGCTGGTGATCAGCGCAGCCATGAGGGCGACAGTCAGCAGAAGATTAAACCATTGGAGAGCGGGACGCTTGAGCGGATCTGCATCCTGATCGGAGGCAGGCGCGTGTTCAATCGAAATGACGCCGAGCCGCTTCCGCTCTTTTTTTCCGAGGATATAACTGACTGCAATCACCCAGAGAATGCCGGCGATCATAGCGGGAATCAGCGGTGTGAAGACCTCCGACGTGTCCAATTTCAAGGAAGCCAAAACCCTCGCAGTCGGCCCGCCCCACGGAATAATATTCATGACTCCCGAACCGAGCATCGCAATTCCGGCCAATACCAATCGATTCATGCCGAGCCGTTTGTACAGAGGCAGCATAGCCGCAATGGTAAGCATATAGGTTGTTGTCCCATCCCCGTCCAGCGAAATGGTCATCGTCAGAACCGCTGTGCCGACGGCGATTTTTAACGGGTCTCCTTTGACAAGCGATAAGATTTTGGCAATGAGAGGATCAAACAAACCGGAGTCAATCATTATGCCGAAATACAGGATGGCAAATAACAGCATAATGCCGGTCGGAGCGAGGTCTGTTACACCTTGAATCATCATCTCGCCAAGATCTTTGCCAAATCCGCTGATCAAGGCAAATGCAACAGGAACAACAATCAATGCAATAAGAGCGGAAAGCCGGTTAGACATAATCAGGTACATAAAGACAATGATCATCACAAAACCGAGTATGGCAAGCACGCTATGACCTCCCTCAGTCGATTTTAAGTAAGCGCTTCCACCTTTTCTTTCTGAACAGAAGGCTTATTTCAAATATGTATGTCCTCATACTGATAGGTAGACCTAAAATCCTATTGAACGGATTAGCAGTTTATCTGAAGAAGGCCGCGGGTAAATGTGCTGTAGAATGTTTCGTTTTAGATATGGAATCAATAAAAGGGGGAACGGACATGAGTGATGATCAAAGCAAACGTGTAAATGAACACTTAAAGGACGAGCAGCTTGAGCAGTACAGAGCCGATAACAGCGGGAAGAAAATGACGACAAACCAAGGCGTGCGGGTGTCAGAGGATGAGCACTCGTTAAAAGCCGGGGTTCGCGGTCCGACGCTGATGGAGGATTTTCACTTCCGGGAGAAGATGACGCACTTTGACCATGAGAGGATTCCGGAGCGTGTTGTGCATGCGCGCGGGTATGGCGTACATGGCTTTTTTCAGGTTTACGAGCCGATGGCCGAGTATACACGGGCCAAATTTCTTCAGGACCCTTCAGTGAAGACACCGGTATTTGTCCGGTTTTCGACGGTCGCGGGTTCTAAAGGCTCCGCAGACACGGTGCGCGACGCCAGAGGCTTTGCGACGAAATTTTATACGGAAGAAGGAAATTATGATCTTGTGGGAAATAACATCCCGGTGTTTTTCATTCAGGATGCGATCAAATTTCCGGACTTGGTTCACGCGTTTAAGCCTGAACCTCATAATGAAATGCCTCAAGCCGCGACCGCTCATGATACGTTTTGGGATTTTGTCGCCAACAATCCTGAGTCAGCGCATATGGTGATGTGGACGATGTCTGACAGAGGCATCCCTCGCAGCTACAGAATGATGGAGGGCTTCGGCGTTCACACATTCCGTTTTGTTAATGAACAAGGAAAGGCGCGTTTCGTGAAATTCCATTGGAAGCCAGTGCTCGGCGTGCATTCTCTCGTATGGGATGAAGCGCAGAAAATTGCCGGGAAAGATCCCGACTTCCACCGCCGCGACTTGTGGGAAACGATTGAAAACGGCGGCATGGTTGAATATGAGCTCGGCGTGCAAATGATTGATGAAGAAGATGAGTTCAAATTTGATTTTGATATTCTTGACCCAACCAAGCTGTGGCCGGAAGAGCTCGTGCCGGTGAAAATCATTGGGAAAATGACGCTGAACCGCAACCAGGACAATGTGTTTGCGGAAACAGAACAAGTCGCATTCCACCCGGGAAATGTCGTGCCGGGCATCGATTTTACAAATGACCCGCTTCTGCAGGGCCGGCTTTTCTCTTATACGGACACACAGCTGATCCGTCTTGGCGGCCCGAACTTCCATGAGATTCCGATTAACCGCCCGGTATGTCCGTTCCATAACAACCAGTACGACGGCTATCACCGGATGACGATCAATAAGGGGCCGGTCGCTTATCATAAAAACTCTCTGCAAAACAATGACCCGTCGCCTGCGACAGCCGAAGAAGGCGGCTATGTCCACTATCAGGAAAAAGTCGAGGGCAAAAAAATCCGCCAGCGGAGCGACAGCTTCAACGATTATTACGCACAGGCGAAGCTGTTCTGGAACAGCATGTCTCCTGTCGAGAAACAGCACATCATCTCCGCCTTCTGCTTCGAGGTCGGGAAGGTCAAGAGCAAGGATGTGCAGCGGCAGGTCGTTGATGTCTTCAGCAATGTGGATGAAGGCTTAGCGGAAGAAATCGCCAAAGGAGTAGGTGTGGCGCCGCCGGCGAAACGTAATGCGTCTAAAGAAATCCTGACCTCGCCTGCGTTAAGCCAAGCCCGCACAGTGAAAACAGCGTCATCAAGAAAAGTGGCTGTTCTCGCTGGAAACGGATTTCATGAAAAAGAGCTGCAAACCGTGCTGGATGCCTTAAAGCAAGAAGGGATCACAGCGGATATCATCAGCCAAACGCTGGGGTACATCACGAGCGGCAACGGCCGGCAGCTTGAGGCAGGCGGCACGTTCCTGACAACTGACTCTGTTCTGTATGATGCCGTCTATGCCGCGGGAGGACCAGAGTTAAAAGACGACAAACACGCGATGGCGTTTATCAGAGAAGCCTACAATCACTATAAGGCGATCGGTGCGGCAAATGAAGGAATTGATCTTCTTCAATCAGCTGTCGGGACAACAGAGGGGCCGGGCCTTGTGACTGCTAAAGATGAAGCTGATTACAACGCCTTCAGCAAGACGTTTATCGAGGCGGTCGCCGCTCACCGCCATTGGGATAGACGAATGTGATCCGCTCCTGTATCTTAAAAGAAGATACTTTTCATAAGGAGCATGACAGATGAACGAAAAACAGCTCGCCGAAGCTTACGAACGCGATGAAAATATGATGATTTTGGTGTTTGCCCAATGGTGCGTCAACCATGACCTTGATCCGCTGGAGCTGTACGCCAAGGCGTATCCGCAGCAAAAGCTCAATGAAAGTTTGAGAAAAACCATGGACGAACTGGCCGTGCCGAAACACGAATCCGAGCACATTCCGGACCAGACCGTCATTGCGGTGTTGGAGATGTTTGGAAATATAGATTTGGCACAAGCGGTTCATGAAGCGATTTTGGAGCGTAAACAGTAAAAAAAGAGGCATCTTGTCTCTTTTTTTATTTGGAAACTTCTTTTGATTTTATCAGTACTAGGGAATGATAAACAACGACACCAAAGGAGGAGAGTGTATGAAATGGAATAACATGCTGAAAGCCGCGGGGGTTGCAGTTTTGCTTTTTTCTGTATTTGCCTATGCTGCGGCTCCATCATTAAAAGCGTTTCAAGCGAAAACACCGGCTGTCAGCAGCCATACGTACAAAAAGATTAAGGAATTAAAGTATCCTCAGGTGCATCACATCGGAAATGCCGCGTTTGAAAAGAAAATCAATCAAGAGCTGAAAGCCTACATTGAACAATCGTATCAAGAATACTTAAAAAACAAAAAAGCCGGTGAACAGCAGGGTTTCAAAGCGGAATATCAAACATCGTTCAGCGTCAAATATAATGCGGCGGGCAAGCTTAGCATTCAAACACTCAATTATATATATTCAGGCGGCGCCCATGGTTTAACGTCTGTTCAGTCCTTCAACTATGACTTGAAAACCAAAAAGCGGGTGACACTGAATCAGATTCTGAATACCAAAACAAAAGTCAGCAAAACGAAAGATTATCTATACAGCTATATCAAAAAACACGACACGCTGTTTTTCCCAGATGTAAAGAAAGAAGATATTACCCTTAACAAAGACACAGTGTTTTACTTTACGAAAAACGGAATCGCCATCGTCTTCGGCCAGTATGAATTAGGGCCTTATGCGGCCGGAATCCGTGATGTGCAGGTGCCTTCGTCTATTTATCAATAATCAAAAAAGCCATATCCGGGAAAGGGATATGGCTCAAGGTTTTTACCACACAAACAGGCCGACAATCGCAGCACTTAGTAAAGATACCGCAATTCCGCTGACGAGCAATTTCCACACGTTTTTTCCGATGACCGTTGACTTTTCGCCGTCAAGGATCGAGTTGTACGTGCCGTAAATCATGCCGACAGTACTGAAGTTGGCAAATGACGTCAGGAATGTCGTCGCCACCGCAACGGTGTGAGGCGGAAGTGATGTGAGATTTTCTTTCAAGTCAAGCATCGCAACAAACTCGTTCGTTGCCAATTTCATTCCCATCAGCTGAGCGACATACATCGCATCGTGTACCGGCAGCCCAAGCAGGAATGCGAACGGACTGAAGAGATAAGCGAAGATTGTCTGGATGGTCAGGCCGTGGACGAAAACGCCAAGAATGCCATTGACCGCTGACGTTAACGCGACATATCCGATCACCATTGCTAAAATAACGATAACCATGTTCATGCCGACAAGCATACTGTTAGAAATTGTAGAGAAAAAGTCTTTCTTCTCTTCTTTAGGCGGCGTATAGATGATATCTTCATCCTCCGGCACGTGAACAGGATTCAGCAGGTTTGCGATAATCAGCGCGTTTAAGCAGTTCAAAGGAATCGCTGTAAACACGTATGTCGCCGGCACCATTGACAGATAAGATCCAATAATGGAGCCGCTGATGCTGCTCATGCTCATCAAGCCGAACGTGAGCAGGCGGTTGTTGTTTAATACCGTCAGCTGCTGGCGGATGACCGCAAGTGCTTCAGTATTTCCCAAAAACATCATTTGAATAGAGAAAAAGCTCTCTAATTTCGGCAAGCGGGAAGCCTTTGAAATCAACCAGCCGATTTTATCAATCATCCAAGGCAAAATGCCGAAATAGGTTAAAATATCAAAGAATGTGACGATAAAGATAATTGGAAGAAGCGCGCTAAAGAAAAAGTCTACTGTTTCATTCGCCATCACTGACGGGAAGGCAAACGCGATACCATCACTGGCGCAAGCAATCAGCCAAGTGAAGAAATCACCAATTTTACCGATGGTCCAGCTCCCGATTTTTGTTCCCAGCATAAACCAAGTAATCAGCAATTCCAGAACAATTAACGTAATGATCGGGCGCCACTTGATTTTCTTTTTCTGCGGAGAACATAGGAATACAACTGCCATAATCACAATGAGACCGACAAGGTTTAATAAAAAGTACATGATAGCAACTCCTATGAGGTTTATTTTGGAAACAAAAAAAGCTCTTATTCTTCACAAATTCTGGAAATGCAGAAAGTGTGAAAAATAAGAGCAAACAGAAAAGAACATGTCCTTTTCAACTCGTTCAAATTTATTCAAACTTTCTTGTAGTCTAGTTTTTTACGGTTACTAGGTAGAAACAATCAGACCATATTACTGATCATATACAAGAATGTCTATTTTCTAGGTTGATAGCAGTATTTTATCCTTTCACTTTTTGAAAATCAACCTTTTTAACTATTTTCACAATAATAAAATTTATATTTTGAATTTGAGGAAATAAAGGCTTAACACGCTGGATTGCTATGTTGAAATGATGTTTAGGAAATCAGGAGGGGAAAAATGAAGCATATCATTATTACGGGCGCGTCAAAAGGAATTGGCGAAGCATTAGGCAAAAAGCTCATCCATTCTAACCATCGGCTGTACTGTATGTCAAGACGGGCGAATCAAAGCCTGATTAACCAAGATCCCCAATTGCGATATTACTCCTTCGACCTCAGAGAGACCCACAAGATTGAAGCGCTTTTTCAGGACTTATTTGCAGACATCAATCATGATCCGCATCCGGAAGGCATTTATTTGATCAATAATGCCGGCGTGCTATCGCCTGTGGGGCCGATTGAACACAATAAAGCGGAAGACATGGTCCAACATATGCAAGTGAATTTAATGGCTCCGATGGTCATGACCTCCCAATTTGTGAAGCACACAAAGCTCATCGATACGGATAAGCGAATCATGAATATCTCGTCAGCCTCAGCCAAATATGTATTGCCCTCACAAAGCTGCTACAGCACGTCAAAAGCTGGTTTGGATTCATTTACGAAAAGCATCAAATTGGAACAGGAGAATCAGCAGAATCCAGTGAAAATCGCAGCGGTTTATCCCGGAGTGATTGATACACAGCTGCAAACCGAAATCCGCTCGGTCCGCAAAGAAGATTTTCCTTATGTTGATGAATTCATTCAGTTAAAGAAAACAGGGAAATTACAGTCTCCTGAAGAAACTGCAGACGCGTTAATTCAATTTCTGACTCATGATGAATTTGGAGAACAAGCAATCGTTGAACATCTATTTCCGATTTATGGATAATTGTTATGTACAGGGGCGGGGAAACTTCATACAGCAAAAAGAGAAACGGTTGATGTCGATATCCTAATAGGCAAAGGAAAGCTCCGAAAAAAGGGGCTTTCCTTTTTTAATGGGAATAGTTGGCCCCCGCTTCCCGTACATATGAAAAAGGGATGGAAACAGTCGATGCGGAGAGATTTTTGCAAACGCTTTCTCTTTCGCGGAAATGGGGGATGCTTGTGGAACTCATCATCATTCTATTGGCGTTAGGCTTGCTGATGTTTACGGCGTATCGGGGATTTTCTGTCATATTATTTGCGCCGATTTGCGCGTTATTCGCGGTGCTGCTGACTGATCCAAGCCACGTGCTTCCTTTTTTCTCATCAATTTTTATGGAGAAGATGGCGGGTTTTATAAAGCTGTATTTTCCGGTATTTTTGCTCGGTGCGATTTTTGGAAAGGTCGTTGAAATGTCCGGGCTTGCGGCATCGATTGCGAAAACGATTGTCAGGCTTGTCGGGGCGAAAAGAGCGATACTCGCAATCGTGCTGATGGGCGCTGTCTTGACGTACAGCGGCGTCAGCCTGTTTGTTGTCGTGTTTGCCGTATATCCTTTTGCGAAAAACATGTTCCAAGAAGCAAACATACCGAAACGCCTCATCCCGGGAACGATTGCTTTAGGGGCTTTTACGTTTACGATGGACGCGCTTCCGGGGACGCCGCAAATTCAAAATGTCATCCCGACGACGTTTTTCAAAACAGACATTTATGCCGCTCCTTGGCTTGGTTTGTTCGGCGCAGTGATTGTGCTGGCAGCAGGCATGCTTTATTTGGAATCGAGGAGGAAAAAAGCGCAGGCAACTGGCGAAGGCTATGGCGGTTTTGATTCGAAGAATTCTGCCGCTCTTGAATCGTCTGAGTTAGCGGCTGCACCGGACAAAAGCCAGGTGCAGCATGCGCTTGCCTTTGTCCCGCTTATTCTCGTAGGTGCAATGAATAAATGCTTCACCATATACCTTCCAAAGTGGTATCCGAATGGGTTCGATTTTTCGTCGATCGGATTAAAGGAGTTCGATAAACTTGATATTTCTTCAGCGGCTGCCATTTGGTCGGTGGAGCTCGCTCTGGTGATTGGCATCATCACAACAATTTTATTTGATTGGAGAAGAGTGTTTGTCCAAATGAAGGAAGGGCTGAATGAAGGGATCGGCGGCGCCTTGCTGGCATCTATGAATACAGGTGCCGAGTATGGTTTCGGCGGCGTTATCGCCGCACTTCCGGGATTTCACAAGCTGAGCAGCGGGATTTCGCACACCTTTACTGATCCGCTTGTAAACGGGGCCGTCACGACAACGGCGCTGGCGGGGATCACCGGGTCGGCTTCAGGAGGTATGGGCATTGCGTTAAGTGCGATGTCGGATCAATACTTGCAGGCGATTCAGGTTTACAACATTCCGCCGGAAGTGATGCATCGGGTCATTTCGATGGCATCAGGCGGCATGGATACGCTGCCGCATAATGGCGCAGTCATCACGCTTTTGGCTGTGACGGGACTGACTCACCGGCAATCGTATCGGGATATTTTTGCGATCACACTCATCAAAACGGCTGCCGTATTTGCCGTGATCGCGATTTACAGCCTGACGGGTCTAGTGTAGGAGAAAACGAAAGGGGCATCAGTATGGGAAAAGTGCTGTTATCTAGTAAGGAAGCTGCGGAACTGATTCAAGATGGAGATACGCTGATCGCAGGAGGATTCGGGCTGTGCGGCATTCCTGAACAGCTCATTATGGCGATAAGAGATCAGGGGGTCAAGGATTTAACCGTTGTCAGCAACAATTGCGGAGTCGATGACTGGGGCCTTGGTTTGCTTTTGGCTAACAGGCAAATCAAGAAAATGATCTCATCCTATGTCGGGGAAAATAAAATTTTTGAGCGGCAGTTTTTAAGCGGAGAGCTTGAGGTTGAGCTTGTTCCCCAAGGAACGCTCGCCGAGAGAATTCGGGCAGGCGGCGCGGGCATACCGGGATTTTACACGGCGACTGGTGTCGGCACTTCAATAGCTGAGGGAAAAGAACATAAAACGTTCGGCGGCCGGAGGTATGTGCTGGAGCGAGGCATTACCGGCGACGTGGCGATTGTCAAAGCATGGAAAGCGGACACCATGGGGAATTTGGTTTTTCGGAAAACGGCGAGAAATTTTAATCCCGTTGCCGCCATGGCAGGCAAGATCACGATTGCCGAGGCGGAAGACATCGTGGAAGCGGGAGAGCTTGATCCAGATCACATCCACACACCGGGCATTTACGTACAGCATGTGGTGCTTGGCGCCAGCCATGAAAAACGGATTGAAAAACGCACAGTTCGGCAGGCGGCGGGAAAGGGTGAGGCGAAATGAAGGAAGCGAGACAACGGATGGTCAAACGGGCTGTACAAGAAATCAAGGATGGCATGAACGTCAATCTCGGGATCGGAATACCGACGCTTGTCGCAAATGAGATACCCGATGGCGTTCACGTCATGCTTCAGTCAGAAAACGGCTTGCTTGGGATCGGCCCGTATCCTGCGGAAGGAACGGAAGACGCGGATTTGATCAATGCGGGAAAGGAAACGATCACTGAAGTGACGGGCGCTTCCTATTTTGACAGCGCCGAGTCATTCGCGATGATAAGAGGCGGGCATATCGATTTGGCTATCCTTGGCGGGATGGAGGTTTCGGAGCAAGGCGATCTGGCCAATTGGATGATCCCCGGGAAAATGGTAAAAGGGATGGGCGGCGCGATGGATCTCGTCAACGGGGCGAAACGGATCGTTGTCATCATGGAGCATGTCAATAAGCATGGAGAGTCAAAGGTGAAAAAAACTTGCTCCCTTCCGCTGACGGGCCAGAAAGTCGTGCATAGGCTGATTACGGATTTGGCAGTGTTTGATTTTGATAACGGCCGCATGACACTGACTGAGCTTCAGAAAGGCGTCACAATTGAAGAGGTGTATGAAAAAACAGAAGCTGATTTCGCTGTAAGCCAGTCTGTGATCAAACAAAACTCTTAGGGAAGGTGTTTGACATGAATAAACAAGTCGCCTTGGTGACAGGGGCAGCCGGCGGAATCGGATTCGAAATCGCGAGGGAGTTCGCCCGTGAAGGAGCTAGAGTCATCGTTTCGGACCTTCATCAGGAAGCATGCGAAAAGGCCGCTTCCAAGCTTGCAGAAGAAGGTTTTGACGCAGCAGCCATTCCGTGTGATGTGACAAAGGAAGCGCAAGTCGCTGATACGGTGAACACCATTCAAAAACGATACGGCCGCTTGGATATTCTGGTGAACAATGCCGGTATTCAGCACGTCGCCCCGATTGAAGAGTTTCCGACAGAAACCTTTGAACAACTGATCAAGGTCATGCTGACGGCGCCCTTCATCGCAATGAAGCATGTTTTTCCGATCATGAAAAAACAGCAGTTTGGCAGAATCATTCATATCGCGTCTGTTAATGGTTTAGTCGGCTTTGCGGGGAAATCGGCTTATAATAGCGCCAAGCACGGTGTCATTGGGCTGACTAAGGTCGGGGCGCTGGAGGGCGCGCCCCATGGCATTACAGTTAACGCGCTCTGTCCGGGGTATGTCGATACACAGCTTGTCCGCAATCAGCTGAGCGATCTTTCGAAAACGAGAAATGTCCCTTACGACTCCGTCCTTGAACAGATCATTTTTCCGCTTGTGCCGCAAAAACGACTGCTTGGCGTCAAGGAAATCGCGGATTATGCAGTGTTTTTGGCAAGCGAGAAAGCGAAGGGTGTCACCGGGCAGGCTGTCGTCCTAGATGGGGGCTACACCGCTCAATGATATAAAAAACACACTTGCTCCGCCATGGAATCAAGTGTGTTTTTTCTTTGCTTATTTCCAAACATCGTTAGCGATTTCAACCACATGGCGGAGCTTCGCCCATTGCTGTTCTTCGGTCAGCTTGTTGCCTTCTTCAGTGGAAGCGAATCCGCATTGAGGGCTGAGGCAAAGCTGGTCTAAGCTCACATAGCGGGACGCTTCTTCGATACGGCGTTTCACATCGTCCGGATGTTCAAGCTCGCCGAATTTAGAGGTGACTAAACCAAGGACAAGCTGAAGATCAGAGCGCTTCACATAACGGAGCGGTTCAAATCCGCCTGAGCGTGAATCATCGTATTCCAAGAACAGGCCGTCAAGGTTCAAGCCGTCAAAAATGGTTTCAGCTGCCGCGTCATAACCGCCTTCAGCTGTCCAAGTGGACTGGAAGTTGCCACGGCAAATATGCATGGTCACCGTCAGGTCATCCGGACGATCCGCAATCGCGTCGTTAATGGATTTCGCAAACAGCTGGCGAAGCTCGTCTGGCGTTGTTCCGAATGCTTCGATTTGTTTTAAGCCTTTTTCAGATAAGAAAACAGCCCATGCCGTATCATCAAGCTGGAGGTAGCGGCAGCCTCTGTCATAAAACGCTTGAATCGCTTTTTTATATGCTTTGGATACATCATGCTGGAAAAGCTGATAGTCGTTTTTGTACGCATCCTTTTCAAGCTTTCCGCGGAAAAACAGCATATTCGGGCTTGGGATCGTCATCTTCGGCGTCGCGTCACCTGCAATGCTATGGAGAAATGAATAATCTTCAAGCATTGGGTGAGTTGAAAAGTCGATATCATCTGTGACTTTAATGCCGCGTGCTTTTGTCTGTACGTTATGAAATTGAATGCCGTGCTCAGGAATAAACGGCTCAACCCCATCCAAGTTTTCCAGAAAATCAAAATGCCACCACGCTCTGCGGAATTCGCCGTCTGTCACGACGTTCAGGCCGGTTTCCTTCTGTTTTTCCACAATGCGGATGATTTCATCGTTCTCGATCTGGCGAAGCTGTTCAGCCGTAATCTCGCCGGCGGCTTTTTGCAGCCGCGCTTTTTTGACGGGCTCAGACCTCAGCAGGCTTCCGACTTGATCCGCGCGAAATGGCGGTTTTTGTCTTTGAAGTGATTTTTGTTCTGCGGGTGTTGTTTGTTGTGGCATGTTGTTCATTCCTTCTTTCCATTCAAATATAAAAAAGCTCTTCCTTTGGATAAGGAAGAGCTTGCGTGACAATCTCAACCTTATCTTCAAGAGCAATCAATGCTCTAAAGGATTTAGCACCATTCTGTTAAACAGCGGTTGCCGGGTATCGCAGGGCCAGTCCCTCCACCTCTCTTGATAAGGAAAACCTTTTTATGAAATTTTCTGATAGTATCTATTATTCACACATTTTACATGTCTGTCAATGATAGATTATCTCCACACATCGTTGGCGATGTCGATGACGTGGCGCAGCTTCGCCCATTGCTGCTCCTCTGTCAACAGATTGCCTTCTTCTGTAGAGGCGAAACCGCACTGCGGGCTGAGGCACAACTGGTCAAGGCTGACAAAGCGCGCCGCTTCATTGATTCGGCGTTTCACATCCTCAGGATTTTCGAGCTCGCCGTATTTTGATGTAATTAAGCCAAGAACAATTTGCAGATCCTTGCGTTTCACGAAACGGAGCGGATCAAAATTTCCGGAGCGATCATCATCATATTCCAAGAACAGGCCGTCCAAGTTTAAGCCGTCCAAAATCGTTTCCGCTACAGCGTCATAGCCTCCTGATGCCGCCCAAGTCGACTTGAAGTTGCCGCGGCAAATGTGCATTGTGATTGTTAAATCATCAGGGCGGTCCGCGACTGCATCGTTAATCGTTTTGGCAAACAAGGCAGGCAATGTTTCTGGATCGCCGCCGAGCGCCCGGACAACCTCTCTGCCTTTTTCCTCAAAGAAGAGAGACCATGACGTATCATCTAGCTGAAGATAGCGGCATCCAGCGTCATAGAAGGCGTTGATTGCTTTTTTGTACGCTTGGGCCAGATCATGAAAGTACTCCTCTTGATCGTCATAAATGCCTTTATCGGCCTTTTCACCGAAAAACAGCATATTCGGGCTCGGAATCGTCAATTTAGGTGTCGCGTCGCCGGCAATCTCTTGTAAAAATTGATAATCAGCAAGCGCTGGGTGGTTCGTAAAATCGAGTTTTCCCGTCACTTTGATGCTGCGTGCTTTTGTTTTTACGTTATGGAACTGAATCCCTTCAGCGGGAATGAACGGTTCCACACCGTCAAGCCCTTCGAGAAAATCATAATGCCACCAAGAACGGCGAAATTCACCGTCTGTTACCACGTCGAGACCGATTTCTTTTTGTTTTTTGACAATGCGAGTGATTTCCTTGTTTTCAATCTCACGAAGCTGTTCCGCTGTGATCTCGCCGGCCGCTTTTTTCTGGCGTGCTTCTTTCACCGGAGCGGAGCGCAGTAAACTGCCGACATGATCGGCGCGGAAAGGAGCTTTGTTTTGTTTTTCTGATTTTTGTCCTGCAACATTTGTTTGTTGAGCCATGTCATTCGCCTCTTTTCTGAAATAGGGTAAGCATGAAAAAAGCTCTTCCTTTGAGTAAGGAAGAGCTTGAATGATCAAATCTCCGCCTCATCTGCAAGAACGCAATGTTCTTAAGGATTTAGCACCATTCTGTTTGAAACAGCGGTTGCCGGGTATCACAGGGCCAGTCCCTCCACCTCTCTTGATAAGGTACATCTTCATATTTACATTTTAATTATCTTAATATTATTACTTTTGAATCAATTGTCAACACTTTTTTAGAAAAGACTCTCATCTTCATCGTCATATAAGACCATATCCAACACGATAGCGATGGCCGTGCAAAGCAGCACATCTTCCTCGTTTGCAATCTGCAAATGATAGGAATCACCCCAGCTGAGCCACTTCTTACTCACCGACATCCGGACATTCTCCCCGTCAGTCAGCTGGAATTCATTCTTCCACAAGTCACCGTCAATTTGCCAGTTAAGTCCGGAAATCTCAAACTTCGGTTTGAAAAACGCTAATTTCTTCGTCACCTCACAAACCGTTTTCCCGCCAATTGAAATCACATATCGCGGCAGAAATGACATCACTTTTTGTTCAATGGAAACGAGCGTTTTCCCGGATGAATCTGTCAATTGTAATGAGTCCCCTAACGAAAAGAACCGTCCTTCGACCTTGAATCGCTCTTGTTCATCCCGGTCATAAATGTGAAATGTATCTTTAAACGAGAACATTTTTTGTTTCATAAATAAATCGATCATTGCTGCAGTCTCCTTTTGAATTTGCCTTGTAAAATATTACGGACAGGGGGCAAAAAGGTTTCAAGTCCAAATCTATGTTTCCAAAATGAAAAAAGGCTGCGTTGTTCAGCAGCCTTTTCGTTTGAAATATCGTTTTAGGAAAGATGCATCCGGCGTTTTTGGCGGATGGCGTCAAGGTCGATTAGGTTGTTATGATAAGTTGCGGCTGCTGGCAGAGGGCTTGTCTTTTGCGGTTTGCGGCGATTGTCCTTGCTGAAAGAAAAAAGAAGATAGCCGCATAATGCGATGATAATAAATAGGATCATTTTACATACCTCCCAAAAAAAGTTTTGGTATCTCTATTGTACGGATAAATTGTCAAAAAGTATTCAAAAAATTCTAAATCAATCAAAAATAAATAACTGCCCCTCTAAAACAGTTTAACCTGATGACCTGAAAATAGTCTTGAATCACGGTGAATGTTCTAGTTGATGTTTAGTTCTATAGTTACTATCGACGAGAAAATAAATTCCTTTATATAACTTTTAACCTAAAATTATGTGATTCCAACTACCTGTTTTTGGATGTTTTTTTCTTGCTTGTTTGATGTATACCCTATTTATCTTAATTAAACACAAAAAACCCAAATCACGGAGCATTTGGGCGGTACGAGGGTATGCAGATTGTGGTTTTGAGGATTTGGATGACTGATCAGAAGAAGCGTTTGAACATTTTTCTAATCTTTTGAAATGCGCTTGATTTCTTTTGTGTGTTAAGCGGCCGGGTCATGATCCATTTTTTCAATAAACTTTTTGCAGCGATTGCATGTTTTGTCATTGTTTTTCCCCCTCATCCGTTGATACTTGTTTTACGGAGGACGTATGAAAAATGTTTCATTTTCACGTAAAAAAACCAGTCCTTTTTTTAGACTGGCTTTTGGCATTATGCTTGTTCTTCAAACTGCTTTGCAATCTCAACGATGACGTTTACGGCTTTAACCATGTTGTCGGCCGAGATGTATTCAAATTTGCCGTGGAAGTTTTCGCCGCCTGTAAAGATGTTTGGCGTCGGAAGCCCCATGTAGGACAGCTGGGAACCGTCCGTGCCTCCGCGGATTGGGGAAATCTTCGGTTCGATGCCGAGGTTTTCCATCGCTTGCTTGGCGATGTTGACGATTTCGATGACAGGTTCGATTTTCTCTCTCATGTTGTAGTATTGATCGTTCATATCAAGGTGAATCCGGTCTTGCCCATATTCATTTTGAAGTTCCTCAACGACACGCTTCATCGTTGCTTTTCTGCTTTGGAATTTCTCTTTGTCAAAGTCTCTGATAATGTAGTGGAGCTTTGTTTCCTCTACATCTCCTTGAATTGACAGCAGGTGGTAGAAGCCTTCGTAGCCTTCTGTATATTCAGGCGCTTCATCTGCCGGCAGCAGGCTGTTCAGCTTCATCGCGATTTTCGCGGAATTGATCATTTTTCCTTTTGCCGTGCCGGGATGTACGTTGTTGCCTTTGACTGTGATTTTTGCGGCCGCGGCATTGAAGCTTTCGTACTCAAGTTCGCCAAGCGGGCCGCCGTCAACTGTATAGGCAAAGGACGCATTGAACCGTTTGACATCAAACTTGTGCGGTCCTCTTCCGATTTCTTCATCAGGCGTAAACGCGACTCTGATGGTGCCGTGCTTGATTTCAGGGTGTTTGATGAGGTAATCCATGGCTGTCATGATTTCGGCAATCCCGGCTTTATTGTCTGCGCCGAGCAGGGTTGTGCCGTCAGTGGTGATGAGTGTGTGGCCTTTATAGCCAGATAGCTCAGGGTATTGATCAGGTGACAGGATGACCTGCAGTTTTTCATTGAGAACGATGTCTTTTCCATCGTAGCTTTCAACGATTTGCGGATTCACGTTTTTGCCGGTAAAGTCTGTAGCGGTGTCGACGTGAGCGAGAAAGCCGATTGTCGGCACGTCTTTTTCAGTATTGGAGGGAAGAGTCGCCATCACATAACCGTTTTCGTCAATCACTGCATCCTGCATGCCGATAGATTTCAATTCATCAACAAGCATGTTTCCTAACGTCAATTGGCCGGGTGTGGAAGGGCAGGTGTCGACGGATTCATCAGACTGCGTGTCGACTTTTACGTATGTAGTAAACCGTTCAATGATTTCTTCTTTCATTTCCAATCATCTCCTTTGTCTTATCTTATCATGGCGGGACGAGAGATTTCTATTGCACAATACCGTTACGGATGGCAAACACGACTGCCTGTGTCCGGTCTTGGGCGTTGCATTTTTGCAGGATGCGGTGCACGTGGGTTTTCACAGTGCTTTCACTGACGAATAGCTTTTCAGCAATCTCTTCATTTCTCAATCCGTAGGCCATTTGCTGAAGAACCTCGAGCTCTCTTTTGGTAAACGATTCTGCCAGTTTATCAGCTTGTGTCTGTTGCTTCGCGCGAAATGTTTCACTGATGATTTTTAGTTAAGCGGAATGATCGAACATGTCCCGGGCTTTACCGTTCGTTCTCGATACATCGATAAAATAATAAAAATAATTCAAATCAACATATAGGGCTCATCGCCATGTTATCAAATCCTTTCTGCATGAAGCATAGCGAATATTGGAAAAGAAAACGTCAACCGGCAGATTGATTTTTCAGCTGCTATACTTGTTCGCGCAGCATAAAGTCATGTAACATGGCGTGAAAGTGCTGAATGTCCTCATTGTTTCTTTTCCACATCATAAACGTCTGGGACGCCGGCAATTCAAGATGCGGGGGCGTACTTACAGCCATCAGCTTTTTTTCCGCTTCTTCCTGCTTGATGATGTAGGCGGGGAGAAAAGACGCTCCCATTCCCGCTTTTATCATATGGACAGCCGTATCAGTCTGCCCGGCAGCCATCGTTTGAAGGTGAGGGTAATGTGAACGGATGTTATGTAAAAAGGTATCCCCATATGAAGGATGATCATGCGTGAGAAGCCGATAATGGCTGAAGACAGAAGCAGCATCAGCAGGCCTGTTTTCCTGGAATGGGGCCGCAAGACACAGCGTGCCTTCGCATATGTACTGATAATAGAGTGTGTTTGAGTTCGGATCTTTCCGCGACAAACCAATATCCGCTTCATTTTGTTCCACCGCTTTTTTGATATCATCAGATCCAGCCACATGAGTTGAAAGTTCAACATGCGGATGTTTTTGGATATAAGCCGGGAGAAAGCGAGGCAAGATATAGGATGCAATGTAGGGATGGACGGCCAGTGTAAGTGAACGGCTGTATCCTTGCTTCCATTGGCTGACTTTTTGCTTTCCGGCTTGGTATACATTGATCATTTCTTTGGCATAAGGCAAAAACAGCCTGCCTTCGTCAGTCAGGACGACGCGTCTCCCGCGATGCAAAAACAGCCGCATGTCCAGTTCATTTTCCAATTTTCTTATATGTTGAGAAACAGCCGGCTGGGTGAGGTAAAGACGCTCAGCCGTTTCCCTGAAGTTCTCTGATGCCGCTGCGACAATAAAGGTTTGCAGCCATTTTAAATCCATAACCTATCTCCTTCACTGCAAGTAATCAATAACAAATTGTTAAGTGAACATGCGCATTTGCTTATCACTGATTATACATCCATTCGTTTAGTATACCTATAGAACGAGAAAATAGAGAGAGGGATTCATATATGAACATATACGTAGAAGCAAATCCGTATTTACATGACAAGTTTTCAAAATACACTGATGAAAAATATAAAAGAGAAGGGAATCCATTTGTATCCTTTCCGATTCGTTTTGAGGACGTCCCGCCCGGCGCAAAGACGCTCGCGCTTACTTTCATTGATCATGACGCCATTCCCGTATGCGGGTTCAGCTGGATTCACTGGACAGCGGCTAACATTCCGGCGCGCATCGGAGAGCTTCCTGAACATGCGAGCGAGGAAAGACAGGACTTGATGATACAAGGGCAAAATAGCTTTGCTTCACCGCTTGCGGGAAGCAGCAATCCAAAGGTGATTCACCAGTATTGCGGACCGACACCGCCTGACAAGGATCATGCTTACGCGCTGACAGTTTATGCTTTAGACACAGAGCTGAATCTTCAGCAGGGCTTTTATATGAATCAGCTCTATCAAGAAATGAAGGGGCGCATTCTCGCTGAGACCTCTATTGAATTACTGGCAAGGGTTTAAGAAGAAAATATGAAGAAACGGTTAATAAACAATTAAACTTCTTGAAAATGGATGTAGAAAGCTTCTGAAAACTTTATAATATTAAACAATACATTCTCTTTAGGAGGTTATTCATCATGGCAATACTTGTAACAGGCGGAGCGGGATACATCGGGAGCCACACATGTATTGAATTATTAAACAGCGGCTATGAGATTGTCGTTCTAGATAATCTGTCCAACAGTTCGGCTGAGGCGCTGAACCGCGTCAAGGAGATTACAGGAAAAGATGTAACGTTCTATGAAGCGGATCTATTGGACCGGGAAGCGGTAGATTCTGTTTTTGCGGAAAATGAAATTGAAGCTGTGATTCATTTTGCGGGGTTAAAAGCGGTCGGTGAATCTGTTGCGATTCCGCTCAAATATTATCATAACAACCTGACGGGAACGTTTATGTTATGTGAGGTCATGGAGAAATACGGCGTCAAGAAAATCGTGTTCAGTTCATCCGCGACGGTGTACGGCGTTCCGGAAACATCGCCGATTACCGAAGACTTCCCATTAGGTGCGACCAATCCTTACGGGCAGACAAAGCTCATGCTGGAACAAATTTTGCGTGATTTGTATACAGCTGACAATGAGTGGAGCGTTGCGCTGCTTCGTTACTTTAATCCGTTCGGCGCTCATCCAAGCGGACGGATCGGTGAAGACCCGAACGGCATTCCGAATAACCTCATGCCATATGTAGCGCAGGTAGCGGTAGGAAAGCTGGAGCAATTAAGCGTATTCGGGAATGACTATCCAACAAAAGACGGGACAGGCGTACGCGATTATATTCATGTCGTTGATCTCGCAGAAGGTCATGTCAAAGCGCTGGAAAAAGTACTGAACACCACAGGAGCCGATGCGTACAACCTCGGAACAGGCACAGGCTACAGCGTGCTAGAAATGGTCAAAGCCTTTGAAAAAGTGTCAGGGAAAGAGGTTCCGTACCGTTTTGCGGACCGCCGTCCTGGAGACATCGCGACCTGCTTCGCAGATCCTGCAAAAGCCAAGCGGGAACTGGGCTGGGAAGCGAAACGCGGCCTTGAGGAAATGTGTGCTGATTCTTGGAGATGGCAGTCTTTGAATGTGAATGGGTATAAGGTGTAAAATTATAAACAAAAGGGCTGGAGGTTTCCCCAGCCCTTCTTTTTATTGATCCAAGTTTACTTCAAATGTAAAAGGATTAATTGTAATATCGTAGTTTTCGGAAGAACCTTCTAAAATAACATTTGCTGTTTTGCTTTCGATTTTAGGGAAGACAATAATCCCTTCAGTTTTAACGCCCGGTAAGATTTCACTTTGAATTTCAGGATACTCTGAAAGGTCGGATTTAGGCTCAATCTGTTTATTATCAGCTGTAATTTTGGCATTGAAGTCATAAAAGCTGATTTCATCTTGTGATTTGTTTTCTATCTTTACATAAAGACGAGTTTCTTTTTCCGCAAGTTCAACTTTTTGAAGTGTGAGCGCAAATCCGTGCTGGTTCTGTGTTTTATCTACGTTAATTGTTTTTTGAGCTGGGGCGAAAGCTGTTGCATAGTCGCTTTTTTCAATGGAATCAGCAATGATTCTCGGCGCTGAAACAGAACCGCCCAATGCATTTTCACCATCATATTTGTCTTTCACCGTACCTACTACATGAATAATGTCGTCATCTTTAATATCTAAATCAGAGTCGTCGATCATAATGAGAGTATTTTTGCTTAACTTTTCCGGATTATTATAGCCCTGAAGATATGTACCATCGTCGTCTTGTTCAACGTCAAAAACTTTTACATACAGATCGACTTTATAATTTTTAAATTGATCGGCATTAGTATATAGTTTTTCGATATCAGCCTTTTGTACTGTTTTAGTTGACTTTGTAGAGTCGGAGCTGGTTGTAGTAGAAGCTTGAGAGTCTCCGCTGTTTCCGATGTTCGCAATGATAATAATGACTACTATCGCTAGAATAAACGTAATGATTTTATGCCTCATAAAAAAGTTACGTTGATCTTTACCGCAATTCGGACATTTCTTAACACCTTTTGCAATCTCTTGGCCGCAAGCTTTACAGTGTAGTAGCTTTCCTGACATTATATTTCCTCCTATGTAATTAATTTCTCGAAATATATGTTCTATTTTGCCTATATATTTTCAAGCAGTCAATGATAAATCGGAAAAAATCTTTTAATTTATATCTGGTTAAAAAGGTACTTTGTATTATATCGACCGAATCTTTCATTTATTAACAGCTGATGATCTTTTTTGTTTCTCTTAATTTATTGAATAAATCTCCGCAAATACCTCTTGAACCAATTCAAACCGTCCCTTATAATGCTAATATTGGAAAGAAAAAATGATAGGATAAAAACATTGGTTTTCTAGGGTTCCGCAATGCATATTGGACTGTGACCGAGAGAAAACACATAACAGCCCGGCTGTTATGACACGGTGGGATAAAAGCCCAGGAGTTTCTGCTCTTTTGCGAGAGCGTACTCCTGGGCTTTTTTGTTGATACTATCTGGAGAAGGAGTGTTTTGTGGTGAAAAAGAAAATGCTTGATGTGCTGATGCTTGTGATTGGCGCTTTTTTCTTCGCGCTTGCGGTGAATTTGTTTGCGATTCCCAATGACCTTGGGGAAGGCGGGGTCACTGGGATTACGCTGATTTTATACTATATCTTTCAATGGTCTCCCGGTGTGACAAACTTTATTTTAAATGCATTTTTGCTCTTAATCGGCTACAAATTTCTAGACGGTAAAACCACGGTCTATACCATCATTGCTGTTGCGGCGAATTCGCTATTCCTCCATCTGACACATGGGTGGAGCACTCCGTCTGATGAATTGATCATTAATACGATTTTCGCGGGTGTTTTTGCGGGAGTCGGGATCGGAATGATTATCCGGGTCGGGGGGACGACAGCCGGCTCTGCGATTTTGGCCAGAATCGCTAATAAATATTTAGATTGGAATATTAGCTATGCGTTATTGTTTTTTGATTTAATCGTGGTATTTAGCTCTTACTTTATCATTGGCGCGGAAAAAATGATGTTCACGATCGTGATGCTGTATATCGGTACGAAAGTGATGGACTTCATTATTGAAGGCTTGAATACGAAAAAAGCCATTACGGTCATTTCAGAACATAAGAGTGAGATCTCAGAGAAGGTAAATAACTTGATGGATCGGGGTGTGACGATTTTATCAGGGAAGGGAAGCTATACAGGCCAGTCAAAAGAGATTTTATATATTGTCATTAACAAACAAGAGCTGTCTATGCTGAAGAAAATCATCAGAAGCTGTGACAAAAAAGCGTTTGTGATCGTTCATGACGTACGTGATGTATTTGGCGAAGGGTTTGTTGATATATCGAAATAAAGAAAAATCCCTCTGCACTTGATGCAGAGGGATTTGTTCGTTTAGAACGGATATTTGCGGTATTGCTTCTGGATCGAAATCCATTTCGTTACGGTAAACTCCTCGACCACCCACGGATTTCCGAAGCGGCCGACACCGCTTGCTTTGTTTCCGCCAAAGGCGATATTCGGTGAATCATTGACAGACTGGTCGTTGACATGGGTCATGCCGCTGTCAATTTGCAGGGCGAACGTTTCACCTTTCTCTAAATCAGAAGTGAAAACTGCCGAGCTGAGCCCGTATTCAGTATCGTTTGCCATGTCAATCGCTTCCTGATCGCTGGAGGCTTTGATAATGGTGGCAATCGGGGCAAACAGCTCTGTTTGGGCAATTTTGCTGTTGTTGTCAGCGCCGACAAAGACATACGGTGTGAGTACGTTTCCGAAACGTTTTCCTTCAACCGCAAGCTTGATGCCGTCTGCTTTTGCCTGCTCAATGATTTCCAGCGCTTTCTCGATTTGGCCCTCATTGATCAGCGGTCCGACTACGGTTTTCGGATCGGTTTGATCGCCGTACGGAAGCTCTTTGACACGTGCGGTGAATTTTTCAACAAATTCATCGTACACATCTTGATGAACGATGATTCTGTTGATAATCATGCATATCTGTCCCTGGTGAATAAATTTCCCGAAAATCGCTGCGTCTACGGCACGATCGACATCCGCGTCGGAAAGGACGGCAAATGGGTTGTTGCCGCCGAGCTCAAGGGCCATTCGCTTGAAGTCGCGCCCGGCGATTTCACCGATGTGGCGCCCGACTGCGGTTGATCCTGTAAAGCTGATTAATCTTGGGATTGGGTTTGTCAGCATGCCGTCTCCGATTTCCTTTAAGTCCGTCAACATGACGTTAAGGACACCCGCAGGAAGGCCGGCGTGTTCGAACGCTTTCGCAATGATGGTTCCGCCGGAAAGAGCGGTTTGGATATCAGGCTTGTGAACAACACTGTTTCCCAGCGCAATCGCAGGCGCAATCGTTCTCATTGATAAATTCATCGGAAAATTAAATGGAGAAATCGATGAAATCACGCCGAGCGGAAGGCGGTAAATCTTGTTGATTTTCCCTTCAATGTCGGATGGAACCTCTTTGATGCCGCCTAATTCGCCGGTATACGTAATGGCTTCATCTAAAATCGCAATGGTTTGTTCAAGCTCGATCGTGGCTTTAATGATCGTTCCGCCGGTTTCGCGGGAGATCATCATGATGATGTCATCGCGGTTTTCCTGTAAATAGCCTCGCGCTTTTTGCAGAACTGCTTTTCGATCTTCTGTTGTGCTCTTGACCCACTCTTTTTGCGCCCGCTGTGCAATGTCAAACGCATCCTCCAGCTGCTTGCTTGTTGCCAAAGATGCTGTTGTAATCACAGACTGGTCGTATGGATTCAACATATCCTCTGTACGTCCGCTTTCCCCTTCTGTCCATTTTCCGTTGATAAAACTTTTGTTTAACGCTTCTAAAGCCATTGATGATCATCCTCCTTTGGTCCCGCATTATTTCTTCTATTTCCGCTAAAGCCGATATATAAACGAATGGGGTTTCCCTTTCAGTTTCTCGTCTGCTGTTCCGGATATACTCTTTTTTATTGGAGAACATGTGTGTTTCGCCTTATACTGGATATACAGATCCTTACATAAAGAGAGGAGACCATATGAAATCGCTGCTGGCTATTTATCCTGGTTCGATTGTGTCTGAAGAGCTTTGCGTACAGGAAGGCTGTCTATGTTTTTTTGATGAGAACAGTCAGAGATATATCTCCATTCCAAAAACAGAGATTAGCGAAAAAGAAATAATGCTGCTGCAGTCATTTTTGACGCCTGCGGATGAGGTCAATCAAATGTCTTTGAAGTCGGCGGAAGAAAACAAGTGGTTTGCGTTTCTTTTTTCTAGAGGGGAAGTGCCGGCGGATATAAAGAAGCGAACGAGATTTGTTCATTTTCATTTGATCGGTAATATAGAGCGGACGTCATTTGCGGAAGCTGTTCGCCATTTTTGGCCGGTGTCTTTTGTGATTGTGTGGATGCATGAGGACAGAGGCGTGATTGTCGAGCAGGAAAGTGAAGCGGCGGCGGGGAAGGACGAACTTGAATCGCTTGCTAAGGTTCTTGAGAGTGATTTCTACTTCAGTGTCCGTTTTTACGCCGGGAGATTTTATGAACCGGATGAGAGTCTCCGTACTCATTACGCCCGTGAACAGACGTATTTCCTCTTTGCTGAAAAGCGGCTGCCTCAGATGCAAAGTGTGACCTTTGACATGATCTTTCCTTTTTTATTATTAGAAACAGAAAAAGAAAAGCTGCAAACGCTGCTCTCTGAAGAAGCTGAGCTTTTATTTGAAAATGAATCTGAGCTGAGAAAGACAATCAAGCTCTTTATTGAAAACAACTCAAACGTGACGTTAACGGCGAAACAGCTGCATCTGCACCGCAACAGCCTGCAATATCGAATTGACAAGTTTGTTGAGCGGTCAGGGATAGACATTAAAACATATAAAGGCGCGCTGCTCGCCTATTTTATCTGCCTGCAAAGCAAAAGTTTAGAATAAATTGGAAATATGCACGAAAATGGCTGGTTGATTTTATGAACACTGCCCATTTCAGTGATATGGAAATGCTGTTACACTCAAGTTAGGAAAGCGTTTACAATAACAAAGGGGGAATCAAGATGGCTGAATTGCGGATGGAGCACATTTATAAATATTATGAGCAGAAGGAAGCGGCTGTTGATGACTTTAACCTTCACATTGACGATAAGGAATTTATCGTATTCGTCGGCCCGTCCGGCTGCGGGAAATCAACGACGCTGCGGATGGTGGCGGGACTTGAAGAAATTTCAAAAGGCGATTTTTATATTGAGGGGAAACGGGTAAATGATGTAGCGCCAAAGGACAGGGATATCGCGATGGTCTTTCAAAACTACGCGCTCTATCCGCATATGACGGTCTACGATAATATCGCATTCGGGCTGAAGCTTCGGAAAATGCCGAAGCCTGAAATCAAAAAAAGAGTAGAGGAAGCCGCTAAAATTCTCGGGCTGGAGGAATATTTGCACCGCAAACCGAAAGCGCTGTCAGGCGGACAGAGACAGCGGGTCGCGCTTGGACGGGCGATCGTGCGGGATGCAAAGGTGTTCCTGATGGATGAGCCTTTGTCGAACCTGGACGCCAAGCTGAGGGTGCAAATGCGTGCGGAAATTATTAAGCTCCACCAGAGACTGCAAACCACAACGATTTACGTGACGCATGACCAGACAGAAGCGCTGACGATGGCGACACGGATCGTGGTCATGAAAGACGGAAAAATCCAGCAGATCGGGACGCCAAAGGATGTATATGAATTCCCTGAAAACGTCTTTGTCGGCGGTTTTATCGGGTCACCGGCGATGAACTTTTTCAAAGGAAAGCTGACGGAAGGCGTCATCAAAATCGGTTCTGCGGCATTAACCGTGCCGGAAGGAAAAATGAAAGTGCTGCGTGAAAAGGGCTATATCGGCAAAGAAGTCATCTTCGGCATTCGTCCTGAGGATATTCATGATGAATTGATTGTCGTGGAATCGTATAAGAACTCTTCGATTAAAGCGAAAATCAATGTCGCAGAGCTGCTTGGTTCAGAAATCATGATTTATTCGCAGATCGAAAACCAAGACTTTATTGCGCGGATTGACGCCCGTCTCGATATTCAATCAGGTGATGAGCTGACGGTTGCGTTTGATATGAATAAAAGCCATTTCTTTGACAGTGAGACAGAAGTGAGAATTCGCTAAGTTCTAAACCGGACATGGAGACATGTCCGGTTTTTTTTCGCTCCAAGGTTTACAGAAAAAACCGCAGCGGGTAGTGGTTGGTAAGAAAGGAGAGATAGAGATGTGGCATGCGGCAATGTGGGGCGGGATCTCAGGCTCTGCTGTTTTGCTGGGCGCGCTGGCGTCCATGTTTTTTTCGATTCGCAGACAGATCATCGGCTATATTATGGCTTTTGGCACAGGGGTATTAATTGGCGCGGCTGCTTACGAACTTCTTGGGGATGCAGCGGCAGAAGGCGGGATGGTGTCGACGGGCGCCGGATTTATTGCAGGGGCGGTCGTTTTTACGATTTTTGATTACGCGGTTTCTAAAAGAGGCGCGTCACATAGAAAAAGATCGGGACAAGCAGCTGCCGGCGGAGGAGGAATCGCCATTTTTATCGGCACCGTCATGGACGCTGTCCCGGAATCGATTATGATTGGCGCCAGTCTTCTCGAAGAACAATCGGTCAGCTTCCTTTTGGTGATCGCTATTTTTATCAGCAATATACCTGAAGGGCTGTCCAGTACAACAGGAATGAAAAGCAGCGGGTATACCAGAACGAAAATTTTGCTGCTTTGGGCCGCAGTGCTCGTGATTTCAATTCTCGCTTCATGGTCAGGTTATTTCTTTCTAAACGGTGCTTCTGAAGAAGTGATGTCAGCAATCGCGGCGTTTGCGGGCGGGGGAATCATTGCGATGGTTGCGTCGACGATGATGCCCGAGGCGTACGAAGACAGCGGTCCAATGACAGGTTTAATCGCTGCACTTGGGCTGTTAACCTCGCTGGTTTTGAATCAGTTTTCTTAAATGTGCCGGTCATACTTCCATGTCCGGTTTTTTTGCTTGAAAATTTCAGAAAAAAACCGATGAAAAAGGAGGAAGAAATAGACAGAAAGCAGGAGAACGATGAAACAATTGATTTTAAGCATTTTTCTTTTGGGAAGCTGCTCGGCTCTGGCGGCTTGCGCTGATCAAGAGGCGAACGCGGAGCAGCAGATGCCGAAAGCGGAACAAAAGAAACCGGAAGAAAAGACAATACATGTTCAGAAAAAAGAGGACGATACATCCGCATGGATCAAAACAGAGAAACCGGCAAAGCTGCCGATTTTGATGTACCACAGCATTTCCTCAGGAAACAGCCTCCGTGTCCCGAAGGAAGAATTCGAAGCGCATATGAAATGGCTGCAAGATAACGGCTATCAGACATTAACGCCGAAAGAGGCGTACCTTATGCTGACGCAGGATAAAAAGCCGAGTGAGAAATGCGTGCTGATCACGTTTGATGACGGATACACCGACAATTATCAGGACGCGTATCCGGTGCTGAAAAAGTACGGGATGAAGGCGACGATTTTTATGATCGGCAAATCGATCGGACATCAACATCATCTGACAGAGAACCAAATGAAAGAAATGGCGCAGAACGGCGTATCGATTGAAAGCCATACAATTGACCACCTTGAACTGAACGGGTTATCGCCTGAACAGCAGTACAATGAGATGGCTGATTCGAAAAAGCTGTTTGACAACATGTTTCATCAAGAAACCTCCATCATCAGCTACCCGGTAGGGCGCTACAATGAGGAGACGCTGAAGGCAGCCAAAGAAACGGGCTATCAAATGGGCGTGACGACAGAACCGGGCGCGGCATCGAGAGACCAGGGTATGTACGCCCTCCACCGAGTGCGCGTGTCTCCGGGCATGTCAGGTGCGGCTTTTGGCGCATACATTGAGTCGATGAAATAAAAAAAGGCGGCGCTTAAACGCCGCCGCAGCGTGTCGACAAACCCTTGCATTCGTTGTCAAGCCTGTGCGTTGGTGCTCACGAATTAGGACATTCGCTCCGCTCCAATGCTCGCCTTTCCTAGACTTCAAGGGTTTTCAACCACGCTGAAAAGATGACAACATCCTAAAACTAAACCGTTTTAGGATGTTGTCAACAATCTGAGGCGGCGCTTAAACGCCGCCGTCTCCTCCTCCGCAGCCGGAATCACTGAAACTGCCGTCACTGCCGCATCCTCCGTTATGGTGCGAGCCATAGTCTGAATAACCGCCGAAAAACCCGCTGTCCGCATGCTGGCGGCTTTTGTTTTCCAAGGGCTTTGGCTGTACGACTGAAACGAAAACAATAATCGCTATAATGAATAAGATAATCACAATCACTTCTGGTCACTCCCTTTTTTCACCATATCTGTTATACGAACGAAACGCTGGCCGGTTTCATTTCAGAGAAATCGATTCCTTCAGCCGGTCTCTGAACCAGCGCTTCAACACCCCGTGTCCTTTGTTTGACAATAACGTGCTGACACGCCAATACATAGGGGGATGAGGTGCGAACTGAAAATCAATGAATCTGAAAAGCCAGCTTTTATCACGGGAGAGAGAGTCAATGGTAAGCTCGTCCTCATCTGCTTCAGAGCTGTAGGCGCTTTGTTTCTGTATATCCTCATCCTGCCGAACCGCCAAGATCCTCAATGCTTCCGCCATTTGTTTGTACCCGCCTTCCAACAGTGAGGCGCCAAGGTTGTCAGCGCGCACCTCCATCCATTGTGAACAAAAGGATTGATAGAGCTGAAACAGGATGATGATTGCCATGATGAAGACCCAAAGCGCCACTTTATGGTCCGCGGGATGGGCGATATGCTGCTCAAATAAGAGGATGATCCCAACGACGGCTCCAAGATATAGAAAACGCAAAAGCTGTGATGACAAAACGTCACGTTTTTTAATATGAATCGCTTCATGGGCCACAATGCCTTCGATGACACGCTGCGGAAGTGTTAGTGTGGCGCTTGTCAGAATGACCATTGACCTTCCGACATTCATGCCGACTGCCATTCCGTTGTAATCATCACTCTCCGTCTCGTATATGCGGACATGGGAAATGCCGGCTTTGTGGAAAATTTTGTCGGCCGCTGTCTGTACATGCGGATGATGACAAGGCTTGGCATCCATTGCCGCCCGCAAAACAATGTCTGACAGGTACATATTGAAAATCCAGTACAACATCACGGCAACGGCCATGACCCATGGAGAGGTTTGTAATCCGTATAATGCGAGCACCAGTAAGGCGTAAGCTGACACGCCTTTTACGCTGGCGGCAAAATAAAGCTTCCCAAGCAGCCGCTTCACATTTTTTCTATGATAAAACGGCAAAACAGAAATCACAGTGTCCTCGTTGTTTTCCGCGTCTGTGTATTCCCGGAGAATCGCTTTCCATCTTTGCGGTTCCTTCACTGTCAGAAACAGCGTTTCACCGGGAAGGGACAGTTTGATGACTTGCTGAAAGCTTGTTGTCAAATCTACACGAGATGAATACATCGTCAGAAGCGGATGGAGCTTTAAGAGATCGGCTGTTGATTCAAGCTGGATGTCTTTCAAATCGGAAAGCGGGTATGTACGGGTTTCATAACGCGAGCTGATGTGCAATTTTTCTAAGGACGCCGAATACAAAACGGTTACACTGAAAACATTCCATATTCGTTTTACAAGTGCTCCTCCGCCGGAGATCATGCCGAAAAGGATCACATATTTGAGAGCGCTTGGATCAGGTCCATAGATGAAAAAAATAATGGCGCCCGCAAACACAACGGCGGTCAGCATGATGTCTGACAGGAGGCGTGTTTTGTTTCTGGCAAGCTCGATTTCCTGCCAGTCTCCCGAAGGTTTTTCCGCACGTTCTGACACTGTGAGATCCATTGCGGTCCAATAACAGTAAAACATTGTCGCGATCGAGACAATGCCGTCCATGAATGATTGATGAGAGAAGATATAAACAGCAGCGCAAACCCAAAGAACGATGTCAATCCAGAAGTCTATGAACGGAATGAGTTTTGCTGCCAGGGCTGATATAAAATATAATCCCAGCCCGAGAATCATAACGAGAAATAGATCTATTCCCATAGGCATGCTAGAGTCCTTTCTATCTGGTATTTCCAACTATTACTATACCATGGCGCGGGAATTTGCAAAAACAGGAATATGTAAAAAAAGCAAGCTCTTTCGTTTGACGAAGAACTTGCTTGCGGTGTATCAATAAAACTGGTGAAGCAGCAATAAGGTTAAGGACACTGTAATGGCTCCCCCGATTCGGGTAGACACCTGGGCGAATGGCATCAATTCAAGCCTTTCTGCGGCGCTTAAAATGGCGACGTCCCCGGTGCCGCCTTGTCCTGAGTGGCACGCATTGATAATGGCGGTCTCAATCGGATACATGTTCAGCCACTTTCCGGTGAAGAAGCCGACGGCCATCATGGTCACAACGACAGACAGAATCGTAATGATGTTGTTGAGATTAAAGGCGGCGACAAGCTTGTCCCACGGCGTCATGGACACCCCGATCGCAAAGAGCAGCGGGTAGGTCACAGCGGTTGAAAAGAAGCGGGACACCCCAAACGCGCCATTTTCAATTGAGGCGGGCGCCAATCTGAACAGCTTAATCAGAACAGCCAGTAACAGCATGGCAACGGGTGCCGGAAATCCAAAAAAGTCGTGAGCGAGCATGCCGACTAAGTATAAAGAAACAGCAAGGATACCGCCTGACGCAAATAAGGAAAGGTTGAACATTTGCTGTCCGCTTTGCGATTCTTCCAGCGCAGGGGACTCTTCTTCAGATCGGTCCACTTTGCCGTTGCCTGTCCATTCCGGTTTTTTCTTACCGATTCTGTTCAGCAATCCCGCTAGAATGATCGCGCACAGACTGCCCAGCATGATCGACGGCAGAACAAGTGCAAACGCTTCCCCTTGAGACATCGGCATGATGTCAGAATAACCGATGGACAGCGGGATAGCGCCTTCTCCGACACCCCCTGCCATGATAGGGATGACGATGTACAGCAATGTGTGCTGAAATCCGAGCCCGAGCGATGTGCCGACAGCCAGTCCGACAATAGCGGCTGCGACAGAACCGGCAATAAGCGGAATAAAGATTTTCATGAATGCTTTTATGAGTGTTTCTCTTTTCATGCCGAGGATGCTTCCGACGACAATCCCAGCGATAAATAAGTATAGAAAGTTTGAGTTTTCTGTAAATTCTGTGGTGGATTTGACGATATCATTAGGCAGCAGGTGATAGTAGACGACAGCGGACGGAATAAAAGTAGCTAGGATGGCTGGGCCGCCGATAGAACGAACAATCGGTATCGATTTACCGATTTGGGCAAAGGTAAACCCGAAAAAAGCCATGACGGCAATGGATGTCAAGATGTCACTTTTCACATCGTGATGCATAACAAAAACAGTGATTAATATAAACAGCAAGGCATACACAGGAAGCGGTATAATGCCTACTTTTATATTCATGGCTCTCGCAAACCAATTCTCTTTTCGAACCCCTTCGTGAATTGTATCCGTTTGCAATTGCATTTGGGTTTGAAGCTCTCCCATTGAAAAACCTCCCCTATTCTTGATGCAGTGAAATTGTTCACTACATGAATTATACTAAAAAATTGAAATGTTTAATATATTAAAAATTTACTATTCAGGTTTTCAAATCTTCCCGGTTCAAATAGAAAGAGGCATTCCGACTAAAAACGGTCTATGACGGAGTGCTGAGAAGCGAGGGCTGGTGACGGACAAGCATTTTATTCGCAAGGAACGAAATGTTGATGTACGATAATAAAGGGTCATTTATCCTAGCATCCGTCATAAATCCTCAACAAAATAGACAATAATCCGTCACACAGTGCGGGACTTTTTAGGTATTTTGGTCTTTATTTTTGAAATAAATCGTTGTAAAGTACTTAATATGAACCAGTAAGAGAATGTGTCATTTGATCAGTCTGGCAATCAGGAATCATATTGAATGATTTTTTGACATGTTTGTGAAATATTGAACAAATATTTTTTTTCGTCTGCTTTGTGAATTGGTGATCAAAGTATCGCTTTTATTTGTGAAATAGTGAGCAAAATGCAGTTTTTAACCGGAAATGGAGGAGAAAGCATGAGTGAATTAGTTTTAGCCCGCATTCAATTTGCATCAACAACATTGTTTCACTTCTTGTTTGTGCCGTTGTCTATTGGGCTTGTGTTTATGGTTGCGTTGATGGAGACTCTTTATCTTGTGAAAAAAAATGAGCTGTACCTCAAAATGGCAAAGTTTTGGGGACACTTATTCTTAATCAATTTTGCAGTCGGTGTTGTAACGGGGATTTTGCAAGAATTCCAGTTTGGAATGAACTGGTCTGATTACTCCCGTTTTGTCGGAGATGTATTTGGCGCTCCGCTTGCGATTGAAGCATTATTGGCGTTTTTCATGGAATCGATCTTTATCGGATTGTGGATTTTCGGCTGGGACCGCCTGCCGAAAAAAATTCACGTTCTCTGCATTTGGCTCGTATCATTTGGAACGATTATGTCGTCTTTCTGGATTTTAACCGCGAACTCCTTTATGCAGGAGCCTGTCGGCTTTACGATCAAAAATGGCCGCGCGGAAATGAACGACTTTGCCGCGCTGATTACAAACCCTCAGCTTTGGGTTGAATTTCCGCACGTCATTTTCGGTGCGCTTGCCACCGGGGCTTTCTTTATCGCCGGAGTGAGTGCTTTTAAACTATTGAAGAAAAAAGAAGTGCCGTTTTTCAAACAATCTTTTAAACTCGCAATGATTGTCGGCCTTTGTGCCGGTCTTGGCGTCGCACTTAGCGGACACGCGCAGGCTGAGCACTTGATGGAATCACAGCCGATGAAAATGGCTGCCAGCGAAGGCCTTTGGGAAGACAGCGGTGACCCTGCTGCTTGGACGGCTTTTGCCACGATTGATACAACAAATGAAAAAAGCTCAAATGAAATCAAAGTTCCTTATGCTTTGAGCTACTTGGCGTATCAAAAATTCAGCGGAAGTGTCAAAGGGATGAAAACACTTCAGGCTGAGTACGAAAAAATATACGGAAAAGGCGACTACATTCCGCCTGTAAAAACGACATTCTGGAGCTTCCGCATCATGGTTGGCGCAGGTGTTGTCATGATTCTTGCTGCGTTAGGCGGCCTTTGGTTAAACCGCCGCAAAAAGCTTGAAAACAGCAAATGGTATTTGCGCATCATGATCGCGTTGATTTCCTTCCCGTTTATTGCGAACTCCGCGGGCTGGATTATGACAGAAATCGGACGCCAGCCTTGGACGGTTATGGGCTTAATGACAACCGCTCAATCTGTGTCGCCTAACGTAACAGCCGGCTCCCTGTTATTCTCAATCATCGCGTTCGGTGTGATGTACTTGATTCTGGGGGCGCTGCTTGCCTTCTTATTCGTCCGTGAAATTAAAAAAGGCGCGGAGCATGGTGATCATCATGATGCTCCTGTATCAACAGATCCATTTAGTCAGGAGGTATACCATGTCTCTTCATGATCTTTGGTTTATACTCGTTGCTGTATTGTTTGTAGGTTTCTTCTTTTTAGAAGGCTTTGATTTCGGGGTCGGCATGGCGACCCGTTTTCTTGGCCATAATGAATTAGAACGCAGAGTGCTGATCAACACGATCGGACCGTTTTGGGATGCGAATGAAGTATGGCTTTTGACTGGTGCAGGCGCCATTTTCGCGGCATTTCCGAACTGGTATGCAACGATGCTGAGCGGTTATTACATTCCGTTTGTCATTGTGCTGCTTGCATTAATAGGCCGCGGGGTCGCGTTTGAATTCCGCGGCAAGGTTGATCATTTAAAATGGGTAAAGGTTTGGGACTGGGTCGTTTTCTTCGGCAGTCTGATTCCTCCGTTTGTGCTTGGTGTGCTGTTCGCGACATTATTCCGCGGGATGCCGATTGATGCCGATATGAACATTCACGCGCAAGTATCCGATTATTTCAATGTGTACTCTGTACTTGGCGGTGTGACTGTAACACTTCTTTGCTTCCAGCACGGATTAATGTTTATCACGCTGCGTACGATCGGTGATTTGCAAAACCGCGCCCGGAACATGGCGCAAAAGATAATGGGTGTTGTTTTTGTAGTGGTTCTAGCTTTCGCGGCTCTTTCTGCCTATCAGACAGACATGTTTACACGCCGCGGCGAGATAACCATTCCGCTCGTTGTTTTGATTGTCATCTGCTTTATGCTCGCGGCTGTCTTTATCCGTAAGAAAAAAGACGGCTGGACATTTGGGATGACTGGCGCGGGGCTGGCGCTGACTGTAGGAATGATCTTTATTTCATTATTCCCTCGGGTCATGGTCAGCTCGCTTCAAAGCGCGTACGATTTAACAGTAGCTAACGCTTCTTCCGGTGATTATTCGCTTAAAGTCATGTCAATTGCGGCATTAACCCTATTGCCGTTTGTAATCGGCAGTCAGATCTGGAGCTATTATGTCTTCCGGAAGCGCGTCAGCCATAAGGAGCCTATGACTTATTAATGGGAAAAGACCTGTTTCGATATAAAGGAATGAAGCGGATTCTCACCGTGATTACTTGTTTAACGCTGATTCAGACAGCTGCCATTATTATGCAGGCAGAGTGGCTGAGTGAAGCCGTAACCGGACTGTTCAACGGGAAGAGCATGGCCTCCCTGTTTCCGGTGATCGGCTTTTTCCTCATCGCTTTTGTCGCCCGGCACGGGGTGACGGTGGCACGCCAGAAAATCGTCTATCAATATGCCGCCCGGACAGGAGCCGATTTGAGAAAGAGTTTTCTTGATCAGCTGTTCCGGTTAGGTCCCCGCTTTGCAAAGAAAGAGGGGACGGGGCAAATGGTGACGCTGGCGATGGAAGGCATCAGCCAGTTCCGCCGCTACCTGGAGCTGTTTCTGCCGAAAATGGTCAGCATGGCGATTGTGCCGGCGGCGGTTGTCATTTATGTGTTTTTTCAGGATCGCACGTCAGCCGTCATTTTAGCCGCTGCGATGCCGATTCTGATCATCTTTATGATTCTCCTCGGCCTTGTCGCGCAGAGAAAAGCGGATCGCCAGTGGAAATCCTATCAGAGACTTTCCAATCATTTTGTTGATTCTCTTCGCGGGCTGGAGACATTGCGTTTTTTAGGTTTGAGCAAGTCGCACAGCAAAAACATTTTCTACGTTAGTGAGCGGTATCGCAAAGCAACGATGAGCACACTTCGGGTGGCATTTTTATCTTCATTCGCCCTCGATTTTTTCACGATGCTGTCAGTGGCGACAGTTGCAGTGTTTTTGGGCCTGCGCCTTATTGACGGAGATATTTTGCTTGGTCCCGCCTTAACGGCGCTCATTCTGGCACCTGAGTATTTTCTGCCGGTGCGGGAAGTGGGGAATGATTATCATGCAACGCTGAACGGACAGGAAGCAGGCAAAACCATTCAAGAGATTTTGTCGCAGCCTGGTTTTAAAAAAGAGGCGCCGCTTCAGCTTGGGACGTGGTCCGAACAGGATGAGCTGAAAGTGTCCGGCGTGTCAGTCGGCCGGTCGGTGTCCGATATTGATTTGTCATTGAAAGGCAAGAAAAAAATCGGCATCATCGGTGCAAGCGGTGCCGGGAAATCAACATTCATTGATGTCCTTGGCGGATTTTTGGAGCCTGATGACGGTATGATCGAGGTCAATGGCTCAAGCCGGTCCCACTTGCAGGACGGAAGCTGGCAGAAAAACCTCCTTTATATCCCGCAGCATCCGTACATTTTTGATGACACGCTGGCGAACAACATTCGCTTTTACCATCCAAGCGCGTCGGCCGAGGATACAGCCCGCGCCGCTGCCTCGGCGGGGCTGACGGAGCTGGTGGACAAACTTCCGGACGGATTAGAGGGACGGATCGGGGAAGGCGGCCGGGCGCTCAGCGGCGGCCAGGCTCAGCGTGTCGCACTGGCCCGCGCTTTTTTAGGTAACCGCCCAATCCTGCTGCTGGATGAGCCGACCGCCCATCTTGATATCGAAACAGAATATGAATTAAAAGAAACGATGCTGGATTTATTTGAGGATAAGCTCGTCTTTCTCGCGACACACCGCCTTCACTGGATGCTCGATATGGATGAAATCATCGTGCTTGACGGGGGCAGGGTTGCGGAAATCGGGACTCACGATGAATTACTGGCGACAAACGGTGTGTACACCAAACTGGTGAAGGCGCAACTGGGGGAAAGAGCATGAAGAAAGAAGAATGGATTCTGCCGTATATCAAGCAAAATGCCCGCCTTTTCGTTCTGGTTATCTTGTTGGGAGCGGTGACGATTTTTTCTGCTGCTTTTCTCATGTTCACCTCAGGGTTTTTGATCTCGAAGGCGGCGACAAGGCCGGAAAACATCCTGCTCATTTATGTGCCGATTGTCGCTGTGCGCACCTTTGGGATTGCACGGTCTGTGTCACGATATGCGGAACGCCTTGTCGGCCATCACATCATTTTAAAAATCGTGTCCGACATGCGCGTCCGCCTTTACAACATGCTTGAGCCGGGTGCTTTGATGCTGCGTTCCCGATTTCGCACGGGGGATATGCTCGGCATTTTGTCGGAGGATATTGAGCATTTGCAGGATGCCTTCTTAAAAACGATTTTTCCTGCGATCTCGGCCTTGCTTCTATATGCTGTTTCAGTAATCGCGCTTGGCTTCTTCTCTTGGCCGTTTGCCATATTGCTTGCGCTTTACTTGTTTGTTCTTGTTATACTGTTTCCGGTTGTGTCTTTGCTCGTGACGAGAGCGAAGAATGCGAAGCTGAAAAGCGGGCGGAATGTGCTGTACAGCCGGCTGACAGATGCCGTGATGGGTGTCAGCGACTGGATGTTCAGCGGACGCCGGCATGCTTTTATTGATTCCTATGAAAAAGAAGAACATGCTTGGTTTGAGCTTGAACGGAACAAACAGCGCTTCACAAGATGGCGGGATTTCGCCGCGCAATGCTTTGTCGCGGGCCTCATTTTGCTGATGCTGTTTTGGACGGCGGGGCAGCATGCGGACGGCGAACTCGCCAAAACGATGATTGCGGCCTTTGTGCTAGTGGTGTTCCCTTTGACGGAAGCCTTTCTGCCGCTTTCAGATGCTTTGGGCGAAGTGCCCGGCTATCAGGATTCCATCAGACGCATGAACAAGGTAGCCCCTCAAACGGAAGCGTCACAAACAGAATCAGCGGCTGAAACGCTCGATCTCCAAGATGTCACACTGTCCTTTCGTGATGTGGCGTTTGCTTATGATAACAGCAGCCGAGTGCTGAACGGCTTTTCCTTTACGCTGGGCCAAGGAGAAAAAATGGCGCTGCTCGGCCGGAGCGGGTCTGGGAAATCAACGTCGCTCGCATTAATCGAGGGCGCCTTAAAGCCGAATTCAGGATCTGTGACGTTAAACGGAGTGGAGACCGAGCTGTTAAAGGATCAGATTGCTGATACGGTAGCTGTGTTAAATCAAAAACCTCATCTGTTTGATACAAGCATTCTGAACAACATCAGGCTTGGAAATGGCGACGCAAGCGACGAGGATGTGCGCCGTGCTGCAAAGCAGGTGAAGTTGCATGATTATATTGAGTCACTGCCTGACGGATATCATACATCTGTTCAGGAAACCGGCATCCGGTTTTCCGGAGGGGAGCGCCAGCGGATCGCACTCGCCCGGATTTTGCTGCAGGATACGCCGATCATCATCCTCGATGAGCCGACAGTCGGACTCGATCCCATTACAGAACGCGAACTAATGAATACGGTGTTTGACGTACTGAAAGGAAAAACGATTTTATGGATTACGCACCACCTCGCGGGAGTGGAAGCGGCGGATAAAATTGTGTTTCTCGAAAACGGCAAAACAGAAATGGAAGGAACGCATGAGGAACTGCTGGCGGCAAACGAACGGTATCGCCGCCTGTATCATCTTGATGTTCCTGTGAAATAAGACAGCTCCCTAAGGCTGTCTTTTTTTGTTTGAAATAGAAAAGGTACAGGAAAAATAGGAAGAGAAAGCAGAGGAGGGATAGAGATGAATATTCCAATTTGGACGGAGGAGCATGTGAGGGCCTCGCTTCCTGAAAGAGATGCGGAGAGCCATAAAGGCACGTACGGTACCGCATTGCTTCTGGCGGGAAGCGACGACATGCCGGGCGCTGCGCTTTTAGCCGGGCTTGGTGCCATGCGGAGCGGTCTCGGCAAGCTTGTCATCGGCACGTCTGAAAGCGTGATCCCGCTGATCGTTCCGGTTCTGCCGGAGGCCACGTATTGGCGTGACGGCTGGGAAAAAGCGGCGGGCTCTCGCCTTGAAGAGACGTACCGGGCAATTGCGATCGGTTCGGGGCTTCCGCAAACAGAGAGGGTGCAGCAGGCCGTTGATCAAGTCCTTGAGAAGGATTGCCCCGTTATTTTGGATGCCGGGGCGCTGACAAAGCGCACGTATCCGAAACGGAAGGCGCCCGTCATCCTTACGCCGCATCCAGGTGAGTTTTCCCGAATGACAGGGGTTCCGGTGAAAGACTTGCAAAATAAAAGAGAAGAATATGCCAAGGAGTGGGCGGTTCAGCTGCAAACGGTGATCGTGTTAAAAGGAAATCAAACCATCATCGCGTTTCCCGATGGCGACTGCTGGAGCAATCCGACCGGAAACGGGGCACTCGCCAAAGGCGGAACCGGCGACACACTGACGGGAATGATATTGGGCATGCTTTGCTGCCACAAAGACCCGAAACATGCCGTATTAAATGCCGTATACTTGCACGGTGCATGCGCCGAGCTTTGGACTGACGAACACTCTGCTCATACGCTGCTCGCCCACGAGCTCTCTGACATGTTGCCTCGTGTGTGGAAACGATTTGAATGAAAAAAGCTGTCTTCATAGGGAAGACAGCTTTTCTTGATAAGCCGCTCGTTTTTTCAGGCGCGGTTTCATGAGTACATAATATAGAACAGAAGGCACGGCTAAGCCGATAATCCATGCAATATCCCCGCCGCCAAACATTTTTGCCAATGGCCCGATGTAAAAGGATGTATTGATAAACGGAATTTCTAACAAGATGGACAGAATGAAAGCAATCGTTGTGATCCAATTGACTCTTCCATATGGCCCGTTGACATCAAACATCGCTTTGACCTCATAGTTCCCGTGGCGGACGAAGTAGTAATCCACTAAATTGATCGCCGTCCATGGAATTAAGAAATAACTGATAAAAAAGATAAAATTCAAAAACAGCTCCATAAAATTACTTTGCCCGAGAAGGCTTAGGACTGTTCCGACGACGGTGACGCCAAGGATCATGATGATTCTGATTTTCGGTGTGACTTTTAATTTCAGAAACGGCTCAAGCGTAGTCGTCGTGGACATAAAAGCTCCATACAAGTTAAAGACATTAATCGCCATCTGGCCAAATAAAACAATGATCAGCATAATGAACGAGAAGGGACCGAACAATTGCACAATCTGGGTCCCTGAGTTTGTCGTAAAATCAGGAAGTGCCGTGGTCAGCAGCGCGCCGAGCAGCATCATCCAGATGGAGCTGACAGATGTTCCTGCGTAGCTGTACCAAAACGTTTGGGACGCCGGTGTTTTAATTGGCAAATATCTGGAATAATCGGCGACATAAGGCGCATAGGCAAGCTGCCAAGTTGCTACGGCGCTGACTGCCACCAAGAAAACGGGCAAGTCGATCGTCCCGGGCATCCAGCTGCCTGCCGGAATCGGTAATTGGAAAATGAGTATCGTTGCAGCAAAAAATACGGCAAAAGAGGTCCAAGAAAGGATTTTTTGCATTTTGTGAATCAAATCATGACCGAAAATGGTGAGTAAAAAACATGCGGCGCTTAAGCCTATAATGCTCCATGATCCCGGGATGGGAACAAAGCTGCTTAAGGTCCCGGCCGCCAGAATTGTACTGCTTGCGAAGAAACCAAGGTAGATAAACATGACTAAGAAGAGGGGAAGAATCGCTCCGATTACGCCGAATTGGGCACGGCTTTGAATCATTTGCGGGATGCCGAGCTGGGGTCCTTGCGCGGAATGAGAAGCCATAAATATGGCACCGATTAAGGTTCCGCAAATAATAGCGGCAACACTCCAAAACAGATTAAGTCCCATTGCAACGGGAAGAGTACCGGTCACTAACGTGGTGATATGCATATTGGCCCCGAACCATACGGGAAATAAATCTTTTGCTTTACCATGTCTTTCTTCATTCGGAATATATTCAATCGTTCGCCTTTCTACTTTCAATGCATCGTCCTCCATATATAATGAAATTTTGAAATAGACATAAAAACATAGCTTAACAGACTGTACTTCGCTTTACAAATTTAGATGTTCACGAAAACTGATGAGAGGCCAGTGAAGTCAATAGATCAAAAGAATTATAAAAAAAGTTGAACGCTCTGGAATCCGGTGTCGTCTCATAAGGCAAGATAACAAAAAAAGGGGGGATCGCGGCCGTTGGATACAAATGAAGAACAGCAATTGATTCAGCAGGCGAAAGAGGGAAGCGACGAGGCGTTTACAGCCCTTTTTCAGCATTATTATTCTTTTCTATATAAATACTTGTTAAAGCTTTCCCTTCACCCTGACATCAGCGAGGATCTGGTTCAGGAAACCTTTCTGAAAGGGTACGTCCATCTGGGGAGTTTTCAAGGCCGATCCAAATTCTCCACTTGGCTGATCTCTATCGCGTCAAGACTCTACCTTGATCACCAGAAAAAGAGGAAGAGAGAATGGAAACGAAATCTGGCTGTTACAGAGGAAACGATACGCAAGATCAAATGGGATGTGTCAATGAAAGGCTCTGAGTGGAGCGAGACGCTTGATCTCTTTTCTCAGCTTGACCCGAAGCTGCGCACGCCCGTCTTATTAAGGCACTATTACGGCTATACCTATGCTGATATCGGGATGATGATGCATATCAAAGAAGGCACGGTAAAGTCCAGAGTCCATAAAGGGCTCCAGCAAATCAGAAAGGAGTGGACTGATGAATAAAGAAAAGCGATCTGTTCATTTAAAATCGGAATTGCAGAAAATTGACCAATGCGCCAACCCGAATATACCGAGTCAAAAAGAATTGCTTGATCAGCTGTCACAAATGAAAGCCGAACGAAGAAAAAGCGTGCTGAAAGAAGTTATCTTATTTGTGTTCTGTGCACTGATGGTGGTAAGCGCGGCGACTCTGGCATTTACTCAAGTTCCCGCTGCTTTTGTCGTGCTTCAGGTCTGTGCGCTGGCAGTCCTGCCGATTTTGATTGCGGCTGAGAAAAAACGATACCTTGGCGAACGTGAGGTGAAGCACTGATGTCCCAAACAGATTTGACGATTTTTGTGTTGATTGCATTGGCACAGGGAATCTTTTTATTCATTGATGCGAAAAAACGGGATCGTCTGGCATGGGTGTGGGGAATTGTCGGACTGATTCAAGTGCCGATGCCTCTGATTTGCTATTACTTTTTTGTGATAAGGCCTGACCGAAAAAATAGGAGGATCAGCTAATGAATATTTCTTGGGAAATGATTGTACCGCTGATTGTGTTACAGGCCGTGCTGGCAGTGTTTGCCCTGATCAGCTGTGTGAAAGAAGAGCGGACAAACGGGCCGAAATGGATGTGGGCAGCAGTAATTATATGCATCAATATTATTGGGCCGATTTTATTTTTTACCGTCGGCAGAAAGCAAAGGTGAGCGAGCATGCTATCTATTGAGTCATTATGCAAATCATACCGGCATCATCAAGCTGTACGGAATGTCAGCTTTCAAGTCATGGAGAACGAGTGTGTCGCTCTATTAGGACCGAATGGGGCTGGTAAAACCACCACGCTTCAAATGCTGTCCGGACTGCTGTCACCCACCTCCGGGACGGTCAAGCTGTACGGGGAGAAAAAGGCAGATCGCAGTATGATCGGCTACCTTCCGCAGTACCCGGCTTTTTATTCATGGATGACGGCAAATGAATTTTTAACCTTTGCCGGGAGACTGTCTGGCCTTTCAAAGAAAAAATGCCAAGAGAAAATAGGCGAAATGCTGGAGTTTGTCGGTTTGCAGGACGCGGCAAACAAAAGAATCGGCGGTTATTCTGGCGGCATGAAACAAAGGCTCGGTCTGGCTCAGGCTCTGCTTCATAAACCGAAGCTTTTGATTTTGGATGAACCGGTTTCTGCCCTGGACCCTTCAGGGCGTATCGAGGTGCTGGATATGATGCGGGAGCTGAAAAAACATATGGCTGTTTTGTTTTCTACTCATGTTTTGCACGATGCGGAGCAGGTGTGTGATCAAGTCGTGATCATGAAAAGCGGCGAGATTTCATGGAAAGGCGCTTTACAGCAGCTCAAAGAACAGCATCAAACGAATGTTTTCACTCTTACTGTGAAAGAGAAACTGAAGGGCTGGCTTGAAGAGAAGCCTTATATATCCGATGTTGTCTATATGAATCCGTCCCAAGCTGTTTTTGAGCTAAGCGATACAGGCTCTGGCAGGATATTGCTGAGTGATTGTATCCAAATGGGATTGACAGTCACCCGTTTTGAACAGAAAACAGAGTCTCTCGAAGACGTCTATCTTAAGGTGGTGCACGCATGAATGTCATGATGACGCTATTACAAAAGGAATGGCTGGAAGGCTGGAGAAGCGGAAAGCTGATCTGGCTGCCCATTGCGATGATGATCGTCGGGCTGACACAGCCGCTGACCATTTATTATATGCCGGAAATCATTGCGCATGGGGGGAACCTTCCAGACGGTATGAAAATCAGTTTTACCATGCCTTCCGGATCTGAGGTGATGGTGAGCACGCTTTCCCAATTTAACACGCTTGGCATGGCGCTGATCATCTTCAGTGTCATGGGCAGTGTGGCGAATGAAAGAAATCAAGGTGTAACGGCTCTGATTATGTCGCGGCCTGTGACTGCAGCCCAGTATATATTGAACAAATGGATCACCCAAAGCATGATCGGGATCGCGTCGTTTGCAGCTGGGTACGGACTTGCTTATTATTACGTTCGGATATTGTTTGAGCACGCATCGTTCAGCCGCTTTGCAGCAAGCCTCGGGCTCTACTCTCTTTGGATGATGTTTATTGTTACTGCAGGGCTTGCCGGAAGCACGATGTTTCGGTCTCTCGGAGCAGCCGCGGCAGCCGGAATTGGGCTGACGGCTGCCGTTTCCTTTGCTGTCTCGCTTTTTCCTGATGGTGCGAAATGGCTGCCGGCTGAGCTTTGCAAGCAGGCGGAGCATATTCTTCTTCATGGAGAGCGGGCGGACTTTTTCGGATGGTCGCTCACATTCTCCATTCTGTGCATCATGCTTCTGGCCGTTTTTTCTGTGTGGCGCTTCCGCCGGTATGAAAGCTATTAACTGATCAGTTTTCGCTTTGTGGCCAGCATCATCATCAAAGCGGCCAATGCCATCAATCCGGCTCCATAAAATACCTCGGCCAAACCGAAAATCTGTGCGATTTTTCCGGCGAGAAGGGGGCCGGTAAAGATGCCCAGCGCATAAAACGATTGATAAAATCCCATGGCTGACATTTTTAAACGCGCTGAGCTGATATCGACGACATGGCTTAGCAGCAAAGGGAACACGAAACCGAGCGCCATCCCGATGCAGGCGTGCGTGATGCAAACCGTGAACAATGTAGCTGAAAACGGAACGAATAGCAAACAGGCTCCGGTCACAGCAAAACTGGAGAGCAGCACGGAGTAAGCGATTCGGCTTGTCATGCGCAGAAACACAACGCTTAATGTGGCGGCTGCGTGAGGGAGGAAAAAGGCGCTCATCACCCAAAGCAGCTCCGCGTCACCCAATCCGAGCTGATGAATGTAAAGCGGTGTAAAACCAAACACTGTCATAAATAACACCGCGTGGGCGGTCATAGAGAGGATGGTGAAAAGCTTGAGCTTCGGCAGCCGCAATGTGTCTTTGATGTATTGCGGCACACCGATTGTGTCGCGATTCGCGGGAGAAGCCGACGGGTCTTTAATAAAGCAGCAAATTACCAGACCGGCGGCCGAGGCCGCCAGCGCCATCCAAAACGGAACCTGCCTGCCTAAGTGGGCTGCCGCAAGCCCGCAGAACACAATGCTGACAAACTGAGGCATGACGGTGAAAAACTGCATGATACCCATTGCTTTTGAGGCGTTTTCGCTGTTGAAATATTGTGCATATAAAATCGTCGCCATGACCCACATAGAGGCGGTGATCCCCGCAAACAGCCGGGCGGCCAGCACGAAGAAGAAAGAATCAAACAGCAGAAAAAGCAGGCTGCTGAGGATGGAAAACCCAAACCCGCCAATTAACAATTGTTTGCGTATAGAAAACAGGATGTCTGACAGCAAGCCGAGCGGAAATCGAAGAAGAATTTGCGTCACCCCGTAGCTGCCGAGAATGATGCCGATGGCGCCATAGGAAAAGTGCAGGTCCTCCAAATACAGGCTGAATACAGGGACGTAAATATAGCCTGAAAACCAAAAACAAAATATCATGCATAAGAAAACGGCGTGATCTAAAGCGCCGATTGTTTTTTTCTGAGACATCATGTCCTGCTGTAATTCCATCTTTCCTCTCCACCTTTTTCTTCCAGTACAACACAATTGCTGAGAGCGTTTCAATAGAAAAATAAAAAACAGGACTTCCAAAAGCCCTGTTCGATGTTTTAATACGGGTCAGACGGATGACTTTCCTGTTCAGCTTGCATTGCAGCCTGTTCAGTCGCTGTTGTGCCGATCGGTCCGTTGCTGTTGTTTTCGGTGGCTTTTTTCAGCCCTTCTGCCACGCGTTTTCCGTAGTCGGGATCAGCTTTTGTGAAATTCTCTATCATTTGATCCTGAATTTCTTTTCGGCATGTAGAAAGTGTATTAACCAGATTCGTGATCAATTCGTTCCGTTCAAATTCTGAAAATCTCCGGTAGGTCTCTCCAGCCTGTCCGAAGTTGTTCGTTCTGTTGAGCGCTTCACGCTTTACATCACCTTCGACATGGGGCGTATGATCTTTGCCATCCTGATTCGCTTCCTTCAGCCCGCCCATAATCGATGGCTCATAGTTGACGTGCGGGTTTTGGCCTTCTGCTCGATCGACCCGATATTGCATTTGCCCGCCTTCCTGGTTGGTGGCGACATGCTTATTCGGCGAGTTGATCGGAAGCTGCAGGTAATTTGCGCCTACACGGTAGCGCTGCGTATCAGAGTAGGCAAACGTCCGCCCTTGCAGCAATTTATCATCTGAAAAATCAAGCCCATCGACAAGCACTCCCGTTCCGAATGAAGCTTGTTCCACTTCCGCATGGAAGTTTTCCGGATTTTTATTAAGAACCAGTTTGCCGATCGGCTTCCATGGAAAATCGTCTTTATACCACAGCTTTGTCGGATCAAGCGGATCAAAGTCCAGTTCAGGATGCTCATTATCGCTCATAATTTGGGCATACACTTCCCATTCCGGATAATCGCCATTTTCAATTGCTTCATACAAATCCTGTGTTGCATGGTTAAAGTTTTTCCCTTGAATCTCTTCCGCTTCCTTCTGTGTCAGGTTGCGGATGCCCTGCTTCGGTTCGAAATGATATTTCACGAGGACGGCCTTGCCTTCCTCATTCACCCACTTATAGGCGTGTACGCCTGAACCCTGCATGTGCCGGTAGTTGGCCGGAATGCCCCAAGGCGAAAATAAGAAGGTGATCATATGTGTCGCTTCAGGAGACTGGGAAATGAAGTCGAAAATACGTTCACCATCTTGGATGTTGGTCACTGGATCAGGCTGAAATGCGTGGACAAGATCCGGAAATTTCAGCGGGTCGCGAATAAAAAAGATTTTCAGGTTGTTCCCGACCAAATCCCAGTTTCCGTCTTCGGTATAAAGCTTCACGGCAAAACCGCGCGGGTCTCTCAATGTTTCGGGTGAGTGTTTTCCATGATTCACCGTAGAAAAACGGACAAATGCCGGCGTTTTCTTGCCTTTTTCCTGAAACAGCTTGGCCCGGGTATACTTTGAAATCGGTTCGTCTCCAAAACTTCCATACGCTTCAAAATACCCGTGTGCACCCGCTCCTCTGGCGTGGACAACCCGCTCCGGGATGCGTTCACGGTCAAAGTGGCTGATTTTTTCGAGAAAATCGTAGTTCTCAAGTGTTGTAGGCCCTCTGTTCCCGACCGTTCTCACATTTTGGTTGTCAGTGACAGGGTGCCCCTGCCTGTTCGTCAAAGTATCCTCTGATTCGTTTTTCCCGGATGTCTTATGAGAAAGCGTATCTTCGCTGCTTTGGGCATTTGTTCCGTGATGCTTGTTTTGGTGCTCATCTTTCATTGATTGGCCCTCCTTTTTTGAACGATAACAATATGCCCTGAATGGAAAGATTTTAAAACAGCCGTTTTTCTTCATCAGGTTGGGGAATGGTACAATGTACAAAAATCGGTAAAAGGAGAGGTCGATTCGTGACGAGAGAAAGACATCCGCTACCCATCACGTTTTATCAAAAAACCGCCCTTGAGCTTGCCCCGGCGCTTCTCGGCTGCCTTCTGGTTAAAGAGACAGACGAAGGCACAGCATCAGGCTATATTGTGGAAACAGAGGCCTATATGGGAGCTGGAGACAGAGCGGCCCACAGCTTTAACAACCGCCGGACGAAGCGGACTGAGATTATGTTTGCGGAAGCTGGGCGGGTGTATACATACGTCATGCACACCCATACATTGCTGAATGTCGTTGCCGCAGAAGAGGATGTCCCGCAAGCGGTACTAATCAGGGCGATTGAGCCCCATGAAGGGCAGCTGTTAATGGAGGAGAGAAGGCCGGGCCGGCGTCCGAGGGAATGGACAAACGGACCTGGAAAGCTGACGAAAGCGCTTGGCGTCACGATGAATGACTACGGACGCTGGATCACGGAACAGCCCCTTTACATTGAAAGCGGGTACACACCGGAAGAAATCTCAACCGGCCCGCGCATCGGCATTGACAACAGCGGAGAGGCACGCGATTATCCGTGGCGTTTCTGGGTGAAGGGAAATAGGTACGTGTCGCGTTAGCATGTTTATGCAAAAGAGAATCAGGGGAATGGTTGAGAAAAAAGAAGGGAGAATCGGAGCTTTGAAAAAGATGATCAAAACCGTTATCAAATGGGCGCCGCTCATTTACCCGATTGTACGAAAAATCATGAAGGATCGGAAGGCGTCAAAACAAAAGAACACGTCCTCATCCCGAACAGCCGGCTGAACCCGGCTGTTTTTTTATGGGTCCGTTTCCCCTCTTGTCCTCCCGATGTTCATTGACTTGCCATTCTCTCCATTATAGAATTTATATACATTTCATTCCTTCACCATCCTTTCTGCCTATTGACTTTATCCCTGCATCTACTTGATAGGAGGTTTTTCTCATGCTTCATGGGCGACTTCGTGATATTCTGCGCTTGCTGATGGCGGCTGAATCCCCGGTGACTAGCTCGTTTTTTGCCGCGCAATTAAACGTAACGACGCGGACGGTCCGCAATGATATAAAGGAACTGCAAGGTGTGCTGAGCGGTCATGGCGCCTGGGTCCAATCGGTAAGAGGCTCCGGTTACAAACTCCGCATTCAGGATGAGCAGACATTCAGAACGCTGCTGCAAGATGTATTTCAGCAAAAAAAGGCCCTGCCGGTGTTGCCGGAGGAGAGAATGATTTATCTTATGAAACGGCTGCTGCTGGCGGAGCATTACCTCAAGCTCGATGAATTGGCTGAAGAACTATTTATCTCAAAATCTACGCTGCAAACGGATTTAAAAGAAGTAAAGAAACGGCTGCTGCCTTACCGCATCGTCATGGAAACACGACCGAATTACGGCTTCAAGCTGCGCGGGGACGAGGTGCAGATGAGATATTGTATGGCTGAGTACATTGTCGATGAAAGAGAAACGGAGATTGATGTTCTGAATGAAAAGGCTAATATTTTGCCGAAGGAAGAAATTGAGATCATCCGTTCCGCCATCCTGAAAAAAATGAAAAACGACCGCATTCCTCTCTCTAACTTGGGACTGAATAACCTCATCATTCATATCGCCATCGCTTGTAAACGAATCAGAACGGAAAACTATGTCTCTCTTTTCCCGGAAGATATGGATCATATCCTGCATCAAAAAGAATATCAGGCTGCAAAAGCCATCGTAAAAGAGCTGGAATCAGCTCTCGCCGTTACATTTCCGAAAGACGAGGCGGCCTATATCGCCATGCATCTCCTCGGCACAAAACGAATGACACAATCCCAATGCGGGGAAGACACATTTTCAATAGACGAAGAAACCGATCAGCTGACTTTTGCTATGATCAAGGCAGTTGATCGTGAACTGAAGCTCGGCATTCTGCATGACAAAGAGCTGAAAATTGGCTTGGCGCTGCATGTGAAGCCGGCGATCAGCCGCAATCGATACGGCATGAACCTGCGAAATCCGATGCTGGCAGCGATCAAGGAACATTATCCTCTCGCTTTTGAGGCCGGAATCATTGCGGGAATGGTGATAAAGGAAGAAACGGGCATCGACATTCATGAAAACGAAATGGGTTATCTGGCCCTCCATTTTGGCGCCGCGATTGAACGAAAAAAAACAGAAAGCCCGCCGAAACGCTGTATCATTGTGTGTGCATCAGGTGCCGGGAGCGCCCAGCTTCTGCGTGAAAAACTCCGTTCCCATTTCGGCAAGCGGCTCGATATTCTGGGAACTGCTGAGTATTACAGTCTTGACCAGATATCCTATGAATCCATTGATTTTGTCATCAGCACCATCCCGATCAAAAAAGAGCTGCCTGTACCAGTGCTGAAGGTTAACACACTCTTGGGCGGAACCGACTTTACAAAAATAGAATCCATTCTAAGGGATGAAAAAGAAAAAGCGGTCCGCTACCTGAAAAAAGACCTCGTTTTCTTCCAGAAGGATCTGCGCTCAAAAGAAGAAGTGATTCAATTTTTAGGGCGGAAAGCGGTTGATTGCGGCTATGCAGATGATGAACTCATCGCTTCCATTTTTGAACGAGAAGCCATGTCGCCAACGTGCTTCGGCAATCTTGTTGCCATCCCGCACCCGCTCGTTCCGCAGACGAAAACAACGTTTTGGGTCGTTTGTACGCTGAAAAAACCGATAGATTGGGAGAATCAGCGTGTTCAATTTGTTTGTCTGCTTTGTGTTGAAAAGGAGAACAAAGCGGATTTGCAAAGCATGTACAAATTGCTCGGCAGCATGTTGGATGACCCGTCGGCGGTAAACCAGCTGATCAAATGCCGTTCGTATCAAGAGCTTTCGGGAGTGTTTGACCAAAAAATGCTGAGCTGACAGCCTGTATATACCTTTTTTCCGTTTCCTGCGGAAAAACCTTGAGTGTTTATGAAAGCGATTTCATAATATGATGATATCAACAGCAGGACATGACAAAATTGATTAAACTCTAGGAGGTCTTTTACATGAATATATTACTCGTTTGTGCAGCAGGCATGTCTACCAGCTTACTGGTGAGCAAGATGGAAAAAAGTGCGCAGGAACAAGGAAAAGACTATACCATTTGGGCAGTTTCAGGGGATTCTGTACAACAACATATTGATAAAGCGGATGTATTGCTTCTCGGCCCGCAAGTCCGTTATATGCTTCCGCAGCTGAAAAAATTAGGAGAGGCAAAGGGGGTTCCGGTAGACGTCATTAATACCGTCCATTATGGCACGTGCAACGGGGCGGAAGTGCTGAAATCGGCTGAACAGCTTGGACATGTGTCATAGAGAGGGGCGGGCTATGTGAATAAAGTCAATCAGATCTTAGAAGAAAAGGTCATGCCTATAGCGGGAAGAATTGCGGGCCAGCGTCATTTGCAGGCGCTGCGTGATGGTATCATTCTCACGATGCCGCTGATTATCATCGGTTCCTTTTTCCTCATCATCGGCAACCTCCCGATCCCGGGCTACGCTGAGTTTATGGCAAAAACGTTTGGCAGCTCCTGGTCTGATAAACTGGACTACCCAGTCGACGCCACCTTTGAAATTATGGGCCTTGTCGCCGCGTTCGGCATCGCCTACCGGCTCGCCGAGAAATATGGTGTTGATGCCTTGTCGGCCGGAGCCATTTCACTTGCGGCATTTTTGTTAGCGACACCGTATCAAGTGCCGTTTACGCCTGATGGTTCGACGAAAGAAATCATGGTCGGCGGCGGAATTCCGCTAACACTCATGGGAAGCAAAGGTCTGTTTGTCGCCATGATTATCGCGATGGTATCAACTGAGATTTACCGCCTCATTATCCAGCGCAATTTGGTCTTCAAAATGCCGGACGGTGTTCCGCCGGCGGTCAGCAAGTCATTTGTCGCGTTAATCCCCGGCTTTGCCGTCATCTTCCTGATTTGGGCAGCCCGGCTGATTGTTGAAGCAACACCGTTTGAAAGCCTTCATAATATTGTAAGCGTTTTATTGGGGACGCCGCTTTCTATTCTTGGCGGAAGTCTCGGAGGCAGCCTTGTCGCTGAAGCCGTCAAAATGCTTTTATGGGCCTGCGGTCTTCATGGAGCAAACATTGTCGGCGGCGTCATGGCACCGATTTGGTACGGCGCCATGGATGTCAATAGGATTGCCTTCCAAGCCGGTGAGGAGCTGCCTAAGATTTTCACCCAGCAATTTTTTGATATCTGGATCAATATCGGCGGAAGCGGCGCCACTTTGGCGCTGGTTGTCACGATGTTCCTGCGCGCCCGCAGCAAACAAATGAAGCAGCTCGGAAAGCTTGCGATCGGACCGGCCATTTTCAACATTAACGAACCGATTATTTTCGGTATGCCGATCGTCATGAACCCGATGCTTTTACTTCCGTTTATCATCACGCCGCTTGTCACAGTGACACTCACATACATCGGAATGAGCACCGGGCTTGTCGCCAAACCGGCGGGGATCGCAGTGCCGTGGACCATGCCGCCAATCTTTTCAGGCTATTTGGCGACAGGGGGAAAAGTCTCAGGTGCGGTCATGCAAGCCATTAATCTCGCCGTATCCTTTGTTGTCTACTATCCGTTTTTCAGAATGTGGGATAAACAGAAGCTGAAAGAAGAAAACGATCTGGAGCTGGCCCAAACGCCTGCAGCATCAGATGACAAAGAAGCGGCTCTGTAGAGAAAGGAAGTGAATCGCGTGAATGAGAAAATGGAGCAAATCATTTTTCAAATCATCCTTCACGGAGGAAACGGAAGGAGCTCCGCAATGGAGGCCATTGCCGCTGCGAAAAGCGGTGACGCAGAAGAAGCGCGGAACAAGCTTCAAGATGCCGCAGAAGAATTGTCAAAAGCCCATCACTATCAGACAGAGCTGATTCAAAATGAAGCGGGCGGAGAAAAAACGGAAATGACGCTTCTGATGGTTCATGCACAGGATCATTTAATGAATGCGATGACAGTGAAGGAACTGGCGGCGGAGATCATTGAGCTATATGAAAAAATCACCGAGCAAAGGGGAGCAAGCATATGACAAAAGGATTAAAGATTGTAACGATTGGCGGAGGTTCGAGCTACACGCCAGAGCTCGTGGAGGGATTGATTAAACGGTATGATGAGCTGCCTGTCCGTGAATTATGGCTCGTCGATATCCCCGAGGGCGAAGAAAAGCTCAATATTGTCGGCACGCTCGCCAAACGGATGGTTGAAAAAGCCGGTGTCCCGATTGACATTCATCTTACGCTCGACCGAAGAAAAGCGCTGAAAGACGCAGACTTTGTCACGACTCAATTCCGCGTCGGACTTCTGCAGGCAAGAGCCAAGGATGAGCGCATCCCATTAAAATACGGCGTCATCGGCCAGGAAACGAACGGCCCGGGAGGCCTGTTTAAAGGATTGCGCACGATTCCGGTCATCCTTGAGATCGCAAAGGACATAGAAGAGCTCTGCCCGAACGCATGGCTCGTTAACTTCACAAACCCTGCCGGCATGGTGACAGAAGCCTTGCTTCGCTACTCCAACCTGAAGAATGTCGTCGGTCTCTGTAACGTTCCAATCGGCATCAGAATGGGCGTAGCCAAAGCGCTTGATGTAGATGTGGAACGCGTAGAAGTCCAATTCGCCGGATTGAATCATATGGTGTTCGGGCTGGATGTCTTCTTGGACGGCGTCAGTGTGAAGGATCAAGTCATCGAAGCAATGGGTGATCCGAAAAACGCGATGACGATGAAAAACATCTCAGGCGCAGAGTGGGAGCCGGAATTTTTAAAAGCGCTCGATATCATCCCTTGCGGCTACCACCGTTACTATTTTAAAACAAAAGAGATGCTGGAGCACGAACTGGAAGCATCACAAACGGAAGGCACCAGAGCTGAAGTGGTGCAGAAGGTCGAAAAAGAGCTATTCGAACTCTACAAAGACCCGAACCTTGCGATCAAACCGGAGCAGCTGGAAAAACGGGGCGGCGCTTACTACAGCGATGCCGCGTGTAATTTAATCAGCTCCATTTACAATGATAAACACGATATTCAGCCGGTAAACACGATCAATAATGGTGCGATCGCCAGCATCCCAGACGATTCCGCGGTTGAAGTGAACTGCGTGATGACGAAAAACGGCCCTCAGCCAATTGCTGTCGGGGACTTGCCGGTATCTGTCCGGGGCCTCGTCCAGCAAATCAAATCCTTTGAACGTGTCGCGGCAGAAGCGGCTGTCACAGGCGACTACCAAACAGCACTCCTCGCCATGGCGATTAACCCGCTCGTTCCGTCCGACACGGTCGCTAAACAGATTTTAGACGAAATGCTGGAGGCGCACAAAGCGTATCTGCCGCAGTTCTTTAACAAGATTGAAGCATAGAAAAGCCGGCCTTCAGTGGGCCGGCTTTTTCTTACTTGCTTTCAGTCAGCGCTGCGACCTCTGTCGTCCATCCGAATTCGTCTGCGACAGCGCCTTTTTGAATGCCTGTAATCGTGTCATATAGTTTTTTGGCGATTTCTCCTGTTTCACCGTTGTTAATCGACAGTGTTTCATCCTGCCAGATCAGCTCGCCGACTGGAGAAATAACAGCCGCTGTACCGGTTCCGAAAGCTTCTTCGAGGATGCCGTCTTGATGGGCTTGGATGACCTCATCGATCGCAATTTTCCGTTCAGAAACTTGAAGGCCCCAATGCTTGAGCAAGGCGATGACGGAATTGCGCGTAATGCCTTCCAGGATGCTTCCGTTCAGCATCGGCGTTACGATTTCACCGTTGATTTTGAAGAAGATGTTCATGCTGCCGACTTCTTCGATGTATTTCTTCTCAATGCCGTCCAGCCAGAGCACTTGGGAAAATCCTTTCTCTTCGGCTACCTGCTGCGCTTTTAAGCTTGAAGCATAGTTCCCCGCGGTTTTGGCATTTCCCGTTCCGCCTTTTACCGCACGGACAAATTCATTTTCAACAGCGATTTTGACCGGCTTGATGCCTTCTTTATAATAAGAGCCGACCGGAGAGAGAATGATAAATAGTTTATACGTATGAGATGCCGCAACACCGAGAAAAGGCTCGGTTGCGATGATGAACGGACGGATATAAAGGGACGTGCCCTCCGCGTTCGGAATCCAGTCTTTATCGATTGCGACAAGCTGTTTTAAACCTTCGAGAACCTGTTCTTCATCGATTTCCGGGATGCAGAGTCGGTCGTTTGATTGATTCAGGCGCTCCATATTTTTTTCCGGTCTGAAAAGCAGGACATGGTCATTCTCTGACACGTAAGCCTTTAACCCTTCAAACACGGTTTGGCCGTAGTGATATACCATTGCGGCCGGGTCCATTGAAAAGGGTTGATAAGGAATGATTCTTGGATCGTACCATCCTTTATCCGCCGCATAGTCCATTACAAACATGTGGTCTGTAAACACTCTTCCGAACGAAAGCTGATTAGGATCTGGTTTCGGTTTTTTTGTTGATGTCAATTCAACGCGAATCGTATGTTTAGTCATGGTCAATCTCCCTGCTGTTAAATTGTTTATATTATCAAACTTATTTGAAAATAATTTATATTCTATTGTATACCTTCAACAAATATTCGCAATAGGTTTGCTCAAATTTGTAAGAAATTCATAAGAAAAAAGCAGGAGAAATTAATTCTCCTGCATGTTCATTTGTTCGAACACCCTGTCATAATCGGCGCGAGTGGCATTACGAAGACCTTCAACACGTTCATTTGTAATCTCTTGTTTGCCTTCTTTCAAGCCGTCCAAGAAATATTGAACATATTCTTCAGCTGAAATGCCGCGGTACGTCAGGCCTTGTTTATCGCGTGACTTTTGGTTTAATCCCGTGTCCACCATAGGAGGCGCCATTTCAATCACTTCCACGCTCGTATCGCGGAGTTGGTGTCTGAGCGTAAGCGAGAACGAGTGCAGCGCCGCTTTTGTTGCGCAGTACACTGGATAAACAGCTAACGGGTTAAACGCAAGCCCCGACGTGACCTGAACAATTGCCGCCTCGGATTGCTTCATCAAATGAGGTGTGAAAAGGGCTGATAAATGGACAGGCGCTTGGAAATTAAGTTCAATTTCATCTCCGTCCACAAAAAGCTCCTCAGTCCCTTTGGCAAAGTCGATTTCCTTTTGAATGCCCGCGTTGTTGACGAGAACATTCAGCTCCGGAAATTCCTTTAGAGCCCATTCAAACAAAGCTTTCCGCTGCGAACGGTCTGCAACATCACATTGCTTCGTATGGATGTTTGGGAGCTGCTGTTTCGCTTCCTTGAGACGCGCTTCGCTGCGTCCGCAAATGATGACTTCACTGCCGAGTTCCAAAAGCCGCTTGGCCAGTTCAAGCCCGATGCCCGCGGAACCGCCTGTGATTAAAACTGTATTGCCTGTCATCTTCATGGATGTAACACCTCTAATTCAGTTGGCTGTGATTCCTTTACTATTTCAAATCTTAGCAGGAAATATGCAGCCGCGTCCTATGGGATGCTCAGGATGAAGTGACTTTTCCGGTTCTATAAAATTCGTCAATCGCTTTATCGACATACACCCAGCCTTTCCAGCCGATGTGAATGGTATCTTTCATGAAGTACGGGTCATGTTCATGCCCAGAAAAATCAGCAACCTGGAAGCCCTTCGCTTTAATCTGTTTATTCACCTTTTGGTAATAGTCAGTGCGGCCTTTTTTCGGGAAGCCTGTGTAGTCGTACCATTTTCCGTTAACAGGAATAGTGACAAACATAGGCTCTGCTCCCGCATCCTTCAGGATATCAAGCATCAGCTCGAAATCACCGTATTCCGGTGACACCGCATACGATTTTCCTTTGTTTTTCCCTTTCAGCTTAGGCACTTTCGGCTTTAGCTTTTTATAAACAGGGTTGTCGATGTGAAAATCGTTAGACCCGGAGTGGCGTTTGCCGGATTGTTCTGCGAGTTTATTTAATTCAGCCCATGACTTATCCTTTACTGCCTGTGAGATATGCCGCTTTGGACCGGATGATTCCGTCGCTGAATAATACAGGTCTTTCTTTTCCAGCATGCTGTAATACACTTTTGCCGCCGGCTTCAGCGCGTTCACTTTCCACGTCTGCCCGTTTACGATTGCTTTGTACAGCTCGGAAAGAATCTCATCGTTTTGCACGGCCTTAAAGCGCAGCATGTGTTTCATCATTTTCTTTTTCACATCGGGGTCGACCTGCTCGTTAAACGCCAAATCAAGCCCTTGCAGCGCGGAATAGTTCGGCGCGAAATGCTGTTCATCAGACCCGCGCTTAATAAACCATTGCGGAGACACGATGAATACGATTTTTTTGCTCTTCAACTGATCCATATGGGCAGCGAAGTTTAAAGAATGAATCAATGACTGTGATCCGCCTTTGCCGACAAGGTATGGCGTGAACCCCTCATTGTTCACCTGAAAATAGTTAGATGGGTGGAACTCGTCCAGCCGGGAAAGCTCAGATGACCCGTAAATCGGAAGATATGCCGGATCTTTGAGCATCTGGTCTTGTAAATAAAGCCCTTGAAACATACTTGGGTTCAAGGCTGTTGCTGATTCTTTCACCCGCTTATCGGTGATGAAGCCTGTCAGCCATGAAGATGGAATTGCGATGGCGCCTGCGAAAAGAATAAACGCCAAAATAATTGGACCGAAAAAACGCTTTTTCATTATTTCAACTCAGACAGCTGATTTACAATGTTGTTAGGTGTATTCCATATATCCCGGTCAAACTCAGTGATCGGCACTAAAATATCAAAACGGTTTTCAATCGCAAGCAGCAATTCTACTGTTCCAAAAGAATCAAGCAAACCTTCTTCAAAAATTTCAATATCAGGATTTTCCTTTACGATGTCATCCTGGCAAACCTCTGCTAAAACGTCTAATACCTCTTGTTTAAATTCCATAGCTTTCTAATCTCCTTTAATGGTGGTGATGAAATAGTTTTCCTGAGAAAATATAAAATCCGAAGCAAACGAAGTGGAATGTGATCACAATCGCAAGAGCGGTTGTCCAGCGGTTGGACGGCAGCCATTTGTATTTCTTATTCCACTTCTCGAAAAAGTTGTAACACGTCATCAGCACGGCGTGATAGAGGCCGTAGATGATATATTGCGGCGCAAGCCCGTGCCAAACCCCCATCAGCATAAACAGCAGGAAATACCCGATGTTTGAGACGGCCATACGGTTTTTGATCCACTTTTTCTTTGTCATCCAAAATACAAATCTCATAAACACATAATCTCTGAACCAAAATGACAGAGACATATGCCAGCGGTTCCAGAAATCTTTAATATTTTTACTGATAAACGGTTTATTAAAGTTTTCAGGTGATTTAATGCCCATTATATAGCTGACCCCGACGGCAAACATCGTGTAGCCGGCGAAATCAAAAAATAAATACATGCTGTAGCCGTACATGTACAGGAGGTTCCCAAGAATCTTATTGTGCGTGATCGCGGGAAGATTCATGATGAAGTACGTGTTGATGGCGTAGCCGATAATAAACTTGTACAGGAAACCGATAAAGATTTTATGAATCCCTGTATACAATAGATCGGCGTATTCTTCTTTCGTCCAAGCCTTCTGTTCATCCTTGACGAACCGGCGGTATCTGTCGATCGGGCCGGAGGAAATCGTCGGGAAAAACAGGATAAAATACAGCAGGCGGTGCAGCGGCAGCTGTTCCTTCAGCAGACCGTCTCTTGCTTCCATAATCAGCTGAATGCCTTTAAAGGTTAAATACGAAATCCCTAAAAAGCTGATCAGATTATGTGGCGGGTGGTGCGGCTGCGGGTGTGAAAGAAACGGCCATATTTTTGACAAGAATAAAGGCAGAATCGATGCGATAACAGCCCCGCAAAAGACAAAGCCGCTATTCGCTTTCTGCCTGTACGCCAAGTAGCCGCTGATCAAAAGCACCTGCCATATCGTAAACAGACACAGGGCGATGACCCCGTGTACGTCGTGCGAAAAAATTAAAGCTAATATAATGATAGATATGAACATGTTGTATGCTTGAAATCTTTTTCCGTTCAGGCCGAGAATGATCGTCGGCAGAAGAAGAATGCCAAGCAGTATAAAGAATAAAAACGAGCTGTAAGGCGTCATACAAGAACCTCTTCGCCGATGCGTTTCCGGTCAATTTTGCCGTTAGCCGTCATTTGAATGTGATCCTGGTAAATGAATTTTCTCGGGATCATATATGCCGGAAGGGAAGCGGCAAGCTCTTTTTTAATGGCGCTTGTCAGCTGGAATTCCTTCTGGAACTCATGCTCCTCAGGCACAATAGCGGCGATCAGGTACTCAACTGTTTCGTTTGGCTGATACGGAATCACGACAGCAGAGCGAACGTACTGAGACTGTCTGACATGGACCTCGATTTCCTCGAGCTCCATTCGGTAGCCGTGAAGTTTAATTTGGAAATCCAAACGTCCTTGGCAGAAAATCTGACCATCTTGGATATAGCCGGCATCGCCAGTCCGGTATGCCCACTGCCCTTCATAAGAGAAAAACGCTTTATCCGTCAGTTCAGGTTCGCCAAGGTAGCCTCGGCTTACGCTCGGCCCTGCAATGACGATCTCTCCTTTTTCTCCATCAGGAAGCGGCTGTCCCTGTTCGTCCATAATGAAAATGTTCATATCTGGCTTAGCGAACCCGACGGGAAGCGATTCGTTGCGGCTTATGACGTCATCCGTAATTTCAACAGATGTGACAGCCACTGTTGCTTCGGTCGGACCGTACGTATTAAAGAGGTTTGCTTTCGGAAAACGCTCAAGCAGCGCTTTTGCAACAGAAACCGGGAGTACCTCTCCACAGAACATAAATGTGTCCGCATGAGGCAGCAGGTCCTGTGAAAAACCCGGGTCCATCAGGCACATCTGCACAAAGGAAGGCGTTGATGTCCACACATTCAGCCCGGACTTCTTCAGCTCTTCGAATAAGATTTTCGGCTTATTCACAGCATCCTTTGTCACGCAGTGTAAAGTCCCGCCTGATTGAAGGCACGGATAAAGGTCCATGACAGATAAATCAAATGAAAACGGCGCTTGGTTTAAAAATGTTTTTCCTCCGCTGACTGGAAAATCTGCACAAATCCAGTCTGTGAAGCTTTGAAGATTCGCGGCGGAAATCTGCACGCCTTTCGGATTTCCTGTGCTTCCGGAAGTGTAAATGATATAAAACGTTTCGTGTTCCTTGACCCATTGACCTTGGCTGACAGAGCCGTCTTCGTTTTCCAGCAGTTCTTCTGCTGAAACCGTCTGAATCTGGTAGCTGTCTGCATCAATTGAAAGTCCGGCAGCATGGATTAACAATTCTGCTCCAGAGCTTTCGATAATTTTCGCGATCCGCTCGGACGGAATCGACAGATCAACTGGAATATAAGGATGTCCCGCTTTGACACTTCCCAAGAAGGAAACGATCATGTGCGGCTCCATATGGCCGTACACAAGGATAGGGGCTTTCTTTTCCCCGGAAATGCGTTGTTGGATCGCGGCAGCCGCACGGTCAGACTGCTCCCATAATTCCTGATACGTGAGCGACTGGCCTTGAGAGCGGAAGACAACGGTTTGCGGATAAGATTCCGCATGTGTTTGAATAGCATGTAAAAGTTTCATCTTTATTCTCTCTCCAATTAGAAATCGTTATAAATATATGAACCGGTGTTCGCGGTGTGAAAACCATACATAAAAAACAAAACAAGCAGTATTATCAAATAAAAACCTGTATGACATGTCCACTTGACAGCGGGCTTTTCATACAGCTGTTTCATCAATTGCAGCATATCAAAAATCCTTTCCCGTTTTTTCGACAATCACATGAGTATTTGACGATTAGATGCTCAAAAAGTTTCATTTTTTCCCTAAACTCCTCAAATAAATATATCGGCATTTTGCTATTGAAAATGAATCTTTATACCCGCTAGGGCAAGAATGAATTGTCTGAGGCTGATTCATTATAAAAGGTAAAGGTAGAAGGAGTAAAAATGATCTTTTTAACTTTTAAAAAGCGTAATGCACTTAAAAAAAATTTTCTGTATTTGTTCGTTCAGGTGAAAGCAGAAAACTGATGAAATCGGGGCGGAAAGCGTATAATAAGAAAGAAAACGCCTTCTTGCGGTATCTTGTGAAATGGGGGAGAAGTCATTATGATAGATAAGGAAGCAAAAGGAGTTTTTATCAAAGCTGCCGGCTGAAAAAAGTAAGCCTTTTAATAGAAAGGAAGAGGAAGATGAACCAAACAAATAAGGGTGAGGGTCAGACAGCGCCGGAAAAAGAAAGCATGGGGCAGATCCTTTGGCAGTTAACCCGTCCTCATACGTTAACCGCATCGTTTGTGCCTGTGCTGCTCGGAACGGTTTTGGCGATGTTTTATGTGAAGGTTGATCTGCTGCTGTTTCTGGCTATGCTGTTTTCTTGCTTATGGATCCAGATTGCGACGAACTTATTTAATGAATACTACGATTTTAAACGCGGGTTAGATACAGCAGAATCTGTCGGAATCGGAGGTGCGATTGTACGCCACGGAATGAAGCCGATCACGATTTTGCAATTAGCCCTTGTATCATATGGGATTGCCATTTTACTCGGCGTCTATATTTGCGCGAGCAGCAGCTGGTGGCTGGCTCTGATCGGCCTTGTCGGCATGGCGATCGGCTACCTGTATACAGGCGGGCCGCTGCCGATTGCATACACGCCGTTCGGTGAGTTATTCTCAGGCATTTGTATGGGTTCGGTGTTTGTGCTGATTTCGTTTTTCATTCAGACAGATAAAATCAATTTGCAAAGCATTTTGATTTCGATCCCGATTGCGATACTTGTCGGTGCGATTAACCTGTCGAACAACATTCGCGACATTGAAGAGGACAAAAAAGGCGGACGCAAAACATTAGCGATTTTGATGGGGCATAAGGGAGCTGTCACGGTCTTAGCTGCGTCGTTTGCTGTCGCTTATATCTGGGTTGTCGGCTTGGTCATCACCGGTGCCGCAAGCCCGTGGCTGTTTGTCGTCTTTTTGAGCGTGCCTAAGCCGGTTCAGGCAGTGAAGGGCTTCGTCCAAAAAGAATTGCCGATGAATATGATTGTCGCAATGAAATCAACAGCCCAAACGAATACATTTTTCGGATTCCTGCTCTCGATCGGGTTATTGATCAGTTACTTCCGGTAAAAAGAAAGACCGCTTGTTTTTCGTGCGGTCTTTTTTTGTTACATTCGACCGCATTTTGTAAAAAAATTCATAGAACCATACTGGAAGCAGGGCCGTCTAGTACATGGACAGCGGATAAAGATCCGTTAAAGGAGATGACGAAAATGGATTTATCTGTAACACATATGGACGATTTAAAAATGGTAATGGAAGATTGGAAAAATGAATTATTAGTTTATAAATTTGCGCTTGATGCTCTGGATACAAAGTTCTCAATTATCAGCCAGGAATATAACCTCATTCACGGACACAACCCGATTGAACATACGAAATCCCGTGTCAAAAGCTTTGAAAGCATCGTGAATAAGTTAATGAGAAAGGGCTGCGAGATTACGACGAAGGAAATGAAAGAGCACATCCACGACATTGCCGGTGTTCGCATCATTTGCTCCTTTATTTCGGATATTTATAATGTCGTGAATGTCTTAAAGCAGCATGATGACCTGCGAATCATAAAGGTAAAGGATTATATCCAGACGCCAAAACCGAACGGCTACCGAAGCCTGCATTTAATCATTGAGATGCCTGTGAATTTAACGAACCGTGTGGAATACGTCAAAGCGGAAATTCAAATTCGGACGATCGCGATGGATTTTTGGGCGAGTCTTGAGCATAAAATTTACTATAAATTGAACAATGACGTTCCTAAGCCATTAACAGATGAGCTGAAGGAAGCCGCGGAGATCGCCCATTATTTAGATGAGAAAATGCTGGGGATTAAGAAAGAAGTGGATTAGAAAAGACGGCAAAGTGCCGTCTTTTTTATTGAATATCTTCATAAATGTCAGGGGCTTTCGCCTTCATTTGTTTCTTAATGGTTTTCGCTTTCTTCTCTTTTTTCACAGCCTGATAGACAGCGTTTGTCACAAGATCGCCGGCCTGCTGAAGGCGTTCTTTGCTGACATGTTCGATCGAGTCTTCAGGGGTGTGATACCACGGCTCAACTTCTTCGGTTTCCGGATCTCCCCAAATAAAGTTGGCTGAATCAATGCCGGCTTCGTGGAACGGCACATGATCAGACGATCCTCCCTGTGTCAGAGACAGGCTGTCAAACCCAATGTTTTCAGCGGCCGTCTGGCTGGATTCCCAAACAGCGTTAGATTGGCCGTCCAATGTGTTGACATACAGCTCAGACGCATTCTCCCAGCTTGTGCCGACCATGTCTAAGTTGAAGTTCACTTCACTTCGTTTCAACTCTTTTTCCGATAGATGATCTACATAATATGATGAGCCGAGCAGGCCAAGTTCTTCAGCGCCGAAAGCGATAAAGCGGATTTCTTTGTCGGAAGGAAGGCTTTTTAAGACGCGCGCCATTTCCAGCATGACAGAGGTTCCTGAGCCGTTGTCATTTGCCCCGGGGGAAAAAGGAACACTGTCGTAATGGGCCGTCACGTAGACGATCTCTGGATCTTTGATGTTCTTTGGTTTTTTGATCCCGATGATGTTCTGGGAGGTCTGGTTTGTGATTGCTTTTAGGTTTAAGGTTGCTTCTTTTTGCTGGGTAAGGGTTTCGCCGTCTTCTTTTTTAATTCCGACGACGGGAATGCCGACTTCATTGCCTGACAGGTTTGGCGTCACAGGCACGAGGCTTTCTTTGTTGTTATAAATGATGACAGCCTTGGCTCCGGCGGTTTGGGCATTTTTCGCTTTCTCGTAAAATGTAAGGTCTCCTCTGGAAATCAAAGCGATTTTGCCCTTGGCGTCAGCGGTGAAGTCCTTTGGATAGCCCAAGCCGGCATTGTAAAGCGGAGCTGTCAGCCCTTTTTCTTCTGTAGGGGCTGAGCCGGATGCCGCTCGGAGAAGAATATCGTGTCCTTCTGAAGAAAGCGTTCCCTCAAGCCGGTCAGGAATACCGAATCGTTGAACCTTCACATCAAACTTTAATTTTCTCAAGGATGAAGCGATCAAAAGGGCACTCTTTTTTTCAGCGGCAGTTCCGGCTATTCTGGGACCAATTGTTTCACTAAGCTGAGAAATGGTTGAGTACGCACGCTTTGCGTGAAATGGAAGCTCCCGCTCGTTATCTGATATTTGAACAGCGCGGGCGGCAGGGGTGACACTCTGTGCCGGCATGAGAATCGTACCGGCAGTTAAAACGGCCATCGTCATGACAGTTAAAAGTTTTCTCATCAAAAAGAAACCTCCCCTAATGTATGGATGGGGAATATTTCGGGATGCTAAGGGAATTTCCTGCAAAAAGGAGAGCGTTTTTGAAAAGACAGTGCTTAATACCTGTAAAAAAACGCTTATGAATGAAGGGTCATAAGCGTTTTGGGATATCAATCTATTGGAGTTTTAAAAACTTGCGTTTGCCGACTTGGATGATCATATTCTCCTTTATCTCCGCATTGGCGTGAATATCTGTTATTTTCTCTCCGTCAATTCGGACACCGCCGTTTTGAATCATGCGGCGTGCCTCGCTCTTCGAAGAGAGGAGCTCTAATGTGACCAGCAGATCGACAATCGATAATGTTTTCTCGCCTTCCCATTGGACAGCCGGAATATCATCAGGCAGGCTGTTTTCCTGAAAGACTGTTTTAAACGAGTGTTCGGCAGCTTCAGCCGCTTCGGCTCCGTGATACATTCGGACGATTGTTTTGGCTAAAAGCATTTTGGCATCCCGCGGATGAACGGCGCCGTTTTCTAGGTCTTTCACGAGCTGTTTTTTCTCCTCAAGCTCTAATTCCGTTGCCAATTGGATGTACTTTTTCATCAGGCTGTCGGGCAGTGACATCGTTTTTCCGTACATGTCATTTGGATGTTCATCAATGCCGATGTAGTTATTTTTTGACTTCGACATTTTTTCAACCCCGTCTAAGCCTTCCAAGAGCGGCATAAGGATGACGACTTGTTTTTCTTTGTTGTATCGTTCTTGGAAATGCCGCCCCATCAGCACATTGAAATGCTGGTCTGTCCCGCCTAATTCAATATCGCTTTCGAGAACGACGGAATCGTATCCCTGCATCAACGGGTAAAAGAATTCATGAAGCGAGATCGGTTTTTGCATGGCAATTCGTTCTTCAAAATCGTCGCGTTCCATCAGGCGGGCTACCGTTATTTTGCCTGCCAATTCAATGACATCTTCCAGATTCAATGTTTTCAGCCATTTCGAGTTGTAGTGAAGCTCGATTTTTTCTGGATCCAGAACTTTCCCGAATTGCTCAAAGTATGTTTTGGCGTTGTGCTGAACTTCTTCATCAGTCAGCTGCTTTCTGGCTGCCGATTTTCCGGTCGGATCACCGATTTTTCCTGTGAAATCCCCTATTAACAGCTGGACAATGTGGCCGTTTTCTTGAAATTGGCGAAGCTTGTTTAACACAACTGTATGGCCCAAATGTACATCCGGTGCAGACGGATCTAATCCGAGCTTAATTTTAAGCGGTGTGCCTGTGAAAACGGATTTGACGAGCTTGGCCTTTAATTCCTCCGGCGGTATGACCTCATGGGCGCCAGTCATGTATAGCTGAAGCTGTCTTTCGACTTCTTTTTGCTGTGCTGCTGTGAGCTGCTCAAATGTTTTCATGATTCTTCCTCCTTTTTTAGAAACACAAAAAAGAGCCCATCCCGAAAAGGGACGTGGCTCAATGCACGCGGTACCACCCTGGTTGAAGACATCGTCTTCCGCTCATTCGAATAACGGTTTCCCGTTCTTTGCTACTAAGGTTCACAAAGAAAGCTCGGGGAGGTAATTCACGGTTGCCTGTGCGCCGGCTCGCACCTTCCGCCGGCTCTCTGAAACAGGGAGACAAAACGCTACTGGATTCCCGTCAAAGCTTATGTTGTATGAAGATTGTCAGCTACCTTTCTAAGCAGCTCTGTCAATGTTTTCTGTTCGTTCTTCGTCATACCCGCAATGAGCTCTGTTTCCCCTTTGTGAAACTCCGGGTAGAGCTCTTCGATCGCTTGTTTTCCGGAATCGGTGATGGAGACAAACACGAGCCGTCGATCTCTTGTGTCGATGCTTTTGCTGCAAAAATTCTTTCTTTCGAGCGTTTTGATCACGTTGCTTGCTGTAGCTGTTGAAATGCCTGACAGCTCAGCAATTTTTCTCGTTTCGAGCGCCCCCCATACCCATAGATCATAAAGGATGGAGAAAGCGGTCCAAGAAAGGCTATAGGAAGAAAGAACCTCAGTCTCCATTTTGACACGGAGCTTTTGCGCAGACCGATACAGGTTCGTCGCAATCGATATGGCTTCCAGGTTGAGTGACTCAACGGGCATTTGTTTAAGCTTAGAAAGTGTGTCATGTTCTTCTTTCCGAAGCTGCTGATGTTGATAGGAACGTTCCATTTTTTAGGCCTGCCTTAAATTATCAGAATCATTAGCTATGAAATGAATTGTAACAGAGACCGATTTGAACTTCAAGCCTATATATCGGTTGAATAAAAAAGGCCCCCACAACACCAAAATAAACAAAAACTCGCAAACGGGGGTGCCATCTTGCAAAAATATGTTCAAGCCGTCTATAAACATGATCCGTTTCACCTTTTTTCAGCAGAGCATGTGGTGACATTAGCAGTGATCGCCGTCTTGGCCATTCTGTTGTTTTTGTTCCGCCAGACGGTCAAGCGGCCTAAACTCAGCCAGTTTTTGCGCTATTTGTTTGTGTTTCTGCTGCTTGGCTCGCAAATCGGTTATCAAATATGGATGATCACCGCGGGCAGGTGGTCGGTGCGGACTTCATTGCCTCTCCAGCTTAGTGACCTGTCGGTGTATTTGTCGGCCATTATGCTGGTGACCAAAAGCAGGAAGCTGTTTGTATTTTTATACTTTGTCGGCATCGGCAGTTCGATTCAGGCTCTTGCCACTCCTGATCTCGGTATGTTTTCTTTTCCGCATATCCGATATATCCTCTTTTTTATTTCGCACGGATCTGTGTTTCTCTCCTGCCTGCTGATGACGGTAATTGGGACGTACAGGCTCAGACAGCGTTCTTTGTGGGTGACCGTCCTCATTGTCAATGTGTACGGGGTCTGCATTTATTTGCTTGATCGCTGGCTTGGCGCGAATTATATGTATTTGACGAAAAAACCGGGGGGCTCTTCTCTTTTGGATGTTCTCGGGCCGTGGCCGTGGTATATCGCCTCGGCTGAAGCCATTACGATCGCATGTTTTTACATTCTTTATTGGCTTTATCGCAGGTTCAAAACATGACGCCTTTTTTGTTGTTATAGCACATTCTGTCTAAAGAAATATTGAAGAATAGTGTTTAATTTTCTGAAATCGGGAATGTAACTTGTACAACACAAAGGGAGATGAATACCATTGAAGAAAGATGAAATTATGCATATCGTGTCATGCGCTGATGATAATTATGCTCGTCATTTAGGTGGAATGTTCGTTTCTTTATTGACAAATATGGACCAGAACAGAGAAGTAAAGCTATATGTGATTGATGGAGGAATCGAGCCTGATAACAAAAAAAGGCTGGAAGAAACCACAATGAAATTCGGCGTGCCGATTGAATTTTTAGAAGTGGATACCAACATGTATGAACATGCGGTGGAAAGCAGCCATATTACAAAAGCGGCGTATTACCGCATCTCAATTCCTGACTTAATTAAGGATGAGAGTATCAAACGAATGATTTATATCGATTGTGATGCAATTATTCTGGAGGATATTTCGAAACTGTGGGATTTGGATATTGCGCCATATACGGTCGCTGCTGTTGAGGATGCGGGGCAGCATGAACGCCTGAAAGAAATGAACGTCAGTGATACAGGGAAGTATTTTAACTCAGGTATGATGATTATTGATTTTGATTCTTGGAGAAAGCAAAACATCACTGAAAAAGTCATCAACTTTATCAATGAAAACCCGTCTGAAGACTTTCTTGTGCTTCACGACCAAGATGCGCTGAATGCGATCTTGTATGATCAGTGGTATGAACTTCACCCGCGCTGGAACGCTCAAACTTATATCATATTAAAACAAAAAACGCCTGCGACGCTGTCAGGCCAGAAGCTTTATAGAGAAACGAGAGAGAACCCGGCCATTGTCCACTTCTGCGGCGGAGAAAAGCCTTGGAATTCCAATACAAAACACCCGTATCGCGACCAGTATTTCCATTACATGTCGTATACGAAGTGGAATACAATCAGCAATCCGGCGATCAACCAATAAACTGAATATAAAAACGCTTTTGATGATCTCAAAAGCGTTTTTATTTTGCCTCAGCGTGCGACTGACCGTTGGTAAAATCGCTGAATATGCATGGCGATATAGCATAATTCTTTTTCAGGAAACACAAAGCCGTATTCCTTCTTCACAAATGTACCGATGCTTAGGGCACACAGGAATGCATCCTTAAACTTCTCTTTAATAATGTCGATCATTTCTGCGTCCAGCTCGTAAATGGATTCGCCCGCTTTTATATGCTGGATCGCAAAGCGGAGATGGGTCACAAGCCGCTCATAAGAAATGGTATCTTCTACAATATTGATTGATAGCTGAATTTCAATAATCTCAATGATATCACGGATCATAGTTGTAATATCAAGCGTCTGTGTCATATCACCGGCATTGTTTCTTGCTGTGTGGATATGCATGGCGATATTGCCGATTTCATCATCAGGAATGTGTATCCCCAGTTTATCTTTAATCAGCGCTCTGGCCCACAAGCCGATCTGAAATTCCTTGGGATAAAGGACTTTGATTTCATTCAGCAGCGGATTTTTGATCACCATTCCATTGCTCAGGCGTTCGATCGCAAAGGAAAGATGGTCTGAAAAAGCGACGTGTATGCGCTCGTTGATTTTAATGTTCAGCTCTTTTTCGGCATGGGAGATAATTTGCTCGGAAATCTGAATATGGTCTTCCGGCAATGTTTCTAAAATCTCTTCGAACTGCTTATAGTCAGCTGTGTCTTTTCTGACAAAGGTTTTTTCTATTTTTGACGGATCGACAATATCATTTTTCTTTTTGTCGAACGCAATTCCTGCACCTAAGAGAATCTTCTCTTCACTTTGATCCTTTACGACGATAGCATTATGATTTAAGATTCTTTTAATTTTCATAGCTTTTTTTGTCCTTTCATCCCCCGTTTTATGAATGAAAACGAATAAATCCAGTTATTCTGTCTCTTCTTTAAACCCGAGAAACAATGTAGCTATAAAAGCAGAGACGGCCGCGATCAAAAAACCGATCATATAATGAACAAAATTGGCGGCGCCGAACGGCAGCACGATTGAAATCATCGGAATGCCTGTCAGCCCGTAGGAATTCGACACGACATGTACCGCAACCACGTATGCTCCGCCAATAGCGCCGCCGATGGCAGCTCCGATAAAGGGACGGATCAGTTTGACATTTACCCCGAACACAATGGGCTCCACTATGCCTAAAAACGCGGTGAGGGCAGCGGGGAGCGCAATTTTTTTCAGGCTTGATTGTTTCGTTTTGAAAAAGACCGCAAGTCCCGCTCCGCCTTGGGCCACATTCGCCATCGACCATATCGGCACTAAAAAGTTCACACCGACATGCGGGTCAGCAAGCAGCGTTGCTTCAATCGCATAAAAGCTATGATGCAAGCCAGATAGAACGACAGTGGAGTAGATGCCGCCGAATAGGGCACCTGCGGCAATGCCGGCGTGATCATAAATATAGACAATCGACTGTGTCATGATCTGGCCGATGATGGAAGCGGCGGGATTCATGACAATCAGTGCGAGGCATCCTGTCACCATGACTGTAATAAAAGGAATGATGATGACATCAAGCGACTTCGGCACAATCCATTTTAGTAGCTTCTCAATTCTGCTCATGACATAAACGGAAAGAAGAATCGGGATAATGGAGCCTTGATAGCCCATCATTGGAATATGAAGCCCCCATATGTCTAAGGAAGCAGGGGTTTTGCTGCCGAGCATAGACGGGTCCAGAAGATCGGGATGCGTCAAGAGCCCTGCTAACACTGCCCCTAAATAGGGATTGCTGCCAAATTGCCGTGCGGCACTGAAGCCAACCAAAATCGGCAGCAAAATAAAGGCTGTGCTGGACACGAGGTCGAGCATTTTGATCCAAGGGCTGCCGGCTGCAAACCAGTGAAACACCTTAATCATGCCAATCAGCCCCATGAGCAGGCCGCTTGCTGTGATTGCCGGGATAATCGGCACAAAAATATCGGACAGCGTTTTCGCGAATGCTGCGACAGGGGTCAGCTTCCGGCTGGCCTTTTTCTGTTGAACAGGCTCCTCAGAAGGCGCGGCCTCCCACACTTGAACGACTTCTTTATATATTTTGTTGACGACGCCTGCTCCGAAGATAATCTGGAATAACCCATATCGGAAAAAGGTGCCCTGCACACCTTGTAGATGTTCAATGGCATGTATATCGATTTTCGTCTCGTCTTTTACCTCAAAACGAAGACGGGTCGTACAATGGCTGATGCTGATAATATTGCTTTTTCCTCCTGTGAGGAGAAATAATTCTTTTGCAATCTCTTTTTGCAAGCAATCAAAACCTCCTTTGCTGCAGAAAAGTCGGCTTGTTCATCGTATCAAATGAAAAGTTGACAATCAAAATGAAAAAAGTGAGAAATACCGGCTCAAAATGACAAAATGAGCAGGGACAACAAAAAATGCCCGCGTCGGTGACGGAGCATGAAAATAGGAATAGGGGTTGTCCATGGCGCCGTTATGAGCCCAACACGAAAAGAAGGGTAAAAAATGCCCTGTTTATTAGGCACTAATACTCCCTTTACATCATTGGGTCTTGCCTGCTGACCAGTCACAATCCCTCCATATGTGGCGATAACTGTAATAACGTACATTTTATGCTGTTCATGGCTGGATAGCAATAGTAGGAAAAGCCTGCGCGGTGTATGGGAAAATGGTTGTGTGTGATGTTCTTGCAATGGAAAAAACCTTTAAAACCTAGAATACAAGTCTTAAAGGCTTTTTGGTTACTTTTTCGGTTTGACGGCATTTAACCGTTTTTGCAGCTTTGTTTTTTCATTGGATTTTTGTAATTGATTCACTGCAGACTGAGCGGATGTCTTTGCTTTTTTCGTTTTGGCTTTTTCCGCTTTCTTCACTTTTGCTTTGGCAGTTTCAACTTTTTTCACTTCGGCTGCGGCCGCTTTTTTCTTCACTTTGTCTAACCGTTTTTGCAATGACGTTTTGTCCTTGCCTGATTGAAGCTGATTGACGGCTGATTGTGCTTTTGCCGCATTGGCATGAGTTGATTTCTTTTCTGCTGCAGATACGGATTGCTTCGCCGTTTTCAAATTGGTGCTTTTTACTTTGGCAAGGCGCTTCTGCAGGGACGTTTTTTCTGAACCTGCCGGCAGCTTGCTGACTGCTGATTGTGCGCTGTTAACATCTGTTTTCTTTTTGCTTTTTTCCGCTTTCGCCACTTTCTCTTTCGCCTGCTTTGATGCGATATAGCGTTTTACTTGGTTTAAGCGTTTTTGCAGGTTCTTTTTGTCTGTTCCGTTTGGCAGCTTGTTAATGGCAGCTTGTGCTGTATCAACGGTTTGCTGAGTTTTATATTTTTGAGCTTTTACGACTTTGTCTTTCGCATCTTTTACATTTCTGAATGACTGTACTTTATCCAGTCTTTTTTGCAGGGCCGTTTTGGCGTTAGAATTCGGCAGCTGGCTGACGAGTTTTCTCGCTTTGTCGATATCTGTTTGTGTTTTTGTTTGTTCCGCTTTTTTCACCGCTTGCTCTGCCTCAGCGTATGCAGAATCTGCTTTCTGCGCTTTATACTGGATCATCCCATAGCCAAAATGCTGATCGCGGCCTGTGGTTCCAAGATCAATGATATTTTTTTTCATTTCTGCGCGCAGCTGCACGTTTGTCTCGGCAGGATTACGTTGCAGTAACAAAGCAAACATGGCAGCGGCGTGCGGTGTCGCTTGGGAAGTTCCGCTTCCTGTCGCATAGTATTGATGTAAGTAAGTGCTCGTGATGTTGGTTCCCGGCGCTGAAAATTCAACTTCATCTCCGGTAGTTGAGAATCCGGCAAGCTGATTCTTTTCGTTTGTCGCTGAAACGGCAACGACACTGCTGTATGCCGCCGGATAGTTCACTGGTTTGCCGTTCCCGTCGTTACCGCTGGCGGCAACGAGCAGAATGCCTTGTTCATATGCTTTGTCCACGGCGTTATGAAGGATTTGGCTGTCTGAGGTCGTGCCAAGGCTCATATTGACGATGTCCATCCCGTGTGTGATCGACCAGTCGATTCCTTGGAGAAGGCTTTGAAGATCCCCCGAACCGTTCTGATCAAGCGCTTTAACCGCGTATATTTGAGCTTCCGGTGCGATGCCGTTAATTCCGTAGCCGTTATGCTTGGCTCCGATAATCCCAGCGACATGTGTTCCGTGGCCGTTATCATCTTTGTAAGAAGAGGTGTAACTGGCAGCTGAAAACCCGCCGGCAATCGACAGGTCTTCGTGGGGAGAGATCCCGCTGTCAATAACTGCGATTTTGACACCTTTGCCAGTCAGTCCTGCTTTCCAAGCCTGTTTCACTTGAATGGGTTCAAGGTTCCATTGTTCAAAATTTTCAGTGTCCTCAGTGTCGTCTGTCAGCACTTTGAAATCTGTGCTGCCTGCTGCGGTGAATGAGACATTGTTTTCGACATACAAAATATCAGGATCCTGTTTTAATTCTTTCACTGTCTCCTGATCAGCTGTGACCGCTACCGCGGGAAGATGCTTATACTGCTGTTCAACCTCTGCATCGCTGTCAAGGACGGTTTCCTTGCCGGCCTTATTTTTATAAACCACAATAACTTCTTTCCCGCTGCTGTTTTGCGCATGCGCGAAAGGGCCTATGGCGAGAAAACTGAAAAACAGAGTGACTGATATGACAAGCTTGCACGACACGTTTTGCATGATTCATCTCCTTCTTTCTATGATGTTTGATATATATATCGGAGAAAAAAGAGAGTTTAATAGTTAGGAGGAAAAATTTTTTCATTGACAGGACTGTAGAGCAGAACGCAGGTTTTTTCCGCAGGAAGAGGAAATTTTCCAAATGAATTTGTAAGCGTTTTCAAAATAAGATAAAGAAAACATTGCGAAGGTTGTTTACAAAGCAATGCAAAAAGGGGGCTTTTCAGATGAGCGCATTCACTCGGGTGATGGAAGAAAAAATCATGCCTGTCGCTGGGAAAATTGCCGGGCAGCGGCATCTCAGCGCTTTGCGTGACGGCATTATCCTGACCATGCCGCTGATTATTATCGGGTCTGTCTTTTTGATTTTAACGAGCCTGCCGATTCCCGGTTATGCTGATTTCATGGCGAGTGTGTTTGGAGATCAGTGGGCGGATAAGCTCGGTTATCCCGTTAATGCTTCATTTGATATTATGGCGATGATCGCCGCTTTTGGAATCGCCTATCGTCTTGCGGAAAGCTATGGTGTAGATGCGCTGTCGGCCGGCGCGATATCAATTGCCGCATTTCTGTTGGCAACGCCGTTTGAGGTGCCATTTACGCCGGATGGATCAACGGAATCCATCTTTGTTGGGGGCGGAATTCCGATTACATTGCTTGGCAGCAAGGGTTTGTTTGTCGCTATGCTGATCGCTTTGTTTTCGACTGAAATTTACCGGTACATTATTCAAAAAAATATCGTCTTCAAAATGCCAGACGGCGTGCCGCCGGCGGTAAGCAAATCATTTGTCGCGCTGATTCCCGGATTTATCATTGTGTTTCTCGTGTGGCTGGCGCGTCTTCTGATTGAAATGACGCCTTTTCAGAGCCTGCACAATGTCGTTGGAGACTTGCTTGGCACACCGCTTTCCATCCTTGGAGGCAGTCTCGGCGGAAGCCTGATCGCTGAATTTGTGCAGATGTTGCTGTGGTCGTGCGGGATTCACGGAGCTTCCATCATTGGCGGAATTATGGCGCCGATTTGGTATGGCGCGATGGATGCCAACCGTCTCGCGTTCCAAGCGGGAGAGGCGATGCCGAGTATTTTTACGGCCCAGTTTTTTCAAATTTGGATTAATGTCGGCGGAAGCGGAGCGACGCTGGCGCTTGTCCTGACAATGCTGGTACGCTCCCGGAGCAAACAAATGAAGCAGCTGGGCCGATTGGGGATTGGTCCTGCGCTATTTAATATCAACGAGCCGATCATTTTCGGCATGCCGATTGTCATGAACCCGCTCCTCATCGTTCCATTCATCATCGCGCCGCTCCTCACGATTACAACAACTTATATCGGCATGAGCACCGGACTGGTGGCAAGGCCGGCGGGAATCGCCGTGCCATGGACGATGCCGCCGCTCATATCAGGCTATCTGGCGACTGGCGGAAAAGTGTCCGGAGCCGTTATGCAGCTGGTGAATCTTGTGATCACCTGTGCGATCTACTATCCGTTTTTCAGAATATGGGACCATCAAAAATGGCGGGAAGAGAGTGCGGGTGTAGCTGTGGATAAGAATGTTTTGTGATTATGTAAGCATTTAATTAACGAAAAAAAGCAGCGTTATGCTGCTTTTTTCTTACCGCTGAAAGAACTCAATCCACTCACCGTCAGGACCTTCGATATAGAAATAACGGTATCCGTTTGGAAGTGTTGTGATCTCTTCGTCGATAAATTTCGCGTTCATTCTTTCCGCTTTTGTATATTCAGCCGCGATGTCATCCGTCAGCAGGGCAATGTGGTGCACTTTTCCTTCGGCGGGAAGCTCGCTGCTGTAGCCTTGAATCAGTTCGATTTCTGTTTCCGGCCCGTCTTCAAAGCCAAGAAAAGCAAGCTCGATTATACCGTTCGTGTGAGTGATGCGATCCTTCAATTTCATGCCGAGAACCTCTTCATAAAATGTGATGGACGCGTTGATATCCCTTACCATAATGCCTGTATGGTCAATTCGTTTTGCCATGCTGCTCCTCCTCGTAACTCTTTTTGTCTATCGTAGAAAAACCTTTCCTTTCTGTCAATGCAGACATCTTGGCGTTTTGTGGTACGATAAGAGAAAGCAAACAGAAAGAGGACGAACAGATATGAAGCTACTCACTCTAAAGAAAGCACATGCTGCAAAAATCAAAAAAGGCTATCCGCTCATCGATAAGGAAGCTCTCGCAGGGAGTGCGGGGCACGTGAAAGAAGGAGACCTCGTTGATATCGTGTCAGAGAGCGGCGAGTTTCTCGCGCGGGGTTATTACGGCCTGCAAAACAAAGGGGTCGGCTGGACGCTTACCCGCAATAAACAAGAACAGATAGACCAAGCATTTTTTCTCAGCAAATTAACTAAAGCGATCGAAGCGCGCGCCAAACTTTTCGCGGCTCAAGACACAACAGCTTTCCGTATGTTCAATGGTGAGGGTGACGGCATCGGCGGCGTCACCATCGACTATTATGGCGGGTATCTGCTGGTTCAATGGTACAGCAAAGGCATTTACGCCTTTAAAGATATGCTGATTTCCGCTTTGGATGAGCTTGATCTGGATTATAAAGCGATTTACGAGAAAAAACGCTTCGACACGGCTGGGCAATACGTCGAAGATGATGACTTCGTGAAGGGGAAAAGAGGCGAATTCCCGATCATTATTCAGGAAAATGGCATTCAATATGCGGTAGATCTGAATGAAGGCGCCATGACAGGCATCTTTTTGGATCAAAGACATGTACGCAAGGCGATCAGAGACCGCTATGCAGAAGGAAAAACCGTCTTAAACACGTTTTCTTATACGGGGGCATTCTCCGTGGCAGCTGCGCTTGGCGGAGCGGAGAAAACAACAAGCGTGGACGTGGCAAACCGGAGCATGGCCAAAACGATCGAGCAATTCAGCGTGAACAAGCTCGATTACGAGGCACACGACATTAAAGTGATGGACGTCTTTAACTATTTTTCGTACGCGGCGAAAAAGAATCTGCGTTTTGATCTGATTATTCTCGACCCGCCTTCCTTTGCGCGCACAAAAAAACGCACCTTTAGCGCGGCTAAGGATTATAAAAACCTCCTGAAGGAAACGATCGCTATCACAGCTGACAAGGGCGTCATCGTTGCTTCCACAAACAGCAGCGCCTTTGGCATGAAGAAATTCAAAGGCTTTATCGATGCCGCCTTTAAAGAAACAAATGAACGCTACACGATCATTGAGGAATTTACGCTGCCGGAGGATTTCAAAACGATTTCGGCGTTTCCGGAAGGCAACTATCTAAAAGTGGTCTTTCTGCAGAAAAAATAAAGCAAAAAGCTGCCCTGTTCAGGAGCAGCTTTTTTTATGTAGAAATGATCTGCTGGACGCGGCCGATGCGGCCATCTTCAAGCCGGACTTTAATGCCGTGCGGGTGATAGCTTGATTTCGTCAAAATATCCTTCACTGTGCCTCTCGTCAGTTTTCCTGTTTTTTGGTCTTCTTTCAATACAATATCCACCTGTAAACCTTTCGAAATGCTTCTTCGCTCTTGCCCGTTCATCGCGCTCATCCTTTCTTTTATTCATTATAGTCATTATGGTTTAAAAGTAACAGCCGGCTGATGAAGTGTATTTTTGTTTTTTTCAGCCCTCATTAAATAGAATGTCAGCCCAAAGCCTGCTATGCTCAGAATGCTAAAAAGCAGGTAGACTGCGAAGATGGACACGTAGTCAAAAATGTACCCGCCCGCAAATGTACAGAACCAGTTGCCGAATCCATTGCCGATGGCCGCGTACATGGTTAACGCCGTCGCTTCAACGTGGCTTGGGGTGATTTTTTTCACGTATTGAAGCGCCGCCGGGATAAATAAACCGATGGCCACTCCCTGAAGAAAGACTGTCGCATAAATGATCCATAATGAAGGCGCTGTGAAATAGAGCGCCCACCTGAATAATGAGACCCCGCCTGACAGCATAATGACATTGAGCAGCCCCATTTTATCTATAAATGTTTGGGCGAATCGCATAAATGGAATTTCCGAGATCACGCCGATAAAAAATAAAATGCCGATAGCGGAAAGGGACGCGCCGTTTTTGTCCAGAAAAAGACTGAAATACGTATTGTTCGCTAAGTTTGGAGCAAATGTCGTAAAGGTGATGATCATAAAGATGAGGAACGTTTTGTTGCTGATAAGCTCCCGGAATCCTTTGCGGATATTGACCTTTGTTTTTGTCTTCTGCTGGCCCGGCATTTGTGAGGCCAGTATGGCGGCAATACAGAGAAAGGCACAGCCAAAAATAAAGATCACGTGAATGGGGTACAGCTGATTCGTCACCTGTCCCATGACAAACACGGCGACGCCGAAGCCCAGAGAACCAAACAGGCGGATTCCGCCGTAGTTGCCGTTTGTTTCTTGAGTGTACCTTAGTGAAATGCTGTCCGATAATGGAATAATCGTGCTTTGAAAGACTGCAAAACAGGCCGCAACTAAAATAAAAAGAGGAAACCCGTCAAATGCAATATAGCCTAATCCGATGATGCCTGTGATTGCTGTGCAAACCGCCAGCAGGCTTTTCGTTTTTTGCGTATAGTCGCTCAGCATGCCCCAAAACGGCTGAAAGAAAATCATCACAATCGGGCCGAGTGACATGATCAAGCCGACCTGTGCTCCGCTTAAATGCTGTTCTTTCGTTAAATACATGCTGAGTAAGGGGATCATGCTGCCCGTGCCGAGAAAGGCAAACAAATAAAATCCTTTTAACGCGGCGTAATGCCGTCTCACCTGCAAGTTATGCATGGGGGTGCCTCCTTTAGTATCCACAAATTACATTATATTGTAATCTGCCAGCTTTTCAATAAGGAGAAGCACATAAAAAAACTGCCCTCGAGAGGACAGTTTTTTCTTACATAAATGAAAGCAAAAACGGCGCCGCGCAAAGCGTCATAATCGCAGCTAAGATCATCGACACACTGGAAATCGTACCGGACACAGAGCTGAGTTCAAATGCTTTTGACGTTCCCGCTCCGTGTGCGCTTGTGCCGAGCAGCACGCCCCGCGCGATTTCGTTATCAATACGGAAATAGCGGATGACTATCGGGCCGATCACTGTGCCTAACAAAGCGGTCAAAATCACAAACACGGCTGTGACGGCAGGCATTCCGCCGATCATTTCAGATACGTTCATAGCGATCGGCGTTGTCACTGATCTCGGGACGAGGCTGTCAATTAAGCCGGTGCCGAGGTGAAGCCATTTCGCAATAAGAGCAGTTGAAATAATCGCGATGCATGAGCCGACGGCTACGTTCAAAATAATTTCCACTGCGTATTTCTTCAAAACAGGGAAATATTTATATAGCGGGATCGCAAAAGCTACGGTGGCCGGCTGAAGCATATCGGTCAGCAATTCGCCGCCAAGATTATATGACTCGTACGGGACATTCACCAGCAGCAGCAGACCGACTAACACAGCGGGCGTTACCAATAGCGGAGACGTATAGACACGCGGAAAGCGTTGATATACCTTTTTTGCTCCTACATACACCAAGACCGTTAAAAACAAACTTACAATTCCGATGAACACGTATGCTTTTTCTCCTTTCTTTTTGCAATGATTTGTGTAAGCGTTCCTGTGGACACCATCACGACAAACGTGCTGATGATGACAACAAGCAGAATGCTGACACCAAATTTCGACATAATGTCTCCGTATTCAATCACTCCGACGGCAGACGGGATAAAAAATAAAAGCAGCTCCCCGAGAAGCCACGCCGCGCCAAGCTCTATCCATTCAAGCTTGATAATCTTAAAGTGTAATAATGTGAAAAGAATCACAATCCCAATTATACTGCCGGGAATATTTATATGAAGAAGGGCTGTCACCCAATTAATCAGCCGAGCAAATATAAATAACAGAGCGATTTGAATAACGGTTAGCAACAGTTTTTTCATATTGATGCCTCCCTTATATTCATATTGTACATAAGGTCTCGCTATAGGTAAAATATATATTAAGAATAATAAGTATTCCTTTTGTCTATAGGAAGGGTGAAGTACATGGATATCCGCCATTTAACATACTTTTTGGAAGTCGCCCGTTTAAAAAGCTTTACGAAGGCTTCCCAATCGCTTTATGTTTCGCAGCCGACAATATCAAAAATGATCAAAAATTTAGAAGAAGAGCTCGGAATCGAACTATTTTACCGGAACGGCAGGCAGGTGGAACTGACTGACGCCGGCCAAAGCATGTATGTGCAGGCGCAGGAGATTATTAAATCGTTTCAAAACCTGACGTCAGAATTAAATGATATTATGGAGGTCAAGAAAGGACACGTGCGGATCGGGCTGCCGCCGATGATCGGGTCGGGATTTTTCCCGAGAGTGCTCGGCGATTTTCGTGCAAACTATCCGAATGTCACCTTTCAGCTCGTCGAAGACGGTTCTATAAAAGTCCAAGAAGGTGTTGGGGACGGCTCTCTCGATATCGGCGTTGTGGTTCTTCCTGCAAACGAAGACATCTTTCATTCGTTTACAATCGTAAAAGAAACCTTAATGCTTGTCGTTCACCCATCCCACCGGCTGGCAGTTGAAAAAGAGTGCAAGCTGCGTGAGTTAAAGAACGAGCCTTTTATTTTCTTCAGGGAGGATTTTGTCCTGCACAATCGAATTATGACCGAGTGTATCAAGGCTGGATTCCGGCCTCATATCATTTACGAAACCTCACAATGGGATTTTATCAGTGAGATGGTGTCAGCCAACCTTGGAATCGGGCTTTTGCCGGAACGAATCTGCCGCGGGCTTGACTTGGAAAAAGTGAAAGTCATTCCGCTTGTTGAGCCGGTCATCCCTTGGCACCTCGCCATTATTTGGAGAAAAGACCGCTACTTGTCCTTTGCGGCCAGAGCTTGGCTTGAACACACGAAATCGTATTTATGGGACCCGAAAAAAGAAAGTAAAGGATGATGCAAACATGGATGCACAATCAGCTGCAAAATGTCTTACTGCTGTCCGCCGCCATAGCCCTCTGGTGCACAGCATAACCAACAATGTCGTTACGAATTTTACAGCGAACGGCCTGCTCGCCCTCGGCGCATCGCCCGTGATGGCGTACGCGAAAGAAGAGGTCGCCGACATGGCGAAGATTGCGGGTGCGCTCGTTTTAAATATTGGAACGCTGAGCAAGGAGTCAGTCGAAGCGATGATCATCGCGGGAAAATCAGCCAATGAACATGGCGTCCCCGTCATTCTTGATCCTGTCGGTGCCGGAGCAACACCGTTCCGCACCGAATCAGCGCGTGACATCATTCGTGAGGTGCGCCTCTCTGCGATTAGAGGAAACGCGGCGGAAATTGCCCATACCGTCGGTGTGACCGATTGGCTGATCAAAGGTGTGGATGCGGGAGAAGGTGGAGGCGACATCATCCGCCTGGCTCAGCAGGCGGCACAAAAGCTCAACACGGTCATTGCGATCACTGGCGAAGTCGATGTCATAGCCGACTCGTCAAACGTATATACCCACCATAACGGCCACAAGCTGCTGACGAAAGTGACAGGCGCCGGATGTCTGCTGACTTCCGTTGTCGGTGCGTTTTGCGCTGTCGAAGAAAATCAATTGTTTGCTGCTATCGCAGCCATTTCTTCGTATGGGGTCGCAGCCCAGCTTGCCGCACAAGAGACAGCTGACAAAGGTCCGGGAAGTTTTCAGATTGAATTGCTGAACAAGCTTTCATCTGTTACTGAACAAGACGTCCAAGAATTAGCGACAATAGAAAGGGTGACTGTCTCATGACACGTATTTCTCGGGAAATGATGAAAGAGTTATTGTCTGTTTACTTCATTATGGGGTCAAACAATACGAAAGCCGATCCTCTCGCAGTCGTACATAAAGCGCTAAAAGGAGGGGCCACTCTCTACCAATTTCGTGAAAAGGGCGGGGATGCGCTGACAGGGGAGGCGCGGATTGAATTCGCTAAAAACGTGCAGGAAGCCTGCCGTGAAGCCGGCGTTCCTTTCATTGTCAATGATGATGTGGAGCTGGCTCTGAAACTGAAGGCTGACGGTGTCCACATCGGCCAGGAAGACGCCAGCGCAAAAGAAGTAAGAAGTGCTATAGGCGATATGATTCTTGGCGTTTCCGCCCATACAATGTCTGAGGTGAAGCAAGCTGAAGAAGATGGAGCGGATTATATCGGACTCGGGCCAATCTACCCGACAGAAACGAAAAAGGATACGAAAGCCGTACAGGATGTATCTCTTATCGAAGCGGTTCGCCGCCAAGGCATCGGCATTCCAATTGTCGGCATCGGCGGCATCACAATCGAAAATGCCGTACCTGTTATCCAAGCGGGGGCCGACGGTGTCAGTATGATCAGCGCCATCAGTCAAGCGGATGATCCTGAGGGTGCCGCACGCAAGTTTTATGAAGACATTCAAACGTATAAAAAGGGTAGATAAGCGTTCTTATTTCTTCGAAAGGCTGTTCCGTAATGGACAGCCTTTTTGCCGTGGCATCAAGGTTTTCAGACCTTCAAATTTTAATTGACAAAAAACAGGAACTGGCTATGATTATGTTATACAATGATAATCATTTTCAATTATAGGAGGAGCATGATGACTCGGGGGCTGGCGCTTATTTTATTTAGCTTGTTGATGGTTTTCGGTTCTGCGGCATATGCGGAAGACGATCCGATCGCTGCGCTGATTCAATTAAACAAGCAAATGACCGAATCCGTAAAAGACGGAGATACGGAATCGGCACAACAAACGTTTGAAACATTCAAGGCAAAGTGGAAAAAAGAAGAACCTTCTATTAAAAAGGAAAACCTTTCTTCCCACAGCAAAATGGACTCGAATATCGCGATGATTTCTCTTTCTTTCATTAATCAAGATGCAGATAAACTCAAAACGCAGCTTGAAGAGCTTTCTTCTCATCTAGAAACCTATCAGCAGGCTGTCGTGCTGAAAAAGACATCCTCGGGTCAATCAAGGGCGTCCTTAACAGCCTATATTCAAAATTTAAAAGACACAAAAACGTTAATAGAGCAAAACCGATTGGATGAAGCGTCATCCGCAATCGACAATTTAATTACATCCTGGCTCGCTGTTGAGGGAGACGTCGTTTCCCAATCGAAAGAAGCCTATACGACATCAGAGGAAAATCTGGCGCTGATGAAGGCTGAGATCGGCAGCCATCCCGAAAAGGTATCAAAGCAAATTGACGACATGATCCAATTGCTCGAGCCGATCGCTTCAAGCAGCTACAGCTGGTGGGATGCTGCGTTGATCCCGATTCGTGAAGGGATGGAGGCGCTGCTAGTCATCGGGGCGCTTTTGACCATGACAAAGAAAGCCCGTGTCACGCGTTCCTCGGTATGGATCTGGGGTGGAGCGTCAGCCGGCATGGTTATTTCCTTGACAGCCGGCATCGGTGTCACGCTTCTGTTCTCCTCCAGCGTATTCGGAGAAAACAACTTCTTGCTTGGCGGCGTCACCGGCGTACTGTCCGCTCTCATGCTTTTATATGTCGGGGTGTGGCTGCACAGAAACGCCTCAATGGATAAATGGAGAGAAAAAATCAATATCCAGAAGTCACAGGCGCTTAAAAAACGAAGCCTGCTTTCCTTTGCGCTCATTGCATTTCTGGCAGTTGTAAGAGAAGGGCTCGAAACAGTCATCTTTTTCATCGGCCTTGTCGGGAAGCTCCCGCTCACTGAGCTGATCGGCGGAACTGCCGCGGGGCTTGTCGTTCTCGTCATCGTCGGTGTTCTAATGATCAAGCTCGGAATGCGTATTCCATTAAAGCCGTTTTTCCTGCTGTCCATGGCGGTCGTCCTGTATATGTGCGTGAAATTTCTCGGAACAGGCGTTCACAGCCTGCAGCTGGCGGGCATTCTACCGTCTGATGCGGAGAGCTGGCTGCCGTCTATATCGGTGCTTGGTGTTTATCCGTCCGTGTACAGCGCCATTCCGCAATTGCTGATTTTACTCTTTTTACTGATTGCGCTTATCTCAGAAGCGGCAAAATATTTTACAAACGGAAAGGAACTGACAAAATGAATTTCACAAAAATCGCTGTATCAGCAGGCTGCATCCTTGCGCTAGCAGGCTGCGGAGCTAATGAGACATCCTCAACCAAAGAAAAAGCTTCATCTGAAAAAAGCGGGGTTACTAAAGAGATCGCCGCATCTGTAGATAAAATGGAAACCATGATTTCCAAGCTGAATGATTCAGCGGAAAAAGGAGACCAACAAGAGATCGAAAAAAAGGGGAAAGAGTTAAACAGCTACTGGCTTTCCTTTGAAAATGATATCCGCAGCGATTATCCGTTCGAGTATACAGAAATCGAAAAGCACCTTCAGCCCATCTATACAGAAGCGCAAAAAGACAAACCAGATACTGACAAAATCAAGACGGAATCCGAGTCATTGAAAGCATCCTTAGAAGACCTGACAGAAGCGAAGAAGAGCAGCAAAAAGGCAAGCGAACAGCTGGCAAAGGCAGCGGACGAATATAAAGACTATGTCAAAGAACAGAGCGATCAGCTTGTAAAAGCGACGGAAGCATTTACAAGCGCTGTAAAATCAGGCGATATCAAAAAATCTAAAACGTTATACGCGAAAGCGCGTGTTTATTACGAACGAATCGAACCGATCGCTGAAAGCCTCGGTGATCTCGATCCGAAAATTGACGCCCGTGAAAATGATGTAGAAGAAGGGGGCAAATGGACAGGTTTCCATAAGCTTGAGAAAGCCATCTGGAAGGATAAAGATATTTCCGGGGAAAAGGCAATAGCTGACCAGCTTCTCAAGGATGTAAAGGAGCTTGACGGTTCAATTGAATCACTGACATTAACACCTGAACAAATGGTAGCAGGCGCGATGGAGCTTCTGAACGAAGCCGGCATTTCGAAAATCACGGGAGAAGAGGAGCGCTACTCACGAATTGATTTAGTCGACCTCATGGCGAATGTGGAAGGCTCCGAAGCTGTTTATCAAACAGTAAAAAGCGCGCTTGTCAAAGATCACTCTGACCTGACGGAAAAACTGGATACGGAATTCAGCGAATTTGAAGTTTTAATGGCAAAATACAAATCAAATGATCAGTCTTATACGTCTTATGATAAATTAAGTGAAGATCAAATCAGAGAGCTGAGCACAAAGCTGACGACTCTTTCTGAAACCATGTCGAAGATTGCGAATGTGCTATAAAAGGAGTTTTGTAACAGCATGAGCGATGAACAAAAAAAGCCAGAACAAATTCATAGACGGGACATTTTAAAATGGGGAGCGATGGCAGGTGCGGCCGTTGCGATCGGTGCCAGCGGACTCGGCGGTCTTGCCCCGCTTGTTCAGACTGCTGCTAAGTCATCAAAAAAGGATGAGCAAGAGGAGGAGCAGGCCGTCCCGTTTTACGGAAAGCATCAGGCCGGAATCACAACTGCCCATCAGACGTATGTATATTTTGCCGCGCTGGATATAACAGCAAAAGAGAAGAGCGACATCATTACATTATTCAGAAACTGGACAAGTCTGACACAGATGCTGACGTCAGGAAAGAAAATGTCAGTTGAGCAGAAAAATCAATATTTGCCGCCGCAGGATACAGGTGAATCTGCTGATTTATCCCCTTCCAATTTAACGATCACATTCGGATTCGGGCCTGACCTTTTTGAAAAAGACGGAAAGGACCGCTTCGGGCTGAAAAACAAAAAACCGAAGCACCTTGCCGCTCTTCCAGCTATGCCGAATGACAACTTGGATGAAAAACAGGGAGGCGGAGATATCTGCATTCAAGTATGCGCAGACGATGAGCAAGTGGCGTTTCACGCGCTGAGAAATCTGCTGAACCAAGCGATCGGCACCTGTGAGGTCCGCTTTGTGAACAAAGGCTTTTTAAGCGGAGGGAAAAATGGCGAAACGCCGCGCAATCTCTTCGGGTTTAAAGATGGAACAGGCAACCAGAGCACGAAGGATGATACCTTGATGAACTCGATCGTGTGGATTCAGTCCGGTGAGCCTGACTGGATGACGGGCGGCACCTATATGGCCTTTCGGAAAATCAAAATGTTCCTTGAGATATGGGACCGTTCTTCCCTCAAGGATCAAGAGGACACCTTTGGGCGCAGAAAAAGCTCGGGGGCGCCTTTCGGCCAGAAAAAAGAAACAGACCCTGTGAAGCTGAATCAAATCCCGTCAAATTCACACGTCAGCCTTTCCAAATCTACGGGAAAACAAATTTTGCGTAGGGCTTTCTCTTACACAGAAGGACTTGATCCGAAAACCGGCTATATGGATGCGGGCCTCCTGTTTATCAGCTTTCAAAAAAATCCCGACAATCAGTTCATCCCCATGCTGAAGGCCCTTTCGGCAAAGGATGCGTTAAACGAATACACGCAAACAATCGGTTCCGCTTTATATGCATGCCCAGGCGGCTGCAAAAAGGGCGAATATATTGCCCAGCGTTTGCTGGAATCATAAAAGAAGCCTTTATCGGCTTCTTTTAAAAAAAACATTTGTAACTTTAATAGTTACAGTTTAAAATCAACCTATACGAAAGGAGATTATCATGACAGTACACATCAAAGTTTATTCAGATTACGTCTGCCCATTTTGTTTCATTGGCAAAGCCGCTTTTGAAGAAGCGATTAAAGGAAAGGATATTGAAGTCGAGTGGATGCCGTTTGAACTGCGCCCAAGCCCATCTCCAAAGCTTGACCCGGTCAATGATCCTTCCAAGCAGTACATGTGGCAGACATCAATTCAGCCAATGGCGGAGAAATTAGGAGTCGAGATTAATTTTCCAAACATCTCGCCTCATCCATATACAGATTTGGCGTTTGAAGGCTTTCACTTTGCAAAGGAATACAATAAAGGACATGAATACAATACCCGTGTCTTTCAGGCATTTTTCCAAGAGGGCCAAAATATCGGCGACATTGACATCTTGACGAAGCTTGCCAAGGAAGTGGGGCTAGACGGAGCTTCATTCAAATTCGCACTGGACTTAAGAACATATCAGGACGTGCAGCGCCAAGCCTTAAAACACGCCTACGAAGAGGCTGACATCACAGCCGTTCCAACCTTTATCATTGGCGACACCGTGATTCCGGGTGTTGCCGGCAAGGATGTATTTGAAAAAGCGATTTCTGAGGAACAGCAGAAAAAGTAAGGAAAACTCTCTATACAAGAGAACTCAGGCTGTCGAGAGTACCTCGACAGCCTTTTTTGGATTTCAAGCACAGATTGGTTTTTCCTATTTCTTTTTTACTCTTGATCCATATGAATGCCGGTATGCGCCTTCACCTGTATTTCCGCAAACGTATCTTCATCAACTGTTTTATCTGACGACAGCACCGTTCCAAGCCACGCGCCGAGGAAGCCGAGCGGGATGGAAATAATGCCCGGATTGGAAAGCGGAATGATCGGATCGCCGATAAAAACAGCACCTCCGGACGGATCCCACACACTAGGGCTCATCGACACAAGCACAAGCGCGCTGATCAGGCCTGTCAGGCTGCCCCATAAAGCGCCTGAGGCATTGAATCTCTTCCAGAAGACCGTAAACACAATCAGCGGGAGGTTTGCGCTGGCCGCCACCGCAAACGCAAGTGCGACAAGGAACGCCACATTTAAAGACTGTGCAAAAATCGCAAGAAGAATGGAGAGCACTGACACGGCGACAGAAGCCCATCTGGCCGCTTTCATCTGTTCTATTTCAGTTGCTTCTCCCTTTCTGATGATTTGGCTGTAAATATCATGGGCAAACGCTGAGGCGGCAGACAGCACCAATCCGGTCACGACAGCTAAAATGGTAGCGAAGGCGATGGCTGACACAAACGCAAACAGAAAGTCTCCCCCGAGCGCTTTCGCCAAAAGCGGAGCCGCCATATTTCCCGCTTGGTCAGCCGCCGTAATCGCGTCAAAACCGACAAACGCAGCCGCGCCAAAGCCGAGAAACACCGTCATAATGTAAAACACGCCGATAATCCATGTCGCTGACACAACAGATGTCCGGGCCGTCTTAGCATCCTTAACGATATAAAACCGGATCAAAATATGAGGAAGCCCGGCAGTTCCCAGCACGAGTGCCAAGTTTAACGACAAAGTCTCAAGCGGCACCTTGTATTTATTTCCGGGATTTAAAAAATCAGCGCCAAGCGGAGTGGCCGTTTTCATCTGCTCAAACATGGTATTAAGGTTAAAGCCGAATTTTGAAAACACGATGATTGAAATCACGAGTGTGCCGGCCATCAGCAAAACCGCTTTAATGATTTGAACCCAGCTTGTCGCGATCATGCCGCCAAACACGACATAAATGGTCATCAGCACTCCGACGATGAGAACCGCCACGGTATAATCCAGCCCAAGCAGCAGTTTGATCAGCGCACCGGCCCCCACGAGCTGGGCGATCATATAAAAAGTAGAGATGGCAATGGTATTCAGAGCCGCGACGCCGCGGATTTTCTTTTCCTTAAAACGAGCCGCAATCATGTCAGCCATCGTATACTTCCCAAGATTCCGAAGCGGTTCCGCCACGATGTACAAGACAACGAGATAAGCCACCAGAAAACCGATGCTGTAAAAGAATCCATCAAATCCATATAACGCAATCATTCCGGCAATCCCGAGAAACGAGGCTGCGGACATGTAGTCGCCGGCAATTGCCAGTCCATTCTGAACGCCGGTGAGCCCGCCGCCAGCCGTATAAAACTCACTCGTCGTTTTCGTCTTCTTCGCGGCAAAATAGGTGATGACAAGCGTTAGGCCGACGATTGCTAAAAATAATAGAAAAGCAGTCATATTCATGTCTGTTCACCCTTCAAATCTTCCTTTAAAGCGCTTACATATCTGTCGAAACGAGCTGCCCTTCGGGAATACACGGTACTCAGTATCCAGGTCATGGCGAATTGGGCGATAGCAAACAGCCAAGCCCATGAAACAGCTCCAATGGCCGGCGCATTCAAAAAGGTGAAATAAGACGTCAAAACAGGAAGTGAAAAATAAAAGACGAAAAAGAAAATCGCAGAAGGAACAATAAAAGCGTGTTTCTGCTTTAAAAAAGCTTGGAAAGACGGCGTTGCAGCAATCTGTTTGTAATCAGCTTTGTACATGGCTTTCCTCCTTTTATTGACTAAACGTAAGCAAAAAGGTACACCAATAGGTATGTACTGAAAGTCTGATTTATGCATTGAAGAATATCTGAAGAATGAAAAAAGAAGGAAGTCGTGAAGATAGGAACGAAATTGGCAGAAAGACAGGCGAAGGTTTTCCAGCTCGGCCGCGTATATACGAGTTTGCTTTCAAAACCTCACCGAATGCAGCTTGTTCTCAGCAAAGCTGCTGTTTACCAGAGCCTGGTTATGGATGTTCGCATCACCTCTTAATGACAATGCATGTGCCAAGAGGTGACCGCATCACCGGCTGTCTGTCGTATGTTAGCTGACACACCGTTTGTCCTCAAGCTCGGCGCGGCAATCGCTTTCGAATAGAGGATATGGTGAAAACTCAGATCAGATGATAGAAAAGCCAGATGTAATAGATCCGCCTGTTCGGATTAGTCTTGGCGGACGGTTTTTTTGTGATTGTTCTTTCTCAAAGCTGTCTCAGATTCTAAAAACTGCCTCACATCACGAATGCCTAACCCAATGGATCTAGCTTCTTGCATTAGCATATGCCAATCTTTGTCCAAATCTTTTTTAACATGAGTTTTCATAGTAACCTCCAATTGTATAAAATGTTTTCCTGCAACATGCGGGCAACAAAGAAAGCCGCGCGATGATGAGGCGAGTACAACAAATTTCACACATAGTTGCCCGATGTTCACAAACTGAAGGAAAAACCACCTACCTATTCCCTAAAAAAATGACTAATATAACCAATGAATCTTATTTATAATAATAAACAATTAAATACTGACTGGATAGTACGTAAATGAAAATAAATCATTTAGCCTATTAAAAATGACCCCGGGGAAACCGAGTAGCATAAGCGTTCAAAGAAATAAATACCGCTAAAGATTGATCCGTTGTAAGATAAGGATAATCATGCCGCCTGGAGAAAAATATGAAAAAAAACAAATTTCAAATTAAAAGAGAAGTAACATTTGAAAGTTTTATAGAAGCTGGCTTGAATTTGTTGATTGACCGAGCGTATGATCCGGTTTCTGTAGAGGATATCAGCAGAGCAGCCGGGTACAGCAAAGGAGCTTTTTATGTTCATTTTGTCAGCAAGGAGGATTTTCTGCAGCATCTTCTCGAAAAACGCCAAATGAAAATAAAGATGATCATAGGGTATCTTGATCAAATGGAGCAGATTTCAGTGAAACCGCTGACATTGGACGAGGCTGCGAAACATGCCGCAGAGATGCTTTATTCCTATTACATAAATAAGCCGTCGTGGGACATTGTCTCATTTGCCATGAATATGCCGACATATAAAATCCTTCGGAAATGCAAGGCCTATGCACGGCTGTACGAATTGTGGGTCGAGGAAAACGCGTTATATATTATGTGGCTGAAGGAGAGAAAGCTGATTGACGCCTGTATTGATCCGGGATATACGGCTAAAATAATATGTGCGGTACTCGACGGAATCATTAAACAAGCATATGTATTGGGACAGCCCGCCACATTCCGCAGCTTTTTAGACGCACTCTCGATTTTTTTCACGCTAGACAGAGAGCGCGTGAGACCAAGAATCTTGAAAAGTTTTTCAGAAAGCGAGGAACATCAGTGAAGTATAGAGAAATGATTATGTATATCATCATGGGGGTTTTCACAACCATTGTGAACATCGCCAGCTTTTATATATTGGTAGAGATCATGAATATGGATTACAAAGCAGCCACTGTCGCCGCTTGGGTTTTGTCCGTGCTGTTTGCTTACATCACGAATAAATTATATGTGTTTCAGCAAAAAACACATGACCTGCAGAGCCTAATGAAAGAGATCACTGCCTTTTTCAGCGTTCGGGTTCTGTCTCTCGGCATAGATTTAGGCATGATGATCATTCTTGTCGGCCAGTTCAATACAAATGAAACCTTGGCTAAAATACTCGACAACGCGGTCATTGTTGTCGTCAACTATGCCGCAAGCAAATGGCTCGTTTTTAAAAAGACAAAAGAAGAAGGCGTGTGACAGGCACTATCGTTTCGCTTAAGAAATAAGGGGAAATAAGAAAATAAAACCATGAAAGGTGATTGCACATGCGGGAAGAGCTAAAGGGGATATTTGCAAGTGTATTCGGAGAAAAAGAAGGGTTACGGTTTTTTTTCGCACCTGGCAGAGTGAATCTGATTGGAGAACATACAGACTATAACGGCGGGCATGTCTTTCCGTGCGCGCTGACAATGGGTACATATGCTGCAGTTGCAGAAAGAAACGACGGGCTTGTCCGGATGTATTCTGACAACTTTAAAGACGCAGGCATCAAGGAGTGCAGCCTTGACGACATCCGCTATCAAAAAGAAGACGACTGGGCGAACTATCCGAAAGGCGTCATTTATGAATTTCAGCAAAGGGGCTATTCAGTTCCCCATGGCTTTGACATTGTATTTTCAGGGAATATTCCAAACGGGGCGGGGCTCTCGTCCTCCGCTTCTATTGAGCTGCTGATGGGAGTCGTGCTTCAAACCTATTTCCACCCTGAAGTGGATGCGCTTGAACTTGTAAAAATGGCGCAGCATGCGGAAAACACATTTATCGGTGTCAATTGCGGGATTATGGACCAATTCGCAATCGGAATGGGCAAAAAACACCATGCGATGCTGCTGAACTGTGACACGCTGGACTATGAATATAGCAAACTCGATGTCTCAGGCCTCGCACTTGTCATTGCGAACACGAACAAAAAAAGGACATTGGCAGACTCTAGCTATAATACGAGACGCCAAGAGTGTAATGACGCGTTGCTTGATCTGCAAAAAGCACTCGGTATTGCCTCGCTGGGCGACATCAAGCCCGCTGATTTCGACGTGCATTCCAGCCTGATTCGAAATGAAACGAACAGACGCCGGGCAAAGCACGCCGTATATGAAAACCACCGGGCGATCAAGACGGCCGATATGTTCAAAGAAAACAATATAGATGAAATCGGGCGGTTAATGAAGGAATCCCACCTTTCATTGAAGGATGATTATGAAGTGACATGCCCTGAACTTGATGAGCTTGTGTTTGCGGCGTGGGACCACGAAGGAGTCATCGGATCAAGAATGACGGGAGCAGGCTTCGGCGGCTGCACCATCAGCATTGTAAGGGATGCGTTTGTTGATGATTTTATCCAAAAGGCTGGAGACAGATACCAAGAAAAAACAGGTCTCAAAGCGGAATTTTATATCGCTGATATTGGAGAGGGAGCGAGAGAACTAAAGGGGGAGTGACACATGCGTATTGTTGAATATCTGGAACAGCTGCTGGAGTATGGCCTGGAACGAAAACTGATTTCGATCTGGGACCGGGAATACACGAGAAACCGTCTATATGAAGCATTGGACATCGAACATCCTGAGCCGGTCTCCTCCACACGTATCAAGAAGGAACAGAGCCTTCCGAACCTGCTTGCTCCTATTTACAAATGGGCGGCGGAAACCGGCCGTATGGAAGCGGATACAGACACATACCGTGACTTGCTCAGCGCAAAGCTGATGGGATGTTTCGTACCTCCTCCGTCTGAGGTCATTCGCAAGTTTGAGGAGACAAAAGCATTATACGGCCCAAAACAGGCGACAAAGGAATTCTATCAATATTCAGAGGATGTCTACTATATCCGGTCTGGCAGGATCGCCAAAAATGTGCATTGGACGGTGCCGACCGAATATGGCGAGCTGGAAATGACCATTAATCTATCAAAGCCCGAAAAGGACCCAAAAGCGATTGCGGCTGCAAAAGAGCAAACGCAGACTCATTACCCGATGTGTTTGCTTTGTAAAGAAAATGTCGGGTTTGAGGGAAGCGTGAATCATCCGGCCCGCCAAAATCACAGAATCATTCCGGTCATCCTTAAAGGGGAAGAATGGTACTTGCAGTTCTCGCCATACGTCTATTATCCAGAGCATTGTATCGTCTTAAAGGGTGAGCATGAACCGATGGAGATCAGCAGAAAAACATTTGAAAGGCTGCTGTCATTCCTCGGGCAATATCCGCATTACTTTATCGGTTCAAATGCGGATCTGCCAATCGTCGGCGGCAGCATCCTGAGCCATGATCATTTTCAAGGCGGGGCGCACGATTTTCCGATGGCGCGTGCAGAAGCGGAGGAAGTATATGAATTACATGATCATCCCGGTGTGTCGCTGGGCTTAGTGAAGTGGCCGATGTCGGTTCTCAGGCTCCAAGGAGACAAACCGGATCATGTCGCTGAAGCTGCTGATCATATATTCCGCACGTGGCAAACGTATTCCGATGAAATAGCCGGGATAGCCGCCTATACAGACGATACACCCCATAATACGGTTACGCCGATCGCGCGGCGCAAGGGAGACTTGTACGAACTTGATATCGTGCTGAGAAACAATCGGACGGATGAGGAGCATCCATTAGGAATATTTCATCCTCATCAGGACGTTCACCATATTAAAAAAGAAAATATCGGCCTGATTGAAGTCATGGGATTGGCGATATTGCCGGGCCGTTTACAGGAAGAAATGAAAGAAACGGCAGTGGCGCTGTGTTCTGCTGATCCGAAAACAGTTTTAGAACAAAATCCGCTCACGGCAAAACATAAGGAGTGGGCTCTTCGGATGATGGAAAAAAGAACGATAACAAAAGAGAATGCCGATCTAGTGATAAAGGAAGAGCTTGGACATGTATTCGCTCGCATTCTTGAACACGCCGGTGTATTTAAACAAACACCGGAAGGAAAACAGGCCTTCAAAAGGTTTATTGATCATTTAGGCGTTAAACCAGTCAAAAGCCTCAACCGCTAGGGTTGAGGCATTTTCGATTTTATCGCAAAACAAACGCCCAAAGCACTGACGCTTCGGGCGCTGTCACTCTTATCCTCTTTTTCTCGCTAACAGGCTTACTAGAAATACGACAATGGCTGCGCCGATCACTGCCGGAATAATGGCAAATCCGGCTAGGTTCGGTCCCCATGTTCCGAGCAGCCCGTGTCCGATCCACGCGCCGATAAGACCCGCTATCATAGACCCGATAATTCCCCCGGGCATATCTCCTTTCACAAACAGACTGCCAAGCCATCCGATAATAATAGCGACGATAAGTGAAATAATAAAACTCATCATGCAACACATCCTATTTTGTATTTATTTGCTTATAACATTCCTCTATTGCGTGTAAGCTAAACAAATGGATGTTCTCTTAAAAAATGGGAACAGTTTAGAGCATATTGCCGCTTTATTAAGCCTTTTCATTCAAAATTTGATGCGTTAAAATGGTAATCGTGTGAAAAGATGCTAGACAAGGAAAAATTAATTCCTAACTAGAAAGTTTAACAAAATGAAATTTTTGATTGACCTAAGTTTTTTATTGTGGTAAACCTTTATTTGTCAGAATTAGTTTTTCATCATCTTTCTTTACTTATATGCGGAAATAACTAGAAACTTTTCATCTTAAGCGATAGATGTGAATAAAGTTGGAGCAATTTTTGTCGATTTTATGACATTTAAGCGAAAATGGGATGAAGTTTAGAAAAAAATAAAGCTAATAAGTGAACTTTTTGATAGCATAACAAAGTAGAGAAAAGATTTTGAGGAAGTATGCACTTCAGATTTATTACATCAATAGGAAGGATGGTGATCTTCTTGTTCAGAGCATTAAAACCGTTGCTTGTATTAGCGCTGTTAACTGTGGTTTTCGTCCTTGGGGGATGCAGCAATGCTTCAGTACTAGATCCGAAAGGGCCTGTAGCTGAACAGCAAAGTGATTTGATCCTGTTATCTATCGGATTTATGCTGTTTATCGTCGGGGTCGTCTTTGTTCTATTTACCATTATTTTAGTAAAATACCGCGACCGTAAAGGCAAAGATAATGGATCTTATAACCCAGAAATTCACGGTAACACGTTCTTAGAAGTAGTCTGGACAGTGATCCCAATTTTAATCGTCATTGCACTTTCTGTGCCAACCGTACAGACGATATATTCGTTAGAAAAAGCTCCTGAAGCAACAAAGGATAAAGAGCCTCTTGTTGTTTATGCTACTTCGGTAGACTGGAAATGGGTATTCAGCTACCCTGAACAGGATATTGAAACGGTCAACTACTTAAACATTCCTGTAGACCGCCCGATCTTGTTCAAAATTTCATCTGCAGATTCAATGGCTTCGCTATGGATTCCTCAGCTTGGAGGACAAAAATACGCGATGGCAGGAATGCTGATGGACCAATACTTACAGGCTGATGAAGTGGGAACTTACGAAGGACGCAACGCGAACTTCACAGGTGAACATTTTGCAGACCAAGAGTTTGATGTGAATGCAGTCACAGAAAAAGACTTTAACAGCTGGGTGAAAAAGTCTCAGAACGAGGCGCCTAAGCTGACAAAAGAGAAGTATGATCAATTGATGCTTCCTGAAAATGTGGATGAATTAACGTTCTCATCTACTCACTTAAAATACGTTGATCACGGACAGGACGCAGAATACGCGATGGAAGCGCGCAAACGCCTTGGCTACCAAGCCGTTTCACCGCACTCTAAAACAGATCCGTTTGAAAACGTAAAAGAAAATGAATTTAAGAAGTCTGATGATACAGAAGAATGATATTGATCAGGAAAGGAGGAAGCCCGCATGAAATTCAAATGGGACGAATTTTTCGTAACTGGTGACCCATTAATTCTGGGCGCACAAGTTTCCATTGCGCTTTCAACCATTGCCATTATTTTTGTACTGACTTACTTCAAAAAGTGGAAATGGCTGTGGTCTGAATGGATAACTACTGTTGACCATAAAAAACTCGGAATCATGTATATTATAGCTGCTGTAATTATGCTATTCCGCGGCGGTGTCGACGGCCTGATGATGCGTGCCCAGCTAGCGCTTCCGAATAACAGTTTTTTAGACTCAAACCACTATAATGAAATTTTTACAACTCACGGTACAATCATGATCATCTTCATGGCGATGCCGTTCCTAATCGGTCTTATCAACGTTGTTGTACCTCTTCAAATCGGTGCTCGCGACGTTGCGTTTCCTTACTTGAACAACCTGAGCTTCTGGACGTTCTTCGTAGGGGCGATGCTTTTCAACATTTCTTTCGTGATCGGAGGTTCTCCGAACGCAGGCTGGACCAGTTATATGCCGCTTGCAAGTAACGAAATGAGCCCTGGACCGGGTGAAAACTACTACCTCCTCGGACTTCAGATTGCCGGTATCGGTACCCTGATGACAGGGATCAACTTTATGGTCACGATCTTAAAAATGAGAACAAAAGGCATGACATTGATGCGTATGCCAATGTTCACATGGACAACACTGATCACAATGGTTATTATCGTGTTTGCGTTCCCTGTGCTTACAGTAGCTTTAGCACTTTTATCATTTGATCGTTTGTTCGGCGCTCACTTTTTCACATTGGAAGCAGGCGGTATGCCGATGCTTTGGGCTAACTTGTTCTGGATTTGGGGACATCCTGAAGTATATATCGTTATTCTTCCGGCGTTCGGTATTTTCTCTGAGATTATCTCAAGCTTTGCAAGAAAACAATTGTTTGGTTACACAGCGATGGTCGGATCTATTATCGCCATCTCCGTATTGAGTTTCCTAGTTTGGACTCACCACTTCTTCACAATGGGGAACAGTGCGTCCGTTAACTCATTCTTCTCAATTACGACAATGGCCATATCAATCCCGACCGGGGTTAAAATCTTCAACTGGCTCTTTACCATGTATAAAGGCCGAATCAGCTTTACAACGCCTATGCTGTGGGCGCTTGCGTTCATTCCTAACTTCGTAATCGGCGGGGTTACAGGGGTTATGCTTGCGATGGCAGCAGCGGATTATCAATACCATAATACGTACTTCCTTGTATCTCACTTCCACTATGTGCTGATCGCGGGTACTGTATTTGCTTGTTTCGCCGGATTTATTTTCTGGTATCCAAAAATGTTCGGCCACAAGCTGAACGAAAGAATCGGAAAATGGTTCTTCTGGATCTTTATGATCGGTTTCAATGTGTGTTTCTTCCCGCAATATTTCTTGGGGCTTCAAGGCATGCCTCGCCGTATTTACACATACGGACCGAATGACGGTTGGACAGCATTGAACTTTGTCTCAACTGTCGGAGCTTTCATGATGGGTGTAGGATTCTTAATCCTTTGCTATAACATCTACTACAGCTTCCGCTACTCTACTCGTGAAATCAGCGGAGATTCATGGGGTGTGGGACGTACGCTTGATTGGGCGACTTCTTCTGCGATTCCGCCGCATTACAACTTTGCGGTGCTTCCTGAAGTCAAATCTAAAGATGCGTTCCATCAGATGAAAGAAGAAAAAACGGAGTTATACCCTGAAAGCAAATTCAAGAAAATCCATATGCCAAGCAACTCAGGCAGACCATTCTTTATGTCTGTTGCCTTCGGTATTGCCGGCTTTGGACTTGTCTTTGAATGGTACTGGATGGGCGTAGTCGGATTGATCGGGGTCCTGCTCTGCATGGTTCTGCGTTCATTCGAATACGACAACGGCTACTACATTAGTGTTGATGAAATAAAAGAGACGGAAAGAAAGATTTCCGAATAAGGAGGCGTGAGTTATGGAACATGCAGAACACGGCAATTCTAACGCGCCTATGGAATATCAATCTGAAACCGGCAGACTTAATATTCTCGGGTTTTGGATCTTTTTAGGGGCAGAAATTGTGTTGTTCTCAACACTATTTGCAACCTTCTTCGTTCTTCAAAACAGAACAGCAGGAGGTGTCTTACCGGACGAACTGTTTGAAGTCAATCTGGTAATGATTATGACGTTCTTGCTGCTTATCAGCAGCTTTACCTGCGGGATCGCTGTTCATGAAATGCGCCGCGGAAGTTTAAAAGGCGTCGTCATTTGGACAATTATCACTCTTCTTCTCGGTGCCGGCTTTGTCGGTTTTGAGATTACCGAGTTTGTCCACTATGTACATGAAGGAGCATCTCTCGGTACAAGTGCGTTCTGGTCTGGATTCTTTGTTTTACTTGGAACTCACGGAACTCACGTAACAATCGGTATTTTCTGGATCACAGGAATTCTGATTCAGTTGAAGAAACGCGGCCTAACTCCGCAAACTTCATCTAAAATCTTTATCTCAAGCTTATACTGGCACTTCTTAGATGTTGTATGGATTTTCATCTTTACGGGTGTCTATCTCATGGGATTGGGGGGTCTGTAAAATGGCAAACAAATCTGCTGAACACAGTCACTTTCCATGGAAACACATCGTAGGTTTTGCACTGTCTATCGTTTTGACCCTGCTGGCTCTATGGGTTGCAGTGTATACTGACCTGAGCTCATCAGCAAAACTTTGGATCATTTTCGGCTTTGCCTTCATCCAAGCGGCGCTGCAGCTTCTCATGTTCATGCACATGACAGAGAGCGAAAACGGCACCATCCAAGTCGGAAACACGCTATTCGGATTCTTTGGCGCGATCGTTATCGTACTTGGATCCATCTGGATTTTCGCGGCTCACTATCACCATGGTGACCATATGGACGGAAATCCTCCTGGAGGCACTGAACACTCAGAGCATTCAAGCCACCACGAATAAGCAAAAACCCTCTTCGTCAGAAGAGGGTTTTTTTGCTGTTTCAGCTGCTGCTTCGCTTTCTGCGAAGATACGGAAGACCGTAAATGATAAATGCGGCGATATGAGCGACAATGACATTGACGGCAAACAAGATAATCATGAGAGTGTGTCCTAATGGAGAAAGGCTTTCAGTTGCGTAAAAGAAGAAGAATACCCACATTAAGATGATTGGCGGAATAGCTGAGAGTGCGACTTTTTTGTTATCAAGCCAAATAAAAAGAGGAGTTGCGCTGGCAACCAATAAATAAGCAAAAAACATGTCCATCATACCCGTCTCCTTTCATTTTGTGATAACGTTTACAAAAATGAAATAGAGGAACTGATTTGTGTCTGTTTTGTGGTCGTTTTTTGAACATTTTGTTACAATTATTATACCATGTTTTCCAGAAATTGATACATGTTTTTGCGGAAATGGTCTGGACCTATTGTCTTATTTTTTAGTGTTATAAGCTAGGAGAATGTACGGGACTTTCTTTTTAAGGAGGATGTTGATGTACCAAGTAATAAAGCTTGAAAGAGGAGACTGGCGGGAAGTGATCTATATGTCTGAATACGCTTTTCAGAAAGAACTCAGTGATGAGGAACGAGAAGAGAAAAGTAAAGGCTTTAGAGAACCATTACGTCATTGGAATCAAAGAACAAGAGAAATTACTTTCCAAGCTTCACATCATTCCCTTTTCTGTCATGCTGGAGGAGCAGGAGATGAAGATGGGCGGTATTGCCGGAGTGGCAACCTGGCCTGAATACAGAAGAAAAGGAACAGTAAAGGAGCTGATTCTAAACGCTTTAACGGTCATGAAGAAAGAAAACCAAAAAATCAGCTTTTTACATCCGTTCCTCATTTCCTTCTACCGCAAATTTGGGTGGGAGCTCTGTTTCTACCAAAAACGTCTGACGTATCTTAAAGAACAGTTGCAAAAGCTAGACCATGTTTCAGGATATGTAAGAAGGCTTCAAAAGGATGAAACAGATACAATGAATGCCATCTATAATCAGTACAGAACAAAGCATAACGGGCTGATGAAGCGTTCAAAGGAGCATTGGGCAGAGAAGGTCTCTGGATTGAAAGCTATTTATATCTCTGAAGATGGGAAGCCTTGTGGATATCTTGTGTATGACATCAAGAATAATAGGATGCGAGTTGAGGAATTTGTGTATTTGAACAGGGAGGCACAGAGAGGCTTGTGGAATTTTATTTGCCAGCATGACTCGATGGTAAATGAAGTAGAACTGACTGTAAGGATGGAGGAAGATCTTGATTTTTTAACTGCCGAACCCCGTGTCAAACAGGAGGTATATCCTTATAGTATGGCACGCATAGTAGACGTTGAGGGTTTTTTGCGGGAATATCCAAAACCTCGCATGACAGCACCCTTTGTCTTTAAGGTAACGGATCAATGGGCTCCATGGAATCAACAGACTTTCCGCGTCGATTCGGGGCAAGTACAGGTCACTTCGGAAGAGGTGTCTGACCATCTAATAGAATGCGATATAGCTTCTTTAACCGCTTTCTTCCTTGGCGCCAGAAGTGCCCGTTTTCTTTATGAAACAGGTATGATAAAAGGACCGGTATCGGAAATCAAACGACTTGATGATGTTTTTCAGTTAAAACCTCCATTTCTTATGGATTTCTTTTAACCCCTATTTATATGGGGTTTTTTTATTTGAAAAGTTTAATATCAATCGAAACATTTCGGTTTATGATACGTCATATTTCGTGTAGCTGAAAAAGCGACGTGTATGCGCGCAAAAAACATAAATGGAAGCGAGCTTCACGTGTCATCTTGAACGTGGTTCATGTATAATAAACATTAGTGATTTTCCGATGAAAATGTAAGGCGGGATAGAATGAGTCGATATAAGAAACAGCAAAACCCCTTTTACCAAGGGGATTTGATTTTTATATTTGGTGTGTTTTTTATTATAAGTGTAATTGCGATTTATGCTGCCGGCCAGTTTGGGCAGTATGGGGACGATGCTTGGAAGAAACAAATTGTCTATTATATATTAGGTGCTATCGCTGTATTTGTATTGCTTTATTTCGATCTTGAGCAGTTAGAAAAACTTAGTTTGTATGTATTCTTATTCGGGATTCTGCTCTTATTGATATTAAGAGTGAGCCCTGAGTCAATTGCGCCTGAAAAAAACGGTGCGAAAAGTTGGTTTAAATTTGGTTCTGTTACGCTGCAGCCGTCAGAGTTTATGAAGATTGGTCTCATGATGGTGGTAGCCTCGGTAATTTCTAAGGCAAATCCTAAAAAAATCCGATCACTTACAGATGATGTTTATTTGTTATTAAAGATAGCGGGTGTTTCTGTAGTGCCAATCGGGCTTATTCTTCTCCAGGATGCCGGTACTGCAGGGGTTTGCATGTTTATTGTGATGGTCATGGTCTTTATGTCTGGTATAAACTGGAAGTTGATTGCGATTGTTGGCGGTGCAGGTATTCTATTCATTACTCTTATATTATTAGTCATGATTAATTTCCCTGATGTCGCCAAATCAGTGGGGATTCAAGAGTATCAAATTAAGAGGGTTACCTCTTGGGTATCTGATTCAAATGGAACAACTCAAGAAGATGCAAATAGCGGCTGGCAGGTTGACCAGGCAGTTATGGCAATTGGTTCGGGCGGCATCATCGGAAATGGCGTTCATAATCTAAAGGTGTATGTACCAGAGGGACAGACCGATTTTATTTTTGCTATTTTAGGTGAGAGTTTCGGGTTTTTAGGCTGTGCTATTGTCGTCATCATGTTTTTCTTCTTGATCTACAGACTTGTCGTTCTCATTGATAAGATACATCCTTATAGCCGCTTCGCTTCTTTCTTTTGCGTGGGATATACGGCGTTGATTGTCATTCATACATTCCAGAATATCGGTATGAACATCGGCATTATGCCTGTTACCGGGATTCCGCTGCTGTTTGTCAGTTACGGGGGAAGCTCGACGCTTGCCACGCTAATCTGCTTCGGCATTGTTTATAATGCGAGTGTACAGCTGACGAAATACAGAAGTTATCTGTTTAATTCTTAATATGCAGACAGCCTTGGCAGAGGCTGTCTTTTTTGTTGCAGAGCATTTTGCTTTTGAGTTCTCTTTTTTTCGGATATGATAAAAAATAGATAAGGAGGTTCTTGTGATGAATAACACAATCGAAACCATTTTGAATCATCGGTCGATCCGGTCTTTTACTGATCAGCTTTTGACAGCTGAAGAAATTGATATATTAGTGAAAAGTGCGCAGGCTGCGTCTACGTCCAGCTATGTGCAGGCGTATTCCATTATCGGTGTTTCCGATCCTGAGAAGAAACGCGAGCTGTCTGTGCTTGCAGGACCACAGCCTTACGTTGAGAAGAACGGGCACTTTTTTGTATTTTGCGCGGACTTGTATCGCCATCAAAAACTGGCTGAGGAAAAAGGCGAAAATATTTCTGAGCTGCTGGAAAATACGGAACTGTTTATGGTTAGTTTAATTGATGCTGCGCTTGCAGCTCAAAACATGAGCATTGCCGCAGAATCAATGGGACTAGGCATTTGTTATATCGGCGGCATTCGGAATGATCTGGACAAGGTGGCAGAGGTGTTGCAAACCCCAGATCACGTGCTTCCGCTCTTTGGCCTAGCAGTAGGGCATCCTGCAAACCCATCAGGCAAAAAGCCGAGATTGCCGAAGCAGGCTGTCTATCATGAAAATACCTATGACCTAAATGAAGAAAATTTTCGCCAAAACCTGAAGGAGTATGATCAAACGATTTCTGATTATTATAAGGAAAGAACAAAAGGCCAGCGTGTGGAGACGTGGTCTGACCAAATTCTTCAGTTTATGAAGCAAAAGCCGCGTACGTACTTAAATGAATATGTAAAAGAAAAAGGCTTTAATAAAAAATAATGCCGCAGCCTCTCTGTTGTTGACGGAGAGGCTTTTATGTTTCACGTGTAACATAATGCGACAAATATAGACACGCTCAACCAAAAAAATGAAACAGTGTGAGAAGGCTTTAGGTTCAGTGATACACTAGGATGAGGTGATAAGGATGATGACATTAAGCATTTTAGATCAATCTCCTGTTTCGGAAGGAAGTTCTGCTGAAACGGCGTTGAAGCAAACCGTCGAGCTTGCGCAGGCTGCGGAGGATCTTGGATATAAGCGATTCTGGGTATCTGAGCATCACTTTTCAAAGCGGTTGGCAGGGTCCAGCCCTGAGGTGCTGATCAGTCATATAGCGGCGAAAACGAAGCGAATCCGTGTTGGCTCAGGCGGAGTCATGCTACCGCATTACAGCGCTTATAAAGTAGCTGAGAATTTCCGTGTGCTGGAGGGGCTGACACCGGGAAGAATTGATCTCGGGCTTGGCAGAGCACCGGGGGGAATGCCGATTGCGTCATGGGCGCTGAATGACGGCGGGAAGCGCAATGCTGATCAGTATCCGCAGCAAATCAAGGAGCTGGCTATGTATTTGCATGATTTGGCGGATGGCAAACACCGTTTTCCGAATCTGACGGCAGCGCCGCATATTTCCACCGCGCCGGATGTGTGGCTGCTCGGCTCATCCGGAGAAAGCGCGCTGCTTGCCGCTGAGACAGGCGCTGGCTATATGTTTGCCCACTTTATCAATGGAGAGGGCGGAGAAGATACGGTCAGACAGTATAAGAGACGATTCAAGCCGTCTGTTTTAGGAGACATGCCTCGTGCGGCAGTCGCTGTTTTTGTTCTTTGTGCTGACACAGAGGAGAAGGCAGAGGAGCTTGCGGCAGTGCTTGATTTCACGCTTTTGGCGGGGGAGCAGGGCATCCCTTTAGAAGGAGTTCCTTCGTATAAAGCTGTCCGGGAAAATACGTATTCTCCGTATGAACAGAGACGAGTTGCTGATAATCGAAATCGAATGATTGTCGGCACGAAAGAACAGGTGAAGGCGCAGCTGTTGGCTTTAAGTAAAGCGTATGGCACGGAGGAAATCATGGCGGTAACCATAACGCATCATTTTGAAGATAAGCTTGATTCTTACCGCTTGTTACAGGAAGCATTTGCGAATGAATAAGAAGAAGCCCCGCCGATTCGGCAGGGCTTCTTCTTATTCCAAGGTAAAAGGTTCTTCAGTCAGAACCTGGCTTGATTTGCCTTTGTTCGCGGCATAGGCGAGCAGGTAATATTCTCCGGCCGGAAGCTTGGTTCCGCCATTGATCGTGCCGTCCCAGTCAAAGTACCGATAGCCCTTATCTTGATTTTTATAGATGCCGGCTTGGCCTGCAAAATCAAGGTTGCTGTCATAGACGAGGAACGCCAGCTCTTCTGCTCCCGCAGGAAGATAGGTTTCAATTTGATAGGTGCCTTGTACAGATCCTTCGCTGACGGAGACAGATGTTACTCTCGGATAATCCGGCTCTTTGACGATCAGCAATGTAGGCACCTTAGCGACGGTTTTTCCGCCTTCTCTGACGATGACCGTTCCTTCATAGGTGCCGGCTTTTGTTTTCTTTGTATTGACCTTTACTTTTGCAGTAGCTTTTCCGGTTTTATGGGCCGGAATCACAACGCGGCTAGTGCCGGATGTGGAAATGCCGCTGCCGTTAAATGAGTATTCCAGCGTGTATGACTTTCTGATGGAAGATTGATTCTCAATTGTAAAGGTTTCTTTTTTCGTCTCGTTTTTGTTTTCCTTTAAGAATGTGCCGTATGAATAGCTTCCCGGTGAAACAATGGAGTCGGCTTTGATTGCATTCATGATTCTTGCGCTGCCTGCGCCTTGGGCGTTATGCGGGTACACTTCTCCGTCGCCGTCCTTTAAGGTGACAGCGGTATTCATGATGGCGGCTTTAATCTGTTCAACGCTCCATTTCGGTTTTGCTTGTTTGATAACGGCAACCGCTCCGGCAATATGAGGCGATGCCATGCTCGTTCCTTGTTTTGATCCGTAACCGTATGGGTTGTTAGGATCGTGTGTCGGGATGGTGCTGACGATATTGACGCCTGGTGCGGAAATATCAGGCTTAATCATCCATGTATCCATAACAGGGCCGCGGGATGAGAAATCAGCGACTTGTTCACCGAGCGCTTTTGAGACCGTCAACTTGAATGTTGCTTTTGTCTCGCCTGCTTTCATGGCGCTGATGAGTTTTTCACCGTCTTCTAATGAAAGTTTGATTGTTGGCACAGACATGCCAGGTACATTGGCTTCAATTTCACCAGATAGGTTGTTATATACAACCATGCCGATGGCGCCGGCTTTTTTGGCGTTGTCTGCTTTATCCACAAAAGCGATGCTGCCCCTTTTGACAACGGCGACTTTGCCTGTCAGATCTTTTCCTTCAAAGTCCTTTGCTTCGCCGATTCCGGCTTCGACAAGTTCAACTTCTTTGTTATTGAGCGCTTTAACGTCATTCTCTTTGTCATAGCCCATCACTTTTGCTGAAGAGTAGGAGCCGAATGTGACGGCGTATTCATTGAGCGGCAGCTGAGTCGCACCGACAGAAATCGCTTCTCTTGATGTGCCCGGTGATCCGACTGTCCAGCTGTTCGGTCCGCTGTTGCCGTTTGACGTAACCGCGACAACGCCTTCTGACATGGCCCAGTCAAGCGCTGTGCTTGTCGCCCAGTCCGGATTGTTTAAAGAGTTTCCGAGAGACAGGTTCATCACATCTGCTCCGTCCTGTACTGCACGTTCCACGCCGGCGATGACGTTTTCTGTTGTGCCGCTTCCGCCAGGGCCTAACACGCGATAAGCAAGAAGTGTGGCATCAGGCGCAACCCCTTTAATCGTTCCGTTTGCGGCAACAGTTCCGGCTACATGTGTTCCGTGGTCAGTAGATCCGCCCCTTGGGTCGCCCGTAGGTGTTTCTTTTGGATCGTAATCATTGTCTACAAAATCGTATCCTTTATATTGTCCGAAGTTTTTCTTCAAGTCAGGATGGTTGTATTCAACCCCGGTATCAATAATCGCCACCTTGACGCCTTTTCCTGTGTAGCCTAAATCCCATGCGTCGTTTGCTCCGATATACGGCGCGCTGTCATCCATTTGCGGAGATACGGCGTCCTCGGAGATCGTGACGTCTTTATCCTTTATATTGTCTGTTTTATACGTGACGTTTGGGTATACGGCTTTTACGTCTTTTACCGCGAGAAGTTTTGGAATTTCATTAGCTGGGAGTTTTATAGAAAAGCCTGAGAATACCTGCTCATATTCCCGGTTTACTTTTCCGTTTTTCACCGCTTTGATGGCCTTGTTTTTTGCTTTGGTGCGAGCGGTTTTCAGCTTGCTTTTCGTTTGGCTTTCACCTGCTTCCTTCGCCTCTGCCAAGGATTTTTCTTTTAACTCCACAATTACGGTTGTTTTTTTGCTAGTTGTCATGTCGATGTCACCGAATATCTCGGCTTTTTCCAGATCAGCCGACGTTTTTGAAGAAGCCGGAGCTGCCTGTATGCCTGTCATACCTGTGGATAACGTGAAAAATAAAATGAAACTTAGAAGCAGAAAGCGAATAATCCCATTTTTCAATGTGTTTCCCCCTTTGTGTTTTAGAAAAAATGTTAAAGACCTAGTATATATTTCTTGAAAATTCAAAAAAATCCTTGTGTCAAATGAACCATTTATTGAAATTCTATTGTGTATAAGGGAGGAGTTATACACAGAACCCTGTGCATAAGTGAATAAACCTGTGTATATATGTAGTTGGGAATATATGTTCCTATACAAAATATTGAGAGGGATTGTGGACATGTGGATATCTCTTGTGACTAAGTTGTTCTTAACTTTGGGATAACTTGTGTATAAAGTTTTTGAAGCGGTTCTCCAATTTTCATTTCATTTCTTTCAGCTTTCAACAAAACTTCTAAAAACTAGTTGGTTTTTTCACTCATATTGTGACAAAGAATTCTCTATTCGCGGTCTATCATAGAGTCATGAGTTTTGCTAGAGCCGCTAGTTTGCGAGAAAAGAAATCGGCCGTCTTTTCCCGCGGGCTGCGGCTGAGAAAACGGGCTGCTAAAAAGGCTGCCTGCCAAAAAGAAGCGGAGGGATGTTTTTCTATGAAACGTTTGCTTGTATCTTTACGGGTGTGGATGGTCTTTTTGATGAACTGGGTGACGCCGGACAGAAAAACTGCGGCTGCTGCGGTCTATTCGGCTCAGCGTACATACCAAAGAAAAGCGGCGGTGCAGGCCGCAGGACTTGTTTCGTTTTATGAATGGCGGATGGCTGTGAATGACGAAGAAAAGCAGAAAGCGAAAGCCGCCGCGCTTTATAAAAGAAGGTGTTTGCAAGCCTTCAAGGAATCGCCAAAGCAGGAGAGAGCTGGACCGCACCTTTACATGGCGGTCAAAAGGAGGTAAAATCCCAGTCAAAAGCAAATTGGCGGGAGAGATAGCCTCTTGAAAATCTATAAAGTATTAAACAACAATGCGGCTTTAATAAAAGAGGATAATCAGGAAAAAATCGTGATGGGACCGGGAATCGCATTTCAAAAAAAGAAAAATGATCTCATCCCTATGAATAAAGTGGAAAAGATCTTTGTCGTGCACGACGAGAATGAAAAGTTTAAACAAATCCTGCAAACGCTGCCGGAGGAGCATATTGAAATCGCTGAGGATATCATCAGCTATGCGGAGGGGGAGCTCGCGGCGCCGTTGAGCGACCACATTCATATCGCGCTTTCTGACCACTTGTCCTTTGCGATCGAAAGGGTTCAAAATGGGCTGCTTGTGCAGAATAAACTGCTGCATGAGATAAAGGCGCTCTATAAAAAAGAATATGAGGTCGGCCTGTGGGCAATCAGACATGTAAAAGAGACATTGGGCGTGTCTCTGCCTGAAGATGAAGCGGGTTATATTGCCCTTCACATCCATACGGCGAAGATGGATGCGGAGAGCATGTATTCAGCGCTGAAGCATACGACCATGATTAAAGAAATGATAGAGAAAATAGAAAACTACTTTAATCGAAAGGTGGATGAAAACAGCATTTCCTATCAACGCCTTGTCACGCATTTGCGATACGCGGTCAGTCGGTTGGAATCAAATGAAGCGCTCCATCATATGGATGAGGAGATGCTTTATTTCATCCAAAAAAAGTATTCATTTGCCTATCAATGTGCGCTGGAGCTGGCGGAGTTTTTGAAAAGTGAATATCAATTACATTTGCCGGAGTCCGAGGCCGGCTATATCACGCTGCATGTCCAGCGTCTTCAAGATCTCTCGGAATAACCGCTTTGACTTGCAGAGAGTGATCTCTGGAAGTTTTTTTATTTATCGGGATTGAGCGTGTAGTACATCCAGCCCATCATCACTATTCCTGCGGTCAGATTTCCGAGCGTAACAGGAATTAAGTTTCTGACCGCTCCCATCAGTGTCACTGTATCAGGGTGCTCGATCAAAAGTGCGATGGCGAATGTGCACATATTGGCAATGCTGTGCTCAAAACCTGAAATAAAGAAGCAGAAAACAAAAAGCATCATGGTAAACAGCTTGGCTCCTTCTCCTTTGAGAGACATCGGAATGAAAAAGGCGAGGCACACAAGCCAATTGCACAGCATACCTCTGAAAAACAGTTCGGAAGCTGACGGCTCCATTTTGTGCTCTGCCAGATGAATCAAAAAGGAATGAACAGAAGCCTCCTCAAAAAGTCCTGTCGCGCTGATCAGAATAGCAAATAGGATGGCGCCAATTAAATTGCCGGCATAGCTTGTCATCCACAGGTGCAGGGTGTCTCGCCAGCGAAGTTTTTTTCGGAGCGCGGTATAGGTGAAATAAAAGGTGTTGCCGGTAAATAAATCCCCGCCGCCGTAAGCAATCAGCAGAATAGCGGCTCCGAATGTGACAGCGGCTGCCGGAAAGGCAAACGGAGAATCAGCCATGAAGAAATAGCTGCCTGTTTTGCTTGCGGCTGTAATGCCGAAACCGATAAACATGCTGGCCAGAATGGATCTAAGCAAATAACGGAATTTACTGGAAATAAATATATTTTGTTTTTTTAAAGCGTACTGTTCAACCTTTTGCAATGCTTGAGTTTCCATGTTCTTTTCCTGCTTTCTTTGATGATTGAGCATAGTATAGCATGATATTGTGAAGTATTTCACAATTAAATTCAACGAATTTATGACTAAATGTTTTATCAAACTTTTTAACTAAAAAACAGTTGACGAAAACGCTGTCATGATTTATGATGAAAGCGTATTCTCAATCTGAATAAGCGGGATTGTGACTGGTAAAGCAGGCAAGACCTAAAATTTGCGTAGATGAAAAAGGATCGCTGTGTCCTTTATTCGTTGGCGAATTTTAGGTCTTTTTTGTTTAAATAAAAGGGGGAAAAACAGATGGATTACAAAGAGACTGCAAAACGCCTCACCGAGCTTCTCGGGGGCAAAGAAAACATTATCAGCGCGGCTCATTGTGCAACAAGACTGCGTTTAGTGATTAAGGATGAATCAAAGATAGATCAAACACAAGTAGAAGAGCTTGACGGTGTCAAAGGCGCTTTCAGCAGTTCTGGCCAGTACCAGATCATTTTCGGAACAGGCCTTGTCAATAAGGTGTACGATGCTTTTTCGAAGGAAGTTGATGTCGAGCGTGACGAACATGTAAATCACCAGGATGCGGCGAAAGAAAAACTGAATCCCGCTGCGAGATTTGCGAAAACGCTTTCTAATATTTTTGTTCCAATCATTCCGGCTATTGTCGCCAGCGGCCTGTTAATGGGCTTACTGGGTATGATCAATGCGTTTCATTGGATGAGCAAGGAGTCTGCTTTGCTGCAGCTGCTTGATATGTTTTCAAGCGCAGCCTTTATTTTCTTGCCGATTTTAATCGGGGTCAGTGCTTCAAAAGAGTTTGGCAGCAACCCTTACTTGGGAGCGGTTATCGGGGGAATCATGATTCATCCGACGCTTTTGAATCCTTGGGGGTTGGCGGAAGCAACACCAGATTTTATGCATCTTTTCGGATTTGATATCGCGCTTCTGGGCTATCAGGGGACTGTCATCCCTGTCCTGCTGGCGGTTTATGTCATGAGCAAGATTGAAAAATGGACAAGAAAAGTGGTTCCTCATTCGGTAGATTTGCTTGTTACCCCATTTGTCACAGTGATTGTCACCGGGTTTGTCGCTTTTATCGCGATTGGTCCTTTGGGCAGAGCACTTGGCTCCGGCATTACGGTTGCTTTAACGTATGTATATGATCATGCTGGTTTTGTCGCGGGTCTGGTTTTCGGGGGGACTTATTCACTTATTGTATTGACAGGCGTTCATCACAGTTTCCATGCGATTGAGGCAGGACTTATTGCTGATATCGGCAAAAACTACTTGCTGCCGATCTGGTCAATGGCGAATGTCGCACAGGGCGGGGCCGGCCTTGCCGTCTTCTTTATGGCGAAAAAGGCAAAGACAAAAGAAATCGCGCTTCCGGCTGCATTCTCTGCTTTTCTCGGCATTACTGAGCCAGTCATATTCGGAGTCAATCTTCGCTACCGTAAGCCATTCATCGCCGCGATGATCGGAGGCGCATTGGGCGGTGCGTATGTCGTCTTTACACATGTTGCTGCAAACGCTTACGGGTTAACAGGGATTCCGATGATCGCCATTGCTGCGCCGTTTGGCGTTGGCAACTTGATCAACTATCTGATTGGGATGGCCATAGCGGGAGTGTCATCGTTTACCGCAGCGTTTATTATGAAGATTAATGAGGATGAGGGGAGAAAAAAATGACATCACATGATCAGGAGCTTCGTCGCCGGGCATATGAAGAAGTGGAGAAAAAAGAGCCTATCGCTGACAGTGATCCGCACCGCCAGCATTTTCATATCATGCCGCCGGTTGGGCTGCTGAATGACCCGAATGGCGTTGTATATTGGAAGGGCAGCTTTCATGTGTTTTTTCAGTGGCAGCCGTTTCAGACGGGGCACGGCGCGAAATTCTGGGGCCATTATACGAGTCAGGATGCTGTGAATTGGAAGCGGGAAGAGATTGCGCTGGCGCCGAGTGATTGGTTCGATAAAAACGGCTGCTACTCGGGCAGCGCTGTCACGAAAGACGGTCGGCTTTATTTGTTTTACACTGGAAATGTCAGGGATCAGGAGGGGAACCGAGAAACATATCAATGCCTTGCTGTATCTGATGACGGGCTGACCTTTGAGAAGAAAGGTGTTGTCGCCCGCCTTCCAGAAGGATACACGCCGCATTTTCGCGATCCGAAAGTATGGGAGCATGAAGGCACATGGTATATGGTGATTGGCGCGCAAACGGAGAATAGGCAAGGACACGCTGTGTTGTTTGCTTCTGATAACCTGACGGAGTGGAGATTTCTCGGCCCGGTAACTGGCGCAGGCTTCAATGGGCTGGACGATTTCGGGTACATGTGGGAATGCCCTGACTTGTTTACTCTTCAGGGGTCCGATGTGCTGATTGTCTCACCTCAGGGTCTTGAGGCAGACGGTTTTCATTATCAGAACGTGTATCAATCAGGTTATGTTGTCGGGCGTCTTGATTATAACAAGCCTGAACTGAAGCATGGCGATTTTATTGAGCTTGATCAAGGTTTTGACTTTTACGCTCCGCAAACACTTGAAGACGATCAGGGAAGGCGGATTTTGTTTGCATGGATGGCGGTGCCTGATCAGGATGAAGGATCTCATCCGACAATTGACTATCACTGGATTCACTGTATGACGCTGCCGAGACAGCTGACGCTATCAGGGCAGAAACTGATTCAGCAGCCGCTGCCTGAGCTGAAAGCCATGCGCAGGAATGAGAAGAACATACAAATCAACATGCATGGATCATCTGGGACGCTTCCAGTTGAAAACCCTGAAAGAGCTGAGATCTTGATCGAAGACATTGAGACAGAGTCCGGTTTTTCAATCAGTATCCGGGGAACGGCTGCGTTCTCCTTTGATCAGAACGAGGGGGTTATTACGCTGGAGCGAACGAGCTTCGACGGAAAACGAACAGAAGCGAGACATTGCCGCATCAAGGATTTGCATACCGTGCACATGTTTATCGACGCGTCATCTATAGAAATCTTTATCAATCATGGAGAAGAGGTCTTTAGTGCAAGATATTTTCCTTTCCCCGGAAATCATGACGTGACAGCCAGTTCGACCGGAAAATCTGAAATGAATGTCGGAATTTGGACACTTATGTAGAAAATCCTTCTATTTTCTTATGTGAAATCTGTGCCATCTGTGCTATTCTTCAACGATAACCTACTATTTTTTTCTGTAAAAGGAGTTGTTTTCTTGAATATACATGAACAGAAGATAACACCGGAATGTTTGGAAAAGGCTGCGGACCAGGTTGAAGATAAGCGGGAAGAATATAAGGATGTTCTGCTGCAGCTGAAAAAAATGCTTGGCGGGACCGCACCGCACAGTGAAACGGCGGAAATTCTTTCACGGGCATATGAGCAAATGAAGGAATACGCACTTTTTGTTCAGTCGATAGAAACATTTTTGAGGAAATCTGCGAACAATTTAAAAATCAAATAAACAGGCTGCCGATGGGATCGGCAGTTTTTTTTGTGAAAAGTTATTGGTTATATAAAAAAGGCTGCCTCTAAGTAAGGCAGCCGATGTTGTTTATGATTGTTTATCCAGACGCTGCGCAGAATGCTTCGTAGGTCCGACATACTGGTTTAGCGGGAAGGATTCTTTAATGGCAGCGGTAATGAATTCTTTCGCTGTGTAGATGGCTTTTTTGACTTCCGCACCTTTGGCGAGCTCCGCTGTCACGGCTGCTGAGAACGTACAGCCTGCGCCATGGGTATAAGGCGTATCGATCATTTCGCTTTCGAGGACTTCCGCTGTTTCTCCGTCATAGAGTACATCAACGGCTTTTTCGTGTTTGAGTTTGCCTCCGCCTGTAATGACGACATATTGGGCGCCGAGTGCGTGAATTTTTTTAGCAGCTTCGATCATATCGTCAACTGTTTTTAATTCATCCATGCCGCTGAGCTGGCTGGCTTCAAACAGATTCGGTGTAATGACAGTGGCTAGCGGCGCTAATTGTTCCCGCAGGGCTTGGGCGTGCTCCGGATAAAGGACTTCATTTGCCCCTTTGCAAACCATGACCGGGTCAATCACCACATTTTTTAATTGTTTTTCTTTGATCGTTTTTGCCGCAAGCTCGATGATATCAACGGTTGGCAGCATTCCTGTTTTCATGGCGTCCACTCCGATGCCGTCCGTAATCGTTGCAAGCTGGGCGCGGATTGTATCAGTATCGATCGGGAATACCTGATGGTCCCAGCTGTTGTTCGGGTCCATCGCGACGATCACTGTTAAGGCGGTCATCCCGTATACGTTTTTCTCTTGAAATGTTTTTAAATCAGCTTGAATCCCAGCACCGCCGCTGGAATCTGAGCCGGCAATGGTAAGTGCTTTATGCATAGACATGTCTTGAACCTCCATCATGTTTTGTCTTTCATTATAGTTAGATTTTCTCTGTATCACAATATAGAAGATCTATAGGAATCATTTGACAATACTAAAGAGCTTTCGTAAAATGCTACATAAGAAAACTAGGTAGGGGTTTTGTGATGTTAAATCGTGAGCTGGTGAAGGGCAGCACTGTGATATTGGTATTGACGCTTCTGAACGAGCGGCCGATGTACGGCTATGAGCTTGTAAAAGAAATGGGAACCCGCAGCGGAAATGAATGGCAGATGAAAGAAGGGACCTTGTATCCTTCTCTTCACAAGCTTGAACGCCAAGGGGTTATTTCTTCCTTTTGGGAGAAGCAGGAGAAAGGGCCGGACCGCAAATATTATCGGATTACAGATGAAGGCAAAGAGGTGCTGGCGGAACGCACGAAGGAATGGAGCGTATTTTCGGCTATGATGGACCGAATGTTGAAGCGGGGCGGGCAGAATGGATAAAGAAACATATTTGTCTGAAATCAAAAATGGACTTATAGGGCTTCCAGAAGGAGAGACGATAATAGAAGAGATTGAGAGTCATATTGAACATCATCTGCTCCACTCTCTTCAGGAAGGGAAGAGTGAGGCGGAAGCTATGCAGATTTTATTGCAGACGTTCGGAACACCAGCTGACATTGTTTCTTCGTTTAAGAAAGAACAGCCTGTAACGTTCCGTGTGTTTTTGGTGTTCCATCTTTTCTGTAACAGCGCACTATTCGCTGTCGGCATCGCTATTACGACGATGCACGTCTGGCTTGAATCGCCTATTGTTCAAGCAGTATGGAAAGGCATTTCTGTTTCTGTGTGGCTGATCTTAGCTGCATATATCATGTACTGGGTGCTGATTGGGTATCAAGGGGTGAGGGAGTTTGGAAAACGCGGAGAAAAGCTAGTTTTACAAACGATTCAAATCTCTATAGTGCCAAATATCATTTTTATGCTTGTATTTCTGTTCAATGTGATTCCTGCTGCGCTGTTTCAATCCTTTCTGACGCCTTGGTTTGTCGGAATTTGCGCTTGTGCAACACTGTTATTTCCGTTATTCGGCCGAATAGGCTGTTATATTGGCAGGCGTCAGCTTGCCTGATTTTTTAGGTATATGCATAGAATTTCTATGTAAGGAAGGTGTATGTCGTGAAGCTTAGCTCTTGTTTATATGGTTTTTTCGTTCATGGCGCAGTATTTTTGTTTACTGGCGGCTGCATGCTCTTGGCTATGTTAGCCAGCTTGCCTTTTGTTTTTCTTCTTGGATGGCTGCCTGATGTCGTCTTTACAGCCGGTGCCATTCTTATGCTGTTATGTTCATATGCTTATGTCTGGTTTTGGGCGGTCAGGTTTGCATATAACCAGAAAATGCGCCTGTTTGATGTTCAATTGGGGTCCTTTGTGCTGCTGGCCTTCATGATAAGTTTGTTTTTATTGGATGGATCTAGTATGAAAGACATCGTGATGAATTGGGACGATACAGGCTGTGCTTTTGTTCCGCCGGCTTTTACTTTTTTGTGTCTTTCTTATGCACTTGTGCTGCTTCCGGTCTATCAATCTAAGCTGTGGCATCTGATCCTTCCGAATAGCGTACGCCTGAAAGATCTCTTTCATGTATTTGGAGATCTGGCACTGATCTTGGTGCTATTGATCGGTGCCACATTATTGTTTCTATCATTCTAGTTTACTGTTTCAGTAGGATATTCCCACTGATCTCCTGTCCAATATATGTTTTAATAGTACATGACTATGAAAATGTGAAGGAGAGCATCATGAAGATTTCTATCGTAATTGTGACCTATAATCGGATTCCGGCTTTGTGTGAGCTTCTGGAGTCGATTTCGCAGCAGACCTTGAAGCCTTATGAAGTCATTATTGTGAATGATGCCGGGGAATCGGTCGTGCCGGTCAAAGCACTGTATCCGGAGCTGCCGATTGCTGTCATCAATTTAGAAAAGAACTCGGGGCATGTGGCTGCGAGAAATGCCGGTGTAAAAGAAACGTCTGGCGATTGCATTATGCTTTGTGATGACGATGATTTCTTTACACCGGGGCATGTGGAGAGAATGGCGAAGGAAATAGAAACGGCGGATTTCGTTCATTCTGATGCGGAGATTGTCTCATTTGAAGAGAAAAACGGAACAAGATATCCAATTTCGCGGAAGCTGTTTGCTTATACCGCTGACTACGAGGATATGAGAGTGTTCTCTACATATGTGCCGTCGGGAAGCATGTACAGACGTTTTCTGCATGCTGAAATCGGTTATTTCGATGCTGATGTGCACAATTATTGGGACTGGGATTTTTATTTGCGCGCGGCGAAGGATTACCGGGTGAAGCGTGTCCCTTGCGCCAGTGTGATGTATGCCTTCAGTGACGCGGGAGACAATCAGTCCGCGGACCTTGGCGCCAAGCGGAAACAATATTTGGATCGTTTAAGTGAAAAGCACGGACTCGGGGAACTGCCGACGAAAAACTTTGCCGTCCTGCTTGAAGAGCCTGAGATGAAAAGACGGGAAGCAAAAAGTGAAATCGTTTGGGATGGCAAACCTGTCTATTCCAGACTTCATCGTACGTAAGGGAGGCCTGAATCTTGAAACAGATTTTAGAAGACAGCTGGTGGAATCAGCTGGAAGAAGAGTTTGAGAAACCGTATTATCAAGAGCTCAGAGAAATGCTGAAGCGGGAATACGCGGAGCAAACGATTTATCCGGACAGCCGGGATATTTTTAATGCGCTGCATTATACCCCATTCGATGATGTCAAGGTGGTCATTCTCGGCCAAGACCCGTATCACGGGCCAGGACAGGCTCAGGGTTTAAGCTTCTCCGTAAAGCCGGGTGTGAAGCAGCCGCCTTCATTAAAAAATATCTTTCTTGAGCTGCAGGAGGACATCGGGTGCAGCATTCCGAACCACGGGTCGCTTGTCAGCTGGGCAAAGCAAGGGGTTCTCTTGCTAAACACTGTGCTGACGGTAAGACGCGGACAGGCAAATTCTCATAAAGGGAAAGGCTGGGAGCGGCTGACGGACCGGATTATTGACGTGTTGAATGAAAGGGAGCAGCCGGTAATCTTTATTTTGTGGGGCCGGCATGCCCAAATGAAAAAAGAACGGATCGACACGTCCAAGCATTTTATCATTGAATCGACGCATCCCAGCCCGTTTTCGGCAAGAAACGGATTTTTCGGGAGCAGACCGTTTTCCCGGGCGAATGCGTGCTTAGAGAAAATGGGAGAAGCGCCGATTGATTGGTGTATAAAGGATTTGTAAAAAGCGCGGATCATCTGCGCTTTTTTATTTGAGTATTTTCCGAATCATTCGCAGCCCGTTTTTGGAAGAAGGATAACGAAAAGCGATGTCGAAGCGGTTCGTTTGTTTGACGACGCTTTTTTTGTGCGTAAATGTGTTAAAGCTGTCAAATCCGTGATAGCTGCCGATACCGCTTTCTCCGACGCCGCCGAATGGCAAATACGGTGTCGCGACGTGCATTAGCGTATCATTGACACAGCCTCCGCCAAACGACAGATTCTCTAAAACAGACCGCTCGATTTCTTTGTTTGTGGTAAAGACGTACAGGGCGAGTGGCTTCGGGCGCGATTGGACTTTCTCAATGACTTCATCGATATCGCCGTACGTAAACAGCGGAAGAATCGGCCCGAAAATCTCCTCCTGCATCACAGGAGAGTCATCCTCCACTTGGTCAAGAATCGTCGGCGCTATTTTGTGGTGATCAGAATCAGATTGTCCGCCTGTGAGCGGGACGCCATTATTTAGAAAATCGAGCAGCCGCCGATAGTGGCGCTCACTGACGATTTTGCCGTACTGCGGATTCCGTTCGGGCTGAGGGCCGTAAAATTCATTGATCGCACGCTTCATTTCTTCTGTGAGCTTTGTTTTGATGTCTTCGTGAACAAATAAATAATCCGGTGCGATGCAGGTTTGTCCCGCATTCGTAAATTTCCCGAAGACAATGCGTTTAGCGGCAAGCTGTATGTCCGCATCCTTATGGACAATACAGGGGCTTTTGCCGCCAAGCTCCAAGGTAACGGGTGTTAATTGTTTGGCCGCAGCCTCCATGACGATTTTCCCCACGGCAACGCTGCCAGTGAAGAAAATATAATCGAAGGGCTGCTGTAGTAACGCTGTGCTGACGTCGGGCCCGCCTTCCGCCATAGCGACATAATCATTTGGAAAAACGCTGCTGATGAGGTTGGAAAGAACAGCGGAAACAGCCGGCGTATATTCCGACGGTTTGAGAACGACCGTGTTCCCGGCGGCAATGGCTCCAATCAAGGGAGAAAGCGCCAGCTGCAGGGGATAGTTCCATGGCGCAACCACTAAAACGGTTCCATACGGCTCAGGGATGATGATGCTTTTGGAGCCTAGATGGGTCAGCGGTGTTTTGACTCGTTTCGGCTTGGCCCATTTTCCCAGCCGTTTCATCACAAAGCTGATTTCCTCCAACACAATTCCGATTTCCGTTGTGTATGCTTCTTGTTCGGATTTGTTGAGATCTTGATAGAGAGCGGCTGTGAGATCAGCTTCATGTGTTTTGATGGCTTGTTTCAGCTTCTGCAACAGGTCCAGTCTCGATTCTAGCGGTCTCGTGTGCCCCGCCGCAAAATATGCTTTATGCTTGCTGACGATAAAGGGTATGCTGTTCATTCCATCGCTCCTTTTTTGTAAAGTATGGTGATTTATTATGTGAAAAATTTCTTCTGCTTGTCAAATGCGCAAGGTTTGTTAGAAAAAATCACAAACTCATATCTGCGTTTGTGGCGGGAATTTGATAAAATGCAGGAAGACGATAAATATTCTGGAGGGTTCTTGATGAACATTCATATATCTGCTTTGATTCAAAAAATGGAAGAGGAGCTCAAAAAAGCGAAGACGGCTGAGCTAGATGAGGAGCTGAAGCGCTCGGTAGCGGTTGTCCGTTCTTTGTGTGACGTCGTGCTGGATCAGCCGGAGGCCGCGAGCGCGCCCCGCATCCAGCCGAGCAGCACGCCAAGTCCTGCCGCGCCGCCATCGACAGACCAGTTGATGATGGAAAAAATGATGGGAAGCGCGGGATTAAAAAATTATCGAAAGCAGGAAAAAGAGAAGCAGGAAGAGGACGGAAACGGAGAGTCTTTATTTGATTTTTAATGAGAAAGGTTGAGCGCACGTGAAATTGTTTCTTGGCGCGCTGCAATGGACAGCGTTTATCATTGCTGCGGCGATTGTTGTTCCGGTGGCGGTTGCCCAGTCGTTTCATCTGGATCACTCAGATTCTGCGAGATTGATCCAGAGCACATTTTTTGTATTGGGAATTGCCGCAGTCATTCAGTGTTTGAAAGGCCACAGACTGCCGATCAATGAGAGCCCCGCCGGCTTGTGGTGGGGCGTGTATACGATCTACGGCGGGCTGACGGGAACTGTTTTTGCAACTTACGGGGACACACTGCGCGGTTTGCAGGGAGCTCTTCTTGTAAGCGCTGTATGTTTCTTTTTGTTAAGTATCTTCAAGGTCATTGACCGGCTCGCAGCCTTGTTTACTCCGGTTGTAACGGGGGTCTATTTATTGCTGCTTGTCATGCAGCTGAGTCAGCCCATTATAAAAGGAATTCTCGGAATCGGCTACCGCAAGGACGGTGTAGACGGCCTTGTATTTGGTCTTGCACTTGTTGTAGTCGCCGCCGCCTTTATAATGACAAATTCGAACATCACGTTTTTTAAGCAATATTCTATTTTATTGGCTCTGTTCGGCGGATGGGTGCTGTTTGCGGCTGCCGGAGCGGCAAAGCCGATGGAAATACCTGATCGGCTGTTTCAGCTGCCCTCCCTGTTTCCTTTTGGCAAACCTTTATTTAACAGCGGTCTTATCATCACCTCCATTTTTATTACCATCTTGCTGATCGTGAATATGCTGGCGAGCATGAAGGTTGTGGATATCGCTGTAAAAAAATTCGGCAAACAGCCGGATGGGCGGCATCATGAACGCCATGCCGGTTTTGCCGCCTCATTCAGCCATCTGCTGAGCGGTTTGACGGGAGCCATTGCACCGGTTCCGATTTCGGGAGCAGCGGGTTTTATTGAAACGACCAAAATGCCTTCTAAAAAACCGTTTATGCTCGGCAGTATTTTCGTTGTTGTGATCAGCGTGATCCCGTTTTTCATGAATGCGTTTGCGAGCCTGCCGTCACCCGTTGGATTTGCGGTAAACTTTGTTGTGTTTTCCGCGATGGGCGGTCTGGCCCTTGCAGAATTTGATTCATATGAGAAAGCGGAACTGAAAAGGGTGCGGTCTGTGATCGGCACCTCGCTGTTGACGGGGGTCGGCATTATGTTTGTTCCTGAAACTGCCTTAAAGGGTTTGCACCCGGTATTTATTTCTCTGTTAAGCAACGGGCTTGTATTAGGAACGCTTGTTGCAATAGCGTCAGACCAGTTCCAGCTTTGGCGCAGGAGAAAATCCGACAATCTCGTGTCATCGGAGAACAAATATTGAATTTTAGTATAGGTGCGATAAGATAAAGGATATGAGTTTAACGAAAAGGCGGGAGAGCTAGATGAAAGTTTTTATCATATTAGGGGCCATTAACGCCCTGCTTGCTGTGGGACTCGGGGCATTTGGCGCTCACGGATTAGAAGGGAAAATTCCTGATAAATATCTTCAGGTGTGGCACACAGGTGTGCAGTATCATATGTATCACGCCCTTGGGCTTTTCGTTGTCGCCTTCCTGGCCGATAAATTATCCGGCATCGGCAGTGTCACGACAGCCGGTTGGCTGATGTTTGCGGGAATTGTGCTGTTTTCCGGAAGCTTATATATTCTCAGTTTGACGCAAATCTCCATTCTTGGGGCCATTACCCCGCTCGGCGGTGTGGCGTTTATTATTTCTTGGATCATGATCATTGTCGCAGCCGTCAAATATCTATAAAAAAAAGCCAATCCTCATCATATGAGTGATTGGCTTTTACTTTATCTTGGCGAATAGGATGCCATGGAATATGGATACGTATACGCAATTTCTTCATCAAATGTAATGTAATCGAGGTAGATGGTCAGGAGCAGGTAGCGAGTTCCTGATTTCGGGTCGCTGATGATAATGTGATCCCGTCCCGCAGCCTCGATGACGCCGCGAAAGATCTTTGAGCCCCATTCCTTGCTGTTTTCAAATGTCATATAAATGGTGGCCGTTTTTCCCCTGTTCAGTCGCAAAATGTTCTCAATGTACGATTCCTCAACAGGCAGCATGCCGGGAATGCTTTGTCCGGGCGCCGACGGTGTCGGCCCCGATGGAATTTGAAACCCGCCGCCCTGCTGGCCCGGGAATCCGAATCCTTGCTGCCCTTGCTGCATTGGCATCATTGGCTGCATCCCCATCGTCTGCATTTGCGCGCCTTGACCTTGCTGCGGGTACGGATTGGCGCCGTACTGAGGCTGATATCCCTGCATATTATCAAATCCCTGCATTTGCTGATATTGATTTTTTTTCGGTTTCATATCGTTCCTCCTTTTTATGAAAACCATTCAAAACAAGTTCCGGATGTATAGATGAACGCTCCGCGATGACTCACCTCCGATGGAAAACGATCTTAGTCGCTGGTGCGATTTTTATCTCTTTCACCTTATGAGGCTGATGCTTGGAATATGCGGAAAAAGAACAGCGGACGGGCCAGATTTTCGTCTGGGCAGCCGCTGTTTTTCGTAGGCATACACAAACTTTTCGCGCATATTGGTTTGTATCCCTAGCGCAACTTGCGCATAAGCAACATAAGATAACGTTAGTTTCAGGTGTGAAGTTTCAAGAAGGAGGTGTAGGATTTGCCGAAAGTATCAGTCATTATGACGAGTTATAACAAAAGCGATTATGTGGCAAAGTCCATTTCCAGCATACTTTCACAAACGTTTTCCGATTTTGAATTGTTTATTATGGATGACAACTCCAATGAAGAGACGCTAAATGTAATCCGTCCTTTTTTGAATGATAACCGAGTGCGTTTTTATCAAAGCGATGTATCTGAAGTAAAGGAAAGAACGGAAAAAACAAGATACGCGGCGCTGATCAATCAGGCGATTGAGATGGCCAAGGGTGAATATATCACCTATGCGACGGATGACAACGTCTATATGCCGGACCGGCTCTTAAAAATGGTGAAGGAGCTCGATGATCATCCTGAAAAGGCTGTGATTTACTCAGCCTCCAAAACCTATCACTTAAACGAGGATCGCGACATTGTAAAAGAAACTATCAGGCCGGCCGTTCACGTGACGTGGAACGCGCCGTGCGCCATCGACCATTGCTCGGTGATGCACAGGTATTCTGTGCTTGAGAAGGTAAAGGAGAAATTTGGCTCCTATTGGGATGAAAGCCCGGCGTTTTACAGGATCGGGGATGCCCGGTTCTTTTGGAGGGTCAACCATTTTTATCCGTTTTACCCGCTGGCTGAGGAGCTGGATCTGAATTATATTACCGACCAATCGATTCACTTTCAGCTGTTTGAATCAGAAAAAAATGAATTCGTCAGGAACCTTCCTCCGCAGCGCAATTGCCGAGAGCTGCGTGAATCATTAAAAAAGCTTGGGATGGGGTGAGAGCTTGTCGGCCTATTTAAGCAATTATTGGGTGCTGTACCGGAAGTATGTAGAGCTTTTTGACAGACTTCGCTACAAGGGGATTCCGCTTGGGCTTATCAGTAATTTTTATCAATACATCAGCCCGGAGCTAAGGGTGATGATGGATGAAGAGCCGGAGTTATTCGGAGCGGTGGATCAGCATATCGATGAAGGGCAGATTCAGCCGTTTTTTGAAGAAAAAATACGAAGTATAGCCAAAATAAACAACATACCAGGTAAGGGAAAAGTCATTTTGCACTTTGATTATCTGCGTTTTACAAACGAAAATTACTATCAGTTCGATCCTGAAAAAACAGCTGTTTTGGCCCGGTGGAGTTTGCCTGATTATTGTGATCTGCCTGTGATTAGCAAGCGTGAGATTGCGGAATCATGCCAAAAAGGTGATCCGAAGCCGTATCTCGAAACAGCCTGTTCGATTCTCGCCCCTTTTGATGACCACCCTGCATTCGGTGATCAAGCGTTTCGCGACCGGCTTTACAAAGATATTCCTTTATTTATGGAAGCCATTGATACGGTTGATGCGCTGTTTGAGCAGGAGAAGATTTCTGCCGTTGTCGTTGGAACGGCAGAAGATATTTACAGCAGGGTGCTCGCTCTTACGTGTGAAAAGAGAGGGGCCGTCAGCATTTGTCTTCAGCATGGCGCATTGATGGGAGATGAAGCCTTCATTCCTGTTTTTACAACCTATCAGGCTGTTTTTGGCGCTTATGAAGCGGAGTGGTTCAAACGAAAAGGCTGTAAACCTGAGCAGATTCTCGTAACGGGACATCCCCGCTTCGATCAGATATTTAACAGAACCCCTATCGACATGTCCGTATTCTATCGAAAACTTGCTTTTCATCCATCCAAAAAAATCGTGCTTATTGCGACCCAGCCTTTTTCGGAAGATTTTTATTCCGGTTTGCTAGAAGAGCTTTCTGATCAGAAACAGCTGCAAATCATCATCAAACCCCACCCTTGGGAAATCGGGAAAAATAAGCTGGATCTGTATCACGCTGCGGCGAAAAAACATAATGCCTGCAGAGTCATCAAAAAGGAGATGGAGCTGTATGATTTGCTGCCGTATGCTGACGCGGCAGTGACGCAAACCTCAACAGTCGGACTTGAAGCCATGCTGTTTCAAAAACCTGCATTGATCGGGAAATCATCCGGAACCCGCACGTATCCGTATTATGAATCTCTTGGCGGTTTTATATTTGATCAGCCGGATGAACTGGCGCGCACCTTGATTGCGGTTCTTCGAAGTCCCTCAGTGCATCAAAAAGCAGAAGAGGCGCGTCTGGCATTCACAGCAGCTAATTACCCGGTGGCAGAATCAACAAACGCCTTATTTGCGGAATTGAAAGCCAAAACAGGGGTTGATTACAGGCGGGAAGATACTGAATAAAATGATAGGAGCGCAAAGAAATGGTGCAAAAGAGAAATCATTTTCTTCCTTACTCTTTACCGTTAATCGGCAAGGAAGAAATTCAGGAGGTTACAGAAACGCTTGAATCGGGATGGCTCTCCAAAGGCCCGAAGGTTCAGCAGTTTGAAAAAGAGTTTGCCTCGTTTGTCGGGGCGAAGCACGCCGTGGCGCTGAATTCATGTACGGCCGCCTTATTTTTGGCTTTGAAAGCAAAAGGAATCGGGCCGGGTGACGAGGTCATTACCTCTCCGCTTACGTTCAGCTCGACCGCCAATACGATTATTCATACAGGAGCGACACCTGTGTTTGCGGACATTGACGAAAACACGCTCAATATTGATCCAGTAAAGCTTGAGGCGGCCGTCACACCGCGAACGAAAGCAGTTGTACCCGTCCACTTTGGCGGGCAGTCCTGCGATATGGATGCGATATTGGTAATTGCCCAAAAGCATGGCTTATTCGTGCTTGAGGATGCGGCACATGCTGTGTATACGACTTATAAGCAAAGAATGATCGGTTCTATCGGGGACGCGACGGCATTCAGCTTTTACGCCACTAAAAACCTGGCGACAGGGGAAGGCGGCATGCTGACGACAGACGATGAGGAGCTTGCCGATCACATCCGGGTGCTGAGCCTTCACGGCATGAGCAAAGCCGCGTGGAACCGTTATTCTTCAAATGGCAGCTGGTATTATGAAGTCGAATCGCCCGGCTATAAGATGAACATGTTTGATCTGCAGGCGGCTCTCGGTCTTCATCAGCTGAAACGTCTGGATGAGATGCAGAAACGGAGAGAAGAGATTGCCGGCCGCTACCAAGCCGCTTTTCAGCAGATTTCGGGGCTGATCACGCCGTTTGTCCATGATGACGGCAGGCACGCTTGGCATTTATATGTTCTGCAAGTGGATGAAAAACAGGCCGGTGTCACGCGCAGCGAAATGATTACGGCTTTAAAGGATGAATACAATATCGGCACAAGCGTTCATTTTATTCCCGTGCACATTCATCCGTATTATCAAAAGCGATTCGGGTTTAAGGAAGAGGACTTCCCGATCGCGATGAATTACTATAAACGAACCCTGTCGCTCCCGCTTTATCCATCAATGTCTGACGAGGATGTAAATGATGTCATTGAAGCTGTGCGGGCTATCGTAAAAGGGGCTGGTTAAGTGTACACGGTAAAAGAAAATGTCTCCAAAGAGGCGATTGAGAGTTTTCTCCACAGCAGGCAGCTTACACTGGACGTTCCCTATCAATTTTCCCTCGGCCTTTTTGAAAACAGCGGGCTCCAAGGCGTCTTGCTTTATGAAGACTCTCTGTGGGAAGGCAAGATTCTTCAGAAGAAAGTCATGAACGTCAAGCTTCTGGCGGCAAACAGCACCGGGCAGCTGAAGAGGCTGTTTCAAGCGTTTTATTCTGTACGGCAAATGGATGAAACGGATTTTATCTTTGTTCGCGTTCCGGCTGAAGATATCGGAGCCGCGCATGTGATACAGCAGCAGCCGTCCTCTTACTTTGTCGGCAGTTTGCTGAAGCTGGCGAATCCCCCGTCTTTATATGACAAAACACCGCCATTTTTTGAACTGGGTCCGCCTGAGCCCGAAGACACAGAAGCGATATGTGAGCTGGCCCGCGATTCGTTTACCAAAAGCAGATATTTTCAAGATCCTCATCTCAGCCGCGAAGCAGCAAACAAAATTTTTCAGGAGTGGACACGAAACAATCTGAATGGAAGGGCCGCTGTCAATGTTGCCGCTAAGCATAATGGCGAGGTCATCGGTTATCTTCAGGGCTTATCCAGAGAAGATGAATGTATTCTCGATTTGATGGCTGTGAAGCCGGGATTCGAAGGCAAACGTGTCGCGTTTCATTTATTGGCGAATCTCATAGAACACCCGTTGATCCAGAAGCATAAAACGGTAACAGCGGGGACGCAGCTTCACAATGTAAGGGCGATCCGCCTTTATGAAAGAATGGGCTTCACCGCTGAACAATCGTATTACTATTATCATATTTGGCCGGGCAAGGAGGCGAAATAATGGCAACGTTTCAGATCGCGAATAAAACTGTGGGCAAAGACGCTCCTGTATTTATTATTGCCGAGGCGGGAATTAATCATGACGGAAAGCTTGATCAGGCTTTTGCGCTGATTGATGCAGCGGCGGAAGCCGGCGCGGATGCCGTGAAATTTCAAATGTTCCAGGCTGATAAGATGTACCAGAAAGATCCTGGTTTGTACAAAACAGCGGCTGGCCAGGACGTCTCTATTTTTTCTTTGATTCAATCCATGGAAATGCCCGCTGAGTGGATTTCCCCGCTTTTGGATTACTGCCGCGAAAAGCAGGTGATCTTTTTAAGCACAGTGTGTGACGAAGGGTCAGCCGACCTGCTTCAGTCCACCTCGCCAACCGCTTTTAAAATCGCATCCTATGAAATTAACCATCTTCCGCTGCTCAAATATGTCGCCCGACTGAACAGGCCGATGATATTCTCGACAGCCGGAGCGGAAATTTCTGATGTTCACGAAGCGTGGAGCACCATCAGGGCAGAGGGCAACGATCAAATCTCCATTATGCATTGTGTGGCGAAATACCCTGCGCCGCCGGAGTACAGCAACCTCAGCGTCATTCCGATGCTTGCCGCCGCTTTTCCTGATGCTGTGATCGGCTTCTCCGATCACAGCGAACACCCGACTGAAGCGCCGTGTGCCGCGGTTCGGCTCGGAGCAAAACTGATAGAAAAGCATTTTACGATCGATAAAAATCTGCCGGGCGCCGACCACTCGTTTGCGTTAAATCCGGACGAATTAAAAGAAATGGTCGAAGGTATCAGGAAAACCGAGGCCGAGATGAAACAAGGAATCAGGAAGCCGGTATCTGAAAGACTGCTAGGCAGTTCATACAAAACCACAACCGCCATCGAAGGAGAAATCCGGCAATTTGCATACAGAGGAATTTTTGCAACAGCTCCGATACAAAAAGGCGAAGTTTTTAGTGAAGACAATATCGCAGTGCTGCGCCCCGGACAAAAGCCGCAGGGGCTGCACCCGAGATTTTTTGAGCTGCTGACCGGCGGCGTTCGGGCTGTAAGAGACATCCCGTCCGATACAGGCATTGTCTGGGACGACATTTTAATGAAGGACAGCCCATCTCATGAATGACATTCTCTTTATCATCCAAGCCAGAATGGGTTCAACACGGCTTCCGGGAAAAGTGCTGCGTCCGCTCGGGTCCAATCGTTTACTCGATATTCTCGTTCACCGTGTCCGGAAAAGCGCGTTTTATCAAAAGGATCGGGATAATCTTGTCATCGCCACGTCTGACAAAGAAACTGACGACATCTTAGAGGCGCACTGTGTGAAATATGGCTTTCGCGTTTTCCGCGGCAGCGAGGAACGTGTTCTTGACAGGTTTGTGCAGGTCATTAAAGCTGTCAAACCGACAGTGGTCATCCGGTTAACGGGTGATAATCCGTTTGTCGATCCGGAGCTGCTCGATTTCATGATAGCGGCGCATCTTGATCAAGGAGCGGATTATACGTATATCCGGCACACTCCGTTAGGGATTAGCGGCGAAGTGGTCAGCGCCAAGCTGTTAACAGACATCAGCCGTATTCAGGCGTTGGAGGATCAATATCAGGAGCATGTCACGTTATATGTAAGGAACCATCCAGATCTTTATCGCGTTCAGTTTATAGAGGCGCCGGAACAATTTCGCGCCCCTCAATGCCGGCTGACCATCGACACAAAGGAAGACTATGAATCGATAAAGGCCCTTTATCAAAAAGCAGGCGAGCGCCCCGATGTATCCGCCTCCGAGCTCATCAACCTGCTGAACCGGAACCCTGATGCGGCAATCGAACGAGAGGCTGAATAGCCATGCATATTGGGATCGTCGCAGACGGCGGTTATGAAAAGGGAATGGGCCATGTTGTCCGGATGAAGAGGCTCGCGGAAGAACTCAAACAGCGCTGCTTGATTACGTTTTACACGAATCAGGAGTCTGAACCATTTCTTCATGAAGAGCATTGGCATGTCATCGTAAAACCGGAGCTGCGGCAGGATGAATTTATTCTCCGGGAAATAAAAAACAAGCACCTTGATCTGCTTTTGTTTGATATTCTCGATGCGCCTGCTGAGCTATTAAGGAAAATAAAGGCGGAAACAGATGCAAAAATCGTACTCTTTGAAGAGAAAAATGAAAAAGCGATTCAGCTAAGTGACGCAGTCATCAACGGAATTTACGGTGATATCAGAAGCAGGTCGTACGATCAGGGAAACACCCGCATCTATGAAGGCCCTGATTATCTCATTCTTCACCCCGCCTTCCAGACCGCAAGAAATGATTACAAACTGAGGAAAAAATGCCGCAATATTCTTGTTGCGCTGGGAGGAAGCGATCCGAAGCAGCTTATTTTTAAAGTGCTGGCTGCAGCCGATCAAGTCCCCGCCATGAAAGATAAAAACATGATTTTTGTGATGGGGAGCGCTTCACCGCATCAAGAAGCGGTCCGAAGGCTGATTCAAAAGAAGCCGCAGTACACGGTGATCGGGCAGACAAGTGATATGGCGGGTGTCATGAAACAAGCGGATGCAGCCATTGTAGCCGGCGGCATCTCCTTGTACGAAGCCATTTGCATCGGTGTGCCGTGCCTTGTTCTTTCTCAGGTTGAGCACCAAACGGCAACAGCCAAAACATTCGCTGAACAAGGCGCCGCTCTTGATCTTGGTCTCGGAGAGCTTGTATCGGATGAAACGCTCATCTATCAGATGTCACGAATCAGCAGCAGCTATCCTCTTCGCCTTTCTTTGCACAAGGGAGGGAGGCCGCTCGTGGATGGCAAAGGCATCAAGCGGGTAAAAGCTATTCTTCAAGATTTGTATGATCAAAAGCTATAAAAATGCATGTAAGGAAGTGTTACTGTGAAAGGTGTAATTTTAGCCGGAGGAAACGGCTCACGCCTTATGCCCTTAACGAAAGCCGTCAACAAGCATTTGCTTCCTGTAGGCCCGTATCCGATGATTTACTGGTCGATTATGAAGCTGGAGGAAGCCGGAATAAAAGACATTTTACTCATCAGCCAAAAAGATCATATGCCGCAGTTTTTCAAGCTGCTTGGGAACGGGGAAGAGCTTGGCGTCACAATCACTTATCAGGTCCAGCCTGCCGCATCGGGTATTTCGGATGGGCTGTCTTATGCAAAACGCTTTACGAAAAAAGAGTCTTTCATTTTATTATTAGGTGATAATATATTCGAAGATTCATTAAAGCCTTTTACGGAGCGCTTTGAACAGCAGGGAAAAGGAGCAAAGGTGCTGCTGAAAGAAGTTGATGATCCGGAGCGCTTCGGGATTGCTGAAATTGATGAGAAAAACAAGCGGATTCGTTCCATTATCGAGAAGCCCGCACATCCGCCGACCAACCTTTGCGTAACCGGCATTTATATGTATGATGCGGAGGTATTTTCGTATATTGAACAAATATCACCGTCAAAGCGCGGCGAGCTGGAAATCACTGATGTGAATAATCTATACATCGAAAACAGCCAGCTTACGTATGATGTGTTATCAGGCTGGTGGGTCGATGCCGGAACTCACGAATCGCTTCATCTCGCCTCTCAGCTTGTACACCGGGCTTTACAGAAAGGACAGGACGAACAGTGATGGCAAAATCATATTTAATTACGGGCGGGGCCGGCTTCATCGGGCTCACGTTTACAAAGCTCATGCTGAAGGAAACGGATGCGCGCATTACCGTTTTAGATAAACTGACGTACGCCAGCCACTTGGAGGAAATGGAAAAATTAAAGGAAAACAGCCGATTTCGCTTTGTGAAAGGGGATATCAGTGTTCAGGAGGATATCGACCGCGCGTTTGATGAGACGTATGACGGCGTGATTCACTTCGCTGCGGAATCGCATGTAGACAGAAGCATTTCCCAAGCAGAGCCGTTTATCACCACAAATGTCATGGGAACATACCGATTGGCGGAAGCGGTTTTGCAGGGAAAAGCCAAGAAGCTGATTCATATTTCAACAGATGAGGTGTACGGGGATTTAGAAGCGGAAGATCCCGCGTTTACTGAAACGACGCCGCTTTCTCCTAATAACCCATATTCAGCCAGCAAGGCAAGCTCTGATTTGCTTGTGTTATCTTATGTCAAAACCCACAAGCTTCCGGCCATTATTACACGATGCAGCAACAATTACGGCCCTTACCAGCACAGCGAAAAAATGATTCCGACGATTATCCGCCATGCGAAGCAAGGACTTCCAGTTCCGCTGTACGGCGATGGGCTCCAGATCCGAGATTGGCTGTTTGCGGAGGATCATTGCCGCGCCATCAAGCTGATTTTAGAAAAAGGAACAGATGGTGAGGTGTATAACATCGGCGGCGGGAATGAACGCACAAATAAAGAGCTGGCGAGCATCATCATGAAGCATTTGGGCTGTGAGGAATTGTTCGCACACGTGGAAGACCGAAAAGGGCATGACCGGCGCTATGCGATCAATGCATCAAAGCTGAAAAACGAACTGGGCTGGCGGCAGGAAGTGCCGTTTGAAAAAGGCATTGCGCGTACGATTCGCTGGTATACCGACAATGACCGATGAGAAGGTGATCCGATTGACAAAGGTATTGGTGACTGGTGCGGGAGGACAGCTTGGCCGGGAACTGTGCCGCCAGCTGAAGCAAACTGGATATGAGGTCATTGCATTAACAAAGAAGATGATGAACATTGCTGACCAGCGCTCAGTACGGCATTCGTTTGGCCATTATCAGCCGGATATCGTGGTTAATGCGGCCGCGTTTACATCGGTTGATCAATGCGAGACAGAACTTGATAAAGCGTACTTGATTAACGGAATCGGCGCTTATTATACAGCTCTTGAGGCAACCCGCATCGGCGCTCAATATGTTCATATCAGCACGGACTATGTATTCGACGGGAAAGGAACCCAGCCATACAGGGAAGACGATCCTCCAAATCCAAATACCATCTACGGCAAAAGCAAAAAGCTCGGAGAAGAACTGATTCGATTAGCGACAAAAGACAGCACGATCATCAGAACGTCGTGGGTGTACGGACACGGCGGCAGCAATTTCGTTCAAACCATGCTGAAGCTTGCTGAAACGAAACAAGAGCTGCGGGTTGTAAGCGATCAAATGGGTTCGCCGACCTATACAAAGGATTTAGCGGAAGCGGTCATCAAGCTGTTCAGCCATCCGCCGGGCATTTATCATGTCAGCAATTCAGGCATATGCAGCTGGTATGAATTTGCGAAGGCCATTATGGAAGAAAGCGGGCTGGCCACAGTCATTTTGCCTGTCACGACTGAAGAATACGGAAACAAAACGCCCCGTCCGGCTTATTCTGTTCTGAGCCATCAGGCCATTGAAGAAGCCGGCATTCGCCCTCGCCATTGGCGAGAAGCGTTACGGGCATATTTGCGGGAAAGGAGCAGTGCACGTGATTGATGGAGTCAAGGTGAAAAAATTGACGAAGCACAGTGATGACAGAGGATTTTTTGCCGAGTTGGTTCGGGATGATGAGAACCTTCTTGAGCATTTCGGGCAGGCCTCTTGGTCGAAAAGCTATCCAGGTGTGATTAAGGCATTCCATTATCATGAGAAGCAAGATGATCTTTGGTTCTTCCCAACCGGCCATGCTCAGGTTGTCCTTTACGATCTTCGAGAGGACTCAAAGACAAAAGGAGAAACTGGCGTTTATTACATGGGCGAAGATAACCCGATGCTATTATTGATCCCTAAAGGGGTTGCCCACGGATACAGAGTGCTGGGAGAGAAGCCGCTGACGATTATCTATTTCACGACCATGTCGTATAACGCGGATCAACCTGATGAAAAAAGAATTCCGTGGAATGATGAGACGATCGGTTTTAACTGGAATACCGAATTCAGATAAAGATAGGAACGTGATCAATCGAAGAGCGGAGGCATCTTCGCTTTTTTTTGTCCTTTTTCAAAATAGGATAAAAGATAGAGATCAACAGGCGGGTGTAGCTAGAAAACGAGAGAAAAAATAGTCTGTAGGAACCTTGTATAAATAGGATGGAACTCACAAAAAAACCCAAGTTCTAATATTCCTAAAAAAGCATTTACTTCCATATGGATTGGTGTTAGATTAATTTTTAAGAAAAAGAATTGGAAATTCGCGAATGACAGAAACATACTTTTTCTGCAGAGGACGCTCTGGCCAAATATTAACTGTGATTTGAGGGGGAAATGTCATGTTAAAAAGAACTTCATTCGTATCTTCACTATTCATCAGTTCAGCTGTTTTACTATCAATCTTGCTTCCTTCAGGCCAAGCTCATGCGCAGTCTGCATCAATTGAAGCTAAAACGATCAACAGCACAAAAGAGTGGACCACTTCCGATATTGAAGTGACGTATAAACCAAACGCGGTGCTTTCTCTAGGAGCGGTAGAATTCCGATTTCCTGACGGGTTCCATGCCACGATAAGAGATTCAGTGAATGGAAGAACACTGAAAGAAACACAGATTTTAAACGATGGAAAAACAGTTAGACTCCCGCTTACGCTTGATTTATTAGGCGCAACTGAATTTGACCTCGTCATGGTGCGCAAAACCCTTCCGCGCGCAGGCACTTACACGATTAAAGGCGATGTTGTGAACGGTTTGGGAATCGGCAGTTTTTACGCTGAAACGCAGCTGGTGATTGACCCTCGTTAACTCGTTAATGAATAGATGTGATCAGAGGCTGAGATATTTTCAGTCTCTTTTTTGTTGATTTAAAAAACTGGTACGGATCTTGCATGATGATAAGGGTGAATCCAATGAAGAAAGGAATTGATCGGCGGAAAATTTTTAAAGCGCTTACATTTTAAGCCGGTCAAAAAATAATGAGGTGAAAAAGATGTCAGAAAAGCAAGTCAAGAAAGACGAGGAAAAAGAAGCTCTTAATTTATTTCTGTCTACCCAAACGATCATTAAGGAAGCCCTGCGGAAGCTGGGCTATCCGGGCGATATGTATGAACTCATGAAAGAGCCGCAGAGAATGCTTACCGTCCGTATTCCGGTAAAAATGGATAACGGCAGTGTCAAAGTGTATACAGGCTACCGGTCGCAGCACAATGATGCTGTCGGTCCGACAAAGGGGGGCGTGCGTTTCCATCCTGAAGTCAGCGAAGAGGAGGTAAAGGCATTATCCATTTGGATGACGCTCAAGTGCGGGATTGCCAATCTTCCTTATGGCGGCGGAAAGGGCGGTATTATTTGTGATCCGCGGACAATGTCATTTGGAGAACTGGAAAGGCTGAGCAGGGGGTATGTCCGTGCCATCAGCCAGATCGTCGGCCCGACAAAGGATATTCCGGCTCCCGATGTGTACACCAACTCGCAAATTATGGCGTGGATGATGGATGAGTACAGCCGGCTCCGGGAATTCGATTCTCCAGGCTTTATTACAGGGAAACCAATCGTTTTAGGCGGATCGCAAGGCCGGGAAACGGCAACGGCACAGGGCGTCACGATTTGTATTGAAGAGGCGGTTAAGAAAAAAGGGATCAAGCTGCAAAACGCGCGCATCATCATACAGGGCTTTGGAAACGCGGGGAGCTTTCTGGCCAAATTCATGCATGATGCCGGCGCGAAGGTGATCGGGATTTCGGATGCCCACGGCGGGCTCTACAACCCGGACGGCCTTGATATCCCTTATTTGCTCGATAAGCGGGACAGCTTCGGCATGGTCACCAATTTATTTACAGATGTCATCACAAATGAGGAACTGCTTGAAAAGGATTGCGATATTTTAGTGCCCGCGGCGATCGCCAATCAAATCACAGCCAAAAACGCACATCACATTCAGTCGTCAATTGTCGTTGAAGCGGCGAATGGCCCGACAACCATTGATGCCACGAAGATCTTGAACGAAAGAGGCGTGCTCCTCGTGCCTGATATTCTGGCGAGTGCCGGCGGCGTCACGGTTTCTTATTTTGAATGGGTGCAAAACAACCAAGGATACTATTGGCCGGAAGAAGAGGTTGCGGAAAAACTGAGAAACGTCATGGTTAATTCGTTCGAAACGATTTATCAGACAGCGGCCGCACATAAAGTAGACATGCGTTTGGCGGCTTACATGACGGGCATCAGAAAATCGGCAGAAGCATCGCGATTCCGCGGGTGGGTGTGAATTCGGAAGGAGAATCTTTCAGATGCAAACAAATTTTGCATTTTACCCTTTTCGGAAAAGTAGAATGCGCAAAATAAATTTGCATTTCGTGATCGGAAAAAGAGCTAGGTGATCTCCTGTTAGACAAATTTCTGTACAATTCAACAAGTTTTTTCAGCAAAAGACAAGATATTGGTATGATTCTTGCATTTTTAATTTATGCCAAGGCATTTTTTAGGACATGAGGGGGATTACATATGACAGTTTCATACGCGCACGAACCATTTACTGATTTTACGGAGGCAAAGAATCGAACAGCATTTCAAGAATCATTGGCCTTTGTAAACACTCAGCTCGGCAAGCATTATCCGCTTGTCATCAATGGAGAAAAAATCGAAACAGACCGCAAAATGGTTTCAATAAACCCGGCCAATAAAGAAGAGGTCATTGGGTACGCGTCTACAGCGGATCAAGAGCTTGCTGAAAAAGCGATGCAAGCCGCATTGCAGGCATTTGTATCCTGGAAAAAACAAAGACCGGAGCACCGCGCCAATATCCTCTTTAAAGCAGCAACTATTTTACGCAGAAGAAAGCATGAATTTTCAGGCTATCTTGTAAAGGAAGCGGGAAAACCGTGGAAGGAAGCAGATGCGGACACGGCTGAAGCGATAGACTTTTTAGAGTTTTACGCGCGCCAAATGTTAAACCTTAAGGAAGGGGCTCCGGTAAAGAGCCGTGCTGGCGAATTCAATCAATATCATTACGAAGCGCTTGGCGTCGGCATCGTCATTTCTCCATTTAATTTCCCGCTTGCGATTATGGCAGGTACTGCGGCGGCAGCGATTGTGACAGGAAATACGATTCTCTTAAAACCGGCTGACGCGGCGCCGGTCGTGGCTGCAAAATTTGTTGAGGTCATGGAGGAAGCCGGTTTGCCAAACGGTGTGCTGAATTATATTCCGGGAGATGGAGCGGAGATCGGCGATTTCTTAGTAGAGCATCCGAAAACGCGGTTTGTCTCATTTACAGGTTCCCGAGCGGTTGGCTGCCGGATTTATGAGCGCGCCGCCAAAGTGCAGCCGGGCCAAAAATGGCTGAAACGGGTCATTGCAGAGATGGGCGGCAAAGACACGGTGCTAATCGACAAGGATGCTGATCTAGACCTTGCTGCATCCTCTATCGTGTATTCAGCGTTTGGATTTTCAGGACAGAAGTGTTCAGCAGGGTCTCGCGCGGTCATCCATCAGGATGTTTATGATGAAGTAGTGGAGAAAGCTGTGGCACTTACCAAAACGCTGACTGCCGGCAATCCGGAGGATCCTGATACGTATATGGGCCCAGTCATTCATGAAGCGTCCTACAACAAAGTCATGTCATATATTGGAATCGGCAAATCTGAAGGCAAACTGTTGACCGGCGGCGAAGGCGATGATTCAAAAGGCTACTTTATTCAGCCGACGATCTTTGCAGACGTTGATGAAAACGCGCGCCTGATGCAGGAAGAAATTTTCGGCCCGGTTGTTGCGATCTGCAAAGCGCGTGATTTCGATCATATGCTGGAGATTGCAAATAACACGGAATACGGATTAACAGGCGCACTGCTGACGAAAAACCGTGCGCACATTGAACGGGCGCGAGAAGATTTCCATGTCGGAAACTTATACTTCAACAGAGGCTGTACCGGAGCGATTGTCGGGTATCAGCCGTTCGGCGGTTTTAATATGTCCGGAACAGACTCAAAAGCAGGCGGCCCGGATTATTTAATTCTTCATATGCAAGCCAAAACAACGTCCGAAGCTTTTTGATTTGAGAGAAACAAAACCGTGCGTTCTGTAGCTGACCGCACGATTTAAACAGGCAGAGGCGCAATAGAAAAAGCTCTCCGGAGAATCGGAGAGCTTTTTTACGGTGTCGTCTGATCATCCGAGTAAACTAAATGCCATTGGCTTTCCATAAGTAGCGTTAACGTTTCTCGTAATTTTTAAATGAAATATTAAAATCTGTATTAAAATTTAAATGAAAACAATAAAAATAATAAAGATTACGTTCGAATTGTAAATTGCGAAAAAACAATGCTAAAATGAATTCAACTTTATGAAGATTATGGAAGAGGTGTTTGAGGGAGAATGAACAGTAAACAAAACAATGACATCAAAACAAAACATCATTTTCCGCTATTGTTAGCACTGGCTTTAACGATGGGGGTATTTGCGGCCGGATCTGAAGAACTTGTGATCTCACCGCTGCTGCCGGATTTAGCAAAAGCCTTCAACTCAGATGTCAGTGTCCTTGCGTTATCTATCAGTATTTACGGCGTGATGATTTTTATCGGTGCGCCGCTTCTGGTTCCTTTAGGCGATAAATATTCGAGAGAACTTAGTTTAATGGCAAGTCTTATCATTTTTATCATAGGAACAGTAATATGCGCTTTAGCCCAAAATATCTTATTCTTCTTTTTGGGCCGGGCGCTGTCGGGATTGGCTGCGGGAGCGTTTGTGCCGACCGCTTACGCAGTTGTCGGGGATCGTGTTCCTTATACATACCGGGGCAAGGTGATGGGACTGATCGTTTCAAGCTGGTCGCTGGCACTGATTTTCGGTGTGCCGCTCGGATCATTTATCGGCGGCGTCCTGCATTGGAGATGGACATTTTGGATATTCGCCTTGATGGGCGTTCTGGTTGTTTTGCTGACCCTTCTTGAAATACGCCGTCATGCCGAGCAAAAAAACAGCGGCAAGGAAGAAAAAGAAGAGCCGGCTGGAACATTCCGGGACGCGCTGAAAGTCCCGCGCGTACCCGTTTATATCACGATAACCTTTTGTAATATGATTGGTTTTTACGGTATGTATTCATTTTTAGGCTCCTATCTTCAGGACATTTTTACCGGAGGAAATACAGCTGCGGGCTTATTTATCATGATTTACGGCATTGGGTTTTCCATGAGTGTGATTACAGGAAAGATAGCCGACCGCATCGGAAAAATGCGCTCCCTGTTGATTGCGCTGGGGGTCATCAGCGTGCTGCTGGCCTGTTTAGCCTATGCGCCGGCTTCAATGATTCTGTTAATCGTCAGCCTATTTATTTGGGGGTTAATGCAAAGCTTGACGGTGACGCTGCTCAGCACCATTTTGAGTGACTGCTCAGAGCATCATCGCGGGAAAATCATGGTGTTTTACAGCCTTGCCTCGAATCTGGCTGTGACATTAGGATCTGCTTTGATGGGACCTGTATATGTGGGATACGGTTATGCAGCTGTCGGATTGATTTGCGCCGCCATCACCGTACTCGGATTTGTGCTCAGTGTATTCGCATATAAAAAGTACGGCAAACATGAGCAGAAAGCCGATCATTCCTTATGCCAATAAAGAAAGTTTCTAAATGCCTATAATAAAAAACCCTTTTTTAAGGGTTTTTCTGTTTGTACGGGAATAATTATCAGTATTTTCAAAAAATGTTGACAGTTCGATTTTCTCTGGATAAAATTTACTTAAAATTTTAAAAGATTGGTTGGTGCTCATGATAATATTGGATAATAGCATTCAGATAAAAAACAGAACTGATTCAATATCCAAATTGATTACAGTCAACACGCTCGGCCCTGAGGGGACAAGCAGTGAGTACGCAGCAAAGCATTTCATCTCCAATTTTACTCTTCTGCAGGGGCTGAACAGTAAATTGTCCTTGCATGATACATTTGAATCATGCATCGAAAGGACGCTTCAAAGCCCGCTGGAATATACCATCGTCCCACACGCTTACGACGGCATTAAGCATTTCTACATGAGGCCAGATTTGCAGCTTTTGCAAATCTTCAGGTGCGATACACCGATGTACGGCCTGGCTGTTCGTCCTGACTTTGAATTCAGCGACGATATGCTTGATTTATCTGTTATTGTTTCACATCCTTCACCCATTAATTTAATCAAATATTTTACCCGCAAAGAAGTACGTTTCAAATTGGTCAATTCGACCAGTCAAGCTGCAAGAAAAGTAAAAGAAGGCTTGTATGACATTGCTTTAACGAATGAGCTTGCACGGCAAAAGTACGGGCTTACATTTGTGAAAACATTTAAAAGCATTCCTATGAGTTGGTCATTATTCGGAAAAGGAGACGTTGATTATGAAAACTAAAGAAGATATGCAGGAGCTTTATTTCCCAACACCGAAATTAATAGAATGGGAAAACGGTGTGAGACAGTATTCAACCGTGCGCGGCGACACTGAGGTATTAATGTCTTACGTTCCGCCGCATACGAACGTTGAACCCCATCAGCATAAGGAAGTCCAAATCGGCATGGTCGTTTCAGGCGAGCTGATGATGACTGTCGGAGATGTGACGAGAAAAATGACGGCTTTGGAATCTGCCTACATCGCGCCGCCGGATGTGCCTCACGGGGCTAGAAACGACACAGACCAAGAAGTCATTGCGATTGATATCAAGCGGCTGAAAGCTGATGAAACATATACAAGTCCTGAGGACTATTTTTTGAATATTTTCAAAACAAGAGACCTATTGCCCGGCATGGAAGTCACGTTCTTTGTAGAGGACTGGGTGGAAATCATGCTGGCCAAAATCCCTGGAAACGGCGGAGAAATGCCTTTCCATAAACATCGGAATGAACAAATCGGCATCTGCATCGGCGGCGGTTACGACATGACGGTCGAAGGCTGCACGGTGGACATGAAATTCGGTACAGCCTATTTCTGTGAGCCTCGGGAAGATCACGGCGCCATCAACCGCTCAGAAAAAGAATCAAAATCCATTAACATCTTCTTCCCACCGCGCTACAACAGGGCAAAAGCAAAAAAAATAAAGGCGGATGAGTGATTATGAACCTCACCGATAAAACCGTCCTTATAACAGGAGGCGCATCAGGCATTGGTTATGCTGCGGTTCAGGCTTTTTTGAACCAGCAGGCCAATGTGGTTGTGGCGGATATTGACGAGGCGCAGGGAGAAGCAATGGTCCGGAAAGAAAATCATGACAGGCTGCACTTTGTGCAAACGGACATCACAGACGAAGCTGCCTGTCAGCACGCTGTTCAATCGGCGGTCGATACATTTGGAGGGTTGGATGTATTGATTAATAACGCGGGAATCGAAATCGTGGCTCCCATTCACGAAATGGAGCTAAGCGATTGGAATAAGGTGCTTCAAGTCAATTTGACCGGCACGTTTTTAATGAGCAAGTACGCACTCAAGCATATGCTGGCTGCCGGCAAGGGCAACATTATTAATACATGCTCAGTCGGCGGACTCGTGGCATGGCCTGATATTCCTGCCTATAACGCCAGCAAAGGAGGCGTTTTGCAGCTGACGCGGTCAATGGCCGTTGATTATGCGAAACATCAAATTCGCGTCAACTGCGTATGCCCGGGGATTATCGACACACCGCTAAATGAAAAATCATTCCTTGAAAATAATGAAGGCACACTTGAAGAGATCAAAAAAGAAAAGGCAAAGGTAAATCCGCTGCTGAGGCTCGGGAAACCCGAAGAAATCGCAAACGTGATGCTGTTTTTAGCCTCAGATTTATCAAGCTATATGACCGGAAGCGCCCTCACCGCAGACGGAGGATACACCGCACAATAGATAAGGAGTGTTTTACATATGGAGAGAAAAACAGTATTGGTCATCGCTGATCTTGGAGGCTGCCCGCCGCACATGTTTTATAAAAGCGCTGCTGAAAAGTATAATCTGGTCAGCTTTATTCCAAGGCCTTTTGCAATTACAGCCTCTCATGCAGCACTGATTGAAAAATACTCGGTCGCGGTTATAAAAGATAAAGACTATTTTCAGAGCTTAGCTGATTTTGAGCATCCCGATTCAATTTATTGGGCGCATGAGGATCATGACAAGCCTGAAGAAGAGGTCGTCGAGCAAATCGTCAAGGTTGCCGAAATGTTTGAAGCGGATGCCATCACCACAAACAATGAATTATTCATTGCCCCGATGGCGAAAGCCTGTGAACGTCTGGGCCTAAGGGGCGCCGGAGTGCAGGCTGCCGAAAATGCCAGAGATAAAAATAAAATGAGAGACGCTTTTAATAAAGCGGGAGTGAAATCGATCAAAAACAAACGGGTCACAACTCTTGAAGATTTCCGTGCCGCACTTGAAGAGATCGGCACACCCCTTATTTTAAAGCCTACATACTTAGCGAGTTCAATCGGCGTAACGCTGATTACGGACACTGAGACGGCAGAAGCTGAATTTAACAGAGTCAATGACTACCTGAAATCGATTAACGTGCCGAAGGCGGTCACATTTGAAGCGCCGTTTATTGCTGAAGAATTTTTACAGGGTGAGTACGGAGACTGGTATCAAACAGAAGGCTACTCCGACTATATCAGCATAGAAGGCATCATGGCGGACGGTGAGTATTTCCCGATCGCCATTCATGACAAAACGCCGCAAATCGGATTTACAGAAACATCACATATTACGCCGTCCATTCTTGATGAAGAGGCGAAAAAGAAAATTGTTGAAGCCGCCAAAAAGGCAAATGAAGGGCTTGGACTGCAAAATTGCGCCACACATACAGAAATCAAGCTAATGAAAAATAGAGAACCAGGTTTAATAGAGTCGGCGGCCAGATTCGCCGGCTGGAATATGATTCCTAACATTAAAAAGGTTTTCGGTCTTGATATGGCGCAATTATTATTAGATGTTCTCTGTTTCGGAAAAGACGCCGATCTGCCGGACGGATTATTAGATCAAGAGCCTTACTATGTCGCTGACTGCCATTTATATCCTCAGCATTTCAAACAAAATGGCCAGATTCCTGAAACTGCAGAGGATTTGGTGATTGAAGCGATCGATATTCCGGACGGGCTATTGAAGGGTGATACAGAAATCGTTTCTTTTTCGGCTGCGGCACCAGGCACATCAGTTGATTTGACACTGTTTGAAGCCTTCAATTCCATTGTTGCCTTTGAACTGAGAGGCAGCAATTCACAGGATGTGGCTGATTCAATCAGACAAATTCAACTGTATGCGAAGCTGACGGCAAAGTATGTGCTGCCAGTATGAAACAGTTGAAGCCCAATTCTAAATACTTGCTTTACGGGCAGGCGCTATCGTTTATGGGAGACTATTGTGTTCTCCCGGCCCTGCTCATTTTGTCTACATATTATCATGACTATTGGGTGACGTCGGGGGTCATCGTGGTCAGAAGCATTCCGATGGTGTTCCAGCCGTTTTTGGGGGTTCTGGTCGACCGGTTAGACAGAATTAAGATCATGCTGTGGACGGATATCATCAGGGGTTTGATCTTTTTGGGGCTCATGTTTCTTCCAAAAGGCGAGTATCCGCTGATTTTTCTGGCCCTTCTGTTTATTTCTTATGGAAGCGGCGTGTTTTTTAATCCGGCCCGTCTCGCTGTCATGTCATCATTGGAATCAGATATTAAAAACATCAACACGTTATTCGCAAAAGCGACGACCATCTCCATTATCGTCGGGGCGGCTGCAGGAGGGCTTTTTCTGTTAGGCGGTTCTGTAGAGCTGGCTGTTGCCTTTAATGGTGTGACATACTTGATTTCGGCATTTTTTATCAGCCGCATCCAGCTGCAATATGTCCCGATTCAGTCGGAAAACGTAAGGGAAGCCTTTCAGTCGTTTAAAGAAGGCCTGAAAGAAATCAAAACAAACGCGTTCGTGTTAAACGCTATGTTTACGATGGTTACGATGGCGCTTTTATGGGGCATCGTCTACAGCTATTTTCCGATTGTCAGCCGCTTTCTGGGTGATGGGGAAATCGGCAACTTTATTCTCACGTTCTGCATCGGCTTCGGCGGCTTTATCGGAGCGGTGCTTGTCAGCAAGTGGGGTTTTAACAACAATAAAGGCCTGACGTACTTTACCGTACTATCCATTGTCTCGCTGGCGCTGTTTTTATTCACGCCGATTTTCGCTGTCTCTGTCATCGCCGCAATTCTCTTTTTCATCGCGATGGAATACGGGGAAGTGCTTGCAAAGGTGAAGGTTCAGGAGAACGCGGCGAACCAGATTCAGGGGCGCATTTTTTCGGTGGCGGAAGCGTCTATCGGATTATGCATTTCTGTTGGTTCAATGTTAATCAACGTCTTCAACGCTCCGGTCATTATGGGGCTGATTGTTGTTATGGTAAGCGGATTGTTTTTGCATACGAAGCTCGTCAACAAATCGTTTTTGGAACGGGATCACAAAACGGAGCAAAAAGGAGTCTATTAGATGGAAATAACACCGTCCGACGTCATCAAGACACTTCCAAGGCAAGAGTTTTCGCTCGTTTTTCAAAAGGTGAAGGAATTGGAAAAAACGGGGGCCCATATCATTAATCTCGGACAGGGAAACCCTGATCTTCCCACTCCGCCTCATATTGTGGAGGCTTTGCGGGAGGCGTCTCTGAATCCGTCGTTTCACGGATACGGCCCATTCAGAGGCTATCCTTTTTTGAAGGAAGCCATCGCTGCTTTCTATAAAAGAGAATACGGAGTCTCAATCAATCCTGAAACGGAAGTTGCGCTCTTCGGCGGCGGGAAAGCCGGCTTGTATGTGCTGACACAATGCCTGCTCAACCCGGGAGACATCGCTTTGGTCCCGAATCCAGGCTATCCTGAATACTTGTCAGGGATTACGATGGCGCGAGCTGAGCTGCACGAAATGCCGCTGTATGAAGAAAATGGCTATCTGCCCGATTTTGAAAAGATCGATCCCGCCGTGCTGGAAAAAGCGAAGCTCATGTTTTTAAACTATCCGAATAACCCGACGGGAGCCGTAGCCGATGCGGCTTTTTATGCAAAAGCGGCTGCTTTTGCGAAAGAGCACAAGATCCACTTGATCCATGATTTTGCGTACGGAGCGTTTGAATTTGATAACAAACCGGCCAGCTTTCTAGGGGCAGAAGATGCCAAAGCAGTCGGGGCGGAGCTTTATTCATTTTCAAAAACATTTAATATGGCCGGCTGGAGAATGGCGTTTGCGGTCGGGAATGAAAAGATCATTCAGGCCGTCAATGAATTTCAGGATCATGTATTTGTCGGCATGTTCGGCGGGCTGCAGCAGGCGGCAAGCGCGGCGCTTTCAGGAGATCCTGAGCAAACGGAATCCTTGAAAAGAATCTACGAGGAACGAATTGACTTTTTTACGGGGCTGTGTGAAAAGGAATTGGGCTGGAAGATGGAAAAGCCAAAAGGAACATTTTACGTATGGGCTGAGATTCCGAAAATGTTTGAGACATCTCACCAATTCTCTGATTACTTGTTGGAGCATGCCCATGTCGTTGTCACACCGGGCGAAATATTCGGAAGCAACGGAAAAAGGCATGTCAGAATATCAATGGTGTCAAAGCAGGAGGATCTGCGGGAATTTGTCATGCGGATTCAAAAGCTGAACCTGCCGTTTGCATCATTACAAGGAGTATCCCGCTAAAAAGCAGGATTTCAGCGTGTCGGCAAATCTTCGCATTCGTTGTCAGGCTTGCGCATCGGTGCTCACAATGACCGAAAGGAACGGCGGCTAAATGCTTAGGCGTCCTGCTTAAACGCCGCCGTCATCACATCCTGTGAAAGTCTGCTCCGATGCTCGTCCTTCCTAGACTTCAAAGGTTTTCAATCACGCTGAAAAGATGACAAAATCCTAAAACGAAAGTCGTTATAGGATTTTGTCAACAATCTGGTATCCCGCTAAAAAGCGGGATTTTTTATATGCTTTTCATGCTGCCTCCGTCCGCGGAAATTTGCTGTCCGGTGATATAGGAGGCTTCCTCAGATGCGAGAAACGCGGCGAGCGCTGCGGTTTCTTCTGCTGATCCGACACGTTTCATCGGAATTCCGCAAGCAATCTGTTCCTCTGCTTCCCGTTTGGATATGCTGTTTTTTTTCATTGCATTTTCCACAAATTGATGGTAACGGTCTGTAGCGATAAAACCAGGATTCAGGCAGTTGACAGTAATGTTGTGAGGAGCAAGCTGGATGGAAATATTTTTACTGGCGTTAATTAGAGCGGCATTCAACATACTGTTTGTGAACATATTGGCGCCGGGTTCTTTCCACAAATTTCCGACAATGTTGATGATTCTGCCAAACTCGTTTTGCTTCATCAGTGAGGAGGCACGTTTGATCGCGTCAATATAAGCGACGGTTTTCTGTGTGAACGTGGCTGTCATATCCTCTATATGACAGTTATCAAATGTGTCAGGCGCGCCGCCCGGAATATTATTAATCAGAACATCAAGCCGACCGCATTGAGATTCGATTTTTTGGAAAATGCCGGCTCTCGTATGCTGGTCAGACATATCACCCGCCAAAACAATGACACTCGCTTCAGGATGTTTGGCCAAAATGTTTTCTTTGACAGGTTCAATATTATCCAAGTTTCGCGAATTAATGACGACGGAAAATTGCTGGTCTGCTAATTTTAGAGCGATTGCTTTTCCGATCCCTTGACTGGCTCCCATAATAAATGCGGTTCGTTTTGACAAATAACTGCACCCCTTTGAAAAAATTGGATTATTAACTACATCGTAAGAAAAAACAGAGAAAATAGCAAATTTTATTTAAATTCTGATAAGAGGGAATCAAAAAAACTCCCGCCGTCTAGGGCGGGAACAGATATTATACATATAGGAATTGAGGAAGTGTCTCAAGCGAAAGGCGATTGCCGACAAAGAATGAACCGAATTCTCCGTAGCGGGCACTGACTTCGTCAAAACGCATTTCATACACAAGCTTTTTGAATTGAAGCACATCATCACTGAATAATGTAACGCCCCACTCGTAATCGTCAAAGCCGACGGAGCCGGTGATGATTTGTTTGACTTTGCCCGCATAGCTGCGGCCGATTAAGCCGTGGCTTCTCATCAAGTTTCTGCGTTCTTCCATTGAAAGCATGTACCAGTTGTCATTGCCGGATCTTCTTTTATCCATTGGATAGAAGCATACATATTTAAATTCCGGCAGTTCAGGGTAAAGGCGCGCACGCACATGCGGATTTTCGTAAGGGTCGCCGTCGCCGCTTGCCAAGTAGTTGCTCAGCTCTACCACTGATACGTAGGAGTAAGCCGGAATAGTGAACTCAGCAAGTCTTGATTTGTTGAATTCGAGCTCAATTTCATTTAATTCTTCCATTGTAGGACGAAGAATCATCAGCATAAAATCAGCTTTTTGGCCGACGATGCTGTAAAGCGCTTGCGACCCTTTTCCTTCTTTTTGTGCCACGCCCCATTTTTCAAGCAATCCTGTGAATTCATGTATAATAGATTGGCGCTCATCACTGGACAGCAGCTTCCAGGAAGTCCAGTCCATTGTGCGGAAATCATGAAGCGCATACCAGCCGTCAAGCGTTTTGGCCGCTTCATTCGTCATTTGCTGTTCACTCATTTATCTTCACTCCTATTACCATTTCATGATTGCCTTCACTATACCATAGTTTATCCGTTTCTACTGTGGAGAAACCTTGAACATCCCTTTTGTATAAATTCATAAAAATAAGAGAAACTATAAGGGGAAAATGAGTCAGTTAAATTAGTTAGAAAAATAAGATTTTTTTGTGAAAGCGCTATAATGAAAGTTGGCTGTTTGAATTTGGTTGGAAGAAGAGTATGCTAGTAAAAGAAAGCGTTTTTGTAACTTTTTGAGGAGGTTTTATTGTGGCAGATTTATTTTCAACAGTGCAAGAAAAAGTAGCTGGAAAAGACGTTAAAATTGTATTTCCTGAAGGTTTAGACGAGCGTATTTTAGAAGCTGTCAGCAAGCTTGCAGGAAACAAGGTGCTGAATCCGATTGTGGTCGGCAATGAAAATGAAATTCAAGCAAAAGCGAAAGAACTGAATCTGGCACTGGATGGCGTTCAGATTTATGATCCACATACATATGAAGGCATGGAAGACCTTGTACAAGCATTCGTTGAACGCCGTAAAGGCAAAGCGACAGAAGAACAGGCTCGAAAAGCATTATTAGACGAGAACTACTTCGGTACAATGCTGGTGTACAAAGGGCTTGCACACGGACTTGTTAGCGGAGCGGCTCATTCAACAGCCGACACTGTCCGCCCGGCTCTTCAAATCATCAAAACAAAAGAAGGCGTGAAAAAGACTTCCGGCGTCTTCATCATGGCTCGCGGAGAAGAGCAATACGTATTCGCGGATTGCGCGATCAACATTGCGCCTGACAGCCAAGATCTTGCCGAAATTGCGATCGAAAGTGCCAATACGGCAAAAATGTTCGACATTGAGCCTCGCGTGGCAATGCTCAGCTTCTCTACAAAAGGCTCAGCTAAATCTGATGAAACAGAAAAAGTAGCGGATGCTGTGAAAATCGCCAAAGAAAAAGCGCCTGAGCTGACACTTGACGGAGAATTCCAATTTGATGCTGCATTTGTTCCATCTGTAGCTGAGAAAAAAGCGCCGGATTCCGAGATCAAAGGGGACGCTAACGTATTCGTATTCCCAAGTCTTGAAGCAGGCAACATCGGCTATAAAATCGCTCAGCGTTTGGGCAACTTTGAAGCGGTAGGGCCAATTCTGCAAGGCTTAAATATGCCTGTAAACGACCTTTCAAGAGGATGTAACGCTGAAGATGTTTACAACCTCGCATTAATTACAGCTGTACAAGCACTGTAATAAATGAAGACGATGGCAGCTCTCTTCCGGAGGGCTGCTTTTTTTGCGCCTTCGCATAGCCTTCTTTACCAAGTCAGATGATATGAGTACAATAAAGAAAACTGATCATAACTATATATTTTATTAATGACAGGGGTGGGGTTTTTGTATTACGACGTACTAAAAACGTTTATAGCGGTAGTAGAAGAAAAAAACTTCACGAAAGCGGCGGAAAAGCTGATGATCTCCCAGCCCAGCGTCAGCCTGCATATCAAAAATCTTGAGAAAGAATTTCAAACGGCCCTCCTGAACCGGTCGCCAAAACACTTTACGACAACGCCGACAGGAGACATTTTGTATCAAAGAGCAAAGCAAATGGTATTTCTCTACGAGCAAGCCAAGGCCGAAATCTATGCGCATCACCATTACGTGAAAGGCGAATTGAAAATAGCTGCCAGCTTTACGATCGGAGAGTATATTCTTCCGCCGCTTCTGGCCCAGCTGCAAAAGTTGTATCCAGAGCTGAACCTCGATGTCATGATTGGCAATACAGAGGAGGTCAGCGAACGTGTGCGGATGCTTCAGGCTGATATCGGACTGATTGAAGGACATACAAACGAGAATGAACTGGAAATTGAACCGTTCATGGAGGATGAAATGTGCATTGCCGCGCCGAATCAGCACCCGTTGGCCGGACGGAGAGATATTTCAATCAGCGATTTGCAAAACGAAGCATGGGTGACAAGAGAGAAAGGCTCCGGGACAAGAGAATATCTCGATCATGTGCTCAGCTCAAACGGACTGCGGCCGAAGTCGATGTTCACCATCAGCAGCAATCAAGGGGTAAAAGAAGCGGTGATCAGCGGCATGGGTCTGTCGGTTTTATCCAGAAGCGTGCTGCATAAGGATTTGATCCACCGTGAAATTTCCATTCTCCATATGAAGGATCTCTCATTAAAGCGCAAGTTGTCTTATATTCATTCTCCTCTCATGGAGAATACGAAAAATAAGGAAATTTTTATTACGATGCTGAAAAGCAATTATCAATCACAGCGGCTGAAATGATATAATAGTTTTCGTTCATAAGCCTAAAATGAAAGGGTTTTACATAGATGGCAAACCAACCGATTGATTTACTGATGCAGCCGACATGGAGAATCATTGACCAATCCAGTCTCGGCCCTTTATTTGATGCGAAGCAGTCCTTCGCAATAGATGATACGCTGTGCATGTCCGTCGGAAAAGGCGTGTCGCCGGCGACAGCGCGCTCATGGGTGCACCATAATACGATTGTCCTTGGAATACAGGATACGCGTCTGCCGTTTTTGCAGGATGGCATCGCTCTGCTGGAGAACGAAGGGTACCGTGTGATCGTACGCAATTCCGGCGGTCTGGCAGTCGTTTTGGACGAAGGCGTTTTAAATATCTCTCTCATATTCGAGGACGAAAAGAAAGGCATCGATATAGACAAAGGATATGAAGCGATGGTTGAGTTGATGAGACGGATGCTAAACCCATACAACGCAAATATCGAAGCCTATGAAATTGAAGGATCATATTGCCCCGGCAGCTATGACCTCAGCATAAATGGAAAAAAATTCGCCGGCATCTCTCAAAGACGCGTTCGCGGCGGAGTCGCTGTTCAGATTTATCTTTGCGCGGATAAAAGCGGCAGTCAAAGAGCCGATTTGATCAGAAGGTTCTACCAAGCGGCGCTGAAGGACAAACGAAATGATAAAAAAGGCGTTTATCCGGAGATATGTCCGGAAACGATGGCGTCCTTAAGCGAGCTTCTGCAAACAGACATCTCCGTACAAGACTTAATGTTCGCTTTACTGACGGAATTAAAAGCGTTAAGCACACACCTTTACTCAGCCGGACTGTCCGTTGATGAGGAAATGGAATTTGAGAAAAACCTCGTTCGGATGACTGAGCGGAATGCAAAGGTATTTGGGTGAATGTTCTTCGCATGCCAGCCGTATCGGCTGGCATGCATTTTTTATTTCATCTTGTTTTCAGATAAATCATTCTTACATGCAGATAACCATGAACAAAAGAAAAACGATAAAATGAGATCAGCATCCATATACAAAGGGGAGAGGGCAGATGAAAGGGAATGTTTACAGCCTGTTTGTACTGATTGCGGCTTTTTTCTGGGGAACCACGGGAACCGTTCAGGCGATGGCTCCAGAAAGCTCCACACCGCTGGCATTCGGAGCATTCCGATTATTAATAGGAGGAAGTGCCATGCTGCTTGCGGTTTGGATCAGCCGGGAGCTTCTCGTGAAAAATTGGTCATGGCCGCTCGTGTTATCAGCAGCGGTTTGTATGGCGTGTTACCAGCCGCTGTTTTTTACTGCCGTTAAAGAAACGGGAATTGCTGTAGGGACTGTGATTGCGATCGGCAGTGCGCCTATCATTGCCGGAAGCCTAGAGTGGGCCGTTTTGAAAAAACGCCCGCGAAACGCCTGGTGGATCGCGACCGTGCTGGCCTTATCAGGCTGCTGGCTTCTGTTTTCCGACGGTTCCAATGTTCGGATTGATGTGGCTGGTGTTCTTATGGCCTTTGGAGCGGGTGCTTCTTTTGCTGGCTATACGCTCATCAGTAAAGCGATGGTGAAAAACCAGCCTCCGCTAGCAACTTCCGCCGTTGTTTTTATGATCAGCGCCATCTTGCTGACGCCGCTTTTATGGCAGTCGGATATCTCGTGGATACTGACCCCGAGAGGACTGGGAACGAGCCTTTACATCGGGTTAATTGCAACGTGCGCCGCATACTTTTTGTTTGTGAAAGGCCTTACCGGGGTTCCGGCCTCGGCGGCGGTCACGCTGTCTTTAGCTGAACCGCTGACGGCCTCATTGCTGGGCGTGTTTGTCATAGGGGAAATGCTTTCACTCTCCTCTTGGTTCGGCATTGCCCTTATGATGCTCGGGCTTCTGGTCATCTCCGCTTCGCCTCGAAAACAAAAAACGGCCGAGGCAGTTCACATGTCTTAATAGATTCACATAAGCTTAGCCTCATTTTACAAGAATAGCGGAGCCGGCTGCAAAATGATGAAATCCTCTTTTCTCAATGGAAAAGGAGATTTTGCACATGGCGAAAATCCCAAAACCATCTGCTGTTTTGGGATTTTTCCAACTTATTCTGCCATTTTTTCTAAATTGCCGTTCCGGTCCATTTTGAAGGATGGAGATGCATGTTCATCTTCTTCAAATAAAACTAGTTTTCTGGCTCTATTCATAATTTTCACTAAGGTTTCGTAATCTTCTTGGATCGTTTTTTGATCTTTTTCAAGCTTTTGAACTTCTGCCTCAAGCTGTTCCGTTTTGCTTTGCAATTCCTGATTTTCTTTCTTTAAACGTTCATTTTCCATTCTTAATGCCGATGACTGCTCGTTATTTCCTTCATAACTCTGCAGGAAGCGGATCACATCATTCATCGTCATCTCAGGCGCAGCTGCAGGCGTTTGAGGAGACAATAAGTGTGATAGACTAGCTAACTCTTCCTTAAAGCTTTCATCGACAAAAGGCATGTGTTCGCCTGACATTAAAGGCTGCAGCTCATTTTCGGCTGATGGCGCGTCTGTTTTAACCGTCTCCTCTGCATCGGTTTCTTGAATGATTTCAGGATCAACCGCGGGAGGCTGATATAATAGCCTTTTTTTCGCAGGCTGCCCGTTTCCGAGCGCTCTCATCCGCTGTTTTCGCTGTTTTTTCGCAAGCTGAAGCGCTTTTTCATATTGATGGCGGACGACCGCGTTCCATCTGAATCCGCAGGCTGCGGATGTCCGGTTTAATTGATCTCCGACTTCTTCAAAGGCGTTCAGCTGAGTGCTGCCCTCCCTCACATGCCGAAGCACTGTTTCGGCTAAAAGCAGATCATCTTCTTTTGACCAAGCGTCTTGTCGCTGTTTTGTCATTTATCTCAACTCCCATTTTCTTTTCATGGTATTAGAATGTCCAGTTTGGAAAATATTTATACAAATTGGCTGAAAGAATAGAAGATACGAAGGTTGGAGCAGCTTGCAGGAACAGTCGAATCCTTGTAAAATAAAGAGTGATGTGATTTTTTTGAAAAGCGTATTTTAGGTTTATTCACATAGATGAACATAGAAATGAAGGGAAGCGTACATCATGGCTAATGAATTTCGAGTGTGTGATGATTGCCAAGCCACTAATATCAAAACATTGCTGCCGCGTTTAAAAGAAGTGGACCCGGACGCAAAGGTTGAGGTAGGGTGCCAATCTTATTGCGGGCCCGGACGCAAAAAATCATTTGCTTTTGTGAACAATCGCCCGCTGTCAGCTCCGACAGAGGATGAGCTGATTGACAAAGTACAAAAGAAAATAAAAAAGTAAAAACATATTTTTCATAGCCTCGGCCCTCAGGTCAGGCTTTTTTGCTTCACAAGATCTGTTTTTCGTGAAGATGGAACAAATCGCCGGGCAAATTCAAGGATGTTTTCAAAGAATAGAGTCGATATAATAGAAACACGGCTAAAAAAAAGAGGGAATGACGATGGCGTATCCAAATGGAAAATTATCAGAAGAAAAAGTGTTTAAAGATCCGGTGCACCGCTATGTTCATGTTCGGGACAAGCTGATATGGGATTTGATCGGAACCCGCGAATTTCAGCGTCTCCGCAGAATTAAGCAGCTCGGCACGACGTATTTGACGTTCCATGGCGCTGAGCACAGCCGGTTCAACCATTCTCTCGGTGTCTATGAAATTGTCAGGAGAATGGTTGATGACGTCTTTAAAGGCCGCCCTGAATGGGATGACAGTGAGCGCGAACTCTGTTTGGCCGCGGCGCTGCTTCATGATCTCGGGCACGGACCATTCTCGCATTCATTTGAAAAAGTCTTTCACCTTGACCACGAAGATTTTACAAGAGATATCATTTTGGGAGACACAGAGGTCAATCAGGTGCTCAGAAAGGTGAGCCCGCGTTTCCCACAGGATGTTGCTGAAGTCATTGCCAAAACATATAAAAACAAGCAAGTGGTCAGCCTGATTTCGAGTCAGATTGACGCAGACCGCATGGATTACCTGCAGCGCGACGCTTATTATACGGGCGTCAGCTACGGCCATTTTGATATGGAGCGGATTCTTCGGGTGATGCGCCCGCGCGAGGATCAGATCGTCATTAAAGAAAGCGGGATGCACGCTGTCGAAGACTATATCATGAGCCGCTACCAAATGTACTGGCAGGTGTATTTCCATCCTGTGACAAGAAGCGCAGAGGTTATTTTAACGAAGATTCTTCACAGGGCGAAGCAGCTGCACGATGAAGGCTATGTCTTCACTCACGCCCCGGTTCATTTCTATTCTATTTTTGAAGGTAAATTGACACTGGAGGATTATGTGAAGCTGGATGAATCTATTATTTTGTATTACTTCCAGGCCTGGGAGGATGAAGAAGACGCGATTTTATCCGATTTGTGCCGCAGATTCATTAACCGCCAGCTGTTCCAATACGTTGAATTCAATCCGAATGAAGAAATGTCGGCTTATTTTGAGCTGACTTCATTGTTCAAAGAGGCGGGAATCGATCCGAGCTATTATTTGGTCGTTGATTCTTCTTCCGATCTTCCATACGATTTTTACCGTCCTGGAGAGGAAGAGGAGCGTCTGCCGATCCATCTCTTGACGCAAAACGGCCAAATTAAAGAGCTGTCCAGACAGTCGGCTATTGTGGAATCCATCTCCGGAAAACGGCGGACGGACCACAAGCTGTACTATCCGAAGGACCTGATTTGTGACGGCTCTGAACACCCGGAAGCGAAAATGAAAATCCGGCAGCTGCTGGGACTGACATAGAAATTGGAAAGAAGGAAAAAGGAGATGTCGGGAATTTGTTGAAAGAACATGCAAAACTGATGAAGGTGTTCTCGGATTCTGGAGAAATCATCGGGCGGAAGAAGATGCAGAAAATGATTTATATCGCAAAAAAAATGCAGTTTCCTTTCTATGAGAAATATGATTTTCACTTTTACGGACCGTATTCAGAGGAACTGACGCTCCAGATTGAAGAGCTGTGCAACCTTGGATTTCTGCATGAGGTGAAGGAAAAAAAGGGCGGCTACTTTCAATACCGTTATTCGCTGACTGAGACAGGCTCCGCATTTTTAGACCATGCTGATCTGGATATGCCAGACATTAAGGGCTATATCGACAGTGTGAACAGCCGTTCATCGCGGTTTTTAGAGCTGGTTTCCACGATCCTTTACTTTGACGGGCTTGAGGCCGAGGAAAAGAAAGAAAAAGTCTTTACAATCAAAAGCAAGCAAAAATATACAAATGAAGAATATGACGAAGCGCTTCAATACATAGAGGAATTGAAGCAGATTTGTTAACCATACAAAGCAAAAGAATGAAACGTTTCTTTTGCTTTTTTTAACAAAAAAGATTGCTGTTTAAAAAAATCTATTGTAAAATATATGAAATCATTAAACAATCAGTAATGTATACAGGCACTGATAAGGACATGAGATGCTTTTTACGGTTTCCAGAGAGGGAAGAACAGCTGAGATCTTCCTAACGCAGGGAAAGCAGCTTACCGCCTTTGAGCCGTATCGGAGAAATCAAGTATCTGATACCGTCATGCTGCGTTACAGCACCTTAAAGCCGATACACCATGTGTGTTGATCGGGAATTTGGGTGGAACCACGGATGATAAACACATTCGTCCCTTTTATAGGGATGAATGTGTTTTTTTATATGAATTGAATACATGCGAAGAAAAGGACATGAATGATCGTTACGGTTTTCAGAGAGGGAAGGAAAGGTGAGAGCTTCCCAGCTTAGGGCTGTCATTTACCGCCTTGGAGCAGCATTGGGGAACGAAAGTATCCAATGCCGTCTATGCTGCGTTACAGCACCAAGCCGACAAACAAATAGCGTTTGTCGGGAATTTGGGTGGAACCACGGGTTAATCACACACTCGTCCCTTTTATAGGGATGGGTGTGTTTTTTTATGAATTGAATACATGCGAAGAAAAGGACATGAATGGTCGTTACGGTTTTCAGAGAGGGAAGGAAAGGTGAGAGCTTCCCAGCTTAGGATGATCATTTACCGCCTTGGAGCAGCATTGGGGAACGAAAGTATCCAATGCCGTCTATGCTGCGTTACAGCACCAAGCCGACAACATAGCGTTTGTCGGGAATTTGGGTGGAACCACGGGTTAATCACACACTCGTCCCTTTCAGAGGGATGGGTGTGTTTTTTTATATACAACAATAATGAAGGAGTGTTTAAAAATGAGTAAACATGTACACATTCAGCATCCAGACGGACAGATCAAGGAATATCCGAAAGGCATTACAATCAAAGAAGCGGCTGGTTCTATCAGTTCCAGTCTGCAAAAGAAGGCGGCTGCGGGTCAGGTCAACGGCAAGCTCGTTGATCTCGGCTTCAAGCTGGAGGAGGATGCTGAGCTTTCGATTGTCACACTTGATTCACAAGAAGGCTTGCAAGTGCTCCGCCACACATCAGCGCACGTGCTGGCCCAAGCGGTGAAACGGCTGTATGGCGAAGTGTCATTGGGGGTGGGGCCTGTGATAGAAGACGGCTTCTACTATGACATGAAGCTGGAGCACAGTTTGACATCGGATGACTTAGAAGCCATCGAAAAAGAAATGAAGAACATTATAAATGAAAACCTTGAAATGAAAAGAATTGAGGTTTCTTACGAAGAGGCTGAAGAACTGTTTGCCAAAAAAGGTGAGCCGTTTAAGCTGGAGATTTTGAAGGATATTCCGCGCGGAGAGGATATCACGCTGTATCAGCAGGGAGAATTCGTTGACCTGTGCCGGGGGCCGCACCTTCCTTCTACAGGGATGATCAAGGCGTTCAAACTGACAAGAGTATCGGGCGCTTATTGGCGCGGAGACAATGAAAATGAAGTCCTGCAGCGGGTGTACGGGGTTGCGTTTCACAAGAAAAAAGATTTGGATGCGCATCTGCATATGCTGGAAGAAGCGGCAAAACGTGACCACCGCAAGCTTGGCAAACAGTTAGAGCTGTTTATGTTTTCTGAAGAAGCGCCGGGGATGCCGTTTTATTTGCCGAAAGGGCAGATTGTCCGCAATGAACTGGAACGCTTCTCGCGTGAGCTGCAAACAAATGCCGGCTATGATGAGGTGCGTACGCCGTTTATGATGAATCAGCGGTTATGGGAGCAGTCAGGCCACTGGGATCATTATCGCGACAATATGTATTTTTCAGAAGTGGATGAGACAAGATTCGCAATGAAGCCGATGAATTGTCCTGGACATATGCTCATATTTAAAAACAACCTGTATTCGTATCGTGATCTGCCGATTCGTATGGCGGAGTTCGGCCAGGTCCATCGCCATGAATACAGCGGCGCTTTAAATGGAATGCTTCGCGTCCGGACGTTCTGTCAGGATGACGCGCATATCTTCGTTCGGGAGGATCAGATTGAGAGCGAGATCAAAGAAGCGATTGGGCTGATTGACGAGGTATATCGTACATTTGGTTTTGAGTATTCGGTTGAGCTTTCGACTCGCCCGGAGGATTCATTGGGCGATGATAGCCTTTGGGAAGCATCGGAACGCGCCTTAGCACATGTCCTTGAGGAACTCGGCCTGCCTTATGAGGTGAATGAAGGCGATGGGGCGTTTTATGGACCGAAAATTGATTTTCACATAAAAGATGCCCTGAAACGAAGCCACCAATGTGCGACAATTCAGCTTGATTTTCAAATGCCGGAAAAATTCGATTTAACATATATCAATGAACACAATGAAAAGGTTCGTCCTGTTGTCATACACAGAGCGGTATTCGGCTCGATCGACCGTTTCTTTGGTATTTTGATCGAGCATTTCGGCGGGGCGTTCCCAGTCTGGCTCGCACCGATTCAGGTTCAAATCATACCGGTTTCACACGTTCACTTGGACTATTGCAGAAAGGTGCAGGCAGAGCTGAAACAGGTGGGGATAAGAGTCGGCATTGATGAGCGCAATGAGAAGCTTGGATACAAAATCAGAGAGTCGCAGGTACAGAAAATCCCATACGTGCTTGTGCTAGGAGATCATGAAGAGCAGCAGGATGCGGTAAACGTCCGCCAATTCGGGCATCAAGAGAATAAACACGTTCCTTTTCAAACTTTTAAAGATAAACTTGTCAAACAGGTGAAAAATCGAGGCATGTAGGAGAAAAGCTGCGGATTCTCATTTTGCTTTTTTGACTTTCCCTATCCGGAATCAGTAAAATAATAAGTAAATCATATCGTTCGTATGTTATGAATGCATCTCGAAATGGGGAAATTGACATGGACCATGACAAACTGGAAGCAAATTTGCTGGATCACGCACTTACAAAATACTTGAAAACCACGAAGCAAATAGATGAAGCTACCGTTCCGAAACACGTAAATAATATAAGAGGATTTATTCTGCGGATCATATACAGACATGGGAGCTGCACCATAAAGGATATACTAAAAGAGGTCACACTGTCTCCCTCTGCGACAACCACCGCCCTCAATCATTTAGAGCAGGAGGGTTTTATTGAGAGATCGAGAAATAAAAATGACCGCCGCACTGTATGGATTACGCTTTCCGAGTCGGGCCGGGGAGCGGCTGAGCAAATGATTGAAAACCGCCAGCAGCTGATTGACGGCATGTTTGAACGTGTAACAGCCGAAGAGAAAAAGACGTTCTTAGCGATTGTTGCGAAGCTGACCCAATAGGGATAGAAAAAGCCGGTGCGCGAAGCGCCGGCTTTATAGAGATTATTCCATATCGCTCAGACGTTTGCCTGCGACGGCATAATGGTCTTTTCTCATTTCTTCTATAAACACAACAATTTTTTCTTCAGAAGCACCGGTTGTTTCCTTTACCGCTTCTGTTACTTTCTCGACAAGATTGCGTTTTTGCTCGTCTGTACGGCCTTCGAGCATTTTGACGGTTACGTATGGCATGGGTGCTGAATCCTCCTTTATCTCGTTTCCTCTCTTTAGAAAAAGAGGCTTCTTATAGTATACTGAATAAAGTAAATTCTTGCATTTTTAGAAAGAGGGATATCTCACTTGGACCGTTTTTTATATTATCCGTTATCTTTAATGCCATACCTCGTCATCACGTTAATTGTGTCGTTTACGATACACGAGCTTGCCCATGCTTATGTCGCATACAAATTCGGTGACGATACGGCGAAAAGACAAGGAAGACTGACACTGAATCCTATTAAACACCTTGATCCGTTCGGAACCATTTTGATTCTGGTGGCCGGCTTCGGATGGGCGCGCCCTATTCCTGTCAATCGCCGCTTCTTTAAGAAACCTCGGCTTGCCGGCGTGCTCGTATCTATTGCCGGACCCGTCAGTAACCTGATTCTTGCGTTTATCGGTTTCTTTTTGTTAGTGTTGATGCATGCATACGGAATGGAGCAGCTTGCGGCATTCAGCACGGGACTTGATCAGTTCTTTTCCATTTGGATTCAGCTGAATCTTGTCTTGTTTTTATTTAATCTGCTGCCGCTGCCGCCGCTCGATGGCTATCGAATCATTGAAGATCTCGTCCCGCCGGGGGTTCGTGCCAAGATGACGCAGGCGGAGAGCTACGGCTTTATTGTCTTTTTGGTTCTGTTTGTGACACCGCTCGGATCTTACGTGCTTTGGCCGATGCTCAATGCCGGAAGAGATCAGATTTTAGAGCTGTTTTCAGCGATATTTCAACCGCTTTTGTAGGAGGTAGAACTTATGGAAGAAAAAAAGAAAAAATCAATCGGGTTTAATATTATTAAAAGTGATCCGACAGACGGACACGGCGGTTTTGGCGTAGGGGCACTCAGCTTAGATAACATTTCCCCCGTATTCGTCGATGTAGAGGAAAAAGAAGCGTTCGTTGACATCGGTGCTATGCACGCCCGCAGCACCGTTGAAAAAGGAATTAAATTTCTGCCGAACAAAGAAGAAGTTCCGAACGGCAAACCATACTGGCTTGTCTGGGTGACGATTGACAGAAGAGAAGAGGGGCCTTATTACGCTGGTGTGACAGCCTGTGAACTGACGGTCGACAGAAGCATCAGAAGAGGCTACAAATCGCTGCCTGAGCATGTGAATCTGATGGATAAATCCATGAAACGGAACATTATCATTGATAAAATGGACGACAGCTCGAAGCGTGTGCTCGGCGAGTTTCTGAAAAATCATGATCAGGGCCTATGGGACCGGTCACCAGATGAATTAAAAACAGGCCTGCTTCCGGAAGACCATTAGTTTGTGAACGTTCTGTGAACTTTTAGAAAATTTGTACTATTTTCCGTAAACTTTGAGTAAACTGGTGATACAGAAATAGGACATGGAAAATCCCGAGCCGAACCAAGACTCGGGGTTTTTCATTTTTAGGGTGATAGGATGTACGAAACCATTCGAGTCGGTGATTGGGTGATTAAAGCCGACGTGGAAGAAACGAGAAAGCAATATGAGAAAGAACTAGAGGATATGTGTGGATGCGGTAACTGTCTAAACTACTATGAAGCAGTGAATGAATTGCCGGTCAGAAAATCTCGTGTCTTAGAAGGTTTTGGTCTTATTCCGTCGAAATGCCCGGATATTAGTTATCATGGGATTAAAGATCATTTGCACTTTTATATAGCCAGTTATTTTATCGTTGGCCGTATTGTAGAAGGAAATCAAGAATTGAACCCGGAAAGGATTGATTTGTCGTGGCATGTTTCATTTTCAGTGCCCCAACACAAAATTTACATTCCTAAGGGGTTTCCAAAACCAATTATTCAACTCGATTGCGTTACGCTGCTTCCATGGATTATAGACGAACCATACGAATAACCCGGCCTCCGAGGAGCCGGGTTATTTTTAATGATTCCGCCCTAGCCATTTGTCCCACCACTTTTTAGGGGAAGCGGGGTTTTCTTTGGCTGGAAGCCGGTCTTTTGTTGGTTTTGCGGGTTTTGCCCCATAACACACGTTCGACGGTTCAGTGCCTTTCACAAAATACGTGTAGTGCTTGGCTGCGCAGCCGGGGCCGGACGTGTAGCCTGTTGCCGGATCAATGTACACGCCGGTTACGCCTTTTGGCGGTTTGAAAGCAGTTTCCGGTTCTCCTTTGAGCGCATCCTCCATGAAGTCAGCCCAAATCGTTTTGGCATAGCTTTTTTCTTCGACCGAGTCGATGGTGCTGTTTTTGTCATAGCCCGTCCAAACACCTGCGGCCAGCTGTGGATTAAAGCCGATCATCCAGCTGTCTGCGCTGGTGGTTCCTGATTTTCCCGCATACGTTCTTGTCAGGCGGTTGGCGATCGTCCGTCCGGTTACCGACGTATAGCCGTTTAAATCCGTATCAAACATGCCTGTCATCATACTTGCCGTGACAAAAGCGGCTTTTTCATCAAGCACCTGTTTATGCTGATTCGGGTTTTCGTATAGCACATGTCCCGCCGCGTCCGTGACCCTCGAAATAAAAGTCGGTTCGATTTGCTTCCCGCCATTTGCGAGCATGGCATAGGCGTTGACCATCTCAATCGGGCGCACGGGTTCGGTGCCGAGTGCCAGGGACGGCAGTTTTTGAAAATGAGCAGTGATGCCGAACTCATTTGCCGCCTGTACGAGCTTGTTCATGCCGAGAAAGAGATGTGTTTTCACAGCGTAAATGTTGTCGGAAAGCGCCAGCGCCTGCAGAAGCGTAATCGGCTTGTTGGCATAGTATCCGTTATAGTTGCTTGGAGAATACGTTTCTCCCTGTGCATCAATTTGAAACTCGGTTTCTTCGCTTTTCATTAAGGTGACTGGCGTAAATCCGCTCTGAATCGCTTTGTAGTACAGCAATGGCTTAATCGTCGAAGCAGGCTGGCGTTTCGCCTGTGTCGTCCGGTCAAACGGGCTTTTTTGATAATCCCTGCCGCCGACAAGGGCGAGAACACTTCCTGTGCGGGGATCAATGGCTGAAAACCCGACTTGAATGTCAGAGCCGGCGTTAACTGTTTCGGTAATGGTCTCCTCGGCGATGCGCTGCATCCGTTTATCTACCGTTGTATAGACGTTTAACCCGCTCGTTTCAATTTGCTCCCGCGTCATGCCGAGCTTTTTCTCCACTTCTCTCATCGCATTGTCATAGAAATAAGGGGCTTTTCTCTTGGAAACTTGTTTATTCAAAGGCTGATAGGAAAGAGGTTCCTTGATCAGTTCATTCGCTTTTTTCTGGCTGATCATCCGCTGCTTTTCCATCATTCGCACAATCGTTTTCTGGCGCTCCTTGGCCTTCGTTTCATTGATATACGGCGAATAGCCGGAAGGGCCTTTTGGGATCCCCGCCAATAAAGCGGCCTCCGCATCCGTCAGGTTTTTCGCATGCTTGCCGAAATACAGGCGGGAAGCGGCTTCAATGCCGTAGGCGCCGTGGCCGTAGTAAATCGTATTTAAATAGCCTTCTAAAATCTCTTCCTTAGAATAGTTCTGTTCCAAACGGATCGTGTAGAACGCCTCATTCCATTTTCGTTTCCACGTTTTATCGTGTTCAAGGTATAAATTTCTCGCATATTGCTGGGTGATGGTGCTTGCGCCCTGAACCTTGGCAAATGCTTTCAGATCAGCTAGCGCCGCACCGGCCATTCGTTTATAATCAAAGCCGTGATGATCGTAGAAATTCTGGTCTTCAACCGCCACTGTCGCTTTTACAATTGTCGGATTCATGTCCTTTAAGGGGACCCAATAGCGCTTTTCGCCGTAATTCGTTTCCCCGAGCTTTGAGCCGTCACTCGCATACAAAATCGTGGATTGCGGCACTTGCACGGAGGGAGCGCCTTGGTATTTGGCTATCAAAATGACAGTCATAAACACAGCAGCTGCCGCTAAGGCCGCAAGAGCCCCTAAAAAGATACAGGCGCGGACGGTTTTCAGCGTCAGTCTCAGCCGTTTATTTGTCATTGCATCCACAATGGGTTCCCCCTTTTTTTATGTTTCTACTATTATGAGGAAAAAAGACCGTTTTTAAACATCGCAGAACAGGACGCATCTTTACTTTTTTCCCGCCATCCTCTATACTTTTTCCTTAGGTGAAAAAGAGATTTCAACCGGGAATAAAAGCTGAAAAGACGCTTACAATACATGAATACAGCCTTGAAAGGGAGATGACAATTGAGCGAACTTTGGTACACAGAGAAGCAGACGAAAAACTTTGGCATTACGATGAAGGTTAATAAAACATTACATACAGAACAAACGGAGTTTCAGCATTTAGAAATGGTGGAAACGGAAGAGTTCGGCAACATGCTGTTTTTGGACGGCATGGTTATGACATCTGAAAAAGACGAATTCGTTTATCATGAAATGGTGGCGCATGTCCCATTATTTACGCACCCAAATCCGGAGCACGTTCTTGTTGTCGGCGGCGGTGACGGCGGCGTCATTAGAGAAATCCTGAAGCATCCGAGCGTGAAAAAAGCGACACTTGTTGATATTGACGGCAAGGTTATCGAATACTCTAAAAAGTTCCTTCCTTCTATCGCGGGCAAACTGGATGATCCGCGCGTTGACGTGCAGGTGGATGACGGATTTATGCACATTGCGAAATCTGAAAATCAATACGACGTGATCATGGTGGATTCAACTGAACCTGTCGGACCGGCTGTAAACCTGTTTACAAAAGGATTCTACGCAGGAATCGCAAAAGCGCTGAAAGAAGACGGAATTTTCGTCGCTCAGACGGACAACCCATGGTTTACGCCGGAATTAATCACAAATGTACAGCGCGACGTGAAGGAAATTTTCCCGATTACGAAGCTGTATACAGCGAACATTCCGACATATCCAAGCGGTTTGTGGACATTTACAATCGGATCGAAAAAATATGATCCGCTTGCAGTCGAAGACAGCCGTTTCTTCGAAATTGATACGAAATATTACACAAAAGATATTCATAAAGCGGCGTTTGTTCTGCCGAAATTTGTGAGTGACCTGATTAAATAATGAGGGTATGGCGCAGGAGCGAATCTTGCGCTTTTTTACAGGAAAGCGAGGGTATTATAGATGAGATTTGATGAAGCATATTCAGGAAAAGTATTTATCGCGAGCCGCCCCGAGTGGGAAGGGGCGGACGCCATCCTTTACGGCATGCCGATGGACTGGACGGTCAGCTATCGCCCGGGCTCACGCTTTGGCCCGAGCAGAATCCGCGAAGTGTCAATCGGCCTTGAAGAATACAGCCCGTATTTAGACCGTGATCTGGCTGATCTGAACTTCTTTGACGCCGGCGACATTCCGCTGCCGTTCGGAAATCCGCAGAAAAGCCTTGATATGATTGAGGAATATGTAGACAGCATTTTAGAAAAAGGGAAATTCCCAATGGGTATGGGCGGGGAGCACCTCGTGTCATGGCCTGTCATGAAAGCGATGTATAAGAAGTATCCAGACCTTGCGATTATCCATTTTGACGCACATACAGATCTTCGCGTTGATTATGAGGGAGAACCGCTTTCTCACTCCACGCCGATCCGCAAAGCGGCAGAATTGATCGGACCGCAAAATGTGTATTCTTTCGGAATCCGTTCCGGCATGAAGGAAGAGTTTGAATGGGCGAAAGAAAACGGCATGCACATCTCAAAATTTGAAGTGCTTGAACCGCTGAAGGAAGTGCTTCCGAAGCTTGCGGGCCGTCCGGTATATGTCACAATCGACATTGACGTATTAGACCCTGCGCACGCACCGGGAACAGGAACGGTTGACGCCGGCGGCATCACGTCTAAAGAACTGCTTGCATCCGTCCATGAAATCGCGCGTTCAGAGGTAAACGTGAAGGGCGCTGATTTAGTGGAAGTCGCACCGGTGTACGACCACTCAGAACAAACGGCAAACACAGCCAGTAAAGTCATCCGTGAAATGCTGCTTGGGTTTGTGAAATAAGGAAGCATCCAGACCTTGTCTGGATGTTTTTTTATTGTGAAAAAAAACCGCCGATGGACGGCGGTTTTAGATCATGGCGCGTTGTGCAACATCAAAATGTTCTGTTGATGAATTTGATACTTCGACTGTGATAAATACAGCGCTCACAGCTAAACAAGCGAGTAATAATTTATACTTCCATTTCATATAAATTCACCCCCCCTTGAATGTGCTGTCTTGCTTCTTCAACCTTTAAAAAGTAATGAGATGCTTTTTTGTAATTTTCCTGCTGATGATAATACTTAGCAACATCAAGTGCGAAGTCTTCAATATCAGCATACATCATTTTACTTTCAAGAAAAACAAAACATTTTTCTATCCGTTCCTCATCTGGTCCAGACAAGTATAAAGATTCCAAAAATTCAAACTCCGTTAAGTACACGGTGTCTCCCGCTGTTGCTGAATATTCTATTCCTTTTTTATGATATTCACAAGCGTCATCCATCTTACCTAATTTAAAATAAATTTGTGTAATTAGGAAAAAGGCTTGTGGCAGAGAAGGGATCATTTTAGATCCTTCAAATACTTGAATAGATTTTTTTACATACTCTATCGCTGATTCAAAACTATTTTGATTTTGCTTGCAAAGCGCTATGTTATAAAGCGTTCTTCCCATTAATTGAGGCTGCTGCTCTGCTTCGGCAAGTATATAAGCTTTTTGAAAATGGGCAATGGCTTTCTCATATTGTTTTAGATCCAAAAAATTGGCTCCGAATAAGGACTGGCATTGAATCATTCTGATATCATATGTAGTCTGTTCACTGTAGAGTTCGAATGCTTGACGTGCATAGTCCATGGAGACATAAGTTTGTTTCATATAGTAATAGACTTCTGACATTTTGAAAAAGAATTCAGCTTTGTCAATTTTGTCTTTCACAAAAATCAGTTTGCTCTCTGCTTTTTTAAAAAATTGAATGGCTAATACATATTCACGGCGATCCAGCTCATACATACCTCTGAAGAAGTTAAAGTAGTACTCAAGAAGCCCAGTCAAACGAGCCTGTTTTTTATCAATCTCAACCAGCAAATCAGACAGCCGCGGCTGTTCCTCGATCCGCATTTTCTCTAGTGGTTCAAGGTACTCAAGCATCAGGTTGTGCCGGAATTCCATCAGTGAATAGTACAAATGAAGATCCTGATCTTCTTCCATTTGGTCCAGCTCTTGTTTGATTTCTCTTCGTAAATACTCTGCATCGGGTATGCTGAATCGGCGTATGTACATATACCATTCATTAATCTTTTCTCCGACGGAAGAAGAAGATATGACACCTGTCACGTTTGCAAATCCCTCCCTTCATTATTCTATATATGTCATATTTTATCATCATCATTCTTATGAGAAGCGCAAAAAAACCGCAATCTTTTCTTTCGTTACCCCGCATGTTGGGGATATATTTCAAAAAGAAGCTTTTATCCTCGGCAATTTGTACAAGCAAACACAACACCCTTCCATATTCTGTTATATCTGCGTGAGCAGTGTATTTCTAAAAAGGAAGTGAAGGTATGAGAAAAAACAAGCTTTCCTTTAAAGAAAAAGCAGGAGCCGCACAAGAAGAATGTTTATGTTTTTGTGAGGGAGAAACAAGCCGCGAAGCAATGTTTCAAGCACCGATTGAATTGCCTGAGGGGTTTATCGTTGATCCGGCTGAAGCTGTCGCCAATGTTACGTGGAATGCAGACAGCCTTTCTTGTGTCAGTGAACGTTGCTTAATTGAGAAGGGGCCTGAGCCTGATGAAATCGCTGTTCAATTTGCAGTACGCCTGCAGGGAACTGTTACGCTTCTTGTCAGTGTGTCGCCTGTGCGAAATCAATATGGACAAGGGGACGGGGCTGTTTCCGTCATTCACAATGCGGAGATCAACCAAATCGTCTATTACTCTGATGAACCGGAGGATTGCCCGGATTTCAGTGACATCACGATCGAGAACCTTGTTGTTGTTCCGCCCTTTTACGGCAGTCCTTTATCTGTGACGGGAACGATTGTGCTTGTACCGGAATCGGAACCCGAACCCGTTTATGCGTTTACAGCGAATCCAAGTGATCAATCAGTTTCTGTGATTGATACAAACACTCATACTGTTGTGACGACGATTGCTCTTCCGTACCGGCCGACAGGTATTGAAATAACTCCAGATAAAAGCTCTGTGTTTGTCTTACATCCCAACAATAATGTGATTTCTGTCATCGATTATGACACATTAACAGTAACAGCATCTATTTTGCTGGATCAGCCGCCTCGATCGATTAGATTTATCCCTAATCATGAATTTGCTTATGTTTTCGCCGGTACTGTGATTTATGTGATTGGAATTGATACGTTAGCTGTGGATAGGTCGATTCCTGTGGAAGGGTATGATGTTGCAATTGATCCCAATGGGTTATTCGCCTATGTTCTTGATTTTGGTATAGTGCAAAAAGTGGACCTATCCACGGGTGAACTCATAGGAACGATTGAACGAGAGCTTATCGTATCATCCATAGAAACAGATTCTCCGGAGCGGTATGCGTATGTATTAGAACAAGAATTCTTATTCAATTATCTGACGGTTATTGATTTAAATTCGTTTACGCTCAGCAATACCCAAGAGCTGGAGCCTGACGGCCAATATGTAATGTTTACGAGTGGATCAGAGGTGTATTTACATGACAGCTTCACTGGCAATTTATATTCTGTCAGTCCGAATGGAGCAGGCGTAATAGGAAATCTTCAGCAATCAGCAAGTGACTATGCGTTTACCCCGAATGGCGAATTTCTGTATGCAACTCATGTTTTAGAGCAGAGCATCACTGTTTACAACACGGATGATTACTCTGTGGAGACTGTCATATCTCTTGGGGTTTCACCGGGAGCTATTGCGATTTAATCAACTGCATGCTGTGCATTTCTAAAAGGACGTGAAATCATGAAAAAGAATGATCTTTCTGCTTTACAGGAAAATTGTTTCTGTTTTTGTGATGAGGAAATCAGCCGAGAAGCGCCGTTTCAAGTGCCGATTGACATTCCCGAGGGGTTCACTGTTGATTCTGCCGAAGCAGCTGCGGCGGTTACATGGAGTACAGATCATTTATCATGTATCAGTGAGCCTTGCTTAATCCAGACTGGACCGGAAACAGAAGATATCGGTGTTCGATATGCTGTGAGAATACAAGGGGCCGTTACGCTTCTTGTCAGTGTGTCGCCTGTACGAAATCAATATGGACAAGGGAATGGGTCGGTTTCTGTGATTCATACTGAAGAGATTGATCAGATTGTTTATTATGCAGCACAGTCTGACCGCTGTCCTGATTTCAGTCAAATGACAGTGGAAGATCTTCTCATTGTTCCGCCATTCTACGGTAGTCCGCTTACGGTGACCGGGACAATCGTTTTCCCACCATCGCCAGGTTCTCAATCGTATGTCTTTACAGCCAATTCAGGGGACAGCACAGTTTCGGTCATTGATGCGGCAGCAAACATTGTTGTTGCAACTATTCCTTTTACGTCTGTGCCAACTGATCTGGGGGTCACGAAAGATAAAGCCTATACGTATGTCCTTCATGGCAATACCAATCTTATTTCTGTAGTTGATAATCAAACATTAACCGTGGCAAATACGATAACCGTCGGCACTGGGCCGAGAAAGATTCAATTTGATCCTGCAGGAGAATTGGCATATGTGATGGCTGCCGGCTCTATTTATACGATTGATCTTGCGCTTCAGGCAGTCAGTGATGTTTTTTCAGTACCCGACGCCGCAGACTTTGCCCTGGATCCGAACGGGCAATTTGTCTTTACTGCTAATACGATTTTCTGGTCAATTGATCAATATGATGTGAATACAGGCCAGCTTGTTGACAGCCTCGTGAATGAGTTTGAATATCCAAGTTTAATTGAAACGCCATATGCCGGAGACTTTGCGTATGTGATGACTGGTGAATTATGGCCGAAGGGTGTAGCGGAGATTAGTTTGTCACCGTTGAGCAGAGAAGGTGACTTTAATCGTTTATTTGAAACTTTGAGGACAATTGTATTTTCATTTGACAGTACACGAGCTTATTTTCTAGAACCATATATTGATCCGTCTCTCATTCATAATCTCACTGTCGTCAATACAGCCACAAACGCAATTATTGCGAGTGTTTCTGTGCCCGGCGCCTTTGACCTCGCAGTAACACCCGACAATCAGTACATTTATGCGGCACAGCCCAACGACAATACTGTGACTGTGTACCGCACGAGTGATTATGCAGCCGTGACGGTGATTCCGGTTGGTACGGGTCCGTCTGCGATTGCGATGTAGCTATTTTATAGATCAAGAGAAGCGGTGCTGCGATATGAGAATCGGTTATAAATAAATGATCCGATCTGCTGAATCGCAGCCAGAATGATCAGAAACAACAGTTCACTTATGGTAAAACTGAGCATCCACCAAATCCCGGCTCCTGTCAGCGCCCCCGCAAGCATTTTTTTGAACAGGGTGCCATGCTGGAAAAGTTGCACCAAGTACGTTCGCATATAAAACAATAAATACAAAATCAGCAACACCGCAAGTCCTATTGAAACAGCGGGGGGCGTATGAAGGCGGAAAGGGACGGCTTTGACGATTTCGAACATACAGCCGAATATGAGGACTTGGCATAATACAGCAGCCATCACATATGTTTGGCGGACGTTTTTATAGCTGTCACGCAGCTTTTTGACATCTTCTGCATAGCGGCTGCACAATCTGTGATGCTGGAAGTCGCAGCAGCTTTGATGGGACTGTGTGAGTTTCTGAAAAGCTGCTGTCATGTTTTTTACGGATTGGGTGACATAGTGTAGATAGAGAAAAGCGGGCAGCATCAGGACGGAAGCGGTTAAAGCCAGCAGTCCGAGCCGCAAAGCATCATTGTCGATCATCTGTACATATTGGGCCGCGGCTTTGGCGAGGGCCTGAACCCAGCCGAAGGAATAAGCCGCCATACCTACGAGCAGCAACATCACGGTAAAGACAGTGCTTTTTTTCATTGTCCGATCGCCTCTTTCTGTGAAACGTGAATGACCGCTTTTTTAGAAGATGACAATGCATCAATGAGAGACAAGAAATCCTGACTATTCATATCGCGAATGATGCGGTAAACGTCGAGAAACGTGCAATCGCACCTGTCACACTCGGCCGCCCATTCGAAGCATTTACGCGCATAATCGCTGTCATAGATGATCGCATCCGTCAAAGAGCCCTTGCCGTATTGGAGCCAGGCCGCAATCTGTTCTTTCTGCTGTGTGACGTAGTAGGAAGCGACATCGATATAAGCTGAAGAATGAACCCCTTGACTGTGTAGCATCAAAAAACCGCCATCCTCATACAGGTGAGCCTCGGCTGACAAGCAATTGATTTCCAGACGGTACATCTGCTGAATCTCTTGAAAAAACGGTGAATCTAATTGAAATAGAATTCGAGACGCAATGTCCCAATAAAGCTTTACCGTCAACAGATCGTTTTGCCCGGGAAGTGCGCCGATCTGCAAGCCGGTCCATGTGTCTTCCATCCGCTCCTCATCACCCAGCACCACTTTTTGTGAGAGGGTTGGAGGGCACGCAGGAATCATTTTCCTTTCTGCTTTATGAACTGGACGTTTTTTCAGCCCAAGGTGAGAAGGCAAAAGGTCTTCCGTATCTTCTGAGCCTCCAATCAAAAACAACGTCATCCGCTCGGGCTGGTAAGCGGCATTGTAGGCTTTCTGTAAATCACGGATGGTCATCGCCTCAATGTCCTCGATTCTGCCTGCGGGATAGACGGCAGCAGGTGAGGCGGGAGAAAGCATGCTGATCAGCTGATAACGGTAAGAGAGTTGATGATTGAGGTGTGCTGTTTCAATTTCGCTTGTAATCACAGCTTTTTCCTGAGTGACAATCCTCTTGTCAAATGAGTGGTTCCATAACGCATCAAGCAGGATGGGGACCGTCTGCGTGAGCCGATCCGGCAATGAGGTAAACATGAAATTAGTATCAGTGTAGGTGGTGAACGCATTTAAAAGCGCGCCGTGCGCAAAAAAATCACTGTACAGATTGCGGCCGTTATGCCAGAAGAGAAGATGCTCTAAAAAATGCGCTGTGCCATACGGGAGCAGCTTGTCGCCAGAATCTTCTTGTAAGCAGACATCACGGCTTCCAAAATCAATTTTCACATTGCACAGCCGCAGATGGGCGCGGGGGAATTTCAATCTGAATATTTTCAGCCCGCTGTCTGTGTATCTGATATCGGTTTGTTCATCCAGCTGTTGAAAGAATGCTTTCTTTTCCATCTCTTCATCCCCTTACTACATGAGCTCCGATATAATTGATATTTGCTATGAATTGTAATAGATCGCGGCACGTAACCGCGGAGATGCCATCCAGCAAGTCTTCTTTTTCACAGGAGAAGCGGCGCAGGATCTCCATATAGGCCAAGAGCCCTTCGGGAGAATCGAATTGCAGCAGCATTTCATTGCGTAAAAATTGTTTTGCCTGTTCCAGTTCCCGCTCATCCATTTGAAAATGTGAGACAGCTTCCAAAACGCGCGGGGGAATTTCTTTTTCATGAAGCTGGTTCGTACATATTGAAACAAGCAGCAGATTGTTCATGATGTCGTAACGGGTAATGACATGATAGACAGCCAGATCCTTCTCGCGGAAATGCTTGAATAAAGCGGAATGCCCGTACTTTCCGAGCAATCCGTCTAGCAGCTGAATGTTGATATAATCGCTCTTATCTTTCATCTCCCCGCAGTTAAATCCGAGTGTCAAGACGGAAGGACCTGCTGCGCTGCGTGTTTCTGTTTCAAAAACATGCCGGTTCACGGGTATTCTTCCGGCTGTCACGGCAGACGCTTGCGGGGCATGTCCCGGAATATCACAATCTTGTATATCTCCCAATATGTTCAGCTGTTTTTGCTGGGACAATAAATTAATGATGAAGTCCGTTGCGTCGAGAAACCGTTTAGGATGGATTGCCTGTATCTTGTCTTTCCTGCCAAACATGCCTGTGCCGTACATCGGGTTTCCGAAGGCCTCCTCGACCAAACGGGCCGCCGAGTAGGAGAAGGGATCTGCGAATTTATTTTCGATTTTCAGCAGCAGCTCACTCTTTGCCTTTTCAACGCCGGCGGCTGAAAGGGAAGAGGGGAGGGACATGTCTGCAAATGTTTTCAACAGGGCATCAACATGAAGATTCCTGTTATATAGCGGGTGAATGAAACGGGTTCCGCAGGTTTTCAGCTGCTGATCAAAAAAGAGATTTGCTGAATACATAAAGCGGCTTCCGGCAGCATAACCGAAAGCGTCAATGATTTGCTGCTTCAGGTGTCCGGCGGCGCCGTAAAAATAAATCGTTTCTTCTTCAGGTTCCGCCGCGCTTTCGATCGGTTTCAGAAAGCTTGCGGCGATTGAGATTGTTGAAAATTGATGAGTCTTCAGCAAATTAACTTCCAAGCCGTTCTCTTTTGCTTGTATCAAAGAAACCACCATCCTGTTTTTGCAGGTAATAGACTATGATCAACCCGGCAATCGGAATGACCGCCAAGGAGACAGCGGTGCCGGCTAATGTGGCTAAGAAAAGGGGAAGACAAAATAGATAAGACCGGTATTTTGAGAATCCGCTCCAGAGCTGCTGCTCCGTTTGCCAGCCGAAGAACGGCCTTTTTTCATCAGCGGTTAACCGGATCAATGCTCCAGCTAGCAACAATTCAATACACTGCATAAAAGTGAGGGCTGAAATCGGGCGGCCGCTGATGAAGCCCACAATCATAGCGACAAGGAGAAATCCGCCTGCCAATAGGCCTGAGTAAAAGCGATATTTTGCCCAAAACATCGTTCTCCGTTTAATCGGAAGCGTGATCAGCAGCATCCGATCGTTTTTTTCAATCGAGTACAAAAGGGCGATCGGCGAGCAGATCAGCAGAAGGGCGGAAATCACAATATAAATCACCTGCTGATTGAAGATGCCGGTGTTCAACATCTGGAACGAAAAGAAGCCGCTGAACGCCGCCATCACCACGTAATTTAACAGCATTGCTTTAGTAGACATAAATCGGTTCCATTCTCTCTTGTAAAACGAAAATTCAGATCTCCGCATAAAAGAATGCATCTTGCTCTGTTGCGGAGGCGCCTGCAGAAAGACAGGAAAATCAATGAGCACCGCCCATAGCATGTGAACCGCGCATAGCGGGATCGTGACGGCCGGCATAAAAGCGGCGCTGAGGCATACACAGGCGAATACCGCCGCATGCAGGAGAAACATCCAGTTCTTCTTTTTGACGAAATGGTTGCTCAGCACAACACCGAATAGAATCGAATAAACGGTAAAAAACGAAAATCTGCCGAGCCAAAACAATGTTTGCGCCCCTGACAGCGTTCCGTTTCCAAATAAGAACAGCGGTAAAATAAAAAAGAATAACGTTCTTCTCAAACAGGTGTCCACAAACAGAACGACACTCTGGGCGAGCCAAAAGCTTCGTGAAGAAATCGGCAGCAGGCAGCTCAGCTTCATATAAGATTCCTTCCATTGAGATGCCACGGAAAGAAACACCATATATGTGTTCATCAAGAGAAGCGCGAGTATGATATATGTTTTTTCCAATACCGATTCGTCAATACCGGTCTGGCGGATCAGCCCGATTTCAAACACAGCCAGAATCACAAGCCCTGCGGCAATGCGGATGACGTCCTTTTTCCCTTGCCGGCTATACAGCTGTTTGAACAGCAAAGACATGATGGGGAATATGTTATTCATGTCCGATCACCTCGAAAAATTCCCGCCGCAGATCGGTCTCCTCTCCAATCGGAATGACCTTTTGGATCTGTTTGTTGTGCAGAATGGCCGCATAATCACAAAATCTCTGCACAACATCGAGCAGATGGGAAGAAAACAAAATGGTTCCGCCTGCCTCACAGTACTCGCGCATTTTCTGATAAAAGACCTCTATCGATTCCACATCCAAACCGACGAGCGGCTCATCCAAAATAAACAGGGGAGCCCGCAGCAATAAGCCTGTCATCAACACAACCTTTTGCCTGTTCCCCAAGGACAGCTCCGAAATTCTCCTGTTGATGTATTTTGAAAAATGAAAGGCTTCAGCCAAATTGGTGAACTGCTGCTCTGAAAAATCCTTTTGATAAAGCGAATGGACGAAAGACACATAGTCCTTCGCCGTAATTTCTGTAAACAGCAGCGGATAATCGGCGGCGAAGTAACGGTGAATCTTCAGTTGATCTGATGTTTTCTGCGGCATACCGGCCTCCGCTTCAATGCCGCACAGCGTAAAGCCCCCGCTGTAATTGCGGTTCACTCCTGTAAGTGTATTGATCAGTGTTGTTTTGCCGGCGCCGTTTACCCCAAGCAATCCGTAAACGGCGCCTTTTTCTAAGTGTAAATCCACGTGTTCTAAGATGACGTTGTCCCGTTCATACCAAACGGATACATCGTGTATATCCAAAATGCTCATCGCGAATCAGCCTTCCGCGCGCGCATCCCGAAAAGAATGGCAATCGCAATGAAGATCACCGTAAATAGATAATCGCTTTTGACAAAATAGACGACTGCGCCGATGACAAAGATAAATGAAAGGATATACAGTAAAATTCTTCTTTGTGCTGGTGACAAATCGTTTCCCTCCTAAATAAGCTGGACCACGTCTTCTAATTGTTCATTTTTCGCCCAAGAGCAAATGTTTTTCCGGTGATATTTGTTAGCGTTCAGCCCTTTTAAGTAACAGCCTCCGCAATAGCCGCTAAACGGGCATTTGTCTTTCATGCAATGCTCGCTGAACCGCGGCGCCTGCGCTTGCCACAGTTTATGGACGAGAGGGGAGTTAAAGATGCTTTCATATGAATCATGAAAAATATTTCCCAATGAAAATTCCTTCGGAAAGAGCGCGCACGGACGTACTTCTCCGAACGGGCTGATCACAATGGACTTCCAGCCAGCGCCGCAATTTGCCGCTCGTTTTCTTTCATAAGGAATAATCGGAATCAGATCTTTAAACTCATCAATGACATGTTGCTCGTATTCCATAAATTTGCGGTGCTGCTCGGCATCTTTTGTGGGGTGGACAATATCTCTGCCTCTTCCGAAATCATCAACCCAATTGTAAGAAAACGCCTTCGCCCCGAGATCCCGAACCTTTTGGGCCATATCGTGGATTTCCCACATGTTTTTTTCGAAAACGGACATGGCGACTCTGACAAATATACCGTGGTCACTCAACAATTTTATCGTTTTACAAGTTTGGGCAAAAGAGCCTTTTCTCCCTCTAAAGGAGTCATGGACCTCGGAGTTCACACTATCGAGAGAAATGCCGACAATGATTTTTTGCTTATACGCTTTCAAAAGCTCGAGGCTTTCTTTTCGCATGAGTGTTCCGTTCGTTAAGACAGCGACCTTTTTGAACCTTTTGCACACATAGTCAAGGATCTCATTGGCGTTCGGATGGACAAAAATTTCTCCGCCCGTGATTTCGCATGTCAATACACCGTTGTCAAACAGCATATCAGCCGTTTTCTTGAATTGCTCAATCGACACGGTGCCGAGCGCTTCCGGAGAGCTTTCCAAATAACAGTGGGCGCATTTCAAATTACAGCGGTGCGTCAGCTCAAAGGTGGCGTGCAGCGGCATCGGAAATTCGTTGCTTCCGCTCGTGGTGATGGTTTGGCTGCTGGGCCGATTTCCAAGCTGGATGACTTGCTTATTGAGGAGCATGTTGAGCATGTCGTAATACCAGTCCTTATGGTCTTCCGGTGATTCATCGTACACTGCGCATTGATCAGCCAAAATCTGAGCAGCTGTTTTTTGCCCCTCCATTCGCATGCAAAGCTCGTAAGCTGTTTTGTTAAGATCCAAATATTCAAAGTCAGAAATGGAGACATTATCCCGCAAGTAGTCGATTTCTAGCACGCCGCCCTCAGGAAGCTGGTGAACTCTTACACTTTCATTAATAAATGGAAACATTTGCTCTGTAAACAAAATACCATCCCCTATACATATGATTCAAATGAAAAACGATTGTGTATGTATAACTAAGAGGTAGATTTTAGTTAAAAATTGTAATTTACTTAAAAAGGGCATAGCAGAAAGACTATGCCCTTTTGGAGAACCTTATCCCCATAGACCGAATAGACCTGTAGCACCGGCAATTTCAAAATCAGGGATAGGACCGTCCACTAGACAAACGGCTCCGATCGAGCATGTCGCACAACCTTTGTTTTCTACAATGACTGCTTTTTTCATCATTGGATCCTCCCTTTTTGTTTTTCTAGCAGATCTATGTTGTGCTTTTATCATAAAACTAATAAATTACCAATTCAATACATATATATTGAAGAAAATGTGAAATAGAAACGGTAGATTTCGGAAAAGTGTAACATTTCCTGAAGGTAACTAATAATATGATTTTCTCTTCTATTAAGGAAATGCTTTTATGAGGTTTATCTTCAAATCTGATGAGCAATGATGGTAAGATAGAAGCAGTTGAAGTTTACAAACCGAATGATTATACTATTCAAGTCAAAGTGGAATGATGAAAAGGACGTGTCAAAATGAAGCAAGAGACACCGATAACACTCCATGTGAAGTCTGTGATCGGGGATGACGGAAACCAGGAAGTCATCGAATTCCGCACCGCCGGATTTTACTATGTTAAACAAAATAAAGTGTATCTATCTTATTATGAAGAACACGACTTAGGCAAAGTAAAAACGATTGTGAAAGTAAGCGAAGGCGAAGTGCTGGTCATGAGGTCAGGCGCGGTCAAAATGAATCAGCGTTTCGTAACGGGAGCTTCCACAATTGCCAAATATAAAATGTCATTTGGTGAGCTTGAGCTGAAAACAAGCACAAAATCAATTCAATCTGATCTCGGTGAAGAAAAAGGTCGTATCAGCATCGCATATGACATGCATGTCGGAGACGAGCAGCAGCATTTACATCATATGACGATCACGTATGAGGGAGGAACTCACGCATGAACATTGCGGAACAAATGAAGGACGTGCTGAAAGAAGAAATCAAAGCGGCCGTTCTGAAAGCGGGGCTGGCTGAAGAAAGCCAGATTCCGAATGTCGTTTTAGAAACACCGAAAGATAAAACACACGGCGATTATTCAACAAATATGGCGATGCAGCTGGCGAGAGTCGCAAAAAAAGCGCCGCGCCAAATCGCTGAAGAGATTGTCGCTCATTTTGATAAAGGAAAGGCTTCGATTGAAAAACTGGATATCGCCGGCCCGGGTTTTATCAATTTCTATATGAACAATCACTATTTAACGAAGCTGATCCCGTCTGTGTTAAAAGCGGGAGAAGCGTACGGGGAAACGAATATCGGAAACGGTGAGCGAGTTCAGGTAGAATTCGTATCAGCGAATCCGACGGGAGACCTTCACCTTGGCCATGCGCGCGGTGCGGCTGTCGGCGATTCTTTGTGCAATGTGCTTTCAAAAGCGGGTTACGATGTGAGCCGCGAATACTACATTAACGATGCGGGAAACCAAATCAACAACCTTGCGCTTTCTGTTGAAGTCCGTTACTTTGAAGCGCTCGGCTTGGAAAAAACGATGCCGGAGGACGGCTACCGCGGCGAGGATATCATTGCGATCGGAAAGCGTCTCGCTGAGGAATACGGCGACCGTTTCGTCAACGAAGAGGAAAGCGAACGCCTCGCATTTTTCCGGGAATACGGCCTGAAATACGAGCTGGAAAAGCTTCGCAAGGACTTGGAAAACTTCCGTGTGCCGTTTGATGTGTGGTATTCCGAAACGTCACTGTACCAAAACGGAAAAATCGACAAGGCGCTTGAAGCGATCCGCGAAAAAGGCCATGTTTATGAAGAAGACGGCGCGACTTGGTTCCGCTCTACGACATTTGGCGATGATAAAGACCGCGTATTGATCAAGAAGGACGGCACGTACACGTACCTTCTGCCTGATATCGCATACCATAAGGACAAGCTTGATCGCGGCTTTGATAAGCTGATCAACGTTTGGGGCGCCGATCACCACGGCTATATCCCGCGTATGAAAGCGGCAATCGAAGCGCTGGGCTATGAAAAAGGTACGCTTGAAGTAGAAATCATTCAGCTCGTTCACCTTTACAAAAACGGCGAGAAAATGAAAATGAGCAAACGGACGGGTAAAGCGGTAACGATGCGCGACCTGATTGAAGAAGTCGGCTTGGATGCCGTGCGTTACTTCTTTGCGATGCGCAGTGCGGATACGCATATGGATTTTGACTTAGATCTTGCTGTATCAACATCTAACGAAAACCCTGTGTATTACGCGCAATACGCACATGCCCGTATTTGCAGCATGCTTCGCCAAGGGGAAGAGCAGGGACTAAAGCCGGCGGCGGATCTGGATTTCAGCCATATTCAATCAGAAAAAGAATATGACCTGCTGAAAACGATCGGCGGCTTCCCAGAGGCAGTGGCGGAAGCGGCGGAAAAACGAATTCCGCACCGCGTCACAAATTATATTTATGATCTGGCTTCTGCTTTGCACAGTTTCTACAACGCGGAGAAAGTCATCGATCCTGAAAATGAAGAGAAAAGCCGCGAGCGCCTGGCATTAATGAAGGCCACGCGAATTACGCTGAACAATGCGCTTCAGCTGATCGGCGTATCGGCTCCGGAAAAAATGTAATCATGATGAAAAGACAAAGTCTTCGGGCTTTGTCTTTTTTTTATATGTAAAACGTGTGATGTAATTCACAATCCTGTTTGCCGAGTTTTTGTATGATAGGACTGATTATTGAATCATTGAAAGGAGCAAGCCGAATGTTCAACCGTCAACATATTCAATTATCGTTACAGTCATTAAGCTTGGTGGCAGGATTTATGGTTTGGGTGCTGATTTCATCACTCATTAGCCAAATCACATTAGATATTCATTTAAGCAAAGGCGAGATTTCTATAGTGACGGCGATTCCCGTGATCCTCGGGTCGCTTCTCCGCATTCCTTTAGGGTATTTAACGAACAGGTTTGGCGCGCGGCTGATGTTTATGATCAGCTTCATCCTGCTTTTGTTTCCGGTGTTTTGGATCAGTATCGCGGATTCTATGTTTGATTTAATCGCAGGCGGTTTTTTCTTAGGGATCGGGGGGGCAGTATTCTCCATTGGGGTGACATCCCTTCCGAAGTATTATCCGAAAGAAAAGCACGGTTTCGTCAATGGAATTTACGGGGCCGGAAACATCGGAACCGCGATTACCACATTTGCGGCGCCGGTTATCGCCCAGACTGCGGGATGGAAAGCAACCGTGCAGATGTATATGGTTCTGCTGGCTGTTTTCGCATTGCTGCACGTTTTGTTTGGCGATCGGCATGAGAAGAAAGTAAATGTTTCCGTAAAAGCTCAAATCAAAACCGTTTACCGAAATCACGTCCTCTGGTTTCTAAGCCTGTTTTATTTTATTACGTTTGGCGCCTTTGTCGCCTTCACCATCTATCTCCCGAACTTTCTGGTAGCGCACTTTGGTCTTAATCCTGCGGACGCCGGTTTGCGGACGGCCGGCTTTATTGCCGTCTCCACGCTGCTTAGGCCTGCGGGCGGATTCTTGGCTGATAAATTGAGCCCGCTCCGCATCCTGATGTTCGTTTTTGCGGGACTTACATTATCAGGCATTATCTTATCGTTCTCGCCGACGATCGGCCTTTATACGTTTGGGTCAATAACGGTGGCGGTCTGCTCAGGTATAGGAAACGGAACCGTTTTTAAACTGGTGCCTTTCTATTTTTCAAAGCAAGCGGGGATTGCCAATGGTATTGTGTCTGCCATGGGAGGATTAGGCGGTTTTTTCCCTCCGCTGATATTGGCGAGTGTATTTCAGGCAACAGGCCAATACGCGATCGGCTTTATGGCGCTTTCGGAAGTGGCGTTAGCCAGCTTTGTCCTTGTCATTTGGATGTATTGGCAGGAAAGAATGAAAATGCACACGGAGAGAAACAGCCAGAGCGTCAGCTAACACTGGTCATTCACAAGATTGTTAGTTTTTTCTCGATGGGTGCAAAACAATTCACGTTACAATAAACATACGCAACGTGACTTTCTTCGAGGTGAGCGCATGAATTTTCTCTCTGTCCGACCATCTGATAGTGATCTTATTTCCAGCGATCTGCATGAATTGCTGGAATCGATCAGTACGAAAAGAAAAATGGAAAAACACACGTATTTGTTTCGGGAAGGAATGGATGCAGAAGAGCTATATCTTATTCAATCAGGACTCATTGAAATCGGCAAACTGACATCTGACGGAAAAGATCTGACCCTTAGAATCTGCCAAAAAAATGATATTGTCGGGGAATTAACACTTTTCACTGAAGAACCGAGATATATGCTCAGTGCAAAGGTGCTAGAGGATGGCGAGGTGCTCGTCATTAATAAAAACAAGCTGGAAAAGGAATTAATCCAAAACGGTGCTTTGACATTTGAATTTATGAAATGGATGAGCACCCACCTTCGGAAAATCCAGTCTAAAATCAGGGATCTGCTTCTTCACGGCAAAAAGGGGGCGCTCTACTCCACTCTTATCCGTTTATCGAACAGCTACGGGGTGGAACGAAGCGACGGCATTCTGATTAACATCGCGCTGACAAATCAAGATTTGGCAAAGTTTTGCGCGGCGGCAAGGGAAAGCGTCAATCGTATGCTCGGAGACCTCCGCAAACAAGGGGTGATTTCGATAGACGAATCCGGAAAAATTATTTTGCACAAGCGGGACTATTTACGATGTGAGATCGAGTGTGAAAATTGTCCGCTGGAGATTTGCAATATTGACTGAAAAAACCAAGGGCCGCCGGCGGTCCTTGGTTTTTTATCTAGATGATAAACAAACACATGACGGCAAAAAAGAAACAGGCATTCACGATTTCCAGAATGCCGATCGTTTTCGCGGGCCAATCCCTTCCGTGAAAAAACCATGCCCGCAAACTGCTTGGGATAAAAGCAAGAAATGCCCATCCTGCTCCGAGTAGAGCGGATAAAAAGGGGAGCAGCAGGTGATATCCCCATGAATAGTATGCAAAAAACCTGTTCTTTCTCTCCCGGATCACCGACTTTACATAAAAAGAACTCCCGATAAAAAATAAAGCAGATTGCAAGAAAATAAACCAAGCCCAGCCGTCAAGGGTTCCCGCCCCCAGCCAGCAGCTCGCAAGCCCGCCTGAACAAAAGAACAAGACACCCGCAATATCATTCACTAGTGCTCGTTCGTTTTTTCGGCGGGCATAATACGTATGAATGAGAAAAAGCGGAAATAAAGAAACGCCAACCCAGATGAGCGCAGGCTTATAAAAGACAGGGATTATCAAAAAGCAGCAGGCCGGAACACCGTAATAACATATCCACTTTTGATAGGATTTAATCTGTTTCTTCTTCATGGCGAGTGTGATGGGGCAGACCATCAAGTATAGGAAAAGCAAGCCTAGGAAAAGCGGAAGATGCCAGAAAACGGGACCTCCTTTGACCATCCCAAGCAAAAATGGAATCAGCAGCATCGCCCATGCGCCGTGCTGCTTCGGAATCAGCGCCTTCATCGAAATCCTCCTTTTTTATTTGATTATAAATGCAGTCACTCTCCTGATAAGTGACATACATCATACAGGCTGTGAAATACATCACTGCCGTACAGGCTCAATCGAGCTACACTAAAGCTATCCTTAGCACAGGAGGCTTTCCTATGAATCAGTGTGACTATTTATTGTTTCTGAAACAACTCCCTATGTTTAATGAAGTGCCTCTATCCATTGTCGAAACTTTGCTTAAAAACGGGACGTTTATCGGCGGCTCATCTGATCATGCTTCATCCTTTCTTCATTCTCAATCCGTTTATATTGTATTAAAAGGCAGTGTCCGTTTGATGGACAGCAGGCTCCCTGAAGGATCGAAAACCGTTGCGCTGTGGGAAAAAGGCGATGTGTTTCCGATTGATGAAAAAGGCGGGCTGTATTTATCGCCTTTTATTTCAGTCAATGCCTCTTCGGACATTCTTATTCTCAAAATCCCTTTTTATATATTTAAAAAAATGATGACTTACAACCCACAGCTGCAAATGAATTTTTTGGCGGTACTTCAGCAAAATGTCTTTTGTTCCTATCAACTATTTTTGCGTTATCTGCATACATCACAAGATAAAAACGCCGAGCCCGGTTCTTAAATAGAACCGGTTTTTTTGATCTTTGAATGAAAAGCGGCTAATGACTCAGGTGTCCTGCCTGAACGCCGCCCTCATCACTTCCTGTGAAAGTCTGTTCCTTCTTCTCAGTGTGAACATTTTGTGAAAAAAGCAGAGTGTGTGACATAGTTCACAAGAAAACACGCTGTCTCTGTTTATAGTGAACTTAGCATCACCTGTGACTCGGAAGGAGTGAACGCTCATGAAGAAAAAGAAAATGAGTCCGTTGTTTAGGAGATTAAACTATTTCTCTCCTATTGAACACCATTCAAATAAACATAGCCAAACGACCCGCGAAGATCGCGATTGGGAGAATGTATACAGAAACAGATGGCAGTACGACAAAGTCGTGCGCTCCACCCACGGTGTCAACTGCACGGGGTCATGCAGCTGGAATATATATGTGAAAAACGGAATTGTCACGTGGGAAGGACAAAACTTGAATTATCCATCAACAGGCCCTGATATGCCTGATTTTGAACCGAGAGGCTGTCCGCGGGGGGCCAGTTTTTCTTGGTATATCTACAGCCCGCTCCGTGTGAAATATCCATACGTGCGCGGTGTGCTGATCAATTTATGGCGTGAAGCTCTGCAGGCTCATCAAAATCCATTGGAAGCCTGGAAATCAATCGTTGAAAACCCTGAACAAGCGAAGTCTTATAAACAAGCAAGAGGGAAAGGCGGTTTTGTGCGCGCTGAATGGCCGGAGGTACTGAAGCTGATTTCAGCCTCTCTGCTCTATACAGTCATGAAATACGGTCCAGATCGGAATGTCGGCTTTTCTCCGATTCCGGCCATGTCCATGCTCAGCCACGCCTCAGGCTCCCGATTTATGTCTTTAATCGGCGGCCCTATGCTCAGTTTTTATGATTGGTATGCGGATCTTCCTCCGGCATCCCCGCAAATTTGGGGTGACCAGACAGACGTTCCGGAAAGCAGTGATTGGTACAATTCAGGCTATATCATCACATGGGGCTCCAACGTTCCGTTAACAAGAACACCTGACGCGCATTTTTTGGCTGAGGCCCGCTATAAAGGCGCGAAGGTCATTTCGATCAGTCCGGATTTTGCGGAATCCTCAAAGTTCGCGGATGACTGGCTGAGTATCCGCCAAGGGACTGACGGGGCGCTTGCAATGGCCATGGGTCACGTCATTTTGCAGGAATTTTACGTGAACCAAGAGACGGAACGTTTCATTGACTATGCGAAGCAATACACGGATTTTCCATTTTTCGTCACCCTGTCGAAAGAAAATGGCGCATACACAGCGGGGCGGTTTCTGCATGCGAAGGACATTGGCCGCAAGACAGAGCATGACCAGTGGAAGCCTGCGGTCTGGAATGAACAGACAAACACATTTGCCATACCGCAAGGAACAATGGGCTCCCGCTGGGACGGGCAGCAGAAATGGAACCTGCACATGATCGATGAAGAAACCGGGGAACCGATAGAACCCCGTCTCTCTGTACTCGGAATAGAGGACGAAATCGGCACGGTGCGCATCCCGTATTTTTCAGATGACGGAAACAAAGTGCTTGAGCGGGATCTTCCTTTAAAAAAACTGAACCTGAACGGCGAAGAGGTTTGTGTCACGACCGTGTTTGACTTGATACTGGCCAACTATGGCGTGAACCGGGGCATCGGCGAACAATCAGCTGTCTCCTATGATGATCCTGAGCCTTTCACGCCTGCCTGGCAGGAAAAGATGACAGGAATCAAAAAAGAAGCCGTCATGAAGATTGCCAGAGAGTTTGCCCAAAATGCGATCGATACAGACGGCCGGTCCATGATTATCGTAGGAGCGGGGATTAACCACTGGTTCAACTCCGATACGATTTACCGGGCGGTGTTAAATCTTGTTTTACTGGTAGGCGCCCAAGGTGTAAACGGCGGAGGCTGGGCTCACTATGTGGGGCAGGAAAAGCTCCGCCCTGCTGAAGGGTGGCAGACGATTGCAAATGCAAAGGACTGGGAGGGCGTGCCCAAGCTGCAAAACGGCACCTCATTTTTCTACTTTGCAACAGACCAGTGGCGATACGAGGACCAGCCGATCAGTGACTTGGCTTCGCCGATCGCTGCGTCATCCCGCTACAAGCATCATGCCGATTACAATGTGCTGGCAGCGCGATTAGGGTGGCTGCCGTCTTATCCGACATTCAATCAAAACGGAATTGACCTATACAAAGAAGCTGAAAGAGCAGGAGCAGCAACACCTGAAGACGTTGGTGCGTACGTGGCCTCACAGCTTCAAGAGAAAAAGCTGAAATTCGCGATTGAAGATCCAGACAATGAAGCCAATTTCCCGAGGAATCTCTTCGTATGGCGGGCAAATCTGATTTCGAGTTCAGGAAAAGGGCATGAATATTTTCTCAAGCATCTGCTGGGGACGACAAATGGATTAATGAATGACGACAGCGACAGCATCCGCCCTGAAGAAATCAAATGGCGGGAGCAGGCACCGGAAGGTAAACTCGACTTGTTAATCAATCTCGATTTTCGAATGGCCGGTACGGCACTCTATTCCGATATCGTGCTTCCGGCGGCGACATGGTATGAAAAACATGATCTCAGCAGCACAGATATGCATCCGTTTATTCATCCTTTTGCTCCGGCCATCTCGGCCCCGTGGGAATCGAAGTCAGACTGGGATATTTTCAAAGCACTGTCAAAAGCCGTTTCCGATTTGGCAGAAGAAGTCGATATGGAGCCGGTGAAAGAAGTGGTCGCCACGCCGCTCCTTCACGACACCATGCAGGAACTGGCCCAGCCGTTCGGCAAAATCAAAGACTGGAGCAAGGGCGAATGCGAAGCCATTCCGGGAAAAACGATGCCGAACATCCATGTTGTTGAGCGGGACTATAAACAAATTTTCGCCAAAATGACAGCGCTGGGTCCTCAAGCCGCCCTAAAACCGAGCGGAACAAAAGGGATGAGCTGGTCGATAGCCGATGAATATGAATCACTCAAAAAGAGACTGGGAGAAATCACAACGGACAGCGTTGCCAAGGGATGTCCGAATATAAGTGAAGCGAAGCAGGCGGCAGAGGCAGTTTTAACCTTATCGTCCACTTCAAATGGAAAAGTCGCTGTGAAAGCCTGGGAATCACTTGAAAACATCACAAACCTGAAGCTGAAAGACCTGGCGGAAGAGCGGGAGGAAGAATGCTTTACGTTCGAACAAATTACAGCCCAGCCAAAAACAGTCATCACGTCTCCGGCATTTACCGGCTCGGAAAAAGGGGGACGCAGGTACTCGCCGTTTACGACGAACGTAGAAAAATTAATCCCGTGGCGAACACTGACCGGCAGACAATCTTATTATGTCGATCATGAACTGATGATGGAATTCGGTGAAACGATGGCAACATTTAAACCGATCCTCCAGCATCGTCCGTTTCTAAGCAAGCGGCCAGATCAAGAGGGCAAAGAAATCGTCCTTAATTATTTGACACCGCATAATAAATGGTCCGTCCACAGCATGTATTTCGATTCTTTACCGATGCTGACGCTGTTCCGCGGCGGGCCGACCGTGTGGATGAATAAAGATGATGCTGAGGACACGGATATCAAGGACAACGATTGGATTGAATGCTTCAACCGAAATGGCGTTGTCGTCGCGAGAGCGGTTCTGTCTCACCGGATTCCTAAAGGAATGGCGTTTATGCACCATGCCCAGGACCGCCACATCAACGTACCCGGCACAAAACTGACGAATAACCGCGGAGGCACCCACAACAGCCCGACAAGGATTCACGTCAAGCCGACACAGATGATCGGGGGCTATGCCCAGCTCAGCTACGGCTTTAACTATTACGGTCCAACAGGGAATCAGCGCGACCTGAACGTCGTCATCCGCAAGCTGAAGGAGGTCGATTGGCTTGAAGATTAAAGCGCAAATCGGTATGGTCATGAACTTGGATAAATGCATCGGCTGCCACACGTGCAGCGTCACCTGCAAAAACACGTGGACAAACCGTGCCGGTGCGGAATATATGTACTTCAATAATGTAGAAACAAAGCCGGGCATCGGCTACCCGAAGCAATGGGAGGATCAGGACAAATATAAAGGCGGCTGGACATTGAAAAAAGGAAAGCTCGAGCTGAAATCCGGCCCGAAAACGAATCGGCTTGCAGGCCTTTTCTATAACCCAAACCAGCCGTCGATTGATGATTACTATGAACCTTGGAACTATGATTATGAAACATTAACAAACAGCCCGCAGAAAAAACACCAGCCGGTGGCGCGCCCGAAATCGTCGCTGACGGGGGATTTCATGAATATCGAATGGGGCCCGAACTGGGAGGATGACCTCGCAGGCGGCCATATTACAGGGCTTGAAGATCCAAACGTGCAAAAGATGGAGGAATCAATCAAAACAGAATTCGATGAGGTCTTTATGATGTATCTGCCGCGTATTTGTGAGCACTGCATCAACCCGGCGTGCGTTTCCTCTTGTCCGTCAGGCGCCATGTACAAACGCGAGGAGGACGGCATTGTGCTTGTGGATCAAAACGCGTGCCGTTCATGGCGATATTGCGTCTCATCCTGCCCTTATAAAAAAGTCTATTTTAACTGGCAAACGAACAAAGCGGAAAAATGCACCCTCTGCTTTCCGCGTCTGGAGGCTGGACTGCCGACCATCTGCTCCGAGACGTGTGTAGGCAGAATCCGCTACCTCGGCGTCATGCTGTATGACGCGGACAAAGTGGAGGAAGCGGCATCTGTTGAAAATGAAAAGGATCTCTACCATTCCCAATTGGACGTTTTTCTTGATCCGAATGATCCTGAGGTTGCCAAGCTGGCAAAAGAACAAGGCATCCCGGCTGAATGGATAGAGGCTGCTCAGCAATCGCCGATCTATAAAATGATCATTGACTGGAAGATTGCGCTGCCGCTTCACCCTGAGTACCGCACACTGCCGATGGTTTGGTACATTCCGCCGCTGAGCCCGATTATGAATCTCTTTGAAGGAAAAGGCAGCCAGCAATCTGCGGAAGATATTTTTCCGGCTATCGACCAAATGAGAATTCCGATTGACTATTTGGCGCAGCTTTTAACGGCTGGTGATACGGATCATATTCGGTCAACGTTAAAGAAAATGTCTGTCATGCGCCAGTATATGAGAGCGGTCCAGACGAATAAATCCATCGACCCGGCACTGATCTCCAGCGTCGGCTTAACAGAACAGCAAATTGAAGACATGTATCGGCTGCTTGCGATTGCAAAATATGATGATCGCTTTGTGATTCCAAGCAGCCACCGAGAAGAAGTGTCTGATTTATACGCTGAACAAGGGAGCTGCGGCTTATCATTTTCAGGCGGCCCCGGCTCTTGTTTTTAATTTTTGATAAATGAGGTGTAACAAGATGAACACCACAGACCGGCAAATCACGTTCTCCGCTCTTTCCTGTCTTCTGTCTTATCCAGACGAAGAGTGGAGAGCCGAGCTTCCCGATTGGAAGGCTCTTACCCATGAAATCGGCAACCGGCAAATCCGGGAGCTGCTGCTGCACTTTTTCGAGGCGTCAGCCAGCTTTTCCCATAAAGCGCTGATTGAACACTATGTCTATACGTTCGACTTCGGGAAAAAAACGAATATGTACGTCACCTACTTTAACTCAGGCGAGCAAAGGGAACGCGGCATTGAATTGCTGCATTTAAAAAACACCTACCAGCAATCCGGTTTCCTGCCGACAGACAAAGAGCTGCCTGATTATCTCCCGCTTATGCTGGAATTTGCCGCGGTTGCGGAGATTGAAGCTGCGAATAGCGTGTTTGAAAAGTATTTGTCCAATGTGAGGGAACTGGCATCCCGCCTCGAAAAAAATGCCAGTATATATGCGGAGCTGCTGCACGTGCTACTGGCCGCGCTGGAAAATATCGGCGTGCGTGAAAGCGTTGAAGGGGCTGTTCAGCCATGAGCGGGCAGATCCTGTGGGGCGTGATGCCATACATTGTCATGACGTTCTTCATCGGCGGCCATATTTACCGCTATCAGCATGACCAATTTGGCTGGACCGCGAAATCAAGCGAGCTGTTAGAAAAGAAAAAACTTGCGGCAGGCAGCACCCTTTTTCACTGGGGCATGCTGTGCGTTATCGGCGGGCATGTCATGGGCATTCTGATCCCGGAAGCCGTGTACGCTTCCATTGGCATTTCAGAGCATGTGTATCACAAAATGGCGATTGGCGCGGGCCTGCCTGCCGGAATCGCGGCATGTACCGGACTTTTCATCCTGACGTACAGAAGGCTGTTTGACAAAAGAATCCGCAACACCAGCTCGCCATCGGATATCCTTACGCTTATTCTGCTGCTGTTTATGATGCTGTCGGGCCTTGCCGCCACATTTCTCAACATTGATTCGAAAGGATTTGACTACCGGACAACAGTCGGACCGTGGTTCAGGGAGATTTTTTTGTTCAGGCCTGACGCCTCTTTGATGGAGAATGTCCCGCTATGGTTTAAGCTTCATATCATAATCGGATACGTCGTTTTTATCCTGTGGCCGTTTACGAGACTGGTTCACGTGTTCAGTCTCCCACTCAAATATCTGACACGAAGCTATGTCGTGTATCGGAAACGCTCGTGAAAATCCCCCTTGCAAGAGGGGGATTTTTTGAAAACATAAGATATTTTCTGCCAAGGCAATGGCTGGGCGGCCGGGTATCCTGTTATGTTTGTAGGTGGAAATGACATCATCTAAAAAAGGAGAGTGAAGAATGAAACGAATTTTACTCATTTTAACTGCTTGTCTTATCACAAGCGCCGGAGTTCTGACACTCAGACATTCTCACGTATTAACCGGCGGCACAGCCGGATTGTCACTAAGCCTGTCATACTTGTTTCATTCCTCGTTTGCCATGATCTTCTTTCTGATCAATATTCCGTTTTATGTATTTTCTCTCATCAGAATGGGCATCACATTCACCTTATCCACTGTATTTGCAGTCACAGCGCTGACTCTGTTTACAAGCGCGGATCATTGGCTGCCGTCTGTCTCATTTTCACCGCTTGCCGGGGCGATTTGCGGCGGGACGCTGATCGGGTTTGGCTTGTCACTCATGTTTTATCATCAGGCATCGCTCGGGGGCGCCAATATTCTCGCTTTATTTCTGCAAAAGCGCTACGGATGGAATCCGGGTACAGTTAATTTTCTCTTCGATTTTGGCGTAGTGCTGGCCGGCATTTTCTCCGTCGGATTGCTGAAAGGCCTCTTCTCCTTAGTGTCGATTGCGGTTACGGGTTTGATCGTCGGCTTCTTCAAAAATAAAATCAAAAGCAGCTATTCACTCAAGCCCGGGTTACTCCGGAACATCACACCCGGCCAATCACAGGAAGCATCATCTTAAGCCTTTCCGCCTCGTGCGGAGGGGATTTTTTTGAAAGGTTTACAGACTAGGGAAAAGAGGTATAAGGAGGTAATTGAATCAGATTGGAGAGAGTGAGGATGCTGAAAAGGAAACTGGAATTTTTCTTTTTATATATCATGCTCATCGGGGCATATGTCATATGGTTTTTTCCGGTTTCCAGGCTTGAGTTTTACGGAGGATTGCTTTGCTATGTCAGCATTATTTTGTTTAGCATCTATTCGTTAATTCTTGAAAACCGCACCTCGCAGCACACGCTGTTATGGATCCACATTCTCGTCTTTTTTCCTATCATCGGCTACATGTTTTATCTGTTTTCCGGACAGCTTTATGTGAAGGGAAAGCTTTTTAAAACAAAACGAATGTACAACCGGGAAAAGCTCAGGAAGCTGTTTGACAGGGAGGAAACGCCTGAAGTGACAGGTCTTAAGGACAATCAGGAAAGGTTCTTTACGTATTCCATCAGGGCTGCCCATATGAATATCAATACGCAAAGCGATATCAAAGTGCTGAAAAACGGCGAAGAAACCTTTCCCGATATTTTCAAAGCGATGCGGAAAGCGGAATCTTATATACATATTGAATACTACATGTTCAAGTCGGACATGCTCGGCCGCGGCATGATGGACATTATGATGGAAAAAGCGCGTCAAGGTGTCGAGGTGCGGTTTTTATACGACGCCGCAGGAAGCATCAAGCTGGCAAGAAGAGATATCATGAAAATGAAACAAGCGGGAGTGGACATCGTTCCGTTTTCTCCGCTGAAATACGGGTTTTTCAACCAAAAATTGAATTTCAGAAATCACCGGAAAATCGTAGTCATCGACGGGAAAATCGGTTTTGTGGGCGGATTAAATGTCGGGAAGGAGTATATCAGCAGAGATCCGTATATCGGGTTTTGGAGAGACACTCACCTCCGGCTGGAAGGAGAAATTGTGCAAACGCTTCACGCCATCTTTATGTTGGATTGGGAATACGTCTCCAGTGAAGTGTTAATAGATCAAGAGAAATACAATATGCCTGTTCCCGTGGAGGGAGGGGGCATATATCAAATTGTCGCGACAGGCCCCGACATGAAGGAAAGCATGAGCGACCTCTATTATGAAATGATTACTTCAGCCCAAAAATCAATCTGGATCGCCACGCCTTATTTTGTCCCGAATGAGTCCATTCGCACGGCGCTGAAAGCGGCGGCGACAAAAGGAGTAGAAGTAAGGGTCATGGTGCCGGAGACGAACGACAGCTTTTTGACGCAATACGCGTCGAGATCCTATTTCCCGGAGCTGCTTCTTGAGGGCATTGAAGTGTACTCCTACCAAAAAGGCTTCATGCATCAAAAGGTGATGATTGTTGATGGTGATCTCGCCTCGGTCGGCACAGCGAATATGGACATGCGCAGCTTCCAGCTCAACTTTGAAGTGAACGTGTTCTTCACGGATGCCGAAGCGATACGCACCCTTGAAGACCATTTTGAAGAGGATATGCTGGACAGTGAAAAACTCACCCCTGTCGCCTTTTACAAAAGAGGGGTGACCGACCGGACAAAAGAATCCTTTGCCCGTCTATTTTCAGGCGTTCTGTAAGAAAAAGAAATCTGATCTTTAAATACAGACAGTGTATAGTATAATTGAGAAAAATTATCAGTTATTTATGCATTGGAGGAAGATAGGGTGCTGCGGCAATTTTTTTCATACTATAAACCATATAAAACGTTGTTCTTTCTCGACTTTTTTTCGGCGATCGCGGGAGGCTTAATGGAGCTGAGTTTTCCTTTGATCGTCAATTATTTTATTGATACCTTGCTTCCGGGCAGGGACTGGGGCCTGATCATTGCAACTTCAATCGGATTATTTGCGGTGTACGCGCTCAGCTCGGCTCTCCAGTATATCGTGACATACTGGGGGCATATGCTCGGGATCAATATCGAGACCGATATGAGAAAATCGCTTTTTGACCATTTGCAAAAGCTCTCATTCAAATTTTACGACAACAACAAGACGGGAACGCTCATGTCGAAGCTGACGAACGATTTAATGTACATCGGCGAAGTTGCCCATCACGGCCCGGAAGATTTATTCATTGCCATCATGACCATTCTCGGGGCGTTCGGGGTGATGCTGTTTATTAACTGGCAGCTGGCATTACTAACGTTTATCATCATGCCGATTGTCATATGGCTCGCGCTTTATTTCAACAAAAAAATGACCAAAGCGTTTACCGCGCTGAACAAAGATATCGGAGCCTTCAGCGCGCGTGTGGAAAATAATATCGGCGGCATCCGGCTCGTGCAGGCGTTCGGCAATGAAGCGTTTGAAAAAGAACGCTTCGCCGTCAACAATCAGCGTTTCCGTATCACAAAGCTTTCCTCATACAAAATTATGGCGAAAAACGGTTCAATCAGCTACATGCTGACTCGGTTTGTCACATTGTTTGTCCTTTTGTGCGGAACGTGGTTTGTCATTCGCGGTTCCTTATCGTACGGGGAATTCGTGGCGTTTGTGCTCCTGACGAACGTGCTGTTCAGGCCTATTGACAAAATTAACGCCATTATCGAAATGTATCCAAGGGGAATCGCCGGTTTCAAAAGCTATATGGAACTGATGGAGACAGAGCCGGATATTCAGGATTCTCCTGATGCGAGAGATGTTTCCGCTCTGGGGGGCAATATCCGCTATGAACATGTTTCGTTTGGCTATGACGACCATCACAGTGTTTTCGATGACATAAACCTATCCATTCAAGCGGGGGAAACAGTTGCGTTCGTCGGTCCGTCAGGCGCGGGAAAATCAACGCTTTGCAGTCTGCTTCCGCGCTTTTATGAAGCATCAGGGGGCGACATTACGATCGACGGCATCAGCATAAAAGACATGACGCTGTCTTCACTGCGGGGGCAGATTGGCGTCGTGCAGCAGGATGTTTTCTTGTTCTCGGGCACGCTTAGAGAGAATATTGCATATGGCCGTCTGGACGCATCAGAAGAGGAAATCTGGCAGGCTGTGAAGCGGGCGCATCTGGAAGAGCTCGTCCATCACATGCCGGATGGATTGGATACCATCATCGGTGAAAGGGGCGTGAAGCTTTCCGGCGGGCAAAAGCAGCGTCTGTCAATTGCGCGGATGTTCTTGAAAAATCCGTCGATCTTGATTCTCGACGAAGCGACTTCTGCCCTTGATACAGAAACAGAAGCGGCGATCCAAAAGGCGCTGCAAGAATTGTCCGAGGGGCGCACCACGCTCGTGATCGCCCACAGGCTGGCGACGATCAAAGACGCGGACAGAATTGTGGTCGTCACAAAGAACGGAATTGAAGAGCAAGGGCGCCATCAAGACCTGATTGAAGCCGGCGGTCTTTACAGCAGGCTGCATCAGGCGCAATTCGGGCAAATGGTGCAGGGTTAGAAAATATTATTCCAGTCTAGGCATCCCGCTGTTTCACGAGTTAACATATGAAAAAAAGTTGCGGTTAAAAGGGCTGAAACAATTTGGACAGGCGGTTCAGCTTCATTATGTAAGATCATAAGAAAAAGGATAGACATCGACGTCTATCCTTTTTATATGTAAGTCAGAGCGCTTCTTTTTCAGCAGGTTCGATGATATTTTGAAACTTTTCAACCAGCTGGGACGCTTTTGTGCCTTCCACTACAATGAGATATTCTTTCTCATCATGAGCCATGCGGAACGTCTCAAGCTCAATTAAGTTTTTGATTTTGCACATCGTTTTCTTCGAATAAATATAGACCTCGTGGCTGCCGGAATGGCACATTTTATAAAGATGAATCAAATTTCTTAAAGTAAATGCCTGTGCGGCTACTTTTAGAGACTTGATATTTTTCATGTTCTTTCTCCTCCATCATTGTTGTCTTATATAGCGTATGTTCCCAGGGCGGACGAACCTTAAACCTGATAATGCACATTTATGATTTCCATTGCAGTGTGCCTCCGCCGATGCGTTTGACACCGCGGATGGAGCTTAATTCATCCATCAGGCGGAGAAGCGCTTTGTCTTTCTGTTTTGCTTCAATCATGAAATCAATATTGGTTTCCCATTGCCTAAAGCGTTCCAACAGCGGCAGCAAAAAGTTGGCGTCAACATAATCGGCATGGCTGCGTATGGCTTGCTCCGATTTTGGAGAGGACAGGTGAACTTTCGGCTGCAGCCCAATCCGCTCCCACGTTTTGATCATCCGGGGCAGTGCTTCATTCAGGTCAGCTTGATCATCTGGATTGGCGTAAAAATGATGAAAGTCAAAGACGAATGGAACGTCCTCTTGTTCGCAAACCTGAAGCGTTTCTTCCGTCGTATATGTTTTATCGTCATTCTCAAGCGTCATCCGCTGTTTGATTTCCTTAGGCAGCTGCTTTATATTTTGATGAAATTGTGCAATGGCGGTTTCTTTATTTCCGTAAGCGCCGCCGATATGAATGTTGATAACAGAGCGGTCAGCAATGCCCATGGCATCAAGCATGCGGTAGTGATACGCCATATCGGTTACCGCATTTTTTGTGACATTTTCCTTCGGGCTAGTAAACAGGGTGAATTGGTTTGGATGGAAGCTTGTTCTCAGATGATGTGTTTTGACAAGCTCCCCGATCTCCCGAAACTCTTTTTGAAACGGTGTTACAAAATCCCACATGACATCGGGATGCGTGGCCAGCGGAACAATCGAACTGGAAAAACGGTACAAAGGAATGCTGTGGCCGATGATATAGTGAAGAGTTCTCAGTGTATTTTGCAAATTGGCTTTTGTTACGGACAGCAGGGCTTCTTGTCTTTCATCCTTTGCAAGCTTGGAATAACGCGCGAATGTCAGTGTTTTAGCGGGAGACGCATCCCAAAGGCTCATCGCGTTTGAAACGAACCCGAATCTGAAAATCATAGGAACTCTCCTTTATAAAAAATAAGATAATGCTCTGCCAAGCCATTCCGCCGGACGCTGCCTGAACGTGCGCTTTTTGAAATTTTCCTTTGTCAGCAGCTCCGACCTTTTCATATCCTCTTCAATCGTGGCATAGACTTCTTTTGTAAATGCCTCATTATCGATTTCAACATTCACTTCTTCATTTAAAAAAAAGCTTCGCTGATCAAAATTGGCGGTTCCGATGATACTGAAATGATCGTCAATGATCAGGGCTTTCACATGATAAAACCCCTGATAAAAACGGTAGATCAGGCAGCCGGCATCCAAGAGCTCCGAATAATAGGTATAAGCTGCTTCTCGGACCAGCGGATGATCTGATTTCATCGGCACGATGATCGTAACGGCTACACCGTTTTTTCTGGCTTTGACCAAGGCCTGCTGAAGCGGTTTTGTCGGAATATAATACGGTGTACAAATGGTAATGCGTTTTTTTGCCTGCGCGATATTTGCCAAATACGTTTTTTCAAGAGAATAACCGTCAGTCGCATAAATCTTATGAGAGATATTCCCTTGCGGACGATCCGGGCAAACATCCGTGCCAAGTTCGATTCCGGTATTTCGTTTCAGATCGGAAGCGAAAAGCGTTTGAAGATCATGCACCCCTTCTCCTTTCATACGCAGATGATAATCCTCCCAATTGCCGAACTTCGCCTTCTTTCCAAGGTATTCCTCAGCGATGTTAAACCCGCCGATATAACCGATTTTTCCGTCTATCACAGCGATTTTCCGGTGATTCCGTTTCTGCATATGAAAAAAGAAAAAAGGAAAACGAGGTTTGTTCAGAAAATGCACATGAACCCCGGCATTTTTCATCGTCTCCAGCGCCGGTTTTTTGATTTTTTGGCAGCCGGACCAGTCCAGCAGCAAATAAACTGAAACACCGGCTTGGGCTTTTGTTTTCAGCAGCGTAAACATATTGTGGCTGACCTCATCGTTTTTCATAATAAAAAACATCACGTGAACAGAGGAAGCGGCCTGGCTGATATCTTTCATCATCCGTTCCACAAGATCAGCACCGCAGTGGATCAATTCGATATCACTCTTCTTTTTTGAAAAAACAGGCTCGTACGCGTTTTTTTTGTAAACGGCACGCCCCATGAAGATATCAAACAGTATGAAAGCCAATAGTATAATGCCAATGATAAGAATCACGAAAAATATCTTCATCCCGGCACTCCTTTCTGTAGTAAGGGTAGTGTGCCCTAACAGCGGGAATTTAATTATTGACTGAACACTCATTCATTATTTATCATAAAGGTAATCTTATACAGATTCGGAGGTAGGGGATCGCGGTCTTTATCAGTAAAAAGGGGGAATTGGAATGAGCGGCTTTCTCATCGCAAATGCATTGTTATTTCTGGTTGTAACCGCTTACGCTGTTTATTTGTTTGTCTACTTGGTCAAAACGAGACTGGCCTACATCGGACTCGGGCAGAAAGAACATTTTGATAATCGGATCAGGGAACGGCTTCGCGCCATATGGGTGAATGTATTCGGACAGAAAAAACTGCTGAAGGACAAGAAAAGCGGAATCATTCACGTCATGTTTTTCTACGGGTTTATATTGGTTCAGTTCGGAGCAATTGACTTTATTATTAAAGGACTGGCTCCCGATCGGAATCTGCCGCTTGGCCCTGTCTATCCCGCCTTCACCTTTTTTCAGGAAATCGTTACGTTTCTCATTTTAATCGCTGTGGTCTGGGCATTCTACAGACGTTATATTGAAAAACTCGTCAGGCTGAAACGCGGCTTCAAAGCAGGACTTGTTCTCATTTTTATCGGAGGATTAATGCTGACGGTTCTGCTTGGAAACGGGATGAATCTGATCTGGCATGGGCATGGGCTTTCATCGAGCGAGCCGATTGCATCAGGTATTGCGTTTTTGCTTGGCGGAGTAGGAGAAACAGGGGCGGCGGTGATTTTCTATATCGCATGGTGGATGCATCTTCTATTTTTGCTGAGTTTTTTGGTATACGTGCCGCAGTCAAAGCATGCCCATTTAATCGCCGGCCCTGCCAATGTCTTTTTCAATAGGATGGAATCTGCCGGAAAGCTTGAAAAAATAGATTTTACCGATGAAACGAAAGAAAGCTACGGCGCGGGAAAAATTGAAGATTTCAGGCAGTCCCAGCTGCTTGATCTGTACGCGTGTGTTGAGTGCGGCCGCTGTACCAATATGTGTCCGGCAACAGGCACCGGAAAAATGCTGTCGCCGATGGACTTGATTTTGCGTCTCAGGGATCATCTCACAGAAAAAGGCGCCGCCGTCACCTCACGCTCGCCATGGGTGCCCGCGGCAGCATTTCGGCATACGAAAGGCAATCAGCTGGCGGCGGCCTCATCAGGAAGCGGATCGCAGGAAGCCGCCGCCGCGCTTGAATACCATCCGAGCTTGATCGGCGATGTCATCACAGAGGAAGAAATTTGGGCGTGCACGACTTGCAGAAACTGTGAGGATCAATGCCCGGTCATGAACGAACATGTGGATAAAATCATTGACCTCCGCCGCTACCTTGTGCTGACAGAAGGGAAAATGGACAGTGACGCACAGCGCGCTATGACCAGTATCGAGCGGCAGGGAAATCCGTGGGGACTCAACCGCAAGGAACGTGAAAATTGGCGTGACGCGGCGCCGGATACCGAGATTCCGACCGTAAAAGAAATGAAAAAAGAGGGAAAGGAATTTGAGTACCTTTTCTGGGTCGGTTCCATGGGGTCTTACGACAACAGAAGCCAGAAAATCGCGGTCTCCTTTGCCAAGCTGCTCAATCACGCGGGCGTGTCCTTCGCGATCCTCGGCAATAAAGAAAAAAATTCAGGGGATACGCCGCGCCGCCTCGGTAATGAATTTTTGTTCCAAGAGCTGGCTGAAAAGAATATCTCTGAATTTGAAAAAAATCATGTTAAAAAAATCGTTACGATTGACCCACACGCATACAATTTATTTAAAAACGAATATCCGGATTTCGGATTTGAAGGCGAGGTTTTTCATCATACAGAAGTATTGGCTGAGCTGGTGAAGAACGGGAAATTAAAACCGCAGCACCCTCTTCAAGAGACGATTACCTTCCATGATTCGTGCTACTTGGGACGGTACAACGAAGTCTATGATCCGCCGAGGGAGATTTTGAAAGCCATTCCGGGCGTGCAGCTGATTGAAATGGAGAGAAACCGGGAAACCGGCATGTGCTGCGGCGCCGGCGGAGGGTTAATGTGGATGGAGGAAGAAACGGGTAACAGGATTAACGTCGCCAGAACAGAGCAAGCGCTCGCGGTCACCCCATCGGTGATCAGCTCCGGCTGTCCGTACTGTCTCACGATGCTTGGGGACGGCACAAAGGCAAAAGAAGCCGAAGACCGGGTCAAAACGTATGATGTCGCAGAGCTTCTGGCCCAATCTGTCTTAGGCGCTGATAAGAAAATGGGGGAGAAGCAATGAATTTTTCATTGTCAGAAGAACACGAGATGATAAGGAAATTGGTGCGCGATTTTGCGAAGCATGAGGTGGCCCCGTCAGCAGCAGAACGCGACGAACAAGAACGCTTCGATCACGAGCTGTTTCGGGAGATGGCGAATTTAGGGCTGACGGGAATTCCATGGCCTGAAGAATACGGAGGAATCGGAAGTGACTATCTGGCCTACGTCATCGCGGTGGAGGAGCTGTCAAAAGTGTGCGCCTCCACCGGTGTGACGCTTTCCGCCCATATCTCTCTTTGCAGCTGGCCGATCTTTGCCTTTGGGACGGAAGAACAGAAGGCAGAGCACTTAACACAGCTGGCCCTCGGAGAGAAGATCGGCGCTTTCGCTTTGACTGAAGCGGGGTCCGGTTCTGACGCCGGCGGCATGAAAACAACTGCTGAACGAATCGGTGATGACTATGTGTTAAATGGCTCCAAAATGTTTATTACAAACGGCGGGATCGCGGATATTTACATTGTTTTTGCAGTCACGGATCCCGTGAAAAAGAAAAAAGGCATCTCCGCTTTTATTGTAGAAAAGGATTTCGAAGGATTTTCTGCAGGCAAGAAAGAAAAGAAAATGGGAATCCGTTCGTCTACGACAACGGAAATCACATTCGAAGATTGTGTTGTGCCCGCAGCAAACCGTCTAGGAGAAGAAGGGGAAGGCTTCAAAATCGCCATGAAGACGCTTGACGGAGGCAGAAACGGCATTGCCGCTCAAGCCGTAGGCATCGCTCAGGGGGCGCTTGATGCGGCGGTTCAATATGCAAAAGAGAGAAAGCAATTCGGTAAATCGATCGCCGAGCATCAGGGCATCGCTTTTAAACTCGCGGATATGGCTACAATGACAGAAGCTTCAAGGCTATTGACCTATCAGGCGGCGTGGCTTGAATCGTCAGGCCTTCCATATGGAAAAGCTTCCGCCATGTCCAAACTGCTGGCGGGGGATACGGCGATGAAGGTGACGACCGAAGCCGTACAGATCTTCGGCGGCTACGGCTATACAAAGGATTATCCGGTTGAACGTTATATGCGTGATGCGAAAATCACGCAAATCTATGAAGGCACTCAAGAAATTCAAAGACTGGTCATCTCCAGAATGCTCTCGGATTGACGCAAAACATCTGTCAGGCGGATCACTCTTGTAAAATTATTTAAATTAACGCTGTTAAGGGTAGCATATTCTGTTTTATTTTGTTTATAATGAGAGGTATGGTTTGTATAAGAATGATACAAAAACGCTTTCATTATTGATAAAACAGATACATATAAGTAATAGAAAGGGAGTGTCCGACCTTGGGTATCAAACAATATTCACAGGAAGAGCTAAAGGAAATGGCTTTAGTCGAAATCGCTCACGAATTATTTGAAGAACATAAAAAACCAGTTCCTTTTCAGGAGCTTTTAAATGAAATTGCATCTTTGCTCGGCGTGACAAAAGAAGATCTTGGAGACCGCATCGCTCAATTTTATACAGATTTAAACATTGACGGCCGCTTCCTCGCGCTTTCTGACCAGACTTGGGGGCTTCGCAGCTGGTATCCGTATGATCAGCTTGACGAAGAAACGCAGCCGACCGTAAAAGCGAAAAAGAAAAAAGCGAAGAAAGCAGTCGAAGAAGATCTTGATCTTGACGAGTTTGAAGAGATCGACGAAGACGACATTGATTTGGATGAAGTCGAGGAACAACTTGATCTTGATACCGATGATTTTGACGATGAAGATCTTGATGAAGACGACGACGAACTTGAGATCGAAGAAGACCTGGTTGATGAAGATGAAGAAGACGAAGAAGACGACGACGATAAGGATCTCAAATCGTAAAAGCTCATCTTTAAAACAATCTTGACTTTCAAAGTCGAACTATGTAGTATGTATTTTGGGCTCTTCAAAAACGAAGAGAGAACATAGTGCGTTTATGCTCCCTTTCAAGAAATTGAAAGGGAGCTTTCTTATTTTCACCCCTCATTTTTCTTAATAAATCATTTAAAAGGCTAAATGATTTTCTATAAAACAGTACATTTTAAAAATGTAGCCAAGAGCGAAGAGAGGAGCAAACGAAATGACGAAATATATTTTTGTAACAGGGGGAGTCGTATCCTCACTTGGAAAGGGTATTGTAGCAGCTTCATTAGGACGTTTGCTGAAAAACCGCGGAATGAACGTGACAATTCAAAAATTCGATCCATACATCAACGTCGACCCGGGAACAATGAGCCCGTATCAGCACGGTGAAGTATTCGTAACGGATGACGGCGCTGAAACAGATCTGGACCTTGGTCACTATGAGCGTTTTATCGATATCAACCTGAATAAATTCAGCAACGTGACAACAGGTAAAATTTATTCAACAGTTCTTAAAAAAGAACGACGCGGAGACTACCTTGGCGGAACTGTACAAGTTATCCCGCACATCACAAACGAGCTGAAAGACCGTGTTTACCGCGCAGGGAAAGAAACAAACGCAGATGTCGTTATTACAGAAATCGGCGGAACTGTCGGGGACATCGAATCACTGCCATTCCTTGAAGCGATCCGCCAAATGAAGAGCGACATCGGCCGTGAAAATGTCATGTACATCCACTGTACGCTTGTACCTTACATTAAAGCTGCGGGCGAATTGAAAACAAAACCGACACAGCACAGTGTAAAAGAATTGCGCAGCTTGGGCATTCAGCCAAACATCATCGTCGTTCGTACAGAAATGCCGATTTCTCAAGATATGAAAGATAAAATCGCGCTATTCTGCGACATTGATACAAAAGCTGTTATCGAGTGTGAGGATGCGGACAACCTTTACTCCATTCCGCTTGAGCTTCAAAAACAAGGGCTTGATAAGCTTGTTTGCGAGCACATGCGATTGGAATGCAAAGAAGCGGAAATGTCCGAGTGGAAAGAGCTTGTTAACAAGGTCAGCAATCTGTCTCAAACGATCACGATCGGCCTTGTCGGTAAATACGTTGAGCTTCCTGACGCGTACATCTCTGTCGTTGAATCACTCCGCCATGCGGGCTATGCGTTCGACACAGATGTAAAAGTGAAATGGATCAACGCGGAAGAAGTAACGGAAAGCAACATTGAAGAGCTTACAAGCGGAACGGACGGCATCATCGTGCCGGGCGGATTCGGAGACCGCGGTGTTGAAGGCAAAATTGTCGCAACAAAATACGCGCGCGAAAACAACATTCCGTTCTTGGGCATTTGCCTGGGCATGCAGGTTGCCTCTATTGAATACGCACGAAACGTATTGGGCTTAAAAGGCGCTCACTCAGCTGAAATTGATCCGTCAACTCAATACCCGATCATCGACCTTCTACCTGAACAGAAGGATGTTGAGGATCTCGGCGGAACGCTCCGTCTCGGCCTTTACCCTTGTAAGCTTGAAGAAGGCACAAAAGCCTTTGAAGTGTATCAGGATGAAGTGGTGTACGAGCGCCACCGCCACCGCTATGAATTCAACAACGAATTCAGACAGCAAATGGAAGACCAAGGCTTCATTTTCTCAGGCACAAGCCCTGACGGACGCCTTGTTGAAATCATCGAGCTGAAAGACCACCCTTGGTTCGTGGCTTCTCAGTTCCACCCAGAGTTCAAATCAAGACCGACAAGACCTCAGCCTCTATTCAAAGGCTTTATCGGAGCGTCTGTCGAAGCTGCAAATCAGAAGTAATAAAAAAGACTTGCCGTTTTTATTAAAAGCGGGCAAGTCTTTTTTATTTGTTTCCTGCAAGATACAGCATGTACAATAAGGTATTATGCATACTCTTGCAAAATTTCTTTTAATGTAAACGATAAAGCATGGTAAACATACAGTGCCGTCATTAAAGAGGGAAATCCGTAACGGGTGCCGTTTTCATCGGGAACAAGCGGCATTTTTAATTTGGAATCAATATGCACATCACAATATTGTTCAATTCCCGCGCTGTCTTTAGCTGCCGGCGATACGCATACGATTCCCGCACCCTTTTCATAAAGCTCTTTCGCGAGCGCCTGCTCTTCGGCAGTGCCCGCCCCTGAGCAAAACATCAGCACCCTGTCGCTTTCTGTCACTTCATCAGCGCTTTCTGGAAAGGGTTTGACAGAAGGCAGCGGCTCTGTGCTTTCGGCAGCCTCATATAAGACGCCCTGAAGCTCATTTGCTCCGTATATATATATGGAATGCCCGCTGATCACCGCTTGAGCAAGCAGCCGTGCCCCATCTTCAATCGCGTCAGATTCCTTATCCTGAATGCGGGAAAAAATACCTGTTAACTGCGTCGTAAATATTTTCAACATAAGTGAATCCTCCTTTATAACGTACAATATCATTATACAACAAAAGAGAAAATGCTCAGAAAATGTCGTAAAGTAGACTATTATAATTAAAGGAAATAGGAAAATCAAACAGAATACATACACTACTGCTTACTTTTGACGAAAATCATAATATTGGGGTGTAAAATGATGAATGAAAAAATTTTAATCGTTGATGATCAATACGGCATACGTATTTTGCTTAACGAAGTATTCAATAAAGAAGGCTACCAGACGTTTCAGGCTGCAAACGGCCTGCAGGCGCTTGACATCGTGACAAAAGAACGGCCCGACCTTGTGCTTCTGGACATGAAAATTCCCGGGATGGACGGAATTGAAATTTTAAAACGGATGAAGGTCATTGACGAAAACATTCGGGTGATCATCATGACGGCATACGGAGAACTCGACATGATCCAGGAATCAAAGGAACTGGGCGCTTTGACGCATTTTGCGAAGCCTTTTGATATCGATGAAATCAGAGATGCCGTGAAAAAATATCTGCCCCTGAAGTCTAATTAACAAAGAAGATACAAATGAATGATGTCATTGTGTTGCCCATTTGTCGAAAAGTTGGTATTCTAGTTATGGAGAAAAAGCGATCTGAGTATTTACATATGACAGCAATATATGGGTCATGCTAGGGTGGAAAGCTTTTTTCGCTAGAAGACAATCAGGCTACATAAGGAGGACATTCGACATGCCTTTAGTTTCTATGACGGAAATGTTGAATACAGCTAAAGAAAAAGGGTACGCTGTAGGACAATTTAACTTAAACAACCTTGAGTTTACTCAAGCGATTTTACAAGCAGCTGAAGAAGAAAAATCTCCAGTGATCCTTGGTGTTTCCGAAGGTGCGGGACGCTACATGGGCGGCTTCAAAACAGTCGTAGCTATGGTAAAAGCACTTATGGAAGAGTATAAAGTGACAGTTCCTGTTGCGATTCACTTAGACCACGGTTCAAGCTTTGAATCTTGTGCGAAAGCGATTCATGCAGGTTTCACATCTGTCATGATCGACGCTTCTCACCATCCATTTGAAGAAAACGTTGAAACAACTTCAAAAGTTGTTGAGCTTGCTCATTTCCACGGAGTATCTGTAGAAGCTGAGCTTGGAACAGTCGGCGGACAAGAAGATGACGTTATCGCTGAAGGCGTAATCTACGCTGACCCTAAAGAGTGCCAAGAACTTGTTGAGCGCACTGGCATCGACTGCCTTGCACCTGCATTAGGTTCTGTTCACGGCCCTTACAAAGGCGAACCAAACCTTGGTTTCAAGGAAATGGAAGCTATCGGTAAAACAACTGGTCTTCCATTAGTTCTTCACGGCGGTACTGGAATTCCGACTGCTGACATCAAAAAATCAATTTCACTTGGTACAGCTAAAATCAACGTAAATACTGAAAACCAAATTTCTTCTGCAAAAGCTGTTCGCGATACATTGGCAGCTAAGCCTAACGAATACGATCCTCGTAAATACCTTGGACCTGCTCGTGAAGCGATTAAAGAAACAGTTATCGGTAAAATGCGTGAATTTGGTTCATCAAACCAAGCTTAATTTAATTGGAACTTTTATAGCCGCCTGACAGCTTGACAGGCGGTTTTCCGTCTATCTTTAGAAAGCGCAATCATATTCGCAATTCAGAAAAATTCTTACTCAAGGAGGCTTTTTGAACATGTTATTTTTTATTGATACAGCCAATATCGATGAAATTAGAGAAGCGAATGAATTAGGAGTTCTTGCCGGTGTAACGACGAACCCTAGTTTAGTAGCAAAAGAAGCTAACGTATCATTCCACGACCGTCTTCGCGAGATCACAGACGTCGTGAAAGGTTCTGTAAGCGCTGAGGTTATTTCTTTAAAAGCTGAAGAGATGATCGAGGAAGGAAAAGAACTGGCGAAAATCGCTCCGAACATCACGGTGAAAATCCCGATGACGTCTGACGGTCTAAAAGCTGTAAGAGCCCTTACTGAATTAGGCATCAAAACAAACGTCACATTGATCTTCAATGCAAACCAGGCGCTTCTTGCTGCCAGAGCAGGGGCAACGTATGTATCTCCTTTCCTGGGACGTTTAGATGACATCGGCCACAACGGACTTGACCTGATTTCAGACGTCAAAGCCATTTTTGACATTCACGGTCTTGACACGCAAATCATTGCGGCGTCAATCCGCCATCCGCAACACGTGACAGAAGCCGCTCTAAGAGGGGCCCATATCGGCACCATGCCGCTGAAAGTCATTCATTCACTCACTAAGCATCCGTTAACAGACAAAGGAATCGAACAATTCCTGGCAGACTGGAATAAATAATTCAAAGGGCGGCAAACAGCTTATGCCTGTTTGCCGCAGCCTTTGTTTTTCACCGTCCTGATACAGCGGACCTTCAGATGCTGACGCCGCTTTACAGAGAAGGAATCATTGGGCTGCAGAAGCTGATATCGGAATGAAGTGTTTGCGTACTGCTTTTGCCGGATGACGACGTTGTTTCTCAAGCCGGCGGGTCTCTGTGCATTTTCGAAACCTGTGCCCCGCAAAGCTTCGCTATTTTCTTCCTGATATTTTACAATGTGTTGTATTCTTTCTCTTCGAATTGGCTAGATTTTGGACATGAGCTTTATTTGCAGAGACAGAATAAAATGACATTTTATTTAGCTCCGCAGCTATCTTCTTATGGAAGGAGACTATCATGGAAAAGTTGAATATTGCCGGCGGTGACTCGTTAAACGGTACAGTACATATCAGCGGCGCTAAAAACAGTGCCGTTGCATTAATACCTGCAACCATTTTGGCAAATTCCGAGGTGACAATTGAAGGGCTTCCAGAGATTTCAGATATTGAAACGCTGCGTGACCTGTTAAAGGAAATCGGCGGCAACGTGCATTTCGAGAATGGGGAGATGGTTGTTGACCCCACGTCGATGATCAGCATGCCGCTTCCTAACGGAAAAGTAAAAAAGCTTCGCGCGTCTTATTATTTAATGGGGGCGATGCTCGGCCGCTTTAAGCAGGCCGTCATCGGATTGCCCGGCGGCTGCCACTTGGGCCCCCGGCCGATTGATCAGCATATCAAAGGCTTTGAAGCGCTTGGAGCTGAAGTGACCAATGAACAAGGCGCCATTTATTTGCGTGCTGAAAGGCTGAGAGGCGCACGCATTTATTTAGATGTCGTGAGTGTAGGGGCAACCATTAACATTATGCTTGCCGCTGTCTTGGCAGAAGGGAAAACGCTCATCGAAAACGCTGCGAAGGAACCTGAGATTATTGATGTTGCGACACTGCTTACGAGCATGGGCGCCAAAATCAAAGGTGCGGGAACCAATGTGATCCGAATCGACGGCGTGAAAGAACTGCACGGCTGCAAACACACAATCATTCCGGACAGAATTGAGGCAGGTACATTTATGATTGCGGCTGCTGCAATGGGCAAGGAAGTCATGATCGATAATGTGATCCCCACTCATCTGGAGTCGTTAACAGCAAAGCTGAGAGAAATGGGCTATCATATTGAAACAAGCGATGACCAGCTTCTCATTGTCGGCGGGCAGAAGCACTTAAAGCCGGTTGATGTCAAAACCCTCGTATACCCGGGCTTTCCGACTGATTTGCAGCAGCCGATGACGGCGCTCCTGACAAGAGCAAAAGGGACAAGCGTCGTAACGGACACCATTTACTCGGCAAGATTCAAGCACATTGATGAGCTGAGACGGATGGGTGCCAATATGAAAGTAGAAGGCAGATCCGCCATCATCACAGGTCCTGTCGAGCTTCAAGGCGCAAAAGTGAAGGCGAGCGACCTGCGTGCCGGAGCCTGTCTGGTGGTAGCCGGCCTGATGGCTGACGGCGTCACGGAAATTACGGGCCTGGAGCACATTGACCGCGGATACAGCACCCTTGAGAAGAAGCTTGAGGGGCTTGGAGCGACAATCTGGCGTGAAAGAATGACTGACGAAGAAATAGAACAGCTTCAAAATTCATAATGGTTTCTTGTGAGAGGAGATCGTGTTGAAATGGAAAGAAGTTTATCAATGGAATTGGTGCGTGTGACCGAAGCTGCGGCATTGGCATCTGCAAGATGGATGGGCCGGGGAAAAAAAGACGAGGCTGATGAAGCCGCAACAAGCGCAATGAGAGATGTTTTTGATACAGTTCCGATGAAAGGAACCGTTGTGATCGGTGAAGGGGAAATGGACGAAGCGCCGATGCTGTATATCGGGGAAAAACTCGGAAACGGGTACGGTCCGCGCGTGGATGTCGCAGTTGACCCTCTTGAAGGCACAAACATCTTGGCAAGCGGCGGCTGGAACGCGCTGACGGTTATTGCGGTCGCAGACCACGGCACGCTTCTGAACGCCCCTGACATGTATATGGAAAAAATCGCAGTCGGCCCGGAAGCGGTGGGCTGCATTGACATCGAAGCACCTGCCATTGATAACCTTAAAGCGGTGGCAAAAGCGAAAAACAAGGACGTTGAGGACGTTGTTGCCACTATCTTAAACCGTGAAAGACACGCGAAAATTATTTCTGAGCTTCGTGAGGCAGGCGCCAGAATCAAATTGATCAATGATGGCGATGTCGCAGGCGCCATCAATACGGCTTTCGACCACACGGGCGTTGACATCCTGTTCGGATCAGGCGGAGCTCCTGAGGGTGTGCTTTCTGCTGTTGCGCTAAAAGCGCTGGGCGGAGAAATAATTGGTAAACTCCTTCCGCAAAATGAAGAAGAAATCACGCGCTGCAACAAGATGGGCCTTGATTTAAGCAAAGTCCTTCGTATGGAAGACCTTGTGAAGGGTGATGACGCTATTTTTGCAGCTACCGGCGTAACTGACGGCGAGCTGTTAAAAGGTGTTCAATTTAAAGGTTCTGTCGGCACAACTGAAAGCATAGTGATCCGTGCAAAATCAGGTACTGTCCGCTTTGTTGACGGCAGACACAGCTTGAAAAAGAAACCAAATCTTGTAATCCGTCCATAACAAACAGAAAAAGCGGGTGTGAGCCTGCTTTTCTTTTGCAAAAAAGAGTCAACTCTATCAATTCAGTGTCAAAACCTTATTTCAGTTGAATAATTTTCTGAAATAAGGTAAAAATAAAGAGTGCTGCGAATTTTACTGCGTAATTCCTTCTTTTAAGCACTAGGAAAGTTTTAATTTCTACCGCATACAGACGATATAAGTATTGATCTTCTCATGTTTTTGTCCTCGCTTCCTTCAAAACTCATTAAGACAATCCTTTTAACAAAAGCGCCGATCATGGGTGGAAGTGTTACCGATAGAAGTTCCTTTATGTTAAAAAAAGAATGTGCTTTGGCGGATGTTGTGCAAAAGCAGCAGGTTATATGTACAGAGTAAGATATTGACTATGAAAAGCGTGGTGTTTTTATGAAAAACGTATCTATTTCCTCTTTGGAAAATATGAAATTGAAAGAGCTTTATGAACTTGCAAGACATTATAAAATCTCCTATTACAGCAAACTGACAAAAAAAGAACTCATTTTCGCCATTCTGAAAGCAAATGCAGAACAGGAAGATCTGCTGTTTATGGAAGGCGTTCTTGAGATCATCCAGTCTGAAGGTTTCGGCTTCCTGAGACCGATCAACTACTCTCCAAGCTCAGAAGACATTTACATCTCAGCTTCTCAAATCCGCCGTTTCGATTTGCGAAACGGAGACAAAGTATCAGGCAAGGTTCGTCCGCCAAAAGAAAATGAGCGTTACTATGGACTTTTGCACGTTGAAGCAGTAAACGGGGATGATCCCGAATCTGCAAAAGAGCGTGTGCATTTCCCGGCTCTTACACCTCTTTATCCAGACCGTCAAATGGTGCTAGAAACAAAACCTAACTTCTTGTCTACAAGAATTATGGACATGATGGCGCCGGTCGGATTTGGACAGCGCGGTTTGATTGTTGCACCGCCAAAAGCCGGAAAAACGATGCTGCTGAAGGAAATTGCCAACAGTATTACAGCGAACCAGCCAGAAGCAGAGCTCATCGTGCTTTTGATTGACGAAAGACCGGAAGAAGTAACTGATATCGAGCGTTCTGTGGCTGGGGATGTCGTCAGTTCAACGTTTGATGAAGTGCCGGAAAATCATATCAAAGTGGCCGAGCTTGTACTTGAGCGCGCAATGCGTCTTGTAGAACATAAAAAAGACGTCATCATTCTGATGGACAGCATCACACGCCTTGCCCGCGCCTACAACTTAGTGATTCCGCCGAGCGGAAGAACGCTTTCCGGGGGGATTGACCCTGCGGCGTTCCACCGTCCGAAACGCTTCTTCGGGGCTGCGAGAAATATCGAAGAGGGCGGCAGCTTAACTATCCTTGCTACGGCTCTGGTCGATACCGGCTCACGTATGGATGATGTTATTTATGAAGAATTCAAGGGAACAGGCAACATGGAGCTTCACCTTGACCGCTCTTTGGCCGAGCGCCGCATTTTCCCGGCCATCGATATCCGCCGTTCAGGAACGCGCAAGGAAGAGCTGCTTGTGCCTAAAGAGCATCTTGATCGTTTATGGTCGATCCGCAAAACGATGTCTGATTCACCTGATTTTGCGGAAAAATTCATGAGAAAAATGAAAAAAACCAAAACAAACCAGGAATTTTTCGACATTCTCAATCAAGAATGGAAACAGGCAAATCTATCATCTGCAAGAAGGTAAATAGTATTTGCAAAAGAAGTAAATCACTGATATAATTTTCTTATATGCGTTTCGGACAATGCTCCGAAATAATAACTCTGTTTCCACACTGGATTCAGGGCGGAAGGAGATGGATACAATGAAGGCAGGAATTCATCCTAATTTCAAAAAAGCAACAGTTAAATGCGCTTGTGGAAATGAATTTGAAACAGGCTCAGTAAAAGAAGAGGTACGCGTTGAGATTTGCTCTGAGTGCCACCCATTCTACACTGGCCGCCAAAAATTCGCTTCTGCTGATGGTCGTGTTGATCGCTTTAACAAAAAATACGGTCTTAAGTAATAATAGATTTTTCAACAGGCAAGCAGTCTTGCCTGTTTTTTATATTGTCTAAAACACAGCTGGCAGAAAGAGGGGAACAGAGCCTATGTACATAATGAAACAAAGCGGTTGGCTTGAGCTGATTTGCGGCAGCATGTTCTCGGGGAAATCTGAAGAGCTGATCAGAAGAGTGAAGAGAGCGACTTACGCCAAGCAGGAAGTCAGGGTATTTAAGCCTGTGATTGATAATCGATACAGTGAAGATGCTGTTGTCTCCCATAATGGAACATCCATGAAGAGCTATGCCATTTCTTCTGCTGCAGATATTTGGGACCATATCAGTGAGCGTACGGATGTGATTGCGGTTGATGAAGTGCAGTTTTTTGACCAGGAAATTGTTGAGGTTTTATCATCCCTTGCCGATAAAGGCTACCGTGTGATTGCAGCCGGTCTTGATATGGATTTTAGAGGAGAGCCGTTCGGTGTCGTCCCGGATATTATGGCGATTGCGGAAAGTGTGACGAAGCTGCAAGCCGTCTGTTCCGTCTGCGGATCGCCGGCGAGCAGAACACAGCGCCTGATTGACGGCAAACCTGCTTCCTACGATGATCCGGTCATTTTGGTGGGCGCATCCGAATCGTATGAAGCGAGATGCAGACACCATCACGAAGTTCCAGGGAAATCTAAAAAATAGCCCGAAGCATGGGTATAAAGATAGAAAACACCGGCTAAAAACACCGGTGTTTTTTTTATATTCTGATAATAATTAATTAAAAAATTTAATTAAGTGTATTAAAAAATTAAGTAATTTTCTTCCCTTGAATTTTGATTTTCACAGGCATACAATAGCTTACGTAATGTAAATAGTTTTTAGACATTGTTCGAATAATTGTCATAAAGTCGCATAAAGATCATGATCGGATTTTCAAGATGGGTTATTACTTAACTTTGTTAACTATTTCAAGAAAGAAGGAGATTTGCTTGAATAACATAAAAAAAACGAAGGAAGGCCATTTAGAAACAACTCTTAGAGGAAAAGAAGTTTTATCTATTCCTACTTTAAATAAAGGTGTTGCTTTCTCATTAGAGGAAAGACAAGAACTTGGCTTAGAAGGACTTCTTCCGCCAACTGTACTTTCTCTAGATCAACAAGCAAAACGCGCATATGAGCAGTTTAAAGCTCAGCCAGACCGCCTCCGTCAAAATGTTTACTTAAATGATTTGGCAAACCGTAACGAAGTTCTTTTCTATAAATTGCTGAAAAACCATCTTCGCGAAATGCTTCCTGTTGTATACACACCGACAGTCGGCGAAGCGATTCAAGAATACAGCCATGAGTACAGAAGACCTCAAGGTATCTACTTGTCAATCGACAATATTGAGGGTATTGAAAAAGCTTTTGAAAACCTTCATGCGACAGCAGGCGATATTGATCTTATCGTTGCAACTGACTCTGAAAGCATCCTCGGAATCGGTGACTGGGGTGTAGGCGGTATTAACATCGCGATCGGTAAATTGGCTGTTTACACTGCAGCAGCTGGTATTGATCCAAGCCGTGTTATCCCGGTTGTGCTTGATGTCGGTACGAACAACGAAAAACTTTTAAATGATCCTTTATATATCGGTAACCATCATGAGCGTATTTCAGATGAACGTTATGAAGAATTCGTTGATGCGTATGTAAAAGCTGCGCTGAAATTCTTCCCTAAAGCACTTCTTCACTGGGAAGACTTTGGTAATAAAAACGCGCGTAATATCATGAAGAAATACAACAACGACATTCTGACATTCAACGATGATATTCAAGGTACAGGCGCGATTACACTTGCTGGTGTGCTTGCTGCTATGAAGAAAACAGGCGCATCTATTAAAGATCAGCGTGTTGTTGTCTTCGGTGCAGGTTCCGCAGGTATCGGAATCGCCGACCAAATCCGTGACACAATGGTGCTTGCGGGATTATCTGAAGAAGAAGCGAACAAACGCTTCTGCACAATTGATTACAGAGGCTTGCTGACTGAAGAAATCGAAGGCATCCTTGATTTCCAAAAACCTTACCTTCGCAGTGTAGATGAAGTGAAAGATTGGAAACGCGATGAAAAAGGCCAAATCCCATTCGATGAAGTGGTTCGCCAAGCGAAACCAACGATCTTAATCGGTACTTCAGGTGTATCAGGCGCGTTTACAGAGGAAATTATAAAAGAAATGGCATCTCACGTAGACCGTCCGGTAATCATGCCGATGTCAAACCCGACTCACCTTGCGGAAGCGACTCCTGAAGATCTATTCAAATGGACTGACGGAAAAGTGCTTGTAGCAACAGGAAGCCCGTTTGAAAATGTGGAATACAACGGTGTTTCTTATGAAATCGGACAATCTAACAACGCATTTGCATTCCCTGGTCTTGGACTTGGTTCAATTGTAGCTGAAGCGCGTGTGATTACGCCTGCTATGTTTGCTGCAACTGCTGATGCGATTGCTGAAATGGTTGATTTTGAAACACCTGGAGCAGGATTGCTTCCAAGCATTGATAAGCTTCAAGAAGTTTCTATTCAAGTTGCGATTGCCGTTGCTGAAGCAGCTATTAAAGAAGGCGTAGCAAATCGTCAGCCTGAAGATGTGAAACAAGCGGTTCTTGATGCCATGTGGACACCGGAATACAAAAAAGTCATCGCAAAATAATTAGCGATTAAATACATCGTCCGAGGGAAAGCTTTTTGGAAAGCTAAAGTATACGGACATAGGATTTGGAGGAGAATATTTTGAGCATCTTAGATATCTTAATCCTCCTGGCACCGATCTTCTTTGTTATCGTGCTGGGATGGTTTGCAGGACATTTTGGAAGTTATGATGCCAAGTCGGCAAAAGGGGTAAGTACGTTAGTAACGAAATACGCACTTCCAGCTCACTTTATCGCTGGTATTTTGACTACTTCCAGAAGTGAATTTTTATCTCAAATTCCGTTAATGGTTTCTTTAATTATTGGGATTGTTGGTTTCTATATTGTTATTTTATTGCTTTGCAGATTTGTGTTTAAATATGATTTAACGAACTCATCCATATTTTCTTTGAACTCTGCACAGCCGACATTCGCATTTATGGGTATTCCTGTACTGGGAAGCTTGTTCGGCGCGCAAGAGGTTGCGATTCCGATCGCGGTTACAGGTATCGTTGTTAATGCGATTCTTGATCCGCTTGCGATTATTGTCGCTACTGTCGGTGTGTCTTCTAAGAAAAACGAAGAGGGCGGCGACAGCTTCTGGAAGATGACAGGAAAATCAATCCTGCACGGTCTTTCTGAGCCGCTTGCAGCTGCTCCATTAATCAGTATGATCTTAGTGCTTTGCGGTGTGACTCTACCTGAGCTGGGTGTTAAAATGCTTGACCAGATTGGAAGCACAACATCTGGTGTGGCTCTCTTTGCTGTCGGTGTTACTGTTGGTATCCGCAGTATCAAACTCAGCGTACCAGCATTTGGTATTGCGCTGCTCAAAGTTGCGGTTCAGCCTGCGTTAATGTTCTTGATTGCTCTTGCAGTCGGACTTCCAGCTGACCAAATGACAAAAGCGATCCTTCTTGTTGCATTCCCTGGTTCTGCCGTAGCAGCCATGATTGCAACTCGTTTCGAAAAACAAGAGGAAGAAACTGCTTCTGCATTTGTAATCAGTGCGATTCTGTCATTGATTTCACTTCCAATTATTATTGCGCTTACTGCGTAAATCAAAAAAGCTCCCTTTACGGGGAGCTTTTTATATTAGGTTTGAAATTTGAACAGTGACAGCAGCGGTTTTTTTCTTGTTTTGTTTTTTTCGGAAGCGGCAGCGGTCTCGGGGATCGGCTGGGCGGTGAATTCTTTCATTTGTGAGGTCAGTGATTGCATGTCTGCAAGGATGTCATCAATTTCCCTGCGGTGCTGAAGCAGCTGATAAGATACACCCTCATCCGCTTTTTGCTTCAGCTGGCGTTCCAGTTCCTCGAACCTTGCCAGCAGTTCGTTTTCGTCCTGCTTTTGCAGTAATAGGGTGTTCAGCTTCTGTTCGAGCTGCTCGATTCTTCGTTCTGTGTCGCCATTTGTATTTTGGACAAGGAAGCCTGTGCGCTTTTTAGTGCTTTGAGGCACATGAATATCCTGAATCGCCTTGCCTTCAGAGATTTGTTTCTGTACAGATTTTAGAATCTTCACGTCTTCTGCCGTGAACGAATAGTGCCCGAGCTCATTGCGTTCGGCCGGAAGATTCAGCTGCTTCACCCACCGCTGCACCGTTTTTGCGGAGACGCCGAGTTCACTTGCTACCATATTTGTATTCATGATCCCATACCTCCTTTTTAGCTAGGTATTCGACCATAGAATGCGGTTCCCTTCCTGTTAGACAAAACAAGAAAAGATTCGGCAAAGAAAGTGGGTATCTTCTTTTTTTCTTCAAAAACCGTTATTGTTCATACAGTTCTAAAGGAAGCTGGTCAGGATCAAAAAAGAAGGTGAAACGCTTGCCGGTCAGTGGATCTGTTCTGACGGGCTCTGTTTCGATTCCTTTTTTATGAAGCTCCTGAACCGCTTCATCCAAGCTGCTGACTGTAAAGGCGAGATGGCGCAGGCCTGCCGCTTCAGGCTCGGTTTGGCGTGCGGGTGGATCGGGAAACGAAAACAGCTCAATAGCATACGTGCCGTTAAGTGACAAATCAAGCTTATAGGAGCCCCGCTCTTCTCGATACGTTTCTTGAATGACTTGAAAACCAAGCTTATGTACGTAGAAAGCTTTCGACTTTTCATAATCTGAACATATGATTGCAATATGATGTATGGATTTCAGCATGATGATCCCTCCTCGATTCCCAGTATAGCAGAGGAGGCATTTCCAACTTGGATTGAAATGCTTTTGACTGGGGTTAATCACTATACTATAATGAGAATGTTACGCACAGGAAAACAGAGGTGAAGACCGTGTTAGACCGATTAAAGTCAATCGAAGAACGATACGAAAAATTAAATGAGCTTTTAAGCGATCCAGAAGTAGTCAACGATCCGAAAAAGCTAAGAGAATATTCAAAAGAGCAATCTGATATACAAGAAACAGTTGACGTATATAGACAATACAGAGATGCGTCAGAACAGCTGACTGATGCAAAAGCGATGCTTGAAGAGAAGCTGGACGCTGAAATGCGCGAGATGGTGAAGGAAGAGATTTCTGAACTCCAGAAGGAAACGGAAACACTGTCTGAACGCCTCAAAGTGCTTCTGATCCCGAAAGATCCTAATGATGACAAAAACGTTATTATGGAGATCCGCGGAGCTGCGGGAGGCGAAGAAGCCGCTTTATTCGCGGGCAGCCTGTACAGAATGTATTCCCGTTACGCTGAGCTTCAAGGCTGGAAAACAGAGGTCATGGAAGCGAGTGTAACCGGAACGGGCGGCTACAAAGAGATCATCTTTATGATTACGGGGAGCGGCGCATATTCTAAACTCAAATATGAAAACGGCGCCCATCGCGTACAGCGTGTTCCGGAAACAGAATCAGGCGGCCGTATCCATACATCGACTGCAACAGTAGCGTGTCTTCCTGAGGCGGAAGAGGTAGAGGTTGACATCCATGAGAAGGATATCCGAGTTGATACGTTTGCTTCAAGCGGACCGGGCGGACAAAGCGTGAACACCACAATGTCTGCCGTTCGTCTGACGCACTTGCCGACAGGTGTTGTGGTATCATGCCAGGATGAAAAATCTCAAATCAAGAACAAAGAAAAAGCAATGAAGGTTCTCCGTGCCAGAATCTATGATAAATTTCAGCAGGAAGCCCAGGCTGAATATGATCAAACACGGAAATCAGCAGTTGGATCAGGTGATCGCTCTGAGCGTATCCGCACATACAACTTCCCGCAAAACCGTGTGACGGATCACAGAATCGGCCTGACGATTCAAAAGCTTGATCAGATTCTTGAAGGAAAACTTGACGAAGTGGTTGAAACACTGATCGTTGAAGATCAGGCAAGCAAGCTTCAACAGTCGGAAGGTTAAGATGAAGACGATATTTGAAGCCCTGAAATGGGCTTCTTCTTATTTAACCGAAGCGGGAAGAGAAGAAAACGCTGCCGAGCTTCTTTTGCTTTATGATACCGGAATGGACAGAAGCAAGCTGCTCGCCAGCTTACAGGAACCGATTGGCGAAGACGAACTGTATCGCTTTCAGCGTCACGTTGAGATGCATAAAGAGGGCGTGCCGGTTCAGTACATTATAGGAAAAGAGTTTTTTTACGGGCGGGAATTTATGGTGAATGATGATGTACTGATTCCGCGGCCGGAAACAGAAGAGGTTGTCTATCATTTGCTTGAAAAATATCGGCGTGTCTTTTCGGAAGACGGCCGGGTTGATGTCGTTGACGTCGGTACAGGGAGCGGTGCGATAGCCGTCACGCTTGCGCTTGAAAACAAAAATTTTTCTGTGTCGGCGGTCGATATTTCAAAAGAGGCGCTGCAAGTCGCCTCTGCTAATGCGGAAAAGCTTGGAGCTGATGTGCACTTTTATCAGGGCGATCTGCTAGAGCCTTTTATTATGGCTGGAAAAAAAGCGGATATTATCGTCTCGAATCCTCCTTATATTTCAGAAGAAGAGATGGCTGATCTATCAGAGATTGTCCGTTTTCATGAGCCGCTTCACGCTCTCACTGATGGCGGAGACGGGCTCAAATTTTATAAGCGGTTTATGGAAGACATCCCGCTTGTCATGAAGAATAAAGTGTTTGTCGTTTTTGAAATCGGATGGAATCAGGGAGCGGCGGTCAAAGAACTGATCCTCAAGACGTTTAAGGGTGCGGAAGTGGAAGTGCTGAAAGATATTAATGGAAAAGACAGAACCATATGCGCTGTGATTCATAAAAATATATAAGCAGCTTGCTGGCGAGTTGATGAATCAAGCTGTTTTAACACCAGCAAAGGGGATGTGAAAGATGAAAAAGGCCCTGGCAGCAGGAATCTTGCTCATTGCGATTGAAAGTATGATCGGCACCATTGTTCCGCAGGCACTTCCATTTGAGTCGATTTTTGGCATTGCGTCTCTTATTTTGATTGGGCTCGCGATCATCACATCGGGTTTGGCCGTAAGCGGAAGCGATCAGCGGGCAAACTACCATTCAGAAACGAAAGAAGGCCGTACATCCCGCATGAAAATGGCGGCAGCTTTCTTTGTTGCGGGGATACCCTCTATTCTTTGTTATTTGCTGACGATTTTGTTTTAATGAAAAAGGAAGCCCCCTAGGCTTCCTTTTTTTGCAGTAACACAGAATCCCATATCCAATAGACAAGAGCTGTTAATACAGCGAAAAGATAGAAGGCTTTATTTTGAAACAGGGATTGTCCCGAAGGCTGCAGCAAGCCGAAAATAATCGCGTTGGCAACAATAGACGCGGCAAAGTAATACAGCAGATACAAAGGGTTGAACCGCTTCGGCTTTTTATTCATCATGAACTGAAGCGGAAGTGCGAATATCAAATAAGGAAATAGAAAATAAAATGCCATCGTTACGAGAGCGGCAATGATAAATGAATGAATATAAATCATCGAATAAAGAACCGACATCGTGAATGCTGATAACAGCACTGTATAATTATATTTCATCTTAAACCTCCTAAAACACTATCGTACCATAAATAAGATTAACAGCTTGCTAGATTTTTTTCACCCTGCACGTTTACCCCAGGCTCTCCTTGTCCATAATAGGGCTAGAAACAAAGCACGGAGAGGAACGGTGGGGACCGATGAAAAAAACAGTAATCATTTGTATATATATCTTTCTTTTATTATCCGGTGCGCTTGTAGGGCTGGCAAAAGAAGAGACGGCACAGCAATCAGAAAATCAGCCGGTGGTCATTCCGGACGAGGCGATCCGCCTGAGAATATTGGCAAACAGCGATAGGGATCAGGACCAGCAATTAAAACGGCATATCAGAGACGCGGTCAATAAAGAAATCACGACTTGGGTAGAGGATATTACTTCTATAGAAGAAGCGCGGCGTGTGATTCGCTCAAAGCTGCCCGAAATCAAAGAAATTGCAAAGGAAACAATGGAGAAAGAAGGAGCGAACCAGTCGATTTCCGTTGATTTTGACAAAATCTCATTTCCGACAAAGCTTTATGGCAACATGGTATATCCTGCTGGTGAATATGAAGCGATTCTGATTACGCTTGGAAACGGCGACGGCGCCAATTGGTGGTGTGTGCTGTTCCCGCCGCTCTGTTTTCTCGATTTTTCTAACGGGGAAGCCGTAAAAGAACAAGAAGATAAAGAAGCTTCAAAAAAGCAGACTGAAAAAGTGCTTGAGGACGTAACCGCTAAAGCGGAAAAAGCCACAAAAGAAGAGAAAGAAGAGAAGGAAGACGGCGGCACAGAAGTGAAATTCTTTTTAGTCGAATGGATTTCCGGCCTTTTTTCCTAATCACCTGGTCTAAAAATAGATTTGCCTCATAGATTGGAAGAAAGAATGCAAAAACGGGGTGAACGGATGTTTTATCAACTGCGGGTGGCAAGGGAAAAAGACGGAGACGTGCTCGAGGAATTTTTAAAACAGGCGAAAACCAATCATGAAGGCGTGAAAGAAGGCTTCACCCAGTTTCTGATGCTGGAGGACAGTGAGAAAAACATTGCCGGCTGTCTCGGAATTGAAAAAATAAGCTGTGACCAAGGGCTGCTGCGATCACTTGTGATATCGGACAAGCTTCACCAAGGCCATATGGTGACGCTCTTTCAGAGTATGGAGCTGCTGTGTGAAAAGCATCAGATCAAAACAGTATATTTAATTGCGAATCAGCATTCTTCTGCCGATTTCCTGACGGCTATGGGGTTTGAACCAGCTGAAAGTGTACCTGAAGAGCTGTTTTCTTCCGACCATTTCCGTGAATCCCGGCAAACAGAAGGGGCTGTCTTGATGAAAAAAGCGTCTGGATAAATGTGATTTATACACATACTTATCCACTTCTTCATTAGCGTTGTCCACAATTTGTGGATAACGCTTGTTTTATTACAGGACATCTTTTATACTTTCAAAAGGATTACACGCGTAAAACAATCGTTTTATTGTTGTGAATAAGGAGTTTGGTCAGAAAATGAAAACGAAAAGATGGTTTGTGGACGCAACTGACGAGTTATCCACAAATGATCCACAAATTGCACAAGCAGCCGCTTTGCTCCGGGAAAATGAGGTCGTTGCGTTCCCGACAGAAACGGTATACGGCCTCGGCGCAAATGCGAAAGACACAGATGCTGTCAAAAAAATATATGAAGCAAAAGGGCGTCCAAGTGATAATCCCCTGATTGTCCACATTGCGGACATCAGCCAGCTAGACGATTTAACAGGACCGGCGCCAGAAAAGGCGAAAACACTGATGAACCGGTTTTGGCCGGGGGCACTTACGCTCATCCTGCCTTGCAAACCTAGTGCGCTCTCACCTCGTGTAACGGCAGGGCTTGAAACGGTTGCCATTAGGATGCCGGATCATCCGCTTGCCCTTGCATTGATTCGCGCGTCGGGGTTGCCGATTGCGGCACCGAGCGCCAATCTGTCAGGTAAGCCAAGTCCGACAAAGGCCGAGCATGTGGCTCACGACTTGGATGGCCGCATAGCTGGAATGATGGACGGAGGCCCTACCGGGATTGGGGTCGAATCGACCGTCCTTTCATGTGAGGGAGACATCCCCGTTCTCCTGCGCCCGGGCGGCATTACGAAAGAACAAATTGAAGCGGAGATTGGACCGATCCTTGTGGATAAAGGGCTCAGTGATCAAAATGAGAAGCCGATTTCTCCAGGGATGAAATATACACATTATGCGCCGACAGCGCCGCTTGCCATTTGCGAAGGCAGCCCTGAGCGCATTCAGCACCTCATTCAAGAATATCAACAGGACGGAAGACGAGTCGGTGTCCTGACGACAGAAGAAAATGCGGACGTGTATTCCGCTGATTACGTGAAGAGCTGCGGCAGACGGGCTCAGCTTGAGACTGTTGCGGCAGGGCTGTATGATGCTTTACGCAGCTTTGATGAGAAGAAGGTGGATTTTATTATCGCGGAATCCTTTCCGGACACGGGCGTCGGACTCGCCATTATGAACAGGCTGATGAAAGCCGCTGGAGGAAAAGTGATTCGCTGAACGCAGTCAGATGTTCTAACCCTTTTTGGACACGCATAGGCTAAAAAAGCGGGGCGTGTCCAAGGGGGTTATTCATGTATGTCGGATTTGTTTATAGGCGAACTGATTACATTAAGCATCATGGCGTTTGCTTTAGGGATGGATGCTTTTTCTGTCGGTCTCGGAATGGGCATGATCAAACTCACAAAAAAGCAGATATTCTATATTGGTTTCATCATCGGCCTCTTTCACGTCATCATGCCTCTCGGAGGGATGGCGGCCGGTAACATGCTGTCAGGGCTCCTCGGCGTGTTAGCGGTTTATATCGGGGGGGCGCTGCTTTTTGTTCTTGGTGTTCAAATGCTTATGTCTTCTTTTAAACAGTCAGAAGAACGACTCATGTCGCCGGCAGGACCGGGCTTATTGCTGTTTGCCGTCGGCGTCAGCCTTGACAGCTTCTCCGTCGGCTTGAGCTTGGGGATATACGGCTCGCATCCGCTCCTCACAATTACCCTGTTCGGGCTGTTCAGCATGATGTTGACATGGCTGGGCCTGCTGATCGGAAAACAAGTACAGTCGTGGCTTGGCACATACAGTGAAGCGCTCGGGGGCATCATATTAATCGCATTCGGTCTAAAGCTGCTTTTGCCAATTTAATATACCAATAAAAGAAACGAAGTCGCCGTTTCTTTTTTCTTCATATATAATAGAGAAAATAAGGGGTGACTGACATGAACATTATTTTTGTCTGTACTGGAAATACGTGCCGCAGCCCCATGGCTGAGGCGCTTTTTAAATCAATTGCAGAAACGGAAGGGCTGAATGTCAGTGTCCGCTCGGCAGGTGTGTTTGCTTCGCCTAATGGGAGAGCGACGCCTCATGCTGTCGAAGCGCTGTTTGAAAAACACATTGCCCTTAATCATTTGTCTTCTCCATTGACTGAAGAACATATGATATCGGCTGATTTGGTTCTGGCTATGACCCAGCAGCACAAACAGATCATTGCCAGCCAATTCGGACGTTATCGTGATAAAGTGTTTACGCTAAAAGAATATGTCACAGACAGCCGCGGGGATGTCATCGATCCGTTCGGCGGCACAATTGATATCTATAAACAAACGAGAGATGAGCTTGAAGAGCTTCTTCAGCAGCTGGCAAAACAACTGAAAAAAGACGGCAGGTAAGTTGTCAGAAAATCTGCAAACAGGTCATTTGCAAATCCTTCGTGAAGGAGTAGAATATAGTGAAAAGCACATCATATGGTGTGAATCTAAGAGCGGACAGGCTGCGCGGTCAACAAAGCGGGCGGGCCGCATCACACACACTGGGAGGAAAAGCTGATGAAAGTAGCCATAGCATCGGATCATGGCGGCGTTCACATTCGAAATGAAATCAAAGAGTTAATGGACGAATTGCAAATTGAATATATTGATATGGGCTGTGACTGCGGAAGCGGATCTGTCGATTATCCGGATTATGCTTTCCCGGTGGCCGAAAAAGTGGTTAGCGGCGAAGTTGACAGAGGCATTTTAATTTGCGGGACAGGCATCGGTATGAGTATTTCCGCTAATAAGGTCAAAGGCATTCGCTGCGCGCTGGCGCACGATACATTCAGCGCACAGGCAACGAGAGAGCATAATGACACAAACATCCTCGCGATGGGTGAACGGGTCATCGGCCCCGGTTTGGCGCGTGAAATCGCGAAAATCTGGCTGACCACTGAGTTTACCGGCGGAAGACATCAAACCCGTATTGGAAAAATCTCAGATTATGAAGGGAAAAACCTGTAGGGGTGCTGTTCAATGAATGAGATCAAGCAAACGTGGAATACGATGTTGTCTGAGTTTCAGGAACAAGCGGGATTGAAACAGGATCAGTTCTTTGTTCTTGGATGCAGCACGAGCGAAGTGGCCGGCAGCCGGATCGGAACATCGGGCAGTACAGACATCGCCGAAAGCATCTACAGCGGACTTGCCGAGCTTAAGGGAAAAACGGGAATCCATCTCGCGTTTCAATGCTGTGAGCATTTGAACAGAGCGCTTGTCGTCGAGGAAGAAACGGCCCGGCTGTTCAGGCTTCCAACTGTTTCTGCCGTACCCGTTTCAAAAGCGGGCGGGGCGATGGCTGCTTATGCGTTTAAGCAGATGAAGTCTCCTGTTCTTGTCGAAACCATTCAGGCTGATGCCGGAATCGACATCGGCGATACGTTTATCGGCATGCATCTGAAGCCGGTAGCTGTACCTGTGCGTGTGTCTCAAAACAGTCTCGGGGCAGCACATGTGACATTAGCGCGTACGCGGCCGAAACTAATCGGCGGAATGCGGGCGGTTTATGAATGTGAATGAAAGGACTGCGTGGCCAGTCTTTTCTTTTATTTTTAAGGCGGTGAAATAAATCCCGAACTTTAATTTAAATTTAAGTTATCAATATTCGTTTTTACCAATAAAAATTTTGATTTTTTTAAAATAATCTTTTACATCGGCCTAAAAAACCATGTACAATAGTGATGGTAAAAACAAAGAACAGGATACGGATAGGAGAGGATCTCGCTGATGAAACATTTACCTGCGCAAGACGAACAAGTGTTTAACGCCATTAAAAATGAGCGTGAACGCCAACAGACTAAGATCGAATTGATTGCTTCTGAGAACTTTGTAAGTGAAGCGGTTATGGAAGCACAAGGATCTGTTTTGACAAATAAATACGCTGAAGGATATCCGGGCAAACGCTACTACGGCGGATGTGAGCACGTTGATGTCGTTGAAGATATCGCTCGTGACCGCGCGAAGGAGATCTTTGGAGCGGAGCATGTAAACGTTCAGCCGCATTCAGGCGCACAAGCAAACATGGCAGTGTACTTCACCATTTTGGAGCAAGGCGATACTGTACTTGGGATGAACCTCTCCCATGGCGGCCATTTAACACACGGAAGTCCAGTCAACTTCAGCGGTGTTCAATATAACTTTGTTGAGTACGGCGTAGATAAAGAAACTCAATATATTGATTACGATGACGTGCGTGAAAAAGCCCTTGCTCATAAGCCGAAGCTTATCGTAGCAGGAGCAAGTGCGTATCCTCGTACAATCGACTTTAAGAAATTCCGTGAAATTGCTGATGAAGTCGGCGCTTACTTCATGGTGGATATGGCGCATATCGCAGGACTTGTTGCGGCAGGCCTTCATCCAAACCCGGTTCCTTACGCTGATTTCGTTACAACAACAACACATAAAACACTTCGCGGACCTCGCGGCGGTATGATCCTTTGCCGTGAAGAGTTCGGCAAGAAAATTGATAAATCGATCTTCCCTGGAATTCAAGGCGGCCCGCTGATGCACGTTATTGCCGCAAAAGCTGTTTCATTCGGCGAAGTATTGCAGGACGATTTCAAAACATATGCACAAAACGTCATTTCAAATGCAAAACGTCTGGCTGAAGCGTTAACGAAAGAGGGCATCCAGCTTGTGTCAGGCGGAACTGACAACCACCTGATCCTTGTTGACCTTCGTTCTCTCGGACTGACAGGTAAGGTTGCGGAGCACGTGCTTGATGAAATCGGTATTACGTCTAACAAAAACGCGATTCCATACGATCCGGAAAAACCTTTCGTGACAAGCGGTATCCGTCTTGGTACAGCTGCTGTGACAAGCCGCGGTTTTGACGGAGATGCATTGGATGAAGTCGGTTCCATCATTGCGCTTGCATTGAAGAACCACGAAGATGAAGGAAAACTCGAAGAAGCAAGACAGCGTATAGCTGCTCTGACTGATCAATTTCCTTTATATAAAGAATTAGATTACTAAGATCCTAAAAACCCGCTCGGCTTATGGCCGGCGGGTTTTTTGACGATGTTCTTGAAACTCAATGTCTTTTTTTGTAGAATCAATAGAAGTGTGTAATTGTTGATGGGACAATAAAAAAGGAGCTGAAACACAGTATGGGAAAGGTTTATGTATTTGATCATCCTTTAATTCAGCATAAGCTGACATATATACGGAATGAAAATACAGGTACGAAAGATTTTAGAGAGCTTGTAGACGAAGTAGCCACTCTTATGGCGTTTGAAATTACCCGCGATCTTCCTTTAGAAGAAGTGGATATCAATACACCGGTTCAGGCTGCGAAATCGAAAGTCATCTCAGGAAAAAAACTTGGAGTGGTTCCTATCCTCAGAGCGGGATTGGGAATGGTTGACGGCATTTTAAAGCTGATTCCTGCAGCGAAAGTGGGACATGTCGGCCTGTACCGTGATCCTGAAACCTTAAAACCCGTGGAATACTATGTCAAGCTTCCTTCTGACGTGGAAGAGCGTGAATTCATCGTGGTTGACCCGATGCTGGCTACAGGCGGCTCTGCTGTAGAAGCGATTCACAGCCTCAAAAAACGCGGTGCGAAAAATATCCGTTTCATGTGCCTTGTAGCGGCGCCGGAGGGTGTGGAAGAATTGCAGAAGCATCATGCGGACGTGGATATTTACATCGCGGCGCTTGATGAAAAATTAAATGAAAAAGGTTATATCGTTCCAGGTCTCGGAGACGCGGGAGACCGTATGTTTGGAACAAAATAAAAGGAATCCCGAAAGGGGTTTCCTTTTTTTATCCAGTTTTTTGCTATTCGGTCAATTTGTATACAATTATAGGTGAAAATGTGAACATTCTGTGGAGGCTCACAGTATAAAAAGTTTTTTAACTTTAAACAGATTGACACTTGTTAGGGGCTATTGTATGCTAAACGAGGGTATTATGAGAAGGTTTTCATAGCTTTCATTATAGTCCTCATCCTCAATATAAATCCTCTCAGTAAACCCGTATTATGAGGATTTATTTAAGCGAATGAAACAGCATCCTTGCAAGGCTTGCGGATGAATGATTTTTTCGAACAGGCCCGTTTTGTCGGTCAAAAAAGGTCTTCTACTAGGGTTAACCGCTGATTTTGCCGTATCTAAGAAATACATTATTTTTTCATCAGGAGACAGATAGTTGATGGACGATCCCAAGCTTACATTTAGCAGACAACGAAAATATCTATTATGCATTTTGGCAGTGTATGTACTGGGTTATGGTTTAACAGCGTATAAAACCGTTTTTTTAGGCCTTATTCTGGGAACTGTTTTCAGTTTGTTTAATTTGTTACTGCTCATCAGAAGAATGAACGCTTTTGACAGAGCTGTTGAGAAAGGAAAGTCCATACGATCTCTGGGGAGCGCAGCGCGGTGGTGCAATGCGATTCTTGCTGTGGCTGTCGCCTATAAATATCCCGAGCATTTTCATATGGCAAGTACAATTATTGGATTAATGACAATATATCCTGTCATTATGATAGATTCTATTATCCAGCTTAAACGTTCATCAATGGAAGAGAGGTGAAAACCCTTTGAATCATGAATACAGAACTATTGAATTTCTAGGTCTTACTTTTAATCTGACAAACATTCTGATGATTACTGTGGCGAGTGTGATTGTTTTATTGATTGCGATATTAACGACAAGAACGCTTTCGATTCGTCCCGGAAAAGCCCAGAATTTTATGGAATGGGTTGTGGATTTCGTCCGCAATATTATCGGCAGTACAATGGATTTGAAAACAGGGGCTAACTTCTTGGCACTTGGTGTCACATTGCTGATGTACATATTTGTGTCGAATATGCTGGGGCTGCCGTTCTCTATTACAATCGGACATGAGCTCTGGTGGAAATCTCCGACAGCCGACCCTGCCATTACATTAACGCTAGCCGTGATGGTTGTCGCTTTAACCCACTACTATGGTGTGAAGATGAAAGGGCTCAAGGAATATTCCAAAGACTATTTAAGACCTGTTCCACTCATGTTCCCGATGAAAATTATCGAAGAGTTTGCGAATACGCTGACTCTCGGATTGCGGCTTTATGGTAACATCTTCGCCGGTGAGATTCTTCTCGGCCTGCTTGCGGGTTTAGCGACAAGCCATTATTCGCAAAGCGTGGCTCTCGGTCTTGTCGGTACAATCGGCGCTATTCTGCCGATGCTGGCATGGCAAGCATTCAGTTTATTTATAGGTGCCATCCAAGCGTTTATCTTTACAATGCTCACGATGGTGTACATGTCTCATAAAATCAGTCATGATCATTAAAACATTATATCCAAACGGATAACATTTAAAAGGAGGAACTTTTTCATGAATTTAATAGCAGCTGCAATTGCAATTGGTTTAGGCGCACTTGGTGCAGGTATTGGTAACGGTTTGATTGTTTCACGTACGGTAGAGGGGATTGCCCGTCAGCCGGAAGCAGGTAAAGAACTTAGAACTCTTATGTTCATGGGTATCGCATTAGTTGAAGCCCTTCCAATTATCGCTGTCGTTATCGCATTCTTAGCGTTCTTTGGCTAAGCATAAAAGCCTTATATGAACTAAAAATGGCGAAGATCATTCCAAGAGAACCTTCGCCATTGCTTTATGTCTGATAAGCATCCCGCCTTGCCGGCTGAAAAGAGACAAGTGCGGCTGCTGGATCAGCAAAGAAAAACCTGCAGAAGGGAGTTGCCGTAGTAGATGTCTCAATTACCACTTGAACTAGGATTGTCGTTTAACGGCGGAGATATTCTGTTCCAACTGTTAGCTATGTTAATCTTATTAGCGCTTCTGAAGAAATACGCTTTAGGGCCGCTATTAAACATAATGAAACAGCGTGAAGACCACATCGCTGGAGAAATTACGTCTGCTGAAGAAAAAAATAAAGAAGCGCAGCAGCTGATTGAAGAGCAGCGCGTTCTTTTAAAAGAAGCAAGACAGGAATCCCAAACTCTTATCGAAAACGCAAAGAAACTGGGAGATAAGCAAAAAGAAGAGATTATTCAGGCTGCACGTGCAGAATCTGAACGTCTGAAAGAAGCAGCAAGAACTGAAATCGTGAAGGAGAAAGAACAGGCGGTTTCTGCTCTCCGTGAGCAAGTAGCGTCTCTATCTGTCATGATTGCGTCGAAAGTGATCGAAAAAGAACTGGATGAACAGGCTCAAGAGAAATTGATTCAGGACTATCTTAAAGAGGTAGGAGAAAGCCGATGAGTGGATCAGCTGTCTCTAAACGATATGCGTCAGCTCTTTTTGATATTGCCAATGAGTCCGCTCAGCTGAATCAAGTAGAAGAAGAGCTAATCGTTGTAAAAGAAGTATTCCAAAATGAAAAAGCGCTTAATGATGTGTTAAACCATCCGAAGGTGCCGGCTGCGAAGAAAAAAGAGTTGATTCAAAATGTATTTGGCTCTTTGTCACAGACCGTGCTCAATACGATTTTTCTTTTGATTGACCGCCATCGGGCAGCGATTGTGCCTGATCTCACAGATGAGTTTATCAAACTCGCAAATGAGGCCCGTCAAACAGAAGACGCAATCGTATATTCAGTGAAACCGCTGACGGATACGGAAATTTCATCATTATCACAAGTGTTTGCACAAAAAGCCGGAGTCGCTTCACTGAGAATCAAAAATGAAGTGCAGACGGATTTAATAGGCGGCATTAAAGTCCGCATTGGAAACCGGATTTTTGACGGCAGCGTAAGCGGAAAGCTTCAGCGCATTGAACGTCAACTAGCCGGGGAAAATCGATAGAAGGGGTGAAACCTAAGTGAGCATCAAAGCTGAAGAGATTAGCACGCTGATAAAACAGCAAATACAAAATTATCAATCTGATATTGAAGTTCAAGACGTAGGTACAGTCATCCAAGTCGGTGACGGTATTGCGCGTGTGCACGGTCTTGACAACTGTATGGCCGGTGAACTTGTCGAATTTTCAAACGGCGTTCTGGGTATGGCCCAAAACCTTGAGGAATCAAACGTAGGTATCGTTATCTTAGGGCCTTTCAGTGAGATCCGTGAGGGAGACGAAGTAAAAAGAACAGGCCGCATCATGGAGGTTCCTGTCGGTGAGGAACTAATCGGCCGTATTGTGAACCCATTAGGTCAGCCGGTAGACGGACTTGGCCCGATCCTCACAAGCAAAACACGTCCGATCGAAAGCCCTGCACCAGGCGTTATGGACCGTAAATCCGTTCATGAACCGCTTCAAACGGGTATTAAAGCGATCGACGCACTGATCCCAATCGGCCGCGGCCAGCGTGAGCTGATCATCGGTGACCGTCAAACAGGTAAAACTTCTGTTGCGATCGACTCGATCCTGAACCAAAAAGACCAAGACATGATCTGCGTATACGTTGCGATCGGTCAAAAAGAATCAACAGTCCGCGGCGTAGTAGAAACATTGCGTAAGCACGGCGCGCTTGATTATACAATCGTTGTAACGGCGTCTGCGTCACAGCCGGCACCGCTTCTGTACCTGGCTCCGTATGCAGGGGTTACAATGGCAGAAGAATTTATGTACAACGGCAAGCACGTTCTTGTTGTATACGATGATCTTTCTAAACAAGCGGCTGCTTACCGTGAGCTGTCCTTGCTTCTACGCCGTCCGCCGGGCCGTGAAGCGTTCCCTGGGGATGTATTCTACCTTCATTCCCGCCTGCTTGAGCGTGCAGCAAAGCTTAGCGACGCGAAAGGCGCAGGATCAATTACAGCTCTGCCGTTCGTAGAAACACAAGCCGGAGATATCTCTGCCTATATTCCGACGAACGTTATCTCTATCACCGACGGACAAATCTTCCTGCAATCTGATTTGTTCTTCTCAGGCGTACGTCCAGCGATCAACGCCGGATTGTCTGTATCCCGTGTCGGCGGTTCAGCGCAAATCAAAGCGATGAAAAAAGTATCAGGAACGTTGCGTCTTGACCTTGCGTCATACCGTGAACTGGAAGCATTCGCTCAATTCGGATCTGACCTCGACCAAGCGACTCAGGCGAAACTGAACCGCGGTGCGCGTACAGTTGAAGTGCTGAAGCAGGACCTGAACAAGCCGCTTCCGGTTGAAAAGCAAGTAGCCATTCTTTATGCGCTGACAAAAGGACATCTTGATGATATTCCTGTAGCGGACATCAGACGTTTTGAAGAAGAGTACTACATGTACCTTGACCAAAACCATAAAGAACTGCTTGATGGAATTGCGAAAACAGGAAACCTTCCTGCTGATGAAGACTTCAAAGCTGCAATCGAAGGCTTCAAACGCACATTTGCACCAAGCAACTAACTCGAATGCTGATGAGAGAAAAAGGTTCTCTTTTTCTCTCTTTTTACGCAGATGAAGAGAAAAGGTGGTGAAATCTTTGGCCTCATTACGCGATATTAAGTCAAGGATCACGTCAACGAAAAAAACGAGCCAGATTACAAAAGCCATGCAGATGGTATCTGCGGCTAAGCTGAATCGTGCTGAAAACAATGCAAAATCATTTGTGCCATATATGGATAAGATCCAAGAGGTTGTGTCAAACGTCGGAAGAGTTTCCGGCAACGTGAAGCATCCGATGCTTCTCAGCAGAGAAGTGAAAAAGACAGCATACCTAGTCATTACGTCTGACCGCGGCCTTGCCGGCGCTTTTAACAGTTCGGTTTTACGAAGTGCTTATCAGGCCATGCAAGAACGTCATCAGTCTAAGGATGAGTACGCGGTGATCGTCATCGGAAGAGTGGGCCGTGATTTCTTTAAGAAACGTGAGATTCCGATCATTTCCGAGTTAACAGGGCTTGGAGATGAAGTAACGTTTACACAAATTAAGGATCTTGCCCGACAAACGATCCAAATGTTTACAGATGGTGCGTATGATGAATTGCACCTTGTTTATAACCATTTTGTCAGCGCCATTTCTCAAGAAGTAACGGAGAAAAAACTTCTGCCGTTATCTGATTTGGGCAGCGGCGGCGGTAAAAGAACGGCGTCTTATGAATTTGAACCGTCTGAAGAGGAGGTTCTGGAGGTTTTGCTTCCTCAATACGCGGAAAGCTTAATTTTCGGTGCGCTTCTTGACAGTAAAGCAAGTGAGCACGCTGCAAGAATGACGGCGATGAAAAACGCGACAGACAACGCGAAGGAACTTATCGATTCACTTTCGCTTTCTTACAACCGCGCTCGCCAAGCAGCCATCACACAAGAAATTACGGAAATTGTCGGCGGAGCAGCCGCTTTAGAATAGAAAGATTTTGTCAGGAGGGATAGCGATGAAGAAAGGACGCGTTAGCCAGGTATTAGGGCCGGTCGTCGACGTGCGTTTTGAAGACGGTCACTTGCCTGAAATTTATAATGCGATTAAAGTTTCACAGCCAGCAAGTGAAAACGAAGTAGGTATTGATTTAACGCTTGAGGTCGCTCTTCATTTAGGCGATGATACAGTCCGTACAATCGCAATGGCATCTACGGACGGTGTTCAGCGCGGAATGGAAGCTATTGATACAGGAGCGCCAATCTCAGTACCAGTTGGTGATGTAACACTCGGCCGTGTATTTAACGTACTCGGAGAAAATATTGATTTGAATGAGCCGCTTTCCGCGGATGCGAAAAAGGATCCGATTCACAGACAGGCGCCTTCGTTTGATCAGCTTTCAACAGAAGTTGAAATTCTTGAAACAGGTATTAAAGTTGTTGACTTGCTTGCTCCATACATCAAGGGCGGTAAGATCGGTTTGTTCGGCGGTGCCGGTGTAGGTAAAACCGTATTAATCCAGGAATTAATCAACAACATCGCGCAAGAGCACGGCGGTATCTCTGTATTCGCCGGTGTAGGGGAGCGTACTCGTGAAGGGAACGACCTGTTCTACGAAATGAGCGACTCTGGCGTAATCAACAAAACAGCCATGGTATTCGGCCAAATGAACGAGCCGCCGGGCGCCCGTATGCGTGTTGCTTTGACAGGCCTTACAATGGCTGAGCACTTCCGTGATGAACAAGGACAGGACGTACTGTTCTTCATCGATAACATTTTCCGTTTCACACAAGCGGGTTCCGAGGTTTCAGCCCTTCTTGGCCGTATGCCTTCAGCGGTTGGTTATCAGCCGACGCTTGCGACTGAAATGGGTCAGCTTCAAGAGCGTATCACGTCTACAAACGTTGGATCAGTTACATCTATCCAGGCGATCTACGTGCCTGCCGATGATTACACTGACCCGGCGCCGGCAACAACGTTCGCTCACTTGGATGCGACAACAAACCTTGAGCGTAAGTTAACAGAAATGGGTATTTACCCCGCGGTTGATCCGTTGGCTTCTACATCACGCGCCCTTGCTCCTGAAATTGTCGGAGAAGAGCATTATGCAGTTGCCCGTGAAGTGCAATCAACGCTTCAGCGTTACAAAGAGCTTCAAGATATCATTGCGATTCTCGGTATGGATGAATTGAGTGATGAAGACAAGCTTGTCGTTCAACGCGCACGCCGCATTCAGTTCTTCCTTTCTCAAAACTTCCACGTGGCTGAACAGTTCACTGGACAAAAAGGTTCTTACGTGCCTGTAAAAGAAACGGTTCAAGGTTTCAAAGAAATCTTAGCCGGCAAATACGACCATCTTCCTGAAGATGCGTTCCGTCTTGTAGGCCGTATCGAAGAAGTTGTTGAGAAAGCAAAAGAAATGGGTGTAGAAGTTTAATCTGGTCCTAGGAGGGTAAAAGCATGAAGACCGTTAAAGTCAATATCGTTACTCCCGACGGCCCAGTATACGATGCGGATATTGAAATGGTGAGTGTGAGAGCCGAAAGCGGCGATCTCGGTATTTTGCCAGGTCATATTCCAACCGTGGCTCCTCTTAAAATTGGCGCTGTCCGTCTGAAAAAAGACGGACAGACTGAATTGGTTGCTGTCAGCGGCGGGTTTGTAGAAGTCCGTCCTGATCATGTGACCATCCTTGCCCAAACTGCGGAGACAGCGGAAGGCATCGATAAAGAGCGCGCTGAAGCTGCACGCCAGCGGGCGCAGGAGCGTTTGAATTCTCAATCAGGTGATACTGACATTCGTCGGGCTGAGTTTGCGTTACAGCGGGCTTTGAACAGATTGGATGTAGCAGGGAAATAGAAAAAATCCTTCTCTTTATGAGAAGGATTTTTTTATGACCGCATAAGAGAATCAAACAGCGAAAGCAGCGGCTGACTCTCTTTTTGCCGCAAGTATAAACGATCACAGCAATTCACGGTATGCCATGATTTACGATGTCTTCTGAAACCCATTGTATAAGCGCCGTCTGTGTATGGGTAAGGCTTTACGATCCATTCCGCATCTTCATGATGGGCAATCACGCAATCTATAAGATACACACTGATCATTTTCTCGAATTCTTCAATAGGAAGATTCCAATCAGCAAGCAAAAGCTCTTGTATACTTTGAAAATAAAGGTTTTCAAGCTCTTCAAGGCTTTCTCTCGTATAGGTAAGAGAAATGTTATAAAACTGACACAATTCATTCAGTTCTTCAATCTGTGACTGTCTATAATCATAATAGAATGCAATTGCTTCCCATTCCTGTTCAAAAATTGGCAAATCCTCACCGTATTGCTTTTCAGGCTGAAAAAAAGAATGATTCACGTTTGCCAGCTCCTTTCCAACAAAGTATACCATGTAAGAGAATCGTACTTTAAGCGGGGATTAACCCTAGATTTGGCTGATTATTCCGTTCTGTATAAAAGGTATCATCTTTATCTGTGCTTCTTATATAATAAGAAAGGGTAAAAACGCGGATAAAGGATGAAAGGAGTGGAATAGATGAGTGTATTGGGACAGCAGGCTGCAATCGGCATTGTCGTTCACTTGATTTTTATAGCGGTGACTTGGTGGGCACTGCAAGCCGTCAATATCGATCCGTTAATCAAAAAAGGCAAAGTTGTGCAAGCTAGACTCCTGATGATTTTGCTGACAATCGCTATTGGAACGGCCGTTGCAAATTTCTTTTTAGATTACCTCAATTATTCACAGCAGCTTCCCTATCTATTTTAATAGGTTTTGAACATCATAATCACGGGAATGGTTGGGGAAGGGGTATAAGCGAATAGCTCGAGTTTTGACGAAGATTTTTACGTATGGCGCCTCTCGCCTCCGGTAAAACTGGGGATAAGGGGGAGAGATGAATATGTACAAAAAACAAGTAAGCCGCGCCATTATCATTTCCGTGATGTTAAGCTTCGTCATAGCTTTTTTTCATACCATTCATGCGAGTGAGTTAACGCCGTTAGCGCAAATCGCTGAGGGGATGAAACGCCAAGATGTGTTAATAGATAAATGGACATTGCATGCCAAACAAAACATGTCGCTGACCGAAAAAGAATTTTATCAAAAAGTGCAACGTTTAAAAACAAAATATCGTCAATATGATTGGGTACTTGCACAGGAAGATAAGGTCGTAAAGGCAATGGGCACATATACTGACAAAAAAAATCGCACTTCTTTTAGGCTGCAGCTTGTCACAACCCTCAAAAAACACAACCCAACTTCGTATTTATTATATGAGCAAATGAGTCTTGAGACACCGAATAGCTGGAATGATACATATGAACAGTTTGAACGTGAGTCACTCGGGATATTCCAAGAAAAAGTAGTTATTTTTACTTGTCTAAATGGTCATTTAGATGATAATATGAGTATTGTTTTGCAAAAAAAAGCAAATCAGTTATTAAATGAATTTCAAGCAAGAACTGTAGAACATGTAGTTGAGCCAAATTTCGTTTCTATTTCTGCGTTTACAGATGAGTGGAAAGAGTCCATCATGACCTCAAAACATAAAATGAATTTGCAAATTGCACTTAGAAGTGCAGGAATGGGCGGAAAACATACCGTTACGGTTGGCACACCAATCGTTACGACTGAATATTAATATAGAGAATTTAGGGACGCGGAGGGGAATACCTTGGAAAAAATCATCGTCCGCGGCGGTCAAAAGTTAAACGGCACAGTCAAAGTTGAAGGCGCTAAAAATGCCGTTTTACCTGTTATCGCTGCATCTTTATTAGCAAGTGAAGAAAAAAGCGTAATTTGTGATGTACCTACGCTCTCCGATGTATATACAATTAACGAAGTGTTGCGTCATTTAGGAGCAGATGTGCATTTTGAAAATAATGAAGTGACTGTAAATGCTTCATACGCTTTGCAAACTGAAGCACCTTTTGAATATGTTCGTAAAATGCGTGCGTCCGTGCTTGTTATGGGGCCGCTTCTTGCGCGTACAGGTCATGCAAGAGTTGCGCTTCCGGGCGGATGCGCAATTGGTTCCAGACCGATCGATCAGCATTTAAAAGGTTTTGAAGCAATGGGCGCAGAAATCAAAGTCGGCAACGGCTTCATCGAAGCTGAAGTAAACGGCCGTCTGCAAGGCGCAAAAATCTATCTGGACTTCCCAAGTGTAGGAGCTACAGAGAATCTGATTATGGCAGCCGCTCTGGCTGATGGAACAACAACGCTAGAGAACGTGGCGAAAGAACCCGAAATCGTTGATTTAGCAAACTATATCAACGGCATGGGCGGAAAAATCCGCGGAGCTGGCACCGGCACCATCAAAATTGAAGGTGTCGAAAAGCTTTACGGCGTAAAACACCATATTATTCCTGACCGCATTGAAGCGGGCACATTTATGGTTGCTGCTGCAATCACTGAAGGAAACGTATTAGTTAAAGGAGCGGTTCCTGAACACCTCACCTCTTTAATTGCAAAAATGGAAGAGATGGGTGTAACGATTAAGGATGAAGGTGAAGGCCTGCGTGTCATCGGCCCGAAAGAACTCAAACCGATTGACATTAAAACGATGCCTCATCCGGGCTTCCCGACTGATATGCAGTCACAAATGATGGCGCTTCTGCTTCGTGCAAGCGGCACAAGCATGATTACAGAAACTGTTTTTGAAAACCGTTTTATGCATGCGGAAGAATTCCGCCGTATGAATGGTGATATCAAGATTGAAGGACGTTCTGTCATCATTAACGGTCCTGTACAGCTTCAGGGAGCTGAAGTTGCAGCGACTGACTTGCGTGCAGGTGCAGCGCTGATTCTTGCGGGGTTAGTGGCTGAAGGTCATACGCGTGTTACTGAATTGAAGCACTTAGACCGCGGTTACGTTGATTTCCATAAGAAGCTTGAAGGTATTGGCGCAGACATCGAACGTGTAAATGATGAGTCTGCTTCTGAGCAAGAGAACAAAGAAGTCGTTTCTGACTTAAACGCATAAACTTACCTAAAAACCAGTATGTCACTTTGGCATACTGGTTTTTTATTTTCGTGTATTATCATCATTATGCGCAAAATAGCAAAAAAGAATACGTAAATGACAAATAAAGTTTCTGTCCAAAACGAGGGTCATATTAGCTTGTCCCTGCCCATAGACTAGACTAGAGTCGAATTCCGAGCAGGAGGCAGCTGAATATGAAACAATTCGTAATCACACTATCTGTACTATGTGCATTGATTCTCTTGGTTCCCACACTCTTGGTCATACCATTCCAGCATAACAAAGAGGCGGGGGCCAGTGTAGAATCAGGAAAGACAGCAGTCAGCACGAAATCGGCATCAAAAGGAGCGGAAACGTTGAAAGCATCGCCTGTTTCTATTCCCGTCTATCGAACCGCAAATCAATCCGTAGAAAACATTCCGCTTGAAGAGTATGTGATTGGAGTCGTCGCCTCCGAAATGCCGGCAACCTTTGAATCTGAAGCGCTGAAAGCTCAGGCTCTCGCCGCCAGAACGTTTATTGTCAGACTGATGGTCTCAAATTCAGCGGTAGAGGCTCCTAAAGGCTCACTGGTGGATGATACACAGATGTTTCAGGTGTATAAAAGCAAAGCGGAGCTGAAAAAACAGTGGGGCGCGAGCTACGAGCGGGATTTGAAGAAAATCACAGATGCGGTTGCCAGCACGCAAGGCAAAATCCTAACGTACAACAACCAGCCGATTGAAGCCTCCTTTTTCTCCACAAGCAACGGCTACACAGAAAATGCTGAAGCCTATTGGACAAGTGCCATACCATATTTAAAAAGCGTCAAAAGCGCTTGGGATAAAAAGTCTCCGAAATATAAGGCAACGAAAACCTTTACAGCCTCAGAATTTGAACAAAAGCTTGGCGTCAAGCTGGATGGGTCTGGCACAGTCGGACAGATTACCGGAGAAACACCGGGCCGCCAGGTCGCAACGGCCGTTATTAACGGCAAGACGCTGAAAGGAAGAGACATACGCGAAAAACTGGGCCTCAATTCAGCCGATTTTGAATGGAAGCGAAGCGGAGACTCGATTACAGTCACGACGAGAGGATTTGGCCACGGTGTCGGGATGAGCCAATATGGCGCGAATTTTATGGCGAAAGAAGGAAAAACGGTTGATGACATTGTGAAGTACTATTACCAAGGTACACAAATTTCTGAAGCAGATTCGTTTTTGAATAAATATATGGCGAAGAAGTAGAAAAAGACGCTCATTGAGCGTCTTTTTCTGTTCTTAAATGTCTTTTATCTAAGAGCGGTTGAAATGTTTTAGAGAAGCTCCTGACAGCCTTTAGGGCGACAAGGGAATCAGTTCCTTTTTCCTGATTGCTCACTTTGAGATTGTGGTAAAGTAATCCACATATATCGACAGACTTCGACAGACTCATATAACGAAAGCCGAAAGGCCGACAATCTTCTTTTTTCTTAATAGTGTTAGGCGGAAATCACTAATAAAAACAAAGGTTTCTATGCAAAAGTAAATAACAGCAATGGGGAAGCCCGCCCTATTTATTTCTCTGTTTTTGTCGATTACGATTAATGATGTTCAGCGTTGAACATCTGCACGCAGAAACAAACTTGTAAAGGGGTACGAGCATGAAGAAAAGATTTTCACTGATCATGATGACAGGCTTGTTATTTGGATTAACCTCACCTGCTTTTGCAGCTGAAAAGAAAGAAGCGGAGGCTGAAGATCCGGCAAACGTGGCAGTTTTGCTTGATGCCAGCGGAAGTATGGCGAAAAGAATAGACAGTGTATCTAAATTTAATTCAGCTAAAAAAGAAATTTCAAAGTTTGCAAGCTCACTGCCGGAAGGCACTCAGGTGAAAATGAGCGTGTTTGGTTCAGAAGGAAACAATAAAAACTCCGGAAAGGTTCAGTCATGTGAATCTATCCGCAACGTATACGGCTTCCAAAGCTTTAACGAACAAAGCTTCCTCAATTCTCTTAATGCAATCGGGCCGACTGGCTGGACGCCAATTGCCAAAGCGCTGAACGAGGCGAAATCTTCTTTTGATCAGCTTGATACTAAAGGAGAAAAAGTAGTGTATCTGCTGACAGACGGTGAGGAAACGTGCGGAGGAAATCCGATTAAAACAGCAAAAGAACTGCACAAAGACAATATCACTGTGAATGTGATCGGTTTTGATTATAAAGAGGGATACAAAGGCCAGCTGAACGCGATTGCGAAAGTAGGCGGCGGTGAATACTTCCCTGCGTATACTCAAAAAGATGTTGAGAAAATCTTCACTCAGCAATCATTGATGTTATCTGAATAAGAAAAAAAGAGAGGCTGATAATGGTCAGCCTCTTTTTTGTATGTAACAAAATGTTCAAAAGTGATTCGCTGTCAGCCTGTAGCATAGTAGCAGATTTTCGTTTCTCTGTCTTGACCAAGGAGAAAAAAGAATGAATGGTGTTACAGTCTGTATATACTTTATGGGCGAAAATAGCTAAAAATCACCGGCATATCAAGCGATTTTGTACAGAAAGTGAAAGCGGTACAAAAGGCAGCTTGCCCTATATCTTTTTGCAATTTCATATTCTAGCATAAAGGATAATCCAACATAAAGTTGGAAAATATGATAGAGAAAGGAAGATTAAACGTGAAAAAATTGCTGGCTGCCGGTATCATTGGATTGCTGACTGTCTCCTTTGCCTCCCCGTCTTTTGCCGCTGAGAAACAGGCGGACACAAATGTGGCTGTTTTGTTTGACGGAAGCGGAAGCATGGTTCAAAAAACAGGAGGAGAGCGCAAAATAGATATTGCCAAAAATTCCGTCAAGTCTTTTGCCGAGCTGCTTCCGAAGGATACAAATCTCATGCTTCGCGTTTTCGGACATGCTGGAAACAATAAACTGTCCGGAAAAGCTCTTTCATGCAGCACGACGGAAACCATTTACGGCCTTCATCCATATGAAGGATCACTGTTTGACAATTCATTGAGCGAGATCAAGCCGACTGGCTGGACACCGATTGCCAAAGCACTTTCAGATACAAGAAAAGAACTTGAAGCATTCGACGCAGACGGAAAAAACGTGGTGTATTTAATCACTGACGGTGAAGAAACGTGCGGCGGAGATCCAGCGGCTGAAATTGAAAAGCTTCGTGAAGCGAATGTGGATACGATTGTAAACATTATCGGATTTAACTTTGATGTGAAAGGAAACGAAGAGATGAAACAGGCGGCTGTTGCTGGCGGCGGAGAATATATTTCAGCGAACAGCGCGGATGAGTTCGAACAGACTTGGGAAAAAGAAGCACAAAAATTTACTGAGTAATCGCTTGTATGAAGGCGCTCCCCCAGGCGCCTTTTTCTATTGGTTTAAAAACGATCTGTGCGGGAAAGATACCCTTAAAAGGGGTTGAACATATGAGATTATTAGGAATGATTTTTCTTATAGCCGCCGTGGCGTTTGTCTTGCTCGGTGTTTTTCTAAAACTGGCAGCCTTCTTTTTTGTCAGCATTCTCACCTTGATCGCAGCTGTTGTGCTGTTTGTGATCGTGAAAAAGAATCAGCATAATCAAACATAGAGCCCTTTATATAGAGGGCTCTCAGCGTGTCGACAAACCCCGCATTATTGTCAATGCACCTTGGTGCTCACGTGTTATGAAACGAACGGCGGCTAAATCCTTAGGCGTCCTGCCTAACACCGCCGTCATCACATCCTGTGAAAGCCCTTTATACAGAGGGCTCTTTTTATGTCTCAGAATTCGACAAAATCCGGGGATTATGAAAAAATATAAAGGCAGGAACATTGCGGAGGGGAAGAGAAATTGAATGATAAACTAACTGCGGTCAGGGATGTATGGCGCTATGAACAAGGGGAAATAAGCAAAATTGAAGACCGGATAGTGACGGAATATCCTTTGACAGTGATACTGAACGGGAGTGAATTTGTGACACTCGTTTGTACGCCGGAGCATATCAAAGAGCTTGTCATCGGATTTCTCGCATCAGAGGGTGTTATACGATTTCAAAAAGAGATTAAAAGGTTTACAATAGATGAAAGTCTCGGTTTTGTTTATGTCGATCTCATTCATCCTGAGGCATTGGATCAAAAGGATTATACAAAACGGGTGATCGGCTCATGCTGCGGAAAGGGCCGCCATTTTTATTTTCAGCAGGATGTCAAAACCGCAAAAACGGCTGTCAGCCAAATGAAAATATCGCCTGAAGCATGTCTGGCGCTTATGAAAGATTTACAGAAAGGGAGCGAAACGTTTCAGGATACGGGAGGCGTCCACAATGCGGCGCTTTGCGACACAGAGAAGCTGCTCCTGATGCGCGCAGATATCGGCCGGCACAACGCGCTTGATAAATTATACGGACACTGCCTGCTGAACGGGATATCTGTCCGCGACAAACTGATTGTGTTTAGCGGCAGAATCTCATCAGAAGTCCTGTTAAAAGCGGCAAAAATCGGCGTGTCGATTGTGATTTCCAAATCGGCCCCGACGGAGCTTGCGATTCAAATGGCGGAAGAATTAAATATCACAGCGATCGGATTCGTCAGAAACGGATCATTTAATGTATATACACACCCTGAGAGAATCGGGGGATAGGAAGGGGCTGTAGCTATGAATACAGAATCGCGTCAGATGTTGGATAAAAGGAACAGGCCGCTGAGAGACCTTCGCATTTCTGTTACAGACCGCTGCAACTTCCGATGCACGTACTGTATGCCCGCCGAATTATTCGGCCCGGATTATCCTTTTTTAAAGAAAGAGGAACTGCTTTCATTTGAGGAGCTGGAACGGCTTGCGACGCTGTTTGTCACAAGGTTCGGCGTTGAAAAAATCCGCTTAACCGGCGGAGAGCCTCTCATGAGAAAGGATATGCCCGAATTAATCAAAAAACTGGCCCGTATTCCGGGTGTCCGTGATATTGCGATGACGACAAATGGATCACTGCTGCCTGTTTATGCGGAGAGGCTCAAGGAAGCCGGGCTGAAAAGGGTCACGATCAGCCTTGATTCCTTAGAGGACGAACGGTTTAAAAAGATAAACGGGCGCGGGGTTTCTGTCAGCAAGGTGCTTGAAGGCATTGAAGCGGCGAAGCAAGCGGGGCTCGGTGTTAAAATCAACATGGTCGTCCAAAAGGGCGTCAATGAAAAAGATATAATGCCTATGGCGCGTTATTTTAAAGAAAAAGGGCATATCCTGAGATTCATCGAATTTATGGATGTTGGGAACACCAACCAATGGGAAAAGAAGGACGTCATGACAAAGGCGGAAATCATTGATTTGATCAATGAACACATGCCGGTAGAACCGATAGCGCCTAATTATATAGGCGAAGTGGCTTCCAGATTCCGCTACTTGGACGGATCAGGGGAAATCGGCGTCATATCATCTGTATCTGATGCGTTCTGCGGATCATGCAACAGGGCCCGTCTTTCTGCGAGAGGGGAGCTGTTTACCTGCTTATTCGCTGCAGGCGGGTTTGACCTCAGAGCGCCGGTACGGCAGGAGTTAAGTGATGACGAACTGGCGGAGATGATCGGCACAGTATGGAAAAATCGGATCGATCAGTATTCGGTCGATCGTACTCTATCAAAAGCATTAGGCAAAAAGAAAGTGGAAATGTCTTATATTGGCGGCTAAATTTCATGTAAAAAGCTTATCGGCACTGTCCGGTAAGCTTTTTTTATAAGAGTCCAAGGGCAAAAAATAGTTACAAACACCGAAATATATAAGGATAGGCATAAAGAAGGAATCATTGTAAGAATTTTTAATTCCAATGCCATACATTATGATAAAATATAACCAATTAGAAAATAGAAAGGGTTGGAGGGGCATGGCCGCGTACGAGATCCCGTCATCTCAAGTAGGAGTGAAAATCAATAAGTGGTATAAGCACATTTTAGCATTTCAAGTGGCTGATGCCGTTAAGCTGAAGAAAGAGATTGATCAGAACATCGAACATATGGAAGAGGATCAGCTGCTTCTGCTGTATTACCAGCTGATCAGTTACCGTCACCAAATTATGCTGGATTATGTAAAACCTGACCTGCACGAGGAATCTCAGCTTCAATATCGTGAATTGATCAAAACGCTGGAAAGCAATCAGAACAGCATCTCCGGGTTATCTGAGTATTATTTTCACTTGTTCAGAGGAATGTACGAATTTGAACAGAACAATTATATTTCAGCCATATCCTTTTATCGGAAAGCTGAAAAGATGCTTGCGTTTGTGGAAGATGAAATTGAAAGAGCGGAATATCATTTTAAAGTGGCTGAAGTTTTTTATGTCATGAAGCAGACACACTTTTCCATGAACCATGCCATACAGGCGCTTGAGACATACAAGGATCACGATTTTTACAGAGTCAGAAGAATTCAATGCCATTTCGTGATATCAGGAAACTACATTGACTACAGAAATTATGAAAAGGCGCTTGAGCATTTGGATGACGCGTATCGCCTGGCTTTATTGGAAGGACAGCCCCGTTTGATCGGATCTGCCCTCTACAATATGGGGAATTGCTATGACGATAAAGGCGAGCTGGATCAAGCTGCGGCATACTTTGAAAAAGCGCTGCCTGTCTTTGAGGAGCATCAGCTGGAACAGCTTCCGAAAGCGCTCTTCAGCCTGACTCGCGTTCTTTTCAAAAAAGAAGATGCCCAAGCCGCGACGCGGTACTATGAAAAAGGGATTGCCATCGCTCAAAAACGAAACGATTTCTTCAGTCTGGCAAAATATAAATTTCTGCAGGCTTTATATGTGGAATGTGTCAATGTAGATATGATTCAAGAAGTATTTGACTATATGGAAGAAAAATCCCTGTATGTATATATTGAAGAATTCGCTTTGGATGCTGCCGCCTATTGCAGTCATCGTGAACAATACAAAGAAGCGGTGTATTTTTATGAAAAAGCGGTCAGCATGAGAGAGATGATCCAAAGGAACGACTGTTTATATCAAGTGTAAGACGAAACCATCTGCTGCCAGATGGTTTTTTTATATACAAAAAAAGGAGAGTATCGCAACGTTTATTTCCGGACGAAACAGGAAAAATCGCTACATATGCTTTTGAACAACTTAACATGGCCGGGTTCAGAAGGTGCCTGAGTCATTGACAAGCGTGAGGGGGGAATTCGATGTTTGGTTTCAATGATATTGTGAAGTTTTTATGGTCTTTCCTCATTGTTCTGCCGCTTGTACAGATCATACATGTTTCAGGGCACAGCTTTATGGCTTTAATTTTTGGCGGAAAAGGATCATTGGATATTGGGATGGGCAAAACGCTGTTTAAGATTGGGCCGATACGGATCAGAGCGATTTATTTCATCGATTCTTTTTGCAGGTTTGGTGAGCTGAAAACCGACAATCGGTTCTCACATGCACTCGTGTATGCCGGGGGCAGCCTGTTTAACCTGATAACGATTTTCGCGGTCAATTTGCTGATTATACACAGTGTATTAAAACCGAATTTGTTTTTCTATCAGTTTGTCTATTTTTCTACGTATTATGTGTTCTTCGCCCTGCTGCCGGTTCGATATTCTGAGAAAAAGACATCAGACGGGCTGGCGATTTATAAGGTGCTTCGCTACGGAGAGCGCTATGAGATCGATAATTAACATTCAAATGTTTACCGCCTCTTAGATCGGGAAGGTAACAAGTACACAGATATGAAGGGAGAGAATCAACATGGGTAACGATAGTGTAAAAGATAAAATGAAAGGCGGCTTCAATAAAGCCAAAGGAGAAGCGAAGGATAAAGTCGGAGATATGACCGATAAAGCGGATATGCAGGCTGAAGGCAAAAAAGATAAGGCAAAAGGCGAGATCCAAAAGGATATCGGGGAAGCGAAGGATAAATTCAATAAAGATTAATCGTACGGAAGAGGCGGGAAACGATATGTTTCTTGCCTTTTTTTGTGCGCTTGTTTGGATGTGTTAATAAATGTAACAAAAAAAGCAGTCGATTTGGTTAAAGTATCTAAATTTTTAAAATATTATATGAAATATTGGCTCTCTTCTATATAATGATGACATAAGATGTTAACTTTTGTTACATAAGCTAGTGGAATCACAAAAGGGAGGTTTTGAATGAAAAACAAAGGGGTTGGAATACAGGTTGTTTTTCTGTTGTTTCTGCTCATGGTTCTGATGACGGGATGCGCTGCGCCGAAGAAAGTGTCGGAAGCCAGCGGGGATGCGAAAAAAACAGTTGATATCGACACAAGCGGTGATTCAGTGAAGGTTGGGATTCTTCACTCGTTAAGCGGAACTATGGCGATCAGCGAAGTGTCCGTACATGATGCGGAGTTAATGGCGATTCAAGAAATCAACCAAAAAGGCGGAGTTCTCGGCAAAAAGCTTGAACCCGTCGTGGAAGACGGCGCTTCAGACTGGCCTGTTTATGCGGAAAAAATGAGAAAACTGCTTCAGCAGGATAAAGCCGCTGCTATTTTTGGCGGATGGACATCAGCGAGCCGCAAAGCCATGCTTCCGGTTGTGGAGCAAAACAACGGGCTGCTGTTCTATCCGGTGCAGTACGAGGGAATGGAGTCATCACCTCATATTTTTTATACCGGAGCAACGACGAATCAGCAAATTGTTCCGGCTGTTGATTGGCTGCTGAAGAATAAAGGTAAGAAGTTCTTTCTGATCGGATCAGATTACGTATTCCCGAGAACAGCCAATAAAATCATTAAAGCGCAGGTGAAAGCGGCCGGAGGAGAAATTGCCGGTGAAGAGTATACGCCGCTCGGCCACACGAACTACAGTACGCTCGTCAGCAAAATCAAAGAAAAACAGCCTGATGTCATTTTTAATACATTAAACGGCGACAGCAACGTGGCGTTTTTCAAACAGCTGAAAGATGCGGGCATCTCGGCTGACGATATGCCTGTGATGTCGGCAAGTGTCGCTGAGGAAGAAATTCGGGGGATCGGCCCTGATGTGCTAAAAGGACATTATGCGGTGTGGAATTACTTTCAGACAACCAATACGAGCGAAAATCAAACATTCGTGAAGAACTATAAAAAGATGAACGGCGATAACAGGGTGACGAGCGACCCGATTGAAGCTGGCTATAATGCGGTCTATCTCTGGGCAGCAGCTGTTGAAAAAGCGAAGTCCTTTGATGTCGATAAGGTGAAGAAAGCGGCTGACGGGATTGCATTCAAAGCCCCGGGCGGCACAGTGAAAATCGACGGAGATACACAGCATCTGTACAAAACGGTCAGAATCGGGCAAATCACGGGGGATGGACAGTTTAAAGAAGTATGGAACTCAGGTGACCCGGTAAAACCTGATCCGTATTTAAAATCGTACGATTGGGCAAAGGGGTTATCTAAATAAATCAAAGCCGTTTGCGGGAGAGGAAGCGGAACATGTCTGTCGTCATGACTCAATTATTTAACGGGATCAGTCTCGGTTCTATTTTGATTCTCATTGCGATTGGGTTGGCCGTTACATTCGGTTTGATGAACATTATTAATATGGCGCACGGTGAGCTGATTATGGCAGGAGCCTACACGACATATGTCGTTCAGCAGCTATTTATCAGCTATTTGCCGGCTTCCCTGTTTTCTTACTATTTTTTAATCGCAATCATCATGGCGTTTGCGGTTGCGGCGCTTATTGGGATTGTCATTGAAAAAGTGATCGTCAGGCGATTATATGACCGTCCGCTCGACAGCCTTTTGGCGACGTGGGGAGTGAGCTTGATTCTGCAGCAGGCGGCCAGATCGATTTTTGGCGCGCCGAATGTGGCCGTCAAGTCTCCTGAGTGGCTGACGGGTGGGGTGACGCTGTTTTCCGTCACCTTTCCGTATAAAAGGCTGTTTATTTTGGCGCTCGTTTTTTTTACGCTGGCGCTGCTCGGTTTCTATTTATTTAAAACCTCTGCGGGGCGGCGGATGCAGGCTGTCACGCTGAACCGGAGCATGGCATCGTGTCTCGGCGTATCTGTGAGAAAAACCGATACGTTGGCTTTCGCGCTCGGAAGCGGGCTGGCCGGTATCGCGGGGAGTTCACTCACATTGCTTGGCTCAATTGGGCCTACTCTCGGTTCATCTTACCTAGTCGATGCTTTCATGATCGTTATTTTAGGAGGAATCGGAAAATTGAAAGGCACCATTATAGGCGCGGTGGCCGTCGGTTTGCTGAGCACATTCGTTGAGTATTCCACAAGTGCTACGATTGCCAAGGTTGTCGTGTTTGCATTTATTATTCTCTTTCTGCAATGGCGGCCTTCAGGTCTTGCGAGTGTCAGAACGAGATTACTTGATTAGGAGGGAACCGGATGAAGCGGTTTTCACAATTCAGTCCGTATCTGGTGATGTTTGCTCTTCTTATCGCCGCTCCGTTCTTGCTGCAGGAGTTTCGATTAGGGCTGTTGGCAAAGTTTTTGTGCTTTGCGATTGTAGCGGTCGGCATTTGCCTGATTTGGGGATATACAGGCATTTTGAGTTTGGGACATGGCGTCTTTTTCGGATTGGGTGCTTACTGCATGGCTATGTATTTAAAAATAGAAGCCTCGCCGTCAGGCATTCCTGACTTTATGGAGTGGACAGGGGTCACTGAACTGCCGTGGATCTGGGCAATGTTCAGGAACCCTTTAGCTGCGATTGCCGCGGCAGTCACTGTGCCTGTCTTTCTGGCCTTTTTACTCGGTTACTTTACCTTCCGCAACAACATAAAGGGCGTTTATTTTTCGTTGATCTCTCAGGCTGTTGTTGTGGTGGTTGTCACATTGTTCATCGGCAGCCAGGGAATCACAGGCGGCACGAATGGCCTCACGAATTTCTATTCCATTTTCCAGTATTCTCTGGCCGATCCCGCAATGAAGCGGATTTTGTATTTTACGGCACTCTTTTTCCTCGGTGCTTCTGTCGTGCTCGCTTTGTTTCTGACGAGAAGCCGTTTTGGGCGGCTATTGCAGGCGGTGCGCGACGGAGAAAACAGAGTCCGTTTTTTCGGGTATCATTCCACCGTTTTTAAAGTGTTTATTTATTGTGTATCCGCTGCGATGGCCGGGATTGCCGGGATGCTGTTTGTGCTTCAGGACGGGATGATCTCGCCGGAAATGATGGGCATCATTCCTTCGGTGGAAATGGTGCTGTGGGTGGCGATCGGCGGCAGGCACTCCATTTTCGGGGCGGTGCTTGGCGCACTTCTAACGAACGGAATGAAAAGCTATTTAAGCGAATATTATCCTGACATTTGGCTGTACTTCCTCGGCGCACTGTTTATCATCGTCGTGCTCTATATGCCAAAAGGGATTGTCGGGCTGTTCGAGAAGCTTATAAACCAGCTTTCCTCCTCAAAAAAGAAAGGAGCGGCTGCTTATGAAACCGATACTTACCTGCCGTGACGTGAAGGTTAAGTTTGACGGGTTTTGGGCTTTGCGGGGCGCTGATATCAGTGTGCAGGAACGTGATATCCATTTTCTGATTGGGCCGAACGGCGCCGGAAAAACGACTTTGCTGGACATCATTTGCGGAAAAACAAAGCCGCATTCGGGTGAAGTTCTTTTTCAGGAAGCGGATGAATTGACAAAGACTCGGGAATATCAGATCGCGAAACTGGGGGTCGCCAGAAAGTTTCAGGCCCCGAGTGTCTTTACGCGGCTGACAGTGTTTGAAAACCTCGAACTTGCCATGAAACAGAAAAAAACGATTCTTTCATTGCTGACAGCGCGTATGACAAAAGAGCAAAGTGACAAGATGATAGACATCCTGAGGCTGATAGGGTTAGATGACAAACGGGATCTAACAGCCGGAAGCCTGTCACACGGACAGAAGCAATGGCTTGAAATCGGCATGCAGCTCGCCATGGAGCCAAAGCTTTTGCTGCTGGATGAACCGATTGCCGGCATGACGGGAAAGGAGCGGAAAAAAACCGGAGCCTTGCTTGAAGAGATCGCGAAAACGTGCTCTGTTCTGATTGTCGAGCACGATATGGATTTTGTGCGTTCGTTTTCAAGAAAAGTCACGGTCATGCATGAAGGCAAAGTGCTTTGTGAAGGGTCGATGGATGACATCACAAGCAATGAAGAGGTGGCAGCGGTGTATTTAGGAAGGAGAAGTGTGTCATGATTACCGTCAGCAATGTAACGTCCGGTTACGATCAATCGATGGTTTTGCACAGCCTCAGCATGATGGTTCGTCCGTCCGGGGCAGATTGTCGCTGTATTAGGCCGAAACGGAGTCGGCAAATCCACTTTGCTGAAAACAATCATAGGCCTGCTTCCGGCTAAACAGGGGGATATTTGTTTTAATCAAACGTTTGTTCAAAACGAAAAGGCGGAAACACGGGCAAGAGCGGGGATTGCGTACGTTCCGCAGGGAAGAGATATCTTTTCCTCCTTAACCGTTCGTGACAACCTGCTGCTCGGGGAGGAGCCGCTTCCGAAGAAAAAGCGGACGGGGCAGATCAAGGAAGAAATTTTTCAGTGGTTTCCCGTTTTAAAGGAGATGCTTGACCGCAAAGGCGGCGATTTAAGCGGAGGGCAGCAGCAGCAGCTTGCAATTGCCAGAGCGCTGATGGGAAATCCGAAAATTATTTTACTTGATGAACCAATGGAAGGAATCCAGCCGTCAATTGTCGAACTAATCAGACAAGTTATCGTGGAAATTGCCAGGAAAAAGGACATTTCCGTTATGTTAGTCGAGCACAGTCTGGAAAATGCGTTAACATGTGCTGACCACCTTTATGTGATCGACAGGGGAACGGTTATTGATGATGGGAAGGCCGATGAAGAAACGGCACGCCGCTTTGAAAGGCATCTTACTGTATGATTTTTATGCTGAAGTAAGGGAGGTGATGTCCCGCCTGCATGTTCCGTAAATTCGTAGTAACCACATCTGCTTTATATGAAAAAAGAAGGAGGACTACAGATGAAACTGACACCGGTTGAACAAGAGAAATTGCTCATTTTTGCAGCGGGAGAACTAGCCAAACAGCGAAAGGAGCGCGGCGTTCTGCTGAATTATCCCGAGGCCGCCGCTTATATCACCTGCTTTATCATGGAAGGCGCACGTGACGGAAAGAGAGTGGCGGAGCTGATGGAAACCGGCCGCCATGTGTTAACGGAAAAAGACGTGATGGAGGGTGTGCCTGAGATGCTCGACAGCATTCAGGTGGAAGCCACATTCCCTGACGGAGTAAAGCTTGTCACCGTACACCAGCCGATTTCTGCGGAGGTGACGTCATGAAGCCGGGAACATTTCAAATTGCTGAGGGAACGATTACGATTAACGAAGGCCGCCAGACACGGGAGGTAACGGTGAAAAACACCGGATCACGCTCCATTCAAGTCGGCTCGCATTTTCATTTTGCGGAAGCCAATCGTGCATTATCATTTGATCGTGAACAAACCATCGGCATGCGTATCGACATTCCGTCAGGCACATCGGTCCGTTTTGAGCCAGGTGAGGAGAAAACCGTCACGCTTGTTGAATTCAGCGGACGAAAAACAGTACGGGGACTGAACGGAATGGCCGATACATATATCGATGGACGCGGCAAAGAAAAGACGTTAGCCAACTTAAAACAAGCCGGCTGGATGGAGGGTGTAATCCGATGAAGATGTCACGGGAGCAATATGCGGAGCTGTTTGGCCCGACAACGGGCGATAAAATCAGATTGGGCGATACGGATTTATGGATCGAGGTTGAACAGGATTTCACAGTATACGGTGAAGAAATGGTCTTTGGCGGCGGAAAAACGATCCGTGACGGCATGGGTCAAAACGGCAGAATCACAGGGAAAGACGGCGCTTTGGATTTGGTCATTACCAACGTCGTGCTCTTGGATTACTCAGGCATTGTTAAAGCGGATGTCGGTGTTAAGGACGGACGGATTGTCGGCGTCGGAAAAAGCGGAAACCCTGATATCATGGATGGAGTCGATCCGCATATGGTCATTGGCGCGGGTACAGAGGTGATTTCCGGTGAAGGTAAAATCTTAACAGCCGGAGGAGTGGATACGCACATTCATTTTATTTGCCCTCAGCAGATGGAAGTTGCGCTTTCTTCAGGTGTGACGACCCTTTTGGGAGGCGGGACAGGACCCGCTACAGGAAGCAAAGCGACAACATGTACGTCTGGCGCGTGGTATATGGCAAGGATGCTGGAAGCGGCCGAGGCGTTTCCGATCAATGTCGGCTTCTTAGGAAAAGGGAATGCATCCGATAAAGCGCCGCTGGTCGAACAGGTGGAAGCAGGCGCCATCGGCCTTAAGCTTCATGAAGACTGGGGCACGACGCCAAGCGCCATCAAAACGTGTATGGAAGTTGTGGATGAGGCTGATATTCAAGTCGCCATCCATACCGATACGATTAACGAAGCGGGCTTCCTGGAAAACACGCTCGACGCGATCGGGGACCGGGTCATTCATACCTATCACATTGAAGGAGCAGGCGGCGGCCACGCTCCGGATATTATGAAACTCGCCTCTTACGCAAACATTCTGCCGTCATCCACAACGCCAACCATTCCTTATACTGTTAATACGATGGAGGAGCATCTTGACATGATGATGGTCTGCCACCATTTAGATGCGAAAGTGCCTGAAGATGTGGCATTCAGCCATTCCAGAATCAGGGCTGCGACCATTGCGGCAGAGGATATTCTCCATGATATCGGCGCGATCAGCATGACATCATCGGATTCCCAAGCAATGGGGCGGGTCGGTGAAGTGATCATCCGAACGTGGCAGGTAGCCGACAAAATGAAAAAACAGCGCGGCGCTCTTGCTGGCGAAAACGGAAACGACAATGTGCGAGCAAAACGCTACATTGCCAAATACACGATTAATCCGGCAATTACTCACGGGCTCAGCCATGAAGTCGGCTCGGTGGAAAAAGGGAAGCTTGCTGATCTCGTTTTGTGGGACCCGGTATTTTTCGGCGTTAAGCCGGAACTTGTCTTAAAGGGCGGCATGATTGCACGTGCGCAAATGGGAGATCCGAACGCGTCCATTCCGACGCCTGAGCCGGTATTTATGCGCCAAATGTATGCGTCATACGGAAAAGCCAACCGTTCAACATCCATTACATTTATGTCTCAGGCAAGCATTGAGCGGGGTGTGGCGGAAAGTTTAGGGCTGGAAAAAAGAATTTCTCCTGTCAAAAATATCAGAAAGCTGAGCAAGCTGGATATGAAATTGAACTCAGCTTTGCCGAAGATCGAAGTTGATCCAAAAACCTATCAGGTCTTTGCTGACGGAGAGGAACTGTCTTGCCAGCCTGTCGATTATGTTCCGCTTGGACAAAGATATTTCTTATTCTGACAAGACACGGCCGGGGTGCATCCGGCCGTTCTATTGACTAAAAACGGTGCACACGAACCCCGTAATTAGTGTATATTAGATGTTGACAAACGAATCAAATGTAACTATTATAGTTACAACGGTGGTGAAAAACATGATTAACAGCCGTCTTGCTGTTGCCATTCATATTTTATCCCTCATTTCGATGGATGAAAAAGAGTCTTCAGAAATCATCGCTGGCAGCGTCAACACCAATCCGGTTGTCGTGCGAAGAATGATCAGCCTGCTGAAAAAAGCGGATATTCTCACATCACGCGCCGGGGTGCCGGGTGCAAGACTCAAAAAAGATCCGGCTGATATTTCTCTTTTAGAAGTATATCGGGCTGTCCAAAAGCAAGATGAACTCTTTGCGGTTCATGAAAACCCGAATCCGAACTGTCCGGTAGGGAAAAAAATTCAGAACGCACTGGATGAAACTTTTGAAAGTGTGCAAAAAGCGATGGAGAATGAACTGGCAAGCAAGTCATTAAAAGATGTTATGAATCATCTCTTTTAATCAAAAGGGATGACTTCTCACCGCCAACATGTAACTAAAATTGTTACAATAGGGAGGGCATGAAAAATGAAAATTGGAATTATCGGTGCAAGCGGAAAAGCAGGGAACGAGATTTTGAAAGAAGCGAAAACAAGAGGGCATGAAGTAACTGCCATCGTTCGAAACGCTTCAAAAGTGAAGGAACAGGATATAGCGATTTTGGAGAAAGATGTGTTTGAACTGACTGCAGAAGACATCAAGCCTTTCGATGCGGTCGTCAACGCTTTTGGAGCTGCGGCTGGTGAGGAACATCTTCATGTTGAGGCAGGCAGAAAACTAATCAGCATCTTAAAGGACGCGAAAAACATAAGATTGCTTGTCGTTGGCGGAGCAGGAAGCCTGTTTGTTGATGAAGCGAAAAAAACCCGTTTAATGGATACACCGGAATTCCCGAAAGAATATGTGCCGACTGCATCAAACCAAGGGGAGAACCTGAAAGATTTGCAGCAGACAGACTCCGTTTCATGGACGTTCCTCAGCCCTGCGGCATTTTTTGATCCGGCAGGAAAACGGACGGGTTCTTATCAAAAAGGAAAAGACAATGTCATCGTTAACGCGAAAGGCGATAGCTATATCAGCTATGCGGATTATGCCATTGCTGCAGTGGATGAGCTTGAACATCCTGCACACAAAAATGAACGCTTTACAGTGGTAAGCGAAGCGGAATAATAATAAAAAACCCGGAGCTTCCTCCGGGTTTCAGCGTGTCGACAAACCCTTGCATTCGTTGTCAAGCCTGTGCGTTGGTGCTCACGAATTAGGACATTCGCTCCGCTCCAATGCTCGCCTTTCCTAGACTTCAAGGGTTTTCAACCACGCTGAAAAGATGACAAAAACCTAAAACTAAACCGTTTTAGGTTTTTGTCAACAATCTGAAACCCGGAGCTTCCTCCGGGTTTTTCTGATTAATAAGTGCTGTACGTATCATAATCGCTGAAAAGGCCGTCAGCAATCCCAAGCATTAAGAAGACGAAGAAGGCGATAATCGCAAGAATAGATACAGCAATGCTTACGATTAAATAAATCCCTTGCATCTTCACAAACTTAGCGTAATTCTCCAGCATTAAGTCTTCAGACTGTCCGCTGTTGTGGTCAGCCATTTGTCCTGCTTCTTTAGCTGACCGCATCAAAAAGATTCCAGCAATAATTTGCAGTACGCCTGGCACGGCACCGATTAGAAAAAAGAACGCGCCTGAAAGCGCGGTAAGAGCGCCCATAATAATAAATAAAATGCCTGTTGCTTTCCCCCATTTCGAAATGCTAACGAGGGTTTTGTTCATTGTTTCAGGATTCATGTACACTGGCTCCCCTTTACAAAAAAAATACTCACTTTTCTTTTATACACTATTTGTGAGAAGTTTTGTATATTAAAATTAACAATTTTGGGGTTGACCCTGACGCTGCGTGATTGTTTACGATAAAAGACGAGGAGGCGGCAAATATGAAATATCAGGTCAAACAAGTGGCGGATATAGCGGACGTCAGCATTCGGACTCTTCATCACTATGACGATATTCAGCTTCTTAATCCTTCAACGGTTACTGACGCGGGATACCGTTTATACAGTGATTCAGATCTAGAAAGACTGCAGCAGATTTTATTTTTTAAGGAAATAGGTTTTCGTTTGGATGATATTAAAAAGTTGCTGGATCATCCGAATTTTGACCGGAAAGAAGCGCTTCAATCGCAAAAGGATATGTTGATGAAGAAAAAACAAAGAATGGAAGAGATGATTCAAACGATTGACAGGACGATTCAGTCCATTGAGGGAGGAGAACAAATGAATAAGTGGGATTTATTTGCCGGATTAAGCATAAAAGACATTGAAGAGCACCAGCAGACATACGCTGATGAAGTCAGAAAGCTCTATGGAAAGGACATCGCGGAAGAAACAGAGAAGAAGACATCCGCATACTCGGCAGACGATTGGCGTACGATCATGGCTGACTTTGATTCGATTTACAGGAGAATCGCGGCGCGAATGGAGCACGGTCCCGATGATGCAGAGGTTCAGGCCGCTGTGGGAGCATTTCGCGACCATATTTGTCAATATCATTACGATTGCACGCTAGACATTTTCAGAGGGCTTGGAGAAGTGTATATCACTGACGAACGATTTACCGATTCGATCAACCAATATGGAGATGGCCTTGCCGCTTTTTTGCGGGAAGCGATGATCATCTACTGTGACTATCAGGAAAAACCCCGGCCGTAAAAGCCGGGGTTTTGGCGCATCTTATAAAATCGGCGACAACAGCCGCGAGATGGATTCTTTCATTCGAATCCATAAGGGGCGCTGCAGGTATTCTTCATAGGTGTATTTTCTGGATACGAGCAAATCTTCTTTAAATGTAGAAACCAGTTTTTTCGCAATGGAGATATCGTAAATAAATGCATTAACCTCAAAATTCAGCCTGAAGCTTCGAACGTCGATATTCGCTGTCCCGACTGATGCAATTTCGTCATCCACTACGATGGTTTTCGCGTGGATAAAGCCGTTATCATATATATAGACAGTGGCCCCGGCTTTCAACAGATCGCCGATGTACGAAAGTGTCGCCCAGTATACAAAGGCATGATCAGGCTTGTTCGGGATCATGATGTTGACATCAATGCCTGACAGGCACGCGATCCTTAAAGCATCGAGCAAGCTTGCGTCAGGGATAAAATAAGGCGTCTGAATTAAAATAGAACGCTTGGCATTCGAAATCATTTTAATGTAGCCGTTTTTAATTTGTTCCCATTCGGAATCCGGGCCGCTTGTGACAATCTGCATCCCGACGTTGCCTTTTGGGCCGTGATCAGGAAAGTGATTCGGAATATATGTCAGCGTATGGCGATGGGAAGCCTGATTCCAGTCAAGGATGAAACGTGTCTGGATGGCGTGCACGGCGGTTCCTTGCAGCCGAATATGCGTATCACGCCAATAGCCGAATTTCGGATTAAGCCCGAGGTACTCATCTCCGACGTTAAATCCTCCGACATAACCGATCACTCCGTCTACGATGACAAGCTTTCGGTGGTTCCGATAATTCAGCCGCAAGTTAATCGGCCTGAGTTTTGAAGGGAAAAAGACCTCCACATGCCCGCCGGCTTCGCGGAGCTCTTTAAAAAACTTTTTTCTCAGTGTTCTGGACCCGAGTTCATCATATAGCACCCTGACCTGAACGCCTTCTTTCGCTTTTTGGATGAGAGCGTCCCGTAATTTTTTTCCTAATTCATCACCTTTATAAATATAATATTGTAAGTGGATATGATCCTTAGCCTTTGAGATGTCATGCAGCAGCCGCTGAAACTTATCCCGGCCGTCTGTAATCACGTCAACTGAATTATCCTCTGTAAACACAGCATGATTATTCATAATAAGCATATAAATTAAATCTTTATTATCAAATGTTGCCCGGTTGTTGAACTGAAATTGCCTGGTTTCTAAGTCTTCAAGCTGATGCTTCAGCAGCTTTTCGATTCCGATCTTTTTTCGGTCCTCCCATTGAAACAATTGCTTGCGCCTGAGATTATGGCCGAATAATAAGTATAAAATAAAGCCTAAAACGGGAATAAAGAAAAGAACAAGCAGCCAAGCCCAAGATGCGCTGGCATCGCGCCGTTCTTTGAAAATGACAATGATGGCCAAAAGAATATTCAAAATGAAAAAAAGTGATAAAAGGATGGAAGAAATACTCAATTTGTAACCCCGCTCATTCAATATTTATCAAGAAGATTGCCATTAGTATTCCATGATTAACAGCGATCTGATTCCCATTACAAATTATAACACTCCCATTTTAAAAGAATAAAGAGCGGCGCTCCAGATTCTTCGCCGAAAAGTCGGGCAGATTTCTTTAAAACCAGCTTGCACCTGCGTTAAAATAACACATATGATAACGTTCGTGAAGCTTTGCAACATCAAATAAAGGGGGAGGATTACATGAACTTTTACAGAGTCGAACAAATGCCGGGGTTCATTAAAACAGAAATGCAAAAAATTCAAAAGGCCGTACAGCCATTTATGAAGAAAACCGTCATTTACCGTTTTCTTGCTTTTCCGCTTGCAGCATTCTCTCTCTTTAATTTGGTCGCTTTTCTATTTCACGCTTCAGCAGACAGGGAGTCCTTGATCAGCGCAGGAATATTCGCCCTTCTGGCGGCGCTTGGATTGGCATTTTTCAAAGAAGCAGGCTACCAGCATAAACAGGTCCAAAAAACGGTTCGCATCTATATGCTGAACAGGATCAAAAAGAGCGACATCCTTTCAGAAGAGCGGAAAGACTCCTATACGCGCCAGATTAAGGAAGAACCGTTTGCGATGCGGAGTTTTGTGGAATTTTTGACTGAGGAAGACAGACGCAAGAAATTGTATTAAATAAGAACTGCACCCGGAATGTTAGGATTTTCCTGACAATCGGGTGTTTTTTTAGACACTAGGGATGATGTGGACAATCGAAATTAAAATGCACGCTTTCGGAATGATTCCGAACTCATGCACAGTTTTTTTGGCGAGATGTTATTTGTTTTCTGATGGCAACAGCGTTGCTTTGTTGATTTCTTCTACTAGAGATGTCTGATCGATCCATTTGGTCGACACATCTTGATTTATTTTTGAAACGTGCCGGTTTTCTGATAAATAATCCCTTATTCGGCTGAAATAGAGCGGTTCGTGTTTGACATCCAAGTTTCGATATATTTGTTCAAACAACTCTAAGTCTTTAGGTTCATCAAGTGTTAAACGCCAAGATGGATAATCGAGTTCTTCTGGCAGGCTGACTTGATTGATGTAAAATAGAGAAGGGTTGTTTAAAAAATAAAAAGAAAGGTATTCTGTATGGGTTAATGGTTTTGGCTGCTGCACAAGCCGCTGAAGGGCTTCAACAGTAATGACATTACAGGATATTCCTGCTGAACTTGAGATTTCCTGAGTATAATCTGCTCCTTTTTGCAAGTGCCGGTCAATTAAATATTGAAGCACTTCAGGTGAAACTGCCGGGCAATCACCTGTCACCCGGATAATAATATCGGCTTTTGTTAACGCTGCGGCTTCAAGCATTCTTTCTGCCACATTTTCGGGGGAGTCTCTCACGATTCTGACCTTTCCGTTTAGAGTAAAAGCTTCAAGCGGATCGTCTTCTGGAAGATTTGACGTTGCCAGCACAACTTCATGAACAGAAGGGACAGCCAGACAATTGATTAAACAGCGCTCAACAGATGGAATACCGTAAATCGGGAGCAGCGCTTTTTTCGGCAAACGAGTCGATTTTAGCCGGCATATCACTGCAATCGCAATTCTTGGACTTTTTATTTCGTTGGGTGTAATTGGCTGGTTTAACGATAAATCAGCAGTTACTACTTGAGGAAATGCGTCCTCGGCTTGTAAAGGCATTAATGCATTCTCATTTCCGCATCTTTTGTAGCTCGTTTTATCCAGTGTAATGATTTCTCCTTTTTTTATATCCTGGTTGGCTGTTGTACGTAATGATGAATCATACAAATACTTTCTTTCGGATTCATTTACTTCAGGTGAGCCAGCTGCAATTTGGGCCTGCTGGAGCTTTTCCGTCATTACTTTGAATTCGTTCAGCTCTAGTGAAGAATAATAATCAAACCCTTTAGCTGCCCGATTTAGGGTAATATGTTTTTCGATAACAGCTGCCCCTGAGAAAAATGCATAGACAGGAAGGTCGGCTGCAAGCGGATGATCTGCGTCGATGTGATCCGCAAATCCTATTTGAACCTTGTATCTTTTTTGTAGATGTTGTATCCGTTTTAGGTTAATATCCTCTAATTTTGTCGGATACCCTTGAAATCCGTGCATGAGAATGAGCTGATTTGCCATATGTTGTTTTACAAGCGACATCATCTGATCGATCTCTTCTTCGTACCATCCCCCAACTCCAATGAGTACAGGCTTCTCGGTCATACCGATCGTTTTCATGATTTCCGTGGATTGAAGGATGGTTGTTGGAAGCTTTATGCCATCAATGTCATGCTGCAGGTGCAAAAAGAGCTCTGCCCCCCATGAATCGAAAATATCCACCCAAATTTCTAATCCATGTCTTTTTCCATAAGCGACACAATTTTTCCATACATCTTCATTCAAAAACAGCTCAATATACGACTCATAAGCAAAAAAACACGGTGTTGCAATACGGTCATACTTGAACCACTGAAATTTCACACCATCTGCTCCGCTTTCTGCGGCAACCTTGATCAGTGCTTTGAGGTTCTCCTCTTTTCCTTGATGGGCGTTTGCAATTTCAGCAATGACTTTTACTTTTTCCGAAATGCTGTTGCTTTCCAAATGCCCCACTCCTTTATTTTTATTGGGACAATCCTGCTGTGATGTGGCAGGTGCCACTTTTGAAAGTTGTTTTCTACCAAGTCGTTTTATTAGATTGTATGCTTCCATAAGAACTTGGTGTTTGCACCTGCCTGCTTTTATAGGCACATATCCGTCAAATTGAGGTAAATGATGAAAAATAGACAAATAAAAAAGGCACGGTTCCGTTTTATCTGGAACTCATGCCCGGTACTGTCTCTTCATTTGATGCTTTTATTCAAACACCGGATCATCCTCATAGTAATAAGAATCCGTATCTTCATACGTATCGGTGCTTTCATAAGCGGCAATGCCGATAATCACCAGTATGAAAATGACCATAACGATCCCGATCAGGCCCGAAATAATACTGGATGCAGCGTAGAACAACTGCATTTTTATAAACTTTCCGTAATTCTCAAGCATGCTTTCACCAGCGCTGCCGGCAAGATTTCCTTCGGCTTCCGCGGCTGCTTTTGCTGAACGCATCAGAAAGACACCCGAAATAATGAGCAGCACGCCCGGAATCGCGCCGATCACTGTCATCAAAGCAGACAGAGTGACCAGCGATCCCATAATGATCAGTAAAATGCCTGACATTTTGCCCCACTTGGCAATGTCTGATAGCGACTTGACAGCAGCGGCGCTCAGCTGGCGGTTCTCACTTTCCTCAGCCGCAAGCTCCTGTTCAACGGCATCATTTCCTTCATTATGATTTTCAATCTCGTTTTCATCTTTATCCAGACTAATCATGATAGTTCTCTCCCTAGAATTTTTAAATCGTATCTTTTGCCGTCCATTTCGGCGATGCCGGGGAACAATCCCCATTCTGCAAACCCATGCTTTTCAAACAGCTTCAGGCTTGGTTTATTATGTCCGAAAATGAAGGCCATAAGTGAGCGGATGCCAAGTTCCGGCGCAATGCGAAGCGCTTCCTGGAGCAAATACGATCCGACGCCTTTGCCGCGGCATGCTTCGTCAATGTATATGCTGACCTCCGCTGTTTTATTATAGGCGGGCCTTCCGTAAAATGTTTCAAAGCTGATCCAGGCGGCAACGTTCCCGCTTCCGTCTTCGGCAACATAGAGCGGCCGTGACTCTGTATGTCGCATAAACCACTCCATCCGGTCTTCAAGTGTTACCGGTTCAGTATCGGCTGTTACCATTCGCGAAGCAATCGTTGAATTATAAATCGCGACAACAGCCTCCAGATCTTTATGTTCAGCAAGACGCAATGTCATGTCCATACGTATTTGGCACTCCTCTCAAAAAAAATCACATATTTTCGTATCAGCCTGCGCAAACTACATTTAAAAAAAGTTTTTTTGTATAGGTGTATATATTTTCAGAAAAGTGTTCAGAATGTTGCTGAGGTGATGAAACAATGAGAGAGGAAGAAAAGAAAACTTCTCAAGTCAAAAAACTTCAGCAGTTTTTTCGTAAACGCTGGGTGTTCCCTGCAATTTACTTAGTCAGTGCGGCCGTCATTTTAACAGCTGTCCTTTGGTATCAATCTGTATCAAATGATGAAGTAAAGGATCAGTTGGCTGATAACGGCGGAAACTCCGCATATGACAACAACGACGATGCAGTTGAAGTAGGAAAGTCAATGGAAAATGTCGCTATGCCGGTTATTGATTCTGAAAACGTATCTGTTGTGAAAAAGTTCTATGAAACCGATGCCGCAAAAGAAGAGAAAGAAGCAGCACTCGTTACCTATAATAACACGTACAGCCTAAGCAAAGGAATTGACTTAGCTGAGAAAGACGGAAAAGATTTCGATGTTTCTGCTTCTCTGAGTGGTACGGTTGTCAAAGCTGAAAAAGATCCAGTGCTGGGATACGTGATTGAAGTTGAACATGCAGACGGCTTATCAACTGTGTATCAATCTCTTTCTGAAGTAAGTGTTGAGCAAGGTGACAAGGTAAAACAAAACCAAGTGATTGGAAAGTCTGGCAAGAACCTTTACAGTGAAGACAGCGGAAACCACGTGCATTTTGAAATCCGTAAAGACGGAGTCGCAATGAACCCGCTGAACTTTATGGACAAGCCGGTTTCTTCTATTGAAAAAGCTGCAGCAGCTGAAGAAAAAGCTGCCGCTGAAACAGAAGAATCCATTCAGCAATCTTCCGAGAAAAAGGACGGATCAACTGATAAAGGAACAGAAGAAAAATCCGGTGAAAAAACGGATGATTCAACTGACAAATCTGGTTCTAAAGAAAGCAGCACAACAGAAGACACTGAGCAGTCTTAATGAAGAAAACGTCTATCCGTGTGATGGGCGTTTTTTTCTGTTACTTTTTGCTTTGTTTCACCGTCTATGTCGTTACACATTGACATGTACGCTATAAAGGAGGTTATGTCATGAACCGTCTATTACTTGGAGGCTGGACCCTTTTTATTCTCCTTTCTGTCTGTACGGAAAGCTTCAGCGGTATGGTCGTATCTCAAACGGTAGCTTTTCATTTTCAGCCGCATCCCGATCTGTCTCAATTCTTAGTGATGGATTTTGCTGAGCTTGCTGTACCTGAAGCGTTTATTCAAAAAATCGGGCACGCGTTTTCCTTCTTTGTCATGACCTATTTGCTGTGGAAACAGCGGGGCAGCATAAAAGCAGCTGCAGCCGGCTCTTTCGCGTTTGCGTTTTTCACAGAAGTTCTTCAGCTCTTCTTCAGCAGGAACGGATGTATTCGGGATGTGCTCATTGATACTGTTGGAATTGTATTGTTTTGTGGTTTATATGTGTTGGCGAAGCGGAGAAAACATGAGATGTATGAAAAATATTAAAGCCGGCTGTCTTGGATTCAGACGCCGGCTTTTATCGTGTTTAGAAATTTTGATCGGTTGGTTTTTTCGTCAGCTTATTAATGATGGCTTCATAGATTCTTACAATCAAATCGACGAATGGGCGAAGCAGATCTGAAAACCTAAAGAATAGGAACCCGATAATGATAGAGACAACGAGGCTGCCCAATACATCTGCCGGATAGTGATGCCCTACCCAAATTCTCGAAAAGCCTGTCAAAAGCCCGAAAATGACAAGCGGCCAGCCGATTTTGCGGTTTCTGAAAAGCATCGCAATAGAAATCGCTAACGCGCCTGTCGTGTGGTCACTCGGAAATGATGCATCCGCATCATGCGGAATCAGCGTATGCACTGTGTGCGCGACAAATGGGCGCGGTTCGAAATGAACTTGCGAAATCAAATAGTTGATGATAAGACCCGCAATTCCTGTAAGGCCTGCGTAAAGCACATTTTTTCTGCTTTGCGTGTTCCCGAACACCCAGATTGCCAGCAGGATAAGGGCGTAAGCGACAATAGCATATTCCGTTATGAAGACCATAATGGAATCGAGAACCGAATTGTGATGAGATAGTCCATGGATGGCTTTAAATAGTTCGTAATTCAAATAATCACCTTTTGCATTTTTAATAGTAGACTCATTATACTCGTAAAAAGTTTCAAATCAAAAAAAGTTTGCCGGAAAGCGTGATGCTTGAAGAGGATTCGAAGGGGAGACAGTCTTTCTGGGGGGATTCTATGTGCAAAAAAAGAGATCCGGAATTCCGAATCTCTTCACAACGATTACAGTGCTTCAGGTCCTTCCTCGCCGGTGCGGATGTTGATCGTATTGCTGATTTCGTAGACAAATATTTTTCCGTCGCCGGGTGATCCTGTTTTCAGGACCCTTTTAGCGATCTCAGTCACTTGATCAACAGGAACCTTGCTGACCACGATCTCAATTTTTAAACGCTCATATACATTGCTTTCTATTTTGACCCCTCGATAGAGCTCCGTATGTGCTTTTTGAAGACCGCAGCCGTGAACATTAGAGAAGGTCAGAGAGGTCACTCCGATTTTTCCGAGTTCCTGCTTCAGCTTTTCGAAATTTGCCGGACGCGTTACAATTTCCACCTTGAACATTTGACCGCTCATAGCGTCACTCCTCACATAGAATCTTGATATGCCTTTTCCCCGTGCATCGTTAAGTCAAGCCCAAGTGACTCTTCTTCTTCGGTTGCGCGAAGGGGAAGGAAGAGGCCTACAATTTTAATAATAACGAAAGTGACTACAAATACAAAAACGTAAGTGGCAACGATGGCTACGATTTGTTTCCAGATTAAGCTGGCATCACCGTAGAATAATCCGTCCGCACCCGCCGAGTTAACAGAGGTAGTCGCGAATAATCCTGTTGCGATTCCGCCCCATGTGCCGCCGATGCCGTGCAGGCCAAAGGCGTCAAGTGCGTCATCGTATCCGAATTTCTTTTTGAGCGAGAAAACGCCCCAGAAACAAACCGCTCCGCCAATAATGCCGATCAAAATGGATGCAAATGGTGTGACAAATCCAGCTGCCGGTGTAATCGCCACAAGCCCGGCGATTGCGCCGGATACCGCTCCGAGCATCGTCGGTTTCTTGTTAATGATCCATTCTACTAAAATCCAGCCGGCAATCCCGGCAGCTGCGGCAGTGTTTGTGTTGATGAAGGCGTACATGGCCACGCCATCTAAGGTCAGGGCGCTGCCGACGTTAAAACCGAACCAGCCGAACCAAATCAAAGCCCCGCCTAAGAAGGTGTAAATGAGATTGTGCGGAGAAGGCGCTGTGCCTTCTTTCCGTTTTCCGAGCACAATAGCGAGAACAAGGCCTGCCACACCGGAGGAAATATGAACAACGTTGCCGCCGGCGAAATCGAGCGCGCCAAGCTGGCCGATCCAGCCGCCGCCCCATACCCAGTGCGCAACCGGCGTGTAAACTAAGGAAACCCATAAAACAGAGAATAAAAGAAAAGCGCCGAATCGCATCCGCTCTGCGAAAGCGCCGGAAATAATGGCTGTTGTCAGAACAGCGAACGTCATTTGGAACATCATAAATAATGAATGTGGAATGGTATCACTGTAATCTCCCGGGTCAAATCCAACCCCTTTCAGACCGGCCCACTCCAGTCCGCCAATGATTGAATTGCCTGGTGCGAAGGCGAGTGTATATCCGAACAGCACCCAAACGATGGAAACGATGGCAATGGAAGAGAAACTGTGCATAGCGGTGCTCAGCACATTTTTGCTTTTTACCATTCCTCCATAAAATAACGCTAATCCCGGGGTCATCAGCCACACGAGTAAAGCGCAAAAGAACATAAAAACTGTATCGCCCATTTGCATGTCTCATTCCTCCGTATTTTTCAGAATAAAAGAATTATTATATTTCCTCATTATAGAGAAAAAAGAATGATAAAACATTTTCATGTAAGATTTCCTTACATGATTTTTTAGGGAATGATATCGAGGGTGTAAAGAATGGGAAATGGCATTTTTTACGATTATAAGACTTTGTATCTATAAAAGATGCTGTCTATATGAGCGGAAAAGGGAATTGACAATAATTAGAATGTTTTATAGTGTATTAATTGTACTAACTTGATTAATACACTAAGAGGAGGGTTCGTTATGAACAAAGGCGGCAGGCTCAGGAGAGCGATAAGTAAATCGATTCCAGCGACGTTCCGATTGTTTTTAGCCTTTAATTTTTTCGTATACGGCCTGGCGAAAGTAGTGATCGGCCAGTTTGGTGAGGTAACGCCTGAAATCGAGGCAGCTGCTGGGAAAGGGTTTACTATTGCGTGGACATTTTTCGGGTATTCTCATGTTTATGAACTGTTCATAGGTTTCGGTGAAATCATTGCAGCTGTTTTATTGCTGATCCCGCGAACAGCTGCGTTAGGGGCGGTTGTATTTATGCCGATTATTATGAACATCGCCTTGATTAACTATTGTTTTGACATTGGCGTGCAGGATCTTAGCACGATATTAATGGTGATGTGTCTCGTCCTGCTTTGGGTGGACCGCAGTAAATTCATGGGCATTTTCAGGCAGGAACCGTTAAACGGCGGGCAGGTGATGAAGCGATGACACCCTTTATGATGACAGTGCTTGCCGGTCTATTCGTATGCACGACCTGCTACTTTTACATAAAAGAAAAATCATGAGAAAAACGCTCCTTCTGGGTATTTCACAAGCATCTTATTGGGCATATGTTCCCCGAAAGATCAGAAAACAGAGGTAGAAATCAAAACGATTATCCAGCAGCTCGACATTCTGGGAATTTGGGTATAGGCTGCGGACTTGGAAGTGTCGCGCTTCAAGCGGCAATGCTGGAAACAAGTCCTTCCAACATGGCGGGGGCGACTTCAGGGCTGTTTCAAACCTGCCGTTATTTAGAGTCGACTTTGTCTTCGGTGATCCTTGGTCTTCTTTTTTGGAAAAAATTTACGGCAGCCCATTTTGATAGGATGGGCATCATCATGATCATTGCGAGCGGAGCGAGCCTGTTTATAGCTGAGGGATTTGCGCCATGAATGAAAACTGCATCGTGAGAAAAGAGACAGGCGCTGTGGCTGTCTCTTTTTCTTGTTTAAGCTGTTCAAATAGAAACAGGAAAATTGTATATCATAGCCAATGTTATTGTCTGACTTTTCAGTTATATTAAGTGACATCGAATGTCAGAAAACTGCACATGTAACGAAAAACAGACAATATTGAAAGGGGAGCCGGCTATGACATTAGAAGAGAGCCAGCATCAATCCAACAGACTGAGCAATGAAGATCTGTTGCCTTTAGGACAGGAAAAACGAACGTGGAAAGCAATGAACTTTGCCTCCATTTGGATGGGATGTATACATAATATACCGACCTACGCGACGGTGGGCGGATTAATTGCGATCGGCCTCTCGCCTTGGCAGGTGCTGGCAATCATTATTACGGCATCGCTTATCTTGTTTGGCGCTTTGGCTTTAAACGGTCATGCGGGGACAAAATATGGGCTGCCGTTTCCGGTGATCATCCGGGCTTCTTACGGAATATACGGCGCGAATATTCCGGCGCTTCTAAGGGCGTTTACAGCGATCATGTGGCTCGGCATTCAGACCTTTGCTGGAAGCACGGCGCTGAACATTTTGCTTTTAAATATGTGGCCGGGCTGGGGAGAAATTGGCGGCGGGTGGAACCTTCTCGGCATTCACTTGTCTGGTTTGCTTTCATTTGTATTCTTTTGGACCATTCATTTACTCGTATTGCACCACGGCATGGAATCGATTAAACGCTTTGAGGTATGGGCTGGTCCTTTAGTGTATCTGGTATTTGGCGGCATGGTATGGTGGGCCGTTGATATTGCCGGAGGATTGGGGCCAATCTATTCCCAGCCGGGAAAGTTCCATACGTTTTCAGAAACGTTCTGGCCGTTTGCTGCCGGGGTTACCGGCATTATCGGCATCTGGGCGACATTGATCTTAAATATACCTGATTTCACACGATTTGCTGAAACGCAAAAAGAGCAAATCAAAGGGCAATTTTACGGTTTGCCGGGAACCTTCGCGCTGTTTGCGTTTGCCAGTATTACAGTGACCTCCGGTTCACAGGTTGCTTTCGGTGAGCCGATTTGGGACGTTGTCGATATTTTGGCGAGATTTGATAACCCATACATTATTGTATTGTCCGTGATTACGCTCTGCATCGCCACGATCTCTGTAAACGTCGCCGCGAACATCGTATCGCCGGCTTATGATATAGCGAATGCCCTGCCGAAATATATTAATTTCAAACGCGGCAGTTTTATCACTGCGTTGCTCGCTTTATTTACGGTTCCGTGGAAGCTGATGGAGAGCGCGACAAGCGTATATGCGTTTCTCGGCTTAATAGGCGGCATGCTTGGTCCGGTGGCTGGCGTGATGATGGCTGATTACTTTATCATTCGCAAACGGGAGCTCTCGGTAGATGACCTGTATTCTGAAACAGGGCGTTATGTGTATTTTAAAGGCTACAATTACCGTGCGTTTGCAGCCACGATTTTGGGTGCACTGATCTCACTGATTGGTATGTATGTTCCTGTATTGAAGAGCTTATACGATATTTCCTGGTTTGTAGGTGTGCTGATTTCATTTCTTTTCTATATTGTTCTGATGCGTGTTCACCCGCCGGCTTCGTCGACGATTGAGACGTTTGAATCTGGGCAGGTTCGTCGGGCTGAATAAGATCTATCTCACGGTATATTTTCATATTTTTGAAATGGTTTTCCATAAATAGAACATTTATAATGGTTTTAGAAATCTATTCTAAAACGAAATGGGAATCGAATATGAGAAAATGGTATTTTATTCTTTTGGCAGGTGTGTTAACGTCCGTCATCCTTGCCTTTGTTTTTGATAAGACAAAAGCGAATGGGGAGGAGCAAGGGAACTGCATCTATGTTTCGCCAAATGGCAGTGATCAAAATGAAGGAACAAAAGACAAGCCGTTTCGTACACTGGCACATGCTTCCGAGGAGGCTGCCGCCGGCACAACCGTGATGATTCGGGGAGGCACGTATCATGAAACCCTTGAGGTAAAGCACAGCGGTACAGATGGAAAACCGATCACGTTCCGAAACTATGAAAATGAAAAAGTCGTGATCAGCGGAGAATCCATTGCGGACGCAGAATATGAAACACCGCTCATTCATATTCACGATAAACATGACATTGCCATCAGCGGTTTAACGATTCAAGATCTTTCTGTTTCATCTGAGGAAGCAACTGCTATGGGGATTTATGTATCGGGCTCCAGCGGTCATATTGCGATTCAGAACAATCATGTCCGGGACATTAAGACAACAGCGGATGAAGGAAATGCCCACGGAATCGCAGTCTATGGGACTGGCAGCATGAAAGACATTCAAATCGAGGACAATACTGTAGAGAATCTGACGCTTGGAGCGAGTGAAGCGGTTGTGCTGAACGGAAATATTGACGGCTTCACCGTTGCGGGCAATGTGGTCCGCAACAATAACAACATCGGGATCGACCTTATCGGGTATGAGGGAACCGCGGCGAAAAACGATTACGTGCGAAACGGAGTCGTAGAAAACAATACGGTTTATCAAAACTCAACTTACAGAAATCCTGCTTATGGAGATGATTACTCAGCGGGCGGGATATATGTCGATGGGGGGCACAGTATCGAGATTAAGAAAAACACAGTTTACCATAATGATATTGGGATTGAAGCAACGTCTGAACACAAAGGGAAATACGCAACCGCTATTCAGATAACAGACAACAAAGTGTACAACAATGCGTATACCGGTATTTCAATCGGAGGGTATGACAAAAAGCGGGGCGGCACCAGCAATTCTCTGATTGCCCGCAACATGATGTACCGGAATGACACAAAGGGGCTGTATGGCGGCCAGCTGCTGCTGCAGTACGACACAAAAAACAACACAATCGAAAAGAATATATTGACGGCCAGCGATTCAAGATTATTTATCGGAAACGATTTTACGGCAAATGAAGGCAATACGGTCAATCATAACGTGTACCATAAGGAAACGGATCAAGACGGTATATGGATGTGGAAAAAGAATGAATACGATTCGTTTGCAGCGTATCGAAAAGCGACAAATAACGATCAGCAATCCATTTATGCCGATCCGATGTATCGTAATGAAGAGTCCTATGACTTTACGTTAGATCCTGATTCACCTGCGCGGCCGGTCATTGAATAACATACAAACATCGGCGTCCTCTTCCATTCAACGGAGCAGGACGCCGATTTTTATATGCAAAAAAAGACTGCCGGATTTTTCGGCAGTCTCAGAGTTATTCCGCAATAGACACTTTCCCTTCAGCCTCAGCAGGTTTCTGGCTCCACGCGTAGAGAAGCAGAGCAATCAGAACGAACAGCCCCGCTGATAAATAAATGGCAGAGAAGCCGGCGGACGCTACAAACAATCCGAACACATACGAACCTACAGCAATTCCGCTGTCAAAGAAGGTAAAGAACGTTGCCGTCGCAAAACCAGAGCGGTGAGCCGGAGATTTCTGGATCGCCAATGTTTGCATGCAAGGAACAATTGAACCGTATCCGAGACCGATAACCGCTCCTGAAAGCAGAAGCATCATGCCGCTATGTGTAAAGGACAGCATGCAGAGCCCTACTGAGAAAATCATGATTGATGGATAAATGACAATGCCCGGTCCGACTTTGTCGAACAATTTCCCTGTGAACGGGCGTGCAATCATCATTGTCACCGCGAAGCAAACAAAGAAATATCCGCTGACATTCGAAAGATCAACTGATTTGGCGAATACAGACAAATACGCTGTGACAGTTGAATAACAGAAAGAAATAAATAAACCGACCGTCGCGATCTTAAGTGCGCCTTTTTCGAACATATCCGCGAAGGAAAAACGGAATACAGTCGTGCCGCTGTCTTGGTTTTGAGGCACCTTTATCAAGAACGAAACAAGCAAGCCTGCAACCATAAACAGCGCAAAGGCTGTAAAGAATACAGAAAAGTTTACGACCTTCATCAAGTTCAGCCCAAGGAAAGGCCCGATTGCCATGGCGAGGTTCATAGACATGGCAAAGTATCCAAGCCCTTCACCGCGGCGTTTGGCCGGGATAATGTCGGCTGCGATTGCACCTGTAACAGTCGTTAAAATGCTGAACCAAATCCCTTGGAAGAAACGCAATCCGAGCAGCAGGTAAAAGTTATGAATCGGCATATACAGAAAAGACGAAAGGGCGAATAACGCCATAGAGACGATCGCCATTCTTTTCTTCCCGAAACGCTCAACAATGGCTCCGGAGAAAGGCCGTGTAATGATCGCAGACAGAAGGAACAGGCTGATTAAAAGCCCGCCCTGTGATTCTGTGCCGCCAAGCTCTTGAATCGTATAAATCGGCAAGACAGTTAAAAATGTATAAAAGAACACAAACACAAATAAATTGACAAGCAGGACCATAATAAAATCCTTGGTCCATATCGCATCCGCTTTTTTCAAATGTATGTCACTTCCTTATTTTCATTGTTGTAAAAACATGCGAAATAAATGAGAAAAAGCTTCCTTATCTTCATCCGGGAAATCCGCAAGCAGCTCTTCCTCGAATTTCAGCATTTTCACATTGATTTCTTCGTATTTTTTCTCAGCTGCTTTTGTGAGGACAACAAGTTTCTCCCGTTTGTCTTCACCTTGCCGTCTCTGTACCCAGCCGTTTTCTTCCAGGCGTTTGATCGTCCGTGTCACAGTCGGCGCTTCCACATTTAAATAGGACCAAATCTCTTTTTGAGTCATTGGTCCGATCGTACGCAAACAATATAAAACTGACCATTGAGAGGAATAAAGGCCGAATGGCTCCAGCTGTTCATTGGCTTTCTTGGCAATCAGGCGGGCGCTTTGGTTGATTTGATGAATGAGGTGTCTGTTGACGTAGGTCATTTTGGTCTCCTTCTAAAAAACTTACCTAAGTAACTAATCGCTTTTTTAATTCTACAGGAGCGGAGAAGGGATGTAAAGGTAAAAATGTAGTGACACGAAATAGTTTGCTGAAGCTGAAAAAGTTTGTTTCACCCCTTGTCCTTATTGAGTTTTTAGCATATTCCCAAAAGAATGCTAATACACTGTTACAAACCTAACAAAGAGAGTGTTTGAGGTGAGGGATCGTGGGCATATTTCATAAACTTACTTTTAAAACCATACAACGAAGAAGCGGCATACTGAACGACTCTTTACAGAATACGGATCTCATTTCACACTTCTCACATCCATTTTAGGGAGGTCGAGTGGTGTGCACGATTACATCAAAGAGCGAACAATCAAGATAGGAAAGTACATCGTGGAGACAAAGAAAACCGTTCGTGTCATTGCGAAGGAATTTGGTGTTTCCAAAAGTACAGTACACAAGGATTTAACAGAGCGTCTGCCTGAAATTAATCCTGACTTGGCAAACGAAGTGAAAGAAATACTCGATTATCATAAATCCATCAGGCATTTAAGAGGAGGAGAAGCGACAAAACTGAAATATAAAAAAGACGATATTCTCGAAGGAGAACCTGTTCAGCAATCGTAATCACCTGCTGTCATCAGCCAGCAGTGTCTTCCCTGAAATCGTTCATAAAACATCCGCAAAAATTTGTAAAGAACTTAATGTGCTTCCAACTTTTTTTCTATATTTTATGATAATATATATAATTAGGGCACAATGTGGATATTTACTGTGAAACAGATTTTCAAGGAGGATATAAATAGATGTTTGCAAGGGATATTGGTATTGACCTCGGTACTGCAAATGTACTGATCCATGTTAAAGGTAAAGGAATTGTTTTGAATGAACCTTCCGTAGTTGCACTTGATAAAAACAGCGGCAAAGTGCTGGCGGTTGGCGAAGAGGCAAGACGAATGGTTGGACGTACACCTGGGAATATTGTTGCGATTCGCCCGCTGAAAGACGGAGTTATCGCTGATTTTGAAGTAACAGAAGCAATGCTCAAGCATTTTATCAACAAGCTGAATGTAAAAGGCCTGTTCTCAAAACCGCGCATGCTCATTTGCTGCCCGACGAATATCACATCCGTTGAGCAGAAAGCAATCAAAGAAGCTGCAGAAAAAAGCGGCGGTAAACATGTGTACCTTGAAGAAGAACCTAAAGTTGCCGCTATCGGCGCGGGTATGGAAATATTCCAGCCAAGCGGTAACATGGTTGTAGACATCGGAGGCGGGACGACGGATATCGCGGTTATTTCAATGGGCGATATTGTCACCTCCTCTTCTATTAAAATGGCTGGGGACAAGTTTGACATGGAAATCTTAAATTACATCAAACGCGAGTACAAGCTGCTGATCGGCGAACGTACTGCGGAAGATATTAAGGTTAAAGTCGCAACGGTTTTCCCAGACGCACGTCACGAGGAAATTTCCATTCGCGGGCGGGACATGGTTTCCGGTCTTCCAAGAACAATTACAGTAAACAGTAAAGAAGTTGAAGAAGCCCTTCGTGAATCTGTCGCTGTTATTGTGCAGGCTGCGAAACAAGTGCTTGAAAGAACACCGCCTGAACTTTCCGCTGATATTATTGACCGCGGTGTTATCATTACCGGCGGAGGCGCGCTCTTAAACGGCCTTGACCAGCTGCTTGCAGAAGAGCTGAAGGTACCGGTCCTCGTCGCTGAAAATCCTATGGATTGCGTAGCCATCGGCACAGGTGTCATGCTTGATAATATGGACAAGCTTCCTAAACGCAAACTAAGCTGATTTCACAAACCTCATTCTGAAAAAGAATGAGGTTTTTTTATGGAAAAGCCTTCACGAATGGATGATAAATGACGATAATAGGATAAAATACTGATTTTTATTATAGAACGAACGTTCCTATATGACAACTGGAAAATATGCCATTTTAGAGGTGGGAAATTTGTTAAAAGGATTATATACAGCAACATCCGCAATGATTGCCCAGCAGCGCAGAACGGAAATGCTTTCAAATAATATCGCAAACGCCAATACATCAGGATATAAAGCAGAACAAGGCTCCATGCGCGCCTTTCCTGAAATGCTGCTCAGCAGAATAGAATCAAAATCTCCGGCCGGAACATCGAAGACAGAAATCGGTTCTGTGAATACTGGTGTGTATATGCAGGAACTTAAGCCTCTTTTCACACAGGGAAGCCTTAAGTCCACAGATCAGCCTACAGACATCACATTGGTCGAAAATCAAGTGCCGGTTCATGCGGAAACCAATGAAAACGCGGCCCTTTTTTATCCGGTTCAGACAGCGGACGGAATCCGTTATTCAAAAAGCAGCACATTTTCACTAAATGAGAATAATCAGCTGACGATCAATGGAAATCCTATTTTATCAACGGATGGCCAGCCAATCACTGTTGATAATGAGAATTTCACTGTGTCTGAAAACGGTACTGTGACAACGAACGGGCGGACAGCCGGCCAGATTGATGTCAGAATGGCGGAGAATGTCCGCGATCTGAAACGGGACGGAAATGATTTGTACAGCACGGCGGACGGCAATGATCTGCCAAGCGCAGCTGGAAATAACCAGGTATCCTATTCATTAAACCAAGGCGTCTCTGAGCTTTCAAACGTGGATGTGACAAGCGCCTATACAGAAATGACTGAAGCGTACAGATCGTTTGAGGCCAATCAGAAGGTGATTCAGGCTTACGATAAAAGTATGGATAAAGCAGCCAATGAAATCGGAAAAATCTAAGATAACGGAAGAAAAAGCGGGGGACATCAACTATGCTCAGGTCAATGCTAACGGCATCAACAACCTTAAACCAGCTGCAGCAGCAAATTGACACAATCAGCAGCAACCTTTCAAACAGCAACACAACCGGCTATAAGGCAAAAGATACGAATTTTTCTGAGCTTGTCAGACAGCAATTCGATCAGGTTGATGAAAAAAATGAGGACGTGGCAAAAGCCCGAAAAACACCGCCCGGCTTGCGCCTTGGCGTTGGGGCGATGATGAATTCACGCCTTGTGTCTGATCAGGGAAGCATTCAGAAGACGGATCGCGACCTCGATATCGCGTTTACGTCTCCATACCAATATCTTCAGGTGAACGTAAATGGAAACCGCCAGTACACGAGGGATGGAGCACTGTATGTAACGCCTTCAGCTGCGAATGCCAACCAGCTTCAGCTCGTAACTGGAAATGGGCATCCGGTGCTTGATGAAAACGGCAATACAGTGAACATCGACAGCTCAATGAAAAATATCATCATCAATGAAACCGGCACCTTAACCGCATCTGACGGAAACGCGGTCCAGCGGTTTAATCTCGGAGTTGTCCAAGTGAATAACCCTCAAGAGCTGAAATCGGAAGGGAATAACCTTTTCTCTATTGATAATGCGGCAGCTTTTGAAGAGCTGAATGGCGCTAATAGACAGGACATCGGCATGCAGCAGGGTTCGCTTGAGATGTCCAATGTTGATATTTCAGAACAAATGACAGATTTGATCACGTCCCAGCGTTCCTATCAGCTGAACAGCAGAACGATTACAATGGGAGATCAAATGCTCGGTTTAATTAATTCAGTCAGATAATAAGAAATGGGCGTTTTCAATCAGCCGCGCATGATAAAAAAAGCGGCTTTTTCGAAATCGTCCTTTTTTTTGTAGTATTCCGTGATGTCTTCTAAAAGCACTTCTAAATCCACCCAAGCTTCAATTTTTTCTAACTCAAGCACATATTCGAGCAGCAGATCATAGGGGTCTTCAACTGATGTATAGAGCGCCTCAAGCGTTTTTAATTTTAAATAAATGGTTTGAATGTCTACCTTTTCAGATAATTCTTTCCCTTTTTGCAGGATGGCTTTCGCTTCTGTGATCTGTCCTGTTTTAAAAAGCGCTCTGACAGATTCGTACACACAGTGCAGATACGAGACTGGAGAATTCGTTTCAAATTCTTGATTCTTTAATACTTTTGTAAAGTAAAGAAGCGCTTCCTGGTCTTTTTTTTCGGTCGCTTTTAAAAAGCCAAGATTATAATAAGCGTGGCATAGCAGGTTTTCGTCATGTAATTGCCGGGTTTTCCTAATGATTTCTTCGAAAAGCTGCTCAGCTTTTTCATACCGTTCTTGATCAATATAATTAACGGCAAGCAAAAGCTTGCAGGTGATCACCTTTTTGATATAGCCGAATTGTTGTAAATAGATGTCTAATGCTTTTTTGACGTATTGGATGGAAAGCGGCGGTGATTTCATCAAGTAGTAGGCGCCGGCAGTTTGATAATATAAATCAGCGGCTTCAAACGTGTTTTGGATGGCGGCCAGGTACTGTTCAGCTTTTTTAAAATGATTCACTGCATGTTTCGGAGCTGTTTTTACCATTTCGTATAATCCTGAGAAAAAATACAGATAATATTTCAATTCATCATCCATTTTGTCTTCCAGACCGTATAGATCATCGAACAATGCATTAAGTCCGTTCTGGTTTTCGAAAAGCAGCTGATGGCGGGCCTGAAACAATTGATAACGCATCCAAAGTTTTGTGTTCTTTTTGAACTTCGGAAGGTGCTGGTCAATTTTTTCTTTCACTGAGCAAACGTGATTCATTTTGCGTTTGCTTATTGCGGAATACCACTCGTTTAACATGTTTTGCATCCTTTTTTCAATAAACTTCGAAATCATTTTCCTACCTCTTTGCTATTGGTAAAATCTATAATTATCATATCATAACTATTGACGGCTCTCATTGACAGTTGGTTACATCTTAGCGCCTGTTGAAAAAGAGTTTAATTCATAATATACTTTTCAAATGTACAGAATGGATCTTTGATGATTGCTATACATACTAATGCAGATGAAGGAGATGTCAAGAGAATGCTTGATACTCAGCAAATTAAAGAAATTATTCCTCACCGTTATCCGTTTTTGCTTGTAGACCGGATTACGGAAGTTGAAGAGGGCAAACGGGCAAAAGGCTATAAAAATGTAACCGCAAATGAAGAGTTCTTTAACGGACATTTTCCTCAGTATCCGGTCATGCCCGGCGTGTTAATCGTAGAAGCGCTTGCTCAAGTCGGAGCTGTTGCGATGCTGATTAAAGAAGAAAACCGCGGCAGACTGGCATTCTTTGCAGGCATTGATAATTGCCGGTTTAAAAAACAAGTCAAGCCTGGTGATCAGCTTCATCTCGAAGTGGAAATCACTCGTGCGCGCGGAACAATCGGGCGCGGAAAAGGCGTTGCTACAGTCGATGGCGAAGTCGTTTGCGAAGTCGAACTGACTTTTGCTCTCGGAGAGTAAATGAAAAAAGGCAGATGGGCAGCGGCACATTTGTCTTTTTTCTTTCAAAACATGAGAAAGCAGGTGATTGTATGTGGAATGAATTTAAGGCTTTTGCTATGCGCGGAAACATCGTTGACCTCGCGATTGGTGTTGTAATAGGAGGCGCATTCGGAAAGATCGTCACATCTCTAGTAAATGATATCATCATGCCTTTGGTGGGCTTGCTGCTGGGAGGGCTTGATTTTTCAAACCTTTCGTTTACATTTGGCGATGCTGTAGTGAAGTACGGCAGCTTTATACAAACGATTGTGAATTTCTTAATCATATCGTTTTCCATTTTTATTGTGATTCGGATTTTAAATGGATTAAGGCGCAAAAAAGAAGCAGAAGAAGAAGAAGCGGCGGAAGCGCCGGATGCTCAAGAGGAGCTGCTGAAAGAAATCAGAGATCTGCTGAAGCAGCAAACAAGGTCGCCGGAATAAAGAAAACCGCCGTTCAAACGGCGGTTTTTTAATGAAGAACATACTTCTTCAAAATGTCCATAGTGGTGCTTTTTGCTTCTGTTCCGGTTCCGTCAATGTTCGTCACGAAACTGTACGCCCCGTGCTCGGTTTTGACAAAGCCTGTATACCAGCCGATGCCAGAGCCAGAGCCAGTTTTTCCATAAAGAATATAGTGATCTTCATCTTCCTGAACCATCATCCGTTTTACCGTCTTCATGACGTTTTTGTCAAATGGGAGTTTTTCTTTGTATAACGATTCCATAAAATCTGTTTGTTCTAAAGGAGAGATTTTGAGAGTGCTGCTTAGCCAGAATTGGTCAATTCCGCCGCTGATGTCTTGGTTGCCGTAACTTATTTTTTCAACCCATTCTTTCATTCGCTTTTCTCCGATGTCCCGGGCCATTGCTTGGTAATACCAAACAACTGAATATCTCATAGCGGAGCCAAGCGTGTGGTCTTGGTTCCAAACGTCGAGTTCCCGTTTGACGCCGTCCCAGTATTTGATGTCATATTCATCTTTAACAGCGCCTGTTTGTAATCCGATAAGCGCATTAGGAACTTTAAATGTCGACTGCGGCGCAAATCTTTGTTTTGCGCGCTGATCGTTGTAGACAAAGGTTTTTTCGTTTTTTAGATCCCGCAATATAAAAGTGCCGTCGTAATCTGTGAAGAATTCATCAACCTTCAGCTTTTTCGAATTTGTGTTTTTCTCAGCAGCTTCTGCTTCTGTAGGTGTCTGTAGACTTGATGTCATGAGGAGAGCCGCACCGATAAGTGATAAAAAGATTGCTTGCATCTTTCGCTTACTCATATTTTCACCTCTGCACCTGAAGAGGGGACATGTCCCTCTCATTTATATTTTTTGCTTAAACGCCTCAATCAGTTTTGTTCCTGTATAGCCCTCTTTTACAAGGGATTCCAGAAGGGTTTCAGTGCCATGCTGTTTTCTTGTGACCATTTGTCCGTAGATTAAAACCTGTATGCTTTCTTCCAGTTTGACAATATTTTTCACTGCCGCTGTCAGCTGGGCGGGGCGATTGCTTTTTTTCGTGATCGTTACAAATACTGTGGCTTCAGTTTGGCTGTTTTGAAGCTGTTCAAAAAAAGACAGGTGCTCTTTCGCTACAAGCGCTTCAATCAGCCAGTGATTTTCACCGTCTTCTTTATTTATAATCAGTCCGTCAATAAGGGGAAACTGTTCAATTGATTTCTCTTCCTTGTCCACTCGTTCCACATTCAGGTCAACTAGTTTAAAGGTTTTCATTTCTATTCTCACCCCGATTACTTCCAAAGATTTCTTGCCTTCCATTATAACATAAACGTTTTAGAGGAAAAAACGTGCAATGCCGGGACTAAAGAACTTTGTATTGGCGAAACATTTAATAATTTCAATTTTTTCATTATACTGTAACTGACTATGGATTACGGAGAGATGTGTATGAATCAATTTCGCTTAAAAGAAATTTATATTGACGGCACTCCTTCTGAAAACTGTTTAATTCAAAAGGAAGTAACATATATGTTAAGCCGTAAAGAAGTTTTTGAGGTCCATCTGAACAAAAAAAGAAGGATAAGCTTTTTATACGAAACGCAAGACGGCATGGAGCAATATAAAATCGAGCTGTCAATGCCGGAAAAAAAACTGAGCTTTCAGTGGTTTGCGTGGGATGGCTCTTCCTATGTGTGTATGAATACGCAAAATTGGCTGACAAAGCAAATATTTTTCCGGTTTTTAAAAAGTACATATTTCTTTAAAGGGAAAAAACAAAAGATGTTTTTAGCTGAAGGAAAAATGAAAACAAAAGATAAAAACAGAGGCTGAAAGTCATTTTTAAGCGTTTTTCTTTTCTCATTGCATCATCTACAATACATATAAGCGCAAGGAGAGGAGGAATCGCATGTTCAATCAGGTTATGCTTGTCGGACGTCTTACAAAAGATCCTGAGCTTCGCTACACTTCCGCCGGTGCGGCAGTCGCACACGTTACGCTCGCGGTAAACCGCAGCTTCAAGAATGCTTCAGGTGAAATCGAGGCCGATTACGTCAATTGCACGCTTTGGAGAAAAACCGCTGAAAACACAGCGTTATATTGCCAAAAAGGTTCTCTCGTCGGCGTTAGCGGACGGATTCAGACAAGGAGCTATGAAAACGCAGAAGGCGTTAACGTGTATGTAACAGAAGTGTTGGCTGACACTGTTCGTTTTATGGACCCTAAACCCCGTGAAAAAGCTGCCGATTGACAAACCCCTGATCCTCCCGTTTTCTATCCTTTCACGATTATTAGAATCTCCGCATCATCCCCTCAAAATTGACCAGTCGACCAGGCTGGTCTTTCTTTTTATGATATTTAGGATAAATTGGTTCTTATGATGCATTTTTGCTTAAAATCACTTAAAATCATTGATTGTATTTCTCGGAAAACTTATAATCACTTAAAGATGATAGATCAGAAAAGGAATGAGGGCGTGTACCAAGAAGAAAGATTAGTAGCGATTTTGGATTTTTTAAAACAGCATAACCGAATTACAACGGAGCAGATCTGTACGCTTCTTCAAGTCTCAAGAGATACAGCCAGACGGGATCTTGTGAAGCTGGAGGAACAGAATGCCATCATCCGCACAAGGGGCGGTGCCATTTTGCCGACTGTGCATCAGAAAATTCAAAGTTATTCCGGCCGCCTGAATACAGTGTCCGAGGAAAAAAGCGAGATTGGCAGGCTTGCCGCATCGCTCATTCATAATGGTGACCGGGTGATTTTAGATGCCTCTACAACCGTTCAGGCATGTGCAGAACATATGAATGCGGATGATTGCACGGTGATTACCAACTCGATTAATCTGGCCGAAGTGCTGTCCGATAAAGAAGGAATTGAAATCTACCTGTTGGGGGGCAAACTGGAAAAGGAGCACCGCTTTCTGTACGGTGCCTCTGTGATTGAAAAGCTCTCAAGTTATCACGTCGATAAAGCGCTGATCGGTGTGGTCGGCATTTCTGAGCATGGCATTACAATTGCACATGAAGAAGATGGCATGGTGAAGCGAAAAATGATTCAGCAGGCAAAGCAGGTGATCGCGCTTGCAGATCATTCGAAACTGGGAAGTACCAGTTTTTATCAGTATGCGGAGCTGAGCGAAATCGATCTCTTGGTCACAGACAGGCTGCCGAATCAGGCATTTTGTGATTTGCTTGACCGTAACGGGGTGGAACTTCTCGTAACAGAGCAGGATGAAGAAAGGGCTGACAAACGTGAAATTAATTGCGATTGACTTAGATGGAACCTTACTCAACAGCAAGCATCAAGTAAGCTTGGTAAATGAAAACGCGCTGCGGCAGGCGCAGCGGGACGGCATTGAAGTGGTGGTGTCAACTGGGCGCGCTCATTTTGACGTCATGTCGATTTTTGAGCCGCTCGGGATCAAAACGTGGGTCATCAGCGCGAACGGCGCCGTCATTCACGATCCTGACGGCAGGCTTTATCATCAGGAAACCATTGAGAAACAACGGGCGTATGACATTCTCTCATGGCTTGCGTCGGAAAACTATTACTACGAGGTATTCACAGATTCAGCCATTTATACGCCGCAAAACGGCAGAGAGCTTCTTGAAGTTGAACTGGACCGATTCAGAAGCGCAAATCCGGAGGCGGATCTTTCTGTCCTTATGCAGGCGGCCGAAGTGCAATACAGCCAATCGGGCTTCGCTTACATTGGCTCGTTTCAAGAGCTGTTTGAAACTGATCAGCAGATCGACTTTTATAATATTCTCGGTTTTTCTTTCTTCAAAGAGAAGCTTGAGGCAGGCTGGAAAAGATATGAACATGCTGAAGATTTAACACTTGTCAGTTCGGCTGAGCATAACTTTGAGCTTTCTTCCCGCAAAGCTTCCAAGGGGCAGGCGCTGGCGCGGCTTGCGGAACGGCTGAATATTCAGATCGAAGAAACGGCGGCTGTCGGTGACAGCTTAAACGACAAATCGATGCTGGAGGCTGCGGGAAAAGGTGTAGCGATGGGCAATGCGCGGGAAGATATCAAAGCGATGGCCGACGCTGTAACCTTGACCAATGACGAACACGGCGTCGCACATATGATTAAACATTTACTGTAGGTTTATATGCTGCATCAAAAGTGCATCCTATTAATAACCGGCGTAACGGATTCTCTGGACATTCCGGCGTGACGGCTACGAACGGAAAAAAGCTGGCTCTTTCAAAGAGCCAGCTTTTTTATAGTCATGATCATCGCGCTGAGGCGCTTAATGTAAACAATTCTTCGAGTGCCTGTGTGGAAAGCTCGGTAATCCAGTTTTCACTTTGGATAATTTGGTCGTTCAGGGTTTGTTTCGATTCAAGCATGACATCAATTTTTTCTTCGATTGTTCCCGTCGTAATCATTTTATGAACGTGGACAAAGCGCTCTTGGCCAATGCGGTATGCCCGGTCAGTGGCCTGGTTTTCAACCGCCGGGTTCCACCATCTGTCATAATGGATGACGTGATTGGCGGCGGTCAAATTGAGCCCGGTGCCTCCAGCTTTTAATGAAAGAATCAGTGTCGGGTATTCTTTCTTCTGGAATTTCTCAACGAGTGTATCCCGCTCCTGCTTGGAGAGACTCCCGTTTAAAAATTGCACGGGTTCGCCGAACGTTTTTTCAAGCAGCCGTTTCATCATGTTCCCCATCTGAATGTATTGCGTGAAAATGAGGCAGCTTTCGTTTTGGGCGCGGATCGCCGTCATGAGTTCCAGCAATTTTTCGAGCTTAACTGATCTGCCGGCCAACAATTCGGTCTGATCTTCCTTTAAATAAAGCGCGGGATGATCGCATATTTGTTTAAGCCGTCCGAGCATGCTGAGGATCAGCGCTTTTCGCTGCATGCCGGTCAGTGATGTCATATGGTCAAATGTGTCTTTGACAAGCTGCTCATAAAGTGACGCTTGTTCGGCTGACAGCGGGATAAATTCTTTTTCTTCCAGCTTTTCAGGAAGATTAAGCGCGACCTCTTCATCCCGTTTCGTCCGCCTAAGAAGGAATGGCCGGATTAATTGTTGAAGCTGTCCGATTCTTTTTTCGTCCCGGTCTTTTTCGATCGGCAGCACATAGCGTTTATGGAAGCCCGTCAGACTGCCGAGGTAGCCTTTATTCATGAAGTCAAAAATGGACCACAGCTCGGTCAAACGGTTTTCCATTGGCGTGCCGCTCAGCGCGATATGGTGAAGCCCTTTAAGCTTTCTGATTGCGCGTGATTGCTTCGTATGCGCGTTTTTAATATTTTGCGCTTCATCAAGACAGATTGTGTTCCATGTCACAGAAGACAGCTCTTCCGAATCGGCATGAGACAGTCCGTATGAAGTGAGTACCACATCTGCGTTTTCGTAATGCGCGTCGAAATCATCACCTTTTGGCCGGCGCGGCCCATAATGGAGCGCTACAGTCAGGTCAGGAGCAAAGGTTTGAAGCTCCCGCTGCCAGTTGCCGAGTACGGATGTCGGCGCGATAATCAAATTCGGCGTTTTTTGCCGGCCGCTTTCCTTCACGTGAAGGAAATAGGCGATCATTTGAATCGTTTTTCCAAGGCCCATGTCGTCAGCCAGACAGGAGCCAAAACCGCTTTCCCGCAGAAACAGCAGCCAGTTCATGCCGTATTTCTGATAGGGGCGGAGCGTGCCTTTGAAAGAAGGACTGACTTCGTGATCCGGCAGGTTTTCAGCGGCAGTAAGCTTCCGAATCAGTGACCGGAGCTGTTTGGACAGATCGAATTGAATGCCGGCAAAAGCGGATGTATCAATCAGATCTGAATCCTCAAGCCCGCCTTCCTCTTGATCCATTAGTTCTCGCGACAGAATATCAGACATGTGGAGTCCTTCTGATTCCGCTTTTTCCATCAGGCGTTTCATCTGTTTGATAAACTGCGGATCAATTTTGACCCATTGCCCGCGGATATTAACAAGGCGCCTGTTGCTGGCGACAAGCTCATTAAATTCGGCCTCAGTCAGCTCAATTCCATTTGTTGCAAACCGCCAGTTGAAATCAAGCAGCGCATTCATGCCGACAAATGACTCGCCGCGTGGGGCGGATGACACCTTTGCCTTCAGCATCATGTTGCTGTCTCTGACAATTTGCCACCAGGACGGCAGGAGGATTTCAACGCCCATATCGACAAGCGTTTCACTCGCTTCTGACAGAAAGATCCAGGCTTCTTCCTCCGAAATCAGAGTGGTCCCGGAATCAAATGACAGCCACGGAACCGTTCTGTGAAAGCGGTCTTGCTCACGCGCGATTTTATCGCTGTGCGCCTGCCATGATTTTTTGAGGCTTTTCAGCCCGTCAAAGAATTCAACAGCGCCGTTCTTTTTATCGCGTAAAAACAGTTCGATTTTCCAATCGTCTCCGTCAAAATCCGGCTCATTTAAGCGCAGGCCGACTGTAAATGGAGATCGATCGTCAATCCAGCCGATGCCTTCAAGAAAATCCTCTTCATCAAGAAAATGTCCGCGGAATGACGTGACCGCAGGCGATTTCTCCTTGATGTGCTCCCATTTCTCCTGCAGGTCATCGTCGTATTGGACGTAATCCTGCACTGCGGCGGAAAACCAATCCGCCGTAAAGCCATCCAGCATATTATCGCGGTCCTTCCAGCGAAAAACACCGTTTGTCCATGCTTCATAGTCAGGCAGATAATCACCGTCTGCGATAAATTCATAGATGGTTGATGCCGCCTCAATCAGCGGCTCCGTTTCTTCTGTAAGCTGCACGGAGCTGAATGAGTTGAACGAGTTTTTGCCGAGAAGCTCTACAGTCATCCATGGAGAAAGCAAAACAGCGGTTGTCCCGATGAAGCTGACATCCTCAAGAAAGGTTCCGTAAAATGAGGATTCATGCCATTGGAACAAATGCCTCTTCATATGGCTGTAGGGAAGGGGCTGCTCATTCTCATCAAAGGCTGAGAGCGTAAATGACCCATCTTCCATTTGTTCGACGTGAATGAGTATTTCTTTAAGACTCGCCATCAATCAACTTTCCTTTCTGCAGTTCTTCTTGAAGCGCGCGCAGGCGCTTATAATGCGAGCTCAGCTGCTGAATATACCGCTCCCACACCTTCAATTTCTTCGCTTTTCTGTACAGGGTGCGCAGTTTTTTTAAATGCCGGGCGGCTTCCTTGTACGAGCTGCGGTTTTTTTGATCGATAAAAAAGGCCACTTCTCTGTGGTAAGCCGGGATAAGCGCCTCCGGGTCGCCCGCTGCAATTTCTTTCAGCATCATTTTATCCATTTCATAGATGGAAAAGCCGACAAGGCTGTGAATTTCGATCCACTCGGCATATCGTTTTTGCTCATATAAATGATGGCTGTATTCTGTGAACGTATACGGCAGGCAGCCTGCAGCATAGCGTTCAAACAGCGCTTGGTCATTGGTTTGCTTCACATAGGCATTCAGCAGAAGAAACAGCTCGCCGATCACGTCGCGAATTTCTTTAAACGGCTTATCGAGTTTCGTATAACCCATCGCAATCGATTCAATTCGCTGATACCATGTTTTCAGCCTTTTCCAATCTTTTTTGGCAGTGATTTCACTCAGCCATTGAAACGTATATGGCAGCGCATCCGGCGGGAATTGACCAGCTTCCGCAAAAATAACATCATCATTCTTTTGCAGGAATTCCAAATGCAGGCGCCCGAATTGCAATTCAGGAGAAAAGCGCCGTCCAGCCTCTTTTTTCAAAATGTCCTGTTCACGTGCTACCCATTTTGGCCGCGACAGCAACGCGCTCCAAATTTCACCGAAAATGCGGATGCGTTCATATTGGAAAATATCTTCTTTCAAGAGCAAATGCCGGATAACATCGGGTGTTCTCTCCAAAAACGGATCAAGCGCGAATGACAGCGCGTATGTTTTTAATTTATCAATAGAGCTGTAGATCGTATCCATCAGCTGTTCAACATACGGATTGAGGGAATAAAAGTCTTGATCGGGGTTCAGTTTGCCCGCTTCAATCAATGTAAACATGCGAAGCCACACCGCAATCGCGGAATGAATCTGGTACAGGTTTTTTAGCTCCGGCTTGTTTGGCGTGTGCTTTTTTAAAGCGGACAGGTAGCCGTAATAGAGGCCCTGCATATTTTGGCTGCCTTCCGGCGTGCGCGCCTGCCAGAGAGAGAACTCTGAATCAAAAAAAGCAAGCCAGCTAGAAAGCGATTCTTCATTAGGAAGCACTTTTTCCTGAAATTGCCGGCGGACGAGTTCTTTGCTTTCCTCGAGCTTTTCCCTCTCCAGCCAATGCTCTGTAAAGGTACCCACTCGCTCGAACATTGCATATACATATAAAAAAACAGCCAGCATATGGCGGCAGATTCTTCTGGACGGACATGAACAGCCGCTTTTGGCTATGGCAAACAAGTTCAATGTGACCCGCACAGGCACAACATCCTGCACGTAAGCCGTAACTTCCGTCGGACTCACTGCTTGTAAACGATAGACTGAATCCTGCCGATATAAAATAAGTGCTTTTTTAATCAGCTGAACATGTTCCTCATTGTAAGGAAGCAGTTCTTTCAACTGTTCAGCGGATGCCAGCACATCGTCTTTGGAAATCATATTCTGAAGCATGATTATCGCTCCTAACCGAGTCACGTAATAAAAAGATCCAATTTCTCTATTATATCGCAACACATCGGCCTGAAAAAGTTTTTCCTAAAAAAGGACATAAAAAATGGGATGTGTCGAATGATGTATTAGAGATTGCAAATTGAGAATCAGCATCATATAATAATCGTGTTTTCAACTTAATGGAAGCTGAAAGGAACAAGAAGATGAGTGAAAAGAAATTGAATCAAGAGGAATTTCTGAAAATTTTGATGCATGCACATGAGATTGGTGAACGGTCATCTGAGATGACGACGAAGGAAATGCTTGAAAATTTAATTTCTCATATTAAAAATGGATATGCAACATAAGAATCCCGCACGCCTGATGCGGGGTTTTTTTATGCGAGAAGACGTGAACGCCTGAATGGAAGAAAAAGGGCATCTTTGTCAAGGTAGAAAATAGAGCGCTTTCATAAACGATCGCAACATAAGGTTTTGTAAAAAAATGTCGAATAATGTCACGTGAAAATCTGGAGAAATGCGGTTTCTACGTTGTATAATCGTATATGGAAAAGGATGCTATAAGAGATTTGGAGGTATCATGGGAGAATCTACTAGTTTAAAAGAGATATTATCAACGTTAAGAAAACGCATGCTTTTGATTATGATTGTAACCGCAGCTGCCACTGCTGCCGGCGGACTTATCAGTTTCTTCGCACTTACACCCATCTATGAAAAATCAACTCAGATTCTGGTCAATCAATCGAAAAACGACCGAAAAGAAGTCCAATTTAATGATGTCCAAACCAATCTTCAGTTAATCAATACGTATAACGTCATCATTAAGAGCCCTGCCATCTTAGACGAAGTCATTAAAGAGATGGGCCTGTCGATGACCTCTCAAGAGCTGAATGACAAAATTACCGTATCCAGCGAGCAGGACTCCCAAGTGGTCAACATATCAGTCAAGGATGTAAATGCGGAAACAGCGGCTCATATTGCCAATACCATCGCATCTGTCTTTCAAGACAAAATCACAACCATTATGAATGTTGACAATGTCAGCATTTTGTCAAAAGCCGAGGTTTCAGGACATCCGTCACCTGTATCGCCAAAGCCGCTCCTAAACATTGCTATCGCGTTCGCGGCGGGATTGGCGGGAAGCATCGGACTGGCGTTCCTGCTTGAGTATTTGGACAATACGATCAAATCGGAAGAACAGCTCGAATCCTTGCTGGACATACCTGTTTTAGGGACGGTTTCCACCATTGCAAATGAGCAGAAAAAAGCGGCAAGCTTACACGGTATCCAATCTGAAAAAGCGGGGAGTGGGCATTTTGGCGCTTAAAAAAAGCAGAGGCTCTTGGATGCGCAGGAATGTCATTGCGATGACAGAGCCGAAATCCTTGAACTCTGAACAATATAGGACGATTCGTACGAATATAGAATTTGCTTCAGTGGATCGTCAAATGAAATCAGTGATGATTACATCGGCCTGTCCCGGAGAAGGAAAATCAACAACGGCCGCTAATCTTGCTGTCGTATTTGCCCAGCAGGGAAAAAAAGTGCTCCTGATTGACGCTGATTTGCGAAGACCAACAGTACATACAGCCTTTCATCTTGAAAATATAATAGGTTTAACATCTGTTTTATTAAAGAAAAGTTCACTGGAACAGGCTGTACAAACATCTAATGAAAAACAGCTTGACGTGCTGACGAGCGGCCCGATCCCGCCAAACCCGGCCGAGCTTCTCTCCTCAAAGTGGATGAAAGAACTTGCCGACGAGGCGTGTGCGGCATATGACATGGTCATTTTTGATACGCCGCCTATTCTCGCTGTAGCGGATGCACAGATTTTAGGGAGCGTGGCAGACGGTTCTATTTTGGTTATTTCAAGCGGTAAAACAGAAAAAGAACAAGCCGCAAAAGCGAAAGAGGCACTTGAATCGTGCAATAGCAAGCTCCTTGGGGCGATTATGAACGGCAAAAAGTTTTCGAGGGATTCTGCATATGGATACTACGGAAACAAGGATAACTTCATACAAAATAAATAACGTGCATCTTGCCCGTTATTTATTTTTGCGGAAAAAGGGGGCTAAGACATGATAGATATCCACTGTCACATTCTTCCTGGAATGGATGACGGGGCAAGCGTTTCAGCTGACAGCATAGAAATGGCAAGAGCCGCTGTTCGTCAGGGAATCCGGACGATTGTAGCGACACCGCATCATAAGAACGGTGTGTATGAAAACGAGCCGGCGGCAGTCAGAGAAGCGGCAGATCAGTTAAACAAACGTTTAATCAAAGAAAATATCCCTTTAACCGTGCTTCCGGGGCAGGAAATCAGAATCTACGGCGATTTAGAGCGGGGCCTTGCTGAACGGCAGCTGCTCTCGCTGAATGATACAAAATACATCCTGATTGAGTTTCCGTTTGATCAGGTTCCCCGCTATGCGGAGCGGCTCTTTTATGAGTTGCAGCTGAAAGGATATATTCCGGTTATCGCCCATCCTGAACGCAACAGGGAAATTCGCGAAAACCCATCCTTGCTGTATCATCTTGTGGAGAAAGGAGCGGTATCTCAGATTACTTCAGGAAGTCTTGCGGGGACTTTCGGAAAACAGATGAAAGCATTTTCTCTCCGGCTGGCTGAAGCCAATTTGATTCATTTCGTAGCCTCAGATGCTCATAATCTGAAAACAAGAGACTTTCGCTGCCGGGAAGCCCTTGATGTTCTTGAGAAAGAATTCGGTCGGGAATTTCCTTATATACTGACGGAAAACGCTGAGCTTCTCCTGCAGAATCAGACGATCTTCAGACAGCCTCCGCGGCCGGTCAAGAGAAGAAAATTATTTGGGCTCTTTTAAACAGCCGGTTCTCATTTCACCACTTCCTTTCTGTGCGCGATATAATAGTATATTGTATGATTGAATCACATTTCAGAAATCTGTACAGGCTGAACCCGACAGGCTATGCGGGAGATCATCCGCATTCATGATAGGATGTTCTCATACGATATTATGGAAGCTGCAAAGCAGCAATTTAACTGTTGGAGGGAAACAATGAATATAACAGTCATCGGAACAGGCTATGTCGGTCTTGTGACAGGTGTTTCTCTTTCTGAGATTGGATATCATGTAACCTGCATTGATATTGACGCTCACAAGATTGATGAAATGAGAAAGGGCATTTCCCCCATATTTGAACCGGGTCTTGAAGAGCTGATGAGGAAAAATACAGCTGATGGACGGCTGAACTTTGAAATGAGCTATGAGAAAGGCTTGGCACAGGCAGACATTATTTTTATAGCGGTCGGTACACCGCAGAAAAGCGACGGGCACGCGAATCTGGAGCATATTACAGATGCGGCCAAACGCATCGCCCGGCATGTCAAACAGGATGCCATCGTGGTAACGAAAAGCACAGTGCCCGTCGGGACAAACGATTTGATTAAGGGGCTGATCACTGAACATCTTGCGGCGCCTGTCAGCATTTCGGTCGCGTCCAATCCGGAATTTTTACGTGAAGGGTCAGCGATCTCTGACACGTTTCATGGCGATAGGATCGTGATCGGAACAGCGGATCAGACAACAGCCAAGACGCTTGAGGAGCTTTTCCGCCCGTTCCAAATTCCGATTTATCAAACGGATATCAGAAGCGCCGAGATGATCAAATATGCCTCAAATGCTTTTCTGGCCACTAAAATCAGTTTTATAAATGAAATTTCAAATATATGTGAAAAGGTCGGCGCCGATATTGAAGCAGTCGCGTACGGCATGGGACAGGATAAGCGGATCGGGAGCCAGTTTTTAAAAGCGGGCATAGGTTACGGCGGCTCTTGTTTTCCGAAGGACACAAACGCCCTCGTGCAAATTGCCGGCAATGTCGAGCATGATTTTGAGCTGCTGAAATCGGTCATCAAAGTCAACAACAATCAGCAGGCGATCCTGGTAGATAAAGCGCTGAACAGGCTCGGCGGGGTGACGGGAAAAACGATTGCCCTTTTGGGACTGTCATTTAAACCGAATACAGATGATTTGAGGGAAGCGCCGTCGATTGTCATCGCAGACCGTCTCGCTGCGCTCGACGCCCATATGAAAGCCTATGATCCGATTGCCGCGGACCATGCAAAGCGTGTTCTGCCAGAAGCCGTTGAATATAAAGAGACAATCGAGGAAGCTGTCAAAGGCTCTGACGCCGTCATGATTTTAACCGACTGGGCCGACATTAAACAATTCCCGTTAGCGGCCTATCAGAACTTGATGGAAACGCCGCTCATCTTTGACGGCAGAAACTGCTACACATTGGATGAAGCAGCCGCTGCAGGGGTGGAATATTATTCTGTGGGACGGAAGGCGGTTGTTCCAGCAGGTGCAATTCAATAGTTGGAAAAGAGAAAACTGGCTGGGAGCCGGTTTTTTTCTTTTCTGCTAAGGTCTAAAACGAAAAATAACAAAAGCAGAATGTACTCTTACAACAAGAGATAGATCATCAATATCTGTCTCTTTCAAGTGCCTTTATAACTATGACTTTAGGTGCTCCAATATCATAAAGCGCTTTCATTAGCTGTATAACGAACAAAAACAAGATCATAGACCTACACATAGAGAGTGTTATACGCCTAAATTAAGCCATTTACCCTATTTATGCCGCCTTCTGGCTATTTTAAAATATAATATATGGAAATAAAGTATGGAAAAGTCTATCTTCATCAGCTCCTCCATACGACTTTTTGAGTATTAAGAGGTGATTCAGATGGGTTATGAAAGTAAGCTGGTGGATATCAAAAGTTCGCTCAACGGAAAAATTTCCGATATCGAAGACAAGATCGAAAAGCTGAAAAAAGCAAAAAAGGACATAGACACACTGCAAGAAGAGGCCATTACAGAAATCAAAGACATTGTGAAACCGGAATTGGGCAAGCACTGGACGGGAACAAAAGCGGATGATTTCGACAAGGGCAGAGAAGAGGCGAAATCGGAAGCTTCCAAGATTGTGAATGATAAGTATAACGAGTATATGGCTTCGATTAGTGGTGAAATTATTAGTCTAGAATTAAATAAAGCCACTTATGCGACGGAATTGTTCATAGCAAATGGTGCAGCAGATCTTCTTAAAAAGGGAGAAGAATTCGCGGAAGAAGTCGGAAATACAATTAGACAACTAAAATGGTGGTGATCTTTTTTTATGTCAGAAATTAAGCTGAAATACGATACTGTTATTAAAACATTGGATTCTGTCAAAGATGCGCTGGCTGGTGTATCAATCGGCGCCGCCGGATCCAATGGCAAGAACAACCTGGAATATACAAAAAAGTACCATGAGCGCGAGGCAAGCATTAAAACCATGCTGGGCGATTATAAAAAAGCTGTCCAAAAAAACATAGAAGACACGAAAGACAATGTTGATTCACTGAAGGAGCAGGACGAGGCAATTGGCGCAAAATAGCATAGAAAGGGCTGTGCAATGAGTAAAGTATTTGAATCAAAGACTTTAATCGAAGAAGCGAAGAGCAGAAAAAAGCAATATGAAACGCTTGAAGAGCAGTTAGAAACCCTAAAAAAAGCGTTTCAGGCTGTAGCCAATCTAGGCCAAGATTTTACAGGGAAAGGCGCAGACAACATCAAAGATTTTTTTCAAGGACAGGCTGATATTGTAGACACGTGGCTGAAACTTGTCTCAGCCCAAATCGCTTTTTTAAAAGGGATTTCAGGGGATATCAAAGAAAAAGAATTGAAAGATCATTATGTGGAAACGTCATATCTGGAAAATGAGCTGACAAACGGGAGTTTGAAAGCGTCTGAAATCGTCTCCGCGCACAAATTGGAGATTGATAACATTCTCGCCGATCTTGTCGGCATTTTGGATTTATCCTCTTATTCTCTTAACGATTACGCAGACAAGATGTACGACGCACAAAAAATCCGGCGCGATACGATTACAGCGGTTGATGAACTGGACGAGTCACTGACCACAGAATATCAAAATCTGCAGTCGCTCGATAATGCCGTGCTTGCTAAGTACACCGCTTTAATGCAAGCAACAAGCAAAGGAAAAAGCGCCTCTCCCATTCACTACAACAAAAAAGCATTCACCTCAAGCGAAGTGTATAAAGGTACGATAGAAGCGGAAAAACAAGCGACTTCTTATATTGAGGCGAAAGAACAGCAAGCAGAAGCAAGACGCCTTCAAGAAAAAGCGGAAGAAGAAGCGAATAAACCATGGTACGAAAAAACATGGGATGGCGTCTGCACCTTCACAGGCGAAGTCACCGGCTATTATGATACGATAAGAGCAACCGAAGGCTACGATCCTGTCACAGGAGAAAAACTTTCCACAGCCGAACGCGTCACAGCAGGCGCCATGGCAGCCGCAGGGTACATCCCGGTCGTCGGCTGGGCAGGCCGCGCCTTCAAAGGCGGAAAAGCCATCTACAAAACCGGAAAAGCGGCTATCGCAGCCGAACACGCATTAGATGCCTACAAAACCGGAAAATCCCTAGATATTCTTAAAATGTCAGAAATGGGCGCATACGGCCTTGTTGCTTCTAACGGATTCTCAGAAGCTGTTACTGGACGGGATATGTTTGGCAACGAAGTGTCAGAGGAGAAGCGGAAGCAAGGTGGGCTGGAAGCGGCTTTGAGTTTAGTTGGTGCAGGTGCGCTGGCGAAACATGTAGATAAAGGCATACCGCTTGCAACTCATTCAAAAGTCCAAAAAGCTAACAAGACATTAGAAAAAGTAAAACAATTCAAAGTCCCAACAAACGTCCGCGTGTACGCAGAACGCCCTGTAACTCCGGATGGCTCCACGTTCGGAATCCCGTCAGTCCGTGTAGATGTAGAAAAGACGGCTGTGAAGGATCTTGGGATTGTGAAGATGGCTAGTGGTGGTAAAGGTAGTAAGGGTACGGGTAATCTAAAATTTAAAGAAGGTTACTATGCTGAACATACAACAGGACCAGTTAAAAAGTTTACAGAACGTAATGGTGTTAGTGGTGGACATAATTATGATGAGTTTAAGAATTATTTTGATAGTAAATCTAACAAGTATGAGTTGGAAAATGTTAATAAAAAAGAACATCCAAGTATAGATGGAATTTTCGATATAGAATATAAAGTAAAATATGAAAAAAATGGACTATACTGGTAAAAACGGAACGGGCGAATACAAAGTAATACCTAATAAAGACAAAATGTATAAAAAGACAGTGTACGACCCAAAGGTTATTCCGGATGATGAAATAATAGAATTAAGCAAAAAGGCAATGGTTGAAGGATTAAGCAGTAAAAGGGAAATTCCTCTATTAAAACAAAAGAAGATAAAAATACAAGGACAAACAGACTATGATGGAAAAAAAATAAAATTTGAAGGTATTATGAATTCAGAAACTGGAGAGATAGAGAATGCTTATCCAGTGTTAGAATGGGTGGATTAGATGAGTGTATATGAAGATTTTATTGAGATGATGAAACAGAATAATTTGACTAAAGAAGCAGTTATAGATGTATTGAATCTTTATGTTAATGGACGTAACTTCCTTCACCATTTAGAAGAATTTAAGAATAAAGATGGGGAACGTCGGGAATATAATGGAGTAATTTTTTCAGATGAATATGAACAAGATGATGAGGAATACTTTGGACAAAATAAAGTTCTATTCTATTCTGGTGATGGTGATGATGATTACGATATTGTGGATTATGATGAATTGTATCAGTATTTAAGTGCAACATGTAATTTTTATCTAGAAAAAAATCCTGAAAAGAAAGAAGTTATTGAAGAGTTGTCTAAGAAAATAAAAGAAAAATATAATATTAAATAACTAATAGAAAGTATGGATACTTGATGCAGAGGTGAGATGAAGAAGCCTTTTCTAAGTACAATAACATTATTTTTGATTTCTTACCTTGATTGGCTACTGAAGCCTTTCAAGGTTTTTTTATAAATGAATTGTTTTTTCCTGTCACTGGCGAAAAACTCTCCAGAGCTGAACACGCTTTAGACGCCTACAAAACAGGCAAATCCTTAGACATTCTCAAAATGTCAGAAATGGGCGCATACGGCCTTGTTGCTTCTAACGGATTCTCAGAAGCTGTTACTGGACGGGATATGTTTGGCAACGAAGTGTCAGAGGAGAAGCGGAAGCAAGGTGGGCTGGAAGCGGCTTTGAGTTTAGTTGGTGCAGGTGCGCTGGCGAAACATGTAGATAAAGGCATACCGCTTGCAACTCATTCAAAAGTCCAAAAAGCTAACAAGACATTAGAAAAAGTCAAACAATTCAAAGTCCCAACAAACGTCCGCGTGTACGCAGAACGCCCTGTAACTCCGGATGGCTCCACGTTCGGAATCCCGTCAGTCCGTGTAGATGTGGAAAAGACGGCTGTGAAGGATCTTGGGATTGTGAAGATGGTTAGTGGTAAAACTCCTAATTTTTCTAAACTTCATGATTATGTCGCTCATAATAATTATTATAGTTCTAAAGAATTTAGAAGAATGATAAACGAAGCAGAATACTTTGATCATGGGAAAAAACATATAAAAGCTAAGACTGATGAGCAGGCAAAACAATTCAGTGAGACTGGAAAGAAACAAGCTCAGTATTTGGCGTCTGTAGATAATAAGACTTTAGAGAAATTAGTTTTACAACAGGGTAAAATTGTTGATGAAGGAAAAGGAACTATTTACTTTTTTCACCGCTTTGACCAGCCTGTTGGTTATGACTTAGGGAAACCTGCTAATTGGGTAAGAGCTGAGTTGACAAGTGGGGGAAAATATCACGGACATCCAATGAATGATGATAGAATAAAAAATTATTTAAACAAAATGATGTCAAGAGAAGAGTATATTCAAAATAGGAAGTGAATACACTTTGAAAAATGATGATTTTTCTAGAATACAACCATTAAAGTTCTTAGATGGATGGACTGTGGTAGTGAATAATTTAAACTCAGAAAAAAGAACGGAAGAAAAATATGAACTACTAAAACTACAAAATGAAAAACGCAATGCTGCTATTAAAGTAATATATGAAAATAATCAATACCATAACAAAGTAGTTGGCTTAAAAACAGATATGATTTATGAAGAAGCAACTTTTGATGAAATAGAACATTTATTAGAACAATTAGAATATCAAATCTGGAATGTGGGGAGTGGGGTTTTAGAGGATTTGCAGCCACTTACCCAACAGATTCCAAATTTCTTAAGGCTTAAGATACCGGCTGGTTGGACTGTTGATTATATTACATTAAAAGATACTGATCCTAAGACTCTAGAGGCAAATGATGATGCTTGGTTATTTGACTTTAACCAAGATCTCCTGCAAATTTCTCATAAGACAAAAAATTTGTTGCTTGATGTAGGGTGGTACCCAGAAGGAGATCCAACCGGTAGCTATGGCATTGAACTTATAAAAAACGGAGATTGGGAAAATCCTGTAGAGGATATTATGTGCACTGAACTTAAAGAATTAATTAAACAATTGGATCTTATTTTTATAAAAGAAATTAACAATGAATATTAATAAAAAAGCAGATGATACTATCTGCTTTTTTCAATGAGCCATAATTTCTATAGAACTCTATTTGTGAAAAGGGAATTAGACGAATGGTACAAGAACGAATGTGCAGAGATGATGATTGAAAAGAGGTGTGGGAGCTACAGTTGATCTTTGAGAAAGTTGGTATAATCAGTAATGAAATACGGACATTATCATCATTTAGTAGAAGAAGTTATTGATTTTTCAAAAATGTTTAAACCTCTAGCATCAAATGATATCTGTTATTTTACTAAAATCATTAATGACAAAATAAAAGCTAAATACCATGCATATGAAGAAGTATTTGGTGAAGATGAATATACGTGGAAAGATATAAGAGAAAATGAAATGAGTGAAGTATGGGGCGATATTTACGGATTAAACGATGATCAAAAACCACAAGACTTAGACGTTTTACTAGAATTTTTTTCTGAAAATGTCAGAAGTGTTTCGGCTGAATTTAATATTTTTTTTGAAGATGTTGTAGCAGACCTGAATAATTGTGCAATCAATAGAGCGATAAATGGGAACACACACAATTTTTTTGAAAAGCTTTTTGAAATTTATAAAGCGGGCTATTTTCCATGTGGATGGGATGGAGATTTTCCTAATGGAAGTTTTATCGCCTTGAAAATAGATTCAAAGCCATAAGAAACATTTGAACAGAGAAGACTATTTTAGGAAGTAAAGAGAGGAAAACTAGTGAAATGAAAATACATCATATTCACGATTTTCATCTAAAAGATGAATTGGATTTTGTCCAAACACAACAATCCCTTATACATAAAATCAACCTATCCCCCACTATCCATCCAGACTCCATCAACACCTGTGCGGGCGTCGACCTCGCTTATTGGGATCAGGATGGCGAACCGTATGGGGTGTGCAGCATTATCGTGATTGACGTTGATACAAAAGAAGTCATTGAAAAAGTGCACAGTATGGGGAAAATCAGCGTGCCGTATGTTTCCGGTTTTCTTGCGTTCCGCGAGCTGCCGCTGATCATCGAGGCGGCCAAAAAGCTGGAAACGGAGCCGGATGTGTTTTTGTTTGATGGCAACGGGTACCTGCATTACAACCACATGGGGGTTGCCACCCATGCGGCTTTTTTTCTTAATAAGCCGACAATTGGGATTGCGAAAACCTATCTCAAAATCAAAGGCTGTGATTTCGTGATGCCTGAAAATGAAGTTGGTGCATATACCGATATTATCATTGACGGCGAGGTATATGGACGGGCGCTGCGGACGCGGCGGAACGTGAAGCCTATTTTCTTGTCTTGCGGAAATCATATTGATTTAGAAAGCAGCTATCACATCGCGATGAGCCTGATCAATCAAGAAAGTCGGCTGCCAATCCCTGTCCGCCTTGCTGACCTTGAAACACACGTCTTGCGAACATTTTATCAAAAAAATCACGTGTAACACTTGCAGACCGAGAACTGCAAGTGTTTTTTATTGGTTCCTGTATATCTCGCTTATATATACAGACGGGGCTACTCCTGTGACCCGTTTGAACACTCTGCTGAAGTAATAAGGATTAGAAAAGCCTAATGTGCTGCTGACTTCGGTTACGTTTAAGTTGCTTGTTTTGAATAGATCAATTGCTTGTGCGATCAGCAGTTCATTTTTATAAGCTGTGATGCTTTTCCCGGTTTGCTTTTTGAAAAGGGAAGAAAGATAGGCATAATTCATTTCTAAAGCGTCCTCAAAATCTCTACTAACCAGCTTTGCATGCTTGTTTTGGTGAAGAAATTCAATAATTCGGCTGATGATCCTTGAAGAGCGGGTGCCTGCCTGACTATGTATCGCATTGCTATACAGGTCAATAAAAAATTGATAAGTGAGCGAACACGCTTGGAGCGCTCTGAAAGCACTTGGTGATTCAAAAGCATGAATAATGCTGCTTAGCTGTTTTTCTGTGTACTCACGATGAGAGACAGAACCGCTTTTCGGAAAGGTTAATTTCGATGAATAGATGCTGTCGAGAAGGATTGGTGAATTGTGAAATGGAGAAAACTCTTCCTCCTGATCCAAGGAAGGTTCGGCATAAAAATGAAAGTAGTACCATTCGGTTCCGGGTGTATAAAGATCGCCTCCCCAATGCGGTGTATTGTTCTTAAGAAAAAGATATCCCCCCGCTTGAATGCGGTACTCGTTTTCGTTCTCAAATACATGGATCGAGCCTTGTTTTACGTAAAAAAATACACTGATTCCATCCATCGTCCTGTCAGGGTGCCGTAAAGTCCCTTCTATATCCTTCATATGTCCGGCCTCACGGATCTTAGGCAAATGATTGGCTTGGAGTTTTACTTTATACATGGCTTCACCATCTTTCTCTTGTCTTATCTCCAGTGTAACGGTTCAATCTAAAAAAAGGATATGTTTTTGATAAATATTGAATTCACATCCCTTATGATCATTTGGATAATAAAAGCATCACTATGAATGATGAAACATGATAGGGGGAGATCAAGATGGAAAATGTAACATTATTAAAAGGCATGTTTTATGATTCTCAGATGAAAGGGAAGGAATATTTGCTTTTTTTGGATGTAGACCGTCTTTTGGCTCCGTGTTATGAGGCTGTATCTCAGTTGCCTAAAAAACCGCGCTACGGCGGGTGGGAGGCAAAGGAAATTGCCGGGCATTCAATTGGTCACTGGCTGTCCGCCGCATCAGCTATGTACCAGGCTTCCGGGGATGAGGAGCTAAAAAAGAAAGCAGAGTACGCAGTGAATGAACTGATCCATATCCAGCGATTTGATGTAGAGGGATATGTAAGCGGTTTCTCCAGGGCGTGTTTTGATGAGGTGTTCAGCGGTGATTTTCGAGTGGACCACTTTAGTCTGGGGGGGTCTTGGGTGCCGTGGTACAGCCTCCACAAACTGTTTGCGGGATTAATAGATACGTATCGGCTAACCGGCAATCAGACGGCTTTACGAGTCGTCGTCAAGCTGGCTGACTGGGCAAAAAAGGGGCTGGATCGCCTGACGGACGAGCAATTTCAGCGAATGCTGATATGCGAGCATGGCGGAATGAATGAGGCGATGGCGGATCTATATATGCTGACGAAAAACAAAGAATTTCTTGAACTTTCAGAACGTTTCTGTCATCGCGCCATTCTTCAGCCTCTGGCAGAGGGGAAGGATGAACTTGAAGGAAAGCATGCCAATACCCAAATTCCAAAGGTGATTGGAGCCGCTAAGCTGTATGATATAACGGGTAAACAAGCATATAGAAAAGCCGCACTCTTCTTTTGGGAACAGGTTGTCTATCAGCGTTCCTACGCAATTGGCGGCAACAGTATCGGAGAGCATTTCGGAGCAAAAGGCAGCGAGGAGTTAGGGGTAACGACCGCGGAAACGTGCAATACGTATAACATGCTGAAATTGACGAAGCATTTGTTCCGGTGGTTTCACGAAGCGAGATTTATGGATTACTATGAAAACGCGCTTTATAATCATATTCTTACTTCCCAAGATCCCGATTCGGGCATGAAAACCTATTTTGTTTCCACACAGCCGGGCCATTTTAAGGTGTATTGTTCGCCGGAAGATTCTTTTTGGTGTTGTACCGGCACGGGAATGGAAAACCCCGCTCGCTATACGCAGCATATTTATCATATAGACCAAGACGATCTGTATGTGAATTTATTTATTCCTTCACAAATAAACATGCAAGAAAAACAACTGATCATCTCACAGGAAACCTCTTTTCCAGCGTCGGAAAAAACCAGGCTGATTGTGAAAAAAGCTGACGATGTGCCTATGACGCTGCATATTCGCATGCCTTATTGGGCAAATGGCGGCCTTAAAGCTTGTGTCAATGGGAGGCGAATTCAGCCGGTTGAGAAAAATGGGTACCTGGCTATTCACAAACATTGGAACATAGGAGATTGTATTGATATTGATTTGCCGATGAAACTCCACATCTATCAAGCGAAGGATGATCCTAAAAAAAGCGTCCTGATGTATGGGCCGGTTGTATTGGCAGGAGCACTGGGGAGAGAGGAATTCCCTGACACAGATATACTTGCTGACCATCTCGCCCTTAATAATCATCCATTAATTGATGTCCCTGTGTTGGTTGCGGATCAGCGTCAATTGGATCAATGGGTGAAGCGGATAGATGAAACATCACTCATATTTCGAACAAAACCGATTGGCCAGCCGGGTAATAAAGAAATCACATTAATGCCGTTCTACAATGTGCATCATCAGCGGTATTCCGTTTATTGGGATGTGATGACCGAGAAAGAATATCTTGATTATACAGATGAAGAAAAAGAAAAGGAGGAGATCATCAGACGCATAACAGTTGATGCCGTTCAGCCGCATGAGCAGCAGCAGGAGATCGAACATCACCTAAAGAAAGAAAACTCTTACTCCGGTTACGCGGATATTGTTCACAGAGGCTGGCGAGACAGCAGAGGAGATGGTTTTTTTAGTTATGAGATGAAAACAGAGCCGAGTCAACCCATGTATTTGCTGGTCACATATTTTGGAAGTGATGATACCTTTCAAGCAGAAGGACAAACTTACGAAAGACATTTTGAGATTATGATAGATGATCAATTACTCGCCAGACAGCAGCTGAAGGCAAATCATCCGGGAAAGCTTTTTGATGTATGTTATGACATTCCAGTTGCATGGACGAAAGGAAAAAAGAGCGTAACTGTCACGTTCAAATCAAAAGAGGGAACAGCAGCGGGCGGAGTATTTGGGGTAAGGATGATAAATGAGAAAATGGTTTAACAATGAATGCCTAGCGATATGAATTGCTTGTTCATTCAAAAACTTGCGGCACATGGGCCGCAAGTTTTTTATTTGAATGTTTTCCTCGTCAAATCGATAAAAGCCTTTAATGGCGCAGACATCCATTTGTCCTTGTGCCATGCTAATTGAGTAAAAACGGGGCAATCGTTCTGCCAATTGAGTTCTTTCATCCGGCCTGCTGCGATATCATCTTTTACTGTCATTTCAGGCAATAGTCCAATTCCAAGTCCCGCCATCACGCATTGTTTGATGGCTTCTATGCTGACAAATTCTAATTTGTCAGGGTAGACAGCGGCGTCATGTAAAGTGTTTTCAAAGAGCGTGCGGTAAGAGCAGCCGTCTTCTGTCAGCAGAAGGGTTTCGTTTTGAAGGTCCTTCAATGTTACTGGTGAATGTGCAGGGAAAGGATGGTCGTTGGCAGCTACTATTTTAATCTCATCCTGAACCAGAGATTCAACGTGCAGTGCGTCGTCCGCCCGGCTTACATCCAAGATAAAGGTGATATCAAGCTGGCCCTGTAAGAGCTGTTCTTTCGCTTGCTCATTGGAAATATACGGTTTGAAGATGAGCTTTACTTGGGGAAAAGCCTGTTTAAATGCTTTTATGATAGGCGGAAGACGGTATGTGCACTGGCTTTCCGTCGCCCCGATTTTTAAGGTTCCTGTTGTTTCTCTAACTTGATTTGCGGCCATTTTTGCCTCTTCTGTTAAAGTAATGATCTTCTCTGCATAGGCTTTGAACGTTTTGCCGGCTTCTGTCAGGATGAGCCGCTTGCCGAGCCGCTCAAATAAAGGCGTCCCGATTTCTTCTTCAAGTGATTTGATCTGAGAGGTAACACTTGATTGTGCATAATTAAGCATCTTGGCGGTTAGGGTGAAGTTTACCTGTTCTGCTGCCGTAATAAACGTTATCAGCTGCTTCAATTCCACCTGTTCTCTTCCTTTCTAAATCGATTTAATCGATTGTGTTAATCGAAATAATCATCTGTATTGATTAATGAATTCATTATATGATGAAGAAAATCATTCGTAAACAAAGGAGCAGATGCATCATGAAAATTGCGGTTATTAATGGCGGCACGCGGTCTGGCGGAAATACGGATATTCTTGCGGAGAAAACTGTTCAAGGATTCGATACGGAACACATTCATTTGCGTAAATATCATATCCAGCCAATTGAAGATTTGCGCCATGCTGAAGGCGGCTTTGGCCCGGTTCAAGATGACTACGATTCAATCATTGAACGGACATTGCCATGCGATATTCTCATATTCGCTACCCCCATTTATTGGTTCGGCATGTCAGGAACGTTAAAGCTGTTTATTGATCGCTGGTCTCAGACATTGAAAGATCCCCGATTTCCTGATTTTCAACAGCAAATGTCGATGAAGCAGGCATATGTGGCAGCAGTGGGCGGAGACAACCCTAAAATAAAGGGGCTGCCGTTGATTCAGCAATTTGAGCATATTTTTGCATTCATGAGGATGCCTTTTAAAGGCTATGTATTGGGAGAAGGCAATCGTCCCGGCGATATTCTTGATGATCATCAGGCGCTGTCCGCTGCGAGCCGATTATTGAAAAGACATGATGCGATATGAAATTTCTGCTGTCGGTCATTGCTGGTATGCTGATGCTGGCATTCTTTTTCATTTGGAAGGCGCCGCCTGCTGATTGGATTCAGATTGAAACCAATTCGCATCAGATTAAGCAATCTGTGAGAATAGCAGGGACCATGCTGCAAATCAAGCACATTAAGAAGAATGATGCAGGCGAAGAACAAATTGTCATATCGAACGGCATTTCGGGACCAAAATAAAAAAGCACCTGTCCGGGTACTTTTTTCTACAAATGAGGAATCACAAGACCGCCATACAAAAATGCCGCGATAATCAGAAATGCCGGATGCATCTTGAATTTTGTCATGGCAAGAAGGGAAATCCCCGCAATCACGATAGATTGGATCCAGCCGATCGCTTTGATGCCATCGGCGCCGATTTGCCAGGTAAGAATGAGCATCATGACCGCGATGACAGGCTGAACGGATAGCGTCATGCCCTTGATGACGGGTGATTGGCGGAAGCGCTGAATGATGCGCAGCAGGACGATCAATGCGAGCGCCGACGGTACAATGGTTGCGATCAGCGCAACCAGAAAGCCGGGCCACCCGCCGGCGCTGTACCCGACATAGGCGGCGATTTTGGTTGCGATCGGTCCCGGCAATGCGTTCGCAAGCGCGAGCATATTTGAGAATTGGTCGTTTGAAAGCCAGCTGTATCTGTTGACAACTTCTTCAAACATCAGCGGGATAGACGCAGGTCCGCCACCGTATCCGAGTAGGTTTGCGATAAAAAACGCCATAAATAAATAAATCATAATCATGAGGCCGACATTCCTTTATCTTTTGAATGTTTATTTGTGATTTTGTCTTTTAATCTAAAATGAAACGCTCCGTACGCTAGGAAAATGATAATGACAAGGCCCGGATTGATCTGTAGCGTTTGCAGGCCGATAAAAGCAATGATAAAAAACAGGATGCCTGTAACCCAGCCGAAACCTTTAAGCGCTTTTTGGCCAAACTCGTATGCCATGATACCGAGCATTACCGCAATGACCGGTGTTACAGCACCAATCATGCCGGCAACAACTGCTGAATGGCTTAAGACATTTACAGCGGCAAACAAGCCCACCATAGCAAGACAAGTAGGCAGAATATGGGCCAGGGTTGCGACAATCGCGCCTAATGTGCCTTTTAGCTTGAAGCCCAAATACGCAGCCATTTTTGTGGCAATCGGTCCGGGAAGCGCATTAGCGATCGCTAATATTTCTCCGAACTCATCATCGTCAATCCATTTATATTTATTGACCGCTTCATGGCGGATCAGCGGAATCACGGAAGGTCCGCCCCCGAACCCTAAAATTCCGGTACGCACCATTGCGGCTGTCATATCCCGATAAGGATGATTTTTCATTCGTTTCTCTCCTTTTACAGCTTCATTCCCATACGGCTTTTGTATCGTTTGATCAGCATCTGGCAATCAACGCTGACGACGCCTCGCAGCGGATACAGCCGTTTTGTTAAAAACTCTTCCATTTCTTGATCGTTGGCAAAGATCCCGTGCATATGCAGCTTGCTCGGGCCTGTCATGTGATAAAGGCTGGTGACCGCAGGCTCTTCCTCAAGCTTAAGAGCGACCTCTTCTAAAAACTGCGGCTCGACCTCGACATTGAAAAACACGGATACATGAATGCCGATTTTAGCGGGATTGATGACAGCGGTGAATTTTTCAATAACACCGGCTTCGATTAATTGGTTGATACGAGCCTGTACGGCGACCCGTGATAAATCAACTCTTTTGCCAAGATCCGTATAAGATATCCTGCCTTCCTCGTGTAAAATGGTGAGAATTTGTTTGTCGATCTCATCAAGAACAAGGTTGGGGATTTGATATTCATGACTCAATTGCTCCACCTGCTTTCGTTGCCTTTTAGACTTCATTTTATCATAAAAGTTACGTTTCGAAAGAAAATTTTTATATTTGTTTTCAAAATGAATAAAATAATGTTTTGTTGTTTTCGATAGGGAGAAAGTTCGTCAGTTTTTCTGCCGCATCAGTAGATGTGGAAAATCAGGCTCCATATACTAAAGAAAATCTCTTGAAAAAGGGGACTTGTGATGAACAAATCTGTCATCGGTACAAAGCAAATGGTCGTCAGCCCGCATTATCTTGCTTCTCAAGCTGGAAATCGCATACTGGACAAGGGAGGTAACGCGTTTGATGCCGCTGTGGCTGTAAGTGCTTGTCTGGCAGTTGTGTATCCGCATATGACAGGGCTTGGCGGGGATTCCTTTTGGCTGACCTTTCACCAGGAAACAAAGGCGGTAAGAGTCTACAATGGCAGCGGCCGTTCAGGGAAAAATGTGACGAGAGATGTTTATAAGGGAAAAAGCACGATTCCGCTGCGGGGGATCGAAAGCGCCATTACCGTTCCGGGGATGGTTGATAGCTGGGATGCGGTACTGAAGGAGTACGGACATATGTCTCTTGCGGATGTGCTGGAACCCGCACGAGACTATGCCCAAAATGGGTTTCCAGTATCAGCTGATCAGTGCCGTCACACAGAAACAAATCTTGAACTGCTGGCCTCCGCGCCTTACACGGCCGACATCTTCACAAGAAGCGGCAAAGCGCCTGTCCCGGGAGAGCGGTTTGTGCAAAAAGAACTTGCAGACAGTTTGAACATGCTTGCCGAAAAAGGAAGAAGCGCATTTTATGAAGGAGATATCGCTCAACGAATTGTCTCGTATTTACAGCAAAACGGCAGCTGCATGACACTTGATGATTTTAAAGCGCACCGGGGCGAGTGGACGGAGCCTGTATCAAGTGATTACCGAGGGTACAGCATGTACCAGGCGCCGCCGAATTCTCAGGGATTTACCGGTTTATTGACGCTGAACATTTTGGAAAACTATGATTTCCACAAAATTGAGCACGGCACTTTTGAGTATTATCATGTGTTAGTGGAGGCGCTGAAAAAGAGTTTCCTAGATCGAAATGCCGTCTTGACTGATCCGGCGTTTGCTGACATTCCAATTGAAAAGCTTTTGGACAAAAAGTATGCAAAACAATTGGCGGAAGAAATCGGTTATCTGGCAGAACCGGCAGAAAGCAGGCCAGTGGGAAGTGACACTGCATATGCGGCCGTCTTCGATGCGGATGGCAATGCAGTGTCATTCATTCAAAGCCTGTACTTTGAATTTGGCTCGGCTGTCACTGCTGGTGATACAGGCATATTACTGCAAAATCGCGGGTCATTTTTCTCATTGGATCAAGATCATGTCAATACGCTTGAACCGAGAAAGCGCAGCTTCCATACCCTGATGCCGGCTATGGCCTGCAAAGGCGGGAAACCGAAAATCCTGTACGGCACACAAGGCGGAGAAGGCCAGCCGCAAACCCAGACGGCCATGATAACCCGAATGCTGGACTACGGAATGCATCCGCAGCAGGCAATAAGCGAACCGCGCTGGGTATGGGGCAGAACGTGGGGAGAGGAATATGAAGGTCTCAGAGTCGAGGGCAGATTCTCAGAGGAAACCATCGAAAAGCTGAAAGACAGCGGGCATCTCGTGGAGGTTGTCGGTGACTATGATCCGCTGATGGGGCATGCGGCAGCAATCAAAGTGGATGAGGAAGGCTTCCTCCAAGGCGGAGCCGACCCGCGGGGGGATGGGGCGGCTGTGGGGGTTTGAGGTATTAGATGAAAATACAAATATAAATAAAAATGACTAGAGAAAGGAAAGTACTAAATAAGTAGTGTACGTATTGTTTATTTTCACGCTCATATTTCCATTCCATAAATGTACGGAAACCATTTATCACGAATAGATAGAAAATAAGCATAATCTCTGGAGGAAAGCGTAATAAAGAAAACCCTAATAAAATGAGCAAGACGACTTCCACCAGCCCTTGTGTGCTATTTACAGGTTTATACCACCAAGGCGGTTTAGAGATGCCTAGTTTTTTTCGGGCATAGACATAAAAAACAGTATTGATAAAAGCTGCGACCAGTATCACAATCAAAAAATGAGTGCCTGACATATAAATCCCTCCTAATCAACCTTTTATACGAAGAGAAAGGAAAAATGTTCCATAAAAGAACACCCGGTTTTCTCCGGGTGTTCTTTTCATAGGCAACTCTTTGTGATCACGAGGTCTTTTTGACTAGTTTCTTCTATTTAAATAGTCCTTTTGTTCAACTGGGACGAACCAGCGTAAATTCTTCGCCGAGCTTCGCATAGTGGTTGCCCGCCAATCTTGAGGCAGGCTTTAATTCATCTGTTAAAACATATCCTTTTTCTGCATCATACACCTTTTCATCGAGGTGGAAGCAGATGACTCTGCCAATGAGCAGATCAGCTGTGGTCACGCCTTGATCATTGTCGAACGTCATATGCTGCTCTAATGTGCATTCAAAGCGAATGCGGGCTTCCTTAATGCCTGGAACCGAAACAGATTTGCTTTCGACAGGATGAAGCGAGGTGCGGGTGAGTTCGCTTTCGTCCGGCCCTAAGCTTGCCGCCGTTTCATTGATGTCTTCAATGATGGCTTCATCACTGACATGTACGACAAATTCTCCGTTCTCCACCGCGTTTCGGGCTGTATCTTTTTGGCGTCCTCCCGCTCGGTTAACAGAAATACTGAGAAGCGGAGGATCTGAGCTGACAACGTTATAAAAACTAAAAGGCGCGGCATTTATCGCTCCGCTTGAAGAAAGTGTGGTTACAAAGGCGATGGGGCGGGGGATGACGGTACCTGACAATAGCTTGTATGTGTCTTTGGCACTAAGTTGATCAGCTTGAAATATGTACATAGCAACAACTTCCTTTATCGTTAGGATACTTTGATTATAACGAAATGGTTTCAAAGAAACCAAATGATGAGGGTTGCATATCTTATGTCATGACATATATCTAATACAGGGGAAATCGAAAAATAGGCTCCGTACGTCTGCCGGCAGCCTATGGATTGATGAAATTTTAAATTTATTTGTATTTCTTTTTGACTACCCAGCAATTGCCGTCTTTCCAGAATTCTTTTTTGCTGTGATAATCATCGTCTTTTTTGTGGCGATGGTGGTGGTGCGGTTTTTTGTAGTGCTTTTTGTGAGATTTTTTCTTATCGGAACAATATGGTTTTTTGTGTGTCCGATGTGACTTTTTGTAGCTGCGAGATTTTCTTTTGTGAGAACAGTATGACTTTTTGTAGCTGCGAGATTTTCTTTTGTGAGAACAGTATGACTTTTTGTAGCTGCGAGATTTTCTTTTGTGAGAACAGTATGACTTTTTGTAGCTGCGTGATCTCTTGTGAGAGCAGTACGATTTTTTATGGCTGCGTGATCTCTTGTGAGAACAATACGATTTTTTGTGGCTGCGAGATTTCTTGTGAGAGCAGTACGATTTTTTGTGGCTGCGTGATCTCTTATGAGAGCAATACGATTTTTTGTGGCTGCGAGATTTCTTGTGAGAGCAATACGATTTTTTGTGGCTGCGAGATTTCTTGTGAGAACAATACGATTTTTTGTGGCTGCGAGATTTTTTGTGAGAGCGGCACGACTTTTTATGGCTGCGCTTTTTTCCATGAGGCTCTTGGTATAAATAGTCTTTTAAACCTTCTTTTTTTGCGGATTTCACCGCTTCTTTGATGTCAGAATGGGAATAGTGGCCCAATTCGAAATCCTCCTTTTTAAAAATGATGTTAAGGATGAAGATCCTTACTACCCACATAATACGCACGGGTTTAAAAAGTGTATAAGTGTTCCGCTGAGATCTCACAAAAATAAAAGCCTAAAATTTGTAAGGGGGATTATGGATGAAGAACCAATCTCATTTACCGCTTTATCAGCTGTTTGTTCATCCAAAAGATTTGCGTGAATTAAAAAAAGATATATGGGACGATGAACCGGTGCCGGCTGTCATGAAAGTCAATCAAAAAAGGCTGGATATTGACATTGCTTACCGGGGATCACATATCAGAGACTTCAAAAAGAAGTCATACCATGTTTCTTTTTATCAGCCGAAAACATTCCGCGGTGCACGAGAGATTCATTTGAATGCGGAGTATAAAGATCCTTCCATGATGAGAAACAAATTGTCTCTGGATTTTTTCTCAGAGCTTGGGACGCTGTCACCAAAGGCAGAGTTTGTGTTTTTAAAAGTGAATGGGAAAAATGAAGGGGTTTATCTTGAACTTGAATCCGTCGATGAGTTTTATTTAGCGAAAAGGAAGCTGGCGGACGGGGCGGTTTTTTACGCGGTTGATGATGACGCTAATTTCTCGTTGATGAGCGATTTGGAAAGGGAAACGAAGACGTCACTTGAACATGGGTATGAAAAGAAGACAGGGACTGAGGAAGACGACTTTTATTTGCAGGATATGATCTTTAAAATTAATACTGTCCCTAAAGCTCAATTTAAATCAGAAGTGACAAGGCATGTGGATATCGATAAGTATTTGCGCTGGCTCGCCGGCATTGTATTCACCTCAAACTATGACGGGTTTGTCCACAACTACTCGTTGTACAGAAACAGTGAAACCGGATTATTTGAGGTGATTCCTTGGGATTATGATGCGACCTGGGGCAGGGATATCCATGGAGAGCGGATGGCTGCCGATTACGTAAGAATTCAAGGATTTAATACACTAACCGCCCGGATTTTGGATGAACCCGATTTTCGCAGGTCCTACAAGCACTTGTTAGAAAAAACGCTCCACTCTCTTTTTACAATAGAGTATATGAAACCGAAAATAATGGAGATGTATGAACAGATTAGGCCGTTTGTCCTGATGGACCCATATAAAAAGAACGATATTGAACGTTTTGACCGAGAGCCAAATGTGATATGTGAATATATTATAAAACGAGCTGATTACCTCAAAAGTGAGCTTGATTTTTTATCCTGACGATAAACGGGCGGATTCCGGAGAACGGAGCGCCTTTTTTTATTTCCGTTTATTTAACGATTTGCATATATCCACAAATTGTCCCAGTACAGGGTTTTGACTGTCTTTGCGATATGCGATGATCCATTCTGCTTTAAGCTGAAAATGATCAACGCTTCGATATGTGACGTCAAGGTTAAACAGCCGTCTGGCCGAGGATGGGACAATGGTAATGCCGATGCCCGCTGTCACCAGTCCGATCACCATTTGATATTCTGTCGCTTCCTGAACGATATTCGGCACAAAACCCGCGTTTTCACAGAGCTGAATAAAGTCGGTATATAACGTTGGCCACGCTTCTTTGGAAAGGGTGATGATCGGTTCGTTTTCCAAGTCTGTAATGTCGATTGATTCTTTTAATGCAAGCGGATGCTGTTTTGGCAATGCGAGGATGCATGGACTGCTTTGGGTTGTCTCAATTTGCAGCTCCGGATGCTCTAACGGCGGATGGAGAATCCCGATGTCGATATGTCCCTTGAGCAATTCCTCCTGCTGCCTGTAAGAAGCGATCTCTTTCAGTTCAATTTTCACAGAGGGGAATTTTTTACGGTATTCCCGGATGATCGGCGGCAAAAATTCATATGTAGCTGATCCGACAAAACCAATGACGAGATGGCCGTGCTCGCCGCGAGCCGTTCGCTGGGCCAGTTCAATCGCTTGATCAATTTGCATCAATGCAGTACGGCAGTGATTTAAAAATATTTCTCCTGCTGCGGTAAGCTCCACAAATCTTTTTGTCCTCTTGAGAAGCGTCACCCCGACTTCTTTTTCCAGCTGTTTGATCTGCTGGCTGAGAGGAGGCTGTGTCATGTTCAGCCGAAGCGCAGCTTTTCCGAAATGAAGCTCTTCGGCTACTGCGATAAAGTATTGAAGATGGCGAAGCTCCATTCATATGCATTCCTTTCCTTAGGTTAATAATTCGCAATACATATTAATCATAAGGCGAATCGATATTGGAGGTCAATTTCCAAAGAGTGTATAGTGAAACGTATCACAAGAAATATTTAAAATTTAATGTTTAAAATGCATAATAAGGAGTGAGGGTGTTGACAAAAGCAACAAAAGAACAAAAATCCCTTGTGAAAAACAGAGGGGCGGAGCTTGTTGTTGATTGCTTAGCGGAGCAAGGTGTCACACATGTATTTGGCATTCCAGGTGCAAAAATTGATGCGGTATTTGACGCTTTACAAGATAAAGGGCCAGAAATTATCGTTGCGCGGCACGAACAAAATGCAGCATTTATGGCGCAAGCAGTCGGCCGTTTAACTGGAAAACCGGGAGTTGTGTTAGTCACATCAGGACCAGGCGCTTCTAACTTGGCAACAGGACTGCTGACAGCCAACACTGAAGGTGACCCTGTCGTTGCGCTTGCTGGGAACGTGATCCGTGCCGATCGTTTAAAACGGACACATCAATCTTTGGATAATGCGGCGTTGTTTCAGCCGATTACAAAATACAGTGTAGAAGTTCAAGATGTGAAAAATATACCGGAAGCTGTTACAAATGCATTTAGGATAGCGTCAGCAGGTCAGGCTGGAGCCGCTTTTGTGAGCTTTCCGCAAGATGTTGTGAATGAAGTCACAAACACAAAAAGCGTGCGTGCTGTCGCAGCGCCAAAACTTGGTCCTGCAGCAGATGATGCAATCAGTGCGGCCATTGCAAAAATACAAACAGCGAAACTTCCTGTCGTTTTAGTCGGCATGAAGGGCGGAAGACCGGAAGCGATTAAAGCAGTCCGCAAGCTTTTGAAAAAAGTTCAGCTTCCATTCGTCGAAACATATCAAGCAGCCGGGACTCTTACAAGAGACTTAGAGGATCAGTATTTTGGCCGTATCGGTTTGTTCCACAACCAGCCTGGCGATTTACTGATTGAACAGGCTGATGTTGTTCTGACAATCGGTTATGACCCAATTGAATACGATCCGAAATTCTGGAATGTCAATGGTGACCGGACGATTATCCATTTAGATGAAATACTGGCTGACATTGATCATGCTTACCAGCCGGAGCTTGAATTGATCGGAGATATTCCATCTACAATCAATCACATCGAACACGATGCTGTGAAAGTGGAGTTTGCTGAACGTGAGCAGAAAATCCTGTCTGATTTAAAACAATATATGCATGAGGGTGAGCAGGTTCCTGCAGATTGGAAATCAGACAGAGTGCATCCTCTTGAAATCGTAAAAGAATTGCGAAACGCAGTCGATGATCATGTGACAGTGACTTGCGATATTGGTTCACACGCGATTTGGATGTCACGTTATTTCCGCAGCTACGAGCCGTTAACATTAATGATCAGTAACGGTATGCAAACACTCGGCGTTGCACTTCCTTGGGCAATCGGCGCCTCATTGGTGAAACCGGGAGAAAAAGTGGTATCCGTCTCTGGTGACGGCGGTTTCTTATTCTCAGCGATGGAATTAGAGACAGCAGTTCGTTTAAAAGCGCCAATTGTACACATTGTATGGAACGACAGCACATATGACATGGTTGCATTCCAGCAATTGAAAAAATATAACCGTACATCTGCGGTCGATTTCGGAAATATCGATATCGTGAAATATGCGGAAAGCTTCGGAGCAACCGGCTTGCGCGTAGAATCACCAGACCAGCTGGCAGATGTTCTGCGTCAAGGTATGAACGCAGAGGGTCCTGTCATCATTGATGTCCCGGTTGACTACAGTGATAACATTAATTTAGCAAGTGACAAGCTTCCGAAAGAATTCGGGGAACTCTTGAAAATGAAAGCTCTCTAGCACTCTGCGCATCACGACACTGTTTGATACAGCACTAAACAAAAGGAGTGAAGGGAATTATGAAACGCGAAAGCAACATACAAGTGCTCAGCCGCGGCCAAAAAGAGCAGCCTGTGAGCCAGATTTATCAAGTATCAACAATGACTTCTCTATTAGACGGGGTATATGACGGGGATTTTGAACTGTCAGAGATCCCAAAATACGGAGACTTCGGTATCGGAACCTTTAACAAGCTTGACGGAGAGCTGATTGGGTTTGACGGCGAATTTTACCGTCTCCGTTCAGACGGAACTGCGACACCGGTCCAAAACGGGGACCGTTCTCCGTTCTGTTCATTTACGTTCTTTACACCGGACATAACGCACAAAATTGATGCGAAAATGACACGTGAAGAATTTGAAAAAGAGATCAACAGCATTCTGCCAAGCAAAAACTTATTTTATGCGATCCGCATTGACGGATTGTTTAAAAAAGTGCAGACAAGAACGGTAGAATTGCAAGAAAAACCTTACGTGCCGATGGTTGAAGCGGTCAAAACACAGCCGATTTTCAACTTCGACAATGTAAGAGGAACAATCGTAGGTTTCCTGACACCAGCTTATGCAAATGGAATCGCCGTTTCTGGCTATCACCTGCACTTCATTGACGAAGGACGAAATTCAGGCGGACACGTTTTTGACTATGTGCTTGAGGATTGCACGGTTACGATTTCACAAAAAATGAACATGAACCTGAGACTTCCGAATACAGCGGATTTCTTTAATGCGAATCTGGATAACCCTGATTTTGCTAAAGATATTGAAACAACTGAAGGAAGCCCGGAATAACAGAAAAAAGAAAGCCTCTTTGTACAGGGCTTTCTTTTTATTTGGCTCTTTTCCTGATTTTAGATAAAATAACGTCAAAACGGTAAAGGTGTGGTCTAATGAAAATATTGGTTTTGGCAGTTCATCCTCATATGGAAACCTCGGTTGTTAATAAGGCATGGGCAGAGGAATTGAGTAAACATGACAATATCACAGTACGGGAGCTTTATAAGGAATACCCGGATGAAGCGATAGATGTTGCGAAGGAGCAGCAGATGTGCGAGGAATACGATCGGATTGTCTTCCAATTTCCGCTTTATTGGTACAGCTCTCCGCCGCTCTTAAAAAAATGGCAGGATCTTGTGCTGACTTTCGGCTGGGCCTTTGGTTCAGAAGGAAAAGCCCTGCATGGCAAAGAGCTGATGCTAGCTGTATCAACGGGGAGCGAAGCGGAAAAATATCAAGCGGGCGGAGCAAATCATTACTCAATCAGTGAGCTATTGAAACCGTTTCAGGCCACAAGCAATCTAATCGGCATGAAATATCTGCCGCCATATGTGTTCTATGGCGTGAAATATGCAAACGGAGAGGATATTTCCCTCAGTGCAAAACGGTTAGCCGAATACATCCAGCAGCCTTTTGCTTAAAAGAAAGCCCTGTCCAGCGTGCGACAGGGCTCTTTTAAAATTAAAAATCCGGCAGCTCGGACAGGTTGTTTTCTCTTATACCGTCCGGTTCACTTCGCAATATGTCTCGTCCGTATTTATGGAAAACATCAACATGAGCGAGTTTTTTTCCCGCTTTTGCTTCTGACAGTGCAGAGGGATAGTCGAGCTCTCTTCCTGTGTTCGTTTTTACTGCGATTATATTGTCTTCCTCATTTCTTCTGACTGCAATAATTTCTTCTTTTCCAGATGGAACAGCTTGCTGCTCCGCGGTTGTTTGCCGGTCTTTATACGTTTCATATGCTGCTTTAAATTGATCCATACTTACACCTCCATCTTTTAGCGTGAACAAAAATACCGGTGATCATGTATGATTTCGATACGGCATACGACAATATTTCCTGAGAAATATCTTGGGAATGTGACAAATCTATCCTTGATCTGCGAAGAAAAAAGGGATTCCGCATGAAAAACGGAATCCCTTTCAGTTATTTTGTCATGTGTAAATCCTTTGTTTTCATATAGCCTGTCGCACCGCCGTAATCAACGAATACCCAATTAAAATCAAAACCGCCTTTTTTCGTTTTACTCCACCCTAAAAAAGAAACGCTTGTGTCTGCCGGAAGAGTCTTGATGCTTTTTCCTTCAGCGGATGTATATACTTTCGTTTTTGTTTCCGTTTTTACTGTTGTAGCTGCTTTTACAATGTAATGAGTGGAAACAAAGCCTGTTTTGCCGTTTTTATAATGAACCTTTGCCCAGTCAGCGTTTGCGAAGGAAATCAGCTTTAAGCTGTCGCCCAAGTGCAGTATGGCTGCTTTATGGCTTGATGCGGAAGGCTTCGTTCTGACATTTAGAGCCTCTGTTGACACCAAATAAGAATCAATCGGATAGCTGTATAAATCATCAATGCTTACAGTTGTTTCTGGCTGTTGTGCATGGATCGTGCTTGCGCTCCCTGCAGAAGCCGCAGTCATTCCAGCTGCAAGTGCGAGAGTTGATAATACTTTTGTCGTTTTGTTCATTTCGTTCCTCTCCTCACGTAGAGAAATAATTCATTCTATTTCGCTATTCACGTTTTCACAGATTCCTAAACATGAAAAAGGACCAGATAAAGATCTGGTCCGCGGCAATTATTTTTGTGTTTCAAGTTTGAGAGGCGCGGATATCATTTTTTCCACCTTTTTTCCGTGTAAAATATCATCTGCCGCTTCTGTAGCCAGTTTACCGATCAAGTCAGGCTGCTGAGCGACAGTGGCTGAGAGCTTTCCATCTTTAATCGAAGCGAGTGCATCTTTATTGCCGTCAAAACCGATCACTACAATATCTTTTCCCGAGCTGTTAATTGCCTCGAGAGCCCCGAGCGCCATTTCATCATTGTGAGCAAAAACAGCTTGGATTTCCGGATGTCCCTGCAGCAGGTTTTCCATGACAGTCAGGCCTTTGGTGCGGTCAAAGTCAGCTGATTGTTTTGTGACAATGTCGAGCTTTTGATCTGCAATGTTATGAAATCCTGAACCGCGTTCCCGCGTGGCAGAAGCGCCGGGCACGCCTTCAAGTTCTGCCACCTTTGCACCTTTTCCAAGCTTGTCGGCGATAAATTCCGCGGCCATTTCACCGCCTTTTACATTATCGGAAGCAACGAGGGTTTCTACTTTTCCTTGTTCCGCGGAACGATCGATTGTTACGACGGGTACATCGACTGAATTTGCATATTCTACTGCCGTTGAGATCGCCGAAGAATCAGTCGGATTGATTAACAATGCATCGACACCTTGCTGAATTAAATCTTCCACATCACTCGTCTGTTTCGATGAATCATTTTGTGCATCGACAATGATGATTTTCATTTCCCGTTTTTCAGCTTCTTTTTCGATGCCCTTTTTTAATGAGACAAAAAAGGGATTATTAAGCGTTGAGACGGATAAACCGATGGTGAATTCCTTTTTGTTCCCCGAGTTTGCCGGCTTTGCCCAATGGGGAGGTTCAAGCGAACAGGCAGTTAATAAAAACAATGATAACGTTAAAATGACGGATACAGCCTTTTTCATATAAAAAACCCTCCTATGCTGACTTCTTGCGGTCTAATAATACCGCAATTAAGATGACAATCCCTTTGACAACCAGCTGATAAAACGATGAGACACCAAGCAGGTTGAGCCCGTTATTCAGTGTGCCGATAATCAGCACTCCGATGAATGTGCCGATAATGCGCCCGCGGCCGCCGGAGAGGCTGGTCCCGCCTAAGACGACCGCCGCGATTGCATCCAGTTCATACGATTCTCCGGCAGTCGGCTGTGCTGAATGCAGACGGGAGGTCAATATGGCGCCGGCAAGGGCGGATAAAAGCCCGGCTAATGAATAGATCAGTACTTTCACGCGTGTTACTTTAATGCCCGAAATGAGCGCGGCTTTTTCATTGCCTCCAATTGCGTACGTTCGGCGTCCGAACGGTGTTTTATGAAGAAGAACCCAAAGGATGACAAAGGCGAGAACCATTGTAATGGCCGGTACAGGGATGCCTAAAAAATAACCGCGTCCGAACAGCTGAAAAGCGTAGTTTGTGCCAAGTCCGGTTATCGGGTTTCCGTCTGTATACACAAGCGTCAGCCCGCGAAACACAGTCATGGTCGCAAGCGTGGCGATAAAGGGCGCCATTTTTCCTTTTGTGATCAATAGTCCGTTGATCATGCCGAGTACGGCACCAATGATACAGCCGAGAATGATCGCAAGAACCGGATCGACACCGGATACAATCATCCCTGCGACTAAAGCGCTGGACAGGGCAAGAATAGCGCCGACAGAAAGATCAATGCCGCCTGTTAAAATCACAAAAGTCATGCCGAACGCGATTAATCCGTTAATGGCGACCTGGCGAAGCAGGTTTAAAATATTCAGCGGTTCAAGAAAGCTGGGATTTAAAATAGATACAATGATAACGAGAATAAATAAACCGAGAAACGGGCCGAGTTTTTGCATGACTCCGTCGAAGTGAATCCGTTTTTGTTCTGTTTGCAGCTGTTCCATTTTCATATTACCGCCCTCCCGTGGCAAGTGTCATAATTCGTTCTTGTGTTGCTTCCTGCGCGTCGATTTCTCCGCTTATTCTGCCTTCATGGACAACGATAACGCGATCGCTCATCCCGAGAATTTCCGGCAGCTCTGATGACACCATAATGATGGCGACGCCGCGCTCAGTCAGCTCATTCATCAGCGAATAAATCTCCCGTTTCGCGCCAACATCCACACCTCTGGTCGGCTCATCCAAGATGAGCACTTTCGGTCCGATCCCGATCCACTTGGCAATCACAACTTTTTGCTGGTTGCCTCCTGATAAATGACGTGCGTGCGTTTCCGGTGATGCCGTTTTGATGGTCAGGCGTTTGATTAAAAGATCGACAAATTCAGCTTCCCGCTTGTGATCAATGAGGCCTTTAGGAGAAAAACTGGACAGATTGGGCAGGGCGATATTCTCGCGAATTGAAGTGTCGAGCAGCAGCCCTTCATCTTTGCGGTTCTCTGTAATAAAGCCGAGCCCTTTTTTCACCGCATCCTGCGGGTTCTTAATGACCGTCTTTTTTCCAGCGATCCATATCTCACCCGAGTCCAGCCTGTCAACGCCGAATAGCGCTCTCATGATTTCTGTCCGGCCGGCCCCCATCAATCCGGAAATACCGACGATCTCACCGGAACGAACATAAAAGCTGACATCTTCAAAACGTCCTTTTACGGAGGCGTTTTTCACCTCGAATATATTGTCACCGAGTGAAGGAGCCCGTTTTGGATATCGTTCAGTCAGCTCGCGTCCAACCATTTTTTTGACGACTTCATCAAAATCGGTTTCAGAGATGTTTGTTGTATCTACCGTTTTTCCGTCACGCATGATGGTGATTCTGTCGCAAATCGCAAAGATTTCTTCCATGCGATGTGAAATGTATACGATGGATACGCCGTTCTTTTTTAACGCTGTAATGACCTCAAAGAGTTTGCTGATTTCCCGTTCCGTCAAAGCAGCGGTAGGCTCATCCATAATGATCACCTCGGCATTTGTCATGAGCGCTTTTGCGATTTCGACCATTTGCTGCTGTCCGACGGAACACTCGCCAGCTTCTTGATCAAGAGAAAGAGAGACAGACAGTTTGTCAAATTGCTCTTTTGCTAGCGCTTTCATTTTTCTTGTTTGTAAAACGCCCAGCTTGGAGGCTATCTCTTTCCCGATAAATAAATTCTCAAGAACGGTCATTTCCGGCCAGATATTCAATTCCTGATGGATAAAGGCTATTCCATGCTGTTCCGCTTCTTTCGGATTGGAAAAATACATTTCGTTTCCGTTTATGCGGATTTGCCCTTGATCCGATCTATGCAGGCCTGTCAGAATGTTCATAAGCGTGGACTTGCCGGCGCCGTTCTCTCCCATTAATGCGTGAACCTCGCCAGGCACGAGCTGAAAGGAAACGCCTGACAGTACTTGGTTTTTTCCGAATGCTTTATGAATGTCTTTCATTTCAATCTGCATGTTCCATCCTCCTTTCTAGAAAAGCACACCCGCCTGCAGGATGCAGTTGGCATATGGTGTGAATTCGCCTGTTCTTATAATGGCTTTTGCTTCTTTTGTCAGCTGCTTAAATTCCTCGTGAGAAAGGTATTCAATCTCCTGTTCAGAAAAAAGGTTCTCTAGAAATCTGGCATTCTCCTGATTAGCAGTTTTTATTTCAGATGCAGCAATGACTTTTTCGACCGCCATTTCTTCTGCGAGCACCGTCGCGGTATCTTGAAAAGCCGGAAGACCCGGCTTCAGTGAAAGATCAATTTTCAAAACGCCGTCAGGAACAGGCAGCCCCGCATCTGCAATGACAATTTTATCAGTGTGGCCAAGGTCGGCTAAAAGCTTGGCAAGATGGCTGTTCAGTATTCCGTGTTTTTTCATGACAACAGCTCCTCTACTTCTTTTCTTGTCGGCATTCCGCCTTGGGCACCGAAGGAACAGACAGAAAGGGAAGCGGCGCGATTGGCAAACCGCAATGCGGCTTCAATGTCTTTTCCCTCTGCCAGAGCCACGGCGAAGGCTGCGTTAAACGTATCACCGGCTCCGGTTGTATCAACGGGCTCAACGGGGAAGGAAGGGATAAGCCGTTCTTTACTTCCGGCTGAATAACGGACGCCCTGTTTTCCTTCCGTAATAAAGAGCTTTGCCGGATACAGCGCCAAGGCTTCAGAAACGGTAAGCCCGGGGAATAATATTGACGCCTCGTGTTCATTTGGCGTGAGATAGGTGGCGTGGTCAATTGTTTCCTGTCTCAGCGGTCGGGACGGTGCGGGATTGAGCATAATCGGGATATCGAGAGAATGGCAGTATCTGCACACCTCATCAACTGTTTCCTCGGGGATTTCCTGCTGAATCAGGACCATATCAGCTTCAATTTGTTCAAGGGCGTCTATCGCATACGATGGAGTGATATCATCATTCGCACCTTTGACGACAACAATGCTGTTATCACCTTCGGCAAGCACTATGTGGGCGGTTCCGCTATCTTTGTGTGTAACCGGTTCCATATAGTCGGTGCGAACGCCGTTTGCTTTTAAATTATCCAAAATGGCTGTGCCATAATGATCATCTCCGACCTTACCGACCATAAACACGTGAGCCCCAAGTCTGGCAGCAGCAACGGCCTGATTGGCTCCTTTACCGCCCGGCACAGTCTGAAACGACGTGCCAAGTACTGTTTCACCGGCTTTTGGGCGTTTGTCCGAGGTGACCACTAAATCCATAGAACAGCTACCAATTACACAAATATTACGCATCGTGATCTTCCTTTCTTGTCGTCTTTCTTCTTATATAGGTGACGGACATTTGAATTGCCGTTTCTGTCAGGGGCTGTTTTTTGATGATACGCAAAAGCAGTTTGGCCGCTTCTTTTCCCATATCATATGCGGGCTGTTTAATTGTAGACAGGGGCGGGAACAGCAGCTCGCTTTGCGGAATGTCATCATAGCCGATAATTTGAATATCCTCCGGCACCTTTCTTCCGCGCCGCAAAGCTTCATGTAAAACCGCAGCGGCTTGAATATCATTACTCGCTATCACACCGTCTGTCTCTGGATAAGCGGCAAACAGCTCCTTCGCCATCGATTGCGCATCCTTGAAAGAAAATGAAGCCGTCTCGATGACCTGAAAATCAACTGCAGCCTGATTTAAGATCTCTAAAGCGCCGTGAAAGCGATCTTGAGCGGTCGGCAGGTGAGCGGGGCCTCTCAAGAGCGTAATGCGCTGGCTTTTTCCGTGAATGATGGCTTCGGCCGCTAATTTTCCCCCAGTGCGGCCGTCACTGGACACAGAAGGAGCGCCTTCAGGTGTTCTGTCCAGAAAAACGACTGGGTGATTCATGCCGTTGTATTCCTCAAGGTCCGGGTAATTCGTTGCGGCAATAATGCCTGCGACATGATTTTGCTTAAAGGTTTGAAGGTACTCAAGTTCTTTTTTCAATTCCTCGTCACTGTTACCGAAAATAAGGCGATAGCCTTCCCCGTTCAATTCATCCTCAGCACCGCGGGCAAGCTGGGGGAAGAAAGGGTTTGTGATATCCGGGAGCAAAAGCCCGATCAGCCGGGATTCTCTTTTGTAAAGAGATCGGGCGACTTCATTTGGGTAATAGTTCAGCCGCTCCATCGCCGCTATGACACGCGTTCGCGTTTCTTCGTGTACATAGCCGCTGTCATTTAGGACGCGGGAAACCGTTGCAACAGAAACGCCCGCCGCTCCGGCAACATCTTTAATTGTAGCCAAAACAGCTCCTCCTTGTTTGTGTAACCGTTTACATAGATAGATTATCATGAGCCGTCCGAGGTTGGCAATAAAAATATCAAAAGAAATCTATTGTAAATTGTATATATAATTGTGAAATTTAAGGTTTTCACTCTTTTTTTGACAAAGTCTTCACAAATCTGGATGAAGTTTTCTTGAACAAATATTAAGTTTTATTAAAAATGTTTCAAAGTCATGCGTTTAGACCTGTAAATGAGAAGAAAGAGAATAGACTATCCGCCCAGAAAATGTTTAATAATGTTAGAGAATTCAGACCCGTATATTTAACATTTTCATTGATGACCCCAATAGTCTTTTTGGAATAGGCCTCATATTGCCTCTTCCATGCAGAAAGGATGACATGATGGCCTTATCCTTAAGAAATAGAATAAAACCATTTTGTGTTCATAAGAACCGGAAATACGCATGATAACAGGAAAAGCTTGATATCACACGCTGAAAAAAAGATTGATTTGAAATACATATTAAATGCGAACAGCGGGGGGTGACTATACGTCCATAAGGATATCAGGAGGAAAATGAAAGCGCATTCCTTTTGATTTTTAAAAAAAGAGATAAGATGTAAGTCCTGCCGTTTTCCAAATTTAGAAAGCAGTTTGTAGGTACAAAATCTCTTTCAAAAGAGAAGTTTGGCTTAGTGGGTTAGGGAAGATTATGCTACATAATGCCGATTGAGAATTCATAGTGATTCTATATACTGATGAATGAATTTACAACAATATAGAAGGAGATGTCGAAAAGCAATGTGGTTACTCATTATAGCCTGTGCTGTCATACTGGTCATCGGAATATTAGAAAAACGACGACATCAGAAAAACATTGATGCCCTCCCTGTTCGAGTGAATATTAACGGCATCAGAGGAAAGTCCACTGTGACAAGGCTGACAACCGGAATATTAATAGAAGCCGGTTACAAAACTGTCGGGAAAACGACAGGAACGGACGCAAGAATGATTTACTGGGATACTCCGGAGGAAAAGCCGATCAAACGGAAACCTCAGGGGCCGAATATCGGTGAACAAAAAGAAGTCATGAAAGAAACAGTAGAAAGAGGGGCCAACGCTATTGTCAGTGAATGCATGGCGGTTAACCCGGATTATCAGATTATCTTTCAGGACGAACTGCTGCAAGCCAATATCGGCGTGATTGTCAACGTTTTAGAAGACCATATGGATGTCATGGGGCCAACGCTCGATGAAATTGCGGAAGCGTTTACTGCTACTATTCCTTATAATGGCCATCTTGTCATTACAGATAGTGAATATACCGAGTTCTTTAAACAAAAAGCAAAAGAACGAAACACAAAAGTCATCATTGCTGATAACTCAAAAATTACAGATGAATATTTGCGTAAATTTGAATACATGGTATTTCCTGATAATGCTTCACTGGCACTGGGTGTGGCTCAAGCACTCGGCATTGACGAAGAAACAGCGTTTAAAGGAATGCTGAATGCGCCGCCAGATCCGGGAGCAATGAGAATTCTCCCGCTGATCAGTCCGAGCAAGCCTGGGCACTTTGTTAATGGGTTTGCCGCAAACGACGCTTCTTCTACTTTGAATATATGGAAACGTGTAAAAGAAATCGGTTACCCAACTGATGATCCAATCATTATTATGAACTGCCGGGCAGACCGTGTCGATCGGACACAGCAATTCGCAAATGACGTATTGCCTTATATTGAAGCAAGTGAACTGATCTTAATCGGTGAAACAACAGAGCCAATCGTAAAAGCCTATGAAGAAGGCAAAATTCCTGCAGACAAATTGCATGATTTAGAGTACAAGTCTACAGAAGAAATTATGGAATTGTTAAAGAAAAGAATGCACAACCGTGTCATATATGGCGTCGGCAATATTCATGGCGCCGCAGAGCCTTTAATTGAAAAAATCCACGAATACAAGGTTAAGCAGCTCGTAAGCTAGGAGGAAATGCAGACATGTTCGGATCAGATTTATACATCGCACTCATTTTAGGTGTACTACTCAGTTTAATTTTTGCGGAAAAAACAGGGATTGTGCCGGCAGGACTTGTTGTACCGGGATATTTAGGACTTGTGTTTAATCAGCCGGTCTTTATATTACTTGTTTTGCTAGTGAGCCTGCTCACTTATGTGATTGTGAAATACGGTTTATCGAAATTTATGATTTTGTACGGACGCAGAAAATTCGCTGCCATGCTGATAACAGGGATCGTCCTGAAAATCGCGTTTGATTTTCTATACCCGATTGTACCATTTGAAATCGCGGAATTTCGAGGAATCGGCATCATCGTGCCAGGTTTAATTGCCAATACCATTCAGAAACAAGGATTAACGATTACGTTCGGAAGCACGCTGCTATTGAGCGGAGCGACCTTTGCTATCATGTTTGTTTACTACTTAATTTAATGTAAGGTGTGTCAAACGATGAAAAAAGAACTGAGCTTTCATGAAAAGCTGCTGAAGCTGACAAAACAGCAAAAAAAGAAAACCAATAAGCACGTATTTATTGCCATTCCGATCGTTTTTGTACTTATGTTCGCGTTTATGTGGGCGGGAAAAGCAGAAACGCCGAAAGTCAAAACGTATTCTGACGACGTTCTCACAGCCTCATTTGTCGGGGATATTATGATGGGGCGCTATGTTGAAAAAGTAACGGATCAAAAAGGGGCAGACAGTATTTTTCAGTATGTTGAACCGCTCTTTAAAGCCTCTGATTATGTAGCCGGAAACTTTGAAAATCCGGTAACCTATGAAAAGAATTATAAACAAGCAGAAAAAGAAATTCATTTGCAGACGAATAGGGAATCAGTGAAAGTCTTGAAGGATATGAACTTTACGGTTCTCAACAGCGCAAACAACCACGCAATGGATTACGGCGCTCAGGGCATGAAAGATACACTAGGAGAATTTGCGAAGCAAAACCTTGATATCGTTGGAGCGGGATACAGCTTTAGCGATGCGAAGAAGAATATCTCGTACCAGGAAGTCAATGGAGTAACCATTGCGACGCTTGGCTTTACCGACGTGTCTGGAAAAGGCTTCGCGGCTAAAAAGAATACGCCGGGCGTACTGCCCGCAGATCCTGAAATCTTTATCCCTATGATTTCAGAAGCGAAAAAACATGCAGACATCGTTGTTGTGCAGTCACACTGGGGACAAGAGTATGACAACGATCCAAACGACCGTCAGCGCCAGCTTGCAAGAGCTATGTCTGATGCGGGAGCTGATATCATTGTAGGACATCACCCGCACGTCCTAGAACCGATAGAAGTTTATAACGGAACCGTGATTTTCTACAGCCTCGGAAACTTTGTCTTTGATCAGGGCTGGACGAGAACGAGAGACAGCGCATTGGTTCAGTATCACCTGAAGAAAAACGGAACAGGCCGATTTGAAGTGATGCCGATTGATATCCATGAAGCGACGCCTGCGCCGGTGAAAAAAGGAAGCCTTAAACAAAAAACGATTATTCGCGAACTCACGAAAGATTCTAATTTCGCATGGAAAGTAGAAGATGGAAAATTGACGTTTGATGTTGATCATAGCGACAAACTAAAATCTAAATAATAGGAGTGATAAAAATGAAATTTGTCAAAGTTATCTGGCCGTTTGTTGCCGTAGCTATCGTATTCATGTTTATGTCAGCGTTTAAATTCAATGATCATCTGACAGATCAGGAAAAGCAGAAAATTGATACGGAAATGCACAAAATCCAACAGCAGGAAGAACCGGCAAACGCCAATAAATAATTCAAAAAAGAGAGTGTCTCATGAGGCATTCTCTTTTTATTTGCCCAGCATATTCATTCTGTAAAAATATCAAAAAGTCTCTTAACATATTGAAAAAATTACCGATGATAAAACTGCAAAAAGAGGAGGAGATAATAAAAGTGAACACACTGGCAAACTGGAAGAAGTTTTTGCTTGTGGCGGTTATCATTTGTTTTTTGGGTTCAATTATCACAAAAGCGGGGATTGCGGAGGCTGATACGTCATCTGAACTGATGATCAGCGAAGCGAAAAAACTGCTTGGATATCAGTATAAATACGGCGGTGAAACGCCGGAAGAGGGATTCGATCCTTCGGGATTGATTCAATATGTTTTCAGTAAGGCTGATATTCATCTGCCGAGATCTGTGAACGACCAGTATAAAGTCGGAACGGCCGTAAAACCGGAAAATCTGCAGCCGGGCGATGTTTTGTTTTTCAAGAAAGAGGGAAGCAGCGGGACTGCTCCGACACACGTTGCTCTTTACATTGGAGACGGCCAAATGATTCACAGTACGCAATCAAAAGGGGTTATCATCACCAATTACAAAACGAGCAGCTATTGGAGCGGATCTTATATCGGGGCGAAACGAATCGCAGCCGATCCGGCAACTGCTGATGTCCCTGTTGTTCAGGAGGCCGAGAAATATATCGGCATTCCATATGTATTTGGCGGAAGCACACCGTCAGAGGGCTTTGATTGCTCAGGACTCGTGCAATATGTGTTTCAACAGGCACTCGGCATTTATCTGCCGCGATCAGCCGAACAGCAGTGGGCAGTGGGCGAGAAGGTAGCCCCTCAGAACATACAGCCGGGTGATGTCGTCTATTTCAGCAATACGTATAAAACGGGAATTTCACATGCAGGCATTTATGCTGGCAGAGGAAGATTTATTCAGGCAAGCCGGTCAGAAAAAGTAACCATTTCCTACTTGTCAGAGGATTATTGGATATCGAAGATGACAGGCATTCGCCGATTTGACAATCTGGCAATCACGAAAGAAAATCCGATTGTGTCCGAGGCAACGCTTTATGTCGGAGAAGTTCCCTACAAAAAGGGCGGAGTTGCTCCAGAGACAGGATTTGATACAGCCGGATTTGTCCAGTATGTATACCAGAAAGCAGCCGGTATTTCCCTGCCTCGATACGCAACAAGCCAGTTCAAAGCCGGAAGTATGATTGAGAAGGCGGATCTGAAACCGGGAGACATTGTGTTCTTCCAATCAACAAGCTTAAATCCCGCCATCTATATCGGAAACGGACAAGTTGTTCATGTCACATTATCAAACGGCGTGACTATCACCAATATGAACACGAGCACGTATTGGAAAGATAAATATGCGGGAAGCATACGGGTGCAATAAAAGGACAAAGACTCCAGAATCTCTGGAGTCTTTTCTTTATGCATATTGGCCGGAAAGAAGCTGGTCAATAAAGTAAGCCACACCATTTTCGTCATTGCTTTTTGTGACGAAGGTGCTTTTTTCTTTTAATTCATCGATCGCGTTTTCCATAGCGATACGGTGTCCGGCGACTTCAAACATGGACAAATCGTTCGGACTGTCGCCGATCGCATAGATATCCTGTGTTTCAATTCCGTATATTTCAGCCAGCTCTGTCAGCGCGCGTCCTTTTCCTGAAGAGGCCGGCAGGATTTCGATAATATGTTTTCCAGAAGAGGTTTGTGCCAGTTTTTTATGATGCTTCAGCTCTTCCTTCGCTTGTTTCAGCTTGTCCATATCAAAGGAGAAGCAAAGAAGCTTATAAATGTTTTCGCTGCCGTCAAAAACCGATTCGATATGAGGGATCCGTTTAATGCCAAACTGCTTGAACTGAGTCATGGCTCCTTGCCACAATTCATCGGTCTTTTCGCTTGGATTTGCGCTCTTTAGAATATCAAGCTCCGCATGCAGCTTATCCTCGCCGTCAAAAGGAGAAAGCAGATGGTCATCTGTATATACCTCAAAGTAAATGTTTTTTGACAGCAAGTAATCAGCGATCGCCTTGCCAGCCTCCTGATCCATTAATGTCCGGCTGATCAGGCGGTAGCCTTTGTCATGAACCGTACCGCCATTTGCCGCAATGATAGGGATATCCAGATCTTCCAGCAGCGCTTTTACATCAAACGTTGCTCTTCCCGTGCAAATGGTGACGAGGATGCCGGCATCAATGGCCCGCTTGATCGCCGCTCTGTTTTCAGCAGAAATGACGCTTTCCTTATTCAGTAATGTTCCGTCTAAATCAATCGCAATACATTTCATATGTAGGGTACCTCCTTAAAAATGAAGCTGCTTCGAGTAGTATGTTCAGCTTTCCTGCGAAACATTAATCATATCTATCAGGCTAAACGTTACTTTGAAAATTTTCAACAAGGAAATATGTAAAAAACGGGATGGCAATTACGCCATCCCGTTTTTTATACACCTAAATCGTTTTGCAGCTCTTCTTTGACTTCCTGCAGTTTTTGCTGATTCAATTTTAAATAATATACTCCGGCAGGTTTATAATCATAACCCGTCAGCTGAATAGAATCAACCGATTTCAATGAAGTGAGAAACGGGAACAGGCCGATGGCATCTTTAAGTGATAAGTTCATTTTCAGATTTTTCCCCATCGTATCCACAATGTCATCATAAGCCGGGATTGAGCTCAGTGATTTTGACTTTTCCAAAATAGCGCTCAGCACTTCCATTTGTCTTTGTCCCCGCAAAAGATCACTGTCCGCTTTACGTGTTCTTACGTAAGCGAGTGCTTCTTCTCCATCAAGCGTATGAGTTCCCTCTTGAAGAACGACTTTTCCCTTTGTATCTTTTTTGATTTGCTTAATGACTTTATCGCTTTTTACTGTTACTTTGACGCCATTCAGCTGGTTCACGACGTCTTCAAAAGCTGTGAAATTGCTTTCGACGACATAATCGACGGGAATATCCAGCATCTCCTCAACTGTTTTCACAGTGAGGTCAACGCCGCCGTAGGCATGAGCATGTGTAAACTTATCATAGCCATGGCCTGGGATATTTACATAGGCGTCACGCGGAATGCTCAGCATTTTAGCTGTTTTTTCTTTCCGGTTAAATGTAACCAGAACATTCGCGTCACTTCTTGCCTGGTCGACAGTCTCGCCGTTTTCTTCTCTGGCATCAATTCCCAAGAGCAATACAGAGAAAGAATCTTTTCCGGGATTAAATTCTTTAATCCGTTTTACTGATTGTTCTCCGCGCGCAAGGCTGACATGAGCTTCTTTAGAAGCATTGCTCAGCTTGACATAAGCATAGGCGCCGACAGATCCTGCCGCAATGACTAGAAAAGCCATCAAACCGGCAACGATTTTCACCCATTTTCTAAGTCGTCTCTTTTTCTTTCTGCGGTGCGTTCGTTCTTCCATATCAATACCCTCTCGTTTCTTTAATATTTGAAGAGTACCATTTATTTTGCCATGGGACAACTCTTCAAAAGACATTTTTCGATAAATATTCCTATATTTATAAGTTCCTGTTCTTGAAAGTTGATATTTTAAATGTGATGAATCACCTTATATTGGACGCTCTAGCAGATAAAATGTTTCGGTGACGTTGAAAAAAATGCAAGTAAATGATTGGAAACTTAGGGGCTGCAAGAACGAAAAGGTTTAATGGCCGGAAAAAGAGGCTAAAAGATTTCTAATAAACTTCGCAACAATGTCATTGAAGCTGAATGGAGAAAGGGAGTCATTGTTATGAAAAAGCAGTCGAATATATGGCTTTATTTTTTCGGCGCTCTTGGAGGCGCGTTATACGGTTATGACACCGGAGTGATTTCCGGCGCTATTTTATTTATGAAAAAGGATTTAGGATTGAATGCGTTTACAGAAGGACTTGTTGTCAGCTCTTTATTGGTTGGGGCGATATTAGGTTCAGGAACGGCCGGTAAGCTGACCGACCGTTTCGGAAGAAAAAAAGCGATTATGGCGGCCGCGCTGCTATTTTGTATAGGCGGTCTGGGTGTGGCACTCGCCCCGAATACGGGAGTCATGGTGCTGTTTCGCATTATATTAGGACTTGCAGTGGGGACTTCGACGACGATCGTGCCGCTCTATTTATCTGAACTGGCGCCAAAGCATAAGCGGGGGGCGCTGTCATCGCTGAATCAGCTGATGATCACGGTCGGCATTCTGCTTTCTTACATTGTCAATTACATATTTGCTGATGCCGAAGCGTGGCGCTGGATGCTTGGATTGGCTGCTGTGCCGTCTCTGCTCCTGCTTATTGGCATTTTGTTCATGCCGGAGAGCCCGCGCTGGCTGTTTACGAATGGCGAAGAAGGCAAAGCGAAAAAGATTCTTGAAAAATTGCGTGGCACAAAAGATATTGATCAGGAAATACATGATATTCAAGAGGCGGAAAAGCAGGATGAAGGCGGTCTGAAGGAGCTGTTCGATCCATGGGTTCGCCCCGCCCTGATTGCCGGCTTGGGACTGGCGTTTTTACAGCAATTTATCGGAACGAATACGATCATCTATTATGCGCCAAAGACCTTTACAAACGTCGGATTTGGAAACTCCGCTTCGATTTTAGGAACGGTCGGAATCGGCACAGTTAATGTGCTCATGACATTAGTAGCGATAAAAATTATCGACAAGATCGGGAGAAAGCCGCTATTGTTATTCGGGAATGCCGGGATGGTGATCAGCTTGATCGTTCTCGCTCTGGTGAATCTCTTTTTCGATAACACCGCGGCTGCCTCATGGACGACAGTCATTTGCTTAGGCGTGTTCATCGTTGTTTTTGCGGTCAGCTGGGGACCGGTTGTCTGGGTGATGCTTCCTGAATTGTTTCCGCTCCATGTCAGAGGAATCGGCACTGGGGTATCGACCTTGATGCTGCACGTTGGGACACTGATTGTTTCACTAACCTATCCAATATTAATGGAGGCAATCGGCATCAGTTATTTATTCCTGATCTATGCCGCGATCGGCATCATGGCGTTCTTGTTTGTCCGGTTTAAAGTGACAGAGACGAAGGGGAAAAGCCTTGAAGAAATTGAGCAGGATTTACGGGATAAAAACGGACAGGGGGGATCGGCTGGGAAACAGCAGACGACCGAAACAACATAAAAAAGGGTGCGCGATCATGCGCACCCTTTTGATTGCTCACTTTCCTACTGTGCCGAAGTTAATGATTTTGAAAGAAATATCGTATGTGAAATCAGCCTCTGAAAATAGGTCATCCCAATGTCCTTTTACTTTATGCCAATATTCTGGGTATTGAACCCGAATGTGTTCGGATAAAAAGACCGGATCGGTTTTATAATCATGCTGCAGTTTATCCATGACCTTCTTTATATCGCGTTCAAGCTTTTTCTCAAAAATGTTCTCCAGCCTGCTCAAATAGCTCTTACTAAAGGAGTTTTCATTCGGATTTTGGTCTTCTGTCAAGAAGCCCTTTGTTTTGACAGAAATTCGAAAGACAGGTTTTCCGTTTTCAATGGACGGCTTAATTTTCGTTTTTGACTTTTTAATCTCAAACGTAATCGGATGTCCTTTATCTGTCGTCGGCATCACGCCTCCTTGGATCGTCCCCACGACCCATGTCAGCGTTTGTGTTTCATTTGGTGAAAGAAATCCAACGAGTTTATTGCTCCCGCTTTTGATAATGCCCGCCCCGTCATACGTTGCTTTTCCCTTTTGGTTTTTCACGGCTTGAATGAGAAAGCTGTAGCCATTTTGGCAATAGATAGAAGCCCTGCCGATGCGAAGCGGCCTCATAATCTTACCGTTATATCCTCTATGAGTTGTCAAATCAATCAGTTTTTCGGTGGGCATCGGCTGCTGCTGGCTGGGGCTTCCTTTTGTAAAGATATCAGCCGCTTTCCCTCTGGCTGCCATCAAAAAGCTGCTGCGCCGCAGCTCGTCATCCCGAATAAAATGGTTAAAGACTTGATCTATGTTTTGATTCCTCATCAGTTTTTCTCCCAAAAGAATCACTTTTAAATGATCGCTATAAATAGGAGGGTCCTTGACAGATACATCACTGACTGCTTCCAGAATGGTTTTCCCGTGGGATGTCACATGAACAAATTCGGGTTTTCCGGATGCTTGGCTGTCTTCACTTTGGGGAAGAAGGTTTTGGTATGTTAATTTATACTGATGATCATCTGTCTCATCGATTGCCAGTCCTCTTGCGAAGGATAATTTCTCAATATTTTTGACATCCCAACATCCCGAGAGAACCTGCAGCATCAGAAACATAACTGCGAGTTTTGTTATGATCTTCATCCAAGCTGCCCCCTCCCCAGTTTTTTCTGTACCCAGCTTAAAAACCAGGTAAAGAATGGGATTGCAATCACAAATAAAAATACATATCCGAGAAGTGTTCCATAATAAAATACCTCATTCAGGTCCTTGGGATACATCGTTACGAAAAACGTCCCAGCCAGCATTGCAGCCAAGAGCCATGGATTGTTTTTATTTTTTAGATGAAAAATTTCTGTTAATCCAATATGGGCGCCTTTGAAGGACCCGAGCATACAGGCAAATTGCTGGGCTGTCCAGGTCAGCTGTAAAAACAGATCGAATCGTTCAATAAAAATACCCGGAACCTCTAATGCGTGAATGAGGGAAATGGTCGGCCAAGTCACTGTTTTTGCCTCTGCCACAGTCATACAGCCAATCACAATGAACAACGTAATGCTGTAAAACACTGTGGAAGTCGCGATGCCCAAAGCAACAGCCTTTTTCGCTTGCTTCGGATCTCTCATAAAAGGGACGAGATAAAATATGATTTCAAATCCTGAGAAATATAAAAGCGTCTTTGGGAATAAAGAGAAAAAACTTTGATAGCCTCCTTCAAAAACAGGCCGGAGAAAATCAAGCTGAAATAAGCGAAAGCTGAACAACAGGAGCATCATAAAAATAATAAGAGTCATAGGAAAAATATAAGCGTATACCTTTGCAATGGGATAAACGCCTCCGCCCACATGATAGATGGCAACTGCGAGAAATATAAAAACGACAACTGACATTGGCGTATTTTTCAACAGAAAGAATCCGACGACCTCTCCCAAAATCCGTGCTTGATAGCAAACAACTCCCATGAAATATAGACAGATAAACAAATTCAATAGTGGGCCGATGAATTTTCCAGCCGTGATGCTGTTGAGCTTGAAAAGAGTTTTTCCGCTGTTTTTTTGAAGGAAAGGCAAAAAAAGCAGAGCGATCATAATAAAAATAACGCCCTGCAGCAGGATCATAATCCATCCGCTTGGACTGCCGGTTTCAGCAGCTGAGCGGGGAAGGGTTAGGACCCCGGCACCGATCAGTGTGCTGCTTATCATAATAAGCGTCTGCATAAAAGTCAGTTTATGCTCTGATTTTTTCATAGCCATCACCTTTGTCTGATGTTATCTTCGGGATCGTTTCGTGTCGGTCTTCTTTTAAAAAACTTCGTGGGAATACGGATGACGGTGTCCTTCAAATCCTGTCCGGGCTGTGCCATGATCGGAATGATGTAATCTTGCCCGAAGCTTTTCAGGCGCATCAAGTGGCCGATCACAAACAGGAAAACCATAACGACGCCATACATACCAAGTACTGCTGCACTTATCATTGCAGCAATGCGTATCAGCCGCAGGGGAAAGTTATAGGCGTATGAAGGAACGGTAAAAGACGCCAGTGCTGTGACAGAAACGACAATGACCATAAGGGCGCTGACAATTTGCGCCTGAACAGCCGCCTGTCCGATGACAACTCCGCCGATAAGGCCAATGGTCTGACCGATCGGCTTTGGCAGTCTCAACCCGGCTTCTCTGATCAGCTCGATCGTAAAGATCATAAAAAAAGCTTCTACAAAAGGCGGGAATGGCACATTAAGCCTGCTGCCTGCAATGGAGATCGCCATTCGGGTCGGCAACAGCCCAGTGTGGAAAGAAACGAGAGAAATATACAGACCGGGCAAATAAATGGTGATCAGAACGCTGGAATACCGAAGAAGGCGTATAAGTGACATCGGAATCCAGCGCTGGCTGTAATCATCGGGCGAATGAATGAATTCATCAACCGTAGCCGGCACAATCAAAGCGAACGGGGTGCCATCTACCAATATGGCTACCCGTCCTTCTAATAGAGAAGCTTCTGTCCGATCAGGCCGTTCAGTGCTTAATATCGTGGGAAAGATCGAAAACGGTTCATCTTCAATCAGCTGTTCAAGTGTACCCGATTCCGGCAGATCATCGATTTTGACTGAGTTCAGCCTTTTAAACACTTCCTTGACGACATAATCAGGAGCAATATCTTGAATATAAGCGACAGCGATTTTCTTTTTCGTCCTTTTTCCGAGTATCATTTCCTTTATGACGAGGTTAGGATCACTTGTCCGTTCACGCAAAAGCGCTGTGTTTGTCCGCAGCTTTTCAATAAATCCTATTTTCGCACCGCGTTCCACGATTTCGGAGGAGGGCTCTTCAAGACTGCGTGTTTTTAATGTTTTCGTGTCAAAAGCTAATCCTTCGCGATAGCCATCAGCGAGCAAAACGGCATGCCCTGTAAAAACGAGCTGTTCTATTTCTTTCATTTCAGAGACAACGCTATGGTGAAAACCGAAAAAAAAGGCGGATAAGTCTTCAATCGAGCCTTCCTTATGGGCTAACGCCTCTCTTTGTAAAGGAGAAATGACGTATTGCGCCAGCATTTTATTCTCTGTCAGACCGTCAATATACAGTAAACACGCCTTCCGTCTGCTGTCTCCAAAAGCAAATGAATAAAACATCATATCGTCGTTTTGTCCCCATTTTTTTTTTAATGCATCTAAGTTGTTCTGGAGATCAGAGTCGATGTGCATAGTTTTTCTCCTTCGTAAACAGATTGACGGTTTTTATTAATTTGTATCAAAAAAGGAGAATTATTCTTCTCAAGGAAAAGGCTGAAACAAAGCTTCTTTTCGACGTGATATAATATAAAGGAAGCGTTTTCTTAAAGGGGTTGTCAAAAGATGATGCTTTATACATATGTTGTCTTAGGAATAAGACAGCTTATACGGGCGTTTGTAAGGGGGGCGCACCGGGAAAATAATGATCAGCTATTTACAGGGGAGGGGTACGGATCATGACGCAATCACCGATTTTTCTAACGCCTGTTTTTAAAGAAAAAATCTGGGGCGGCACCGCTTTACGAGATATATTTGGATACGGTATTCCTTCCGAAACGACGGGGGAATGCTGGGCCATTTCCGGTCATCCAAAAGGACCGAGCACTGTAGTGAATGGCCCGTATAGAGGAAAGACATTGATCGAGCTTTGGGAAGAGCACCGTGAAGTATTCGGCGGCGTGGCGGGGGACCGATTTCCGCTTCTGACAAAACTCCTGGACGTGAAGGAAGATATGTCGATAAAAGTTCACCCTGATGATTATTATGCCGGAGAAAACGAAGAGGGAGAACTCGGCAAGACGGAATGCTGGTACATCATTGACTGTAAAGAAAACGCGGAGATTATTTATGGGCATACAGCCCGCTCAAAAACAGAACTTGTCACAATGATCAACAGCGGTGACTGGGAAGGCCTGCTGCGAAGAATCAAAATTAAACCTGGTGATTTCTATTATGTGCCGAGCGGAACGCTGCACGCATTGTGTAAAGGGGCACTGGTGTTAGAAACACAGCAAAATTCAGATGCCACATACCGGGTGTACGACTATGACCGGCTTGATCACAACGGGAGTCAGAGAGAGCTTCATTTTGCCAAAGCGGTCAATGCGGCCACAGTTCCTCACGTGGACGGGTATATAGATGAATCGACCGAATCAAGAAAAGGAATTACCATTAAAACGTTTGTCCAAGGGGAATATTTTTCGGTATATAAATGGGACATAAATGGCGAGGCTGAGCTGTCTCAGGATGAAGCCTTCTTGCTTTGCAGCGTGATTGAAGGAAGCGGTTCACTGATGTATGAAGACGAAACATGTCCGCTCAAAAAAGGCAATCACTTGATCTTGCCCGCTCAAATGCCCGATTTTACGATTAAAGGAACTTGTACACTGATCGTGTCTCATATGTAAACTTAATCTCACTTCGAGATTAAGTTTTTTTTTATGAAAAAATGGAAGGGATTCACCTGTAAATGAAGTGTACGCGTGCCGATAAATAAACTAGTTTTATATACTCATTGAATATGAAAGAGGAGAAGGAATGAAAAAGAGATTAATCGCACCGATGCTTCTGTCCGCCGCGTCCCTTGCCTTTTTTTCCATATCCGGTTCTGCCGCACAGGCTGCAGCCTATAAGGACTACTCGATATATGAGATAGAACCGGCTAAAACGTTCAGTACAGAAAGCCAAGCCGCACAGGCAGCCGCCAAGCTGGAAAAAGACACTGGCTGGGATGCTTCTTATCAGGCTTCGGGCACAACAACGACCTACCAAATTTCCACTGCTGGCATTCATAGCGAAGCAGAAGCGAAAGCAATACTGAGCGGACTCGCCAAACAGACAGCGATTTCAGGCAAGTCAAGTCCTGTCGGAAGCAAACAGCCGTATGTCACCATCACCTCAGGCGCCATTTCGGGTGAAAAGCAGGCAAACACATTGCTGGCCAAGCTTAAACAAGAGACGGGAGTGTCTGGCACTGTAAAAGCATCCGGAACAGCCCAGCCCTATGTGAACGTCATAACATCAGAAATCCCTGATGAGACAAAAGTGAAGGCGCTTATCCAGAGTCTGGCTAAGCAAACGGGAATTAAAAGCTCGTATCAGCCCGTCTCACATACGGTGTCTGTCACAACCATTCAGTCAGGCGCAATCGTTGGAGACAGCAAAGCAGAGCAGATCAAAAATGCCTTCCAAAAGGAATCGGGGCTTAAGGCTTCATTAAAAGAAACGGTGAAAGGACAAGCCTATTATACATTCACTACAGCCGCCGTATCAGGCGAAGCGAATGCCAAGAATCTATTAACTCAATTGAAACAAACCACCGGTATTACAGGAAGCTACAAGCCAATCAATCAAAAAACAACTGCTGAGACATATAATGTCCAATCAGCTTATTTCAAAGGGCTGAATACAGTCAAGGACGCCATCAGCCAAATCAAGAAAAACACCGGCGTATCCGGCAGTTATCAAAAGGTTGGCACAAGCACATCATATATTGTGAATATGAAGGGTTTAACGAAACAGCAGCTGCAAAAAGTGGACACCTTCTTTAAAAAGAAAAAGTGGCGCTGTACATCATCCAGCATCAAAAAAACGACAACATCTACAGCCTATCAAATAACGACAGCAAAAATTTTAGGCGAGAAGCAGGCAAACAAAGCCGCAGCCTTTTTTGTTCAGAAAAAAGTAAAGGCAGCGAAAAAAGCAACTGGAACAACAGCAGAAAACCAATATCAGCTCATCTCAGAAGAAACATCAGATCAAGTAAAAGTGACAAAGGGCTTGAACATATTAAAAAAACATCAGCTGAGTGTATCTGCGAAAACAATCAAAAAACAAATCGCTAACACGTTTACAATCACAACTGAATCTCTGCTTGGTACAGCCAAAGCCAATCAAGCACTTACATTCTTTCAATCGAATCACATATCAGCAACAAGCCAGAAAACCGGTCAGACCACAGCGAGCAGCTATCAAATGATAACTGAAGCCATCATCAGCCAAGAAGATATTGACCGTGTTTTAGCGTTTTTCAAACAAAATAATGCCGCCGGCACAACAGCTAAAACAGGCGAGACGGCATATACACAATACAAAATCGTAACAGCCCAGATCAGCAGCAAAACAGCATTAAACAATGGGGTAACCTATCTGAAAGCCCAAAGCTTAAGCCCGAGTTACACAACCAAGACCAATCGCCTTTATAAAATCAGCTTAAACGAACCGTTCACAGGTAACGATGCAGCTGCTGCGGCAGCAGCGAAGCTGAAACAATTATACGGATGGACATCATCTATCGTAAAAATCAAAAACGGGCCGCAAATCATGAAAACAAATTACAATCTCTCGCTTCGTGATATGGTCCAAAAACAAATGACAGTAAGCCCGCAAACAGACGGGGCGGCTTACGTATCGCTCACTTATATTCATACAGCAACTTCAACAGTCACAGCTGACGTACTGAATATCCGGTCAACGCCGGCAGTCATCCCGACGAACGTAATTGGCCAATTTAAAAAAGGCGATAAGGTGAAAATCATCGGCCAGACAAACGGCTGGGCCAAAATCAATTTGGGCTGGCGAAACGCAAGCAGTGATGAAGTGGTTCAATACGTGGATCCGAATAAATTTTCCAGAGACAGCAAATACTATTTCCAATTTCTCAAGCTGTCACAGGCAGCCGGGCTCAGCATCACTGAAGTCAATCAGAAAGTGCTTGCGGGTAAAGGCGTTCTGACAGGGAAAGCAAAGGCATTTATCGATGCCGCCAAACAATACGGCATCAACGAGCTCTATTTAATCTCACACGCTCTTCTTGAAACAGGAAACGGAACATCCGATTTAGCCAACGGCTTAACCTATAACGGAAAAACTGTATATAACATGTACGGAATAGGCGCATACGACAGAAATCCGAATTACTACGGCGCTAAATACGCGTACGAACAAGGCTGGTTCACACCAGAAGCGGCCATTATCGGCGGGGCCAAATTCATAGGCTCTTCATATATTCACAACACAGCCTACAACCAGGACGCTATACAAAATGAGATGGTCAGCCACAGCGGCACACCAATACGCAACCGACATCGGCTGGGCGTACAAACAAGTAAACCGCATGTACAGCCTGTATTCATTGCTGGACGGTTATACGCTTTACTTTGATGTTCCGGAATACCAATAAAAAAACCACCTTTTGCGTTTGCAAAAGGTGGTTTTGCTTATCTTTTAAGGACTTTATCGTCTAATGGCTCCTCTTCCTGAGGAAAGACAATTTGATCGATCACACGTTCACTTGCTTTTCCGTCAAGATCGTCGAAGAAATAATGAACAAATGAATCAATTTGCTCAAAGTTATACTTCTCTTCCTTTATGATCGAAATCATTTGATCAGACGTTTTCGCAAGCGGACCAGGAATAAAGTCAAAGTAATCGTAATAGAAATCACGTTTGCGAATATAATCATCTACATCATAGCTAAAGAAGATCATCGGTTTATTTAATAAAGCATACTCAAAGCACACAGAAGAGTAATCTGTAATCAGAACATCTGTTACGAGCAATAGCTCATTGATTTCCCTAAACGAAGAGAAATCATAAAAGAAATCACTGTACTGATAAGGAATATTGGCATCGTTTCGAACGAATGGATGAATCTTAAATAAGAAGATATACTCATCCTTTAACTCATGATACAGACGGTCAAAATCAAGCACTTCAAAAGGATAATGAGCGGATTGCTGACCGTTTCCGCGGAAGGTTGGTGCAAAAAGAATGACCTTCTTGTCCTTCAGAAACGGATATTCCGTATAAAGACGTTCTTTTACAAATGCCTTCTTCGCTTCATCAAAGAAAAAGTCTGTTCGCGGTACGCCTGTAGCGATGACGTTCTCTATATCTACGCCGAAGCCCTCTGCATAATGTTTTCGTATATTCTCAGAGCTGACAATCACCTTGGTGTAGTTTCTATGGTTTTTCGAATGCGGCGACGGTCCTCCTGGCAACCCGATTCGGCTGTAGCCGAATGTCTTAAAGGCGCCGACAGCATGCCATAGCTGGACAAGATCCGCATTTTTACGGATTTTTAGCGGATAAATAATCGGATAAAAATCATCTATAAAAATGATTTTGCTTGTCGCAAAATGATAGGCCATTGACATTAATTCAGACAGGCTTTTTCTGTCTCGAATGCTGCTCTTTAAGAAAAATTTGAAATCAAAATTTTCTTCGCGCTTTAGCAGTTCTTCATAAACAAATTCGAAGTTGCCTGTCAAATCAAGCCGGCTGTCAGAAGCAAAGACGATCTTATTGGACTTAATCGGCAGCAGGCGGAACACATCATAAGCAAAATGAAATAAGCTCGTATTCAGCTTGCGTAAAAATCGGTTCGCTTCTTTTCCAGTATCCAGCTCCAAAAGGCTCGGATCAATTTCCTGCAGCTTGTTGCAAGACAAGTTAATCGTCTTTTCGCCCTCATCATAGTTAACAATTAAATTGAATTTCATCAGCTTTTTAGCAGAATGAAATTCCATTTTTGTGGCATATACATCATTAGAGAGGAAATTGCTGACGTTTCCGACCGTATGCACTTCCTGGTGTTTTACATTTTGGTCATCTACAGCTTCAATTTCCAGAAACAGCTTATACTCGCCCTGCGGAAGCGGCTTGTCATTCATCAGCTTAGAAAAGTTAATCTGCTGTGAAAATCCTGCCCACTTATAGCCCCCAGGCACATTTGAAGTATCAATCGACAGCTGATCTACCGGAACATCCCGCAGTGAAACAGCTGTAAATAAAACACCGTTGTTCACCAATAATAAACGTTTTCGAACCTGATCCTCTTTTTGAAGAGGCAGGCCCTTGATGTACATATAACCCGCAATTTTAAGAATTGATCCATTCCAAGAAAACTCAGAAATTTTTCTGACAGGGACTTGCTGGTTTTCTTCAATTCGCTTGGTTTTATCGAAAAGAGAAAAAACCCTGTTATCTGTCGAATGGACAATGACAGATGTATCTTCTGTTTTCGTTCTCTTTTTTGATCTGAAAAGTCTGTTCTTAATCTTTCTGGCCAGCTTCACTTTGTACCTCACTTTCTCCTAATCGGCACCAGATGTTAAAAATGATGAAATAAAATCGGCTACTCGCTCTGAAGATTTGCCGTCCTGATGGGTAATAAATGTTTGCGAAAAAGCCTCAATCCGCTTCGTATCAGCCTCGTGATCACTCTCGATATCGTGTACAAGCGATGGAACATCTTTCGAAATCGGCCCGGGAACAAACGATTCAAACGGATAGTAGAAATCACGTTCTTCCAAGTAGTCTTCTAAATCCGGGCAGTAAAAATACATCGGACGTTTCAGCAGGCTGTATTCGAAAATGACTGAAGAATAATCGGTTATCAGCCCATCGGAGATTGCCATCAAATCGTACAAAGAGTACGAATCGGTTAAATCCAGCACAAAATCATCCTCTTCCGTGTGCGCATGCTTGCGCATATACGGATGAAGATGGAGCATCACGACATAATCTTTATGGTTTAGCGCCGATTTTAATTGTAGCAGATCAAGCGGGGTAGCGTCACCCTCTTGATGATGTCCGCTGCCTCTAAAAGTAGGAGCATACAAAAGCTTTTTCTTATGCTTAAGTTCCGGATAAACCCGATGAAACTCATCCAGTACATGGCGAATATGATCCTTATGATAAAAATAATCCGTTCTTGGAATGCCAAGCGGCAAAATCTGCTTTTGCTCCATTTGAAAAGCTTCGGCAAAATGCGGCACGGCATCAGGTGCACTGACAACAGCATAATCATAGTTAGAATGCACGGGAACAATCTTCAGGTAATCAGAAGAAGGACCAAACGGCTTGTCCACAATGCTGTAGCCGAATTTTTTAAACGCGCCGCAAGCATGCCAAAGCTGGATGGCGACAGTTTCCTTTCGTTTTGGCACAACATACAAAGGAAAATAATAATCATCTAACAAAAGCACACGACATGTGGCAAGGTGATATAACGAGCTGAAAAGATGAAGCAAATATGCAGCTCGTCCGATCAGCCCCTTATCCATCTTGCGTAAAAGCAGGGTGATGCGAAGAGACGGATCTTGCTTCAGCTTTTCATAAACACCTTTAAAATTATCACTTAAATGATCTTCACGATAGGAAGCGATGACAACTTTGTTGTGCTGTACTGGCAATAAGGCGCTCAATAGTTTATAAGAGGTACTGAATACTCCTTTTACGATTCGTGTAAGGAATGTTTTCACTGTTTAAATGTCCCATTCAATAACAGTTTTTCCCCAAGATGAAGTCAAATCTGCTTCAAACGCGTTAGTAATTTCCTCAATACTGCGTACTGGGAAGCGTCCGCCTACTAATGTTTCTAAATAATCAACGACTTCAGGGTATTGAGCTAAAAAGTCGACAGTACGGGCAAAATCCTCGCGTCCGCTGCGGCTGCTGCCGATCAGCGTAATTCCTTTTTCAAGCACCATTCTCGTTTCAATTTCAACAGGGTATTCTGACACGCCTAAGAGCGCTACACACGCTTCGGGATGAACTTGGGCAATGATCTGATCAATTGCGCTTTCACTGCCGCGTCCGCCTACACATTCAAAGGCATGGTCGATTTTGACATCCTCAGGAATGTCGTTAATTTGATATGCTGCGTCAACAAAAGAAAAATGATCAAGCTTGTAAGGCGTTTTTCCGAAAATAAACACTTTGCTGTCTGGATATTTCTTCTTCAGAAGAAGCGTCATGATAAATCCGAGATTTCCGTCTCCCCATACACCGAATGTGTCACGCTTCTTATGCGCCATACGCTCAAATCGGGAAAGCGCATGAACTGCAATCGTAATAAGCTCAGTAAAAGCTGCGACATGCGGATTAATGCTGTCCGGAAGTTCAACGAGCCGATCCGGCGCCATGAACATATAATCCTGCATAAATCCATCATAGCCGCTTGAACGGAACCTGCTGGAACGCAGGTAATTCTCCGCAATGACCTCATGCTCTTCAACCGGTGTATTCGGCACCATAACAACCCGGGTTCCGACTTTAAATGTGCCTGTCGGATCAAACATGACTTTTCCGATTCCTTCATGGATGAGAGCCATCGGCAATTTTTTATCCATGGCTTCTTTGCCGCGTGAACCAGTATAATAGCGCTGGTCGGCAGCACAGATGGATAAATGGGTGGGCCGGATGACGACCTTATCTGAGTGGACAACTTTATCTTTATACGTCACTTCAAATTGTCGGGCAGAAACTAAACGATACGTTTGATTAATCATTGTGAAATTCGCTCCTGTAAAATGGCATTAGCCACTTTTAAGTCATATGGTGTCGTTACTTTAATATTAAAGACTTCACCGCGGACCAGCTTCACTTTTTCACCTGCTAACGAACAGATCTTACATGCGTCAGTCAGGACAGCTTTTTGTTCATCTGACAGCTTGTTATAAAGCTCGACCAATTTGCTGATCCGAAAGCTTTGCGGGGTTTGCCCTTGGTACATGTTATCGCGGACAGGGATATCAGAAATGAATTCCTGGTCTTCTGAAGCAATAATCGTATCAATGGCAGAGATCACAGTATCCACCGCACCGTATTGAAGAACCGCATCAATATTTTCATCAATAATGCGATGAGTCAGAAATGGACGCACAGAATCATGAGTAATGATCACGTCATCATCCTGAATGCCGAATTCTTTTTCAATATAGCGGATGCCGCTCATAATAGACTCATTACGGTCGCTGCCGCCTTCAACGACAACCAGGCGATCATTAGGCCCCATGAATTTTTTTAAAATGTCTTTTGTATGGTTAATCCACTCTTTAGGTGAAACGATTAAAATCTTATCAAAACGGTCATTTAATAAAAACTTTTCAACCGTATGAATGATAATAGGGCGTTTATTTAACGGCAAAAACTGTTTTGGCATATTGACGTTCCCCATGCGGGAACCTTTTCCACCGGCTAGAATCTCAGCATAAATCATAAAATGACTCCTTCCTTACTACAACTCATAATGTTTTATAAAAGGTTTTCATATTATTTGCAATACCGATCTCTATTATATATAGGGATCAGTATAATTTCTCGTTTATATAGCTTAAAAGCTGTTTACTGGCATTCCCTCTAGAGTATTCATTCCATTCACGTGAAAAGCGCTCTACTTCTGATTGGAGCTTGTCCATATCTTTCAGCTGGTCCAAGAGCATTCCAGAATCACAGCAAGGAACCCCGGGGATCACCTCTGCATAATTCCGAATTAAACCGCGGGTTCTGTTGTAATCCTCCAAATCATACGTATAAAACAAAATGGGTTTGTCCAGCAATGCGAATTCAAAAGGGACAGAAGAATAATCCGATATTAACAGATCGCTCATTTTCAAAAGGTCTGCAAGAGGGAGAGCTGACACATCTTTTATCCACGCACTATCTTCAGGTAATTCAGCAGATTGCTTCATAACAGGATGAAGTTTTACCGCAAGTAAATATTCTTCTTTTAATTCATGCTGCAGCTGCTTTTCTGAAAACGGCAGAGAAAAGCTTTCGAACTGTCGGTCCCTAAAGGTCGGCGCATACAGTATAATTTTTTTCTCCGCCGGCAGATGATATTTGCTTTTAAGATCATTGCTGCTTTCCCGCGTCTCATTGTAAGCATCAGTTAAAGGCACACCAAACCGAAGAAATGGATCACCTTTTATGTCGAAAGATTCCTTGAATATGTCAGCCATATGTTCAGAACCGACGACAATCCGGTCAAATGAAGCATACACTTTGCGAAAGCGGCTTATATCAGACCGCGAACGGTTCTGTGTGTTGATGTCCTTTAACCCAAATCTCTTAAATGCCCCGTTTGCATGCCAAACTTGGATACACTCGATCTCAGACCTGCTGGCCAGAACGGTCGTCAAAATAAAATAGTTATCAACAATCACAGTCTTACTGCTCAGCATAGAAAAGACCGCTTTACATATATGAAGCGGGTGTTTTTCGTTAATAACCGAAACAGTAAGTGAAGGAAATTCTTTTTCCAGCGACTTGGCATGCTGGGTCAGCAGCACATGAATGGGAAATGAAAAGTGTCCCTTCTGGTATTCCTTTAATAGTGCACGGGCATTATCAGGAAAGGAAACCAGAAGCGTCACTTCATTGCCCGGTTTGACCCAAAACAGCAATGTGCCAATGGTTTTGATGAACAAATAATAAAATAACGCAATCCAGGATTTCAATCTGTCATCACTTCAAAAGGGCTGTCACAGATTGTCCTCGAGCTCAGCGAAAGATTCATGCATTTCATTACATACCATAGCTCCTTTAAGCCGATTACAGATGGCGTGACTGATCTTTGACCTGCCCCGTATATTGCGGCTTTGCTGCAGCTCGTTCATGCTTCAGCACGGCTGTAACATACTTAGGAATGCTCAGCATTCTTCTCCAGCGCGCAGGATTGGTGATCAGCCTGTACATCCATTCAAGATGGAAACGGATAAAAAATGACGGCGCTCTTTTGACATTGCCGCTGAACACATCAAAGCTTCCGCCCAGCCCTGCAGCAACAGCCTGAGGGAATAAATGGCGGTATTGATGGATAAAGAACTCCTGATTAGGATAACCTAACGCAACAAATACCATATCTGGATTTGCGGCCGCAATCTGGTCCGCCACCTCACGTTGATCCTTCACATAGCCGTCAGAGTATCCGGCAATTTCAATCCCTGGATAATCACGTTCGACGCGCTCAATTGTCTGTGCAATGACATGCTTAGCCGCACCGTAAAAGAAAACCCGCTTTTTCTTTTGATTTGCTTTATCCAACAGCGACGTAAACAAATCATAACCGGCAATTCTGGATTGAAGCGGCTTCCCGATTAACTTCGAAACCATCACAACACCAATGCCATCCGGCAAAATAAAATCAGCAGACGAAAGAACCGCTTCATAACGCGGATTCTGCATCGCTTCAAATCCGATTTCAGGATTCGCTGTTACGATGAACGCACCTCTATTTTGGTCCAAATATGACGTTTCTAAATGTGATACAAATGAAGTTAGTTCACCGTCTACAAAATCTAATTGATTAATGGGTTTTGTTTGCATCGTAACCAACCCTCCTTTTCATCTATATGTCTATAAAAAACACGTGCCATTCGTATAGTTTCATTAAAGCCTCTTTGCCTGAAAACATCTTACTCTATCTTACCACAAAAATCTTTAGGAACTTTTAACATTCACATTACAATTCCTTCACGTTTTGACGATGAATTAATATGAGGAGGGCGTACAGAATAAATGACGCAGCAGAAAGAAAATCGTTTCGTTTAAAAACGTGACAAAAGAATCAATTTTTCCGCAAAAGAAAACTTGTTATAATGGGGATAGTTGAGACAATAGTCCTGTGAATTTTATACATCAATACAACGGTAATACCAAAAAATGCTGGTGATTGACATTTTTAAAGTGCCTTAACTTTTATAGGAACTTATGCTATTATTGTTCAATATTAAAGGTACGTGAAAATTATGTCGAAATTATAAACAATCTGTTAAAGGTTTTGGTTTTTTTCTGTTACTCTCAGTTGAAAACGCTTGGAAGGTGATGTTATCTAATGAAGAAAGTGATAACGTACGGAACATTTGATTTATTTCACTACGGACATATGAAGCTGCTGGAAAGAGCAAGAGATCTGGGTGACTATTTAATTGTAGGATTATCTACAGATGAATTTAATCTTCAAAAACAAAAAAAATCGCATCATTCATTTGAACATCGAAAGTTCATTTTAGAAACGATCGATTTTGTTAACGAAGTCATTCCCGAAAAAAACTGGGAACAAAAAATCTCAGATATCCAAAAGTATAAAATCGACACATTTGTCATCGGCGATGACTGGGAAGGGAAGTTTGACTTCTTAAAGGAATATTGTGAGGTCGTTTACCTTCCAAGAACAGAAGGCATTTCAACTACCCAGATCAAAAAAGACATGGCTAGTTTATAGAAGTACTAACTAAAAGAGGCTTGAAGTAAATTTCAGTTGCTTCTTTTTTTCTTGTTTGCGCAAAGGATAAATTTTTCACTCTTTAAGGAGTTCATGATGAAATCTTTTATTTTAAAAAAATGCAGAAGTTCATTAATTAGGGTCTATTCAGTCCTTTTTAAGATTTTTGCTCTTCTGCCAAGAAACAACAAACTCATTTTATTTGAAAGCTATTCTGGAAAACAGTTTAGCTGCAACCCCCGAGCAATCTACGAATATTTACAGGAAAATAAAGATCAATATGATTATAAATTGATATGGAGTATTGATAAACGGTATTTATCGGCATTAGACGGCGTTGATGCTCCATATATCAAAAGGTTTTCTCTTAAGTGGACTTGGTACATGGCTACAGCGAAATATTGGATTACAAACAGCCGGCTTCCTTTATGGATTCCAAAACCCAAAAACACACTGTATATACAAACGTGGCACGGCACTCCGTTAAAAAAACTTGCCAATGATATGGACGAAGTGCACATGCCCGGAACGACAACTGAAAAGTATAAACAGAATTTTCTGCAGGAAGCAAATAAATGGGATTTTTTAATTTCTCCTAATGCCTATTCGACTGAAATTTTTAAACGAGCATTTCAATTTAAAAAACAAATCTTAGAAACTGGTTATCCGAGAAATGATTATTTATTTTCGCCAAAAACAAATGACGAGAAAAATGATATAAAACAAAAGCTTGGTATGGATATAAATAAAAAAGTTATTTTATATGCGCCTACTTGGCGGGATAATTTATATCATAAAAAAGGCGCTTATAAGTTCGATATACATTTGAATTTGAAAAAACTAAAAGAACATCTAGGTGAAGAATATGTTGTCATACTTCGAATGCATTATTTAGTAGCTGATGTTATTGACTTAGAGGGCTTAGAAAACTTTGCATATGACCTGTCTATGTATAAGGATATCCGTGAACTATATTTTGTTTCAGATATCTTAATTACTGATTACTCTTCTGTATTTTTTGATTTTGGGTCACTTAAGAAACCTATTATCTTTTTTGTTCCCGATATTGATATATACAGAGATAAATTAAGAGGGTTTTATTATAATTTTGAAAGTGAAGCTCCTGGACCGTTATTGATGACCACAGAGGAAGTTATTAAATCTGTTGATGATGTGGGAAATTTCGCTTACAGTACTAACGATAAATATCAGAAATTTCATAGCAAGTTTTGTTATTTAGAAGCAGGCGAGTCAACAAAGAGAGTTGTAAAAACGCTTTTTGGATAAAAGATAATTCAGCAAGCACAGAAAGGCGAGACTTAATGGACTACGGCATATATTTAATAAAGGTGAAAGTTGAAAATGAAAATATCTTATTTGATCTGAAGTGTGAAAAAAAAGATTTTTATGATCACTTTTTCAGTAGGATAGAGAATGTTGTTCTTGCAACTTCTAACAGGCATATAGATCTCTTATCGAACATCTCTTTACTTAGCGATGAAGGCATTATGAAAGTTGTTATCCCATTAGATGAGCTTAAGTCTTGTTCTGATAAAACAGTTTTTAAATTAAAACTTATTTTAGATAGAGATGAAATTTTTATTGATATCCTAAATCAGTTAAATGATACTTTTAAACTGGTTATTGACGGGTCTGTGCTAGAGTTGGCTCCTCAAGTGGATGGAAATTTAATCGTAAATAAAACAAGCCTTTCCGAATCGGCTTTTGTAATAGAAAATGTCGAAATGTCAGCAAATTGCACGACTTTTATTGGATCTCATACATTTTTGTTTTTAAATAGCACAGTCAAATCCATAAATTGTTATTTAGAAAACGAAGCAACAAAAGAACAATTAATAATACCGAAGAGCTCTTTAGTACTTTCAGAAGACTCAAGTTTTGAAATATCCTTAACACTGAAGGATTATCCTTTATATCAAGGGAATTGGTATTTTTATACTGAAGTTAAGGTAGGTAAATATCAGTTTGCAGTTAAAATAAAAACTGATATTAATACTGCATTACAAACAAAAGAGATGTTTACTGAAAATGGCCAACTCTTTGTTCATAATGTTTTCCAGACTCAAAATAAAGAATTGCTAATTCACATTTCTCAATTTGATGAACAGTTAATTCAGACTAAAATTCATCATTTAAGCATCGATAATAATGATCTTCATTTAAATTGTAAGATTACCCCAAATGAAGACGAACAGATTTTTATTAAACAGTTAGTTTTTCTCAATAGAAAAACTGAAGATAAGCACATAATTCGTCTGCAGGAAAAAGATTATAATAACGGCTTTTTACAGGTAAGTGTTCCTTTATTAACACAACGCTTTTTTGAAACTGATGGAATATGGGATGTTTATCTAGAGTTCGATACAAATGGATTAACAGTAAGTCAAAGATTATCATTTGATTCAGAAATTGATAAATCTACGGGTAAATTTATCAGTCTGCCAAAAACCATTTACAATTCTAATGGATTCATAAAAAGAGCACGTATGTATGCTACTTTAGATAACAACTTAGCGGTTCTAATAAAAGATTCAGCAATTTATGGAGAAATATCTTATATACATCATGATGGTGTTGATTTAATAGTTAAAGGTTCTATAGAGGTTTTAGATAAGGAATTTGAAATTAAAAACGTTTTTTTAGCTAATGAAAGTGAGCAGAAAATTCATTTTATTAATAACCTAGAAAAAACTTCTTCTTGTTGGCATTTTGAGAGCAGGCTTAACATAAAGAAAACAGATATAGAGGCAATGAATCATTATTTTATTTTTGATTTTTATATTTCAATTCTTGTAAAGGATCAAGAATATGCTGTAAAACTGAAGTCGAACTTAGACGATATTTTAGACAAATCACAATCTCATGTTTATCCGGAGTTTGTAATTAAAGATATAAAACCGTTCTCAATACAGCCCAAATTTAATCAATTAAATGAATTATCATTTGTTTTTTCTTCATATATTAACGCTGAATGCACAGATATAATCAGCAAAAATAAAGAAATAGAAATTCATTTGGCTATTGAAAAAAAGAATTTGATATACGAAAAAATATATTTGAAGTTAAAAGATAAGAATAGCCGCTCTGTTCTGCTTGAACCTTCGTTAAAACGGGAGCAGCAAGACTATAAAGAATTTGTGTTTTTATTAAGTGAAAACGAAGTTGAAAGTTATGGCTTGGAAAAACAAATGCAATACGATATCGGTCTGTGTTTATTAATTAATAATAAGTATGTTGAGTCATCAATAAAAATAAAAGATTTAAAACTAATAAATAGTAAGTCAACATTTAAATCTGGTGCAATTAAAATTAATAAGTCTCTCTTTTTGTCTGCTTTTATTGATAAAAGAAACGCTCTTTTAAAGCTAGAAATGAGAGATATAAAGGCTACTGAAAAGAAATCGGAAAAAATAAGGTTTCTAATTGCAGGACTAATTGCAAAAGTTTTAAAACCTTTTGTTAATAAACCAGTGTGGTTTGTTGGAGAGAATTTAGGAGAAGTCGCGCAGGATAATGGGTTTGCATTTTTTGAATACTGTGTTCGAAATAAAAATCAAGAAAAATACTATTATGTAAGTAAGAAAGATAATAAAAATCCTGATAACATTTCGAAATATCCGAAAAACATTTTAACCTATGACAGCTTTAAACATCTCGTATTTTATCATTTAAGTAAATATTTAATTGTAAGTCATGGTATAAGAGATGTTATTCCCAGTGTCATTCATAATAAAATGAGTGAAAACCCAAAAGAAGTCATCTATTTGCAGCATGGCATAATTGCAATGAAAAAATTGAGCTTTAATAGAAAATCATATAACAGTAAAATTAGAAAGTTTGTCGTTTCATCTGATCACGAAAAGCACATTTTAGTAAAGGAAATGAATTTTAAAAAAGATCAAATAATGGTTACAGGACTATCGAGATTTGATACATTGATTGACAACAGTAAAATGGTGAATTCCAAACAAATACTCCTTATTCCGACTTGGAGAGAGTGGATTGATGACTTTACAAGTTCCGAATTCTATCTCAATTACAGTGGATTTTTAAATAATAAGAAATTGCATAAACTTTTAGAAGACAAGAATATTATATTGAAGTTTTTTATGCATATAGAACTGCAGAAAAAATATAGTAATTATTTTAAAGATCTGCATAAAAACATAAAATTAGTAAAAGTCGGAGAAGAGAGCGTTAAAAGTCTTGTAAGTGAAAGCTCTTTAATGATAACGGATTATTCAAGCGTAGCTTTTGATTTTAATTATCTGGAAAAGCCTGTTGTCTTCTATCAATTTGATTTACCTGACTATTTACATTACAGAGGGTCTTATGTCAATTTAAAAACAGATCTATTCGGTCAAACAGCTTATACAGATGAAAGCTTATTGGAAATCGTTCAAAAGCAAATTGAAAATGATTTTAAGTATGAGAAAAAATATAAAGTGAAATCAAAGAAATTCTATAAGTATCAGGATAAACAAAATTCAGAACGTATTTATAACCAAATAAAAATGCTTAAATAGGAAAGGAGGAAAATATAGTGAAAATTACTTTTTTGGTTTACAATATTTATGGCATGGGTGGTACAGTGAGGACTGTTGCCAACACAGCTAATTATTTAGCTGCCCAAAACTATGATGTTGAAATTATAAGTGTTAGAAGAACTAGGGGTAAACCTATGTTTGATATAGACAAGAGGATTAAACTAAACCCAATATTTGATGCTAGAAGAGGAAAGCTCTTTGGTAAAAACACTCCTTTATACAAGAAAATCATTAAAAGAATTTTAATGAAGATACCAAGTGTGTTTATTGATAAAAATGAAGATCTATATCATATGTTTAATTTATTTGTAGATCTTAAAATTCTAAAAAAACTTTCAGAAATTAATCAAGGTGTACTTATAACGACTATTCCATCTTTTAATTTCTTGGCTGCTAAATTTGTTAATCGTAATGTCATTAAAATTGGCCAAGAGCATAAGTACTTTGGCGGGTATGAAAAGTCAATTCAAACGAAAATCAGAAAGTATTATAAACAGCTGGATGCTCTAACATGTTTAACTGATGCAGAGATTAATGATTATAAGCGCCTTCTAAATAACCATTCCACAGATTTATATAAAATAGAGAATGCAACACACATGCCAAAAGAGAGCTCAAACCTTGTCGAAAAAACAGTCATTGCTGCTGGGAGATTTGTTCATGAAAAAGGGTTTGACCTATTGATTGAAGCATTTGAAAAAGTGGCCCAAGAATATCCAGAATGGAAATTAAAGATTTTTGGTGATGGTGTGGAGAAGGATTCATTACGTCAAATGATATTTGATAAGAAGTTGTATAATAATGTTTTTTTAATGCCAAAAACAGATAATATTATCAAGGAGATGTCCAATTCCTCAATATATGCATTGAGTTCAAGAAATGAATCATTTGGGATGGTTATCATTGAAGCTATGTCGGTAGGGGTTCCTTGTGTTAGTTATTCTTGTATTGGTCCTGCTGAAATTATCAAAGATGGTGAAGATGGGGTATTAGTCAAAAGAAACGATGTAGACAAGCTAGCCGAATCTTTAACTACTATAATAAAAGAAGATAGTTTGAGGAAATCAATGGGCAGGAATGCTAAGGAAAATGTGAAAAGATACTCATTTGAAGTTGTAGGATCAAAGTGGGAAAATCTTTTGCATGAGCAAGAATTTAAAAAAAACAAAACTCCTTTAAAAAAGGTCTATTCTCAAATTGAGGTACAATAAAGCAGTAGTTAGTATTTCGAGACAAATATCTCGAAATACTTTTTTGTTTACTATAGCTATAATTAAATGAAAATGAAATGTGAATTTTTTTACTGACCTTAAACCTGCTATGATGTGAAAAAAAACTTATTATCTGTTACAATATTCACCGGTGCTTTCAAATTTCTTTAACCGAAAGATCCAAAAAATCATTTAAGTCTAAGGAAGATAAATAATGAATGCATTAGTAAGAATCGTAAAAGAGCAAGTGACATCGTTTCCTTTAATTTTGCGCCTGGCTTCGTATGAGACAAAGTCTCAGTATCAGATGAATTATCTTGGTGTATTATGGCAGTTTTTAAATCCTCTCATTCAAATGCTGGCGTACTGGTTTGTATTTGGTATGGGGATTCGCAACAGTAAGCCAATTTTAACGGGTGTCGGAGAAGTGCCTTTTATTGTTTGGATGCTGGCTGGTTTGATTCCATGGTTTTTTATTAGCCCAACTATACTTGATGGATCAAACAGTGTGTTTAAACGGATTAATATGGTCGCGAAGATGAATTTTCCGATCAGTTCACTGCCTTCTGTTGTGATTGCTTCAAATTTATTTAGTTATTTTGTGATGATGGGCATCTTTTTGATCGTACTTTTGACTAACGGAATTTATCCAAGTTTACATTGGATACAATATATTTACTACTTAGCCTGTATGATCATTTTTATGTTTTCATTCAGTTTGTTTAACTCGACGATAAGTGTACTGGTACGCGACTACCAATTTTTGCTGCAATCCGTAACAAGATTGTTGTTCTTTTTACTTCCGGTTTTTTGGAATATCTCGGAGCAGCTTGGGAAAAATCACCCGAACCTTCTGCCAGTGCTTAAGCTGAACCCGATTTATTATCTGATAGAAGGGTTCCGGAATACATTTTTAGACGGGCAATGGTTCTTCCAAGACATGAAATACACACTTTATTTCTGGCTGTTCACCTTCCTTTTATTGTTAGTAGGTTCTATCCTGCATATGAAATTCAGAGACAAGTTTGTTGACTTTCTTTAATACGTAAGGAGATTGTACGATGAAACTAAAAGTTTCGTTTCGAAATGTTTCAAAGCAGTATCATTTATATAAAAAACAATCGGACAAGATAAAAGGATTGTTTTTTCCGGCTAAGGATAATGGTTTTTTTGCTGTGCGGAATGTCTCCTTTGACGTGTATGAGGGAGAGACAATCGGCTTTGTAGGGATAAACGGGTCAGGAAAATCGACCATGTCTAACCTGCTGGCTAAAATTATTCCGCCGACCAGCGGTGAAATTGAAATGAACGGCCAACCGTCGCTGATTGCGATTGCGGCCGGTTTAAATAATCAATTGACGGGCCGGGATAATGTCCGGCTCAAGTGTTTGATGATGGGGTTAACCAATAAAGAAATTGATGATATGTATGACAGTATTGTGGAATTTGCCGAGATTGGCGATTTTATTAATCAGCCGGTTAAAAACTATTCCAGCGGTATGAAATCGCGTCTTGGTTTCGCGATCTCCGTGCATATCGACCCTGACATTTTAATTATTGACGAAGCGCTCTCCGTAGGGGACCAAACGTTTTATCAGAAGTGTGTAGATCGAATCAATGAGTTTAAAAAGCAAGGAAAAACCATTTTCTTTGTCAGCCATTCCATCGGCCAGATTGAAAAGATGTGTGACCGCGTCGCTTGGATGCACTACGGCGAGCTTCGTATGTTTGATGAGACAAAAACGGTTGTCAAAGAGTATAAAGCGTTTATTGACTGGTTTAATAAGCTGTCGAAAAAAGAAAAAGAAACATATAAAAAAGAGCAAACGGAAGAGCGGAAGAAAGAAGATCCTGAAGCGTTTGCCCGTTTCCGCAAAAAGAAGAAAAAGCCGAAATCACTGGGTAATGCAATTCAAATTGCTATTTTGTCTATCTTGACGGTCTTTACTGCAGGAACAATGTTTTTTAACACCCCGCTTCGTACCATTGCTTCGTTTGGCGCTATTCCGCAAAACGAAGTGAAGAACCATCATGGTGATGCAAAGGGCAAGACAGAGAAACAATTAACCGCAGTCAATAAACAAGGGTTTATTGCAGATGAAAAAGCGTCGGTTTATAAGGATCAACCTTTGAAACAGAAGGCTGACATTACACTGCCATTCGGTACCGAGGTGAAGGTAGCTGCAAAAGGAAAACAAGCAGTGAAAATAAAGTTTAACGGGCAGCCTTATTTTGTAAAGCAGAGCGCTGTTGCAACAAACGTAAAACATGCTGAGTTGCAGGCAGCGGCCTTTACGCCTTATGTTCCGCAAAATGCGGCTTCTTCCTATGAATACTTCCTGAAATTCCTGGGAGACAGCAGCACCAACATCCAATCGAAATTGAATGGATATACTGTAGGAGATACGGCTGACGGCAGAAAGACGCTGGATTTTGATTATGAAAAAATCAGCTATGTGCTGGAGAATGATAAAGCATCTGAGCTTATCTTTCACAACATTTCTCCTGTTACTCCGGCGTCACTATCTTTAAGTGACAGTGATGTATTGTATGACAGCAGCAAAAATCGTTTTCTTGTGAATACAGATGACCAGGTTTTTGCAGTTGATAACGAAGAGCGTACGCTGACACTGATGTCGAAATGAAAAAAGGCTATTGGATGAATGTCCAATAGCCTTTTTGCTTAAATTTCTTCTTTGTTTAATAAACCTTCCATAAATGGAACGAGCTGATCGCGAAGCTCTTTATCCTGCATCGCAAACTCAAGAGTTGTTGTGATAAAGCCAAGCTTTTCACCAACATCATAACGCTTGCCTTCAAAATCGTAAGCAAACACTCTTTGAATTTCATTCAGTTTTTGAATGGCGTCTGTCAGCTGGATTTCTCCGCCGGCACCAACTTGCTGCTCTTCTAAGTACATGAAAATCTCAGGTGTGAATACGTAACGGCCTAAGATGGCAAGGTTAGAAGGTGCTGTGCCTTTAGGCGGCTTCTCAACGAAGTTTTTCACCTGATAACGGCGGCCTTCGCTTGTCAGCGGGTCGATAATGCCGTAGCGGTGTGTTTCTTCTTCAGGCACCTGCTGAACACCGATAATAGAAGAAAGTGTCTTATCGTATTCGTCCATTAACTGACGCAATCCTGGTGTTTCTGCCTGAACAATATCGTCTCCGAGTAGGACCGCAAACGGCTCATCGCCGATAAAGTTGCGCGCGCACCATACAGCGTGTCCGAGTCCTTTAGGCTCTTTTTGGCGGATATAGTGGATATCAGCCAGATTAGTAGCTTTTTTCACTTTTTCAAGGAGTTCCGTTTTTCCTTTTTCTTCCAGGTTTCTTTCGAGCTCAGGAGAGTAATCAAAATGATCCTCAATCGCACGCTTGCTTTTTCCTGTTACGATAATAATATCCTCAATACCGGCTTCAACAGCTTCTTCAATTATATATTGAATGGTAGGCTTATCAACGATAGGAAGCATTTCTTTCGGCATTGCTTTCGTAGCCGGCAAGAATCTCGTTCCGAGACCCGCGGCAGGGATGATGGCTTTACGTACTTTTTTCAATTTCAAAGCACCTTCCTTAAGAACAGATTTAGGGTTCAGCTTTTTTGAATGCTGAGTATTTAAAAGGTTTGAGTTTCTTTTCTCATGAATACCCTATTTTCATTCTGTTAAACACATTTAATCATATAAGAAAAACCAATATTAAACAAGAGTCAATTCAGTGACTTTGAGGTCAAATAAATACAAAAAATAACATTAATTGGTAGATAAAACAGTTTACGCTGATCCGAATAAGTCAAGAAATATAACAGCTTCTCCATCTCTAGAGCCTGCTCAGCAAAAATGATATAATGTAGTTCTGAAATTGTAACTGTACGAATTTTTTCGAAAGGTAATAATAGAGATGACGATTAAGGTTTCTACCCCACAATTAGCATATGTTTGTTCAGGACTTCATACTGCAAAAAAGTTCAATATCAATACAATTGATTGGAATTGTCCAATGGAAATTGTCACTTTGCATCATGATCCTAATGGGCCTTCTTCTTTTAAAGATGCTGCTGTTATTAATTTGTACAGCTACTTTAAAGGACCAGAACCTGAGAAAGTTAAAATAAAGCATCCGATAGAACAAGAAGGTTTCACATATATTCAAGAACCGAACAAGCCCATTTACCGCTATTACGACAATGGACGTTATATCAAATATCAAAGGTTTACAGCAACAGGAGAACTTGCTGTCATTGATTACTTTAATGAAAACAGGCAAAGGTTTAAAAGGGAAGAATACGATTTATTCGGCTATGTACACAGCTTAATATACATGGATCTGGAAACGAACAAACCGAAACAGCATCTTTATTTAAGAAAAGACGGCACCTGTTATATGACCAAATGGTATAAGAATAACGGAACAACTGAAAAAATTATTATTTTTGACGAAAAAGACAATATAGTCAAAGTATTGTACTCAGAAAATGAACTCTATTATGAATTTTTGAGCCGCTTGATAAAAGAGACGGAATATTTATTCTTAACCTCAGAAGTGGGCGTATATAAAACATTGAAGTCTATTTCTGCTGAATATTCTTCCATGTATTTAGGTTTTATAGAGACGAATGAGGTATTGGACAATCCTGAAAAGGAAATAAGCTGCCTTCATGCTTTCGTGGTTCCTTCTTTGAAGAGGTATCATGACACAATTGAAAAAACGGGGCCTCGCACAACTATTTATAACGTTTCTGAAGGCTCATTTACTTGGAAAGGCTTTGTGGACAAACTTATTGATCAGGTGCCTTTTCATAATCAATTGAAAGATATGCATGTTAAGCTGTTAGCTGCAGAGTGGCAATCAAAATCCGACTTATATTTGTCAGCCAAGGTCGAATGTAAAGGCGAAGTTCCTGCCCATTCTGTTGGCCGTCATAAAATGTATTGGAAATTAAAAAATAAGAAGAGCGGCACTGAAATTACGTTTAACGCAAATGTAAACAGCGAGGAAGAGCTGATATTTACTGTAAACGGTACGCTCCATGTGCTTTCTGTAGTAGATCAGCTATCAGCGTTAGAGTTGTATCTCTGTTGCGAGTGGGATAATAGCTTCTTTGCATCGAGTGTAGAAGTAACCGATCCGAAGAAACTTCCAGCAGCAGAACAAAGCATTTCAGGCTGGCGATTGAAATTGGAAGAAGAAAAAAATCATTTGTGTGTTCATACAGCCGAGGGATTTCGGAGAAAATTAATGAAGCGGCTGTTTGTGAAAAAATAGGCGAGAAAGTTTTACCAGAAGAAGGAGCTTGAAAATGAGAAGGATCTTTTCACTAATATATGAAATAGACATTGAAAAAGGCGGCATTACAAGTTCTATGATGTCAAGATCTTTTACATTTGCGGAGCGCGGCCATAAAATCGATTTGGTCACACTTGATTATAAAGAGAATTATGATCAGATTGAGAAAGAGCTGAAGAACGCTGGAAGACTGCATGCTGATGTAAATATCCTCAATATTTATGACGACTATAAAAACCAGCATAATCATATAAAAGTCGGGGATACACAGCAAAGCTATTATGAACAAAATCGCAATCGCTTTGAAGAACCATATGCTGTTTATCATAATGAGGAAAAATTAGAAACCGAATACTTCAAGAATGGTTTATATATGAAAAAGAAGAAGTGGGATGAATCGAGTAACCTTTTATATGTAGATCATTTCAATGAAAATATGCAGATGACAAAGCGTGAATTCTTTCATGGCGATTATGTAAATAAAACGGTGTTATTCGATACGAGAAGCGGAAAAATCAATCAAATTCACTACACAGCACCGGACGGTTTTTGTTATTTAACAGAATGGTACCATTTTAATACGGGAGCCAGTCAGGGAGTTATGCTGTTTGAACGAGAGGAAAAAGAAGCTGTCTTTTTCAAAAACAGGCACAAGTTTCATACACATTGGCTTGAGAAGCTATGTGAAAAAGAAATGGCCCCGATTATCATCTGTGATGGTGTCGGAAGTGCTTCAAAAGTGAATGAAATGCGTGGTGGATTGGCAAAACGATATTACTGTGTTCATTCAAATCATTTAGATTATCCCTACATGTTAGGCAGCAATGTCCGGAAAAATCATCAATACGCGATGGAGCATATTAAAGATTATGACGGGCTGATCGTATTAACGAATGAACAAAAAGAAGATATTATGAAGGATTTTGAGTCGGATCAAAATATTTTTGTTATTCCCCATGCTCCAAGAAGGCTTGAAAAGCTAAAAACGTATGAAAAAAAGAAAAACGAATTTGTCATGGTGGCCAGATATCATGAGGAAAAAGGGATCGATAAGGTTATAAAAGCAATGGAAATTGTAAAAAAATCGCGCCCTGAAATTGTCCTTAATATTTATGGCAGCGGTCCCGGCCACGAGCAATACCAGCAATTGATCAATGATCTTAAGCTGGATAATGTACATTTAAAAGGTTATATCGCAAATCCTGCTCCGTTTTATCAGCAGGCGCTTGCGACGTTATTAACATCAAAATTTGAGGGGTTCAGCCTTGCTATTTGTGAATCGTTTTCATGCGCAACCCCGGTTATCAGTTTTGATGTGAAATACAGCCCAAGAGAGCTCATAAAAGAACACGAAACGGGCATGCTTGTAGAGCCTGATCATATTGAAATGCTTGCTGAGAGTATCATTTATTTGTACGACAACCCTGAGAAAGCCATTCAATATGGAAAAAATGCAAAGAACTTAATGAATACAGAATATAGTGAAGACCGATTGTTTGAAAGATGGGAAGAAGTATTTGAAATGACGAAATAGTACATTTTTATACCATGTTTGTTCATTATATGAGCTTTTGTGAAAAAATAGAAGCGGATAAGGATAGAGGTGTCAGGTTGAAAATTACGGCAGCAGTACCCACATACAACTCAGAACAGTTTATCTCCCGCTGTCTGGATAGTCTGGTTCAACAAACCATGCCGAATCATGAGTACGAAATTATTTGTGTAGATGATTGTTCTCAGGATGCCACGGTTTCCATATTGAAAAAATACAGTGAACAGTATTCTAATATAACGGTTATTGAACGCAAGAAAAACTCGGGAGGGCCAGGCGAACCAAGAAACCAAGCCATATGTGCTGCTCATGGTGAATACATTTTTTTTATTGATTCCGATGATTATTTAGGAATTGAAGCGTTTGAGAGAATGTATCAATTTGCACAGCAGCACGATTCAGATATTGTGCTTGGGAAAATGGTCGGTGTAAACGGCAGAGCGGTTCCGCAAGCTATTTTTAAAGAAACAAAACCTGAGGCCGATCTTGTTAAATCTCCGCTTGTCTACTCAATTGGCCCGACAAAACTTTTTAAAGTTTCACTGCTTAGAAAACATGACATATATTTTCCTTCAAATATACAGGCCACAGAGGACCAGGTGTTTGTCATGAAAGCTTATTTAGAAGCGGACAAAATTTCTGTCTTGGCCGACTATGATTATTACTACGCTGTACAGCATGACGGCGAGCACATGACATTTGCATATGTGGCGCCCCAAAGCTACTACGGTGCTATGAAGGTAATCATAGATATGATTTGTGAGAGCCGTCTATCCCATACCGGCAAAAAGCAGTTTATGGCCAAGTTTTTAAATCGCCATTTTGACTTTTCCAGAACAACGGACTTTACCGTAACAATAGAAGATGAGCAGGAACAACAAGATTGGATGACAGAGCTTCATCATTTTGTAGAACGAAATATTCCGCTCGAAATTGACAGACTTGTTCATTCTCATACACGGCTAAAATTATATTTTGTACGTCGTAATGATCTAAAGGGTTTGAAGCAATTTGAAGCTGATAAAGAAAATATGACTCAATTTACGTCTGTTCAAAATGGTCATATCATAGCAAACTACCCAAGCCTTATACGGTATCATTTAACAGAGAACGAACGGATCATTGATGACAGAAATAAAATCAGTCATTACGTGAGCGAATTTCAAATGAAGAACAACACTTTATTATTAAAAGGAACGGTTACCCACTCGGCTTTAAAACAAGAGCATCAAGATATGCAAACTTTATCTGGCATCTGGGTGCATCGTGCTAGAAAAACTGAAAAAATCATTTCTCCGTTGTATGCTAAGGACGGCGAATTTGAATTTCTCACGAAGTTTACTGATTTGGCAGTTCATGAAGAAGATATGGGTGTTTGGGACTTCTTTATTGAATCAGAGATTGACGGATATAAAAAACGCGCCCGAATTGGCAGCAACAGAGAAAAGTATCCCTATCCAAAGCATGCTAAATATATTGGGAATAACGGAAAATATGCTTTTAGCGCAAGGCCTTATTTTACAAAAACATACGATAATCTGTCAGTCGATATCAGAGAACAGGAAGATTTGAAAGTCGAAATCAGAACGAGTGATTCTGATGGGGATCTAACGCTCGTATTCCCTGGAAGCCAATTGTTTTTCCCAAATCAGTCTTTATTATTGCTGGAATTCAATAACCAAGAGTTTTTAATTCCAATTAAAAAACAAATCAGTTCCGCTGATGGAACAGTGATCCAGGTAGACCGGAATCTTGTTGAACAAAAATTTGCCCCTGCTCATTTACACAACACCAATATCGTTTTATCCATTAACTCATATAAGACGACATTGGTTCCAAAAAAGGATGTCAGCGTATACTTTTGCAGTAAAAATATTGAAAAAAAGCTATGGTGCTTTAAAATAAAGAAGAAAGTAGATCTATATATACAATCAGACCAATCAAAATTTTATCTGACAGCCCGTTAAACAAAGAAACAAGGTGACAAATATGAAAAAACTAAAAGTCATGACCGTCTTCGGGACCAGGCCTGAAGCGATAAAGATGGCACCGCTTGTACTTGAATTGAGAAAATATCCTGAAATAGACTCCTATGTGACGGTCACTGCCCAGCATAGACAGATGCTCGATCAGGTTTTAGATGCGTTTCACATCAAGCCTGATTTCGATTTGAACATCATGAAGGAGCGGCAGACACTGGCAGAGATTACGTCCAACGCGCTTGTGAAATTGGATGAACTGTTCAAAGACATCAAGCCTGATATTGTGCTTGTCCATGGTGATACGACAACGACCTTTGCCGGAAGCCTTGCCGCTTTTTATCATCAAATTGCTGTCGGCCATGTGGAGGCCGGGCTCCGTACAGGGAATAAGTATTCCCCGTTTCCGGAAGAGCTCAACCGCCAGATGACAGGGGCGATTGCTGATTTGCATTTTGCGCCGACATGCCGGGCGAAAGAGAATTTATTAAAAGAAAATAAAAATGCAGACGCGATTTTTGTAACGGGCAATACAGCGATTGACGCACTTCGCACAACGGTGAGGGACGGTTATTCACATCCTGTCCTCGATCAGGTGGGCGAGGATAAAATGATTCTGCTGACCGCGCATCGCCGGGAAAATCTGGGCGAGCCAATGGAAAACATGTTCAAGGCTATCCGCAGAATTGTTGAGGAATTTAAAAATGTACAAGTCGTTTACCCTGTGCACCTGAATCCTGTTGTCAGGGAAGCGGCTCAGAAGCATTTTGGCGATTCTGACAGAGTACATCTGATTGACCCTTTAGAAGTCATTGATTTCCATAACTTTGCGGCAAAATCACATTTCTTTTTGACAGATTCGGGCGGCGTTCAGGAGGAAGCACCTTCTCTCGGGAAACCGGTGCTTGTGCTGCGCGATACGACGGAACGCCCTGAAGGAGTGGAAGCAGGAACGCTGAAACTTGCAGGGACGGATGAAGAAAACATTTATCAGCTGGCAAAACAGCTGTTAACTGATGATGATGAGTACAAGAAAATGTCCTACGCTTCTAATCCGTATGGCGATGGAGAGGCTTCCCGCCGGATTGTGGAAGAATTGCTGTTTCATTACGGATACCGGAAAGAGCAACCGGATTCATTTACAGGCAAATAAAAAAGAAGCTTTGCACACTGTGCGAAGCTTCTTTTTGTTTTAGCTATCGAGGTTTTCCTTCAGCTCTTTTGTGATATTGGAAAGGGCAGTTTCATCAGCTTGGTAGTAGTAGATTCCATTGATTTTTGTGCCTTGACCTTTCAGTTCGTGCTGCTCAATTTTTTTACGCGCGCCCTTGTAGTCGGACTGAATATCCCACATGTCATCAAAGGTCAAGTTCGTTTTCACATTATCTTCAACCACTTTGAACATATCTCCAAATTTCGTAATGGAAGAGATATTCGCGCCTTTATTAATGATTCCTTGGATGACTTGGCGCTGGCGGTCCTGACGGCCAAAATCGCCTCTTGGATCTTCTTTTCTCATCCGGCTATAGGCGAGCGCCTCTTTGCCGTTCAGCGTGATTTCACCTTTTCCGAATGAATAACCGTCATAGCTGAACGCGAATGTGCTGTTAACTGTTATGCCGCCAAGTGTGTCAACAACGTCTCTAAAGCTTTCCATGTTCACTTTTATGAAATAATCAACCGGAACATCGAGGAAGTTTTCAACCGTATCAACTGTCATCTGCGTACCGCCGTATGCGTATGAATGGTTGATTTTATCCATTGTGCCTTTTCCGATAATTTTTGTATATGTGTCTCGCGGAATGCTGACCATGTCAGTTGTATTCGTTTTTGGGTTAACGGTCATATAAATGAGCGTATCGGCACGGCCTACATCTCCGTCGCGTTCATCCACACCCATAATTAAGACGGAAAACGGATCTTTTTTATTGATGTTGACCTCTTTATCCCTTTTTTTAGATTTATCAATACTCTCATGAATACTTGCCACAGTTGAAGCAGCTTTATGCCATAAGTAGTAGGCATAGCCGCCTGTTCCGAGCACTAAAACGGCCACAATGGCTAAAATGACAAGTAATGCCTTTCTTTTTTTCTTTCTTTTTTCAGCTCTCATAATAAAGTCCTCGCTTTTTTGTAATCTAGTACGATTATAAGTTTCTTAATATTTGAAAACAACTAAAATTTGTCTGATTCTTTACAATAGACGGCTGCTTGTAACAAATGTTTCGGTATTTTAAGAAAATCCGCAAAAACTTTTCGTTGTTTTGATAGAAATCTTAAAATAAGCTTAAAATTGTCGATAAAAACAGGAGAGGTGATATAGGAATGAAAAAACTTGCTATTCTAATGTTCTCAATGCTGCTACTTTTATCTGCATGCGGCACAGCTGAGAACTCATCAGGTTCAGAAACAAATACAGACAGCCAGGATGCTGCTGCTGAAGAGAGTGTAACGAAGGAAGGCACGTTTGCCGGTTTGGCGGACAGCCATACGATTGCCGTCGATATTGATGGTGACGAGACTATGATTCAGGTTGGTTCAGACCTTCAGGACAAAATGAACAGCATTTCAGAAGGACAAAAAGTGGTTGTTGAATACACAAAAGATTCAAATGGCGTCTTAACGCTAAAGAATCTTGAGACGAAGTAATAAAAACTTCTTAGGGGGTTCTATGTTTTGAAAAAAATGAAGCTCTTGCTTCTTACGTCAGTCACTGCGGCGGCTCTTGCATGCCCGGCGTTTATGCAGTCTGCGAAAGCCGCTGATAAAACCATTTCGGTGAAGCTGAGCAATTATGTAGGCAACAAATCAAGCTTGAATGTCGATATTACAGGCGGCTATGAAATTCCGGGTTCAAGAATTGCGGATACAGAGCGATACGGAGGGGCAACCCGTTTTGATGTTGCCAATAATGTAGCTTCAGCCGGCTGGACAAATCCAACGACTGTGGTCATTGTGAATCGAGACGCTTTTGCAGATGCGCTCTCAGCAACACCGCTTGCCAAAAAATACGACGCACCGATTTTATTAACAGACGCAGGTTCGCTAACACCAAAAACAGAAAGTGAAATAGCAAAACTAAATCCTGACAATATTCTCATTATTGGCGGAACGATCAGTGTTTCTAAAAATGTAGAAAATACATTGAAAAAATATGGTTCTATCGATCGGATTGGCGGTGCAACCCGTTACGAGGTTTCCAAAAACATAGCCGACCGAATGGGGAATTACAGCCAGGCAGTAGTGGCTACAGGCATGGTCTTTACAGATGCCCTGTCAATCGCGCCATATGCTGCAATGAACGGTTATCCGATTTTACTTGCGGGAGACAATAACATCCGCAGCGATTACAGAATTCCGAGCAACGTTACAATTGTCGGAGGTCCGTTGAGTGTCAGCACTGGTGTAGAAGCCACTTTAAAAAAGCAGGCAGTTGTAAAACGGATTGGCGGGGTTTCCCGGTATGAGGTATCTGCCAACATCGTCAAACAATTAAATATGAAAGCGACAAAGGTCTTCATGTCAAATGGCAAAACCTTTGCGGATGCTTTGACAGGATCTGTTCTTGCAGCGAAGCAGGGAAGTCCTTTACTGTTGGTTGAATCCGACAGCCTCCCGTCACCAGTCGCTGATGTGGTGACATCAAAAGGAACTCAGTCATTTGCACTGCTTGGAGGAAGCATCTCCGTGAGTGATACGCTAAAGAACAAACTGGCAGATACTTTTTCAGGATCTGGCTATTCAGTTAAGTTATCCGGCGGAAACCTGGTGCTTTATAAAAACAGCACTGCTATCAAGACGCTTGGAACTTCTTTCACAGCAAATCCTAAAAAATATGCAACGACAAATTCTATCAGTCTCAATGGAACGCCGTATCTTGGAAATATGAAATTCACGATTGAGTCAGGCAAATATGTTCGTCCGATTAATGTGGATATCCCTTTTGAAGATTATTTGAAGGGTGTTGTACCCCATGAGATGCCGGCTAGCTGGCAAAAAGAAGCGCTTAAAGCTCAAGCTGTCGCTGCCAGAACTTATTCCATCAGATCGGCCGGAAAAGAAGTACAAGACACCACCGCTTTTCAGGTATATGGCGGATATGACTGGAATTCGAGAACTTCAGAGGTTGTAGAAGCCACAAAAGGAAAAGTTTTAAAATACAATGGCAATTTGATTTCAGCTACATATTCCTCAAGTAACGGCGGCTACACGGAAGCGAGCGGTGAGGTATGGAGCAGCCAGCTTCCTTATTTAATCGCAAAAAAAGACTCCTATGACCCGCAGAGAAGCTGGTCTCTGTCATTAAATAAAACCCAGCTCGATAAAAGCAGCTTGAATCTCAAAAGTCCGGGATCTTGGTGGAGCACTAAAAATGAAATCAACTCCGTATATTTGAACGGTTTGAAAAGCTGGTTTATCAAAAATAAATACAGCACTGCCGAGTCTATCAAAATCACGAAAATATCCAGTGTGAAATTCAGCACGGCAAAAACTGCCGGTCAGCGGCCGGAAACAGCAAGTGTGACATTCTCTTATTTCGTGAAGGAAAAATCAAATGGCTACATTCTTTCAAATGGCAGCCTGAGTGAAAAAACAGCAACAATTTCTGTACCTGCGACACAGCTGAGAACGATGCTTGGCGCTTCAAATATGAAGAGTGCATACGCTTCTGTCTCCAGCAATACAAACGCCTTTATCATAAGCGGTAAGGGATATGGGCACGGCATAGGCATGAGCCAATATGGAGCGAATGCCAGAGCGGCTGCCGGGCAGTCATATACAACAATATTAAGTTTTTATTATCCGGGAACGACTCTATCAAGCTATTAAAAGATTGGTAGAAGTTCAGGGAGGCGCAGTTCTGCCTCCTTCGTTCGTTATTTGATTTATGAATCATTATCAATCTTTGGAGGGACTATCTTTGCGGATCTTTCTTAAAAGCTTACCAATTCTGATATTGGGAGTCGTGTTGTTTGTACCAAATGCTTTTGCAGCCAACTCTGTCACAAGGCTGGATGGAGCAAGCAGATATGAGGTTGCTGTGAATGTTTCAAAACAAGGCTGGAGCAGTGCGAGCACAGTTATTGTGGCGAATGGAACAGCATATGCCGATGTATTAACAGCTGCTCCTCTGGCTTATAAATACAATGCTCCAATTCTATTGACGGAATCATCTAAGCTGACAACACCGACCAAAGACAGAATCAGCCAGCTCAAACCGAGCAAGGTCATCGTCATTGGCGGAACAATCAGTGTTTCCAGCAACGTTGTAAGTGACATTAAAAAATTGGGTGTTTCCACTGTGGAACGGATCGGCGGAAGAAGCCGCTACGAAGTTGCCCAAAATATTTCAAAAAAATTGTCTTCGAATTCAAGAGCGGTCATCGCAAATGGAACGGCATATGCTGACAGTCTGGCGATCGGTTCTTATGCCGCTCGCAACGGTATTCCGATTCTGTTAACAACGGCAAGCTCAGTTCCCACACCGACAAAAAATGCGATGAGCGGAAAAAGAACAACATCGACGATCGTGGTCGGAGGAGAAATCAGTGTTTCTAAAAGTGTTTACAGCCAGCTTCCTTCACCAACAAGAATCGGCGGAAACAGCCGTTTTGAAGTGGCTGCGAACATAGCGAAGAAGTACTATTCTTCATCAAAGGCTGCATTTGTCAGCAATGGCTATAAATATGCCGATGCCTTATCGGGCTCTGTGCTGGCTGCGAAGCAAAATCGTCCAATGCTGTTTACGGATGCCCGTTCACTGCCAACTGCCACAAGAACAGTCATCGGATCAAATAGCAAGAACACATTCACTGTACTTGGAGGAACCATTTCAGTTACAGGCAATGTCACGAACCAGCTGAAAAATGTCATTGTAGGCAAAAAGATTTTTGTGGACGCCGGACACGGGGGATACGACAGCGGAGCGGTCGGTAATGGTTTAAAGGAGAAAGACGTGAACCTTGCCGTAGCAAAGCTTGTAAACAGCAAACTGTCTAAGGGCGGGGCTGTTCCGGTTATGGCTAGATCTACAGATTTCTTCTTAGAGCTTTCTGAGCGGGTTGCAAAAGCCAAAAGCAATCGTGCAAATCTGTTTGTAAGTATTCATGCCAACTCAGCAACCTCTTCTGCAACCGGTACCGAAACATACTATTATACAAAGTATGAGTCAGCAAACAGCAAACGTCTCGCGACAGAAATCCAAAACAGGCTCTACAAAGCGCTCAATACTCAAAACCGCGGCGTGAAAATCGGTAATTTCCATGTGATCAGAGAATCAACGATGCCGAGCAGTTTAGTGGAACTGGCATTTATTTCAAATGCGAACGATGCAAGTAAGTTAAAGAGTGCTTTGTACCAAGAAAAAGCAGCTCAATCAATATATGAAGGAATCATAGGCTATTATTAGGATTTGTATATATTGAAAGCAGCTTGCCGGCAAAACCTATCAGGAATTGCCGGCAAGTTTTTTATACGATAAAATGAGTAAAATTTAAAAAGTATACATGCTATGTAAAAGTTTAGCAAAAATTAAGATTAGGCCTATTCTTATTGACAGATGTTTTTGATATAATGATCAGGCAAAAATATAACCGATCCATTAGGGTAGTGAGGTAATCGATGAAGATAAGCATTGTTATCCCTGTATATAATTCAGAAGATCTTATTTCCGAATGTCTTGACAGCTTAGTTAATCAAACAATGCCAACAGAGGATTATGAGATTATATGTGTCGATGATAAATCTACGGATTCATCTTTAGACATTTTGAAGCAATATAAAAAGAAGTATGAAAATATTGTTGTTATTGAAAGAACGGAAAATTCAGGCGGTCCAGGTGCTCCGCGCAATGATGCAATAAAAATTTCCAAAGGTGAATATATCCTGTTTGTTGATTCCGATGATTATCTAGGAAATGAAGCATTGTTGAGATGGTATAATTTTTCAAAAGAGAATCAATCAGATATTACTTTAGGGAAATTAAAAGGGGTAAACGGCAGAGGCGTTCCCAAATCGATGTTTAAAGAAACGAACCTGGATGTTGATTTAGTTGATTCCAAAATTGTTTTTACATTGGGACCTCAAAAACTGTTTAAAGCCTCACTTTTAAAAGAAAATCAAATAACCTTCCCTACTCACATCAAAGCAGCGGAAGATCAAGTCTTTACAATGAATGCTTATTTGAAAGCAAAGAAGATTTCTGTTTCAGCTGACTATGATTATTACTATTTGGTCAAAAGAGACGGCGAACATATGAGTGTTGCTTATGTTCCCCCAGAGAACTTTTATGGAGCGATGGAAGATATTGTCTCCGCCATTAAGGCAAGTGACCTGGAAGAAGCCAGAAAAATTAAGTTGATGGCAGTATTTTTAAACAGGCATTTTGATTTTTCACGGACAAAAAATGTCACAATAAAAATGAAAACCGATGAAGAAAGAGCTGAATGGTTTAAATATTTGTCATCGTTTATTCATGCAGTGCCTGAAGAGGCGGATCAATTTTTGCTTCCGCATATCAAATTGCGGCTGCTGTTTATTCGCAATAATGATTTGAAAGGATTAACCCAGTATGAGCGGGAAGAACAAGACATTAAAAAGTTCTGTACTGTACATAACGGGGAGTTAATTGCGCGTTATCCGAGCTTAGAGCGGTATCCCGTTTCTGAAGAACTACTAAAAGTAAATTATAAAAATAAACTTGAACATTATCTGCAGAATATTGAATTTAATGATCGCAGCCTCAGCATTCAAGGAACCATGAAACACAAATTGTTGGATGATGAAACGAATAATAATCAATCCCTGACAGGAGTGTTTGTTCATCGTGATACAAAGGCGGAAAAATACATTTCGCCGGCTTTAAATGAAAATTCCGCGTTTACATTTGAGTGTAAGTTTGATGAACTGGCATCTGCTGAAGAAGATTTAGGCGTTTGGGATTTCTTTATTGAATCGTCAATAGATGGCTACAAATTAAGGGCAAGAATAGGAAACAAGCGTGCAGCGTACAAGTATTCTACGAAAACGATGTATTTAGGTCATAACGCTTTGTTTGTCTACAGCGCCAGACCATACTTCACAATGAACTATGATAATCTTTCGATTGATATCAAGAAACATGCATATACAGAAGCTGAACTTTCCTATGATACAGGATCAAAAGATTTATCATTTCTTTTTAAAGATAAGCAAATCTGGTTGCCAAATCATTCAAAAATCATTGTCAATACCGGTCAGGCTGAAATTTCATTGCCGGTAAAACGTATTGATTTAGAGCCTAATTGTACGAAATTGACGGTTAACGTGCAGAGTTTGCTTGAGCAGCTAGCTCATGTCCAGAAAGAACATCGATTAATTGATTTTGCGATAAACACTTCTCAAAATAAAATCAGTGCAAAAGTGGATAACCAAGAAATTATCCTCGACTCAAAGAACGTGGAACGAAAATCCATGTTAGTCTTTCGTAAAACAGTTGAGGTTCAATATAAGCTGTTAACCTCTAAATCAAAATTTTATTTTCAATATTAAATGCTTCGCAGAGAAAAGAGACAAATCTGAAAAATGGTTTGTCTCTTTTTTTATACAATATGCTTAATTTTTAAAAAAAGTGTCTAAAACAATAAAAAGTTCACAGTTAAATGTCAGAAAAAATAACAAATTCACACTTCTTAACATACCATTTACATCCAATTAACATCCGTCTGCTAAACTGACTGGCATAGGTCATCATAACATCCCAAACAAATCGTGAGGTGTGTGTCAGTGAGTGCAGAGAAAAGCATGAATGTGAGTCGTGAATTCTCAGTTCAGCAAATACATTCTTTTACATTATCTGAAAAGACGGCTCGTTATTTAGCAGTAAAGCGCGTAATGGATATTTGGTTTGCGCTCATTGGATTGGCGATGGCGCTGCCAATGATTGCGGTATTTTCAATACTGATTTGTTTGGAGACGCCGGGGCCTGCCATTTATACGCAGGAACGCGTAGGGAAAGGCGGGAAACGATTTAAGCTTTATAAGCTTCGTTCCATGAAAATAGATGCCGAGAAGTCTGGGGCTGTTTGGGCGCAGAAGCAAGATCCGCGGGTGACAAGGATCGGAGCTTTTATCAGAAGAACGAGAATTGACGAGCTGCCTCAGCTATTTAATGTGCTGAAAGGCGATATGAGTATGATAGGCCCTCGTCCGGAACGTCCAGTGTTTACAGAAAAGTTTCAGAATGAGATTCCAGACTTTACACAGCGTTTGGCTGTTAAACCGGGATTGAGCGGCTGGGCTCAGGTGAACGGCGGTTATGATATGACGCCGAAGGAAAAACTGATATTTGATTTATATTACATTCGCAACCTGACTTTCACTTTAGAATTAAAAATTATGTTAAAAACTTGTAAAGTAGTGTGGACAGGTGATGGTGCAAGATAAAACTGAACACCTGCATTTACCATCAACCTGAGCTTAAAACGAAGTAGGGAATATGATGCCAAGTATTACAAAACAGATCATAAGCGGCGCAAAGTGGACAAGTATTTCGACGATGTGCATTACAGTCATACAAATTGTTCAGTTTGCCCTGCTAGGAAATATGATGACCTTAACGGAATTTGGACTCGTAGGCATGATCACAACGGTTACAGTGTTCGCCCAGATTGTGCTTGATATGGGATTTGGCGCGGCGTTAATTCAAAGGGATGACGCAACAGAGCGCCAGCTGTCAACCTTGTATTGGCTTAACATTATGACCGGCGTTTTGCTGTTTGTTCTTTTATATGTGAGCAGTCCCGCCATTGCGGGATTTTATCAAAGAGAAGAGCTGGTGTTTCTGATTCGGATTTTAGCGATTATGTTTTTGATTGCGCCAATCGGACAGCAGTACCAGTATATGCTGCAAAAGCAGCTGCATTTTAATACGTTAAGCAAAATTGAGATTTTTTCAAACACATTGTCCTTCGGATATTTAGCGATTGCGGTTTTTATGATGGACGCGATTTTAGCGTACGTCATTTCTCAAGTGCTGCTGCAGTCCAGTAAAGGGATTTTGTATTGGGCCGTATACCGAAAAAAATGGCACCCCGCTTTTGTTTTTGACTTAAGGGGAATGAAGGCCTTCTTTTCCTTTGGAGCTTTTCAGCTTTCATCCCGTCTTGTGAACAGGCTGGGAGCGAATATCGATATGATTTTGATCGGACGGTTTATCGGTGCTGAAGCGTTGGGGATTTATAACCTTGCTTACCAGATTGTCACCATTCCGGTATTGAAAATCAATCCGATTGTGACACGGGTGGCATTCCCTGTTTTCGCAAAAAACAAATATGAAAACAGCGTGATCAGAGAAGGCTTTCTGAATATGACAAAGATGCTGGCGATTGTTTCGTTTCCGCTGTTAATCGGGCTCGTGTCTGTGTCAGACGCCTTTATCGCAGCGGTTTTCGGAGAAAAATGGCTCGCTGCTGTACCGGTTCTCAATGTTCTGGCCATTGTCGGGATACTAAGAGTGCTCATGAATCCAAATGGATCTGTGCTGCTTGCTAAAGGAAGAGCGGACTTAGCATTTTATTGGGATTCCGGTGTGCTGCTGCTGTACGGATTGTCACTGTTTGCAGCCGTTCAGACGGGAAGTCTGCTGACTGTCGCATGGGTATATGCCATCATCAGTGTTTTCAATTTCCTGATCGGCCGCTGGCTGCTGGCATATGTCATCAAGCTTAATCTTTCGGCCTACTTCCAGTCGATTATAAAGCCGTTTCTGATCACAGTCGTGATGGCTATCATCGCGTTTGGTGTAAGCCTAGGTACGGAACACTTCAGTCTGCAGGCAGAAATGCGGCTGGCCATTTCAGTGGCGGCCGGGGCGCTGTGCTATCTTTTTCTTTTGGTAAAAGCGTACCCTCAAATGAAAAGTAAACTACTAAGAAAAGGACGTTTGTCATGAAGATTTTGTGGATCACAAGCGTATATCCGAGCAGTCTGAAACCCGGTGAGGGTGTGTTTCATGAGACACAGGTCCAAGAGCTGCAAAAACTTGGGCTTGATATCACCGTGATATGCCCGCGGCCTTTTCATTCCGCGCCTGTCCGCATGTTGAAAAAGACATATCGAAAAAAGGATGCCAGACCGGAGTATGAGATTAGGAAGGGGATACCGGTTTATCGGCCTTTCTATCGAGCGGTTCCCGGCCAGCTGAAGTGGGCGCAGCCTCATCGGAGAATCGCAACAGCCGTTTTAAAAATGATGAAACAGCGCGACTTACATCCGGATCTGATTCATGCGCACTTTGCCATGCCATCGGGCGGGGCTGCGGCAGTCGTGTCGGAGTCAGAGCGAATTCCTTATGTCCTGACCTTGCACGGCAGTGATGTGAATGTCTATCCGCATTACAGCAAAGGGGCGTTTAAAGCCTTCAATCATGCGGTAGGTTCCGCGTCAGCTGTTTTAGCAGTCAGCCACAAGCTTCAGGAAGAAACCAAAAAGCTTTCCGGCTTTGACAGCTCGGTTCTGCCGATCGGCATACAGCTCAGCCGCTTTCAGGAGAATGAGCAGACAAAAGAAGAAACCAGAAAAAAACTCGGGCTCCCGCTCGATCAGCGTCTGGCCATCTATGTGGGCCGGCTCGTCAGGGAGAAAGGCATTTTTGAACTGTCTGACGCCATCGAGTCATTGAAGCAACCTCCTAAGGCAGTCTTTGTCGGGGACGGTCCTGCAAAGTCCATGTTGATGCAAAAGGGCCATATCGTCACAGGCCAAGTGCCGAATCATAAGGTGAGAGACTATTTGCTTGCCGCAGACATGTTCGTGCTTCCTTCTTACAGTGAAGGGATGCCGACTGTCGTGATTGAGGCGCTCGCGCTAAGGGTTCCTGTCATCTGTACGGATGTTGGCGGAGTTGCATCGTTATTCGGTAAGCATCGGCATTTGCTGATTAAACCGAGGTCTGCTCAAGCCTTGGCGGAAGCGATCGCTCTGTATGAACATGAGCAAATGTGGAAACCGGAAATAGCAGATGATTTGTATGAAATCGTGCAGGCACAATTTGACGCCGGAAAAAATGCCAAGGCCTTGCATCATCAGTATCAGACGGTCGCGAAAACGTCCGTTTAATCGTAAGAAACTGCGACCAATATAAAGAGGACAATCATTTTACAGGAGAGGGATGATCGCTGTGAAAAGAATAGCTGTCATTGGAACAGGTTATGTAGGACTCGTATCAGGCACTTGCTTTGCGGAGATCGGCAATAAAGTTGCTTGCTGTGATATAGATGAATCAAAAATCAGAAGTCTGAAAAATGGGGTAATCCCGATCTATGAGCCAGGGCTTGCGGACTTAGTTGAAAAAAATGTGCTGGATCAGCGTCTGTCCTTTACTAACGATATCCCGTCCGCCATTCGGGCATCTGACATTATTTATATTGCAGTCGGAACCCCAATGTCCAAAACAGGTGAAGCTGATCTAACATACGTCAAAGCGGCGGCGAAAACGATCGGTGAGCACCTGAACGGCTATAAAGTTATCGTAAATAAAAGCACAGTCCCGGTTGGCACAGGAAAACTGGTTCAATCTATCGTTCAAAAAGCTTCAAAAGGAAGATACTCCTTTGATGTTGTATCTAACCCTGAATTCCTTCGGGAGGGCTCAGCGATTCATGACACGATGAATATGGAGCGTGCCGTGATTGGCTCAACAAGCCATAAAGCCTCTGCCATTATTGAGGATCTGCACAAGCCTTTCCACACTCCTGTCATTAAAACAAACTTAGAAAGTGCAGAAATGATTAAATACGCCGCAAATGCGTTTCTGGCGACAAAGATTTCCTTTATCAACGATATCGCAAACATTTGTGAGCGAGTCGGCGCAGATGTTTCGAAAGTTGCTGATGGCGTAGGGCTTGACAGCCGTATCGGCAAGAAGTTCCTAAAAGCAGGTATTGGATTTGGCGGCTCGTGTTTTCCAAAGGATACAACCGCACTGCTTCAAATCGCAAAATCAGCTGGCTATCCATTCAAGCTCATTGAAGCTGTCATTGAAACGAACGAAAAGCAGCGCGTTCATATTGTAGATAAACTCTTAACTGTTATGGGAAGCATCAAAGGAAGAACCATTTCCGTCCTCGGATTGGCCTTCAAGCCGAATACAAATGATGTGAGATCTGCTCCTGCTCTAGATATTATCCCGATGCTGCAGCAGCTGGGCGCACATGTAAAAGCATACGACCCGATTGCGATTCCTGAAGCTTCAGCAATCCTTGGCGAACAGGTCGAGTATTACACAGATGTGTATGATGCGATTGAGGACACAGATGCATGCCTGGTTTTAACGGATTGGCCGGAAGTAAAAGAAATGGAGCTCGTAAAAGTGAAAACTATCTTAAAACAGCCAATCATCATCGATGGGAGAAATTTATTCTCACTTGAGGAGATGCAGGCAGCCGGATACATTTACCACTCCATCGGCCGTCCCGCTGTTCGGGGAACGGAACCTTCTGACAGGTATTTTCCGGGCTTGTCGCTCGAGGAATTGGCTAAAGACTTTGGGAGTGTCAATTTATAAAAAGAAAAAGTGTTACTTGGGTTGAAACTGTCGGCTGCTTAGGCTCGGCCGCCGGCTCCTGAAACATCAGGAAAGGGGTTAAACATGTGAGTATCAAACGTTCAGCGGTCCATACGCTTACATTATTGGCCGCTGCTATATTTGGGATCATCCTATTGCTGGGAGCCAATCGCACACATACAGGTTTCATGCAGATGGCTGCCGTGCTCGCGGTACTGGTGATCGGGCTGTTTGCGCTAGCGCTTGCAACCGCATTTACAACAAAAGAACGGCTCTTTATGGCTGTCATCTATATTTTGATCGCCTGCACTTTTTTAAATAATGCATTTTTCGCGATTCATCTTGGTTTTTTCAGTTTGTTCCTTTACAGGCTTCTGCTCCTTGCAGCGGGATGCCTCCATGTGATCGGTATGATTCGGAACCGGACACATATTGAAAAATGGAACGGACTGCAAGTGAAAGGGATCTTGCTCTTTTTCGCCTTTTGGTTTATATACGGCCTTGTTTCCCTGCTGTGGGCCAAGTCGGTGACAGCCGGCATCAAATATTTGGCTTTATTGGCTATGGGTATCTTCTTCATTTACCTCATTGTCATGTACGTGCAAAAAATGGAGCAGCTGATGATGGTTTATTGGATATGGCTTGTCATGACAGTGTTTCTGATGATCATCGGTTTTTACAATCACATGACCCATCACCATCTCCCGAGTTCAACACTGTACAGCGGACCGGAATATAAGCAGCATTATCCGACATCTGTCTTTTTTAATCAAAATGACTTTGCGACCTTTTTATCGATCAGTTTCTTTTTTTACATCACGATGATGAAAAACATAAAGAATGGATACCTCAAGGCGATTGGCCTTGTGCTCTCGCTCTGTGCGCTGTATTTAATTTTTGCTACCGGTTCAAGGGCAAGCCTTCTCGGCATTTTTGCAGGCATTGCTGTCTACATTTTCATTGTTTTGCCGCCTGTTCTCAAGAAAATGGCCATATGGGTGTCAGCGGCAGGGGCTGCCATTTTTGCAGTTCTATTCGCCAGCCGGATTTATTCAAAGTTTTGGGAGCTGTTTATGGCTCCGCAGACGCTGCATTCATTTCATGACAGGCTTCCATCCAATGTGGGCCGGGCCAATCTGCTGAAAAACGCGTGGCATTTTTTCCTTGATTCATACGGATTCGGAGTCGGAGCAGGGAATGTATCCTATTATCTTGAGCACTATGCTTTATATGATACTGACGATGTGACAGAGGTGCACAACTGGCTCGTTGAAATCCTTGCTAACTTTGGCTTGTTCATTATGCTGGGATATCTCGCCGTTTATGCCTACCTTATATGGGTGCTTTATAAATTTTATGAAAGAAAATTAGAAAAGCAGTCAAAACTGATCATAGAAGGGCTTATTACTGCTCTGGTCAGTTTCTTGGCATCAAGTATCAGCCCAAGCTCTGTTTCAAATTTATTTTTCCATTGGGTGTTTCTGGCCCTCGTCATCGCCGCTGTGAATGTGTTAAGACGATCCAGACAGATGCCTGAACCGGTGTACAGATAAACAGACTACAAAAAGCAGGGAGACTTATATGAACGATATATTGATAAAAATAGCCCGTCGGATGAAAAAAAATATCATTTGGATCATAGCGGTGCCAATTATATTAGGTGCGGCGGGGTATATCCTGCCGTCCCAGATCGCTGACCAAAAGCGCTATACAGCTGAAGACACTTTAGCTGTGGGGAGTTATGATCATCCGGTTTATAACAACATAGAGGAGATTCCCCTTTTGCTCAAGAGCGACTCTTTTTTGAAGGAGGCCCTTCCTGATGAAAAGGCTGAAGATTTGGCTGAGATTAAGGAGAAGCTTACCATCAAAGCCGAATCCAAATCTTTACTGACCTTGGGCTATAGCGACGAGGATAAGGGTAAAACGGAATCCGTCTTAAACGCCATTTCCTCCACCTTTCTCAAAAACGATCAAAAACTGTACGCAGAAAGAGAAGCCGTCATCCGCCGCAGTATAGACGCGCTCGAAGGCGAGACGGTGAGTGAGGATTCCAAAGTGGATAAAGAGAGATTTTTGTATGAGCTGCAAAATACGCAGCTTAATCTGAAAGCGGCCAGTGTCACTGATTCTGAAACCGTAAGTGAGGCGGCTGGCGGCGGAATGTCCCCGAAAAAGAAAGCGGTTCTTGGCGTTATGATCGGTCTCACAATTGCCTTTATGTTCGTTGTCATTCCTGAATTTTTTAGAGAGTCCTTTTAAAATCATACCGATGGAGATGTGATCATGACTTATTGGAAACCTCTTGTATCTGTCATTACACCTTCTTATAATGCGCGTGACTATATTGAAGACGCGATTCATTCAGTGTTAGATCAGAGCCACTCCCATTGGGAAATGATTATCGTGGATGATTGCTCAACGGATGGGACACGCGGCATTTTGAAGCAGTATGAAGAAAGAGATGAAAGAATTCATGTGGTGTATCTGGAAGAGAACAGCGGAGCTGCGGTTGCCCGCAACAAAGCATTGGAGCGTGCTCAAGGACGATTTGTAGCATTTTTGGACAGTGATGACACATGGAAAAAAGACAAACTCGAAAAGCAGCTTGATTTTATGATGGAGCGCTCCTGTGCGTTTTCTTTCACAGGCTACAGCTTAATGGCGCAGGACGGAACCCCGCTCGATAAATATATTGATGCCCCGGAAAGGCTGACGTACGATGACGCCTTGAAAAATACGATTATCGGCTGCTTGACGGTCATGATTGACAGGGAACAAACGGGACAAATCCAAATGCCGAATATCAGAACGCGGCAGGACTTGGCCACATGGCTGTCTCTTTTAAAAAAAGGGTTTACCGCTTATGGGATGAATGAATGCCTGGCTGAATATCGGCTTGTAAATAACTCGATATCCAGCAACAAATGGAAGGCTGCGAAAAAAACGTGGTTTGTCTATAGAGAGATCGAACGGCTTCATCTCATCAAAGCAACATGGTGTTTTGTTCAATATGCAAAAAACGCGGTGAAAAAAAGATTATAGCCGCAAACAGAGAGAAAAGGTGATGAAGGTGGAAACAAAAGAAGCAATCATTCATGTCATCGTTGCCACTGCTGAATGGGGAAAAGACCAATTGAGATACAGGCGGCACCGGCTGGCGGAATTTTTAGCTGCTCAGGAGGAAACGAAGGAAGTCATTTGGGTTTGTCCGGCTCCGCGAACCCAAGGGAATGAATTTCAGCAAGTTCATTCAGGCATCAGGCAATTCGCTGTTAAAGACTTGCTCCAGAAAAAAATGTTTCGTTTCGGACGATATACAGATGTTTTTTACAGACATAAGCTATCACCATTACTTGATAAGCTGACTTCTGCTTCTGCAAACGGTGAACGCTGCTGTTTATGGTACACGTTTCCCGGTTTCCCGCTGCTGTCTTCGCTGTATTCTTGGGATCAAGTGATTTATGATTGCAGTGACTTATGGGCGGCGCCGATCAGCGGACGTTCAAATCTGCTGTCTGAACTCCGGCGAAAAGTCATTAAATCGGCAGAGCTGAGAATTATACATCGTGCAGATTCCATAACCTGTTCATCGGATTATCTCCACCAAGAAGTAGACAAAAAACTGACTGCGGGACGAGAAAAGGTGCATACTGTTGAAAACGGTGTGGAATATGAGCTGTTTTCTGAGAATAAAGCGGCTCCCGATCGGAGCATATTGCAGGGAAGAGAAGGAATCGTATTAGGTTTTATCGGCGGAATTAAACCTAAACTGGATTTTAAAATGATTGAAGAAGCAGCGCTCCAAAAGCCTGATTGGACATTTTTATGGGTTGGTCCTGATGCCACTAATGGCGATGACTCGTTTCAAGAGCTGCTGAGGCTTCCCAATGTGATATGGACCGGTCCGGCGGAGCCAAAAGAAGTTCCGCATTATATGGAGCTTATCGACATCGGCATTATGCCATATAAAAACTCATCGTATAATCAAGCCGTTTTTCCGTTAAAACTATTTGAATTTTTAGCGGCTGGAAAGCCTGTCGTCGGCTCTAATCTTCCATCGACTTCAAAAATGCAGAAGCCTTATGTATACGAATATGTAGAAGGCGATCATCCGCTTGATTTTATCGCCGCGTGCGAAAAAGTGCTTGGCCAACACGGGGATGAAACGTATAAAGAAATGCGCCGAAACATCGCCCGCGCAAAAGATTGGAATTGCTTATTTAAAAAAATCATGAAATATACAGGGATTCAAAAACATGCGTAGTCCTATAAATTGGGATGCGCGTTTTTTGATTATACGTGTTTCTTTTTGATGAAGCTTGTTATAATAACTAGGGAGAAGGTATAATGGAAGGAACGGTTCTCTATATAAATAAAGACTTTATTTAATCCCAAAGGAGACTTCTTTATGCTTGACGAACGCATGATTCGCATTGTTGTTGCGTTTATTGTCTCGCTGCTGACAGTTTTAATCATAACCCCAATCGTAAAAAGGATTGCGATTAAAATAGGTGCAGTTGACCAGCCCAGCAACCGAAAAGTACATGACAAAATCATGCCCCGGATGGGCGGGCTGGCCATATTTATCGGAGTGGTTGCAGGCGTGCTTGCATCCGGTATTTACACAGAAACAAAAATGACGGCTATTACAGTCGGAGCATTCATCATTATTGTGTTAGGTATTCTTGACGATAAATATCAATTAAGTGCAAAAATTAAGTTTTTGATTCAATTAGGTGTAGCCATTATGATTGTAAGCACCGGTTTAAAAATGGACTTTTTCTCAGTGCCTTTTTTAGCAGAACGATTTGAGTTAGGCTGGCTGGCTTATCCGCTGACAGTATTATGGATTGTCGGTATCACAAACGCGATTAACCTGATTGACGGATTGGATGGCCTTGCTGCCGGTCTCTCTGTTATCGGCCTGTCAACGATCGCCGTTATGGCGCTATCCGGCGGAAAAGTACTCATTCTGTCACTCTCACTGGTGGTTATCGCCAGTACGCTTGGATTTTTGTTCCATAACTTTCATCCGGCCAAAATCTTTATGGGTGATACAGGATCACTTTTTTTAGGGTATTGTATTTCGATTCTTTCATTATTAGGCCTGTATAAAAGCGTAACATTGTTCAGTATCGTTATCCCGGTTATTATATTAGGCGTGCCGATTTTTGACACAACATTTGCTATCGTCAGAAGAATTTTAAACAAACAGCCGATTTCGGCACCCGATAAGTCCCATATCCACCACAGACTGATGGCCTTTGGCCTATCACACCGGATGTCGGTCATTGTGATTTATCTCATTGGATTCATTTTCAGCATCAGTGCAATCGTGCTTAAAAGTGCCACAATTTGGCTCTCTTTGTTTATTATCTTCGTTTTAATTATTTTTATGCAAATCATAGCAGAAGTGACAGGACTCGTGAATGAAAAATTTAAGCCGTTTACGAAATTTTATAAACGGCTGGTGAAGAGAAATTAAAAACTCCGGCTGAAGACGCCGGAGTTTTTTTTCTGCGCAAAAATGCCCGATCTTTATAGGACCGGGCATTTTTTTAATAGGATGAATCAGTTGTTGAATTCGTTGTACTGTTTGAGCTTGTGCTGCTGTCATTCGAATACGTTGTACCGTCAGTTGTTGTGCTTTCATCTGTGCCGGTGCTGCTTGTATCTGAAGAATAATCTAAATGCTCTTGGAGCGTTTTTCGGACAGTCTCCAGATTTGTGGCATCTGGTTCAAAATAATACGTGTTGTTCGCCCCTAAATATAAATCGGATCCTGTAATGCTCAACGTGTCGATTTTCTTGCTGGTAAAGCCGCTGTAAATCTGCTGCAGCGCTAAACCTTCAGTAATGCGAATATTGGTTTCAACGTTTTCGCTTGCTTTTTCTGCGATTTTATCAATCTTAGCAATGTTGCTTGCGCTTGACATTTGGTCAATCAGCGCATTTAAGATTTGTTTCTGTCTGTCATTACGGCCAAAGTCTCCGCGTTTATCCTGTTTTCTCATACGGGCATACGCCAAGGCTTCTTCGCCGTTTAAATGCATCTCGCCTTTTTTGAAGTAAATCCGTTTGCTTTCGTTTACATCACTTTTTTCATCAAAATCGAAAGGCACATCTACATCAATGCCGCCGACTTCATTAATGACATCTTTAAAACCGTCAAAATCAACTGTGACATATTTATCGATCGGGATTTGCAAGAAGTTTTCAACAGTTTCAACTGTCTCATCTTTTCCGCCTTTGCTGTAAGCAGCATTAATCTTTGTTTTGCTTCCGGTTGTGTCACTGGCTAACTGCACTCGTGTATCACGCGGAATGCTCAGCATTTTCATGGTTTTATTTTTGGGATCAAGGGTAACGACAATAAGAGAGTCTGATCTCCCTTTTTGTCCTTTGGTCGCGTAATCCTCTATTCCCATAAATAAAATAGAAAACGGTTTTTTCTTCATATCTACAACTTCGCTGCGAAGATTTGATTTATTTCCGCGGGAAAGAGCATCATATGAATCATCCGCAGCGCTAATGGTTTTATAAAGTTTATATCCTCCAAGCCCTACGACCACCAATAATGCAAGGGCGAACAATAACATCATTCTTTTTAAAATTTTCCTGCGTTTGCTCTTTTTCTTTTTTCGCACACGCACTCTAACGCGTTCAGCCATTATTAAGTCTCCTTTATGTGATTGACGGCTTTTTCAAGATACGTCAACTCTCCCTCTTTAATATCACTCTTTCCATTTGTCAGTTCTGTCATCCACTCAGAAAATGCGTTTGTTTCTTTTTCTTCGACGTATGTTTCGAATACAACATTTTCGGCATAATGGATTTCCTTTAACAGAAATTGTGATTCTCTTAGTTCATTTTCAATCTTGCCAAGCCACGTGTAATCCGCGGAAGTGTGCATGACGCGCATAAGCTTTCGTTCTACAACACCTATATGATTTAATCCTTCAGACACTGATTTTCCATAAGCGCGAATTAATCCGCCGGCCCCAAGTTTAATGCCTCCGAAATATCGTGTAACGACGGCGCAAGTATCCTTAAGGCCGCGTTTTTTTAATACCTCAAGCATCGGCACTCCCGCTGTACCGCTTGGTTCTCCATCATCATTGGCTTTTTGGATATGATCGTTCTCGCCAATGACGTAAGCCGAGCAATTATGAGTCGCATTCCAGTGCTGTTTCTTTATTTTCTGTATAAATTCCTGTGCCTCTTGTTCAGTAGAAACACGGCTTAAATGACAGATAAAACGCGATTTTTCTATAACAATCTCGTGTTCTCCTGTTTCTTTCACAGTAAAATAGCTGTGCAGCATGCTTGCTGACCCTCCTGCTAAGCATAAAAGACTGCCTATACAAATTCGTACAGTCTTTAGAATTTTTGTGCGTATTTTGGTATCATAAAGAATAGAAGGTATATAAAATTGTTTTTTTCTAGAATATACGCATTCTTTCATTATAATTCGACATAAATTGCAGATCAATTACATTTATAATAAAAATATATAACAACGCCGTGACGGAGGGAAATTATGAATAAAACAAAGATGGATTCCAAAGTTCTGGATTCTATTTTGATGAAGATGCTGAAAACCGTTGACGGGAGCAAGGATGAGGTTTTTCAAATCGGGGAACAGTCACGCCAGCAGTATGAACAGCTGGTTGAAGAACTGAAACAAATTAAACAGCAGGTTTATGAAGTCATCGAGCTTGGCGATAAACTTGAAGTGCAAACCCGTCATGCGAGAAACCGTTTATCCGAGGTCAGCCGCAATTTTCATAGATTCAGTGAAGAAGAAATTCGCAATGCTTACGAAAAAGCCCATAAGCTGCAGGTAGAATTGACGATGATCCAGCAGCGTGAGAAGCAGCTGCGCGAACGCCGGGATGATTTAGAGCGCAGATTGTTAGGCCTTCAGGAAATCATTGAACGGTCTGAATCATTAGTAAGCCAAATTACAGTTGTGCTCAACTACTTGAATCAAGATTTGCGCGAAGTCGGAATGCTTCTTGCTGATGCTCAGGCAAAACAGGATTTTGGCTTAAGAATTATTGAGGCGCAGGAAGAAGAAAGAAAAAGGGTCTCCAGAGAAATTCATGACGGACCTGCTCAAATGCTGGCAAATGTGATGATGAGATCGGAATTAATCGAGCGGATTTTCCGTGACCGCGGCACTGAGGACGGTTTCCAAGAAATTAAAAATCTCCGTCAAAATGTGCGGAATGCCCTTTACGAAGTGAGAAGGATTATATATGATTTAAGACCGATGGCCCTTGATGACCTAGGCCTGATTCCAACTTTGAGAAAATATCTATATACAACAGAGGAATATAACGGTAATGTCAAAATACATTTTCAGTGTATCGGTGACACAGAGGATAGGCGGCTTGCGCCCCAGTTTGAAGTGGCGCTCTTCAGGCTCGCACAGGAAGCTGTGTCTAATGCGCTAAAGCATTCCGAATCTGAAGAAATTACTGTCAAAGTTGAAATCACAAAGGACTTTGTGATTTTAATGATAAAAGATAACGGCAAAGGGTTTGACCTGAAGGAAGCGAAAGAGAAGAAAAACAAATCATTCGGCTTGCTGGGCATGAAAGAAAGAGTAGATTTATTGGAAGGAACCATAACAATAGATTCGAAAATAGGTCTTGGGACATTTATTATGATCAAGGTTCCGTTATCTCTTTGACTATGATTTGTAAAATAGAGCCAAAAGGCATATTGACCGAAAGCTAGAGTATATAGAACAATAATACAAGGAGGCGTGGCTTGTGACTAAAGTAAACATTGTTATTATCGACGACCATCAGTTATTTCGTGAAGGTGTTAAACGAATATTGGATTTTGAACCTACCTTTGAAGTGGTAGCCGAAGGGGACGACGGAGATGAAGCGGCTCGTATTGTCGAGCACTATCATCCTGATGTTGTGATCATGGATATCAATATGCCAAACGTAAATGGCGTGGAAGCTACAAAACAGCTTGTAGAGCTGTATCCTGAATCTAAAGTAATTATTCTATCAATTCACGATGATGAAAATTATGTAACACATGCCCTGAAAACCGGCGCGAGAGGTTATCTGCTGAAAGAGATGGATGCTGATACATTAATTGAAGCGGTTAAAGTAGTTGCCGAGGGAGGTTCTTACCTTCATCCGAAGGTTACTCACAATCTCGTTAACGAATTCCGTCGTCTTGCAACAAGCGGAGTTTCTGCACACCCTCAGCATGAGGTCTACCCTGAAATCCGCAGACCATTACATATCTTAACTAGACGGGAATGTGAAGTGCTGCAGATGCTTGCAGACGGAAAAAGCAACCGCGGTATCGGTGAATCATTGTTTATCAGTGAGAAAACCGTCAAAAACCATGTGAGCAATATTTTGCAAAAAATGAATGTAAACGACCGGACGCAAGCCGTTGTGGTCGCCATTAAAAATGGCTGGGTAGAAATGAGATAGTATAATACGAGACTTGCCTTTTATTAGGCAGGTCTTTTTTTAGGCTGCCGTTTCGCTTACAATAGAGTTATAAAGCAATAAGGCAGGTATCGAAGCTATGAATATTGCAGTCGTAACAGACAGCACAGCATATATCCCGAAAGAAATACGTGAACAACATCAAATACATATGATCCCACTCCAGGTTGTGTTTGGGGAGGAAACTTATCGTGAAGAAATCGAATTGGACTGGAAAAGCTTTTACGAGGAAGTAAAGAAACATACTGAGCTTCCGACGACTTCTCAGCCGCCAATCGGCGAGCTGGCTGCTTTGTATGAAGAGCTTGGCAAGTCTTATGATGCGGTTATCAGTATCCATCTTTCCAGTGGGATCAGCGGAACATTCAGCAGTGCGGCAGCGGCTGACGCAATGGTTGACAATGTTGAAGTGTATCCATTTGATTCAGAGATCAGCTGTTTGGCTCAAGGCTTTTATGCTCTTAAAGCTGCTGAATTAATCAAAAATGGAGCCTCATCACCGGAAGATATCATAAAAGAACTAGAAGAAATGAAAAAGACAGTTCGGGCGTATTTTATGGTAGATGATTTAGCGCATCTTCAGCGGGGCGGACGATTAAGCAGCGCCCAAGCCTTTATTGGGAGTCTTCTAAAGGTAAAGCCTATTCTTCACTTTGACAATGAGGTAATTGTGCCTTTTGAGAAGATTCGCACACGTAAAAAAGCAATTTCACGAATTTATGAGCTTTTAGACGAAGATGCGAGTAAAAGATTGCCTATGCGTGCTGCGGTTATCCACGCTAATCGAGAAGAAGAAGCAGCGAAAATCATTGAAGAGCTTTCTGCGAAATACCCTCATGTTGAATTTTATAACAGTTATTTTGGCGCGGTAATCGGCACTCATTTGGGTGAGGGCGCGCTGGGAATTTGCTGGTGTTTTCAATAACGTAAAATCTCCGTTTTAGCAGCGGAGATTTTTTTATATTCTTATTTTCACCGCTGGACAGAAAATTTCCATTCAGGCATACTGTCTCGAAAGGAGGCGGTGCTATGCTGGTTGAGCCAGATGAAAAGAACATTACTTTCTCAAAAGAATTACAGCAGACGCTCCAAGGCCGTCATTTGCTCAGAACTGAACTCCCCTTTTCCGATGAGATGATTGAATGGCATATCAAGAACGGCTATATCTGCGCTCAATACTCTATATCCAAAAATAAACGGGAGTATAGGTGTAATAGGTGCGGCCAAAATGATCAGCGGTATTTTTCTTTTTATTACTTATCTAGAAAGAAGCAGCTGTATTGCCGTTCCTGTGTCATGATGGGCAGAGTGAGCGAGGATGTGCTTTTATATTCATGGAAAGAGGAAGATGAATCTCGTTGGAAGCCTATCAAGCTGACTTGGAATGGCAAGCTCTCAAGCGGACAGCAAAAAGCTGCCAATGTCTTAATTGAAGCAATATCAAAAAAAGAAGAGCTTCTCATCTGGGCGGTTTGCGGCGCTGGCAAAACAGAGATGTTATTTCCCGGTATAGAATCAGCGTTAAACGAAGGATTGCGAGTATGTATTGCAACACCCCGCACCGATGTTGTATTAGAGCTTGCTCCGAGACTCAAGGCCGCCTTTCAGGGCGCTGACATTGCGGCACTTTACGGAGGCGGCGAGGACAAAGGGTGTTTATCTCCGCTTATGATTTCCACCACACATCAGCTTTTGCGATATAAAGACGCGTTCGATGTTATCATCGTTGATGAAGTTGATGCTTTTCCGTATTCCGCTGATCAAACTCTTCAATTCGCTGTTCAAAAAGCTAAAAAGAAAAACAGCACCCTTGTTTATTTAAGTGCAACACCCTCTAAAGAATTAAAAAGAAAAACACTGAACGGACAGCTGCATTCAGTTCGCATTCCAGCAAGACACCACCAGAAACCTTTGCCAGAACCGCGCTTTCTATGGTGCGGAAATTGGAAAAAGAAATTAAACGGAAACAAAATTCCGCCAGCGGTAAAAAGATGGATAGCGTTTCATGTGAAAGAAGGGAGGTCTGTGTTTTTATTTGTTCCCTCCGTTTCTGTTTTGGAAAAGGCAGCTGCCTGCTTTAAAGATGTTCATTGCCGAACAGCGTCTGTTCATGCGGAAGATAAGGACAGAAAAGAAAAAGTAAAGCAATTTAGAGACGGTCAGTTTGATCTTTTAATCACAACAACAATATTAGAGAGAGGTGTCACTGTCCCCAAGGTACAAACAGGGATATTAGGGGCCGAATCGCCTATCTTTACGGAAAGCGCACTTGTGCAAATCGCAGGAAGAACCGGCCGGCATAAAGAATACGCGAACGGCGATGTTATTTTCTTTCACTACGGAAAAACAAAGAGCATGCTGGATGCAAAAAAGCATATAAAAGAAATGAATGCATTGGCGGCAAAAAATGAAAGAACAGACTAGTTATTATTTGAAAACATGGTACAGTATACTCATATAACCGATGATGAGGAGCTGTAAAAATGCTTGTCAATTCCAAAGAAATCGTAATGAAAGAACTGCTCGACCGATATATGGACCAGCTTCATATGACCTGTACTTGCCAAGTATGCAAAAACGATGTGTTGGCACTTTCTTTAAATAAAGTAAGACCATCCTATGTCACTGATCTTAAAAAGATCGCATATACGAAAGCTGAGCTGGTAGATAAACAAAAAAACACGGCTATGCTTGTGATTTTGGCTGAATCTGCTGCTGTGGTATCAGAAAGTCCAAACGATTTATGCCAAACGAAGCAGGAGGAGGAATTCATAAACTGATCTGTCTATTATGCGATTCGCAATTTTCTCAAGCTGTTACATGGAAAGCTCTTTTTTTATTAAAGACTGACGAAAAGGTCTGTCATTCCTGCAGAAGCAAATTAAAGAAAATCACAGGACATATCTGCTCGCTGTGCGGCAGGCCTCAATCCATTCATGCGCTATGCAGGGATTGCGAGGCGTGGAAATCAAGGGTCAGTGACAGCTTGCTGCTGCGCCAAAACCGTTCAGTTTACACATATAATGAAATGATGAAAGAAACACTCTCCCGTTTTAAATTTAGAGGAGATGCAGAAATCATAAATGCGTTTAAAAGTGATTTCTCTTCAACTTTCTCAGAGGTTTACCCCGATAAGCATGTTGTTCTCGTTCCTATTCCGCTGAGCAAGGAACGGGAAAAAGAGCGTGGATTTAACCAGGCACAGCTCCTCGCAGAATGCTTAGACCAGCCTATCCGCCATGCCCTCGTTCGCTTGAATAATGAGAAACAGTCTAAGAAAAAGAAAAAAGAACGCCTTCTTTCAGAGCGTATTTTTGATACAAAAAATAACTCAGTTGAAGGTATGAATATCATTTTAATAGACGATCTTTATACAACAGGCGCTACCTTGCATTTTGCAGCCCGCTGTTTATTAGAGAAAGGAAAAGCCGGTTCAGTGGCATCTTTTACCTTGATCAGAAGCTAAATGATTCTGTTTTTATGCCGATATAATCACTAGAAATTAACAGATATATTATCGAGAAGGAGAAAAAAGATGGGAGAACTGGCTAATTGTCCGAAATGCAATGCTTTATTTTTAAAAACAAAGCTGCAAACCATATGTCAGGCGTGTATTAAGGAAGAAGAAAAATCATTTGAGATTGTATATAAGTTTTTAAGGAAACAGGAAAACCGGCAATCAACTTTGAACCACATAACAGAGGAAACAGGTGTAGAAGAAGAGCTGATATTAAAATTCATCAGTCAGAAACGGATTCAAATCACTCATCTTCCTAATTTGGCATACCCATGTGAGAGGTGCGGGACATCGATTCGGGAAGGCAAATTCTGCAAGGCTTGTCAGTCAGATATAAAGGCTCAAATGGATCATTTGGACCATGAGGATACCTTGAAAACCGAGAGGGAAAATAGTAAAAAAGACACGTACTATGCCTATAATACCAAAAACAGCTGATTCCCTAAACTAACTGAAACCGCAGTCGATAAAAGGGTTAGATTGTTTAAAGACTGCAACGGAAAGCGAGAGGAATCCTATGAAAATCAATCAATTTGGAACACAATCCGTTAATCCATACCAAAAAAATTATGAAAAGCAAGCGGTGCAAAAAACTGCTGCACAGCCTAAAGATAAAATTGAAATTTCATCACAGGCTAAAGAAATGCAAAATGCATCTGATGCAGTCACTGGTTCACGCCAGGAAAAAATTGCGCAGCTTAAAGCGCAAATTGAAAACGGGTCATACAAAGTGGACGCAAATCATATAGCGAAAAATATTGTTAATTTTTATAAAAAGCAATAAAAAGGAGAAAGCCCATGTCAGCAAAGCCAATTATTGACCAATTGAAGCGACTTTGCGTTCTGCATGAGCACCTGCTCACGCTGTCTCAGGAAAAGACGGAAGCGCTCAAGGCCGGCAAAACAAAAGAGCTTTCTAACATTTTGACAAAAGAGCAAAAATATATACAAGCAATCGGACAGACAGAAGATGACCGGATCAAAGCAACTTCCGCCTTTCTCGGATACAGTGAAAACAACACCATTTCCGCATGTATCGCCAAAACTTCAGGCAGTGAAAAGGAAGCGCTGGAACAACTATATGAGTCTCTTTCTAACGCTATCGGACGTCTGAAGGAAGTGAATGAGATGAATAGGCAGCTGACGAGAGACGCGCTGCAATTCATTTCAATTTCGTACGATATGCTGGTTCCTAAGGAAAATAACTTCAATTACAGCAAATCAATTAAAGCTGAGCTCCCGAAGAGCAGCCGAATGAAACTATTTGATTCAAAAGCTTAGCAGAAAGGAATTCAGAATATGACATCTACCTTTATGGGGCTTGAAACTGCAAGGCGGGCGTTAAGCGCTCAGCAGGCAGCGTTAAGCACTACCGCAAATAACGTGGCAAATGCCAATACAGACGGTTATACAAGACAGCGGGTCTCATTGGAAGCAACTGACTATTTTCCTGCTGTATCAAAAAACGCAGAAAAAACCGCGGGACAAATGGGAACGGGTGTTCAAGGCAAGTCAGTTGAGAGAATAAGAGATATCTTTCTTGACTACCAATACCGTCTTCAAAACAACAGTGCGGGTTACTACGACACCAAAGCCAAAGCTTTGTCCCAAATGGAAGGCATCTTAAATGAGACGGATGAAAGCGGCTTAAACAGTGTGCTCAATTCGTTTTGGAATTCCCTTCAGGAGTTATCAAACAATACAAACGAAGACAGCGCGCGTTCTGTTGTTGCTGAAAAAGGAAAAGCTTTAGCAGAAACGTTTAATTATCTTTCTGAATCACTAACAAATGTTCAATCAAACTTAAAAGCGGAGCTAGATACTACTGTATTAGATGTCAATTCTCTGCTTTCTCAATTAAACAGTTTAAATAAGCAAATTGCGCAAGTAGAGCCGGTCGGGCTTCTTCCGAATGGTTTATATGACCAGCGGGATTTGCTGATCGATAAATTATCCTCAATGGTTGATATCAAACTCAGCTATAACAAATCAGGCGGGAATGCACTTGCTTCTGCTGAAGGAACTGTATCAATTGATATCCTCGATAAAAATAAACAGTCGCTGGGAACTGTTTTGGACGGTAAGAATTATGAGGTTTCAGAACTTGCAGCCAATTATGATAATGAAACGGGTTTAGTATCAAGTATTTCAATCGGAGGCGCTGCTGTACAGGCTGAGTCATTCAGCAGTAAGGGATCCCTTTTAGGATTTATAGAGTCTTACGGATATGTAACAGCAGGCGGCGAAGAAAAGGGCGCATACCCTGATATGCTTTCTGACCTTGATGATATGGTGCTTGAATTCGCAAAAGCTTTCAATGAAGTGCATAGAAATGGTTTGACCAAAAGCGGCGAGCAAGGCGGGGACTTTTTTGATTTTACCGGCGGTGAAACGGAGCCGGCAAAAGGAGCAGCAGGCAAGATTAAAATTGCTGACAGCATCTTAGATTCAAAAGGCGCGAACATTGCTTTCTCACTGACTGGCGCAGCCAATGATAATGCAAATGCAACAAAGCTAGCGAATGTTTTAACCGGCGATATCACCATTAATGGAAAAAATACAAGTGTGCTAGATTACTATGCAGGACTGATTGGCGAGCTTGGAATTAATGCACAAGAAGCGAATCGGCTCGCGTCTAATACTGAAACACAGCTTAATGACGCCGACATCAACCGTCAGCAAATGAGCGCAGTTTCTTTAGACGAAGAAATGACGAATATGATTCAATTCCAACACGCATACAATGCTGCTGCGAGAATGGTGACTTTACAAGACGAAATACTCGATAAAGTGATCAATGGCATGGGTGTCGGAGGAAGGTAGGTAGATCAAATGAGAGTAACACAAGGCATGATTCAGCAAAACTCATTGAGATATATCGGTTCAAGCTACTCGAAGCTGGATAAACTTCAATCACAGATTTCTTCAGGGAAAAAAATCTCAAAAGCTTCTGACGATCCTGTCGTAGCTATGAAGAGCTTAAAATACCATACGCAATTATCTCAGGTTCAGCAATATCAAAGTAATGCTTCTCAAGCTTTTACCTGGCTTGAAAATACAGAAACAAACATTACTGAAGGAATTGACATTTTAGCGAAAGTCAAAGATTTAGCTATTAAGGCTGAAAATGATACAAATGGTGAAGATGAGCGGCAAGCGATTGGCGTAGAAGTAAAGCAGTTAAAGGATCAGCTTTTAAAAATTGCGAATACACAAGTGAACGGCAGATATATCTTTAATGGAACGAATTCAGACACGCCTCCGGTTACTGATAACGGAGACGGAACTTATACCATTTCCGATACTGCTGATGTTGTGGTCAATATATCAAATAATATGAACTTAAAAGTGAATTCAGATCCAAAGTCAGCCTTTGGGGGTACGTCTGAAAGCGGACAAAATGTATTTGAAATGCTTGACTCATTTGAGCAAGCACTTAGTTCCGACTCACTCGATGGCATGGACAATCTTTTAGAGGATATTGATCAATTTTCTAACGGCATGAGCGCTGAACGTTCTGATCTCGGTGCAAGATATAATCGTCTTGAACTGATTAATACTAGGCTTTCAGCTCAAGAAGAAACATCTACAAAAGTGTTGTCTGACAATGAAGATGTAGAACTGGAAAAAGTAATAACAGAATTTATTGCGCAGCAAAGCGTGCATAGGGCTACTCTTGCTGTAAATGCGCAAATTGTTCAGCCTACATTGATTGACTTTTTAAAGTAAGCGGCTCTCAGGAGTTCGCTTTTTTTATAGTTTAGGAGGTAGAGTGATGCAAATTCCCAGATTGACTATGCACAGTGTTCAAGGGAAAATCGGTTTAACGACGACGCCCGCCACCCTAAAAATGGAGCAGCCGCAAGCCGATCTAGAAATTGAACAGCCAAGCGCGGAAATGGAAATATCGGTAATTAACGGAAAACTCACGATTGACCAAACGCAAGCATGGGAAGAATTAGACAGAAAACATGTTTTCAAGAGAATTGAAGAAGCCGCCCAACAAGGGCATGAGGATGTAATGGAGGGGATAGCCCGAACTGTAGAAGAAGGAGACGAGCTTATGAGGATTGAAAATAAAGGGAATCCAATTGCTTCACAAGCAAAGAGGAACTCTGAAATGCAACAAATTCAATTAGGTGAACATTATGCTCCGTCTCTTTCAAGAGTGAAAATACAATACACCCCGTCAGAGCTTGATATTCAGATTACGCCGCAAAAGCCTGTCATTCAGGCTGAACCGAATAAGCCAATTGTTCAATATACGCCGGGGAACGTTAAGGTTGACATGCTGCAATATCCTGATTTAAAAATAGATGTAGAATACCCGAAAGAATCATCCGAAAAGTAAACAGAAAAGGATCGTGAACAATGATCATTCATACGAAGTACCATGGCCAAATGAACGTAAAAGAAGAACAAATTATTCTTTTTGATAACGGGATTCCAGGCTTTTTAGAAGAAAAACAGTTCGTCATTCTTCCGCTTTCAGAGGATTCTCCATTCGTGGCGCTGCAGTCCGTCACTACAGAAAATCTTGCGTTCATTGTTGTCAGTCCGTTCATCTTTTTTAAGAATTATGAATTTGACCTTGATGAATCAACAGCTGAACTTTTGGATATCGATAATATTGAAGATGTGGAAGTCATGACCATATTGACCATGGCGGAGCCGTTCGAAAAATCGACTGCCAATTTATTGGCTCCCATTATTGTGAATCGCAAGAACATGAAGGCAAAGCAAGTCGTTTTACACGACTCCTCATATACGACAAAGCATCCGATTGGAGGAGAATCATGCTAGTTTTATCGCGGAAAATAAACGAAGCGATTCAAATAGGTGCTGATATTGAAGTGAAAGTCATTTCGGTTGAAGGTGATCAAGTGAAACTGGGAATTGACGCCCCAAAGCATATTGATATTCACCGAAAAGAAATATACTTGATCATTCAGGAAGAAAACAACCGTGCGGCAGCGTTATCCAGCGATGTGATCTCCGCATTATCCTCACAAAAAAAGTGAGGATTTTTTTGTTTTTCTATTAACAAAATCAGAGACAATCCGATATTAATGATGTAGCCGGGAGGAGGCGTAAAGACTCCTCCAGCTATAAAAAAAGTGAGGCACAAGGACGTGCCAAAAACATATTCAGGGAGGAACAAAACAATGAGAATTAACCACAATATCGCAGCGCTTAACACACTGAACCGTTTGTCTTCAAACAACAGTGCGAGCCAAAAGAACATGGAAAAGCTTTCTTCAGGTCTTCGTATTAACCGTGCGGGAGATGACGCAGCAGGTCTTGCGATTTCTGAAAAAATGAGAGGGCAAATCAGAGGTTTAGAAATGGCTTCTAAAAACTCTCAAGACGGAATCTCTCTTATCCAAACAGCTGAGGGTGCATTGACTGAAACTCACTCAATCCTTCAACGTGTTCGTGAGTTAACTGTTCAAGCGGGTAACACTGGTACTCAAGACGCAACGACAGACCTTGTAGCAATTCAAGATGAAATTAACAACCTTCTTGATGAGGTAGATGGAATTTCTCAACGTACAGCGTTTAACGGTAAAAAACTTCTTGATGGAACTGAAACAGCGGGATTCACTTTCCAAATTGGTGCCAACAAAACTCAACAACTAACAGTTAACATTGGTGATATGAGTACTGCTGCTACAGGCCTTGATATGTTAAAAGCAGATTACGTTGTTACAACAGCTACAGCAGCTAACACAGATGCACTTTTAGACAAAGTTGATTCTGCCATTAACAAAGTATCTTCTGAGCGTGGTAAACTTGGTGCGGTACAAAACCGTCTAGAGCACACAATCAATAACCTTGGTGCTTCTTCTGAAAACTTAACTGCTGCTGAGTCTCGTATCCGTGACGTTGACATGGCGAAAGAGATGAGCGAGTTCACAAAGAACAACATTCTTTCTCAAGCTTCTCAAGCGATGCTTGCTCAAGCGAACCAACAGCCGCAAAACGTACTTCAATTGTTACGTTAATTTTAAAAAGGACCTTGGCGTTGCCGGGTCCTTTTTTTATATGTTTAACTCCGAATGATTCCCCTGCTATATATCGTTAACTCATGATATAATAATCGGATTCTCCGTTAACTTGGTGAAAGTATATCTAAATAAGAAATATAAAACGAATGATTTTTTTTCCAAAAAATATGTGTAATCTTCTCTCTACTCAGTCGATATAAACTTTAGATTGGGGCATAGGGGATGATCAATTGAACATTGAAAGGCTCACTACGTTACAACCTGTTTGGGATCGTTATGAGACTCAAATACATAATCAAAAAGATCATGAGGGTGAGGTGCCTGTTCAGCAGGTTTCATCTGCCCATCTCGCTGAAATGGTAGGGGAAATGAACAAGCGTTTGGAACCTTCGCAAGTTCACCTGAAGTTTGAGCTCCATGAAAAGTTAAATGAATACTATGTAAAGGTAATAGAGGACTCTACAAATGAAGTCATTCGTGAAATTCCGCCGAAGCAGTGGCTTGATTTTTATGCGGCTATGACTGAATTTCTTGGGTTATTTGTAGATGAAAAAAAGTAGATGAGGAGTGGTTTGAAATGGTCATGAGAATAACAGGTTTAGCGTCAGGAATGGATATAGATGATATTGTCTCAAAACTGATGCAGACAGAAAAAGCCCCGCTTGACAAGCTGACGCAAAGAAAGCAGACACTTGAATGGCAGCGTGACAGCTATCGTGAAGCAAACTCAAAAATAAAAGAATTGCAAGATTTTATGTCTAAAAATACGCTGACATATCCAAGTACGTATCAGAGCAAAACAGTGACAAGCTCCAATGAGTCTGTGTTAACTGCTACAGGAAGCTCAACTGCGCCAAACTCTTCTTCTACGATTGAAGTAGCAAGCTTGGCAACGGCGGCAACGTATAAGGCCGATAATTATGCGGGATACACACAAGGCGACTATAATTTGGCGTTTAACGTTGTGGCGCCTGGCGAGACAACGGCAAAAACCGTCAACATTAGTGTGACGAGCGCTGAGACGATTGATAATGTGATTTCTAAAATTAACACCTCCGATCTCGGAGTATCAGCATTTAAAGATAAAATTTGGAATGGTACCGAGTATGTAGAAACGATTGCGTTTTCTTCTAAAGCAACAGGCTCAGGAGGCAGCATTCAGGCAGCGGATTCTGCTACTGCCGACTTTGTGTCCGGCCAGCTTGGTTTTTCTTTAGACGCAGACAATAAGCTTACTGCTTACAAAGAAGGAACCAATGCAAAAGTCACAATTAATGGCTTTGAAATGGAGAAGCTGACAAACAACTTTACCGTGAATGGCGTTACCTACTCGCTCAAAAATACAACAGCAACCACAGGCCCTGTTACCACATCTGTTTCTACTGATGTTGACGGAATTTATAACCAAATTAAAGAGTTTGTAGATAAATACAATGAATTGGTTGACAGCCTGAATGAAAAGCTTCAGGAAGAAAAATACAGAGACTATACGCCGCTGACAAGTGAACAAAAAGAAGCAATGTCCGATAAAGAGGTAGAACTCTGGGAAGAGAAGGCGAAAAGCGGTTTGCTGAGAAATGATACCAGTATCAGCACGGGTACGAACCAAATGAGAACTGATTTTTACTCTCAAGTAACAGTTGATGGGAAAAATCATCAGTTAACTGAATTTGGCATCACAACCTCAAGCGCTTACCAATTACGGGGACATTTAGAGATTAATGAAGATAAACTGAAAGCGAAAATACAAGAAGATCCGCAAAGTGTTGCCGCTCTATTCACAAACGGAACGAACAGCAGCCCTTATAGTGAAAAAGGGATTATGAAACGCATCGGTGATACACTGAAAAGCACAGTGAAAAGCATAGAAGCAAAAGCCGGCAACTCGACAATGGGAACTGATAACTACTCAATCGGTAAAAATTTAAACACGATCAACACTGATATCACTAAAATGCAGGACCGATTGAATACAGTTGAAAACCGCTACTATAAAAAATTCAGTGCAATGGAGTCTGCGATTCAAAAAATGAACGAACAATCGTCCTATTTATCACAGCTTCTTGTACAATAAAAGTAATTTGGAGGATGACACATGGCGATCCAAAATCCTTATACAGCTTATCAGCAAAATTCAGTGAATACCGCTACACCTGGTGAACTGACGCTTATGCTGTATAATGGCTGTTTGAAATTTATAAGACTTGCATCCCAGGCCATTGAGAATGATGATATGGAACGTAAAAATGAAAATTTGATTAAGGCGCAAAATATCATTCAGGAATTAAATTTTACACTGAACCGTAACATTGAGCTTTCCAATTCCATGGGTGCGATGTACGACTATATGTATCGAAGATTGGTGCAGGCAAATATCAAAAGTGATACGAGTATGCTGGCTGAGGTTGAAGGCTATGTAACAGATTTTCGCGATGCATGGAAACAAGCCATTCAAACTGAACGGAAGGATCGGCACGGATCAGGCGGGATGGCATGAATAACATAGATCGACTATACACTGAGACGAAGAGTATGCTGTCACACATACAAGATACACCGGAAAGCGATGAACTTTTAGCGCAAATTGAAGACTTTGTGGCTAAACGGTCTGAACTTATTCAGAAGATATCTCTGCCGCTTTCAGAAGAGGAACAAAAGCAGATGAGGCTTGTCCTGACATGGGATCAGCTTATTGTGAAGGAAATGGAAAGACTGAAGCAGTCAATTGCAGGCGAGCTTCAGCAGGTAAAAAGAAAACGCGCGATGCATACGACGTATTTAAACCCTTATAACAACATCACGATTGACGGCAGATATTATGACAAGCGTAAATAGGTGAGTGCCGTGAAGAGCATTGAAGATTATACGCTTTTATCAGCTTATTATCATCTTCTTTTTACCATTGAGGAAGGGCTGTGTTATTTGATAGAGGCTGAACAAAATTTATCAAAAACAGAAGGGGATCGGATCTACCAAGATCTGATCCAAGCCTTTTTTTATTTGGATTCAACACATTCAACACTTCTTTTTATTATGAATACCGGGTGTGCTGAATTGTGTATTAAAGCATTTGACGAAATTTTTGCGGAGTTTGACCAATTGGTTTCTTTCTCTTTTCCCTCTCAAGAGTTTTGCGAGTATTTAAAAGAACATTTTCTGATTCATTATAGAAAATGGATGCAGTCCATTCATCAATGTATGGAGCCCTTTGTAATCAATTAGGCGAGGGTGAGGTATTTGTTTCTTACAATCGGCATATACATATACCTCCGAACCGCCAATAACAACAGCATATAAAACACAATTCGACAAAGTTCACTGAATTTTCACAAAAAGTTTACGTTTCAGCAGGAATTGTGAAGGGTAAAGGAGAAATAGATACATATCCTTAATAAAAGGGAGGCGTTCTTTGATGAACTATAACATCAGAGGAGAAAATATTGAAGTGACACCCGCGTTGAAGGATCATGTCGAGAAGAAGATCGGCAAGCTGGAGCGTTATTTTGACCATAACGTGAATGCCGATGTGAACGTCAACTTGAAGTTTTACAATGACAAGGAGTCTAAAGTTGAGGTTACGATTCCGATGACAGATCTGGCGCTTCGGTCCGAGGTGCATAACGAGGATATGTACAACGCAATTGATCTCGCAACAAACAAACTGGAACGTCAAATCCGTAAGCATAAAACGAAAGTAAACCGCAAATTCCGTGAGCAGGGCTCTCCGAAATATCTATTAGCGAATGGTCTCGGCTCTGATACAGATATTGCGGTTCAGGATGAAATAGAAGATGAGGATAGCTTGGACATTGTCCGTCAGAAACGCTTTAATTTAAAGCCGATGGATAGTGAAGAAGCGATCTTGCAAATGAATATGCTCGGCCATAATTTCTTTGTTTTCACCAATGCAGAAACAAACCTTACAAATGTCGTATACCGCAGAAATGATGGGAAATATGGCTTGATTGAACCGACTGAATAATGAAGCGCAGCCTTCCGTGATCTACACGGAAGGTTTTTGTTTTTTCTTATTTGCAAATTCTTTGGAAATAACACAAGGTATGATATGATAATGAGAGGTATACATGGGCTAGTAAATTATTTATACATGCCTGCAAATCAGGCATGTGAAGATAGAGGAGCGTTATAAATGCTTGGAATTTTAAATAAAATGTTTGATCCAACAAAACGTACGCTGAATAGATACGAAAAAGTAGCTAACGATATTGATGCGATTCGCGGAGACTATGAAAATCTCTCTGACGATGATCTGAAACATAAAACGATTGAATTTAAAGAGCGCCTTGAAAAAGGGGCGACAACCGATGATCTTCTTGTTGAAGCATTTGCCGTTGTTCGGGAAGCTTCGCGCCGCGTAACCGGCATGTTTCCGTTCAAAGTCCAGCTCATGGGGGGCGTGGCGCTTCATGACGGAAATATCGCGGAAATGAAAACAGGGGAAGGGAAAACGTTAACGTCTACTCTGCCTGTTTATTTAAATGCGTTAACAGGTAAAGGCGTGCACATCGTGACTGTCAACGAATACTTGGCGAGCCGTGATGCTGAGCAAATGGGGGAAATTTTCGAGTTTCTCGGTTTGACCGTCGGATTGAATTTAAACTCATTGTCAAAAGACGAAAAGCGGGAAGCTTATGCCGCAGACATTACTTACTCCACAAACAACGAGCTTGGCTTCGACTATTTGCGTGACAATATGGTTCTTTATAAAGAGCAGATGGTTCAGCGCCCGCTTCATTTTGCGGTAATAGATGAAGTTGACTCTATTTTAATTGATGAAGCGAGAACGCCGCTTATCATTTCTGGACAAGCTGCAAAATCCACTAAGCTGTACGTACAGGCAAATGCTTTTGTCCGCACGTTAAAAGCAGAGAAGGATTATACGTATGATATCAAAACAAAAGGTGTACAGCTGACTGAGGAAGGAATGACGAAGGCGGAAAAAGCGTTCGGCATTGATAACCTGTTTGATGTGAAACATGTCGCGCTTAACCACCATATCAACCAGTCTCTAAAAGCACACGCTGCGATGCAGAAGGACGTTGACTATGTTGTGGAAGACGATCAGGTTGTTATTGTTGATTCGTTTACGGGGCGCCTGATGAAAGGCCGCCGCTACAGCGAAGGTCTTCACCAAGCGATTGAAGCGAAGGAAGGGCTTGAAATTCAGAACGAAAGCATGACCTTGGCGACAATTACGTTCCAAAACTACTTCCGGATGTATGAGAAACTTGCCGGTATGACAGGTACGGCTAAGACAGAGGAAGAAGAATTCCGCAACATCTATAACATGCAGGTTGTCACGATCCCTACTAACAAGCCTGTTGTCCGTGACGACCGTCCGGATTTAATTTACCGTTCGATGGAAGGGAAGTTTAAGGCGGTTGCAGAGGATGTCGCACAGCGTTACATGACGGGACAGCCTGTTCTTGTCGGTACGGTTGCGGTTGAAACGTCTGAACTGATTTCTAAGCTGCTCAAAAACAAAGGAATCCCGCATCAAGTGTTAAACGCCAAAAACCATGAACGTGAAGCGCAGATTATTGAAGAGGCCGGCCAAAAAGGAGCAATTACAATTGCGACAAACATGGCGGGGCGCGGAACGGACATTAAGCTTGGCGAAGGCGTAAAAGAGCTTGGCGGCCTTGCTGTTGTCGGAACTGAACGACATGAATCTCGCCGGATTGACAATCAGCTGCGAGGGCGTTCTGGACGTCAGGGAGACCCGGGGATTACCCAATTTTATCTTTCTATGGAAGATGAATTGATGCGCAGATTCGGAGCTGAGCGGACAATGGCGATGCTTGACCGTTTCGGCATGGACGACTCTACTCCAATTCAAAGTAAAATGGTATCCCGCGCGGTTGAATCGTCACAAAAACGCGTCGAAGGCAATAACTTCGATTCACGTAAACAGCTTCTGCAATACGATGACGTTCTCCGCCAGCAGCGTGAGGTCATTTATAAGCAACGCTTTGAAGTCATTGACTCTGAAAACCTGCGTGAAATCGTTGAGAATATGATCAAGTCTTCTCTCGAACGTGCAATTGCAGCCTATACGCCAAGAGAAGAGCTTCCTGAGGAGTGGAAGCTTGACGGTCTTGTTGAGCTTGTCAACACGACTTATCTTGATGAAGGCAAGCTTGAGAAGAGCGATATCTTCGGGAAAGAGCCGGATGAAATGCATGAGCTCATTATGGATCGCATCATGACCAAATATAATGAAAAAGAAGAGAAATTCGGCGAAGAGCAAATGCGTGAATTCGAAAAAGTCATCGTCCTTCGCGCCGTTGATTCAAAATGGATGGATCACATCGACGCAATGGATCAGCTTCGCCAAGGGATTCACCTTCGAGCTTACGCGCAGACAAATCCGCTTCGTGAGTATCAAATGGAAGGCTTTGCGATGTTTGAGCATATGATTGAATCGATCGAGGACGAGGTTGCAAAATTTGTGATGAAAGCTGAGATTGAAAACAATCTGGAGCGTGAAGAGGTTGTACAGGGCCAGACAACGGCTCATCAGCAGCAAGAAGGCGACGATAACAAAAAAGCAAAAAAAGCACCGGTTCGCAAAGTGGTTGATATCGGCCGAAATGCCCCATGCCACTGCGGAAGCGGGAAAAAATATAAAAATTGCTGCGGCCGGGCTGAATAGTTCGTTCGGGCAAGGTTACTGACCGCGGCGCCAGCAGGCGCCTGCGGATCTTTTAATGAGGTGAATGGAATGGAATTATCAGAAATCAGAGCAGAGCTCGAAAATATGGCTTCTCGTTTAGCGGACTTTAGGGGGTCTCTTTGACCTCGAATCAAAGGAGGACCGCATTGCTGAGCTAGATGAACAGATGTCTGATCCGGAATTCTGGAATGATCAGCAGAAAGCCCAAACAGTCATAAATGAAGCAAACGGTTTAAAGGATTATGTCAATTCATATAAAAAATTGAGTGACTCCCATGAGGAATTGCAAATGACTCATGATCTTTTGAAAGAAGAGCCGGATCCAGACCTGCACCTTGAGCTTGAAAAAGAACTAAAATCATTAACAAAAGAGTTCAATGAGTTTGAGCTTCAGCTTCTTCTCAGTGAGCCGTATGATAAAAATAACGCGATTTTAGAATTGCACCCTGGTGCTGGCGGTACAGAGTCACAGGACTGGGGCTCTATGCTTCTTAGAATGTATACCAGATGGGGAGAGCGCCGCGGCTTTAAGGTGGAAACGCTCGATTACCTTCCAGGTGATGAGGCTGGAATTAAATCAGTCACATTACTGATTAAAGGACACAACGCTTACGGTTATCTCAAAGCAGAAAAAGGTGTCCATCGTCTCGTGCGGATTTCGCCGTTTGATTCATCAGGCCGCCGCCACACGTCTTTCGTTTCATGTGAAATCATGCCTGAATTTAACGATGAGATTGATATTGATATTCGTACGGAGGATATTAAAGTTGATACGTATCGCGCAAGCGGAGCGGGCGGACAGCACGTCAATACGACCGATTCAGCCGTTCGGATTACTCACTTGCCGACGAATGTGGTTGTGACGTGCCAAACGGAGCGCTCACAAATTAAAAACCGTGAAAGAGCCATGAAAATGCTGAAGGCCAAGCTGTATCAGCGCAGAATTGAAGAACAGCAGGCAGAGCTGGATGAAATTCGCGGTGAACAAAAAGAAATCGGCTGGGGCAGCCAAATCCGCTCTTACGTATTCCATCCGTATTCTATGGTAAAAGACCATCGCACCAATACAGAAATGGGGAACGTTCAAGCGGTAATGGACGGAGACATTGATACATTTATTGATGCCTACCTGCGTTCTAAGCTTTCATAAGCAGAAAAACACACCTGATGTACGCAGGTGTGTTTTTTCATTCTTTCATATCCTTGATTCCACTGATGCTTTAGCATATTACCACTGTATTTTGGTGTTATTTACATCTGGTCAGGGAAGGATTAAAATGCTATCGGAGAGCATTGGAAGAAACGGAGGATATACAATGGATCGGAATCAAACACTTCGGGTTTTACGGGATTATGTATACATACTGATAGGAGCAGCGATTACAGGTGTGTCCTTTAATATATTTTTGCTTCCAAACAAGATTGCTGCCGGCGGTGTCAGCGGAATCAGCACGATTTTGCAGTCATATGGTTTTGAAGCAGCTTATGTACAGTGGATTATTAATATTCCTTTATTTATTGCCGGTATCATTTTACTCGGCGGAAAATTTGGGCTTAAGACACTTGCGGGTTCTGTTTTTTTGCCGCTTGTTGTGTTTTTGACAAGAGATATTCAGCCGGTCACCCATCATGAGCTCTTAGCGGCGATTTTTGGCGGCGTCGGTATCGGTGTCGGAATTGGCATTGTGTATTTAGGGAAAGGGTCGACGGGAGGAACGGCCTTGGCTGCGCAGATCATTCATAAGTACTCCGGTCTGTCATTGGGAACGTGCCTTGCCATCATTGACGGCTTGATTGTCGTTACGGCTATGATCGTATTTAATATTGAGCAAGGCTTATATGCTATGCTTGGCGTCTTTGTATCCAGCAAAACTATTGATGTTGTTCAAGTCGGCTTTAATCGTTCAAAAATGGCGCTCATTATTACAAAGCAGGAGCAGGCGGTCAAGGAAGCCGTTTTACAGAAGATTGACAGAGGCGTGACGAGAATTTCCGCGGTCGGCGGATATACTGACGATGACCGTCCGATTTTAATGTGCGTTGTTGGGCAAACTGAATTCACCAAATTGAAACAAATCGTCAAACAGATTGATGAGTCAGCTTTTGTGATTGTGGCGGATGCAAGTGAGGTACTGGGCGAGGGTTTCAAACGCGCTTAAACGAGGTTATAATATGGAAGAGATCGTAAAGGAGTTGTGCTTCTCAACATGAAATCAAAGTTATCGATACTAATGCTTGTATTTGCGCTTTCTGTTCTGTTGGCTGCCTGCGGTTCAAATGATGCAAAAGAAGAGAAGACAGACACCGGCAGCAAGACTGAAGCCTCTGCATCTGAAGGGGAAGAATTATATCAGCAAAGTTGCGTAGGCTGCCACGGCAAGGATTTAGAAGGTATGTCAGGGCCTAATCTCCAAGAGGTAGGAGGCAAATATGACGAAGACAAAATTGAAAGCATTATTAAAAACGGACGCGGCAATATGCCGAAAGGGCTTGTAGATGATAACGAAGCCGCTGTTATTGCCAAATGGCTGTCAGAAAAAAAGTAAGTTGAGAAAATCTTTGCCTCAGTGCAGGCAAGGATTTTTTTATGCCATGACAATTTGAATGAAAAGAAACTGTAATAGTATTATGTCTAAATTTGACGTATAATGAAGTGTGTTGAAAAATGAAACTTTCAGATTTTTCGTCTTTTTACAAATGAATGAGTCATAAATTGTCGAATGCATTCGAAGAGTATGACCGTGTGATAGATAAAATGATATAAAAGATTAGGTGATTTCATGATAGAAATGAAGGAAGTATACAAAGCCTATCAGAATGGCGTAAAAGCGCTCAATGGTGTGTCTGTTGCCATTCATCCGGGCGAGTTTGTTTATGTTGTCGGTCCGAGCGGAGCGGGTAAATCTACTTTTATTAAAATGATATACAGAGAAGAAAAACCGACAAAAGGACAGATTTTAATTAATCATAAAGATCTTGCTACCATTAAAGAAAAAGAGATTCCTTTCGTGCGCCGTAAAATAGGTGTTGTCTTCCAAGATTTTAAGCTTCTGCCGAAACTTACTGTTTTTGAAAATGTGGCGTTTGCCCTTGAAGTAATTGGAGAACAGCCGTCTGTCATTAAGAAACGGGTGCTTGAAGTGCTTGATCTTGTTCAGCTGAAACATAAAGCGAGACAATTTCCTGACCAGCTTTCAGGCGGGGAGCAGCAGCGTGTTTCTATTGCCAGATCAATTGTGAACAACCCTGATGTTGTCATTGCTGATGAACCTACAGGAAACCTTGATCCGGATACGTCCTGGGAAGTCATGAAGACGCTCGAGGAAATTAATAACCGCGGGACAACAGTCGTGATGGCGACACATAATAAAGAAATCGTAAACACCATTAAGAAACGTGTCATTGCAATCGAAGATGGTATCATTGTGCGTGATGAGTCAAGAGGGGAGTATGGTTCATATGATTAAAATTCTCGGGCGCCACTTGCGTGAGAGTTTTAAATCTCTCGGGAGAAACACATGGATGACGTTTGCATCCATTAGTGCTGTAACCGTTACGCTGATTTTAGTCGGCGTGTTTTTAGTGATTATGCTGAATTTGAATAACATGGCTTCGAATGCTGAAAAACAAGTCGAAATCAAAGTTTTGGTTGATCTGACTGCAGATCAGAAGGCGCAGGACAAGCTGCAGAACGATATTAAAGAACTAAAGGGCATTCAGAGCGTCAATTTTTCATCAAAAGAAAAAGAGCTTGACCAGCTGGTTGACAGCTTTGGTGACAGCGGAGAATCCCTGACAATGCAGGATCAGGAAAACCCGCTTAATGATGCGTTTGTCATCAAAACGACAGATCCGCATGATACGCCGAACGTGGCTAAAAAGATTGAAAAAATGGATCATGTCTATAAAGTCACTTACGGAAAAGAAGAGGTCAGCCGTTTGTTTAAAGTGGTTGGCGTTTCCCGCAACATCGGAATCGCTTTAATTATCGGCTTGGTATTTACGGCGATGTTCTTAATTTCCAATACCATTAAAATTACAATTTTCGCAAGAAGAAAAGAAATTGAAATCATGAAGCTTGTCGGCGCGACGAACTGGTTTATCCGCTGGCCGTTTTTCCTTGAAGGATTGCTGCTTGGTGTATTCGGCTCAGTGATTCCGATCGCACTGGTGCTGAGCACTTATCAATACGTCATCGGATGGGTCGTTCCGAAAGTTCAAGGATCATTTGTCTCTCTTCTTCCTTATAACCCATTTGTATTCCAAGTTTCGTTAGTGCTGGTTGCAATCGGCGCAGTGATTGGGGTATGGGGAAGTCTGACTTCCATCCGCAAGTTTCTGCGAGTATAAAGAAAAAAAGCTGTCCCGCTTCCGGGGCGGCTTTTCTTTTGCCTTCTTTTTCTTCTATGATTACATGAAATCTCCATCCTTTACATATACTATCTCTAGGTTTTGATAAAGACAGTCTGGCATACAGGAGGAGTATAGGATGAATCAAAAAATAATGGCTGTGATAGCAGCGGGGAGCATGCTCTTCGGAGGCGCCGGTGTATATGCGGGAATGAACCTGCTTGAGATGGATAAGCCCCAGACTGCAGCTGTTCCTGCGACCGCACAAGCTGACTCTGAACGGGATAAGGCCATGGAAAAAATCGAAAAAGCGTATGAGTTAATTTCGAATGAGTACGTAGAAAAAGTTGATAGAGAAAAGCTGCTCGAGGGAGCCATCCAAGGAATGCTGTCAACGCTAAATGATCCTTATTCTGTCTACATGGACAAGCAGACGGCTAAGCAATTTTCTGATTCTCTTGATTCCTCGTTTGAAGGCATCGGAGCTGAAGTTGGTATGGAAGACGGCAAAATTATTATTGTTTCTCCATTTAAGCAATCGCCGGCGGAGAAAGCCGGACTCAAGCCCAATGATGAAATTATCAGCATCAATGGAGAATCAATGGCCGGTAAGGATTTAAACCAAGCTGTACTAAAAATAAGAGGAAAGAAAGGCTCCAGTGTTTCAATGAAGATTCAGCGGCCGGGGACGAAGAAGCAGCTGTCATTCCGGATCAAGAGAGCTGAAATTCCGCTCGAAACGGTTTTTGTTTCAGAGAAAAAAGTGCAAGGGCATACTGTCGGCCATATCGCCATCTCTACTTTTTCAGAGCATACCGCGGAGGACTTCGCAAAAGCGCTGGGCGACCTTGAGAAAAAAGGAATTGAAGGGCTTGTCATTGATGTACGCGGCAACCCGGGCGGTTATCTGCAAAGTGTAGAAGAAATTCTTAAACACTTCGTCACAAAGGATCAGCCGTATATTCAGATTGCTGAACGTAATGGAGATAAAAAACGTTATTTTTCAACATTGACCCGTAAAAAAGCGTATCCTGTCAATGTGATCACGGATAAAGGGAGCGCCTCCGCATCAGAAATTCTTGCCGGCGCATTAAAAGAAGCGGCCCATTATGATGTTGTAGGCGATACGTCTTTTGGTAAGGGAACGGTTCAGCAGGCTGTTCCGATGGGAGACGGCAGCAACATTAAATTAACCCTTTACAAGTGGCTGACGCCAAAGGGAAATTGGATTCATAAGAAAGGAATTGAGCCGACCATTGCCATTAAGCAGCCTGATTATTTTTCCGCTGGCCCCTTGCAGCTGAAGGAGCCGCTTAAAGCGGATATGAACAATGAGGATGTCAAGCATGCTCAGGTTTTATTAAAAGGTCTCAGCTTTGATCCGGGACGTGAAGATGGCTATTTCAGCAAAGATATGAAAAAAGCGGTTATGGCCTTTCAGGAACAAAATAAGCTGGTTAAAACGGGCGTAATCGACACGCGCACTGCAGAGTCATTAAATCAGCAGATAGAAAAGAAAAAATCCGATGAAAAAAATGATTTGCAGCTCCAAACAGCGCTGAAATCATTATTTGTCAATTAAAGGAGATGGTGTTCCATCTCCTATTTCTTTATACTTAACGAGAAAGTGAATCATAAGTCACATAAAAAATGAGTTTTTAACAAGAAATTAAAAAAATTTTCACAAATAAACATTTATAAAGGACTTGTATTACCCGATATCAATAGAAGAGAGAGACTTTCTAACGAGATAATATGTATTTAAAATGAAACTTTTGCAAGTTGCCTAGTCTTTGTTTACTTCATACAATATAAGAAGGTTCTAAAAAGAACAGTAATCAGGTTTAAGGCAGCTGAACGACAGGTATTTAAAGAGTAACGTTAGCGAGAATGCTTGTTAGCACTCCAGTACTGCTGCTTATACTGGCCCGTGCTTATCTGTATAAAGAAAATGGGGGTTCACAATTGAAGAGGGCAAGTATTGTGCGTGAAAAAAAATATTATGAATTAGTGGAACAATTAAAAGACAGAACACAAGATGTAACATTTTCGGCTACAAAAGCACTAAGTCTTCTTATGCTGTTCAGCAGGTATTTGGTCAATTACACCAATGTCGAAACAGTAAATGAAATCGATGAAGAGTGTGCCAAACATTATTTTAATTATTTAATGAAAAATCATAAGCGATTAGGAATCAATCTGACAGATATCAAAAGGTCGATGCACCTGATCAGCGGTTTATTGGATGTGGATGTGAACCATTATTTAAAGGATTTTTCACTATCGAATGTCACGCTGTGGATGACGCAGGAGGGATAAACCATCCTGAGGATATCCAAGTCATTTAATATTTGATAGAATATGAGTAATATGTTTGGCTTGAGGCGGTGAAAAAGATAGTGTCTGTTCAATGGGGATTTGAACTGTTAAAAAGTGCGGGCCTGTTCTTCTTACACCCGCTTTTCTGGTTTTTTATCATCATAAGCCTTGCTTTCGGCTATGTGAGAATCAAACGGGAACGAAGAACCTTTCATACAAAAATAGCGGATATTTATGATGATCTAAAATTCACTTATACAAAGGGATTGATTCCCGGACTCCTTTTGTCAGTTGTTTTAGGCGTACTCGGCATCTCGATTCCTCTCGGTGTACTTGCAATTATTGCCGTTATCACTGCGGCGGCAGCGCTCACTCTTCGCGCCAACTGGATGTCTGCTGCATATATCGTCAGTATGAGTATGCTGATAGGTTTTGGACTGCAAATGAATCAAGCGGAACCTTTTCTAGAGAGATTTCCGCAAGGGTTTGCGGTCGTTTGGCCGGCTATGGCTGTGTTTTTGGGCTTGTTGGTTATCATTGAAGGAGTAGTAGCTTATCGATCTGCACACGTGAGAACATCACCGGCACTTGTCGTGAGCAGCCGCGGTTTGCCTATCGGCCAGCAGCTGGCAAACCGGATATGGCTCTTGCCGCTGTTCCTTCTCGTGCCCGGGAACGGATTAGAATCGCATCTCAGCTGGTGGCCGGTGTTTACTGTTCCCGGCGGGTCATTCCATTTTCTATGGATTCCTTATTTTGTCGGGTTTGGGCAACGGGTGCAGGGGTCGCTGCCTGAAACGAGCATAAGGATCACAGCGAAACGCATTTGTATTCTGGGCCTTGCCGTCACAGCTCTCGGTGCAGCGAGCTTACTGTGGGCGCCGCTTGCGGGAGCAGCCGTCTGTGCAGCTTTGTTAGGACGTATCTTTCTGTCTATTAAGCAAAGAGCGAACGATAACGCGGCACCGTTTTATTTCTCAAAACGTGATCAAGGCTTAATGGTGCTTGGTATTATACCAAATACGCCAGCTGAGGATCTGGAATTGAAAATTGGTGAAATCATTACGAAAGTTAATGGCACACCCGTTAAGAATGTATCCGATTTTTATGAAGCGCTCCAGCATAACCGTGCGTATGTGAAGCTTGAAATTATCGGTTTGAACGGGGAAATTCGTTTTGATCAGCGAGCTTCTTATGAGGGAGAACATCATGAATTAGGTATCCTTTTCGTAAAGGATGAACGTGAAGACGAAGCAGCCGCTTTGTCTGGATCGTAAAAGACAGCCCGGCACCGCAAGAAGATGCGGTGCCGGGCTGTTTTGAATTACGCTGAGTTTTTCTCCAACCGTGCCGTTTCATCAGATTTGATGCCTAATGAAACAAAAACGCCAATGATGGACACAGCAAAGAGAATGATAAATAGGGTGTGATATCCCGATACCAGGCCTATTAAGGCTGATGAAATGATGCTTCCGAAATAACGGAAGGTCGAGAAAATTCCGGACGCCGCTCCTGACATGTCAGGATCTACTGTGGCAAGCGATGACACCTGCATGCTGGTCAGTCCGACTCCGGACGCCAGCCCGCCCAGGATAAGAGAGAGCATGAGGAACAAGACGGAATGCGAGCTGCTTAACAGCATAAATAATAAATTGGCTGCAGCCATCATGGCAAATGAAAGAAAGATGATTTTCTTTGCTCCCCATTTGTGATGGAGCTGTGCGCCCGCCCAGTTGCTCGCCGACATAAAGATCGAAAATACAGAAAGCGCCATGCCGCTGTTAGACGTATTAAGCCCAAATTGGTTCGTCATGAACAATGGCATAATCAATAAGATGGCATACATCATTAGATTGCTCAACAAGACTGATAGATTGGCATTTGTAAAGGTTGAGCTTTTAAACAGTGTAAAATCGATAATTGGGTGCTGTGTGCGTTTTTCTCTTCTGAAAAAAAGCGGAACAAAAAGAAGTATCAATACACTGTATACCGCATAGCCCCATGAAGCCTCATTTTTCGTCAGCAGGATAATTGAAACGATACTGCCCGCAAGCAAGACAGACCCGATAATATCCAGCGGCGCTTCAGATTTATTTTCTTTATATTGAGGGAACATGATTAATGCCGTAAATAAAGCAATGGCGAGAAACGGGATGTTGACCCAAAAAATCGAATGCCAGCTGAAGCTGTCAATCAGCATAGAGCCGATGAAAGGCCCGAGTGCTGCTCCAAGTCCCGCGCCAAGCCCGAAAAATCCAAATACTTTCGGAAGACGTTTTTCTGAAACAACGTGACGGATAATGGCAATGCTGTTTGGCGTAAGCAGTGCGCCGCCGACAGCCTGCAATGCCCGAAAGACAATCAGCAGCAGCAGGCTCGGTGAGAGGGCGCAGCCTAGAGATGCGATAAGAAATAGACCGACGCCCCATAAATACATTGTTTTGTTGCCGTACATGTCACCGAGTTTTCCAGCGATCGGCTGTGTGACTGCCATTATGATTAAATAAACGGTAACCACCCAGGTGATGCTTGTGATGGACTCGTTATACGTATGGGATATAGATGAGAGCGCGACCGCGATCATCGTTGAGTTAATGGGAACCAGGATGGCCCCCAATAATAACGAGACGATCAGCGCCCATTCTTTTCTTGAACTCATTGGGATCCTCCTTTTTGTTATGCCAAGGAGTTCATCGAGAGATTCCTTTGACAAATAAAGCAGTGCTATGCTCCAGCATTTTTTCCTGAGGCATTGAAATCACCCGGTCTCCTAAATGGAGGCGGTGAATAAAATAACCGAAAATGAGCGACATGAACACGTCCGCATGCTCCGCTTCATTTCCTGTCTGAATAACCCCTTTTTCACCCATTTCTTTGAGATAATCAACCAATAGCTGTTTCATAGATTGGGGATATTCAGTTACGTGGTTGATGACATCCTGAAACATGGCCGGTTCACGAAAGCTGATTTTAATCAAATCTTTTCTATGTTCGAGCTCCTCCAAGAGACAGGTTCCGATATGCAGCAGGTCTTTGTGCAAATCGCCTTCTGTTTGCTCCAAAATGCGGCTCCTGTTTGGAGAAGGCTGAGAAAGCAAAGCCTGGACTAGCCCCTGTTTGTTTTTAAAATTCCTGAAAATCGTCGCTTCACTGACATTTGCTTTTTCTGCGATTTCTTTTGTAGTCGTTGCGCGATATCCTTTTTTGACGAGCAGCTGCATGGCAGCGTCAAGGATTCTCTTGTTTGTCGGTCTCAATACGTTTCACCTCGCGAATATACTGGCAGGACAAGTATACACCTGCCCCGCTTGCATAAGAAAGGGGGGAGAAGGCGTTAGGCCCGGCTGACAACTGTGATTTTGCCGCTGCTCCCGTCAACAGTGATGATGTCTCCGTCTCGAAGTCTTTCTGTTGCAGTGCGTGTGCCGAGAACGGCGGGAATGCCGTATTCGCGAGCGATAATCGCAGCGTGAGACAATATGCCGCCTGTATCTGTAATAATCGCTTTGGCGTCTTGAAACAGGCTGGTCCATAGCGGTGTGGTCATTTTGCAAACGAGCACTTCACCAGAAGCGAATTGAGAAAATTCACTGGCGTCCCGAATCATTTTCACCGGACCTGTTGCCATGCCGCTTGATGCCGCAATGCCAAAGATATGATCCTCCGTGTTTTTTTCATCCTCTATCACAGCGCCGACAATTTCTTCAGCGACTTCGAGCTGTTCTTTTGTCGGAGTACCGAGGTAGGCAGGGGCTTTGGCAAGCTCATACTCGTGAAAGGCCTGTCTGCGTTTTTCAGCCTTTTCTTGCAGGGATACAGGGTGAAGTAGCGCGTTTTCCACTTCATCATCATATAGGAACCAAAGGTCTTCACGATCTTGAATGACACCGTTTTCCGCCAGTAACTCACCGACCTTCAGCAAAAAGACCCTCGCCTTGGCATCCAGCATGGCGTCAATATAAAAGTGGTGGTCATCCATTATATTTGCAGCGTTCAGCGTCCACTGATAATAACGGTTGAATTCCTCTTGTAAATTGGGATCCTCTATATTTTTCAAGAAGTCATGGTATAATTTCTCTCGTTTTTCTTTCGTTTTCTGAAATTCATTGTCAAAATGATAGCCATTGCGGACGTAATTTTGAATATTGGCCAGAGCAAAATACGGATTTTCTGCCCAGATCTGTTCAATCAGATCATGGCTCTTTACAGACCTCCACCCGTAGTCCTGTAAAAATTCATGGATGTTCCTCAGGAAGTGTCTGCCCTCATCAGTTTGTTCCAATTTTTCCTGAAGCTGTTCCGGCTCAGTGTTTTCAAAAATGAACAGCAGGTTCGGGTTTTCCTGCACTTTAACGGAATAGAGCCACAGGCAGCGGTCAGTTTCCAGTGATTTGTTCATTTTGCCTGTCAGCATCTCGTAAAAATGAGCGGTTTCGGACTCGCCTTGAATGTGCTGGTACATCGCTTGCAATTTGTTTGTCAGAAGCATTTGCGGGAAAACAATATTGAAATGCTCATCATAAGCCGTGAGATAAAAGGCTTTTAATTTCCGAAAAGCATCAAGTGCGCTTTCAGCAGTATGATCAGTTTGTGCGAGCTGATCCAGTATCTCGTAAAATGGAAGGTACGTGTGTTTGATGATGTCATACATACGCTCCGATAATATCGGAAAAAGCTCTTTGCCGCAGTCCTCATCAGGCTGCTGCCCGCCTTGGTTTTTGGAATAAATGTGCCCGCGATAAAGCTTCACTTCTTCTGTAACTGCCCCGATCGGAAACTTTTGCATGTTTTTCTTCAAGCCGTATTCCATGGCCGGTACAATGATCGAAGAAAATAGCGGACTCACCGGACCTTCAATATTTGACTCCATGTTGAGCCAAAAATCATTCATATCAGCGTCGGTAATCATGAAGCTGCGTTCTTCCTCTGCCGCTTTTTTGTCCTGTTCAATCGTTGTAATCGGGCGAGCCTGCAGAAGGTATACTTGATGATCTGCGATTCCGAATTCTAGATCGACTGGATACCCGTACAGGTCTTCGGTTTTTTTTGTGATTTCAGTCAGTTCAAACACTTGTTCATCTGTAAGGCAAAAACGGCTGCGCATGTCTTCGCTCGTTTCTCTTTCAGCAATTCCTTCTGCCGCGGACTCTATGTAGATTTCTTTTGCACCTATTTCTTTCTGAATCTCAAACGAAGATTTATTGACTATAAATGTGTCTGGGGTAACACTTCCTGATACAACAGCTTCCCCCAAACCATAGCTGGCGCTGATTAATAGCTCTCTATCATCGTGGGTAACAGGATTGCGGCTGAAAATTACACCTGATACGTCTGAATCGATCAGGCCCTGAACGACAACACCCATTAACGGCTCTGCGATCTGGTTGTTCATTTTTTTCTTATAACTGCTGACTCGGCCGGAGAAGAATGAAGCCCAGCATTCTTTCACTTTAGCTAGAAACTCTTCCTCTGTTTTGATATTTAAATAGGTTTCATATTGCCCCGCGAATGAAGCGCCTTCTAAATCTTCCGAGGCAGACGAAGAGCGAACGGCAACGGAGCGATATGATTCTCTTAACTTGTAAAAGGAACTTGTCAGCTCATGTTTCAGTTCTTCAGAAAATGTTCCGCCGATGATCTCGTTTTCGATATTTTCGCTAGTCTCATGAAGTTGGTTATCCTCCATAAAACGGGTGAGCGCATTCGTCTGAATGATAAAGCCGTCCGGAACAGGAAGCCCGTGTTTGGTCAGTTTAATTAAATTCATGCCTTTTGCGCCAGCCAGCTGGCTGGACGCTTCTGCTTGGCGAAATAAAAAAGAATACATATTTGAAACCCCTCTTTCCTTCCTTTTTTTCTCTCTAGTCTTTTATGACGGAGCCTGTGGTCAAAAAATGATAGTGAACACTATCGCTCAATTGTAGATTTTTAGGAAAATGATGTCAAAAGCAGAAAGTCCTAAATAAAATATCATCAAAAGTGCAGCTTAACTAGTGCTGTCCGCCTATTTATTCTCGGGGGCGCTCTTCTATGCCGGCGGGCTTCAATATCAAGCTAAGGCTTACTGCCCTTCATACAAAAGTACCGCAAATGCTTCTGTCGGCCGGGGCAAAGTGCAAAGATGGTGATTGATGTCGCCTGAAAAAGGGTATGGTGTAGAAAGAGGGAACGATTGCACGATTGTCCGATTCTTCATTTTTTACTATAATCAGATCAGATGAAGAATCCCTGAGGAGGGTTTTTGTTGATTACAAAAGCCGTTTTTGCATTGTTTTTCCCTTTTATGCTTGTTGTCCTTTTTTCAAGAGTCACTTTTAATCATTATGTGGCGATCGCCCTGACAGCTGCATTGCTGTTTGCCTCTTATTTAAAAGGCTATACAGAAACGTATTTTATTGTAGGATTGGATGTTGTGTCTCTTGTGGCTGGCGGACTGTACATGGCCAAAAAAACTGCCGAGAAAAAAGAAGAGTAAAACGGACATAATGAATATAACGACGAATTCCTGCTTTTACGTTTTAAAAGCAGGTTTTTTATACATGAAAACAGCTGGAAATAAAAAACCACCGAACTTTAGTTCGTATTTTTAGTGATTTTACATTCCATTGTGTTACTATATCTATAGGAAGATTTCGTTAAAGAAACGGAGGCTTATTTTGTGAAAGATCGCTTTGAGTTAGTCTCGAAATACCAGCCCCAGGGAGATCAGCCGAAAGCCATTGAAAAACTTGTAAAAGGAATTCAGGAGGGCAAGAAGCATCAGACTCTGCTGGGTGCGACAGGAACGGGTAAAACATTTACAGTGTCTAATTTGATTAAAGAAGTCAATAAGCCGACTCTCGTGATTGCCCATAACAAAACCCTTGCCGGACAGCTTTACAGCGAGTTCAAGGAGTTTTTTCCGAACAACGCTGTCGAGTATTTTGTCAGTTATTATGATTATTATCAGCCGGAGGCGTATGTGCCTCAAACGGATACGTTTATAGAAAAAGACGCCAGTATTAATGATGAAATTGATAAATTGAGACACTCTGCCACATCGTCTCTGTTTGAGCGGAGAGATGTCATTATTATCGCAAGTGTGTCTTGTATATACGGTCTCGGTTCTCCTGAAGAATACCGGGAAATGGTCGTGTCACTGCGGCCTGAAATGGAAATTGAGAGAAATGAGCTGCTCAGAAAACTTGTAGACATCCAATATGCCCGCAATGATATCGACTTTCAGCGCGGGACATTTCGTGTGCGCGGAGATGTAGTGGAAATCTTCCCTGCCTCTCGTGATGAACACTGTATTAGAGTCGAGTTTTTCGGTGATGAAATCGAACGGATCCGGGAAGTGGACGCCCTGACAGGAGAAATTCTCGGCGACCGCGATCATGTTGCGATTTTCCCGGCGTCCCACTTCGTAACGCGGGCCGAGAAAATGGAGAAAGCGATTCAAAATATCGAGAAGGAGCTTGAGGAGCAGCTGAAGGTCATGCACGAAAATGGCAAGTTGCTTGAAGCGCAGCGTTTAGAGCAGCGGACAAGATATGATCTTGAGATGATGCGGGAAATGGGTTTCTGCTCCGGCATTGAGAACTATTCAAGACATTTGACGCTTCGGCCTCCGGGTTCAACGCCGTATACGCTTCTTGATTATTTCCCTGACGATTTTATGATCGTGGTAGATGAGTCGCATGTGACGATTCCTCAGGTGCGCGGCATGTTTAATGGGGACCAGGCGCGGAAACAGGTGCTCGTGGATCACGGCTTCCGTCTTCCGTCAGCACTTGATAACCGTCCGCTCCGTTTTGAAGAGTTTGAAAAGCACATGCACAACATCGTGTATGTATCAGCAACGCCAGGACCGTATGAGATTGAGCATACGGATGAAATGATCGAGCAGATCATCCGTCCGACGGGGCTTCTTGACCCGCTTATTGATGTGCGTCCGATTGAAGGCCAGATTGATGACTTGATCGGCGAAATTCAAGCAAGAGTCGAACGGGATGAACGGGTGCTCGTGACAACCTTGACGAAGAAAATGTCAGAGGACCTGACGGATTATCTGAAGGAAATTGGCATTAAAATAAACTATTTGCATTCGGAGATTAAGACGCTTGAACGGATTGAAATTATCCGCGACCTGCGCCTTGGGAAGCATGATGTGCTTGTCGGCATCAACCTGCTGAGGGAAGGCCTCGATATTCCCGAAGTATCTCTCGTTGCGATTTTGGATGCGGATAAGGAAGGCTTCCTTCGTTCGGAGCGTTCTCTGATTCAGACCATCGGACGGGCAGCGAGAAACTCTGAAGGCCGCGTCATTATGTACGCAGATAAAATGACGAAGTCTATGGAAATTGCGATGAATGAAACAAAACGCCGCCGTGAGCAGCAGGAGCGGTTTAACGAAGAGCACGGCATTACGCCGAAAACCATAAATAAAGAAATTCGCGATGTCATTCGCGCCACAGCAGCAGCTGAGGATAAAGCCGAATACAAAACAAAAGCCGCGCCGAAGCTGTCGAAAATGACGAAGAAAGAACGCCAGAAAGTCGTTGAACAGATGGAGCACGAAATGAAAGAAGCCGCCAAGGCGCTTGACTTTGAAAGAGCCGCGGAGCTTCGCGATTTACTTTTAGAGCTAAAAGCGGAAGGATGATGAACACATGGCTATGGATCGGATAGAGGTGAAGGGAGCCAGGGCGCATAACCTGAAAAATATAGATGTAACGATTCCAAGAGATCAGCTTGTCGTTGTTACGGGTTTGTCCGGATCAGGGAAATCCTCTCTGGCCTTTGACACCATATATGCAGAAGGACAGAGACGGTATGTTGAGTCGCTGTCTGCCTATGCCCGCCAGTTTTTAGGGCAAATGGATAAGCCGGATGTTGATGCAATTGAGGGGCTGTCTCCCGCCATCAGCATCGATCAGAAAACAACGAGCCGCAACCCGAGGTCAACTGTCGGTACGGTAACTGAGATTTATGATTATCTGCGTCTTTTGTATGCGAGAGTAGGGAAGCCTCATTGTCCGGAACACGGAATTGAGATTACATCGCAAACCATCGAGCAAATGGTCGACAGAATTCTGGAATACCCGGAACGGACGAAGCTTCAGGTGCTGGCCCCGATTGTCTCTGGCCGGAAAGGCGCTCATGTCAAAGTGCTTGAACAGATTAGAAAACAAGGCTATGTCAGAGTCAGAATTGACGGCGAAATGGCTGAGCTTTCTGATGATATTGAATTAGAAAAGAATAAAAAGCATTCGATTGAGGTTGTCATTGATCGGATTGTGGTGAAAGAAGGCGTGGCGGCCCGTCTGTCAGATTCATTGGAAACGGCGCTCCGTTTAGGTGAAGGACGGGTTATGATTGATGTCATCGGTGAGGAAGAGCTGATGTTTAGTGAGCATCACGCCTGCCCGCACTGCGGATTTTCAATCGGCGAGCTTGAGCCGCGGCTGTTTTCATTCAACAGCCCGTTCGGAGCTTGTCCGACGTGTGACGGTCTCGGAATGAAGCTTGAAGTGGATGCGGATCTCGTCATCCCCAATCAAGATTTGTCATTGAAGGAGAATGCGGTCGCCCCTTGGACACCGATCAGCTCACAATATTATCCGCAGCTGCTTGAGGCGGTCTGCACCCACTACGGCATTGATATGGACGTGCCTGTAAAAGATCTGCCGAAGCAGCTGCTGGATAAAGTGCTGTACGGCAGCGGAGACGACCTGATTTATTTCCGTTATGAAAATGATTTTGGGCAAATACGTGAAGGCGAAATTCAATTTGAAGGCGTATTGCGAAATATTGAAAGACGCTATAAGGAGACAAGCTCCGATTACATTCGTGAACAAATGGAGCAGTATATGTCCCAGAAGTCTTGTCCGACGTGCAAAGGCTATCGGTTAAAGAAAGAGGCGCTTGCCGTGCTGATTGACGGACGCCACATTGGCAAAATTACCGAGCTGTCTGTAGGAGACGCGCTTGATTTCTTCAAAGGCCTTACCCTTTCTGAGAAAGATATGCAGATTGCCAATTTGATCTTGCGTGAAATTGTGGAGCGTTTAAGCTTTCTGGACAAAGTCGGCCTTGATTACCTGACACTGAGCAGGGCAGCGGGAACATTGTCCGGAGGAGAGGCGCAGCGTATCAGGTTGGCCACTCAAATCGGTTCGCGCTTATCGGGTGTGCTTTATATTTTAGACGAGCCGTCTATCGGCCTGCATCAGCGTGATAACGACCGCTTGATCAGCGCCCTGAAAAATATGAGAGACCTTGGGAACACGCTGATTGTCGTCGAACACGATGAGGACACGATGATGGCAGCGGATTATTTAATTGATATTGGACCCGGCGCCGGCATCCACGGCGGACAGGTGACATCCGCGGGTACGCCGGATGAAGTGATGGAAGATGCAAACTCATTAACGGGCAGCTATTTATCAGGGAAAAAGTTCATCCCATTGCCTTCTGAAAGAAGAAAGCCGGACGGACGTTTTATTGAGATTAAAGGCGCTACAGAAAACAACCTGAAAAAGGCGAATGCCAAGTTTCCGCTAGGAACATTCACAGCGGTTACAGGGGTGTCCGGCTCAGGAAAGAGCACACTCGTCAATGAAATTTTGCACAAGGCGCTGGCGCAAAAGCTCCATAAAGCAAAAGCGAAGCCTGGCAGCCATAAAGAGATTAAAGGCTTGGATCACCTGGACAAAGTCATAGACATTGACCAGGCGCCAATCGGAAGAACGCCGAGATCCAATCCCGCGACATACACCGGTGTGTTTGACGACATTCGCGATGTATTCGCGCAGACAAATGAAGCGAAGGTCCGCGGCTATAAAAAAGGCCGTTTCAGCTTTAACGTGAAGGGCGGCAGATGTGAAGCGTGCCGCGGCGACGGAATTATTAAAATTGAAATGCACTTCCTTCCTGACGTGTACGTTCCATGCGAGGTATGCCACGGCAAACGCTACAACCGGGAAACGCTTGAAGTGACGTACAAAGGAAAAAGCATCTCTGATGTGCTTGATATGACGGTTGAAGACGCTCTTTCTTTCTTTGAAAATATCCCGAAAATCAAGCGTAAGCTCCAAACCCTCTATGATGTTGGGTTAGGTTACATTACGCTCGGACAGCCGGCAACAACCTTGTCGGGTGGAGAAGCGCAGCGCGTGAAGCTTGCGTCTGAGCTGCACAAACGGTCCACAGGGCGAACGCTTTACATTTTAGATGAGCCGACGACAGGTTTACACGTCGACGATATCGCCAGACTCCTTGTCGTGCTTCAGCGATTGGTGGACAACGGAGATACAGTACTCGTCATTGAGCATAATCTTGATATCATTAAGACGGCGGATTATATTGTGGATCTGGGGCCGGAAGGCGGAGCCGGAGGCGGAACCATTGTTGCGTCGGGAACGCCTGAGGAAATCACGGAAGTCGAAGAATCATATACAGGCCGCTATTTGAAGCCTGTTATAGAGCGAGACAAAAAACGCATGAAAACGCTCTTGGAAGCGAAAGAAACGGCTACATCTTAACAATATTCTTTTCAGAGGAAGCTTGTCAGCAAGTCCATTATTGGACTTAGCAGGGCAAGCTGACTTTATGGTATAACGAGAAAAGAAAAAATTTGCGATCTTTAGAGGCATTTTTTCAAATGGGGAAAATTTCTTTGGGAAAACGCCTAAACATTTACATAATACTGCCGATATATGGATTGAAGGGCGTACAATGTATTCCATATTAAACAAAAAAGTCCTTTATATGAAGGGATTTGAAGGTATCCTTTATGGATGGTCTATATAACAGCCAGACGCTTTACTGGAATCACGCGCCAGAAATCGAAGAAAAGGAAGTCTTTGATTTCAAAAAACATATATACATGGAGGTATTTTACACATGAGAATTAACCACAATATCGCAGCGCTTAACACATTAAACCGTTTAGGCTCAAACAACAATGCAGCCCAAAAGAACATGGAGAAGCTTTCTTCAGGCCTTCGTATCAACCGTGCGGGGGATGACGCAGCAGGTCTTGCGATCTCTGAAAAAATGAGAGGACAAATCAGAGGTCTTGAAATGGCTTCTAAAAACTCTCAAGACGGGATCTCTCTTATCCAAACAGCTGAAGGTGCATTGACTGAAACACATGCAATCCTTCAACGTATGCGTGAACTTACTGTTCAAGCAGGAAACACAGGAACACAGCAAGCTGAAGATCTTGGTGCGATTAAAGATGAAATGGATGCACTTATTGAAGAAGTTGACGGCATTTCAAACCGTACTGAATTCAACGGTAAAAAGTTATTAGATGGAACTGAAACTGATGGTTTCACTTTCCAAATTGGTGCAAATGCTAGCCAACAGCTTACAGTTAACATTGACAGCATGTCAGCAAATGCTTTAGGAGTAGACACACTTAATGTAAAAGATTTTGCTACTACTCCTTTTGATACTCAACTTGAAAGTATTGATACTGCAATCAATAACGTATCTAAACAACGTGCTAAACTTGGTGCGGTACAAAACCGTCTAGAGCACACAATCAACAACTTAGGCGCTTCTAGTGAAAACCTGACAGCTGCTGAGTCTCGTATCCGTGACGTTGACATGGCGAAAGAGATGAGCGAGTTCACAAAGAACAACATTCTTTCTCAAGCTTCTCAAGCGATGCTTGCTCAAGCGAACCAACAGCCGCAAAACGTACTTCAATTATTACGTTAATTTCTGAACGGCTATCGTTCTTTCTGGTAGTCACAGCTTGCCGGCAGTGTCCATTCTTTGGATATGCCGGCAGGCTTTTTTTGTTATAATCATTGTGTGTCACTTGTTTCTTCAAAATAAAAAAGGCAAGATATTGTCATCTAACCTTTCTTTGTTTCAGTTATAATCATTTGCAGCTTTTTCTGCCATTACAACGTCTTCTTATACAACTGTTTGCTTACACTCATTAAATCTTGAACAATATGCGTATTACTGCTGTCGAGCAGCACTTTTATATATTGAATATCGTGAGAGATCGGAATGGGTCCGTGAATCTGTTCAAGCTCAGCGATCATTTCACGATTCATTCGTTTTTGTTCATGAATCAGCTTTAACACCGATTCTTGTGTTACTGTATAGTCACTGGGATCTTTATCCATTGCTTGTCCAGCCTCCTTGATTGCCGTAAGCTTTTTACATATTGTAATCGGTACAGCTCTAAGATTCTACTTCTAAAACTTTTTAAAATCCAATTTCCGTAAATCGGAGCATGTCTAAAGAATGAATGTGAAACCTGAAGAGGTTTTAAACGTATGAATAAGTAAAACGTCCCTGACCTTTTGTCATGGGTAATTCACTATAGGAGTGTGGAATGAATTGAACCGTAATCAAGCTATTATTGCATCACTTTGTTATTTCAGTGTGTTCATCGCGCCGATCATTGTGCCGATTGTCGCTTATTTTGTTGTAGATGAGAGAGAAACAAAACGTCATGCGATACGTTCTCTTATTTCTCACATCGTTCCTTTTGCTGGCTGGCTGGTCCTTTTTATCGCTTTTCTGGACGGAGCCATTGCAATTGATGGAGACAGCCTGCTGCCTGTATTTGTGATGATTGGTGGAGCGGTTATTTATTTCTTAGTTGTCATTGGCATTATGATTTGGAATGTGATTCAGGGTATTAAGGTGCTGCGCGCAGCATAAGTAGACAATGGGGAGGAGATCGCAATGAAGCAAGAAAAGGAACGAATCCTTAAGCTTGTGGAAGAAGGGAAACTGACAGCACAAGAGGCTTTGACACTGATTGAAAAGCTTGACAGCGACTACAAGGAAAAAGAAGAAAAAATCACAGCGCTCTCAGTTTATGTACATGATGAGGAAGAGCCGTTTACAGCAGCAAAAAAAGAAAGCGGCAAGCCGTCTTTAGGAGCCAAGCTGTTTGACTGGATTGATTCTGCGGTGAAAAAGGTCAAGGAAGTTGACCTTGATTTGAACTTTGGCCATGCGTATGATGTTCAGCACATTTTTCAATTTAAAGATACTGCCCTTTCCAGTGTTGACTTGCAAATCGCCAATGGCAGTGTGAATATCGTTCCTTGGGATGATGAGGATATCAGAGCGGAATGTCAGGCGAAGGTATATCGCGTTGACAGCCAGGATGCGGCGAGACATGCATTTCTTCAGCATATTGAATGTGAAATCAAAGGTAATAAATTTTTTATCCGTACTGAGAAGAAAACGATGAAAACCAATGTGACTTTATATATTCCTCAGAAGGAGTATGATAAGATTCGGGTGAAGCTGTTTAATGGTCCTGTCAGAGGGGAACATTTACATGTAAAAGAGTTCTCGGCGAAAACGACAAACGGCGTGCTGTCGTTCTCGCATTTAACAGCTGAAAAAGCCACAGCGGAAACGGCCAACGGGCAAATTAAGCTTGCAAGCCACAACTGCGGCACGATAGAAGCGGAAACCATTAACGGATTGATCGATCTCCGCGGGAGAAGCGAATCGATTGACGTTCAAAGCTTTAACGGAAATATTGCGATGAACGTAACAGAATCGGATTGCCGCTCCATTTATGCAAAAACGACGACTGGAAATGTGGAGCTTGCGATTCCGGACGATCTTGCCGTGAAGGCAGAGCTGAAAAGCAATCTTGGTTCGCTGTCTCATGAATTAATGGATGTTGAGATGCTGAAAGAAAAAAATGATACCATTCAAAAAGAAATGATGTTCACTTCAAATCAGGCACATGATCAAAACATCACCGTCTTCTCAGAATCATTAACAGGCGCCATCAAACTAAAGTACTCACAGAGGTGATCGAATGAATAGGCTTTATCGTTCAGAGAAAAACAAAAAAATGGCCGGTGTCATCGGCGGTCTCGCGGAATATTTCAATTGGGACGCATCACTCCTAAGAGTCATAACTGTCATTTTAGCGGTTATGACAAGTGTTTTACCTGTTTTGCTGATATATATCATTTGGATTTTTATCGTCCCGTCAGAAAGGGAAATGAAATGACATGATAAAATGGGCAGTCAGCATTTTAGTCAATGCATTGTTATTAATCGTCATTGATGGATACATTGACTCCATCCATGTCAGCAGCATCGGGGCAGCGGTTATCGCCAGCTTCATATTATCGATCTTAAACGTGCTGATTAAACCGCTGTTGATTATCTTCACACTGCCAGTCACCATGGTGACGTTTGGTCTCTTCTTGTTTGTGATTAACGCCATTACGCTTATGATGACCGCGTCCATTATGGGTGACAGTTTTCAAATTGGCGGCTTCGGCACAGCGATATGGGCATCCGTTATCCTATCGGTGTTCCATTTGCTGATTCAAAAAGGGATTTTAGAACCTCTGCAAAAGAAATAAAAAAAGCTGCCATCAAAGGGCAGCTTTTTACATGTGGTGTTTTTTTTGCTTCATGCGCTTCTGCGGCGGATACAGTTGCGGCAGAAGGCAAAAGCTCAATGCGGCAAATATAAGGCCTAAGAGGCCAAACGACATGGCAGACGGTATCATTGTGAGCAGATAAGCAGATATCATCGGACCTGCCGCCATGCCTGTGTATCTGATAAAGTTAAACATTCCGATGGCGCTCCCTCTGTTGTGTTCAAATTCATTGGTGATCATTGTGGAGTACAAGGGAGGGATGACCCCCATTGAGATGCCAAACAATGCCAGTGTGAGTGCCATGAGAATGAGAGAAACAGAATGTGTAACGGCGAACAAAATGATACTGCAGGCAGCTATCACATTGCTGCCGATAAACAAGGTGTTCAGCGCGACTTTTGCCTGTATTCTTTTAAACAGAAACGTACCTGCGATTGTACTTAAGGCCAGTGGCAAATACAACAGCCCTGCAATGCTCACATCAATATGATAATGCTCCGTCAGTAATATCGGGAGGTAGACGATCACCGCAAAATAAATGAAAAAGAGGACAAAGCTTAAGGTTAAAATGACGTTTCCTGTTCGGTTTGTAAATATTGATTTGTAATGGGTAAAAACATTGCCCTTAGTTTGCTGCTTAGAGCCAGCGGGAGAATCTTTGGGAAAGATCATGCTGTTTGCCGCCAGCATAATGACAGAGATGGCCGTAAGCATCCAAAAGATCCCTTCGTACCCGGCTGCTCCGCCGATCAATCCCCCGAGGACAGGTGCGATAGCCGGCGCGGCGGAAAGGAGCATTTGATACGTTCCCATGGCACTTCCGCGTTCCCTGCCTGTAAAAAGCTGTCCGATCGTAGTGGCAGCAATAAGAGGCAGTGCTGCGGACCCGGCTGCCTGTATCATTCTGAATATCAGAAACAAAGTAAAGTCAGTGGTCACCGCACAGCCGATGCTGGCGGCTGCCGTTGCCAGAATACCGGCAATCAATACAAACCGCGCGCCTTTAAAATCGATGATAGTCCCTAATATAATTTGCATAATCGCTGTCACAATCATAAAGACTGAGACTGACAGATTGACCATTGCTGCGGAAACGTGGAACGATTCTTTAATAATCGGGATAATAGGTGAATAAATGTTTTGGCTTAAAGACGCAAAAAATGCGCTGAAGCAAACAATATATAAGATCAATACCGCCTTTGATTTCGTTTGAGCCATTGTGTACACCGCCTTTTTGTTTACTTTACAGGTTTATCCGGAGCCTCGTTGGTTTGTTCTGCTTCAAGTGAAGACGTCAGGTTCTCTAAAAATTTCAATACAGCATTTTGCTCATCTTGTGAGAATGAATCGAGGAATTGGTAAAAAGCCAGTTCCTTTTTTTTATGCAGTTTCTCATGCAAGTCGAAAATCCGTCTGCCTTTACGAGTTAACTTGAAATACACTTCTTTCTTGTTATCTGTCAGCTGATAGCTGTTAATGAATTCTTCCTTAATCAGTTTTGTGCTGATTTTCGTTACATTTGCCTTCGATAAATTCATTTTTCTGGCGATTCCTGCGTTGTTAATGGGTTCATGCCGGCCGATACAGTCAATGACATGAATGCTTGTCATGTTTTTAGGAACATCCATCACATCCTTTTCTGCGGCCTCCTTAAAAAACTGCTGAAGTGAAGTGTTCGCTTTTTGTTCATTAAGGTGCAGCAGCCTCACGTATATGTCGTATATCATCTGCTTTGTCAAATTAGACATAGGCAACCTTCTTTCTTGGAAATTATAGTTTACAAAGAAATAATAATAATATTGTTTACTGGTGAACGATTCAATTTTATCTTTTCTTGCTTTCGTTGTCAATTGCTGGTGTTTAAACTTTATTTGCTGTTAGTCATGCTGAATATAAGTGTAAAAAGTGTGTGAAAAATGTGACATTAACATTTATTTTCAATTGTTTGGGTACTGATCGTATTGACGAAAGGAAAAATAAGGGATAAAATAACTAATGTTTACTAGTAAACATTTATTAGGTGTACATCGTAATAAATGAAAAATGAAGTTGGAATCTAAACATAATTCACTTGGAAACTTTAAGTGCTGCCTGCCATTCGTCTTGTTCAGTTGTACCAGTTGTTCCATCCCATGTTTGAGGGTGAAGACTTAAAGCGGGATAAGTTTTTTAGGGGTGAATGAGATGACTGAAATGGTGACGGAAAAAAAGCCTGTGTATTTTACTGCTGAGTCTCTGACACAAAACTGCAGAGAAATATTTGAACGGCGCCGGCATGTTTTAGTGGGTATCAGCCCGTTTAACAGCAGATTTTCTGAGGATTATATTTACAGATTGATTGGTTGGGCAACCGCTGAATTTAAGAGTGTTTCTGTTTTGCTTGCGGGGCATGAGGCGGCTAATCTTCTTGAAGCGCTCGGAACTCCCAGAGGCAAGGCGGAACGAAAAGTAAGGAAAGAGGTATCGCGAAACAGAAGGTTTGCAGAAAGGGCTCTTGCAGCTCATGGCGGGGACCCGAAGGCGATTCATACATTTTCTGATTTCACGGAAAACAAAGCCTACCAGCTGATGAGACAAGAAGTTGAACATGCGTTTTTTGAACAGCCTCATTTTCGGCAAGCTTGTTTGGACATGTCTCGTGAGGCGATGATCGGGCGTGCGCGCGGCATCAGCTTGATGATGGAAGAAGTCAGTGAGGATATGCTGAATCTTGCTGTGGAATATGTCATAGCAGAGATGCCGTTTTTTATTGGAGCACCGGATATTTTAGAGGTGGAAGAAACGCTCCTTGCTTATCATCGTCCGTGGAAGCTGGGTGAGCAGATCAGTAATCATGAATTTTCTATTCGTATGCGGCCGAACCAAGGATATCTCATTGTGCAGGAAATGGAGCAGATGCTTTCTGAATCACGGATCACATCTGAAGGATGACAGGGGGAGTAAACATGAGTCAATCCATTAAATTGTTTAGTGTGCTTTCTGATCAATTTCAAGAAAATCCATATGCTTATTTTTCACAGCTGCGGGAGGAAGATCCTGTTCATTATGAAGAGTCGATAGACAGCTATTTTATCAGCCGCTATCACGATGTCCGCTATATCCTTCAGCATCCGGATATCTTTACGACAAAATCACTTGTTGAGCGTGCTGAACCGGTCATGCGCGGCCCTGTGCTCGCCCAAATGCATGGAAAAGAACACTCCGCAAAAAGAAGAATTGTAGTGAGAAGCTTTGTCGGGGACGCATTGGATCATCTGTCTCCATTGATTAAACAAAATGCAGAAAACTTGTTAGCTCCTTATCTTGAAAAAGGGAGAATCGATCTCGTCAATGATTTTGGAAAGACGTTTGCGGTGTGTGTCACGATGGACATGCTCGGGCTGGATAAAAGAGATCATGAAAAAATCGCCGAGTGGCACAGCGGAGTTGCCGATTTTATTACGAGTATCTCTCAGACTCCTGAAGCGCGGGCGCATTCTTTATGGTGCAGCGAACAGCTTTCCCAATACTTGATGCCTGTCATCGAAGAACGCCGCCTCAATCCGGGATCAGATTTAATTTCTATCCTATGTACTTCTGAATATGAAGGCATGGCGATGTCGGACAAGGATATACTGGCCCTGATTCTCAATGTGCTGTTAGCCGCAACGGAACCGGCGGATAAGACGCTGGCGCTGATGATCTATCATTTGCTCAACAATCCTGAGCAGATGAATGATGTTTTGGCTGACCGTTCGTTAGTGTCAAGAGCCATTGCGGAGACGTTGCGTTATAAACCGCCGGTTCAGCTGATTCCGCGGCAGCTGTCCCAAGAAACGGCGGTCGGCGGTATAGAAATCAAAAAAGATACGATTGTTTTTTGTATGATCGGAGCAGCTAACCGGGACCCTGAAGCGTTTGAACATCCTGACGTATTTAATATTCATCGGGAAGACCTCGGTATCAAGAGCGCTTTTAGCGGCGCCGCCCGGCATCTCGCTTTCGGATCCGGCATCCATAACTGTGTAGGAGCAGCTTTTGCCAAAACCGAAATCGAGATTGTAGCCAATATTGTACTGGATAACATGCGGAATATCCGATTAGAGGAAGGTTTTCGTTATGCTGAGTCCGGTTTGTATACACGCGGACCCGTTTCACTTCATATTACGTTTGACAGAGTTTAATAAGATTCAAAGGTCTCTCCCATGCGGGCGAGGCTTTTTTACATATGTTTTACCCATAAGTTGAAAAACGCAGTCACTGTTTTTAAATCATCAATCGAAAATTCATTGAAGAGCCGCTTGTACTGCTCCTTAGCTTTTTCATGAAGCTGGTCATGGAATGCCGCCAGTCCTCTGCCGCTTTCAGTTAACGTATAAAAAGTTTCTTTTTTATTGCCGGGCTTTTTTTTCACTGTGACGATATTGTGTTTCAACAAAGCTTGAACCGCTTTTGAAACAGCTGCTTTTGAGATATGTAAGCGGGATGCCAGAAAGCTGTTATTCACATTTTGGCTGGTGTGTATGCAGGAAACAATATGAAGCTGGGTCAATGTCCAGTCTTTTTTGAGGTGACCAAGATGTTCTGAGGACATATCGCTGGACGGTATTTGCACCTTTTGCAAGACGCGTTTATCCCTTTTAAATGCGAATTGTTGTATCGCTTGAAATAATTCATCATGAATGCTGTTGTTCATCAATCTGCCTCTCTGATTTAATTGTTAACTGGTTAACTATCCTTAGTTTACTGGGTAATAGTGGGATTTTCAAGAGGCAGACGCTTTTTTGTTCTTTTTGCACAAAAATGAACTCATAAGCTTCCCTGTTCAGACGCAAAATACATGAAAAGGGAGGTGCTTTGATGAGGAAATACACAGTTATCGCTTCTTTATTCTTGTCTTTTCTTTCAGTTTTGTCTGGCGGCCATCATGAACCGAAAGTTTTCCCTGTTACAAAACAGGAACCATTCCAAACGCCTCATTACATACCCTTGCTTGAAAATCCTCCTCAAATCGATGTGAAAGCTGAAATGAAAAGCAATCTGATGATTGAGGCTCAAGTGCGTGACAATGAGTATCAAGCATTTTCTGCCTTTCTTTTTTATAAACAAAGTAATGAGCTGGGCTACAAAATGGTGCCGATGGACCCGACACCCGGAGCGATTCACAAGTTTTTGACGCAAATTCCAAAACGATTGATTTGGAACAGCGAGCTTGAGTATTACATTGTGATTTCGAATGGGAAGCAGCGGGCCGAGTCGGGAACGAAAAAACTGAAGCTTGAAGGCTATCAAGCGGATCTTGCCCATATTCCGGAGCTTCTGATTACAGAGCTGGCGGTTGATACGAAGAATACGGGACGTGCAGATGGTTATGAATTTATTGAGATTTACAATACGACTGACAGAACGATTGATTTTAAAGACTATCATATCCGTTACCGCTATCCGAAAGAAGGGCCTGATTCGGATCTGATTTGGAGACCTGAAGAAAGGATCACGATTCCATCCGGTGAAACGTTTGTGGTTTGGCTGAAGCCTGCCGGTCATCCAGAATTGACGGCGGGGGATTTCAATCGATATTACCAGACACAATTAACGGAAGGGAAAAATCTGGCGGTGATAGAAGAGACAGAGGGCATGGCCAATACCAGGCCGCGGGCAGTTGTGATATCAACGAATACAGGAAAAGATATCTCAGTTGCGCATTATCGGAAACATGCGCTTCGCCGGCTCTCGTCTGTGCTTTACAAATATCCTCTGGACGGAACCGCAGAACTTCTCAATATTTCAATCGGAGAAAAGAATCCGTCTCCGGGAACCGTATTACAGGCGCAGGTGCCTGAGCAGAAACGAAAAATCAAGCTTGATAAAGAAAAGCCGGTTATTGAGGATTTGACTGACCGTAAGCCTGTCCGTCCTGCTGAAAGCATTGAGCTGCGGGCTGACATACGGGATCGCAATCTTGTGAAAACTGCGGCCTTTTACTATCGAACAGATGAAAACAAACCGTTTAAGCGCATTCTCGCTGAAAAAGACCGCAACGACAATCTCTACCATTATATTGTGTATTCGCCTGAACTGATCGGGAAGGATCAGCTTGAGTATTACGTGGCGGCTGGGGACGGGAGCAATGAAGCGAAAACGCCGGTCAAAATGATTGATATTAAACAAACAAGCAAATCGCACGGTTTGCGTATGAACATTGAAAACAGAGACACGCTGTCGGGAACCCAGTTCCTCAAAGCGACAACAGACGGGCACACTGACAGCATTAAGCTATGGATTGACGGAAAAAAACAAGTGCCAGAGCCTGCTATGGAAAAAGAAGTGTATTTTGCGTTCGATACGAGAAAAACAAATCTCTACTTTAAAAACGCGGTCACAATGGAAGGCAAAGTGCTAAAGGTGTTTGATGATACGACAAATAAATACCGCACCTATTCTGTTCCATTGCCAGAAACGCTGCTTCGGAAAGGAAAGCAGCTGCAGCGTATTACCATACGTTCAGGTTCGAAGGTGTCTCCATTTGATACGGCTGAAAACCGTGATGATTTCTTAGTCAAAAACGCCCGATTGGTGTTATCGGATGGGACGGTTATCAGGGATCCGAGGGTTTCTCCCGAAAAGGAACTCTTTATTGGAGATAATCAGCGCTCGAAAAAAAGCTGGCAATTTCAATTCAATCTGCCTGACGGCCTGTTTACGTCACAGCTGCTGGAGTGGGATACATCAAAACTTTCTGAAGGTGCTCACCATATTCAAGCAAGCGACGGCAAGGAAAATGTAAGTTTGGTTGTGCGGGTGGATAATTCAGGGCCTCACATTGAGCCGAATGTCACCGAGGGACAAACGTATAAAGGAAATCTTATCTTGCAGGCGGATATCTATGATAAATGGAGCAAAATTGAGGAAGTGGAGGCGTCTTTAGATGGCGAAAGCATTACACTCCCATATCATACGTCATCTTCTGAACTATCGCCGGGAAAACATTCTCTAAAAGTGACAGCAACGGACCTCGCGGGCAATAAAACGGTCATAGAGCGCACGTTTAAAACAGAACGGGAGCATCCGGATCAGCCGGAGGTCATAGACAGTGAAGCCGATACACATAGGGCAAAGCTTTCTGTACGGGTGAAGGACCCGACGAATGACGCCATGAATGTCGCTTTTTATAGAGGATTTCAATATACAGCGCGAAACAATGTGAAGATATTCAAGCACGCGTCACTGACTGAACCGCCGAAAAGCTTTGTGCCGGAAAGTGAGACCCCGTTTACGAATCAAGAATTGGAGCGGGTATCAGCCGCTGACGGAAAAACAGTATCGACAGAAAAGAAGGAGCTTTTCCCTTATCATCGCTTTGAAGTGACGGTTGATCCGTCAGTTGATGAGAATGACTTGGCGGAAGCGGTCTGGCAGGGGAGTTCTTTATCGGGGAGAAAGGTGACGATGTATGCTTGGAATTACCGGACAAACGAGTGGCAGACGGTTGACAGCTGCGTTGCCAAAGATGACAAACCGTTTACGCTGAAGGCGTCTGTGATCGTCTCAGATTTTGTACGGCAGTCGAAGATGAATGTGATTGTCCAGGATGAAATTCCTCCAGCGAAGGATATGTATACATTTGTCTGGATGTCTGATACACAGTATTACGCCGAAAGCTACCCGCATATTTTTGATAAACAGACCGCATGGATCAAAAATAATCAAAAGCGGCTCAATGTCAAATATGTGTTTCACACGGGTGATATTGTAGATGATTCTGCCGATATCAGACAGTGGAAAAACGCTGATCGGTCAATGTCTGTTCTGGATAAGAACGGAATTCCATACGGCGTGCTGGCTGGCAACCACGATGTCGGGCATAAGGACGGCTCCTATAGGGCGTTTGGCAAATACTTTGGCAGCCACCGTTTTGATAAAAAATTGCATTATGGCGGTTCCTATAAAAATAACCGCGGACATTATGACTTGATTTCGAGCAACGGCAATGATTATATCATGCTGTACATGGGGTGGGGCATTACCGATGAAGACATCGCGTGGATGAATCAGGTACTGAAGAAGCACCCTGACCGGATGGCTGTGTTAGCTTTTCATGAGTATTTGCTGGTCAGCGGAAACAGAAGCCCGATCGGAGAGAAAATATTCAAAAAAGTGGTTAAGGCGAATCCGAATGTCGTGATGGTGTTGAGCGGGCATTATCATAGTGCGATGAGAAAAACAGATGAGCTTGATGATGATGGTGATGGAAAGCCGGATCGCCTCGTGCATCAAATGCTGGCCGATTATCAGGGCGGACCGGAAGGCGGACAAGGATATTTGCGTTTGCTGCAATTTGACCAGGCGAATGATATGGTGCATGTGTCGACGTACTCTCCGTATTTACATGATAAGAACTACTATGATACGGATACCTACGGAAACAAGGATGAGTTTTCTCTTTCACTTGATTTGAAGCCGAGGATCAAAAAGGTGGAAACCGATTATTTTGAATGTAATGTATATACCAATGAAGAGCTCGGAAAACGGGAGCAAGTGAAGAGCGGGGATACTGCTGAGTTCCGCTGGGATCATCTTGAGCCGCACTCTGTTTATTATTGGTACACCATTGTGGAAGACAGTTTTAACGGCAAAACGAAATCACCGATCTGGAAGTTCAAGACGAAAAAAGAGACCTATCGTCCCGCGCCAGACCAGTTTGATTTACGCCATGTCTCCAATCCTTAAAAAGGGTTGGAGATTTTTTTATGAAAGCCGATCCATGTAATGGACAAATGTATAACGGTCGCCCCTGTATACAGATTTTGCATGTTCAAAAGCAGTTCCGTTCTGTAAATACGTTGTTCGTTTGATTAAGAGGACAGGCGCCCCCTTTTGAATGCCGAGAATGCTTGCTTCATCAGATGTTGCAGCGCTTGGTTCAAGCTCCTGTTTTGCGCGGGAAATCGGTATACGGTTGTACTTTTCAATATGCTCGTAAATCGACGACTGAAAATGCGATTCGTTTAACTCACCCGCAAGCTCAAACGGAATATGCGAGGATTCAATCGCCATCGGAATATCATTTGCCAGCCGAACCCGAGTGATTTTATGGATAAGGGAGGGGTGCCCGCAGCCTAATATAGAGGCGAGCTCCTCCGTTGAATCAATAAGCTGATAATGAAGGAGCCTGCTGCCGGGTGTCATCCCGCGGCTTTTCATATCCTCGGTAAAGCTTGTCAGACCTTGTAGTGCTTGTTCCATTTTTGGCTTGCTGACAAAGGTGCCCCGGCCTTTGAGGCGATAGAGAAAGCCTTCATTGACTAAATTAGAAAGCGCCTGTCGAACCGTCATCCGGCTGATTCCAAATTGTTCGGCATATTCACGCTCGGAGGGAAGAGGCATATCCGGCTGCAGCTCTCCGCTCTTCATTTGGGCTTTTAATTGCTCCATAATTTGATAATAAATCGGAATGGGCGATTGTTTATCGATATTCATAAGTCAGCATGTTCCTTTCAAGATCTTAATGCCGCTGCTTCACGATCTATTAAAACCGTAACATCAGAATGCAGGTGCAAAGCAGATGCGGGGAAATCTTCGCTTATGTCTCCTACTAACAGCTTTTTCACGGCAGCTGCCTTGCTTTCGCCGGAAATAAGCAGCAGAATGCGTTTGCTTGAGAGAATCGTCTGTATGCCCATTGTGAGCGCTTTTTTCGGCACACTGTCTATTGAAGAAAAATATCTGGCATTCGCCCGACGGGTTTGTTCATTTAATGTCACAATGTGTGTTCGCGACTTGAAAGGCGTTCCTGGTTCGTTAAAGCCGATATGTCCGTTCCGGCCGATGCCGAGAAGCTGAATGTCAGTGCCGCCGAGACATTCGATTAATTGTTCGTACCGCCCGCATTCGGCTTCCAGATCGTCTGCATTTCCATTGGGAATAAAATGCCGGCTTGGCTGACTGTCAATATGCTGAAAAAAACGATGATTCATATAGAAGTGATAGCTGTTCGGGTCATCACTTGAAAGTCCGGCGTATTCATCCAAATTAACCGTAGTGACGTTTTGAAATGAGAGGTTCTCAGTTTGGTGCAGGCGGATCAGCTCGCGATACGTGCCTTCAGGTGTGCCGCCTGTCGCTAAACCGAGAACGGCGCCTGGTTTTTGCGTGATCGTGTCTGCCGTTATTTTGGCTGCTTTTTGGCTTAGCTCTTCATATGTTTGACATTCCATTAGTTTCATATCTGGTCAGCCTCCTTGGATATAAATGCAATGTTTCCGCGGCAGATGGTGAGAATGACCTCGCAATCGCTGCTGACAACCACAAGATCCGCATCTTTTCCCTCTGTCACACTGCCTTTACGGTCAAAGATGCCCAGCTGTTTGGCCGCGTTTGCAGAAGTTATATTAGCTATATCCGTCCAAGAACAATTTGTAAACTCACGCATATGCCGTGCGCCTTCGTTCATTTTGAGGATTGAACCGGCAAGTGTTCCGTCTGAAAGAAGAGCTGTTTTTCCTCTTACCGTCACACTTTGGCCGCCGAACTCATATACACCGTCTTTCAGGCCTTTCGCCCTCATTGAATCAGTAATTAAAATGAGCTTGCTGCTGCCTTTTGCCAAAAAAGCCAGCTTTGCCGCTAAAGGATGGGAGTGGATGCCGTCGGCAATAAGCTCTGTCACAAACCCATCATGGGCAAGCGCCGTTCCGATCACCCCGGGCTCTCGGTGATGAAACGGGCTCATCGCGTTGTAAAGATGAGTCATATGGCTCGCGCCTGTTTTCGCAGCCTCCGACAGTAATGCGGAGTCGGCATCTGTGTGCCCCATCGACGCGATAATCGATTCGTCTTTCAAATAGCGGATCAGTTCAAAATGCCGATCCTCTTCAGGCGCAAGTGTGACAATTTTGATCAGTCCGCCCGCCTCCTGCTGCCACTTTTTGAAAAGGGCAACATCCGTAGGCCTGATCCATTCCTTTGGCTGCGCTCCGGCTCTTTTAGGTGAAACAAAGGGTCCCTCTAAATGAATGCCGAGCAGTTCCGCACCTAATAAAGAGGATTCTTCAGCTGCTTTCCAATCTCTTGCATTCACCAAAGCTCGAGATATGTGCCCGTGTTCCTGGGTAATGGTTGTTGCTAAAAAGCTCGTCGTTCCTTCTTCGGGCAGTCTCGACGACATGGTGTCGAGGGCGGATAAGTTTGCATCCATCGTATCTGCGCCATAGCCGCCGTGAATATGAATGTCAATCATGCCGGGAAGCAAAACGGAATCTGCCGGTGCTTGAATCTCTTTTGAATAAGACTCTTTAGGCCGTTCTGTTGTGACTGTGCTGATCTTTCCGTCATTGATTCCGACATAGCCTTTTTTGATTCCTTCATTTTCTGTCACGATCGCGACGTCTTTGATAAGAAGACTTTCTGCCATAGGTCATCCGCCTTTCTGGAATATGAATACACTTATTTTACTCCTTTTCAGACTAGTGATCTAGACCAGCTGAGGTGTTTTCCTGTCTTTTATAAAATCTGTTTTGGGTTCAAGTCCGAAAGTGATAAAATGAAAGTATTGTGAGCAAGCTCGGGGCAGCCCGGAACAGGAGGAACAGATCGTGGCAAAAGTTCGCACAAAAGACGTAATGGAACAGTTCAATTTGGAACTAATCAGCGGAGAAGAAGGGGTTAACCGCCCGATTACCATGAGTGACTTATCAAGACCAGGCATTGAAATTGCCGGATATTTTACATATTACCCGAGAGAACGCGTGCAGCTTCTCGGAAAAACAGAGCTTTCTTTCTTTGAGCAGCTGCCGGAAGAGGATAAAAAGCAGCGAATGGAATCTCTGTGTACGGATGTAACACCAGCTATTATTCTTTCTAGAGATATGCCTATCCCGCAGGAGCTGATTGACGCTTCCGAGAAAAACGGTGTGCCTGTCCTCAGATCGCCTCTGAAAACGACTAGGCTGTCAAGCCGTTTAACCAACTTTCTAGAGAGCCGGCTGGCGCCTACCACGGCGATTCATGGCGTTCTTGTTGATATATACGGTGTCGGCGTGCTGATCACAGGAAAAAGCGGTGTCGGGAAAAGTGAAACCGCGCTGGAGCTTGTGAAAAGGGGACATCGCCTCGTTGCCGATGATTGCGTTGAAATTCGGCAGGAGGATCAGGATACCCTTGTCGGAAACGCTCCGGAATTAATTGAGCATCTTCTGGAAATCAGGGGGCTCGGCATTATCAACGTGATGACGCTGTTTGGTGCCGGCGCTGTCAGAAGCAATAAACGAATCACGATTGTCATGAATCTTGAACTCTGGGAGCAGGGCAAGCAATACGACCGTCTCGGACTTGAGGAAGAAACCATGAAAATCATTGATACGGAAGTGACAAAACTGACGATTCCCGTCCGTCCGGGCCGAAATCTCGCAGTTATTATTGAAGTGGCAGCAATGAACTTCAGATTGAAACGGATGGGTCTGAATGCCGCTGAGCAATTTACCACTAAGCTGGCGGACGTCATTGAAGACGGTGAACAAGACGAATAGGAGTTGGCGTTAAATGAATGAAGCGATAGAACCACTCAATCCAATAGCTTTTCAGCTGGGGCCGTTAGCCGTCCATTGGTACGGAATCATTATCGGTCTCGGTGCTTTGCTTGGACTTTGGATTGCGATGAGGGAAAGTGAGAAACTGGGGCTGCAGAAAGATACGTTTATCGATCTTGTCCTGTTTGCCATTCCGATTGCGATTATTTGTGCCCGAATTTATTACGTTGCATTTGAATGGGATTATTATGCGGCGCATCCGGGAGAAATCATTAAGATTTGGAAGGGCGGCATTGCCATTCACGGCGGGTTAATCGGGGCCATTTTAACAGGTTATGTGTTTTCAAGAGTAAAAAACCTTTCGTTCTGGAAGCTTGCGGATATTGCCGCGCCAAGCATTTTACTCGGACAGGCGATCGGCCGCTGGGGAAACTTCATGAATCAGGAAGCACACGGCGAGGCAGTCAGCAGAGCCTTTTTGGAAAGCCTGCATCTGCCTGACTTTATCATCAATCAAATGTACATCGACGGACAATATTATCACCCTACTTTTTTATATGAATCACTATGGAGCTTTGTCGGCGTCATTGTTTTGCTGTTCCTGCGCAAAGCCAACTTGCGGAGAGGCGAGATGTTCTTGATCTATATCATCTGGTATTCAATCGGAAGATACTTTATTGAAGGAATGCGGACGGACAGCTTAATGCTGACTGATGCGCTTCGCATCGCTCAGGTGATTTCAATCGTATTGATTGTTTTGGCTGTGGCAGCCATCATTTTCAGACGTGTCAAAGGATACTCGAAGGAGCGGTACACGGAGTAGACGCCAACAAAGGGGGATGAGGGATGAAGAAGATCTTTCTGGCCGGTCTAGCGGCAGGTCTTCAAACAACATGGACACTCGGTAAAGTCATTTTCCCGGTAACACTACTGGTTACATTGCTTCAGCATACGCCTGTCATGGATTGGCTGGTACGGCTGATCACACCGGTTATGGGCCTGTTCGGGCTTTCTGGTGAAGCGGCCATTCCGCTTGTGCTGGGGAATATACTGAATCTGTATGCTGGAATTGCCGGGATTTTACCATTGGATTTATCTGTGAAGGAAGTCTTTATTTTAGCTGTGATGCTTTCATTCTGTCATAACTTGATTATCGAATCGACAGTCGCCGCAAAGGTTGGCATCAGAATTGGCGTCATTTTGGCGGTGCGCATCGGTTTGGCCGCTGTGTCAGCAATTGTCATCAATCTCATTTGGCATGGCGGACAGGAAACGGCGCAGTACGGTTTTATCGCTGCGAAGAGCACGGCGCCTGACGGCTGGCTGGCAATGCTGGCCGAGGCTTTAATGAAAGCCGGACTTGGTGTTTTGCAACTGGCGGCCATTGTGATCCCGCTGATGATCATCATTCAGTTTTTAAGAGATTTAGGCTGGCTGCATCGGTTTTCGAGGTGGCTGTCTCCGTTTACGCAGCTGCTTGGCATGAATAAAAATACGTCCATGACGATGGTGGCGGGACTGACGATCGGTCTGGCCTACGGAGCGGGTGTCATGATCAAAGCTGTCGAGGATGACGGCGTGAGCAGACGGGATATGACATTGGCATTTATTTTTCTCGTCGCCTGCCACGCGGTCGTGGAAGATACGCTCGTCTTTATTCCGCTCGGCATACCGGTTTGGCCTCTTCTTCTGATACGTGTCACTACAGCAGTGCTGCTGACAATTGTCATTGCGCGCACATGGAAAAAATGGAAACCCTCAGCGGTTGGAAAGGAAGCAATATGAGTCACAAACAAGTAACGACGATTCTATTTGATTTAGACGGAACTCTAATTAATACGAATGAATTAATTATCGCGTCCTTTTTACATACACTGGAGCATTATTACCCGAGCAAGTATAAACGAGAAGATGTGCTCGCGTTTATCGGACCGTCTCTTTTTGACACATTCTCTTCGATGGACGCTGATAAATGCGATGATATGATCGCCATGTACAGAGCGTACAATCATGACATGCATGATTCACTTGTGACTGAATATGAAACCGTGTATGAAACCCTGGATGCATTGAAAAAAGCCGGGTTTAGATTAGGGATTGTAACAACGAAATTAAGAGATACTGTCAATATGGGCCTCAAGCTGACGGGAATCGGCGAGTTCTTTGAAACGGTCGTCACCCTCGATGATGTGACAAATGCAAAGCCTGATCCCGAGCCGGTTCTGTTAGCGCTGAAACAGCTTGGAAGCGAGCCTGCGGAAGCCATTATGGTCGGAGATAATTACCACGATGTGCTGTCGGGGAAAAACGCCGGAACAAAAACGGCCGGAGTCGCATGGACGATTAAAGGGCCGGAAATGCTGGCGAAGCATGAGCCAGATTATATGCTTGAGAAAATGAGTGATCTATTACAAATCGTTGGAGTGAATTAATCTGTGAGAAAAACAGATCGTCATCCGGTCTCAGGGGCTAACTCACTATGGCATGTCTATCAAACGGTGCCTTTTTTAAAAGTTGTCAAAAATTTCATTGTCATTCAAATGGCGAGATATACACCGTTTATAGGGATGAAAAACTGGCTGTACCGTACGTTTCTGCGGATGAAGGTTGGGAAGCAGACATCCTTTGCCCTGATGGTGATGCCGGATATTATGTTTCCGGAAAAGATCTCAGTAGGAGCAAATTCAATCATCGGGTACAATACGACCATTTTGGCCCATGAATATTTGATTCAGGAATACCGGACCGGCAAAGTCCTGATCGGAGACGAAGTGATGATCGGTGCCAACACGACCATTTTGCCCGGGGTGGAAATAGGGGATGGCGCAGTTGTGTCCGCCGGAACGCTTGTCCATAAGGATGTGCCTGCCGGCGCATTTGTCGGCGGAAACCCGATGCGGATCATCTATACGAAGGAAGAAATGAAAGAAAGATTGAAAAGGCCCGCTGAATAAACATCAGCGGACTTTTTTATATTAAAATTGAGTATTGTTATTTTCATAAATATGCTGAACGCCAATCCATTTCTGGCCGACATTGGAGTAGCGTGTATTTGTCATTCCGACCGTACTTGTTTTGCTGTCGGTCCGGAATATCGCTTCTTTCATATTCGTGATGGTGCACTTGTCGATGATCACATCAACGTGGAAGGTTGAACCGCCAAGCTGTCTTATGAATTTACCGCCATTGTCCGCCGTGAAATTTTTCACTGTAAATGTGCTGGCTTTATTGATCTGAAAAATTTTATCAGACGCTTTTTGGGCAGAGCCGCCATCGATGGTCACTTTTCCTTCCTTCTTTACTGTTAACGCATCCTCCCCAACATCTTCCCACTTCACATTCTGAATGTTAACGTTTCCATAAGTGTGCACGCCATCAGCAGCAGGTGCGCCGAGCACCACGTTTTTTAGAGTTGCGCCATCCTCTACACGAAAAACAGGTTTTTGGTTTTCGGACTGGCTTCCGTCACCTAATTCTTTCCCTGCTGCAAACCGCTGTCCCTTCCCGTCATATGTTGTATTTTTGGGTACGATAATTGTTTCGTGAACCACTTTGTCAGCTGCGAAAGCAGTTGATGTTTGAAACTGGCTGAAACCGATAACCAAACTGAACATAAATAGGATAGACACGATTTTTTTCAAAGATAAAATCCTCCCCGGATATCTATGATTTTTGTAAGAGAAGCCTCAGCGTCTTGCTCCGGCTTCTCTCACATAGATCGGGGCAAGGCTGAATCTGCTTTAATCATAAAAACAGACAGCCTGAAAGTAAAGACAATTTTGGATGATAAATGGAAAATGAATCGATATGACCGATTGAAAAAAAAACATGAATATTGTCGTATTTGCTCAAGATAGAACATAGGCACTGGGAAGGCGGGAGGTACCAGCTGTTTACTTTTGAATAACGATGGCCTGGCTGCCCATTTGTTCCCACGCTTTTTCGAAACTGGTTCTGTCGGTTTTTCTGTTTTTATAGCCATAAGGATCATTGAGATACACGTATTTTTCATCATATCCCGTAACGGCGACACTGTGTACACTGTACGTGATATCGATCGTTCCGTTTGGCGTTTTCCACGTCTGCATGTTGTCAACTGGCGTAAAGTTGGCAGTTGTAATGACCCAAACAGGATTGCCTTTCTCAAGCTGTTCATAAACAGAAGAAATGTTTTTTCCAGTCAGGTCAGACACTTTGTCTCCGGCATAGGTTTTCGCCAATTGATAGATCGGTCCGTGATAGACACCGAGACCCGGGCCATTCGCCATATCCCCGACAAACCCATCATTCGGATCCCCTTTTAATCCGCTGCTGTACGTCAAAGGCACTGTGGCAAGCTGGTTTGCCAGTGTGTTTTTTGTCACGTTGTATCCCGCGTAATTCAGCACCATCGCAAGACTTGTTACTTCACAGCCGTTATAGAGCCGAGGTGCGTCCATCTGATTGTAAAGGACGACATCCAGCGGTTTTGCGCTTCCTTTCAGCTCGTTTGTGCTGTTTGCGGCTGTTGATTCTTTTTCAGCCTCTCTTTTATCGCTATTGAAAAAAGGGATATCTATATCTTTTGCATATATCTTAAGTCCGAAAAAAACGACGCCTGAAAGAATAATCATGACACATAGAGTTCGCAGTGTTTTCATCTTTATCTCCTTGTTCTCTATTTGATTTGTATTATAGCATGCCAACCATAAGAATTTGAGATATGATGCACCTTTAATGATTTGTTCATGATTTTTTCATAATTAGGAGGAGGACAACTGAGATAACATATCCTGACTAAAGTTAAGCATTGATTTTCACTCTTTCATCTGCTAACATATTATCATATTAGCGAACTAAAGGATTCGGAATTTTCCTTCAAACGATGGCAACGGAGGTGCACGGGTTGATGTTTATGTTTGAAAAACCGCACGGCATGAGAGATACACTGCCCGGTTTATACGAAACGAAAAAAAAGGTGAGACAATCGTTAACCGATTTGATAGATAAATGGGGATACCGATTTATGGAAACACCGACATTGGAGTTTTACGATACCGTTGGTGTGCAGTCAGCGATTGAAGAGCAGCAGCTGTTCAAGCTTCTTGATCAGGACGGCAAAACATTGGTGCTTCGCCCGGATATGACAGGGCCCATTGCAAGGGTGGCGGCATCCAAGCTTCTGAAACACGATCATCCGCTCAGAGTCGGCTATGCGGCAAATGTCTTCAGGGCTCAGGAACGCGAAGGCGGACGTCCCGCCGAATTCGAGCAGGTCGGAGTGGAATTAATCGGTGACGGCACGACAAGCGCGGATGCGGAGGTCATTGCCTTAGTCGTCGGCGCCTTAAAGAGCGCGGGGCTGGCTTCCTTTAAAATTGCCATCGGCCATGCCGGCATTGCGGATGCTTTGTTTGTTGAGGTGCTCGGAAACGTTGAACGTGCCGATGTGCTGCGGAGGTTTTTGTATGAGAAGAACTACGTCGGCTACAGAGAACATGTCAAGTCTCTCCCGCTTTCCTCCATTGATAAAAGCAGGCTGCTTGAGCTTCTTGAGTTGAGGGGCGGCATAGAAGTATGCGGACGTGCTGAGGAAATCGTCGATTCCGCGCAAGGAAAAAGCGTTGTTGATGAGCTGAAGGCGCTGTGGGACATTCTTGAGGATTATGGATGTACGGAAAATGTCCGTCTGGATCTGAATATGGTCAGCCACATGAGCTATTACACGGGGATTTTATTTGAAGTGTACGCCGAAAATGTCGGCTTTGTCATTGGAAGCGGGGGCCGTTATAACAAGCTCTTCGGCTATTTTGATTCACCCGCGCCGGCGACAGGCTTCGGGCTTCGGGTCGACCGGCTGATTGAAGCGCTCCATATGAAAGACGAAGCTTGTGAAATAGACGCTGTTATTTTCAGCAAAGAGCAGCGGGCACAAGCCATCGCTTATGCGAATGAAGAACGGATGAAAGGGAACAAAGTGGTTCTTCAGGATTTATCGGGAATCGAAAATATCGATCAGATGACAAAATCTTTTGCACACGTCACCTATTTTATCGGTGCCAGAAAGGAAGAGCAAAATGGGTAAGTTACTCACAATGGCGATGCCGAAGGGCCGGATATTTGAAGAAGCGGCAGGGCTGCTTCGTCAGGCGGGCTATAAGCTCCCTGAGGAGTTTGAAGATTCAAGAAAACTGATCATCGATGTGCCGGAGGAAAATCTCCGTTTTATATTAGCTAAGCCGATGGACGTGACCACATATGTGGAGCATGGCGTGGCCGATGTCGGAATTGCGGGCAAGGATGTCATGCTGGAGGAGGAACGCGATGTGTATGAGGTGCTGGATTTGAAGATCAGCAAATGCCACTTAGCGGTCGCCGGACTTCCGAATACAGACTGGAGCGGCGTAGCCCCGAGAATCGCGACAAAGTATCCGAATGTGGCTTCCAGCTATTTTAGAGAGCAGGGAGAACAAGTCGAGATCATCAAGCTCAACGGTTCAATTGAGTTGGCCCCGCTCATTGGGCTCGCAGACCGGATTGTGGATATCGTTTCCACAGGGCAGACGCTGAAAGAAAACGGGCTTGTTGAAACGGAGCACATTTGTGACATTACTTCCCGCTTTATCGTGAATCCGGTAAGCTATCGCATGAAAGACGATGTGATAGACGAAATGGCATCCCGCTTATCCCTTGTTGTGGAAGGAGAAACGGCAAAATGAAGATCAAATCCATCAGCGGCACAGAACGGCTTTCTCTCAAACGGTCCATAGATGCCGGAACGGAAGAGCAAAGAAAAGCGGTTCGATCCATTATTGAAGATGTCAAAGCAAACGGTGATCAGGCGGTCCGCAGCTACACGGCGAGATTTGACGGCATCGAAATAGACAGCCCGCTGGTCACAAAAGAAGAAATTGAGGAAGCATACACCTTGCTGGATTCACAGCTGCTTCAGGTGATGAGGCAGGCAATTGAAAATATAAAGGAATATCACGAAAGACAGCTGCAATCCTCCTGGTTTTATCACAGAAAGGATGGCACAATGCTGGGGCAGAAAGTGACGGCGTTAGATTCCGCGGGCGTATATGTGCCGGGGGGGACAGCGGCATATCCTTCATCTGTTTTGATGAATGTCATTCCGGCGCTGACAGCCGGTGTGGAAAGAATCGTTCTTGTGACGCCTCCGGGGAAAGACGGGCGGCTGTCTTCAGGGGTTTTAGTCGCTGCTGCCGAGCTAGGGATAAAAGACATTTACAAAATGGGCGGCGCTCAGGCGATTGCGGCGCTGGCGTACGGAACAGAGACAATTGAGCCGGTGGATAAAATCACAGGTCCGGGAAATATTTATGTCGCGCTTGCCAAACGAGAGGTGTTCGGTGATGTCGATATTGACATGATTGCCGGACCGAGTGAAATCGTCGTGCTGGCTGATGAAACTGCGATTCCGAGCGAAATCGCAGCCGATCTTCTGTCACAGGCGGAACACGATAAACTCAGCTCATGTGTGTGTGTCACAGATTCCGTGGCGCTGGCCGAGGCGGTTTCAGCAGAGGTGAACGAGCAGCTGAAAACCTTGCCGCGAAGAGAAATAGCGGAAGCTTCAGTGAACGATTACGGTTGTATCTATGTGGCGGAAACAATGGATGAAGCGATTGATACTGTCAATACGCTCGCACCGGAGCATTTAGAAATTATCACACAGTCTCCCGAAGCTCTGCTTGGCAGCATCAAACATGCGGGTGCGATCTTCTTAGGCAGATACAGCCCTGAGCCTGTCGGAGATTATTTTGCCGGGCCGAACCATGTGCTTCCGACAAACGGAACAGCCAGATTTTCAAGTCCATTAAACGTAACGGATTTTCAAAAGAAATCGAGCATTATTTCTTACAGTCAAACAGCCTTTGAAGAATATGCCGAAAGCATCGCGGCTTTTGCCAGACTTGAAGGGTTAGACGCCCATGCCAGATCAATCGAAGCGAGAGAACGGAGGAATTCAAAATGAGAAAAGCGGAACGCGCCAGAAAAACAAACGAAACAGATATTGAGCTGGCATTTGCAATAGACGGCGAGGGAAAAGCTGATATCAAAACAGACGTGCCGTTTATGACGCATATGCTGGATTTATTCACGAAACACGGGCAATTCGATCTCTCCATTCACGCAAAAGGCGATGTTGATATAGATGATCACCACACGACTGAAGATATCGGCATCTGTCTAGGGCAGGCGCTGCTCGAAGCCTTGGGCGATAAAAAAGGAATCAAACGCTACGGATCGGCGTTTGTGCCGATGGATGAGGCGCTTGCCCAAGTCGTCATCGATTTAAGCAACCGGCCGCACTTGGAAATGCGCGCGGATTTCCCTGCGGCTAAAGTCGGAACATTCGATACGGAGCTTGTACATGAATTTTTGTGGAAGCTGGCGCTTGAAGCTCGGATGAACCTGCACGTCATCGTTCATTACGGGACAAACACCCACCACATGATAGAAGCCGTTTTTAAAGCGCTTGGACGTGCGCTTGATGAAGCGACAATGATCGATCCGCGTGTTAAAGGAATCCCATCAACGAAAGGGATGCTGTAAATGATCGGCGTAATAGATTACGGAATGGGCAATTTATACAGTGTCTCAAAGGCGCTTGAGCGCGTCGGCGTCCCGTACTTTGTTTCTGAAAAGCCGGAGGAGCTGAAAGAAGTTGATGCCTTTATTTTGCCGGGCGTCGGTTCATTTGGAGACGCGATGGACAATTTGCGCAACGCGAAGCTTGATCAATTGATTCATGATATGGTCTCAGAGGGGCGATTGCTGCTCGGGATCTGCCTCGGCATGCAGCTTTTATTTGATGAAAGCGAAGAAAACGGCACCGCGTCAGGCCTTGGGCTGTTAAAAGGAAAAGCAGTCAGGCTGAAAGCAGAAGATGAGGAAGGAAACAAGCTGAAGGTTCCGCATATGGGCTGGAATCGCCTTTCCTTTCATACTGAATCTCCGCTGCTGGCTGAAACAGAAGAAGGCTACGCTTATTTTGTGCATTCGTATTACATTGACGGGATGGAGGAGGATGCGCTTCTGGCAAGCGCTGATTATAGTGTGCGAGTGCCTGCTGTCGTCGGAAAAGGAAATGTCTTCGGCGCCCAATTTCATCCGGAAAAAAGCAGCACGGTCGGAATGTCTATCTTAACCCAATTCACGAAAATGGCAGCAGAACAGAAGGTGAAAAAATGAGTGCTTTTACATTATATCCGGCAATTGATATGAGAAACGGCAAATGTGTCCGTCTTGTTCAAGGAGATTATAGTCAGGAAACGATATACGGCGATTCACCGTACGACATGGCCGCGTTATTTGCGCGTGAGGGTGCCGAATGGATCCATCTTGTTGATCTTGATGGTGCCAAAGAAGGAAAAAGAGTAAATCACCGCCACGTGATCGAAATTGCGCAAAAGCTAGAGCTGAAGGTGGAAATCGGCGGCGGGATCCGTTCCGAAAGTGACGTCTATGAATACTTATCGGCAGGAGTCGATCGGGTGATCCTCGGAAGCTCAGCTGTTTCTAACCCCCCGTTTGTCAAAAAAATGCTGAAACAATATGGGGGAAAAATTGCAATCGGCCTGGACGCGAGAAACGGTTTTGTTTCAACTGAAGGATGGCTGGAAACATCAAGCCTTAGAGCAACTGAACTCGGCAAAGAGCTTGCCAATGAAGGAGCGGAGGTCTTTATTTTTACAGACATCTCGACAGACGGAATGCTGTCAGGCCCTAATATTGCAAGCACGGTCGAGCTTGCAAAGGAAACGGGGAAATCTGTGATTGCTTCCGGCGGCGTCAGCTCGGTGGAGGATCTCGAAGCCCTCGCCCGCTATCAGGCGGATGGCGTTTCTGGAGCGATCATCGGAAAAGCGCTATATACCAATCAGTTTACACTGAGCGAGGCGCTTGAAAGGGTGAAACGCAAATGATCACAAAACGGATTATTCCATGTCTTGATGTCAAAGAAGGACGCGTTGTCAAAGGAATTCAATTTCTCGAATTAAAGGATGCCGGTGACCCTGTTGAACTGGCGGAAGTGTACGACCAGGAAGGCGCGGATGAACTGGTTTTTCTTGATATCTCCGCCTCGTACGAAGGCCGAAAAACGATGGTTGACGTTGTGGAGCAGGTTGCCGCGAAGCTTGCGATTCCGTTTACAGTCGGCGGCGGCATCAATCAGCTCAGCGATATGAAAACGATTCTGCGTGCCGGCGCGGATAAAGTTTCAGTGAACACGGCAGCTGTTCTCCGCCCTGAGCTGATTACAGAAGGAGCCGAGTTTTTCGGTTCTCAATGCATCGTACTTGCCATTGATGCCAAGTATGACCAGGAATCTGCCGCATATAAGGTCTACACGCACGGCGGCAGAAAGAAAACAGACTGGGAAGTCACCGCATGGGCAAAAGAAGGCGTCAAACGCGGAGCAGGAGAAATATTGCTGACAAGCATGGACTCTGACGGTGAGAAAAAAGGTTTTGACCACAGGCTGACAAAGCTAGTTTCTGAAGCTGTTCCCGTACCTGTTATCGCCTCGGGAGGAGCGGGAAACGCGCAGCATATGCTTGAGGCTTTTACAAAAGGAGAAGCCGACGCCGCGCTGGCCGCTTCTATTTTTCATTATAAAGAAACGTCGATTAAAGAAGTGAAATCATACTTGAAAGAGCACGGGGTGAATGTGAGATGAAACAGGCAGATGAACTGCGTTTTAACGAGAATGGATTAATTCCCGCCATCGTGCAGGATGCGGCAAGCAAAGAAGTGCTAACACTTGCCTATATGAACAAGGAATCATACGAAAAAACATTGGAAACGAAAGAAACATGGTTCTACAGCCGCTCGCGCCAAGAGTTATGGCATAAAGGAGAAACCTCAGGCAACACGCAAGCCGTTAAGGGCATCCGGTATGACTGTGACCAAGACGCGTTGATCGTACTCGTAGAGCCGTCAGGTCCGGCATGCCACACTGGCAGCTACAGCTGTTTTACAAAGGAACAAACAGAAGAGCAGGCTGCGGGCCGATTTGACATCATGAACGAGCTGGAGCGCGTGATCGCGGAACGCCAAGCGGAAATGCCTGAAGGAGCTTACACCACTTATCTTTTCCGTGAAGGTGTCGATAAGATTTTGAAAAAAGTCGGTGAAGAAGCATCCGAAGTGATCATTGCCGCGAAAAACCAAGACCGCGAGGAACTCAAATGGGAAGCGGCAGACCTGCTGTATCACCTGCTTGTCCTGCTCAGAGAACAAGCTCTGCCGCTGGATGATGTGCTTGACGTTTTGAAAAAACGACATTCTGACAAGTAAGAGGATTGGAGCTGTACATATGGCAGCTCCTTTTTTATGCATCTTTTCGCCTGATCCATTTGTCGTGTTCCAGTAAATGAAATGAAAAAAAGCAATGTTCACATAAAAATTACATAAAAAAACCAATCGAATTCCCTATTCATCGAAAATTTTCCATGATGTAACATAACTAAGGATGAAAATCCCTGTTGGATAGCAGGTCTTTAGCATGATTTTGTGGAAACTGGTAAGGAGAGTAAAAAAAGGCATATCATGAAAAAGCAAGTAAATTCGAAAATGGGGAGAGAATGGTGAACGATAAAATTGATGAACTGAACAAAAGAGTTGGACGTTTGGAACAAGAACTGGCCAATGTCAAAAAAGAGATCGCATATCTCATGGCAGGCGCGCAGGAACAAACTATAGTCAAAACGGAAGAGCATTCAAAAATCAGCAAAGAAACCGAAGTGCCAAAACAGGCACCGGCTCCGTCAAAGGAAGAGAAACGAACTTTAGAAAACATGGCAGGAAATTGGCTTCCAAAAATCTTTATTTTTGTTTTTCTTCTTGGTATGATTTGGGCGTTTACAGCGGCTGCTGAAAAAGGTTGGATCAATACATATATGAGGGTGGCGGCAGGACTCATGGTCTCCATTGTGCTATATGTTCTCGGCAGCAGGCAATATAAGAAAAATGCCAGTGTGCTGGGCGTTTCATTATTGGCGGGCAGTAATATTGTCTACATCGTTTCCTTATTTGCGGGGAACATGCTATACGAGATTATCCCGACCCCGCTTACAGTGATCCTTCTTGCTGCAGGCGTTGCGGGCGGTGTGTACATATCAAGAAAATATCGGTCACAAACACTAATTGCGATTATCGGCGCAGGTGTTTACCTGTATCCGTTTTTATTTGGCGGGGAACAAGGAAACGAATACATCTTTTATATATATGAGTCATTGGTTTTCTCAGGCTTAATGTATGAGACAGTCAAACAAAAGTACAGTGTGGCATGGAATATAGCAAACTATGCGTTCATATTAGCGATTTTTGCTTTCTTATCATTTACCGATGCACAGGTATCGGTTTGGACACTTGCTGTATTTACGATGCAGCAGGCGATCATGATCTTCTCGGCTTTACGATCGCACAGCCCATTTAAAAAAGCCGTCTATCTCACAGCCGTTTCAATCGGAGCTTTTGTCGTTTTCATCACAGGGTTAGTCCTGTATCTAAAAAACGATACGGCGTTATACGCCTTTTATACTGCTGCTTTTGTGTTGTACCTGTTGTTAAGCTTATGGAAAAGAAAAGAATTTGCCGAAATCAAACATACGTTTTTTCTCACTTCTATGATTTATTTCAATATATTAGCAGCGGATGTATTAGATGAAAATGAGATTTTGCTGTACATCATATTCACGTTACAAGGAATCATGATGTGTTACGTGTCATACCGCAAAAAAAGCTGGCTGATCGGCATTGCCGGGGCGATTGTAGTACTACAGGCATCGTGCGGCCTCATGCAATACCCGGCACGCTCATTACACATTCTCAGCATTGTCTCTTGGCTGCTGCTGATCAGCTCACTTTTTGCCGCCTATCTGTATTCGAAAAAAATACAATATAAACAAGTCAAGATTGTTGTTTCATACACCGTTTCATTCCTGATGCTTGTATTCTTCAGCAAATTATCCATTTGGATGACGGCTAAGATTGACGGCCTATCCAGTAATGTCGGGGTATCTCTGTCTTGGTTTATATTTGTCATCGTGATGTACGCTGTTTATTACGCAACCAAAGACAAGACATGGAACCGAATCGGGCTGATATTTTTATTCATTACACTGGCCAAAATGATTTTAATAGATTCTGCTTCGATTGATATTGTTTGGAGAGCGGTCTTATTCATCTTGTTAGGGGTCATTGGACTGTTTATCTCCAGAATATTTTATTCGAAAAAAGAGAAACCATAATGCCTGGCCAAGACTGCCGAGAGAACTCGGCGGTTTTTTGTTCGTTTGATTCTATCAGTTAACTATATGGAGGTTCGTCATGAAAAAAATCATCTTGATCAGCTTCAGCTTATTACTAGCCCTAACAGGCGGATGCAGTACGAACGACAATGAAACCAACAGCACAGAGGACTATAAAACAAAAGCCGTAAAACCAAAAGACATGGATCCAAAAGACCTGCCGCAAGTTCCCGCGTTTCAGGACGAGAAAACGAGAGAGTACATGGTGTCAACGAAAGAAGAGGAGCCGGGGTATTATTTGCTGGAGTCTAAGCTGAAAGGGTTTAGGATGTTGTTTCCGGAGGATGCGAAATATCTATCAAGAAGATCCTCGTTGACTGGGAAAAATAAAGAAAGTATTGGATTTAATAGTTATGAGAAAGACACCAATGTAATGTTTGATGGTCATGTAACATATTACAAAGAAGAAAGTTTTGTGAATGAACCTGAAACAATGCTAGATATTGTAAGTGGAAAAAATGATTATAAAGGTGAATACAAGAAAAGTAGTAACAAGAACACGGATATCTATTTTGGTAAGAAAAAAGACATCTTTGAAAATATTGATAGAAAATATAATGATTCATACAGTTACTTTGGATATGTGAAATCTCTAGAAGAAGATAACCTAGGAGTTGAATACGCCTTTACTTTCGGATGCAAAAATGAAAATCGACCATGCTCCCTAGAAGAAGAAAAGGCTAAAAATAAAGTTGAGAAATTAATACATTCTATCAGCTTTTTAATAGATAAAAAGGACAAATAAGATGAAATGAGGATGAGGGCGTAAAGTTACGGATAATTGATTTAGAATATGACTATTAACAACAGTTTGCCTCAATGAATGCAAGGAAATGATAGAAACCCAATAAGGTGATTGTATTATTCGGGTAAACAACGAAAATCTGCGGAGGTTCGTCATGAAAAAAACCATCTTGATCAGCATCAGCTTATTATTTGCCCTGACAGGCGGTTGCAGTATAAACGACTATGAAAAAAACAGTACAATTGACAATAAAACAGAAGCCGTAAAACCAAAAGACATGGATCCAAAAGACCTGCCGCAAGTTCCTGCGTTTCAGGACGAGAAAACGAGAGAGTACATGGTGTCAACAAAAGAAGAAGAGCCGGGGTATTATTTGCTGGAGTCTAAGTTGAAAGGGTTTAGGATGTTGTTTCCGGAGGATGCGGAGTTCTCAAGCTATTTGTCTAGCCGTGATGAAAACGAAGAAATCATTCCATTTGATAGTTATGATGAAACAAAAAATAAAATGCTAAATGCGCATATAGAATATTATCAAGGAACATCTTTTATTAACAATCCTGAGACAATGTTAGATCAAGTTAGTAGTGAAAATGGTTATAAAGGCAGTTTTGAAAAGCTAAAGAACGAAGATAAAGATATTTATATTGCTCATAAGAAAAATCATTTTCAAAACGATAAAAATAAATACAGCTTTTCATACAGATATTTCGGCTATATCAAGTCACCCGAGAAAAAACAAGCAGGTATCGTATTTTCGTTTATGTTTAGATGTCCAAATAATGAGAAGCCTTGTACGTTAGATAAAGACAATTTAGGAGATAAGGTTAAAAAGCACGTAAAATCCATCACCTTTTTAAATCATTAACAGGAGAAATAACACGAAAAACAAAAATATATTGGAAGATGAGAATGTAAAATTAAGAATAAAAATCACTTTGTAATAAGGTCATAAAATGATTTAGGTAAATTAGCCGAAAACCCATGGAGGTTCGTCATGAAAAGAATCATCTTGATTTGCATCAGCTTATTACTTGCCCTGACAGGCGGATGCAGTATAAATGACAATGATAAAAATACGGCAAATGACAATAAAACAGAAGCCGTAAAACCAAAAGACATGGATCCAAAAGACTTGCCCCAAGTTCCTGCGTTTCAGGACGAAAAAACGAGAGAGTACATGGTGTCAACGAAAGAAGAGAAGCCCGGGTATTATTTGCTTGAATCTAAGCTGAAAGGGTTTAGGATGTGGTTTCCGGAGGATGGGGAGTACTCAGACTCTGAAACTTCAAAGAAAAACGAGTCACTATTTTTTGACAGTATGAATAAAGAAACGAATATAGTAATGAATGCTTCAGTAAAGTTTTATCAAAATGAATCATTTATAAACGATCCGGAGACTATGTTGGATATCGTTAGCGGTAAAAGTGAATACAAAGGTAATTTTGAAAAATTAGAAGCAAAGGATAAGGATATTTATTTTGCTTTAAAACAAGAAAACTTTGACAACGAAGAAAAACCATCTTATATCTATCTTGGTTATATAAAATCAAAAAAACAAGATTATTTAGGGATGGAATACTCTTTTATGTTTAGCTGTTCTGCAAATGCTCAGGCCTGTAAACAAAATTCAAAAGACAATGAAGAAAAGGTTAGAAAAATATTAAACTCTGTTATCTTTTGCGATGTGTAAAAAAATACAAACACTGATGTATTAAATATTAGAAGATAGTTGAAGATTCCCGATATGCGCGTGTTCACCTACCCGAAACTTTTTTCGATAGTATTAGGGTAACTACAAAAGGGGCTAAAACAGTTTTGTCGTGGCTGTTCCATTGTGATTGTTTTGTGATCCTGTTAGTGGTCAAAGGTTTGTTTATCTCAAAGATGTTTTTGAAAAAAGGACAGTAATGACTGTCTAAGATTGCCGAGGGAAAACAGTGGTCTTTTGGTATGTGAGTTATTTAGCCTATTTCTTAAGTCCTCCCTTATGTTTATTAGTGTAAACCAAGTCCAATTCCCTATTTATCAAATTTATTCCATGTTGTAACATGAACAAGGATAAAATAATCACTTTTTGACAGGGTCATTAGTATGATTTTGATAAATCAGCTTAAAAATCCGTGGAGGTTCGTAATGAAAAAGATCCTATTTATTTGTTTTAGCTTATTACTTGCTCTGACAGGAGGATGCAGTATGAACGACAATGAAAAAAACAGCACAAATGATAATAAAACGGAAGTCGTAAAACCAAAAGACATGGATCCAAAAGACTTGCCGCAAGTTCCGGCATTTCAGGACGAAAAAACGAGAGAGTACATGGTGTCAACGAAAGAAGAGGAGCCAGGGTATTATTTGCTTGAGTCAAAGCTGAAAGGATTTAGGATGTTGTTTCCGGAGGATGGGGAGTACGCACCTGATCTTTCGAGTACAGGAGAAAATGAAGAAACAATAGTATTTGATAGTTTTAATAAAAAAACTGACATTCAATATGATGGTCAACTGGATTATCATCAAGACAAAAGTTTTGCAAATGACAAGGATACAATGCTGGATATTGTAAGCGGTAGAAATAGTTATAAAGGAAAATACGAAGAAAGAGAGCTATCTGACAAAATTGTATATTCTGCTCAAAAGAAAAGTGTTTTTGATGATGTAGAGGGAAAGAATAATTTTTCTTATAGATTTTTTGGTTATGTTAAATCGACAAAAGAGGATTATCTGGGGATAGAGTATTCTTTTCGATTTGCCTGCTATAAAGATAAAGAGTCTTGTTCACTAAAAGAAGAAGATGCCAGAAAAAAAGTTCAAAAAATAATAGACTCTATTACCTTTTTAAAAGTTAAAAAGGAGAAATAGAAGAAATGGAACATAAGAATATATTTGAAAATGAAAATGTAAAACTGCGTTTAATTAACTTAGAGTACGATTATAAAGAAAGATTTGCTTCTGATAAAGAAAGTGAAATAAAGAAAGCTAAAACAGATTTTGAAGCCGATGTGCGCCGAATATACAAAGAAGAAACACATAAAGATCTTCCAAAAAATGTGGAAATATACACATCTAATGAACTTATTAAAAAAAATTCAAAAGTAGATACATCAATTAGAGAGTCCGGATATGATGGTACAGCTATTTATATTAAGGACGATAAACAACACATTAATCAGCTTCATATTATTTCAGAGGGCAGTGCTGATAACGAGGACTGGTCATACAATTTTTTTGGTCTCTTTTTAGGGATGGATGACAGCCAGTATCAAGCGACAAAAGAGTTTACAAGAAATGCAAAAAAAGAAACAAATGACTCTAATGATTTAAAGACCTTTGCTATGGGTCACTCACTGGCTAATAATAATCAGGTGATGGTTCAATTAATTGATGGAGAATTTGATGAAGTATATGGAGTTAACGGAGCTCAAATAAGCGTTGATCACCTTTTAGCAACTGATTTAAATTTGAGAGATACGATAATGCATAAATTTCATATTAGACGCTTAAAAGATATTAATGAGATCCCACCAGAAAAGCTAAAAAAAGAGATCCAAAAATACTACAAAGACAAAGGCGTAACAGCAAATATCACTCAGCGCATCTCAAAAGATGACCCGCTGTACGGTGCGAGCGGCAAGGCGGACTTCATTACATTCGGCGATGTGAAGATGGCAGATACAAATACAAGTGTAGAAGGCATCCGAAACATTATGGATGGGATCCCTGATGAAGACGTGAGAGCGATTCAAGAATTCCTTCAAAAATATAAGGGTGACTATAAAAAAGACGGCTTGAACGGTTTTGTAAAGGCTGCAAGCGGGATTGACATAGAGCTGATAGATAAAGTGAAGTACACAGATGGTGCTTTAGCGAAAGCGAGTGTCATTTATGAAAACTTTGATGACGTTAAGCAAATGTATGGCCGAATTAAAGAGAATTTGCCAGCGTTTTTAGGTTTTCTCCATACCTTATTGGGAAACAGCGGACCGGTCGTAGATCAGCTAGCTGAAAATGGGTATATTGATGAAACGCAAAAGAAAGTGATCAAAAAAGAATTATCGAATATTAATGCGAGTATGCGAGGCATAGAATCACGGTATGAACATTTTATTGATCATCTAAAGCATGGTCAATTTACGCACGCTTTAAAAGATGTTGGTGAAATAGTAGATTACGTAAAGTCAATTTTGTCCTCTATAGAAACACTCGACACAGAAACAAAAGACGCGTTAAAACTCATCGTCGACGGCCACAGCATCGTGCAAATGCTGAACGCATTATCAAAGGAAAAAGGCTTCAGCTATAAAGGCTCCGATATTTACTTTACAGGGAAGAGCGGCTCGGGAGAAACGATTAAAGTTAATATCTCATCTGCTGTCAGAATCTATCAAAACGGTATGAGGATCGTTGAAGATATGGAAGATGCGATTTCTAAGTACCAGAAGGTTTACAGCCAGGAAATCAATGAAGACTTTATAGACAAAAAACAGGCGATCATCACGGCTATTCATCACATGGAAGAAAATCCTTCGCATTATGCCTTCGATCTTCAATTCCGGCTTGCGGCCGGTTTCAGTCACACATTTGATAAATTGGAGAAAATCTCAGTTCATGAAGCGTTCCACACAGGTGCGCTCCCTGCTAACGATGGGATTGTTGCTGAATTAAAAAAACAGGCAACAGAAAAAAGAGATTTCAGCAAAAACATCCGCGAGAGTATTGAAAAGCTGTTTGAAAAAGAAGAAATGATTTCTCAGTTATTTGATTTTCAGCTTTAGGAGGAATATGAAGAGTGACTTCCTTATTTTCAGAAAGTGAAACAGAAATTGTATCAACCACCTATATGTTTCTTACCCAGGACGAAATGAAGGGGAAAGCAGGCAGCCTCAATCAACCGATCAACGACATCCTCAGCCTGACAAAGAAATTTGAGTCTTCGCTAAAAGAAGAAATCAAAGGACAAAAAGGATTGATTGTCAAAAAAATAAAAGAAGAGCTTGAATCAAAAAGTGAAAAACAAAAAGCCGCACTTCAAATGATAAAAGAAGAACATACAGCAAAAGTGGATCGGTACAAAATGATAGTTGAAGACCTGCGAAAGCAGGATGTGACATTGACTTACAGGAAAAAGAAGCCTGTTAAGGATGTATAAGACCATACCTCTCCTATTCAAATCATGAGTGGGAGATTTTTATTTTTATTATGGCAAAAATATACTGAAAAAGTCTCTCTCCATTGATATGATTGAGAAAGAGTAAAAAACATCCTTTTGATACGACATTTCACCTTTCTGAACGCTGAAACAGGAGGAAAAAGTATATGCCAACCCAGCAACAAAAATCGAAAAGTAAATTAAAACCCTTTTTTGCATTAGTGAAGCAGACCAATCCTTCTTATGGAAAGCTTGCTTTTGCGCTGGTTCTTAGTATTGTAACGACACTGGTCAGCCTGCTCATTCCATTACTAACGAAGCAGCTTGTCGATGGCTTTTCTATGTCAGCTCTTTCAGGGACACAAATCGGGCTGATCGCGCTTGTTTTTTTCGTTCAGGCCGCTTTGAGCGCTTATGCCACCTATGCGCTTAACTATAATGGGCAAAAAATCATCTCTGGGCTGCGGGATTTATTATGGAAGAAATTAATTAAGCTCCCTGTCCCTTATTTCGATACAAACGCTTCCGGAGAAACCGTCAGCCGTGTGACAAATGATACGATGGTGGTCAAAGAACTGATCACAACCCATATTAGCGGGTTTATTACAGGCATCATTTCGGTCATTGGATCACTGACAATCTTGTTTATTATGAATTGGAAGCTGACACTGCTTGTATTAGTTGTTGTACCGCTTGCCGCTCTAATCTTAATTCCGATTGGCCGGAAGATGTTCACCATTTCCCGCGAAACGCAAGATGAAACAGCCCGTTTTACCGGCCTGCTGAATCAAATTCTTCCGGAAATCAGACTCGTCAAGGCTTCAAATGCGGAGGTTGTCGAATATGGGCGGGGGAAACTGGGGATTTCTTCATTATTTAAACTAGGAGTTCGTGAAGCCAAGGTTCAGTCGCTTGTCAGTCCGCTCATCTCACTTGTATTAATGGCAGCGCTTGTGGCAGTCATTGGATACGGCGGCATGCAGGTCTCATCAGGCGAGCTTACCGCCGGAGCACTCGTGGCTTTTATTTTATATTTGTTTCAAATTATTATGCCGATGGGCCAGATTACAACGTTTTTCACACAGCTGCAAAAATCAATCGGCGCAACAGAACGGATGATTGAGATTTTGGCAGAAGAAGAGGAAGATACTGTCACAGGAAAACAAATCGAAGACGCACATTTGCCTATTCAGCTTGATCGCGTGTCTTTTGGATATAAGCCCGATCAGCTGATCTTGAAAGAGATCAGCGCCGTGATTGAAGCAGGGAAAGTCACAGCGATTGTCGGTCCGAGCGGCGGCGGGAAAACAACACTGTTTAAGCTGCTTGAACGTTTTTATTCACCGACTGCGGGGACCATTCGGCTGGGGGAAGAGCCGGTTGATACTTACTCGCTTGAATCGTGGCGGGAGCACATCGGGTATGTATCACAGGAAAGCCCGTTAATGTCAGGAACGATCAGAGAAAATATTTGTTACGGGTTAGAACGTGATGTTACGGATGCCGAGATCGAAAAAGCCGCGGAGATGGCATACGCGCTCAACTTTATAAAGGAGCTTCCGAATCAGCTTGATACAGAGGTGGGTGAACGCGGCATTATGCTGTCAGGCGGACAAAGGCAAAGAATCGCGATTGCGAGAGCGCTTCTCCGAGATCCGAGCATTCTCATGCTTGATGAAGCGACCTCAAGTCTTGACAGCCAATCTGAAAAATCAGTCCAACAGGCGCTCGAGGTGCTGATGGAGGGCCGCACAACGATTGTCATCGCTCACCGCCTATCTACTGTTGTAGACGCGGACCAGCTTTTGTTTGTTGAAAAAGGAGAAATTACCGGCCGGGGCACACATCATGAATTAATGGCTTCGCATGATCTATATAAAGATTTTGCTGAACAGCAGCTGAAAATGAATTCAGATTTAGAAAACAAAGCCGGGTAAATTTTGGTCGAATCAGCCAGTAAAAAAACGGAGGGATTTTCCCGATCCTTCCTTTTGAACTATTGAGGAGCTGATGATTTATGGTATACTACTGACGGTAACATTGTATAAAACGGAGGGTAGTTGTGGGAAAACACACTTCTGAACATAAAAATCACGCACAAATTGTCCAGCTGCTTCAAGATGGACAATATTTTTTTCATAAAGGCTTGAAAGCGTATAAAGAGCGCAATCTGAAACGGGCAAGCAAACTGATTCAGCGCGCGGTTCATTTGGAGCCGGAGGATTCAGAGATGCTTTCGCAGCTTGCGGTCATTTATTCAGAAATGGGCCAATATCAAGAGTCGAACGATCTTCTTGATTATATTATGGCAAATCTGGAGATCGAAATGCCGGAGTGCCATTACTTTAAAGCGAATAACTTTGCCCACCTGGGGCTCTTTCAAGAAGCTTATAAAGAAGCGGCCGCTTATTCAGATGCGGATCCGGACGGTGAATTCGCTGAAGAAAACGATAGTCTGCTTGAATTGCTAGATTTAGGAGACGGCGGGCCTGAGGATTCTTTGTATGATCAGGATGAATTGCTGGTGAAACAGGATCGGGCAAAGTCCCTCTTGGAAAGCGGCCAGCTTGCTGAAGCTGTGGCGGCGCTTGAGGAAATCACAGCTGAATATCCGGAGCTTTGGTCAGCATACAACAATCTGGCGCTCGCCTATTTCTATTCAGGCAACATCGTTAAAGCAAAGGAAACCGCTTATCAAGTGCTCAGTCATAATGAAGGAAACCTTCACGCCTTATGCAATCTTCTCGTTTTCTACTATTATGAAAGAGAAGACGAAAAAGTGGCGGAATTGAGTGACCGGCTTTCCAATGTGTATCCGATGCTATTGGAACAGCGATACAAACTGGGAGCTACTTTGGCGCTTGTCGGCCGCTATGAGCTCGGATATAAATGGCTCAAATCATTATATAAAAGCGGCTTTGAAGGTGACGATACATTCTTTTACTGGCTCTCGTGCTCCGCTTATTTTACAGGGCATACTGAATTTGCCGAGACGATCTGGAGAAAAGCCGAGTCGCAATATCCCGGAGAGGACCGCCCGGCTCCCTGGGTTGAGCGGAGGGAAGCACTTCCTTCATCCGTAGAACAACGTCTCGCAGCCTATTATATCAGCAGCACAAAGGGTGAAACGGAGCATCTAGAAGCGGTGATACACTCGAAGAGAATGACCGCTCCTTTCGAAAATCATTTTGTGCAGCTGCTCTTGAATGGAGATTCCGCGGCTGCTGACGTATCAGAGGATGCACTTTTCGCTTATCAAACCGTCAAATTATTAGAGCAAGCTGAAAAAGAAGAGATGAAAACAGAAGTCATGAGCTGTTGGGTGTTCCATGTCATCCAGCAAATCCGCGCAGCCGCTCCGTTGAAAAATGAGAAAGGCTGGGCAGCCGCGATTTGTTATATTTGGAAAGAAGCGCACGGCAAACATGATACGAAAAAAGACACAGCAGCTCGATTCGGCATCTCTCCGGCAACATTGACGAAATATATGAAATATATTGATGATATTCTAGAATAGAATATTTTAAAGAGTTGATTCTTAGAATCGACTCTTTTTTTGGTTTGATAGATTATATTAAGAAAATAATATCGACAGTTTTTTTACTCGTTTAAGAAAAATGACAAATGATGAACGACTTGACATCTGTTTGAAACACAAATGTAATAAAATTTATCGCTAATTTGTCGAAACTTGATGGTATAATGATTCTCGTACATAAGGAATTAGTGTTTTTTACATATGATGTGAAATAAACGCTATACAGCCAGAATAAGAGATGCGCAGAATAATTAACCATAAACAACCATCATTCCTCGTAGAGTATGAGGAACGAAACTTGATGTTTAAAATACGATTCCACATGAGAACAGGTTCACAGTAAAGGGAGGATATAAAAAGTGAGAAAGAGTTTATTGACACTTGGTTTGGCTTCCGTCATCGGTACAAGCAGTTTTTTGATCCCATTTACAAGTAAAACTGCATCGGCGGAAACATTAGATGAAAAGAAAGAAAATATCGAAAGCAAGCAATCTGAGGTTGCTTCCAGCATCGAAGCGAAGGAAAAAGAATTAACTGAGCTTCAGCAAAATCAATCAAAGATTGAAAAAGAACTGAAAGACATTAACGATAAGGCGCTTGATACAAGCAACAAGATCGAAGATAAAAAAGAAGAAAACGATAAAACAAAAGAAGAAATCAAAAAACTGAAAAAAGAGATTAAAGAGACAGAAGCCCGCATTGAAAAGCGCAACGAAATCTTGAAAAAACGCGTTCGTTCTTTACAGGAAAGCGGCGGATCTCAAGGGTACATAGATGTCCTTTTAGGATCAACTAGCTTTGGTGACTTTATCTCTCGCGCGACTGCGGTTTCATCTATTGTGGATGCAGACAAAGATTTAATCAAGCAGCAAGAGCAGGATAAAGCGAAGCTTGAAGATTCTGAAGCGGATTTGAATAACAAGCTGAAAGAAGTTCAAGCTGCATTGGCTAAATTAGAAACCATGCAAAAAGACCTTGATAAACAGCTTGATGATAAAGACAAGCTGTTTGAAGAAGCAAAAGCAAGCCAGAAGAAAACGGCTGACGCGATTTCTGAATTAAAATCAGAAGCGTCTGAGCTTGCTAACCAAAAAGCAGATACCGAAGCAGAACAAGCACGCATCAAAAAAGAACAAGAAGCAGCGGCTGCTTTGATCAAAAAGCAGGAAGAAGCGCAAAAAGCATCTGATGAGACACAAACAGCTACAACTGAAACAGCAACAGCAAGCTCATCTCATGATGATTCTTCAAACAATTCTTCTAAGGGTTCATCAAACAGTTCGTCTAACGGCTCATCTTCTAAGAAGAGCAGCGGTTCAAACAGCAATTCAGGCGGCACTGTCATCAGTAACTCAGGCGGAATTGAAGGCGCGATCAGCGTTGGGTCAAGCATTGTCGGAAGATCTCCGTACAAATTTGGCGGCGGACGCTCTCAGTCTGATATCAACAACCGTATTTTTGACTGCTCATCATTTGTACGCTGGGCATACGCTTCTGCAGGTGTCAACCTTGGACCTGTCGGCGGAACAACAACTGACACGTTAGTTGGAAGAGGAAAAGCTGTCAGCGCGTCAGAAATGAAGCGCGGAGACTTAGTTTTCTTTGACACATACAAAACGAACGGTCACGTAGGAATCTACTTAGGAAACGGTACTTTCCTTAATGACAATTCATCTCATGGTGTATCAGTTGACTCTATGAGCAATAGTTATTGGAAAGATGCATTCAAAGGCGTTGTAAGACGTGTTGTTCAATAATAAATAAGACAAGGGCCTTCTTGAACAGAAGGCTCTTTCTTTATTAATACATATACCCCTAAAAAAAACATTTAATCATGATCAGAAAAAAATGAGCAAAAAAATAGCGTATCACCCTGAGATTTTATAGGATATGGGTAAGGAATACGTTAGATGGGGACTCTTATCATATAAAGAAGCGCCCTAACTTGAAAAAGACGTGTTAAGGAGTGAATAGTGTGTCAGAAGAAAAAGTATATGACGTGATTATTATCGGCGCGGGTCCTGCTGGGATGACGGCCGCTGTATACACATCAAGAGCAAATTTATCGACATTAATGATTGAAAGAGGAATTCCTGGCGGGCAAATGGCAAATACGGAAGATGTAGAAAACTATCCTGGGTTTGAAAGCATTCTCGGACCTGAGCTTTCCAACAAAATGTTTGAACACGCGAAAAAATTTGGCGCTGAATACGCTTATGGCGATATTAAAGAAGTCGTTGACGGCAAAGAGTACAAAGTGGTGAAAGCCGGTTCAAAAGAATATAAAGCACGTGCAGTCATCATTTCCGCGGGTGCGGAGTATAAGAAAATAGGCGTGTCTGGCGAAAAAGAATTAGGCGGGCGCGGTGTTTCTTATTGTGCAGTATGTGACGGCGCTTTCTTTAAAGGCAAAGAGCTTGTCGTTGTCGGCGGGGGAGATTCCGCGGTGGAAGAAGGCGTGTATCTGACACGTTTCGCTTCAAAAGTAACGATTGTTCACAGACGTGATAAACTCCGTGCGCAAAGCATTCTCCAAGCGAGAGCATTTGATAATGAAAAAATTGATTTCCTATGGAACAAAACTGTGAAGGAAATTCATGAAGAAAACGGCAAAGTCGGTAACGTAACGCTTGTCGATACGGTAACCGGTGAAGAAAGTGAATTCAAAACAGACGGCGTATTCATTTACATCGGCATGCTTCCTCTGTCTAAACCGTTTGAAAATCTGGGCATTACGAATGAAGAGGGCTACATCGAAACAAACGACCGGATGGAAACAAAGGTTGAAGGGATTTTCGCTGCCGGAGACATTCGCGAAAAATCACTGCGCCAAATCGTAACAGCTACAGGAGACGGAAGTATTGCGGCACAAAGCGTCCAGCATTATGTCGAAGAGCTCCAAGAAACGCTGAAAACCTTAAAATAAAAAGGCTGTCATACGAGTTTCATATTACGTTACTGGGTTTTAATTCCGCTGTAACACATGTGTAATGCTTTTCGGTTATGATTAATAACGTAATTGACCCCCTTTTTATAATGAATACACTTTTTTGGCACGGATTCTCCAGTTATCCGTGTCCTTTTTTTGTGTGAAAATAAAGGCGGATGCCTGTTACAGCAAAATCACCTGAGCTCAGAAATGAATATGCTGTAAAATAGAAGGAAAGATTGTCAATGTCTCTTCATTGTGGGAGGCATCTTGAAGCGGTATAATAAAGAGACGATGACAGGACGAGAAGGTTAGGTGAACGTACTTGCAAAGAGTGACAAATTGTGTGCTTCAGACGGATGACAAAGTCCTTCTGCTTCAAAAGCCGAGACGCGGCTGGTGGGTCGCGCCGGGAGGCAAAATGGAGAGCGGGGAATCAGTCAGAGACTCCGTCATCAGAGAGTACAGAGAAGAGACTGGTATCTATATCATAAACCCTCAGTTAAAAGGCGTTTTTACCTTTATCATTAAAGAAGGTGACCAGATAGTTTCTGAGTGGATGATGTTTACGTTTGTCGCTGATTCTTATACCGGACAAAATGTATCTGAATCAGAGGAAGGCAAATTGCAGTGGCACAATGTCGAGGAGATTCAAAACCTCCCAATGGCCCCGGGAGATGGCCATATTCTTGATTTTATGATGAAGGGACAAGGGCTGCTGCACGGTACATTTACGTATACACCGGACTTTAAGCTGCTCAGTTATCGTTTAGACCCGCAGCATATTAAATAGAAAGTACAAGTCAGGGGGGAGTTAGATGAGTGTTAGTGAATCACATGATATTCAGCTTGTCATTATAACCGGAATGTCGGGAGCGGGAAAAACTGTCGCCATTCAAAGCTTTGAAGATCTCGGCTATTTCTGCGTCGATAATCTTCCGCCTTCATTACTTCCGAAATTTTTAGAGCTGATGAAGGAATCAAATTCGAAAATGAGCAAGGTTGCGCTTGTGATGGATTTGCGAGGACGTGAATTTTTTGACCGAATGATTGAAGCGCTGGATGAAATGGCGGAAAATCCGTGGATTACACCGCGAATTTTATTCTTGGACGCGAAGGATTCCATTCTCGTCACGAGATATAAAGAAACGAGACGTTCACATCCGCTGGCATCGACTGGCCTTCCGCTTGAAGGCATCGGCCTGGAACGTGAACTGCTTGAGGAATTAAAAGGCCGCTCTCAAATGATTTATGATACGTCAGACATGAAGCCGCGTGATTTGCGTGAAAAAATCGTAAATCACTTTGCGTCAAACCAAGGAGAAACATTTACTGTGAATGTCATGTCATTTGGTTTTAAATACGGTATCCCGATTGACGCAGACCTCGTCTTTGATGTCAGATTTTTGCCGAATCCTTATTATATCGAAAGCATGCGGCCGCTGACTGGCAAGGATGAAGAGGTTTCCTCTTACGTCATGAAGTGGAATGAAACGCAGAAGTTCAATGAAAAATTGATCGATCTGCTGAGCTTTATGCTTCCATCTTACAAAAGAGAAGGAAAAAGCCAGGTCGTCATTGCGATCGGCTGCACAGGGGGCCAGCACCGCTCTGTGACACTTGCCGAACATTTAGCTGATTATTTCAAGAAGGATTACTATACTCATGTTACTCACCGGGACATTGAAAAGAGAAGCCGGAAATAAGATGGGACAAAAACCGAAAATCGCAATCTTTGGCGGGGGTACGGGTCTTTCTGTATTGCTTCGAGGCTTAAAGCATAAACCAGTTGACATTACGGCCATTGTGACAGTTGCCGATGATGGGGGGAGCTCTGGCCGTCTGCGGAATGAACTGAAAATTCCGCCTCCCGGAGACATCAGAAATGTGCTTGCCGCTTTATCCGATGTGGAGCCGCTTGTTGAAGATCTCTTTCAGCACCGCTTCAATAAGGGGAATGACTTAACAGGCCATTCTCTCGGGAATTTGATTTTGGCAGCGATGACAAATATAACCGGTGATTTTTTTCACGCTGTCACAGAAATGAGCAAGGTGCTGAATGTAAGAGGAAAAGTTTTGCCGGCTGCCAATGCCAGTGTCGTTCTGCATGCTCAGATGGAAGACGGCCGCGTGGTTTCAGGCGAGTCCACGATTCCGGCTTACGGACAGCGCATTAAGCGTGTTTTTCTCACGCCTGAACATATTGACCCGCTGCCGGAAACGATAGACGTAATCAGGGAAGCGGATTTGATTATCATCGGCCCGGGAAGCCTCTATACAAGCATTCTTCCCAATTTGCTCGTCCCAAAAATCGGGGAAGAAGTGATAAAGGCGCAGGCGAAAAAGGTATACATTTGCAACGTGATGACTCAGCCCGGCGAAACGCTTCATTACACCGCTGCTGATCACGTGAAAGCGCTCAATCAGCATATGGGCTGCGGTTTTATTGATACGATATTAGTGAACAGCGAAGACATTCCTGACGAAATCAAACGTAAGTACGAAATGGAATCGGCGCGCCCTGTTGATTTTGATATCGAAGAGCTGAAAGCGATGGAGCTGGAAGTCATCAGAGATCAAATCGTAACGTATAAAAATGACGTAATTCGTCACGATACACATAAAGTGGCTTCTCTTCTTGTCGATTTACTGAAAGAATGAAGCCTTGAAATGAGGTGGCTATATGTCATTTGCATCGGAAACAAAAAAAGAATTAACGAATCTGGAAGTGAAAGACTGCTGCATTAACGCAGAGCTGTCTGCTCTTATCCGGATGAATGGAGCATTATCATTTACAAACCGCCATCTCGTACTTGATGTTCAAACCGAAAATGCGGCGATTGCCCGCCGCATCTATACATTGCTGAAAAAACAATATGATGTGTCGGTCGAGCTTCTGGTCAGAAAGAAAATGCGGCTGAAAAAGAATAACGTCTATATTGTGCGTTTTTCCGAAAATGCAAAAGCGATTTTAGAGGATTTAAAAATACTTGAGAAGAATTTTGTGTTTGAACGAAGTATTTCGGAAGAGCTGGTCAAAAAGAGATGCTGCAAACGCTCTTATATGAGAGGGGCATTTTTGGCGGGAGGTTCGGTCAATAACCCGGAAACCTCCTCGTATCATTTAGAAATCTTCTCTCTTTATAAGGAGCATAACGATTCATTATGCGACCTGTTAAATGAGTTTCAGTTAAACAGCAAAACGCTCGAACGTAAAAAAGGCTATATCACCTATTTAAAAGAGGCTGAAAAGATTACCGAATTTCTTAACGTAATCGGCGCCCACAATTCGCTTCTGCGATTTGAGGATGTCAGAATCGTCAGGGATATGAGAAATTCGGTCAATCGCCTCGTTAATTGTGAAACAGCCAACTTAAACAAAACGATCGGCGCTTCGCTCAGACAGGTGGAAAATATTAAATACATCGATGAACGGATCGGCCTTGATGCACTTCCTGAAAAACTTCGGGAAATCGCGCAGCTGCGGATTGATTATCAGGAAGTGACGCTGAAAGAACTAGGGGAAATGGTAACAAGCGGAAAAATCAGCAAATCAGGGATCAATCACAGGCTGAGAAAACTTGATGAAATCGCGGAACAGCTGCGGACAGGGCAAACCGTCACTTTAAAATAACCGTAAAGAAAAGGGGAGATCTTATGGTTCAACAGAAAGTGGAAGTTCGATTAAAGACAGGACTGCAGGCGCGTCCTGCTGCTTTGTTTGTGCAAGAAGCAAACCGTTTTACGTCAGATGTGTTTCTTGAGAAGGATGGGAAAAAAGTAAACGCAAAAAGCATCATGGGACTGATGAGCCTTGCGGTAAGCACAGGCACTGAGGTGACCTTGATTGCCCAGGGAGAAGACGAACAAGAGGCGCTGGAAAAGCTGGCTGCTTATGTTCAAGAAGAAGTTTAGGTGATAAAGATGAGTGACTTTCTAAATGACTGCTTTCAGAAAATCGGCTGGGAGAAAGACCATGTCAGCTTCGGCGATCTCCCCCTTTTTCTCGAAGCAATGGCATACCGTTTCCCATTTGAAAATCGTGCCGTACTCGCAAATGAGGATTATAAGGTAACAAAAGAAGAGCTATGGCGCCGTCTGGTCAAAGAACAGCGCGGCGGTCTGTGCTACGATTTAAATGGTTTCCTTTATTTTGTCCTGCGGGAGGCCGGGTTTCAAGTGAAGCTCATTCGGGGGACGGTTTATGCAGGACATCAAGAAGAGTGGGCGTTAGACGGAACGCATGCCGCTGTATTGCTTTCTGCGGAAAAAGGTGATTATATCTTAGATATCGGCTTCGGCATCAACCTGGCGCTCCAGCCGATACCGCTTTCCGGAGAAACGGCACAATCACCTGTCGGGTCATTCCGAATCATAGAAGAAGAGACAGAAAAGGGCAGTCATGTGCTGTGGATGGATAAAGGCGAAGGTTGGCAAATCGGTTACGCTTTTACCCTTGATGAGAGCGATGCCGGTGATTTAGATGACATGAAGGACATGATTCATTCTCATGAAAAATCTCCTTTTAACAAATCACTGCTCGCTTCAAAGCTGACATCGAACGGACGGATGGTCATGTCTGACCGCCATTTGACGATTCAGGAAAACGGCGGAGAGAGCCAAAAAAGTGATATTGTCTCTTCAGAGTTTGAAGAGAAATTAAATACTTATTTTTTGTAACATGAAAAGCTTGCAGACATACTGCAAGCTTTTTCTTATGAACAAGTATTGATAACTACATCAAATGCATCTTCCGGGATATACAGTTTCCCTTTTTCATATTGATAAGGAATTTGATGCTCTTTAAAGCACTCTTTTTCGTATTCAGTTAGTGAATCTCCAATTTCTATGTATTCCCCGGTATAGTTCGGCTGACATGCTGAAAGAATTGACGTAATGGTGACAAAGAGCATGATTTTCTTCATAATGACACCTACTTATCAAGAAGTTTTTTCCTTTTTTTATTCTACCATAACGAATAGAAAAAGACCGATTTACGATCCCGACACATGCTATAATGAATTTTGGAATCTTCTAGAAAAGTCATCACGAAATACATGTAAGGGGGGATAAACGTGTATCGGATTTTGCTTGTGGAAGATGATGAACGCATTGCTTCTTTGCTGGGCGGTCATCTTCAAAAATACGGATATGAAGTGAAAATTGCTGAACAGCTGAATGATATAAAATTGAAATTTATAGAAATGAAGCCGGATCTTGTGCTGCTTGATATTAATCTTCCTTTTTTTGACGGGTTTTATTGGTGCAGGCAAATTCGTACCATTTCCAATGCGCCGATTATCTTTATATCGGCACGAACCGATGAGATGAATCAGGTGATGGCGATTGAAAATGGCGGCGATGATTATATCACGAAGCCATTCCATTTAGAGGTAGTGGTGGCCAAAATCAAAAGCGTCCTGCGCCGCACATATGGTGAATACTCGCCCTCTTTGTCACAGGAATCAAGAATAATGGAGCTGGGCGGGCTCACGATTTATCCGGAACAGAACGAGGCGGAGTGGAACAGCACCCGCATTTTGTTTTCACAAAAAGAATTTCAGCTCCTATCCATTTTCGTGAAAAAACATAAAAAAATTGTCTCTCGTGATGAATTATTGGAGGCGTTGTGGGATGACGTTGATTTTGTCGATGATAATACGTTAACGGTCAATGTCAATCGGCTGCGGAGAAAACTGGAGAATGCAGGACTGAAAGATTGCATTTCAACGATAAGGGGACAAGGCTATCAATTTCAAGTCAATCGGAAGGATGAACCGGAGTGTTAAAGACGTATCTCATTGACCGCTTAGCCATAATTTTATTTTCATTATTAGGGATAGGGACGGCTATGCTGATTGCGTATTTAAGCATCATAGAGAGCGGCGCAGAACCTCCCGCAGAAAATATGATGTACATATGGGTTTTACCCGGTGTTCTTTTAGCCGCCGGTTTTGCTGCTGATTATGTTCGGCAATTTTCCTTTCTGACTTATGTCAAAAAGCTTGCAGAACAAGCGCCTTCTTCGAATGACATCGGACAGGCTTTGAAAGCCCGAAACCCAAGAACTCGAGAGCAGGCGCTTTGGACGAAAATGATCAACACACTCGGGCAGCAATACGAAGGCAGGCTCTTACAATATATGAATCAGCAAAAACAGCATTATACTTTCACCAATCAGTGGGTCCACCATATGAAAACGCCGGTTTCTGTTATTTCCTTAATGATTCAAGAAGGAAAAAACGGAGCCTCTTCTTCTTTTCCGACGTTTTTAGAGGAGCTTGAGGATGAAAATGAGAGATTTCGCCACGGTCTTGATATGATGCTGCAAACAGCCCGGCTGGAGGAATTTGCATTTGATGTAAAGCCCCAAACCTTTGATGTGGCCGAGCTGGTCCGTTCACTTATTAATCAGGAAAAACGGCAGTTTATCAAACGGCGCCTTTTTCCAACATTACATGTGCCGCCAAACGCCGTTCAGATTTCCAGTGATCAAAAATGGCTTTCCTTTGTCGTCGAGCAAATCCTTTTCAATGCCTTGAAATACTCAAAGCAAGGGGTGGGAGACCATATTACAATCCGGATAGAAACGCAGGGGCGTGAGACGCGTCTGTCGGTTGCTGATGAAGGCATCGGCATACCGCCGCAGGATCTGCCGCGGATTTTTGACGCGTTTTTTACCGGAGAAAACGGACGAAGCATGAAAGAGGCAACGGGAATGGGTCTTTATTTAGCAAAACAGGTATGCAGCCGGCTTGGCCACCACCTGTATGCGGAATCAAAAGAAGGGGCTGGCACGGTGATGACCATCGTGTTTTCAAGTGACACCCTAGTGAATGTGACAGCATTGTAAGGTTGGAGCGCGGAATTGCAAGAAAGTTCGATGGGAGGCTGCTGACTTCCTTTTTATAATAAAGAAAAAGGAGGAGCAGAACATGAACGTGTTACAAACAACGAACCTGTCGAAAACGTACTATTCAAATAAAGGAACGATATCATATCAAGCGCTCAGCGACTTTGACCTCAGTGTGGCAAAAGGAGAATTTGTCGGCATTATGGGGCCGTCGGGAAGCGGAAAAACCACGCTTCTGAATTTGCTGGCCACCATTGATAAGCCGACCCAGGGTGAGTTGATGATTAACGGCATTCAGCCGAAAGCGTTAAAGGACCAGGAGCTGGCTCTGTTTCGCAGAAGAGAACTCGGCTTCGTCTTTCAGGATTTTAATCTGCTTGATACGCTGACGGTTCGGGAAAATATTCTGCTGCCGCTCGCACTGGATAAAGTAAAGCTGAGAGAAATGGAAGCCCGTCTGGATGAATTGGCCAATGCATTGCAAATCAAGCATATTCTCGATCACCGGACATACGAGGTGTCCGGCGGGCAGCAGCAGCGGGCCGCTTGCGCCAGAGCTATTATTCACAATCCGGCGCTCATTCTAGCTGATGAACCGACAGGAAATCTTGATTCAAAATCGGCAAAGCAAGTGATGAACACGCTGGCTCAGCTGAATGAAGAAAAGGAAGCGACGATATTATTGGTCACGCATGATGCGACAGCGGCGAGCTTCTGTAAACGGATTGTTTTTATTAAGGATGGCCGTTTCTTTTCAGAGATTCACAGAGGGACAAATCAACAGGTGTTTTATCAAAGTATATTGGATACCTTGAGTGTGTTGGGAGGCGATTTTCATGAATTTGAGAACCATCGCCCGTAAAAACATTCTTGGGAATCTGCAACGGTATGTCGCCTACTTTTTAAGTTGTGTGTTTGCCGTTTCCGTGTTTTTTGTCTTCACATCTTTCATTTTTCATCCGGATGTCAATGAAGACAATATATATGGCGGAAGCCTTGTCAAAACGTGCTTAAGCGCAGCCCTTGTCGTCATTATTGTGTTTTGTCTATTTTTTATCTCATATTCGAATTCGGCGTTTTTGCAGGCGAGAAAGAAAGAGTTTGGGCTGCTGACACTGTTCGGAACATCAAAGCAGCAGCTCCGCAAGATGATTTATTATGAGCAGTCTCTGATCTCTCTTGCGGCGATTGCGGCAGGTATTGGAGCAGGGCTGTTATTTTCAAAGCTGTTTTTTATGATCATGACATGGATGCTCAGCGTGAAGGTGCCGATTTCGTTTGTCATTGTGCCGAAAGCGTTTGAGCTGACGGCTGCGGGCTTTCTCATCCTGTTTCAGACGCTGCTCATTTTATCGCTGGGGCGGATTCGCAAGCTGGAAATCATTGAGTTGATGAAATCGGCTCAAAAGCCGAAAAGCTTGCCGGCCTATTCGAAATGGCTCACTGTGCTGTCATTGCTGTGCCTCGGCGGAGGTTATTATCTCGCTGCGACTGCAAATGTGATCGACATGGTGTTTCGGGTCTTTCCGATTCTGATTTTAGTGTTAATTGGCACGTATTTCTTTTTTACCCAAAGCAGTGTGGCGTTTTTCCGGATGCTGTACAGAAAAAAACACAGCTTCTATAAAGGCACCAATATCATTGTGCGTTCCAATATGATCTTCCGACTCAAGGATCACGCCAGCATGCTGTTTTTAACCTCTATCATTACAGCGGTTATACTCACAGCTACAGGTGTCATCTATATGTTTTATGCCGATTTGCAAAGGCAGGAGGAGCAAAGCATTCCTCAGTCTGTTGCATGGGTGGAAAAAGACGCTTCCCGTTTTCAGGTGATGGAGCCTGCGAGAGCGGAGAGCACACTGAGAAAAGCAGATGCTGAGATTAAGTATAAGGTGAATGCCACAGGGATTCCTGTCACTTTTCAATCAGACCTGCCGTATGGAAACAAGAAAACGGAAGCGGAAGCCTTGCTGATTTCAGAGAAAATCTATAATCAAGTCGCAAAGGAAAAAGGTTACCCTGTTATTCATTTACAAGAAAATGAAGCGTTTATCAATGTTCCTTTTCAGATGATGGTGAAAGATACATTTGGAGAAGGGGAAACAGCAGCATTTCATATGAAGTCAGAAAAAACACTTTCCTATGTCATGAAAAAGCAGCAAAACAAAGGGGTATTGATGTCAGTCGGAGGAGTCAGCCGTTTATTGGTCGTCAGCGAAAAAAGCTTTGACAGCCTGACACGGGATGTGCCGCTGAAGGAACAGATGAGAGTGGTAGGTTACGAGCTCGAGCATTGGCAGGAGACGGTGGATGTCTCTGAAAAACTTGAAAACATGGTGCCGAAAGAACATACATCTGATTTTCAAACACGTGCTCCAAGTTATCAGATTGTAAAGCAGGCCGTGGCATTAACGCTGTTTATAGGAATGTTTGTCAGCGTGTTGTTTTTTATCGTGCAAGGAAGCATGCTGTATTTGCGGATGTTTACGGAAATAGAGGATACGAGATTGCAGGTGTTAGCGTTAAAGAGGATAGGGATTACGGACAAAGAAATTCACTCCATCCTTGGAAAACAAATTGGATTTTTATTCTTCATCCCGTTTATCGCGGGTACCATTCATGCAGGCTTTGCGTATGCAGCGTTAAGCAATATGCTGCATTCCAACTTATTTCTGGAGGCTGTACTGGTCATCATCATTTATTTTGTGTTTCAGGCAGTATACTATCTTGTCACCCGCTACATCTATAAGCGTGCTGTTCTGCAGCATATCACATTTTAACATCAGTCTGTTTCAGACCGGATGTTTCAGCGTGTCGACAAACCCTCGCATTCGTTGTCAGGCCTGCGCGTCGGTGCTCACGACTTACGAAAGGAACGGCGGCTAAATGCTTAGGCGTCCTGCCTAAACGCCGCCGTCATCACATCCTATGAAAGTCTGCTCCGATGCTCGTCCTTCCTAGACTTCAAGGGTTTTCCATCACGCTGAAAAGATGACAAAGACCTAAAACGAAAACCGTTTTAGGTCTTTGTCAACAATCTGTAACAGCCGGTCTGTATCAGACCGGCTGTTTTTTTATTATTGAAATTCTCTTGTGAGATTTTTCGGCGTTTGTCCTTGGATGGCTGCGATCATGTTTTCGGCAGCCTGTTTGCACATGTTGAAGCGCACTTTTGCTGTTGCTGAACCGATGTGCGGGAGCAGTGTCACGTTATCCAGCTGTAAGAGCGGGTTATCTTGTGTGACAGGTTCTTTTTCGTATACATCTAAGCCGGCTCCTCTGATCCAGCCTTCTTGCAGGGCGCGAATCAGCGCTTTTTCATCAACTGTCTTTCCCCGTGAAATATTGACGAAAATTGCTGAATCCTTCATCATCTTAAATTCGCGTTCCCCTATCATGTGATACGTTTCATCAGTCAGCGGCGTAATGAGCAGAATAAAGTCAGATTGTTTGAGCAATGTATCGAGCTCAGCGTACTCGACGCCGATGCTGTTTTCAGTTTCTTGTTTGCGATGGCGGTTATGATAAAGCACTTCCATATCGAAACCGAATTTGGCGCGTCTTGCGGCTTGTTCGCCAATTCTGCCCATGCCGATAATGCCTAACTTTTGATGATGAACGTCAATGCCGAAAAGCGCTTCTTCTTCAACGGTTCCCCATTTTCCGGCTCTGACGAAACGGTCCAGTTCGGCAACACGTCTGGCGGAAGATAGAATGAGAGAAAAGGCCAGATCCGCGACGGTATCATCCAGTGTATAAGGCGTATGAGTGCCGGCGACTCCACTTTCTTTCATCGCTTCTATATCGAAGTTATCATAGCCGACGGATTGGTTGCTGACCACTTTGAGCTTTGGCGCATGTTCAAGCAGTTCACGATTGATGGACGGTCCGGACGTTCCTGTAGTTAAAAGCCCTTCCGCATCTTTTAATTTCTCAAATAGCACGTCACTCGGAAGCGTATCTTCCTGCCATATTTCATAACGGCAATGTTCATCGATGAATGATTCAATCTCTTCAGGAATCGGTTTTGTGATGAATACAAATGGTTTCAACAAGGCTCCCCCTTTATGGCTGTTGTCTTTTTTATTATATCGGAAATAAATAGATGTTAAAAATATAGCTATGTTCATTTTGATTTCTGGTTCTTTTGAACTTAAAATGGATAAGAAAACCGGATGAACAGCTAAATTGGCTTAAATAAGTTTTTTAATTATCTGAATTCACCTATATTTTTTGTCAGACAAATCATCCATATCGAGTTGAAGCCAGATTATAGGGATCAATAAATATAAATTTTATTATCTTTGAAAGATATAAATGTTTCTGTTTTTATTCTACAGTTCAATTATAGTGTCTTTTTGTGAAAGCCTTTTCGAGGCGTATTCCTATGCTATAATTCCTTACTGTAAGCTGGGTAAGAAGGCTTGCGAAATCATATGGATGGGAGATGAATCAAATGGTTTCTTTAACATCAATTTTGGAACACAATCAGCGGTTTGTCAGAGAGAAGAAGTACGAACCGTACAAAACGACAAAATTTCCTTCAAAAAAGCTCGTCATTGTCACCTGTATGGATACAAGGCTCACCGAACTTCTTCCGCAAGCAATGGGGCTTAAAAACGGCGATGCTAAAATTGTTAAAAACGCGGGAGCCATCGTTTCCCACCCATTTGGAAGCGTGATGCGCAGCATACTGGTCGCGATTTATGAATTGCAGGCTGAAGAGGTGTGCATTGTCGGCCACCATGAATGCGGGATGTCGGGACTGAATGCGTCCTCGATTCTCGAGAAAGCAAAGGAACGCGGAGTGGAAGAAAGCTGCCTGAACTTGCTGGCTAGCGCCGGACTTGATTTGAAAACATGGCTGACTGGTTTTCACAGCGTAGAAGAAAGCGTTTCCCATAGTGTGAATTTGATCAAGCATCATCCGCTGCTGCCGAAAAAGGTGCCGGTTCACGGACTTGTCATTCACCCTGAAACAGGAAAACTTGATGTCGTCATTAACGGTTATGAAACTGAGCTCATAAACACTCAATCATAAGGGAGGTTATAGCAAAATATGCGATTCTCAGGGAGATTCAAGTCCTATAATTTACAGAAATTTCAGAAAGACTTGATTGCAGGTATCGTAGTAGGTGTCGTGGCAATTCCTTTAGGGATGGCGTTTGCCATTGCTTCGGGAGTTCAGCCTGAATACGGGCTGTACACTGTTGTTGTGGCGGGGATTTGTATTTCTTTGTTTGGGGGCTCCAAATATCAAATTGGCGGTCCGACAGGCGCCTTTGTCCCGATTCTATTTGGCATTGTGATGCAGTACGGCTTTGAGAACCTGTTGATTGCAGGGTTTATGGCAGGAGTCATGCTGGTGCTGTTCGGGCTGTTTAAGCTCGGAAAGATCATGAAATTCGTGCCGAAACCTGTTATCGTCGGTTTTACAGCCGGGATTGCCGTGCTGATCTTTACAGAGCAAATCGCTAATTTTCTTGGTTTAAGTAATATTGAGAAACATGAGAATTTTCATCACAACATGTTTGAAATTGCACAGAATCTCGGCACCTTCAATGTGTATGCCATTTTGACAGCGGTGATCGGGCTCGTCATTTTGCTTGTATCCGCCAAGGTGATGCCTAAAGTACCTGGCGCTTTATTGGCGCTTCTTATTTCGACATTGGTCGCGGTTGTCTTTTTCCCTGACCGTATGGCAACGATCGGGTCAACATATGGAGAAATTCCCCGCCATTTGCCTGAATTTCAGTTTCCTGAGCTTACATTCGATAAAATGGTCATGCTGTTTCCGGCAGCCCTTGTCATCGCGCTTCTTGGCGGCCTTGAGTCGATTTTGTCCGCGATGGTCGCTGATAATATGAAGGGCTCAAAGCATGACAGCAACAAGGAGCTTGTCGGCCAGGGAATTGCGAATATGGCTGCGCCGCTGTTCGGCGGAATCCCGGCAACAGGAGCGATCGCCAGAACGGCGACCAATATTAAAAACGGAGCGGTGTCTCCTGTTTCAGGCGTTGTTCACGGTGTAGTCGTTCTTCTTGTCCTGCTCGTATTCGCGCCTTATGCATCCCATGTGCCGCTTGCCAGTATGGCGCCGATCCTCATGGTTGTCGCATGGAATATGAGTGAGCGCAAGGAAGTCGCAAACATGCTGAGACTGAAAACCGCTGATTCCTTTATTTTGGCAGCAACCTTTGCGCTAACCGTTCTGTTTGACTTAATCGTCGGTGTGGGAATTGGCTTGCTGCTCGCATTTGTGTTCTTCATCAGAAGAATGAGTGAAGCAACCCGCATCCACAATCAGGAATCGCATCCTTTTTTGGCGAAGACAACAAAGAGAGAAGACCCATCTGTCAGCATGTATGCCATAGAAGGACCGTTGTTTTTCGGGTCAATTGATTCGCTTGAATCTTCACTGCTGGAGCATGTACAGAAAAAGCCAAAGACCCTTATTCTGCTCATGAATAAGGTGCACTACATGGACACGTCGGCCGAAGCTGTGCTTGGGAACATTATGAACCGAATTAAACGCCACAACGGAAAGCTGATGATTGTAGGACTGCAATCGCAGCCGAAGGAACTGCTGCATAAAACAGGCCTATTTCACAAAATAGGGAAACAGCATTTCTTTGATCACCACGATGAAATCAGAGGTTAAAAAAAAAGCGGCCGTTGCGGCCGCTTTTTTATGCATGCTCAAATCGTTTTGTCAGTTTTTCTTGGTGTGCCTTCATCACCTCTTCTAAGGATACACCGTACATGTCAGCAAGAATGGCGATATTTCCGATGACATCTCCCATTTCCTCAATCAATTCTTGTTTTTGCTCAGCTCGTGATGATTCTTTCTCATCCGGCCGGTCTCTGCCGATTTCATATGCTCTGACAGCCCGTGCCAGCTCTCCTGCTTCCTCCATTAAAAAGCTCACCCGAATAAACGGTCCGTACTCTGTCCAGCCTCTTTTTTCGTAAAAATCTTTCATCCATTTCTCTGCATCAGTCAGCTGCAACATTATCACTCCTGCATTCTTTATGTATTTCATATTGATATTATCACATGAAGGTGGGACAATATATAGTGTGTTTTTTGAACATTTGATACGATATATAGATGCGGAGATGAAAAAATGAAAACAATATGTGTATTTGCGGGATCAAACCCGGGGGGAAATGAAGCGTATAAAACAAAAGCGGCAGAGCTAGGCGCATACATGGCTGAGCAGGGAATCGGCCTTGTCTATGGGGGCTCCCGCGTAGGTTTGATGGGCGCGATTGCCGACGCGATAATGGAAAACGGCGGAACTGCGATCGGGGTCATGCCGAGCGGTTTGTTCAGCGGGGAGGTCGTCCATCAAAACCTGACTGAGCTGATTGAAGTAAACGGCATGCATGAACGAAAAGCCAAAATGAGCGAGCTGGCGGACGGCTTTATCGCCATGCCGGGCGGCTTCGGTACATATGAAGAATTATTTGAAGTGCTTTGCTGGGCGCAGATCGGCATTCACCAAAAGTCGATCGGACTGTACAATGTGAATGGATATTTTGAACCGATGATGAAAATGATCAAATACAGCATTCAGGAAGGGTTTTCCAACGACTCGCACCTTAAACTGATCCATAGCTCTTCAAGGCCAGATGAGTTAATTGAGCAAATGCAAAACTACTCGTATCCGATTTTAGAGAAAAAGTGGACGGAAATTTAAAAACCTTCAAGTGAGCCACCTGCCGTATTTGGTCTGAGTCTGGCCGTGCATCCATGGCCTTGATCCTCTATTCTATGGGAGTATTTCAGGTGGAAAATGAACTGAAAATCGAGTTTTTTCAACAAAGGAGGTTTCCTGAAGGAAATCTCCTTTTTTCTATTCTTTTTGCTGCTAGTCTATTCAGTTGTAAATAAAGGACTTTTTCACTAGTTTGGATAATATGCACAGGTAAGGAGGGGATGAAAATGGCAACATTGTCAGATGTGGCGAAAAAAGCAAATGTTTCGAAAATGACGGTATCACGAGTGATAAACCATCCTGAGACGGTGACAGATGAATTGAAAAAGCTTGTTCATTCTGCGATGAAAGAGCTGAATTACATCCCTAATTATGCGGCAAGAGCGCTCGTGCAAAACAGAACACAGGTTGTCAAACTGTTGATTCTTGAGGAAATGGATACGACAGAACCATATTACATGAACCTGCTGACCGGAATCAGCCGGGAGCTGGATCGCAATCATTATGCTCTGCAGCTTGTGACAAGAAACTCTCTCAATATTGGCCAATGCGACGGCATTATTGCCACCGGCTTGAGAAAGACTGATTTTGAAGGTGTGATCAAAGCTTTTGAGAAGCCGCTGGTCGTATTTGGACAAAATGAAATGGGCTATGACTTTATCGATGTAAATAACGAGAAAGGCACTTTTATGGCAACACGTCATGTGATGGGGCTGGGGGAGCGGGAAATTGTCTTTATTGGTATTGATTTAGATGAGCCTTTTGAACGTTCAAGAGAACAGGGATACATTCGGGCAATGAATGAAAGCTTTAGAAAAACGAAAATATTTCGGATCGACAACAGTTCTAAGAAAAGTGAATGCCTTGCAAGCGAAGTGCTGAAATCTCTGGATCATCAGGCCGCGTTTGTCTGCGCATCCGATCGGATCGCGCTCGGCGTCATTCGTGCCGTGCAGTCGCTTGGAAAACGAATACCGGAAGACGTCGCGGTGACCGGGAATGACGGTGTTTTTCTTGATCGCATCTCCTCGCCCCGGTTGACTACGGTCAGACAGCCTGTTGTTGAAATGGGCGAAGCCTGTGCGAGAATGTTACTGAAAAAAATGAATGAAGGCGGGGCCGCTCAAGGAAATCTATTTTTTGAGCCGGAGTTGATTGTACGGGAATCAACACTGTAAGCGAATTATTCTGTTATCGGTAACAAGGTGAAAAGGATTGTTCCTGATATTTCATCATGATACTTTCAAGCTAAGAGCCGGCCTAATGAAAACGGAATTCAAAGGGGGAAACATGATGGAATATGCAGCGATTCATCATCAGCCGTTCAGTTCTGATGCTTATTCTTATGACGGGCGGACGGTGCATATCAAGATTCGGACAAAAAAAGGTGATGCAGATCACATTCGATTCATTTGGGGTGATCCTTATGAGTACAACGGCGGCAGGTGGTCGGCAAACGAGCAGCCGATGAGAAAAATTGCTGCAACAGACATGCATGATTATTGGTTTGCTGAAGTGGTGCCGCCATTTAGGCGTCTGCAATATGCGTTTGTTGTTACAGACCGTCATGAAGACATCTTTTTCGGAAGTTCAGGTGTATGCCCTTATAACGAAAAAACGCTGGAGACGATCCATTATTATTTTAAATTTCCATTTGTTCACGAGACTGATACATTCCAAGCGCCTCAGTGGGCCAAATCAACGGTTTGGTATCAAATTTTTCCGGAGCGTTTTGCGAATGGAAGAGAAGACTTGTCACCGGAGAATGCATTGCCGTGGGGAAGCAAGGATCCGGACGTCAATGATTTTTTTGGAGGAGATTTGCAGGGGATTATTGACAAGCTTGATTATTTAGAGGATTTAGGGGTGAACGGGATTTATTTAACGCCGATCATTTCCGCGCCTTCTAATCACAAATACGACACGCTGGATTACTATTCTATTGATCCGCATTTTGGAGATCCGGAGCTTTTTCGCACATTGGTCAGCCAGCTTCATCAGCGGGGGATGAGAATGATGCTTGATGCTGTTTTTAACCATATAGGAAGCGCTTCTCCGCAGTGGCAGGATGTCGTGAAAAACGGAGCTCAATCACGCTATAAAGACTGGTTTCATATTCACTCTTTTCCTGTCAAAGAAGACAATTATGATAGGTTTGCGTTTACACCCGATATGCCGAAGCTAAATACGGCTAATCCCGAAGTACAGAGATACTTGCTAGATATTGCTTTGTACTGGATTCGCGAATTTGACATTGACGGCTGGCGTTTGGATGTGGCCAATGAAGTGGATCACGTTTTTTGGAAGACATTCAGGCAAGCTGTATCAGCGGAAAAGCCGGATGTTTATATTGTAGGAGAGATCTGGCATTCCGCCGAACCTTGGCTTAGGGGAGATGAATTTCATGCGGTGATGAACTATCCTTTTACAGAGCCTATGATTGAATATTTTGCTGACGGGACGATTCCAGCCTCGCGCATGGCCCACCGTGTAAATGCCCATTTGATGAATGGAATGAAGCAGGTCAATGAGGTGATGTTTAATGTACTGGATAGCCATGATACAAAACGCCTTTTGACCAGATGCCGCAATGACGAGAAAAAAGCACGCGCTTTGCTGGCCTTTATGTTTGCCCAGATAGGTTCACCATGCATCTATTACGGAACGGAAATCGGGCTGGACGGCGAAAATGATCCATTATGCCGGAAATGTATGGTTTGGGAAAAAGAGAAGCAGAACCAAGACATGCTGCGATTTATGAAACGGTTAATTGCTTTGCGCAAACAGGAAAACACTTTATTGACTGAGGGACATCTTGAGTGGAATCTGCTTGATGACCAAAACCATTTTATTCGTTTTTCGCGGACTCTTGAGGAAAAAACACTGATTTATTTCTTTAACCAGGGGGACGCGACTCGACATGTCAGTTTGCGAGATTTGAATATTGAAAGGAATAAGAAAATCTACGATGTATGGACAGATCAGCGGCTTCATCATCACGATGTCATTGCCGTTCAGCCGGGAGAATTTTTTATTTTGGGTGCTGCCGTTCCTGTTTAAATTCTGTTATCGGTAACAAGTTAAAATATGTTGTAACCGCTTTCTGGAGAGCCATACAATTGTTGTAGATTCATAAATAAAGGGGGAAAAGGGATGATACTTGTTAAAAAGGGGTTCGTCTTATTGGCGGCATCAGTCCTGACATTCGGCCTTGCCGCCTGCTCAAGTTCAAAAGATCCGGCAAGCTCTGACGGCAAAAAGGTACTGACTGTATCTGTTGAAGAAACTTATAAAGATTACATTGAAAGCATCAAAGCAACATTCGAAAAGGAGAATGATGTCACAATAAAAATGGTTGAAAAGCAAATGTTTGAGCAGTTGGAAGCGCTTCCTCTTGATGGCCCGGCGGGGAATGCACCTGATGTGATGCTCGCTGCCTACGACCGGATAGGCGGTTTGGGCCAGCAAGGACATTTGCTTGATATTAAGCCATCTCACACAAAAAGTTTTGGAGATAAAGAGATGCAGCAAGTAACGGTTGACGGCAAGGTGTATGGAATGCCGCTAGTGATTGAAACACTTGTTTTGTATTACAACAAAGATCTCTTACAAACAGCACCAAAAACATTTAAAGATCTTGAAACATTAACAGAGGATTCCCGGTTTGCGTTTGCTTCGGAAAAAGGGAGATCAACCGGATTTTTGGCAAAATGGACTGACTTTTATATGTCGTACGGTTTGTTGGCCGGTTACGGCGGATATGTATTTGGAAAAAACGGCACAGATTCCGGGGACATCGGCCTAAACAATAAAGGGGCTGTAGAAGCGGTGAAATATGCGGAGAAATGGTTTAAAACCTATTGGCCAAAAGGCATGCAAGACAATTCAAGCGCAGACGATTTTATTCAGCAGATGTTTTTAGATGGCAAAGCGGCTGCAATCATCGGCGGACCTTGGTCAGCTGCCAACTATAAAGAGGCTGAATTAAACTACGGAGCGGCTCCCATTCCGACATTGCCAAATGGAGAAGAATATGCCCCTTTTGCCGGCGGGAAGGGATGGGTTGCATCAAAATATACAAAAGAACCCGATCTGGCTGAAAAATGGCTTGAGTATGCTGCAAATGATGCCAATGCTTACGCTTTTTATGAGAATACAAACGAAGTTCCGGCCAACACAGCTGCGAGAAAGAAAGCGGATGAGCAAAAAAATGAGCTGGCGTCAGCTGTGATTAAACAATATGAAACAGCGACACCGACTCCGAATATTCCTGAAATGGCTGAGGTATGGACAGGAGCGGAAAGTTTGATTTTTGATGCGGCTTCAGGAAAAAAAGCGGCGCAAACGTCAGCGAATGATGCTGTAAACGTCATAAAGGAAAATATCAAAGAAAAATATGTGAAATAAACGGCGGGACAGCGTCCGGAAGAATAGAGGGCGAAAAAATGAATAAACACTACACACTTGCAAAGCAAAAACGAAAGGCAGGGCTTTTATCAATCATTCCAGGACTTGGGCAGATTGCGAATCAGCAGTTTTTAAAGGGGATCTTGTTTCTTGCCGTCACAGGCTTGTTTGCTTTTGAATTACACGTTTTCGGTATTCAGGCGCTCACCGGATTGATTACATTGGGAAGTGTTCCCGGTGTTGACCACTCACTGTTTATGCTGATTGAAGGCACGCTGCAATTGATCGTGACAGTGATTTTCCTCATGTTCTATATCTTTACTATTTATGATTCGCGTAAGATCGCCGCTATGAAAGCGGCGGGTTTGGAAGTCAATACAACGGCCAAGGATATGATCTGTCATGCGGGTGATAAAGGGTTTCCATATTTTTTTACACTGCCGGCGTATATCATGATGGTGTTTGTGATTATTTTTCCGGTTTTGGTGACTCTGTTTATTGCATGTACAAACTATGATTTTTATCATATCCCGCCTAACAGTCTGATTGACTGGGTCGGTTTTAAAAATTTCTTGAATATTTTTTTCCTCGGCTCCTATCGTGAAACATTTCTGAATGTACTTGGCTGGACGATCATCTGGACAATCTGTGCGACAACGCTGCAAATCATTTTGGGGATCGTGACGGCACTTTTCGTTAATCAGGATTTTATAAAAGGCAAGCGGATATTTCGAATGATTTTCTTATTGCCATGGGCTGTTCCGGCTTTTATTACAATCATGAGTTTTTCCAACATATTTAACGACAGCATAGGGGCGGTGAATGCACAAGTGATTCCTTTATTAAATCACCTGCCGTTTGTAGAGCTGCCTGCGATCGCGTGGAAGACTGATCCTTTCTGGACAAAGACAGCCCTCATTATGATTCAGACCTGGCTTGGCTTTCCCTATATTTATGTCATGGTAACGGGAGTGCTTCAGGCGATTCCAGGTGAACTGTATGAAGCGGCAAAGATTGACGGGTCCACTTTTATCCAGCGTTTTCAACATATTACATTGCCAATGATTTTATTTGCGACAGCACCCGTGATGATTACCCAGTATACGTTTAATTTTAATAATTTCTCGATTATCTACTTATTTAATGAGGGAGGACCGGGCAGCGCGGGAGCCGGGGCTGGGTCGACCGATATCTTAATTTCGTGGATTTATAAACTGACAACAGGCACATCACCGCAATATTCCGTTGCGGCGGCTGTTACACTGTTAATTTCTTTCATTGTCATTGGAATTTCCCTGATTGCTTTCAAAAAATCGAATGCTTTTGGCAATGAGGAGGTTATGTAAGTGAACGCGGGAACGGCCAGAATGCTGAATAGAATCTGTACTTATTTATTTTTGACGCTGTTAAGTATAGTCATTATATATCCATTGCTGATTACGGCATCATCCGCTTTCCGTGTGGGAAATGCGGCGGCTTTTCAGCTTGATTTTTCGGGTTCGTGGACTTTAGATCATTTTAGGCGGCTATTTGACGAGACGCTTTACCTTCATTGGTACAGTAATACACTTATCATCGCGTTATCGGTCATGGTCTTGCAGGTTACGATCGTGACGCTTGCCGGATATACGTACAGCCGCTATCGGTTTGCGGGACGAAAAAAGAGCCTGGTCTTCTTTCTCATCATTCAAATGGTGCCGACGATGGCAGCGCTTACTGCTTTTTATGTCCTAGCGATGCTGATAGGCGCACTCGATCAGTACTGGTTTTTGACAGCGATCTATATCGGCGGCGGAATTCCGATGAACACGTGGCTGATGAAAGGTTATTTTGATACTGTGCCGAGAGAAATTGATGAAGCGGCGCGAATTGATGGAGCGGGACATCTGAGGATTTTCGCATCAATTGTTCTCCCGCTTGTTAAGCCGATGCTTGCAGTACAAGCGCTTTGGGCGTTCATGGCGCCGTTCGGCGACTATTTGCTGGCGAAGTTTTTGCTCCGCTCATCGGAAAGGCTGACCATCGCTGTAGGATTGCAGTCCTTTATTTCAAATCCGCAGCAGCAAAAAGTCGCCCTGTTTGCAGCCGGAGCTATACTGGCCGCATTGCCGATATGCGTCTTATTCTTTTTTCTCCAAAAGAACTTTGTGTCCGGGCTGACAGCCGGCGGAACAAAGGGGTAATTCGATGAAGAATCTACAAAAAGAAAGTTTTATGATCCGCTGTCTAAAAGCGGCTGCGTCTCCATCAGGTGTATGCCGTTACGGGAATACATTCAGCTGGCTGCAGCTCTGTTTTCTCTTTATGTTTTTAACGGCCTGCTTGATGGCGCCGATTACGGTTTCGTTTATGAAAATGGATCGCTTCAGTGTTACATCTTTCATGCCGTCAGCGATTCAAAAGCTTAATCATCAATTTGCTGATCAATTACAAGGTTATCAAATCAGAAATGGAAAACTGACGGGGGGGAAGAGCTCTGATCGAATTGAAGAGGGAGAGAGTTTGCTGGCGATTGATATGAAGCATCAATATCAGACAAGCGGTGAAAATGGGCGATTGAAAGTAACCGGATATGATAACGCCATCGTCTTTCAATCCGATCAACTGGTGATCACCGATCAAAACGGAACGGGGTTTTCTGTTGGCTATGCGAAAATGGACGCTGAGTTTAAGAAACCGAACGTCCATGATATAGAGGCTTTGATCGATACATTGTGGCTGGCACAGTATAAGCCGATGATCATGATGCTGGCATATGCGGTGATTTTTGTGATTCAGCTATTTGTAACGGCTGTTCTTGCGGGGGGCCTCTGGATCACAAAAATATCAAACATGATCTCTATTGCGTCATTCAAGGAAGCGGCATCTGCGGCGGTTTGCGCATCCGCACTGCCGGCATTTGCCGCAGCTGTTATCGGTATGGTTCATTTTAACTTGATCACTGTATTGATGATCCATTCGTGCGGCGTTACTTTGATGATCTCTTTTGCGTTTAGATATTTGACGAAAACCCGCCGTGATCATGGAAACTTACATTCGGGAGGAAATTATGATAAATCAGCGGTTATTTGAGATTGATGAATGGAATGTCAAAACACATACATTTCGAAAGGAACATACACGGCTGCAGGAGAGCCTGACTTCTCTTGCCAACGGCTATATGGGAGTCAGAGGGAATTTTGAAGAAGGCTATTCAGGCGACAGTCACCAAGGCACATATATTGCAGGCGTGTGGTTCCCTGACAAAACGCGAGTAGGCTGGTGGAAAAACGGGTATCCGGAATATTTCGGAAAAGTGATCAATGCGATGAACTTTATAGGCATAGGTTTATATATTGATGGTGAAAAAGTCGATCTTTATCAAAACCCAATCGAATCATTTGAGTTAGAACTTAATATGAAAGAGGGGATTCTGCGGAGAAGCGCTGTTGTCCGTATTCAGGATAAAACCGTTAGAATCAGAGCGGAGCGATTTATTAGCCTTGCCGTAAAAGAGCTTTGCGCGATTCATTATGAAGCGGAGTGCCTGACAGAAGATGCTGTCATTACACTTGTTCCTTACTTGGACGGAAATGTCGCAAATGAAGATTCGAACTACCAAGAACAATTTTGGCAGGAAGAAGCGAAAGGGGCTGATTCCCACCGTGGCCATTTAGCGGCAAAAACGATCGAAAATCCATTTGAAACACCGCGCTTTACCGTTTCAGCCGCAATGGCAAACGTAACAGAGGGGTTTGTCAATGAAAGCTATAAAACAGCTGAAATGTATGTCGAGAACCGCTACAGTTATCAAACGAAGGCTTCTTTGAAAAAGTTTATTATTGTCACGACTTCCCGTGATTGTTGTGAGGCAGAGCTTTTAGCGAAAGCCAAGGAGCTTTTGGCGGGTGTACTTGAGAACGGATATGAAGAAGCAAAACGAAGGCACATTGAACAATGGAAGGAAAGGTGGGCAAAAGCGGACATAGAGATTAAAGGGGATGAGGAACTTCAGCAAGGAATCCGCTACAATATCTTTCAGTTATTCTCGACATATTACGGCGGCGATGCCCGTTTGAATATCGGGCCGAAAGGATTTACTGGCGAAAAATACGGAGGCGCCGCCTATTGGGATACGGAGGCGTACGCGGTTCCGATGTATTTGGCGACAGCCGAACCAGAGGTCACGAAAAACCTGCTTTTGTACCGCTATCATCATTTGGAGGCAGCGAAACGGAATGCCGCCAAACTGGGGATGAAAGGGGCACTTTACCCGATGGTGACCTTTACAGGCGATGAATGCCACAATGAATGGGAGATCACCTTTGAAGAAATTCACCGCAATGGCGCGATCTGCTATGCGATCTGCAATTACGTCCAATATACAGGTGACCATGACTATATAAAGGAATACGGGATAGACGTTCTTGTGGAAGTCAGCAGGTTTTGGGCAGACCGCGTTCACTTCTCGAAACGAAAAAACAAGTATATGATCCACGGCGTCACAGGGCCGAATGAATACGAAAACAATGTCAACAACAATTGGTATACAAATGTCATTGCGGCTTGGACGTTGGAATATACATTGGAAAATCTCGAAAGGGTTTCAGCGGAAAAACGCCGCCTGCTTGATGTGCAGGAAGAAGAACTGAACGTCTGGAGAAAAATCATCCAGCACATGTACTATCCGTATAGTGATGAACTGCAAATTTTCATTCAGCATGACACATTCTTGGACAAAGACCTGCGATCAGCGGATGAATTAGATCCAGCTGAGCGGCCTCTTTATCAGAATTGGTCCTGGGACAAGATTCTCCGCTCCAATTTTATTAAACAGGCAGATGTGCTTCAAGGTATTTATCTTTTTCATGACCGTTTTACAATGGAAGAAAAACGGCGAAACTTTGAATTTTATGAACCAATGACTGTTCATGAATCAAGCCTGTCGCCCTCTGTCCATGCCGTTCTCGCAGCCGAACTTAAGATGGAAAAGAAAGCGCTTGAATTATATAAGCGTACAGCAAGGCTCGATCTTGACAATTATAATCATGACACGGAGGAAGGTCTGCACATCACATCAATGACGGGAAGCTGGCTCGCGATCGTTCAGGGCTTTGCAGGCATGCGCATCGCGAATGAGACGCTGTCATTTGCCCCGTTTTTGCCGAAAGAATGGGACAGATATTCGTTCAAAATCAATTATCGAAACAGGTTAATCAATATTACGGTTGATGAACTGAGCGCCGTCTTTGAGCTTGTAAAAGGCGAGCCGCTGCACATGAAAGTGTATGAGGAACCAGTTGTCCTAAATGGACGATGTGAAAGGAGCACGCCTGATGAATGAATGGTGGAAAGAAGCTGTCGTTTATCAAATTTACCCTCGCAGTTTTTATGATGCCAATGGAGATGGATTTGGGGATTTGCAAGGAGTGATTCAAAAGCTGGATTACATCAAACATCTCGGGGCGGATGTGATCTGGCTCTCCCCGGTGTTTGATTCCCCGCAGGATGACAACGGCTATGATATCAGCGACTACAGAAACATGTACGAAAAATTTGGGACAAATGAAGATATGTTTCAGCTGATTGATGAAGTGCACCAACGCGGAATGAAAATCATCATGGATTTGGTTGTGAACCACACGTCGGATGAACATGCCTGGTTTGCTGAAAGCCGCAAGTCGAAGGACAATCCTTACCGGGATTATTATTTTTGGAAAGATCCGAAACCGGACGGCTCAGAGCCGAATAATTGGGGGTCGATCTTCTCAGGCCCGGCGTGGACAATTGATGAAGGGACAGGGCAGTATTATTTGCACTACTTTTCAAAAAAGCAGCCTGATTTAAATTGGGAAAATGAAGCGGTGCGCCGGGAAGTTTATGATGTGATGAGATTTTGGATGGATAAAGGCGTTGACGGCTGGCGGATGGATGTGATCGGCTCTATTTCCAAGTATACTGATTTTCCGAACTACGAAACAGATAACATCCGCAGCTATATCGTCGGCCGTTATCATTCGAATGGCCCCCGCCTTCATGAGTTTATTCAGGAGATGAACAAGGAAGTGCTTTCTCATTACGACTGCATGACGGTCGGAGAGGCAAACGGCTCTGATATTGAAGAGGCGATGAAGTACACGGATGCAAGCAGGCAAGAGCTGAATATGATTTTCACATTTGAACATATGGATATTGATACAGAACAAAACTCGCCAAACGGGAAATGGCAGATCAAGCCGTTTGATTTGATTGCTTTAAAAAAGACGATGACAAGGTGGCAGACCGGGTTAATGAATGTCGGCTGGAATACCCTGTATTTTGAAAACCATGATCAGCCGAGGGTTATATCCCGCTGGGGCAATGACGGCAAGCTGCGAAAGCAGTGTGCAAAAGCATTTGCAACGGTTCTCCATGGCATGAAAGGAACGCCGTTTATTTATCAGGGAGAAGAAATCGGCATGGTCAACAGTGATATGCCGCTGGAGATGTATGATGATCTTGAAATAAAAAATGCGTATCGTGAACTAGTCGTCGAAAACAAAACGATGCCGGAAAAAGAATTTTTACAAGCCGTGATGAAAAAAGGAAGGGATCATGCCAGAACACCGATGCAATGGGATGGCGAAAAACATGCGGGATTCACAGCCGGAGACCCTTGGATAGCAGTAAATTCCCGCTATCAAGAGATAAATGTGAAGGAGTCCTTGGAAGACCAAGATTCGATTTTCTATTACTATCAGAAACTCATTCAATTACGAAAGCAATACAAGACCATCATATATGGAGATTATCAGCTGCTGAATGAGAATGATCCGCAAGTCTTTTCTTATCTCCGTGAATACCAAGGAGAAAAGCTTCTCGTCGTTGTGAATTTGTCGGAAGATAAGGCTCTGTTCGAAGCGCCTCCTGAACTGGCCCCTGAGCATTGGAAAGTGCTGATTTCCAACTATCCGGAGGAGCGGGCTGACTTAAAACGCATTTGCCTCGAACCTTATGAAGCTGTGATGGGCATTCGCATATGAAAGCGGCCATTTTTGATTTAGACGGTGTGATAACAGATACCGCTGAATATCATTATCTCGCTTGGAAGCATATCGCGGAACAAATCGATATTCCCTTTAACAGAAGTGTGAATGAAAGCCTAAAAGGAATCAGCAGAGCAGAGTCACTTGAAAGCATGCTTATCATTGGCGGTGCGCAAACAAAGTATACAAATGCGGAGAAACAAGCACTTATGGATCAAAAAAACCAATACTATCAAATGTTGATCAGCAAATTGACGCCGGAAGATCTTTTGCCGGGAATCGGCAGGTTTCTTTGTGAATTAAAAGGTGAAAATATAAAAATCGGGTTAGCGTCTTCAAGCCGTAATGCTCCTGCGATTTTAAAACGTTTGGAGATTATGGATGATTTTCATGCTATTGTTGACCCGACAGCTCTCGCGAAGGGAAAACCTGATCCCGAAATCTTTCTGACAGCCGCAGCGCTGCTCGGCGTTTCCCCTGCTGATTGTGCGGCAATAGAAGACGCTGAAGCAGGGATTTCCGCAATTAAATCTGCCGGGATGTTTGCGGTGGGAGTCGGTCATGAACAGTCAATGCTTGATGCTGATCTGATTGTGAGACAAACCAGTGATTTGACGCTTGAACTGTTGAACGAAGAGTGGGTGCAGTATGGAATAAGAAAGATTAGAGAGTGAATTCATAAATGAAAAAACCTGCAAGAGACATAGCTCTTGCAGGTTTCAGTATTACTTTTGCTCTTCTGTGTTGCGAGTCAGAATTTTATCAATTAGGCCGTATTCAAGCGCTTCTTCAGCAGACTTGAAGTTATCGCGGTCTGTGTCGCGTTCGATTACTTCAAGCGGCTGGCCAGTACGTTCAGCAAGAACTTTGTTTAATTTGTCACGAAGCAAGAGAATGCGTTTCGCGGCAATTTCAATTTCTGTCGCCTGACCTTGCGCACCGCCAAGCGGCTGGTGAATCATGACTTCACTGTTTGGAAGCGCATAGCGTTTGCCTTTTTCTCCGGCGGCAAGCAGGAACGCGCCCATTGATGCAGCCATACCGATACAAATGGTGGATACTTTCGGCTTAATAAACTGCATGGTATCATAGATCGCCATACCGGCTGTAATAGAGCCGCCCGGGCTGTTGATGTAAATAGAAATATCTTTTTCAGGGTCTTCCGCTTCTAAGAATAAAAGCTGTGACACGATGGAGTTCGCAACGTTGTCATCAATCGCAGATCCAAGCATGATGATACGATCCTTTAATAGACGAGAATAAATGTCATACGCTCTTTCCCCGCGGTTCGTTTGTTCAATGACTGTAGGTATTAAATTCATAATGCTCCTCCTTCACCTTTTAGGTAAGTATGTAGTTACATGATACATTTTTGGTCAATAAAGGTCAAACAAAAAGCTGGCTTGACACGCAAAGTCTTCTCTTTTTCCCATTTTCCCCAAATTTATATGGGTTCAAACCATCGTATGTCAGATTGCCAAATAAGATGCTGTGTTAGATGTGAAAAACGGCCTCTTGAAATAGAGGGTTGTTATTTGAATGGAATTATCGTATAATGAGTTGTGCTGACGTTCTTAGCACGCAGTGAATATGCGCTCGTAGCTCAGTTGGATAGAGCGGTGGTTTCCGGTACCACGTCTGTCGGGGGTTCGAATCCCTCCGAGCGCGTCCAATAGAACAACAGGAAAGACAAGGGTTTGGCACTTTGCCGCTCTTGTCTTTTTTGTGAGAGATAATGAAAAACTAAGGATTCAGCTCCCTTTACATATTAGAGAAGCTTTCTGATACATCAAAAATAACATTAAATGTTATAGAGTGCCTGCAACCCTAAAGTCTTAGAGTACTTATATAATTTTCGAAATCATTTTTTCCTTACCAATGAGGGGGAAGAGATCAATACAATAAGATTAAGTTTAATGTGCTAAAATAAAACCCGACAACCTGATAGTTATCCCCTCCAAGTGAAACAGCCGGCTTTTCGGAAGTGCCTGTTTCACTTGGAGGGGTTTTTTTAGGGAGAGAAAGGACAACGTTTCAGCACGATATGAAAAAATTTAAAAGGAAAGCCGCCATATGAGAAAGGAAACAAAATCTATAACACTTATTTCATGAGGGCTTCGGAGTGTAACTCAGCTAAAAATTGGGTGAGTACATATTGGGACGGCAAGCCTTTTGGATCAAAGGGGAAAAGATACAAAGTCAGACAATCCTTTTACTGGACGCTGGGAAGACAACGTTGAAAGCGTTGAGGAAGAATGAGAGTATTTAAAGAAACATAGTCGAGTCCTGAAAATCGTCATCTAAATCTGCATGGGCACGTTTTGTAGCTATTCACGAAATGAAGAACCTTCTCCAATGACATGGCTGGTGGGTATAGGCCAAAGTATCAAGATGGGGTGGGGTACTATAAATGGCGCAAGACGCAAAGAATTCGAATGGCAAGGCAACTAAGAAGGAAGGCTTTTTCATCAACCATAAGCGCGTGTTTATAGATTGATGAAAAGATGAATATTAACTCGAATATTCGAAAATAGAAGGATTATTTTGGAAGAAAGGCATCGGTTATTTTCCAAACCGGACTTAACCTAGAATTTCAAACCAATTATCCTAACCAGCTATGTAACCGATATTATCCTATATTGCTTGCGGACAGCGTTTCTATTATCTTTCTGTCGTACAAGATCTTTACAACAATATATGGAAACTTCCTAACCGAAATAATAATCTTGAACTGGTCATGAAGACAGTGGGAAGTTTACAGCTTCCAGGATGTCCAAGGGCTATTCTTCACTCAGCTCAAGGCTTTCAATACCTAACAAAATCAAAAGCGCCTCAAAACTGTTGGCTCTAAGGCAGTCACGCTTGAAAGAGGAACTGCCTGGATATTGCCTGTATCGAATTGTTTTTCTCAATGTCAAAAACAGAGAACGCATATTTTTCTTCGTGGCAAACCGAGAAAGAGCTCCACAATAGCATAGAAGATTACATACATTTCTAACCACGAACGAAACCAGAAAAAATTAAACCAGTGTGCTCCGGTTGAATACCGTAACACACTGACTGTTTAGGCTTTTTATAGCTATCGACTTGACAGGGGTAAGACCTATCTACCGGGTATCTTTTTTACGATTATTTTTATTTTTTGGTGCTATGTAGGTCGGACCACAAACAAATCCTATAACCATAATAACGACTCCTACCCACCGGACGGCATAAAAATCAGTATCACGCAGGAAGACGAATGAAAATAAAGTAATGATTGTCCCGATAATCACTACAACTGCCCAGATATTACTTGATTTCCTCATTAAATGACTCCTTTATAACTTAATACTTCACCTTAGTATCGCGATTCGATGTAAAATATATCATACCGCAGATTAAATGGAAAATCCTAAAGGTAATGATTTGTTAGTACTATTTTAACGACTACCATCCCTATGGAATTGATGTCTGAATAAAAAAAGTTCTTAATACCCAGTTTAAATTCAAAACTATTTTCAGAGAATAAAATATATTCAAATAAACTTTACTTTAGTTTAGTATTAAACAATAAAAATATAATTATTATAAAAAAATAGGATCATCATTTCCTATAAAATGGTATTTTGATATCAATTACAAAGATTTGACATATCGAATTTTTTTCCCTAATATTGGGTTCGATTACAAATAAAAGGAGGAGTTTTGTGAAGCTTAAAAGATTTGTCATAGCTGTTACTATTGGAACTGGAATTCTGGGATCTGTAATGTATTCATCGGCTTCAGCAGCAACATTAGAAACAAAAAAAGTTGAACTGGAAAATGTCTCTCAGGAGGGCAAAGATGCTAATGCAGCAGGAGGTATTGGGAACTTAGCTCAAAAAGCCTGGGTTTATGGGACTGAAGCAGCAAAGCATTATGGAGGAAAAGCTTTGAATATGTTTTTAGATAATGGAGGGTTAGGTATAGCTAAACCTTCAAACGAAGAGGTACAAGATATGGATGTTATCTTTGACAAAAAATAATCTATAAGAAAGGGGGATTATTATAGTCTCCCTTTTTTTAATAGAGGGGATTTTGATGAGAAAAAATAAAACTTTAATTATCGGTTTGTTGTTTATTTTATTATTTACTTTCATTGCACATTTCTTTTTAATTTTATCTACTGTATTACCCCCTAATCCGTTAGCTCTTGCGGTCAAACCTGTTTCTGATCGTTACACAAATACTTTATTCCAACAGAATTGGCACCTATTTGCGCCAGACCCTATTACAACTAATACAAATATATATATGGAGGTTGATACTGGAAAAGAGAGGGGAAAGAACGAGTGGATTGACATTTCAACCCCCTTAAAAGACCAAAATCACACTAAAATCGTAACCCCTTACAATCGAATTGTTAGAATTATAGATGGGCTTTCTTCTGATATTTTTGGGAATAATCAAGATGATGTCATTTTTCAATACGTTAAAAAAGCAAATGAAAATGATAAACAGGTAAAAGCTATAACAAAGGAAATAGAGAAGAGTCAAAAAATTGGCGAGGAAAATGTATATCGTTATGCAAGTTCGTATGCTAAATCTATATACAATCCTAAAACAATAAAAAGAATAAGAGTAAGAATAGATACAGTGAAACCGATTCCGTTTTCTCTACGAGATAACAATGATGATAAAGAAGAAAAATTTGAACAAAGCACTACATTTGAATGGAAAACGTTCAATAATAAAGTGGTTCCATTTTTTTAATGAGAGTGGAGGAACAATATTATGAATAACAGTATCACTAACAGAGTTATCGACTATTTTTCAAAAGAACGTTTTTATATTGGGGTAAGCTTGCTTCGCATCGTATTTGGTTTACTCATTTTATATTTTTATTTAATCCATTACAATCAAAGGCATTTCTTGTTTTCCGATTATGGTATTAATACATTTCATAATGTTATGAAACCAACTACATATTCATTGTATAATGTAACTTCATCCTTAAATTACTTTGATGCGGTATATCACGTTGGCATTATGTCAGCCATTCTATTTACTCTTGGTTTTAAAGGCCGGCTTATGGGAATCTTGAATTATGTTTTGTTCTATTCATTATATGTTCGTTTCTCATATATTGGAGACGGTGGCGACAATTTAATGATAATTACACTTTTTTATCTCTTGTTTGCAAATACTACAAAATATTTTTCTATAGATGCAGTGTTGCGAAAAAAAGAGACTTATGTATCTGACTGTAAGAAAACTATCGCTAATATTATTCAGTACTTTGTTGTTTTGTTTTGTGTTATGCAAGTTTGTATTGTATATGTTACGTCTGCTATTTATCAGATTATGGGTGAAACTTGGAATAATGGAACAGCCTTATACTATATATCACAAGTTAAAACGGTTGCGATGCCTTTTCTTGAGTCGTTAGTCACTCAACACATCTATTTAAGTGTTGTGATTTGTTATTCTAGTGTGTTATTAAAAATTGCTTTTCCTTTTCTAATTATAAACAAAAAAACAAGATGGCTTGCTGTCTTAATGGTTTGTTTACTGCATTTGGGTATTGCATTTGGAATGGGATTATATTCCTTTTCTATTGTCATGATCGCGATTGAGTTGGTGATTTTTACCGATAAGGAGTACAATCGCATATTCTCTACTTATCAGCAATTAAAAAATAATCTTAATTGGCTGGTAAGGAAAAAATTAATGCGAAAATTTCAAGCCCACTGGAAAATGACTGTATACTATGATGCATGGTGCCCGTTATGTACCAAAACGAAAAAACGTATCGAGAGGGCGGACTGGCTCAATTTAATTGTTTTCGAGTCATTTCGTGATGGGACATCGTCTATTATTGATGAGGTGGATATAGAGGAATTAGAAAAGCGGATGCATGGAAAGACGTTGGAAAAAAGCATCGTCTCTGGTGCAGATACTTTTATCGAAATAAGCAAGCGGGTTATTCCGCTATGGGTATTGTATATGATATTGCTCTTAGCTAAGTTGTTTCATGTTAGCGATAGGATATATGATTTGATTGCCTCAAAAAGAAAAATAATTCCTCATGGGCAATGTAATCATGGGGCATGCGGCCTTAATCAGCAACAAAGAAAGGGGTAATAGTTTGTTCCTCATTGTTTTAATATTGATAGTAGCTGTTTTTATATTCGGTTTTTTTGGTTTAGCGGCATTTTTGAAAAGAAGGGATCGAAATAGAACGGTTGAGGATTTGACACGTTTTATGTTTTCTCATCCTGAACGCTTTTCGCTCACTATTATACAGAATGATCAAATCCTTTTAAATCATAATGGAAGTAAGATGTTTCCCTTAGCCAGCACAGTGAAAATCCTTTTTTTGCTAGCATTTGTGCATGAGGCCAGAAAAAATCAGATAAGTTTCAATGATACTGCCAGTATCATTGAAATAGATAAATTTTATATTCCGAATACTGACGGAGGAGCACACGATAATTGGAAGAGCAAAGAGAATATTGGTCAAACTGTGACGATGAAAGAAGTACTCATTGGTATGATGAGATACAGTTCAAATGCATGTACCGATTATATTTACTTAAGGGTCGGAAAAGACAATATCCAAAAAATAATTGATAAATATTTGCCTGATAATCACACACCTGTTTTTTCTATAAACTCATCAATGTTAGTCGCTCCTTATCTGAAAAAATATGAAAATAAAAAAACGAAAGAAATCTCTGGTTATATGAAAGAGATGAAGCAAAAATATTTCATGGATATTTCAGTGGAAACTTTCGATGCCCTTGTGCATGGTAAAGCTGCTCCGTTAATATCCTCACTTTCTTCTGCTAATCATATTGACATACAAAGGGAGTTCACGAGGAAACTTCCATCTTCATCCAGCGAAAACTACGCCAGATTAATGTACCGTCTGGGGACTGGGGACCTTTTAAGTGAAGTGGAAAAAGGAATATTAGATGAGATAACAGGGCCGCCGAACCCTCAAGCTGAAAACCGTATTTGGTATAAAGGAGGCTCTACCTTGTTTGTTATGACGTCGGCTATTTTTAAAGAAACTGCGTCAGATTCCATCTCATTGGCCTTTTTTATTGAGGACATGACTCGTTTAGATATGTTATGGATTGATCATGTTTACCAGTCATTTCTTCAAAAGATAACTAACGACCCCTTATTTCGAAAACAATTAATAGCTGATTTAAAGGGGAAATTATAATATTTATGAAGCTTTTTAATGGTTTCCGGTACCACGTCTGTCGGGGGTTCGAATCCCTCCGAGCGCGTCCAATAGAACAACAGGAAAGACAAGGGTTTGGCACTTTGCCGCTCTTGTCTTTTTTGTTTTATGTTAAAAATCTTTTCTCATCGGAACATAAATTTTCCTCCTGCCGGGCACTTTATGAAATGTGCGATATTGAATTTACAAGGAGGATGAAATTGGGTATTTTAAGCGGAAATCCGCAAGAGGAACCGATGCATTACGGTGAGGTTTTCAGCTTGTGGAGTTATGTAATGGCAGGCAATAAAATGGTCGGCAATTACCAGATGTTATTGCATCATGTCGGTGATGACGATTTGAAAAAGCTGCTTCATGAGGCCATTGAGAAGTGCCAGGATGAAATGAAACAAGTCAGCAACATCCTGAAGGAAAACGGTGTGGCGCTCCCGCCGGCTTCTCCTGAACCGCCGGCAGCGGATCTTAAAGATATTCCGACGGGGGCGCGGTTTCTCGATCCGGATGTGGCGGTCTCTGCGGCAGCGCAAAATGCTGCAGGCCTTATGGCATGCAGCAAAATTATGGGTGAGTCAATACGTGAGGATATTGCCATGATGTTTGGGCAATTCCATTTATCGAAAGCGGCAATGGGAGCAAAATACTTAAGGCTGCTAAAAAACAAAGGCTGGCTCATCCCGCCGCCGCTTCATCTTCACAACCATCAAGACGAAGCCTAATGGCAAGGGCATATACAGCTGTATGTGCCCTTATCTTATGATGAAGCCGTAAGACGCAGGCCGATGACGCCAGCGAGGATAAGGCAAAGAGAAATCACTTGTGAAAGCTGAAACCGCTCCTTAAACCAGACAAAGCCAACCGCCGAAACGCCAATGCTGCCAATGCCGGTCCAGACGGCATAAGCGACTCCGGCAGGCAGGATCAGCATCGCTTGTGAAAGGCAGTAAAAGGATAAGCCAAATCCAACAGTCATCACAATAATCGGCCATTTTTTTCTTGTTCCGTCTACATATTTCATGGCAACGGCAGCTATAATTTCTTCTATGCCGGCAATCACTAATAAAAACCATGCCATTACGAGTCACCTCCCGACTGCGTTTTGCTTTCTTTCGTGAATAGCTTCATTCCTAAAATGCCGGCCAGCAATAAAGCTAAAAAGAACATTTGGGCTGCTGAGAAGGATTCGCCCAAAACAATTCCGGTGATATATGTTCCGACGGTTCCGATTCCGACAAATACAGTGTACGCCGCGGCCATCGGGATTTTTTGGTAAGATCGGATTAACAGGATAAAGCTGACCGCGATCAAAATAAAAATAATGATCCAATCCAAAAGCGAATCGGCATGTTTGAGGGAAGAGGCCCAAACAACTTCTAAAAGCCCTGCAATGAAAACAAGCACCCAATTCAAATGAAACACCTCTCTATTTTTATGAATGAACGTCAGTCATTTTTGAGGCGTTAAAAAATGAGCGGTTTTACCCAGTCATTTTTTACGCTGCAGCTAAGCTTCGTTTTAAGAAAGTAAAGATTTCTTTTTTATACACTTCAACATTTTCATCTTGTTCAAACCCGATATAGAATCGTTCTGCTGTGTTCTCGACCAAGTTAATAATCGTTCTGGCCGTCCATTTTGCTTTGATTTCTTCAGTTACCTCGCGGCTTTCAATCGCCTTATGAATGATTTTTTCGAGCCAGGAATAATAAGGCTGATAAATCGTCTCCCATTTTTCCATGGAGTGGTCGATCGCAAGCCCGGAGTAACAGAGGACGATAATATCCTTATGGCGTTCTGTAATGAGAAATGTCTCATCAATTAATATATCTAAAACGGTCCAAAAACCTTCGTCTCCATGCAGTCTTCCTTTGATTTGATCCAGCGTATGGGTAAGCAGATTTTCTGCGATTGCCGGAATCAGGGCGTTTTTAGATGAGAAGTACAAATAGAACGTTCCTTGTGCAGTGCCGGCCTTTTTGACAATATCAGAAATAGAGGCTTTGTCGAGACCTTTTTCAGATATAACGTCAATGGCAGCGTGCAGAATTTTTTCATATTTGCCCGAAGTTTGTTTTGGCATAAGGAATACCTCCTGTAATGACTGACTATCATTCATTTTATCTCGGGTATGTGCGTTTGTAAAGAATAAAGAAGCAAGAAAACCTCTTGCTTCTTTATTTATCATAATCAATAGCGGCTTTCGGGAGCCCGGTATACTTTGCCCAGTAGTAAATCGCAAGTGAGCCGATGGCGACCAAAATAAGGTCGACGGGATTGCTGATGATGCCTAAACCATGTCCGAAAGAACCGATGTAGGAAAAGACCAGCATCATGATATAAAACCCGATAAGCCACCAAGCTGATTTCAGCTGCTGGGCCAGACTGACATCTTCTTGAGGCGCATATTTGCTGAAACAGAGATAGACCAAAAACATGATGAGCTGTGAACCGAGCAGCCAGGAAACGGTCGTCCATCCTGACCAGTAAACGATAAACGCCGTGAAAATAAAGGAAAGCGGCCCGATAATACCCATCCCTTTTAAATAAAACGGCCTGTTTAAATCCTTCGCATTGACCCTCAGCGCTGCTGAACAAATGGGTGCAATCGCATAAGAAAGGATGAGCGCTACAGAACAGACATTGACGAGTGCGTTCCACGAAGGGAAGGGGAGCGTCCAGAAAATGGACAAGGCAAATGAAAGCCAGAGTGAAGCACGGGGGGTTCCCGTTTCTTTATTGACCTTTGAAAATATGCCAAATAATGTGCCGTTCCGCGCCCAGGCGTAGACGAGGCGAGATGTCGTATTCATAAAAATATTCCCGTTTCCTCCCGGAGACAGAATGGCGTCTAAAATGACAAGCGTTGCAAGCCAGCCTAAACCGAGCATGACCGCAATATCTTTAAACGGCAATGAGAACTCCCGTCCGATTGCGGGCCAGCCATTTTTAAGCGTTTCTGTCGGAATTGCACCAATAAAGGTGACTTGCAAAACAGTGTAAATGATGGTGGAAACAATGATGCAAACGATTAAAGCGATCGGGATGTTGCGTTTTGGATTTCGCACTTCGCCTGCAACAGCCACAATCGGGTGCAGGCCAAGATATGCAAACATTACGCCGCCTGTCGATATCGCAGCCTGAATACCTGTAAAACCGAACGGCGCAAATCCTTCAACAGATAAATTCTGCGGGTTAAAATGAAAGATCAGCACGATAATGATGGTAATCGGCACAATATATTTAAAAATCGATATGATGAAATTTGCCTTAGCGAATGTTTTGACGCTCCAATAATTCAGCAGGAAAAACAAGCAGAGCAAGGCAAACTGTAAGAGCCAGCCGGCAATGGTCGGTGAATCAGAGCCTTCTTTGGTCAGGCCGGGAAACCAATAGGCCACGTATTGCCGGACTGCCGTGACTTCAATCGAAATCAGGCTTGTGTAAGCGACGATTGTGACAAATGAAATTAAATAGCCGACAAGGTGCCCATGTGAATAAACGGGGTATCGAATGATGCCTCCGGTACGGGGCAGGGCAGCTCCAAGCTCCGCGTACACGAGCCCAATTAACAGAATGATGGCTCCGCCGATGATCCAGGAAAAAGCGCCGGAGGGTCCCGCTTTAGATGCGACATTACTGACAGCGAACAGCCACGCTGATCCAAAGATGGCTCCCATCCCAATCAGAATCAGATCAAACAGCGACATTGATTTTTGAAAATTTCCTTGTTTAGACATCCGCTTCCTCCTTAGCAACCAGCCTTATATTCCTTACAATGCCCAATATGCAACAGAGAATACCGCTCTAATAAAAAACAGATGCAGCCTGCGCTGCATCTGTTTTTTATTCATGAATCGTATCGAAGTGTTTCACCGTTATATTTTTAAATGAGGCTGTGCCGCCTTCAGAATAAAGGGTAATGCCTTTATCTTCGGGTTTTGGAAACACTTGATTTGAAAAAACGGTTTTCCCGTCGCCGACAAATACTTCTATCGTTGTTTTATCGGCGAGAATTTTCAAATGGGCCTTCTGTTTGCTTACATCGAAGGGAGCCTTGCTTTCAACATAGGTGTTGCTTTTGTCAGGCTGATTTGTAGCCGCTCTGTTGACATATGCATAGCCGTCTTCGGCGAAAATGCCGACATCAATATGGCGTTTTTGGTCTTTCGATTCTCTCAGTCTGACGCCTGCGTTCTTTAGCTCTGACCAAGAAAGATCCATATCAAGCTGGTACGTATCACCAGTGATCGACAGTGTTTTTGATCCGCTCACATCTTGATCCTCTACTTTGTCAGTTGAAACGGTCAGCTGCTCCAAAGCTTCGGTCGGCTGTGAGACGAGGCTGTATGTGCCGTCCTGCTCCTGCAGCCGGAGTTCGCGTATGACAGAATCTGTGCCGTTAAAGCCGTTCTTCATTGTCGGTGTGTTGTTGGCGTAATCCCAATTGTTCATCCAGGCAAGTGCATACCGCTTTTCTAATGGATCTGTGCTTTTGCCGTCTTCGAACGTCACGCCGCCGTACCAGTCAAAGCCGTAGTCAAGCCATTGGGCTTCGGTTTGATCCGCTGTAAATTCTTTTCCGTCAAAGCTTCCGGTCCAGTAGGCGTACGTATTTGGTTTGCCCCACGGTTTGCCGTTCGCGCTCGCGCCGAGAACCCATTTAGTCGTTCCATCGCTTGCCCGCATCATGTAGAGGTCAGGACATTCCACAATTCCCGCCTGCTCCGTTAAGAATCCGCTTGTGTAATGCCAGTCCTTTAGATTATCGGATTCATAAAAGCCGATTTTTGTTCCTTCAGCCATGGCTATGACCCATTTGTTATTCTGGTCATCCCATATGACTTTCGGGTCTCTGAAATCGTCTGTGCCGGGATTAGGCATAACGGGATTATCACTATAGGACTTAAATGATTTTCCTTTGTCTGTGCTGTACCACAAATGTTGCTCCTGTTTTTTATCTTTGGCTGAAGGCTGGGTCACGATTGCGACGAGCGCGTTTCTCCCGAATCCGGCTGTGTTTTCTTTATCGAGCACGACAGAACCGGTCCAAATGTCCCCGTCTGGGTTTGTGTATTTCGGGATCGCCACGCCTTCATCGGTCCAGTGCACCAAGTCCTCTGATACGGCATGGCGCCATTCTGTGCCGTTCCCGTTTGGGTAATCCCGGTTATAAAGGTAGAAATAATGATACTTGCCCTCAAAATAGACCGGTTTTTGGGGATCATTTTTCCATTTATCCGGCGTCGTAAAATGATAGGCCGCCCGGTAGTCCGGCTTCTGTGTTGATTTTGTTTTGTTGACAGGTTCTTCGTTTGGCAATAGGTTGATAAACAGCAATATTCCTAAAAAGCTCAGGATTACTGTTAGCCATTTGCCTGTTTTTTTATAGTTCATCTGGGATTCACCTTTATGATGTTGATAAGAAATAAAAGAAAATGCCAATAAGATATCGGCATTTTCTTTTGCGTCTTTATTTGTTAACTGTTAATTGCCCTTGTTCAAGGATGCTGTCTTTTACAACAGATGTTTTCTTGCCTTTGATGTTTAATAGGAAGCTTGGCGCAAACGTTGCTTTTTTGTCTGCAAAGAAGCCTCTGTTTGTCATGTAGCTTGTAATGACGACATTGTTTCCTTTAGCTTGAGGCACAGCGAAGTGTGAATAAGTAAAGGTCACATCGTTAGGATCAAGATCCATTTTTAACACAAGGCCTGTTTTGTTCAGCGGCTTGTATGGGCCGGTTAAGGAATTAGAAACATAACCGAGCATGTAAATGTCATTAGATGTAATGCCGTCAATTGTCATTTTTGATCCGCGGGAGTCAGTGAATAGGTACCATTTTCCATTCATTTTAAAGACATTCGCGCGTTCAATTTCATCTGTAACTGTGTTAGATGCAAGCAGTGGTTTCATCACTTTTTTCAGTGTGTAGTCATCGTTTAGCTCGATCATGCCGAGTGCGCCGTTCGCTAATTCAGCCGTGCGTTTTTTATCGCTTTGCAGAAGCTTTTTGCTTTCTTGACGGAAGAATGATGTGCTTTTGCCGTAGTATGCTTTATTAAATAAAGATTCTTCGCCTTGGTAGCCGTTTTCAGTACCAGTGTTCGCTTCAAATACTAAGTATTTGCGGCCTTTATCTTCTACGTAGTGAGGATCTCTCAGCGTGTGGTTATCGCCGGAGCTGTAGTTGCCTTCATCGATGAACTGCTGTACATTTTGATACGTTTTGCCGTCACCATCAAAGATTGATTTATAATCCTCTACACCGTCGATGTTCAGAGAGCTGTCTGACGTTGATACGTTAACCTGTGCCGTTGTCAGGGTTTGTTTGCCGTAATGTTTACCGGAGAAATCAGTGTAGAACAAACGAATGTGACCGTCAGATGTGAATGTCGCTGAACCTGACCATTCTTGTGTTTGGTCTTTCAGGATAGAATCATTTGCATCGAATTTGTCGCTGTCTTTAAAGACGCGGCCCGCGTTTTTCCAGCTGTCGATAGACGTTTCGCCGACTTTTTGATAGAACATGTAAATGGATGTGTCATCCGCATTTTTAGGGTCTCCGGCTAATGCAAAGACGATGTGGTAGCCGTGATAGTTTGCGACTGTGCCGTCAGCGTTTTGCAATGGCCAGCTGTCCCAAACGTCCAGGCCTTTTGCAGAAGAGATATTTTTAATTGTGGATGGATCGAATTCAGGCACTTGATATTTTTCATTTTTTTGCTGTTCAGGGATTTTCAGCATATCATGGCGTGTAATATGGGTAATGCCGTACGTTTCCTTATGCGGTTTATGGTTCGTTTCTTTCGCAAACGCTTGAGTCGCGCCTCCTGCCAGCAGTGCAGTTGTAAAGGTTAATGCTGTCGCTTGTTTTGCAAACTTTTTGATGTTCATCGTTCATGTCTCCTTTTTTATGTACTGTGTTAGCGGTTTGCTTCTCCCGGCCCTCCTGTTTGAAGATGGCAAGTCAGTTACGCACAATAAAAAAAGACCTAAAATATGTAAGGGGTGACGCCAAAGAATATACTTTGCCCTTTACACATTTTAGGTCTTGCCTGCTTTATCAGTAACAAACCTGCGTGATTTACTTTTCGACATCATTCTATTAAACTCTCGTTTAGATTACAACGGGTCTATTTTCCTCTTTTGTTTGATAGAAAATGAAAAAAGACCTTCGCGGATATGAGTCGAATAGACTAATGGGTGTTACGGAAAGTCAGGGGGATTCTCTATAACAATGTGGTGAAAGCTCTTTTCTTTTCTGGGAGATCGGCTGTTTTAGAGACTGGTCGCACGGGTCAGATGTCAAAGGGTCTTTTCGCAACCGTTGAATTCGGGGGCTTCGACTTCAGGGTTTGCGGAAGCGATTGTGAAACGGATTCAGGATACAGGCCATTATCACTCTTTCTCTCATATTTTTCAAATTTTTGAAACATAGAAGGGTAAATATCGTAGGTATTAAGGGAGGTGTAAAAATGAAGCAAGAAAAAAGGAAACATCTTGGCACATTATTCTCTGTGTTGGCGGAAAAACAACAGTTCAACGGGACGGTTCTGGCTGCGGAGGATGGCGATATTTTATATCATCACTCTTTCGGTTATGCGGAACTGGCGGAAAAAAGCCCTTTGCAAACCAGCTCTTTGTTTGAGTTAGCGTCTCTGTCAAAGCCTTTTACAGCTTTAGGGATCATATTGCTCGAGGAGAAAGGAATTCTTGGATATGAAGACAAAGTCGAGCGCTGGCTGCCGGGTTTTCCATATCAGGGCGTCACGATTCGACATTTATTGAACCATACGTCAGGGCTGCCTGATTATTTTGAATGGTTTCTTGCCAATTGGGACAAACACAAGATTGCGGTGAATCAGGATATTGTGGATATGCTGATGAATGAGGGGCTGCCTGGTTATTTTGAGCCGAACGAAGGCTGGCAGTACAGCAATACGGGGTATGTGCTGTTGGCGGTTATCATGGAAAAAGCCTCCGGCATGAGCTATTCGGATTTTATGAAAACACATATTTTTTCACCGGTCGGCATGAATGAAACGAAAGTGCATAATAGGAGGCTTCGGCCTGAGCACATGGATCATTATGCATATGGATACGTGTATGATGTACATTCCGAAACGTACGTCCTTCCTGATGATCTGGAAGAAACGAACTATGTTGTGTACCTCGATGGCATACAGGGAGACGGTACGGTGAACTCTGTCACAAGCGATTTGTTTCGATTTGATCAGGCTCTATATCAGGACGATTTAATTAGTAACACTTCTAAGGAGGCCGCATTTTCTCCGGTGCGGCTGAACAATGGTGAAACGTTCGATTACGGCTTTGGCTGGGTGCTGCAACACAGTCCTGAAAAAGGGAAGATTGTCAGCCACAGCGGTGGGTGGCCAGGTTATTTGACGATGATGATCCGGTATATAGATCTGCGTAAAACGCTGATCTATTTGAGTAACAAGGAAGAGGATGCGGAATATGAACAAGCGATTCTGAAGGCGGCGGAACATATTTTATTTGGCCAGCCGTATGAGATCCCGGAACGTCCTGCTGATAAAAAGAAAAAAGAAGTTGATCCGGCGATATACAGCCGCTATGTTGGCAGCTACTCGTTTCAGGATGGGACGGCTGCACGGGTGACAGCCGAGAATGAAAAGCTTTATTTGCAGATCATAGGACAGATGAGGCTTGAATTATTTCCTTCCTCGGAAACCCGTTTCTTTTTGCGGTCATTGTCTGTTGAAATCGAATTTTTGTTAGGCGATGATGTTGCGAAAAGCTTTATCCTCTATGAAGATGGCACAGAAGAAGTAGTAGTCCGTACGAATTAGAAAGAGAAAGGAATGAACGTGATGATCGGAATATTAGCCGGAATGGGGCCGAAATCAACCTCGCCGTTTATTGATAAGGTGATTGATTACTGTCAGAAGCTGTATGGGGCTTCAAATGATATCGACTTTCCACACATGATGATTTATTCGTGCCCGACCCCATTCTATGCAGATCGTCCCATCGATCATGACGGGATGAAAAGAGCGATTATCGATGGCGCGGTAAAGCTTGAAAAGACAGGCGTTGATTTTATCGCTCTTCCTTGTAATACGGCACATGTGTATTATGAAGAGATTCAGCAGGCGTTGGCGGTTCCTTTGTTACATATCATAAAGGAAACGGTAAAGGAAATTCCGCATACTGCAAAAAAAGCGGCTGTTTTAGGAACAGATTCAACCATCCAATCGGGCATCTACCAAAAAGGGCTGAAGGCAAACGGGCAAGAAGTTGTTCACAAGGATCATTGGCAGCAGGCTGTGAATCAGCTCATCGCCGCTATCAAACAGCCGAACAATATGATGCATACACATGCATTGTGGCAGAAGCTATATACCGAAATCAGCCAGCATGCAGACATCATCATTTCAGCCTGCACGGATTTAAATGCGGTGTTAGATCATGTTCAAAGCGAGATTCCGATTATAGATTCCTCTGAGTGTCTGGCGAAAAGCACTGTCAGCATATATCTTGCCAATCAAAGCTAGCTTCAAACAAGGACTGTCTTCAACCAGTCCTTTTTTTATGTTCCTATTGTTTGACAGTTGTAAGAAACAGTGTTAAATTTAACATGTAAATAGTTACATGATTTTCTGGATGTGAGGTGGTGCTCATGAAGAAGCCGATTTTAACATTATTCGCCTCTTTAGAAATCAAGGTAGAGCCGCCTATCACCATTGGTGAGACAGGCCTGGGAATGAGACGATGGATTCCGATTCGTTCGGGAACAATAACAGGGAAAGTAAAAGGGCGTATTTTGCCGGGCGGTGCCGATTCACAAATCATTCGCGCTGACGGCAGAACAGATTTATCTGCCAGGTATGCCATCGAAACAGCCGATCATGAACTGATTTACATTGAAAACAATGGAATACGGCAAGTCAGCGAGCCGTTTCGAAAACAAGCCGCAGCCGGGGACATCATTGATCCGGCACATGTTTATTTCCGTACGGTGCCGACATTTGAAACAGGTAGTGAAGCTTATCAATGGCTGCATGACCGCTTGTTTATCGGTTCCGCAGAAAGAACCCCTGATTGCGTTCGACTAGACATTTATGAAGTACAGTAAAGACTAAGGAGAGTGTGAAAGATGGAAGACTTTATCGGAAGCCACATGATTTATACTTATGAAAACGGATGGGAATACGAGATCTATATAAAAAACGATCATACCATCGATTATAGAATTCATAGCGGAATGGTTGCCGGACGCTGGGTTCGGGATCAGGAAGTCAATATTGTTAAACTGACAGAAGGCGTATATAAAGTGTCTTGGACAGAACCGACAGGCACAGATGTTTCATTAAATTTTATGCCGAATGAAAAACGCATGCACGGCATTATTTTCTTCCCGAAATGGGTGCATGAACACCCTGAAATTACGGTCTGCTATCAAAATGACCACATTGATCTTATGAAAGAATCCCGCGAAAAATATGAAACGTATCCGAAATACGTTGTACCTGAATTTGCGGAGATTACATTTCTGAAAAATGAGGGAGCCGACAATGAAGAAGTGATTTCGAAAGCTCCTTATGAAGGAATGACAGACGATATTCGCGCCGGAAAATTGTAAAAAACAAAAACCCGGGAAAGAGAGAAATTACTTCTCTTTTCCGGGTTTTCTTTTTGCTGCGTATGCCGGAACCATTACAATTCCCGTAAAAAACAGTATGATTCCAGTCCAGCGGAAGGGATCGTAATAGGCTGTGCCCCGCAATAATACGACTGCCGACGAAATGATGATGCAAGCTGCCACAACGATGACAGCACCAATGTACCCTGTTTTCCCCATGTTTATTCTCCTTTTGGAAGGAATAGTTTTTGCCTTTTATCAGATTCAGGATCGTTTTCAATCGTAATCTCTGAATCTAAAATCAGCGTCTTTCTTGTTTCTTCATGATACGCCGGCCATTTTACATCCTCAGTGCTTGGGTTTCCTGTTTTGGCGAACGTGATCCATGCTGATTGTATGGTGTGAGAAAGTTGTTTCACCTCATCCGTAATCTCCGCTTTTGCCATTTGTTCTAAGCCGCCCAGATTTCCGAAAACAAAAGGAAGCTCTAATGCGTGAAACGCTTTATTGTACGGCGGCTTATTCGAGTGCCAGTCGAATCGGTACATCCAGACAGGCGCGAAATGGGACTGGGCGGCGGCATAGGCGACGGCCGGGCGCCAAAATAATAAATCAGTCATCATATGGATTTGGCTTTCAAGCGAACGCGGATACAGATCGGCGGCTTTCTCCGCCAGCGGCTGTCCTAATAAGTACTCGAGCGCGGCATCAAACGTTTCCTGAGAATGAACATCTGAATCCGGGGTGAAAAATAAATATCCTTCATCGCGATTTGTTCCGATTAACAGTGGAATGCCGGCCGCAGCACCTTCTGCGATCGCTTTTTCTGGTTCAGCAGGCAGCGTTTTCGGATCAAGGGCGGGCTGGAAGAACAGCTGAAAGATACTTTCATTTTCTGCTTTCCGAAGCTGATCGGCCGCTTTAAGCAAATCTTCCGCCGATAGCGTATGCAATCTGTCCAATTGACTCTCATCAATCTCAAGGACCTGTAAAAAGGCTGCCGCGGTGCTTGCCGCTTTCTCTTTCGTCATCGTTCGGGAAGCGCCGCTTTCCATAATCGCTTTCTGGAACAGGCCTTTTGCCGCAGGCATAGCGAGCAGCGCGGCAATGCTCATGCCGCCTGCGGATTCTCCAAATACCGTTACGTTCTCCGGATCACCGCCAAACGCTGAGATATTGTCTCGCACCCATTTCAGCGCGGTGGCTTGGTCCAAAAGCCCGAGGTTATCGGAATACGCCTCATCAAACGAAGACAAATGTAAAAATCCAAACGGCCCCAGCCGGTAATTCAATGTAACGACAATGACGTCTCCCTGCGCCGCAAGGCTTGATCCATCGTATAATGGCTCACTGCCCGCTCCGAGATAAAAAGCGCCGCCGTGAATCCACACCATGACAGGCAGGTTTTGATTCTCAGTGTCAGGCGCGAATACATTGAGATACAGACAATCCTCAGACTGGCGGGGAGGCTCAGCATACGAAAGTGACATTAAATCCGGCGGCTGCGGGCAAATCGGGCCGTACGCTGTTGTGTCCAATTCGTCCTTCCACGCATCCGGGGGCTCCGGTGCTTTAAAACGCAACTGTCCGACAGGCTGCTTGGCATAGGGGATGCCTCTCCATATATGTACGCCGTTTTCTGTTGTGCCTTTTACTTTCCCGTATGAAGTTGTTACTGTTGTATGTGACATCGCTCTCTCTCCCTTTTTACCCCATTATAAACAGATTTACCCTGATCATGCGAACGTCAGCCCTTAGCCGATATTCATCTTCCCATCGTTTTGAAAAAGGATTTGACTTCCTGCACGGTCAAGCCGATTTCTCTTGCTTCCTCCATCAGCGTTTTCCATTCCTCTATATTGGATTCCGTCAGTTTACGATTTCGGTAGGAAGCGGTTTCAGGCTGTTCTTTCTTTAGTATGTTCGTAAAAGTGAACAGTTCTTCCTTTTCCATTCCGGCTTGTACGGCTTGCACAAGATGCACGCGCCATTCTTCTTCACCGCCGCTGATTTTCTCGTACATCATCGTTTCCGCGTCGAACAATTCTGTTAATTCCACCTCCAGCGTGACGGAAATTTTCTTTAAAAATTGAACGGACGGATTCGTATGAACGCCTCTTTCAATCTTGCTTAAATAGGATTTAGATACACCTGACTCAACGGCCAGCTGATTTATAGAATAGCCTTTTCTTTTGCGGTACAAACGGATAATTCTTCCAATCATAATTAAAATTCTCCTCTATTCCTGTCGTTATTTCGTTCATTATAAGGAATTGTTCGTTCTTTATAAAATTTAAAATAATAAGGGAAGTGCAGTAAATAAGAGGAAAATCATGAATTTGTTCTCTAAAGAGAACTTATTGGCTTATTTTGCAATTTTTAAATAATATCTTTTTCTTTTATAATCCAATCATTAACAGAAAGGGGCGCGGGAAGCCAGCCGAAGGCTATGAATACATGAATGAGAATATGAGTTTTAAAGAATTATATGCGATTGTCAGACACAGATTCGTGCTGATCCTGCTCATCACAATCGGCGTCACCCTTATGACGGGTTTTATGCAATTTAAGGTCGTTTCACCGACCTATCAGGCGTCGACGCAAGTGCTGATTCATGAATCAGATGGTGAAAAAAACTCGAATCTCAGTGACATCCAGCGAAATCTTCAGTACAGCAACACGTTCCAAGCGATCATGAAAAGCACGGCCTTGATGGAAGAGGTCAAGGAGGAATTGCATCTTTCTGAATCGGCTTCCTCGCTGAAAGGAAAAGTGATAACCAGCAGTGAAAATGAATCAGAAATTATCACCGTTGCCGTCCGGGACCACGATCCGGCGGAAGCGGCTGAGATTGCGAACACGTTAGTGAACAAGTTTGAAAAAGAAGTAGATAAAAGATTGAACATACAAGGCGTACATATTTTATCAGAGGCAAAGGCTTCTGAAAGCCCAATGATAAAGCCGGCCCGGCTGCGAAATATGGTCATGGCTTTTGGCGCTGCTGTCATGGGCGGCATTACACTGGCATTTTTTCTGCATTTTCTCGATGATACGTGCAAAAGCGCACGGCAGCTCAGCGAGAGAACCGGATTGCCATGCTTAGGCTCCGTCCCTGATGTCCAAAAAGGGCGGAATCGCGGGATAAAACACTTCGGGGAGTGAAGCGAGTGATCTTTAGAAAAAAGAAAGCAAGGCGTGGTTTGGCTCAAATATCCGTTTTACACAATAAATCAATTGTTGCGGAACAATATCGCACCATTCGGACAAACATTGAGTTTTCATCCGTTCAGACCAACTTGCGGTCTATCCTCGTCACCTCCTCTGTGCCTGGAGAAGGTAAATCGTTCAGTGCGGCGAATCTTGCGGCTGTCTTTGCGCAGCAGCAGGAAAAGAAAGTGCTGCTGGTGGATGCCGATTTAAGAAAGCCGACCATCAATCAGACGTTTCAGGTTGGGAATGTAACCGGGCTGACAAATGTGCTGGTCGGTAATGCTTCACTCAGTGAGACGGTGCAAAAGACGCCGATCGATAACTTATATGTGCTGACAAGCGGACCGACCCCGCCGAATCCGGCTGAACTGCTGTCTTCAAAAGCGATGGGAGATTTAATATCTGAGATCTATAAACAATACAGCCTTGTCATCTTTGATTCTCCTCCGCTTTTGGCTGTTGCGGATGCTCAGATTTTAGCAAACCAGACAGACGGCAGCGTGCTCGTCGTTTTAAGCGGAAAAACAAAAACCGATACCATCCTAAAAGCGAAGGATGCACTGGAACAATCCAACGCAAAGCTGTTAGGCGCTCTTTTAAACAAAAAGAAAATGAAAAAATCGGAACACTATTCCTACTAAATAGATGGTAAAGGTGATGTCTCCTGACCTGTATCAATGGAGGCACTCGGCTCTGCTGTGGGCAGCTGGTGTTGCTGCCTTAGATGCTGGTCGTCACTGGCGGGGCGTGAGGATGGGTTAAATGCCCACTTATTTGATATATACATAGGACGTGTTGTCGGTTTAGCTGCTGCCGATGTTTTGGAGGACGAAAGCCGCCGCAGCTAAACCGATAAAAGAATTAGGGGGGAAAAGGTTGAGTTACCGGAGAAGACTGTCAATGATTATTGCGCTGGACACTTATCTCGTTTTAAATTCAGTTATTGCAGGATATCAATTTTTAAAAGATTCCTATCAATTTTATGACTCCGGAGCATTATTGCTTACCGCTGTCAGCTTGCTCCTCAGTTATCATGTATGTGCTTTTCTGTTCCATCAGTATAAACAGGTGTGGACATACACCGGAATCGGCGAGCTGATCGTCCTGCTTAAGGGCATCACGCTTTCGGCCGCTGTGACCGGCTTCATTCAGTATGCTGTGTATCATACGATGTTCTTCCGTCTGTTAATCGCGTGCTGGGTGCTGCAGCTTTTGTCCATCGGAGGAACCCGTGTTTTGTCGAGAGTGTTAAAAGAAAGCATCAGAAAAAACCGCAGCGCCTCATCCCGCGCGCTGATTATCGGGGCGGGCTCAGGCGGGACTCTGATGGTCAGACAGCTGCTTTCAAAAGATGATCCTGACATCACGCCTGTCGCTTTTATTGATGATGACCAGACAAAACATAAATTAGAAATGATGGGGCTGCCCGTGATCGGCGGAAAAGAAAGTATCATGCCTGCGGTGCAAAAGCTCAAAATTAACTATATTATTATTGCGATTCCTTCACTCCACACCCATGAGCTTCAGGTTTTATATAAAGAATGTGTGCGGACTGGAGTCAACATCAAAATTATGCCTCACTTTGATGAAATGCTGCTCGGCACACGAACTGCCGGGCAAATCAGAGATGTAAAAGCTGAGGATTTGCTTGGCAGAAAGCCGGTAACCCTCGACACAAGCGAAATTTCGAACCGCATCAAAGGAAAAACAGTTCTCGTCACGGGAGCGGGCGGATCAATCGGCTCGGAAATCTGCCGGCAGATCAGCGCGTTTCAGCCTAAAGAAATCATTCTGCTCGGCCATGGAGAAAACAGCATTCATTCGATTTATACAGAGCTGAACGGGCGATTCGGCAAACACATTGTGTTCCATACGGAAATTGCGGATGTGCAGGATCGCGATAAAATGTTTACCTTGATGAAAAAGTACGAGCCGCACGTGGTCTACCATGCAGCTGCCCATAAACATGTGCCTTTAATGGAGCACAATCCCGAAGAGGCTGTCAAAAACAACATCATCGGAACAAAAAATGTCGCGGAAGCAGCCGATATGTCGGGGACAGAGACGTTTGTGCTGATTTCATCGGACAAAGCGGTGAACCCGGCCAATATAATGGGGGCGACAAAACGATTCGCCGAGATGATTATTATGAATCTTGGTAAAATGAGCAGAACCAAATTTGTCGCTGTCCGCTTCGGCAATGTACTCGGGAGCCGCGGCAGCGTCATTCCGATTTTTAAAAAGCAGATTGAAAAAGGCGGACCGGTGACGGTCACACACCCGGCGATGACCCGCTATTTCATGACGATTCCCGAGGCCTCAAGGCTTGTCATTCAGGCCGGGGCACTTGCGAAAGGGCGCCAGATTTTCGTTCTCGACATGGGAGAGCCCGTAAAGATTGTGGACCTTGCCAAAAATCTCATTCATCTGTCCGGCTATACGACTGAGCAGATTCCAATCGAATTCACAGGCATTCGTCCCGGTGAAAAAATGTATGAGGAATTGCTGAACCAAAATGAAGTACACGCTGAACAAATCTTTCCGAAAATTCATATCGGCAAAGCGGTTGACGGCGATTGGCCAGTGCTGATGCGCTTTATCGAGGATTTTCATGAGATGCCGGAAGACGATCTGAGAGCGAGGCTGTTTGCGGCGATTGATACATCAGACAAAATGACGGCTGCCAGTGTTCAATAGGGGGAGTGAAGATGACGAAAAAGATCTTGTTTTGTGCGACTGTTGATTATCATTTTAAGGCCTTTCATCTTCCTTACTTTAAATGGTTTAAACGAATGGGCTGGGAGGTTCATGTCGCGGCGAGCGGACAAACCAAACTGCCGTATGTGGACGAGAAATATTCCATTGCGATTCGCAGGTCACCCTTTCATCCTCAGAATCTGGCCGTTTACAGACAGCTGAAGGAAGTGATTGACACCAATCAATACGACATTGTCCATTGCCATACGCCGGTTGGCGGCGTGCTTGCCAGACTAGCGGCGAGGCAAGCGAGGCGGCATGGAACAAAGGTGCTGTACACCGCGCACGGATTTCACTTCTGCAGCGGAGCGCCGGTCAAAAATTGGCTTCTTTACTATCCGGTTGAGAAATGGCTCTCGGCCTATACGGACTGTCTGATTACGATCAATGAAGAGGATTACATACGGGCGAAAGGACTTCAAAGGCCGGGCGGCATGACGCGGAAAATTCACGGCATCGGGGTGAATACAGAGCGGTTTCGGCCTGTCAGCCTGCAAGAGAAGCAAAGCCTCAGAGAAAAACACGGATTCAGCGAAGACGATTTTATATTGGTTTATCCGGCTGAGCTTAATTTCAACAAAAATCAGAAGCTGTTAATTGAAGCCGCGGCCTTGCTGAAAGAAAAAATACCGTCGCTTCGCCTTGTTTTTGCCGGAGAAGGGGCGATGGAACAAACGTATCGAACGTTAGCTGAAAAGCTTGGCGCTTCCGGCAATGTCTGCTTTTACGGCTTTTGCCGAGACATTCACGAGCTGATTCAGCTTGCAGATGTATCTGTGGCATCCAGCATGAGAGAAGGCCTCGGCATGAATGTGCTTGAGGGGATGGCCGCGGAAAAACCGGCGATTGCCACGGATAACCGCGGGCACCGGGAAATCATCCGGGACGGAGAAAACGGTTTTCTGATCAAAGTCGGTGATAGTGCCGCGTTTGCCCGCCGGATCGAACAGCTTTACCGTAAACCGGAACTCTGCATAAATTTGGGGCAGGAAGGCCGAAAAACAGCCTTGCGCTTTTCGGAGGCGCGCACGGTAGAAGAAATGGCAGATATTTATTCCGCGTACATGGATATGGATACAAAGGAGAAAAGCGTATGAACTCAGGACCGAAAGTTTCTGTCATTATGGGCATTTATAATTGTGAACGCACTTTGGCGGAAAGTATTGAATCCATACTCAGCCAATCTTATAAAAATTGGGAGCTGATTATGTGCGATGATGCGTCAACAGACGGCACGCTCCGCATCGCGAAGCAGTATGCCGCTCATTACAGCGACCGCATCAAGGTGATTCAAAACAAAACAAACAAGCGGCTTGCCGCTTCATTAAATCATTGTCTTTCAAATGCCACAGGCGAGTATATCGCCCGCCAGGACGGAGACGATCTTTCGTTTCCGCGCCGTCTGGAAAAGCAGGTCGCATTTTTAGAAAAGCACCGCCACTATCAGGTGGTTGGCACCGGCATGCTTGTATTTGATGAATGTGGCGTAAGGGGCACACGCATCCTGCCTTCTGTTCCGGAGCCGGGCATCATGGCAAAAGGGACCCCGTTTTGCCACGGAACGATTATGATGAGAGCGAGCGCCTACCGCACGCTGAAAGGCTACCGTTCGGTGCGGCGGACGAGACGGATGGAGGATATTGATTTATGGCTTCGCTTTTTTGAAGAGGGCTTCAGGGGCTACAATCTCCAGGAAGCCTTGTATAAAGTAAGGGAAGACAGCGATGCTTTCAAACGGCGGTCATTTACGTATTCCATTGACAATGCCATCCTTGTCTATCAGGCATGCAGACGCTTGAAGCTTCCATTATCTGATTACCTATATATCGCAAAACCGTTAATCCGCGCGCTTATGCCTCCAGCCGTGATGAATCGCTACCACAAAAAAAGAGTGATGAACCAAAAGGAAGGGCTTGTCAAACATGAATAGCAGCCAAAAACGCGTGCTCCATGTTCTCAGCGGCATGAACAGGGGCGGCGCGGAGACCATGGTGATGAATTTATATCGGAAAATGGACAGAAGCAAAGTACAATTTGATTTTTTAACGTATCGAAATGATCCGTGCGCTTTTGATGAAGAAATTTTATCTTTAGGCGGGCGGCTTTTTTATGTCCCGAGCATCGGGCAAAGCAATCCTCTTACATTTGTGAGGAATGTAAGACATACGATAACAGAAAACGGGCCGTTCAGCGCGGTTCATGCGCACACGGATTTCCAAACGGGCTTTATCGCCCTTGCGGCAAGGCTAGCCGGAGTGCCGGTCAGGGTATGTCATTCCCATAATACGTCGTGGAAGACCGGCTTCAATTGGAAGGATCGCCTGCAGCTGATGGTGTTCAGGCGGCTGATTTTGGCGAACGCGACAGCACTGTGTGCCTGCGGAGAGGATGCGGGCAAGTTTTTATTCGGACCGTCCAACATGGAGCGTGTTCATCTCCTTCCAAACGGGATTGATCTTGATTTGTTCGCCCCAAATGTGCAGTGGGATGATGAAGAAAAAACAGCACGCGGCATTGCAGTTGACCGTCTCATTATTGGCCATGTCGCCCGATTTCATGAAGTGAAAAACCACGCGTTTCTGCTGAAGCTTGCCGCACACCTTAAAGAACGCGGGGTTCGCTTTCAGCTCGTGCTCGCAGGAGACGGGCCGTTGCGCGAGAAAATGGAAGAGGAGGCGCGGGGGCAGAATCTGCTTTCAGATGTCCTCTTTTTAGGCACTGAAGACAACATTCATGAATTGATGCGCACATTTGATGTGTTTGTCATGCCGTCTCTGTACGAAGGCTTGCCGGTTGTGCTGGTGGAAGCGCAGGCATCGGGGCTTCCATGCATCATTTCAGACACCATCACAGAAAAAGTCGATGCCGGTCTAGGACTTGTGACAAGATTGAATCTTTCTGAGCCGATCGGCATCTGGGCTGAAACCATTGCAAGGGCGGCCGCCGCAGGCAGGCCGAAGCGGGAGCTTATCAAAGAAACACTCGCCGAACTTGGCTACGATGCACAGCAAAATGTAGGAGCGCTGCTGAATGTATATAACATTAGCAGCGGAAAAGGACAATAAACGATGATTGTATATGCCGTCAATATGGGAATTGTATATATTTGGTCTTGGTTTGCCAAAATGTGCGGCGGCCGTGACGATTCGCTCGCTACGGGGTATCGGCCGAATAAGCTGTTAATCTGGATTCCGCTAGTGTCACTTGTGCTTGTGTCGGGTCTCCGTTACAGAGTCGGCACGGATTTTCAGACGTACACGCTGCTGTATGAATTGGCGGGCGATTATCAAAATGTGTGGCAGATATTCGGTTTCGGCACAGCGAAAATGGCGACGGATCCGGGCTTTACCGCACTCCTTTGGCTGATGAATGTCATCACGGCAGATCCGCAAATCATGTATATAACAGTTGCGGCCGTGACCTACAGTTTGGTTATGAAGACACTCGCTGATTACGGAAGGCCGTTTGAGCTGAGTGTCTTTTTATTTTTAGGAACCTTTCATTATTACGCGTCTTTTAACGGCATCAGGCAATACATGGTGGCAGCCGGTTTGTTTTGGGCGATTCGTTACATCATTAGCGGGAACTGGAAGCGATATTTTCTGATCGTGCTGATCAGCTCGCTCTTTCATTCCTCGGCGCTGATTATGATTCCAGTATATTTTATTGTCAGAAGAAAAGCCTGGTCACCGGCGATATTCGGGCTATCCGTTTTATTTCTTGGCATGACGTTTTTATATCAAAAATTCATTTCCGTGTTTGTTGTTGTGCTTGAAAACAGCTCATACAGCCATTATGAGAAATGGCTGATGACGAACACAAATGGAATGAATGTGATCAAAATCGCTGTCTTGGTTCTGCCGCTGTTTCTCGCCTTTTGCTACAGGGCGCGTCTGCGGAAGCTGTGGCCGCAAATCGACATCGTCGTCAATCTGTGTCTGCTCGGTTTTTTATTCGGGCTTTTGGCCACAAAAGACGTGATCTTTGCCAGATTCAATATTTATTTCGGCCTGTATCAATTGATCCTAGTCCCTTATTTCGTCAGGATATTTGATGAAAAATCGAATGCCCTTATCTATATCGCGATCGTTGTTTGTTATTTTCTTTACAGTTATTTGCTTATGCCGGTTGATTCGTCCGTTCTGCCTTACAGAACGATTTTTTCCCGGTAATTTACGCAAGAGGAGCCGGTCATTATGGAAATACCTGCGGTTAGTCTGCTAGTCGCTGTTTATAACACAGAAACATATATCAAAACGTGCCTCGAATCGCTGCGGAACCAGACGGTGGACAATATTGAAATCATCATCGTCAATGACGGTTCGGCAGACGCCAGCCCGGATATCGCGGAGGAATACGCCAAAAAGGATCACAGGTTCAGGGTGATTCATCAGGAGAACCAAGGCCTCGGTGCGGTTCGAAATAAAGGCGTAGAGGCGGCACGCGGCGAATTTATCGCGTTTATCGATTCAGACGATTGGATCGAGCCTGATTATTGCGAGCGGATGCTCCAAGCAGCGGGTGATGAAACTGATCTGATTATTTGCAACTACGCCGCGGAGTTTGAGGACACTGGAAAAACGATGATCTCTGACATTGCGGAAACCTACCAGGATCAGCCGAAAGAGAACTATATTAAGGCGTTATTCGAAGGGAAGGTCAGAGGGTTTTCGTGGAACAAACTGTACAGAAGAAGCATGATTAAAGCACATCGGCTGTCGTTTCCGCTTCGAGGCGAGCTGGAGCATGTCGAGGATCAGTTTTTCAGCTTCAGGACTCATTTTTTCGCCCGTACAGTATCCTATGTCAAAGCGCCGCTCTATCATTACCGCATTCACCTATCATCCATCGTGCAGCGCTATCAGAAAAAACTGTTTGAATCGGGGCTTGCACTGTATGAGGCGAATGCGGCGTTTTTACAGGAGAACAACAAACTGGAGGAGTACGGTAAGGAGCTTGATACCTTTATCGTGCTTCACAGCAGCATCTGTATGCTGAATGAATGGAAAACAAGCGGCAGCTGCCGGCTGTTTGACAAGTTTAGAAATGTCGGCGTGATTTGCGGGGATCCCATATTTCAAGAGAGCCTCTCAAAAACGGGTACCGCGCCTTTTGACGCAAAACGGTCATGCCTGCTTCTGATGGCGAAATACAGAATGATCCCGTTCGTCGCTATGGCGTCGGCCGTGTATCAGCGGGTAATCGAGTACAAAATGAGAAACAGAGGGTGAGGACATGTCGTTACAATCGTTGAAAATCAATCTTGCAGAATGGCTGCTGCTTAAGGTCAAATACCCGTCCCAATATTGGCTGGGTGCGGCCGATCAGCCGGTCAAGGCCGCAGCACATCAGAAAAAAATCATACTGACCCTGCTGCCGTCCCATGACAATTTGGGGGATCACGCGATTGCTTATGCCAGCAAGGCATTTCTTGAGCAGGAATACCCCGATTTTAACATCGTTGAGGTTGATATGAAGGACATTTATAAATCAGCAAAAGCGCTGCTCCGCTCGCGCCATCCGGCGGACATGGTCTTTATCATCGGAGGCGGAAACATGGGGGACTTATACCGTTATGAGGAGTGGACGCGCCGCTTCATCATTAAAACATTTCACGACTATCCAGTTGTCCAGCTTCCCGCAACGGCTCATTTTTCTGACACGAAAAAGGGACGCAAAGAGCTGAAACGGGCGCAAAAAATTTATAACGCGCACCCCGGCCTATTGCTGATGGCCAGGGATGAAACAACGTATCAATTTATGAAACAGCATTTTCAAGAAAAAATGATTTTGAAGCAGCCGGACATGGTGCTGTACTTAGACAGAAGCAAGACCCCCGCAGAGCGCGAAGGGGTTTATATGTGTTTGCGCGAGGATCAGGAAAGCGTGCTTCAAGAAGATGAGAGAAACAATGTGAAGGCTGCGCTATTTGAAGAATTCGGCGACATTAAAGCCTTTACGACAACGGTCGGGCGCCGGGTCAGCCGCGATTCCCGGGAGCGGGAGCTTGAAGCGCTGTGGTCTAAGCTGCAAAGTGCAGAAGCTGTTGTCACTGACAGGCTTCATGGCATGATTTTTTGCGCGCTGACAGGAACGCCGTGTGTCGTCATCCGCTCCTTTGACCATAAGGTGATGGAAGGCTATCAATGGCTCAAAGACATCCCATACATGAAGCTGATTGAACATCCGGACCCGGAGCGCGTGACAGTCGCAGTAAAAGAGCTGTTAACAAAAGAAACAATCCGTTCCGGCTTTCCGAGAGACGTGTATTTTAAAGGGCTGCGTGACAAAATCAGCGGTGAAGCGCAATGACCCCGCTCGTCAGCATTATTGTCCCGATGTATAACGTTGAACCATTTATAGAAGAGTGCATTGACTCACTGCTTCGCCAAACGCTTTCTGATATGGAAGTCATCCTTGTGAATGACGGATCGCCGGATCGTTCTGGCGAGATTGCAGAGGATTATGCAAAACGGGATGCGAGAATCCGGGTCGTTCATCAGAAAAACGGCGGGTTGAGTTCAGCGCGTAATACGGGAATAAAGGCCGCCCGGGGGACTTACATCGGCTTTGTGGACGGTGACGATTATGTATCTTCCGCCATGTTCCAAAGGTTGATTAAAGAAGCGGAACAGCACCGGCTCGACATCGTTGGCTGCGGTTTTTACAAGCAGTCAGCGGACAGGCGGACTTATGTGCCGCCGCAGCTTGACACAAACCGCGTGCTGACAAAATTTGAAATGGCTGAATGGCTCAAATATGCTCACGAAACGAGATTTATCTGGTATGTATGGCGTTATGTTTATCGCCGTGAGCTTTTGGAGAGAGCCAATCTGATGTTTGATGAAGACATCCGTTTTGCTGAAGACTCTCCCTTCAATTTGTCCGCTTTTTGCGAAGCGGAGCGGGTGAAAATGCTGGATGAAGGCTTGTACGTCTATCGCGAAAACCCGAACAGCCTGACAGAAGTCCCTTATAAGCCGGCGATGGATGAACATATTCAAAAGCAATATCAGGCGAAAATCGCATTCTACAATCATTACGGTATAGCAGGCGCATGCAAAGAAGATTTGAATGTGTACATTTGCAAGCACCAGCTTCCGATGCTTCTGGCAAACGCCTGTGCTTCTCCAAATTCGCCGAAAGACATTAAAAAGCAGATCAAACACATTTTATCCTATGAGATGGTGCGGCAGGCCGTCAGACATACACCGTTTCAGCATGAGAAATTATTAAGAGGCGAGCGTTTGGTATTAGGACTGTGCAAATTGCGGCTCATTTTTCTCATCAAGCTGTTTTTCGAGCAGCGGGGAACGATGAAAGGCAGTGCGAAGCAGGCATGAAATTCACGATCAACTTCAGCGCAAATCTCACGGCTTTTCTCTTGTCCGTTTTCTTGTCGGTCTGGATGACGCCTTTTATTGTCAAAACGCTTGGTGTGGAAGCGTTCGGTTTTGTTCATTTGACCCAAAACGTGATTAATTACTTTTCAATCATCACCGTCGCGCTCAGCTCGGTTGTCGTGCGTTTTTTTTCTGTCGCCGCACACCGGGGGGAGCGGGATAAAGCAAATGCGTATATCAGCAATTATTTGGCGGCTTCTGTTCTGATATCATTGCTTCTTTTGCTGCCTCTTGCGGGTTCAGCTTTCTATATTGACCGGGTCATGAACGTGCCGCAGGCGATTTTGGCTGATGTGCGTTTGTCGATTTTGATCGGTAGTGTACTGTTTATTTTAACGTTTCTGATGGCGGGTTTCGGCGCTGCCCCATTTTATGCCAACCGCCTTTACATCACCAGCTCCATTCAGGCGGTGCAAATGCTTGTACGCGTGCTGTCTGTGCTGCTCTTGTTTGCATGCTTCACACCGAAAATCTGGCAGATCCAGCTTGCCGCTTTAGCTGGTGCTGTCATCGCGGCTGTGCTGTCTTTCTATTTCTTCAAAAAGCTGATTCCGTGGTTTACGTTTCGGGTGAAGGATCTTTCATTCCGCATAAGCAAAGAGCTGTTTCAGGCGGGCACATGGAGCTCCGTCAATCAAATCGGCGTCCTGCTTTTTTTGCAGATTGATCTATTAACCGCCAATTTGGTGCTGGGAGCGTCTGAAGCCGGAAAATACGCGGCGATTATCCAGTTTCCGCTGCTGCTGCGCAGCTTGGCTGGAACGGTCGCATCTCTGTTTGCGCCTCTCATGACGTCGTATTATTCAAAAGGCGATATGGACGGATTGGTGAATTACGCCAACAAGGCAGTAAGGCTGAACGGTCTTCTGCTTGCGCTTCCTGCTGCCTTATTGGGCGGGCTGGCTGGGCCTTTTCTGACGATCTGGCTCGGACCGTCCTTTTCGTCTATCGCACCGATTTTATATATTCATGCCGGATACTTGGTGGTCAGCCTCGCCTTTATGCCGCTGTTTTATATCTGGACCGCCTTTAATAAACAAAAAACACCGGCGATCATTACCCTGCTGTTAGGCGTGTTAAATGTAGTGCTGGCCGTCACACTGAGCGGGCCGGCTCATCTCGGTCTGTACGGCATTACGTTGGCCGGAGCGATTTCCCTTATTTTGAAAAACGCCATTTTTACGCCGCTTTACGTATCCCGCATGACCGGCTACAAAAAGCACGTGTTTTTTAAAGGCATAATCGGGCCTCTTTCAGCGGCTGTGTTTGCCTGGGCGGTCTGTGAGGCAATCAGGTTCGCTGTGAAGATTGACGACTGGACATCATTGATTGCGACGGGAATAACAGTCAGCTGCTGCTACGCCATTTTCGCGTTTGCGCTCGTTTGTACGAAAGAGGAAAGACAGTTGGTACTGAAACGATTTCGAAAAACGAAAGGGGCTGTGAATCTTTGATCCTGAAACGACTTTTTGATCTGACGGCCGCCATTTTTTTATTGTGCTGTACAAGTGTCATCATTCTATTCACCATCGCCGTTGTCAGGCTGAAAATAGGATCACCTGTCTTCTTTAAGCAAGTAAGGCCGGGCCTGAACGGCAAGCCGTTCACCCTTTATAAGTTCCGAACGATGACGGATCAAAGGGACAGTGAAGGAAATATGCTGCCTGATGAAGTTCGGCTGACGAAAACGGGCAGGCTGATCAGAAAACTGAGCATTGATGAGCTTCCGCAGCTGCTGAATGTCCTAAAAGGCGACTTGAGCCTTGTCGGCCCGCGCCCGCTTTTGATGGACTATCTGCCTCTTTATACAGAAAAGCAGGCCCGGCGCCATGAGGTGAAGCCGGGCATCACAGGCTGGGCGCAAATCAACGGCCGGAACGCGATTTCTTGGGAAAAGAAATTTGAATTAGATGTGTGGTACGTTGACAACCGGTCATTTTTTCTCGATTTGAAAATTTTGTGTTTGACGGTGCGAAAAGTGCTTGTTTCAGAAGGGGTTCAGCAAACCAATCATGTGACCGCGGAACGGTTTACAGGAAGCGGAGATGTGTCCTCATGAGAAACGTTGCCATTGTGGGTGACGGCGGGCACGGAAAGGTGATCAGAGAGCTGATAAACGCCCGGTCAGATACGCGCTTAGCCGCGGTGCTGGATGATAAATTCCGAACATTTGAAGCCGGAAAAGAGTGGTACACAGGCCCGCTGGAAGCCATTTCTGAAGTACGCAGGCTGGTTCCCGACGTGTTGTTTCTGATCGCCATTGGAAACAACAGTGTCAGAAAACACCTGGCGGAGCGGCTGGGACTGAAAAAAGAAGATTTTATTACATTGATTCACCCGTCAGCCATCGTCAGCAAGTCCGCTGTCATCGGGGAAGGGACAGTCATTATGGCGGGCGCGATCATTCAGGCGGATGCGCGGATCGGCGCCCACTGCATCATCAATACGGGCGCAGTGGCAGAGCACGACAATCAACTCAGCGATTATGTTCATCTTTCCCCGCGTGTCACGCTGTCAGGAGCGGTTGCCGTTCAGGAAGGCGCTCACATCGGAACCGGCGCAAATGTCATACCGCAGCTCACAATCGGATCTTGGAGCGTTGTCGGCGCCGGCTCGGCGGTGATCCGTTCCATACCGGACAGGGTAACGGCGGCCGGTGCCCCGGCGCGCATTATTTCTCCCATTCAAACATAAAACAAAGGATGATTATATGCATAAAAGAATCTATTTATCTCCCCCTCACATGAGCGGCAGAGAGCAGCACTATATTTCAGAAGCCTTTCGCTCAAATTGGATTGCGCCGCTTGGACCTCTCGTGAATTCATTTGAAGAGCAATTGGCTGAACGTGTCGGCGTAAAAGGGGCGGCGGCTGTCAGCTCAGGAACAGCGGCGATTCATCTGGCGCTGCGTTTGCTTGAAATAAAAGAAGGAGACAGCGTGTTTTGCCAGTCCTTCACATTTGTGGCGACCGCCAATCCGATTTTATATGAAAAAGCGGTGCCCGTCTTTATTGATTCCGAGCCTGATACGTGGAATATGTCGCCGCAAGCCCTAGAAAGAGCGCTGGAGGAAGCGAAAAGAAACGGAAAGCTGCCTAAAGCGGTTATTGCCGTCAATCTATATGGGCAAAGCGCGAAAATGGATGAAATTGTAAGCCTGTGTGATGCATATGGAGTTCCTGTCATTGAGGACGCAGCCGAATCTCTCGGCACAGTTTATAAAGGGAAGCAAAGCGGGACATTCGGGCGCTTCGGCATTTTTTCATTTAACGGGAACAAAATCATCACCACATCAGGCGGCGGGATGCTCGTTTCAGATGATGAAGCAGCTATTGAAAAAGCAAGATTTCTCGCTTCACAGGCACGTGAGCCGGCTGTACATTATCAGCATAGCGAAATCGGGCACAATTACAGGCTGAGCAATATCTTGGCCGGCGTCGGCATTGCCCAGCTTGAGGTGCTGGATGAACGGGTGGAGAAAAGAAGGGCCATTTTCACGAGATACAAGAATGCACTCGGTCACATAAACGGAGTCCGCTTTATGCCGGAACATGCAGCAGGTGTATCCAATCGCTGGCTCACCACACTTACACTTGATAACGGGCTGAGCCCGTATGACGCGGTTCAGCGTCTTGCGGAAGAAAACATTGAAGCGCGCCCGCTGTGGAAGCCGCTCCATACCCAGCCGCTGTTTGAGCCGTCTTTATTTTATGCTCATGAAGATACAGGAAGCATATGCGAAGATCTTTTCAAGCGGGGAATCTGTCTCCCATCAGGGTCAAATCTGACGGAAGAAGAGCAAGACCGGGTTATTGATGTACTCGTACACTTATTCCAAACTGGAGAGGTGAAGAAATGGACAGCAAGCATTCGATGATCAGCCTGAAACAGAAACTGTCCGGGCTGCTCGACGTCATTCCGAAACAATCCGAGATCATCTATGCCGATTATCCTCTATACGGAAATGTAGGGGATTTATTTATTATGAAGGGAACAGAAGCTTTCTTTAAAGAACATGGGATTCAGGTCAGAAAACGCTGGAATCCCGACAACTTTCCAGTCGGTCGAACGCTGGACCCGAATCTCATCATCGTCTGCCAGGGAGGCGGCAACTTCGGAGATTTGTATCCGTATTACCAAGGCTTTAGAGAGAAAATCGTCCAAACCTATCCGAACCATAAAATCGTGATCCTGCCGCAATCGATTTATTTTCAAAACGAAGACAATCTTAAACGGACGGCGGAGATATTTTCTGCACATGCGAATCTCCATATCATCACAAGGGAAAAAGCCTCCTATGCTACGGCGCAGGCTTATTTTACAAGCAATCACATTAAGCTTCTGCCTGATATGGCTCATCAGCTGTTTCCCGTCGTTCCCACGCAGCAGCCGTTCAATAAAAAGCTGAGATTTATCAGAACAGATCACGAAGCGAATAAGGAGCTTCAGGAACACGCTAAAGCGGAAAGCTACGACTGGCGTACGGTGCTGTCAGCTTCAGACCGCCGGACAATCGCTTTTCTGCAAACGCTGAACGTCCTGAACAAAAAAGCGGGCAATCCTCTGCCCATCGCGTATATATGGGAAAAATACTCGGATTATATCGTCAAAAAAGCGATTCGGTTCTTCAGCCGTTACGAATCGGTGGAAACGTCAAGGCTGCACGGCCACATCTTTTCATCTCTTCTTCAAAAAGAAAACACGGTTATTGATAATTCCTATGGGAAAAACGCCAATTACTATCACACCTGGATGGAAGAAGTACCGAACACCCGACTCATCCAGAACGCCTCAAAGAAGGAAAACCTTCCTGCTCACATGTGAGCGGAAGGTTTATTTTGTTTCTCCCCGTTTGACTTTATTGTACGCTTCATCTAAATGCTGAATCCGTTTCAAGACAACCGCGTTTTTCGTCAGCTGGTCCTGAACAAGCGTTGAGACGACGGAACGGTAGTAGCTGTTCATCGCATGGATTTTATCCTCAGACGGATTCATTTCAATATGCTGTTTTAAATTCTCAATAAAATAAGGGACGGAAAAAAGTTCAGACATTCTTTTGGCAGCTCCTTTTTCATAAATGTATACGGTGTGATCTCAATCATGTACAATGAAGAAAGGGGAGTGAGCAAGATGGATATGAAACTTCAGCAAGTACAAGTATTAAAGCCTCAACTGACACAGGAGCTCAGGCAGGCCATCACGCTGCTTGGCTATCATTCGGCAGAACTCGCCGAATACATTGATGAGCTCTCACTGGAAAACCCTCTTATTGAACGAAAGGAAACAGACACACCGCCACTATCTTACCATAAAACAAATAAAAACAGGATGAATCCACAGGAAGCAGGCCTTCAATTAAGTGATCCGCAAAAAACATTGCAGGATGTGTTAAAACAGCAGTCACTCGATATGAATCTGACAAACTCCGAAAAAAAGATTTTCAATTATCTGATTCATTCGCTTGATTCAAACGGGTACTTGGAAGAAGAGGTGGAGGAGGCAGCCCGGCGCCTATCTGTTTCGGCCAAGGAAGCGGAAGCTGTTTTGGCAAAACTCCAGTCGTTAGAGCCAGCTGGAATCGGCGCAAGATCTCTGAAGGAATGTATCCTTCTTCAATTACAGCGGCTGCCGGACAGAAATGAGCAAGCGGAAATGCTTGTTTCAGCTCATTTTGATGCTTTTGCGCAAAAAAAGTGGAAAGCGCTTTCAAATGAGACCGGGATTCCGCTTCATACCATTCAAGATATCTCTGATGACATCGCGGCTCTTCATCCGAGACCAGGCCTTCTGTTTGCCCGGCCAGAGCAAGATATGTATATCGAGCCTGACATTTTTATCTCTGTGAAAAACGGGCACATCGCAGCGGAGCTGAATACCCGCTCGTTTCCGGAAATAGAACTGCATTCGCAGTACAGACCGCTTTTATCGTCGGGCTCCTGTCAGGATACCGCCTCTTATTTATCCGCGAAATATCAGGAATGGCGCTGGCTGAGCCGCGCGCTGCGACAGCGAAAACAGACGATCACAAGAATTGTCAATGAGCTGATCACACGGCAAAGGGAGTTCTTTCTGAAAGGGAGAAGCGCAATGAAGCCGCTGACCCTCAGAGAGGTAGCCGACTGCCTAAGCCTTCATGAATCAACTGTAAGCCGGGCAATCAAAGGAAAAACGCTACAAACGCCGTACGGACTATTTGAGATGAAACTCTTTTTCTCAGCAAAAGCCGAGGCATCAGGAGATGGAGATGCGTCTAACTATGCAGTCAAAACACAGCTTGAAGACTTGATCAATCAAGAGGACAAAACAAAACCGCTCTCAGATCAAAAGATTGCCGATTTGCTATATGAACAGCACGGCATTCAAATCTCCAGACGCACCGTGGCAAAGTACCGCGATCAAATGAGCATTCCGTCATCGGCAGCGAGAAAACGGTATAAATAAAATCCTCCCGAAAAGGGAGGATTTTTATTGCGTAATTGCGGTGCTACATTCACAAATTGTAAAGCAAGCTTTACGTTATAATGAATTTATTGTACAATTAATGGAAAAAGAGGTAATCCCTTTGAAAAATAGGTTAATAGAATACAGAAAGAAATATGGATATTCCCAAGATACATTAGCTGAGCTGCTAAACGTTAGCAGACAAACGGTTATATCAATTGAGAAAGGAAAATATAATCCTTCTTTGCCGCTGGCATTAGCAATCGCGAAAACGTTTCATACAACTGTCGAAAACATGTTTTATGAAGATGAGAACGAGAGGTGAAAATCATGGCATTACGAAAAGTTTACTTCATCATTGGCGCTTTATTCACAATGATTTTACTGATGAAAGCTTTTTTTCAAATTGTGACTCATTCTGTTTCCATTACTGAATTATTAATGTGGGGAGCACTGTCTTATTTAAGTTTTGCTGCGGGCTATATTTATCCGCATTTCAAAGAAAAAGATGAAAGAGCAAACTTGATTAAGCAAAAAGGAATGCAGTACGCACTTTATTCTGTATTGATTTATTGCGTAATAACCTTGTTCAGTATTCAGTTCAGCGCAGTGGCGTTATCGGCAGTTGAAATCATGAGGATTTTAATATCCTTAACAATCATTACAACCTTCACTTCGTGGGTGATATTATCAAAAAAATATTAAGAAATAAAACTGGCAGAACATCAATCTGCCAGTTTTGTTTTTATTTCTTGATAATCTTGACTGTTCATACTGCATCATCCTGCTGGAATCATCCAGCTGAACACGTGATGCTGTAAAAAAGTGATGATACAAACGAGCAGCAGTAAAAACAAGCTGTGCTTAATCGTAAAGCGGAAAAGATCCGACTCTTTCCCGGCGAGCCCTACCGCGGCGCACGCGACCGCGATCGACTGCGGCGAGATCATTTTTCCTGTGACACCGCCTGATGAATTGGCGGCGACAGACAGAACAGGGTCCATGCCGACTGATAACGCGGTGACTTTCTGCAGGTTGCCGAACAGCAGGTTGGCAGACGTATCCGAGCCGGTAATGAAGACGCCGAGCCAGCCGAGAACAGGCGAAAAGAAGGTAAACATCGAACCTGTCAGCGCAAGTGTCATCCCGAGGGTCGTGCTCATCCCCGAAGAGTTGGTGACATAGGCAAAACCAACGACAGAAGCGATGGTCAAAATCGGAAACTTCAACTCTTGGATCGTTTCTTTAAAAACAGCTCCCCAGTCTTTCCATGCAATCGCCGTGATGAACTTTGACAGCACGGCCGCAATCAATATCGCTGTGCCGGCCGAACCAAGCACCTCAAGCTTGTAAACCGCTTCAATCGGCGTACCGTCAGCATTGACAATTTGATTGTTCAAAAAAGGCACACCAGGGGCGAAAGTCAGTTTTTCTCCAATACCATTCAGCCACTTCAAGAAAACAGAAGCGCCTTCATAATGCCCGGTCAGCGCAGATTTGACAGAGGGAATGCCCCATATAGAAATCATCACCGTCAGCAGCAAAAATGGCGACCAGGCCTTAAAAATCTGTCCCCCGCTGTATGCAGGCGCTGCCTGACTCGTTTTCGCCGTTTCAATCGCTGCGGCCGATTCCTGTTCACCGGCAAACCGGAATGTTGTTTTCGGTTTCCACCATTTCAAAAACACAGCAAGCGCTGCCATCGAAACAAGCGCTGACAAAACATCCGGCAGCTCAGGCCCTAAAAAATTGGAGCTAAGATATTGAACGACAGCAAAGGAAACACCGGAAACGAGAATGGCCGGCCAGACCTCAAAGGCTTTCCTGAACCCGCTCATGATGATGAGTAAATAAAGAGGAATAAATACGGATAAAAACGGCAGCTGCCGCCCGACCATTTGCGAAATCTCCATCGCCGGAATTCCTGTTGGCCCTTCTACGGCTGTAATCGGAATCCCAATCGCGCCAAAGGCGACCGGCGCCGTATTGGCGATCAAACAGATTCCCGCCGCATAAAGAGGATTAAAGCCGAGGCCGACCAGCAGCGCGGCTGAAATGGCGACCGGCGCTCCGAAGCCCGCCGCTCCTTCTAAAAAAGCCCCGAATGAGAAAGCGATCAGGAGCGCCTGAAGCCGGCGGTCATCCGTAATCGAGAGAACAGAACTGCGAATGATATCAAATTGTCCCGTTTTCACAGTGATTTTATACAAAAAAACAGACGTCACAATGATCCAGCCGATCGGCAAAATCCCGTATACGGCTCCTTGTGTCGCGGACATCAGCGCTTTTTCCGCCGGCATCCGATAAACCAATACAGCGATGAAAAGTGCGATCCCCAATGTGGACAAGCCCGCTGTATACCCCTTCATCCGTTTAATCGCGAGTGCCCAAAAAAAGAAAATAATCGGTACAAGTGCCGCAAGCGCTGATAAAAGCAAATTTCCCCCTATAGGCGTATATGCCTGTGTCCATTGCATCCCAAACCCCTCCTAGAAACATAAACTGGCGTTGTGTGTAAGCGTTTTCTATAGATGGTAGTATGATCATCTGATGACTGGGTAATAAGACCAGTTACCTAGCATTATATTTTGAAAAAAAACAAAGTACAAGACTTTTTGACAAAATTGTCAAAATCTTTTGGCTTCCCCAAAAACAGAGTATAATAGATCGTAAACAGCCAGACCTACAAGTTACGGGGTGAATTGCATTGAAATACAAACAAATTAAAACAAAGAAAATATATGAAGAAGTGGCGGACGCACTATTAGACATGATCAAAAACGGCGAATTGAAGCCGGGAGATAAACTGGACTCCGTTCAAGCGCTTTCCGAAAGCTTTCAAGTCAGCCGCTCAGCGGTTCGCGAAGCACTTTCCGCGCTAAAAGCGATGGGGCTTGTCGAAATGAAACAGGGAGAAGGCACATACCTAAAGGAATTTGAGCTCAATCAAATTTCTCAGCCGCTCTCAGCCGCCCTTCTTATGAAAAAAGAGGACGTCAAGCAGCTGCTCGAGGTTAGAAAACTGCTTGAAATCGGCGTGGCTTCATTAGCTGCTGAAAAAAGAACAGAAGAGAATCTCGAAAGAATAAATGCCGCGTTAAAGGAAATGGGCAGCATTGAAGCCGACGGAGAGCTTGGAGAGAAAGCAGACTTCGCGTTTCATCTGGCGCTGGCTGACGCTTCCCAAAACGATCTTCTCAAACATCTGATGAACCACGTTTCATCATTGCTGCTGGAAACGATGAGAGAAACACGGAAAATCTGGCTGTTTTCCAAGAAGACCTCAGTTCAGCGGCTTTATGAAGAGCATGAACGGATTTACAATGCCGTGGCTGCACAGGATGGAGCGCAGGCGGAGGCTGCTATGCTGGCGCATTTAACGAATGTGGAAGATGTGCTTTCGGGATATTTCGAGGAAAATGTGCAATAACCAACTCATTTCCCGGGCAATTCTGCCGGTGCCGAATGAAAAACCGAGACTGAGCCGGAAATGGTTCAGTCTTTTTGCTTGCAGCAGCACTTGACATTTGCGAAAAACAAAGTAAAATATTTTACTAAAATGAATATGAGCTGAATAATGGAGGCAGATGCAATGGCGACAATTAAAGATATCGCGCAGGAAGCGGGATTTTCGATTTCAACTGTTTCCCGCGTTTTAAATAACGATGAAAGCCTTTCTGTTCCTGATGAGACACGGGAGAAAATCTATGAAGCCGCGGAAAAACTCAATTACCGCAAGAAAACAGTAAGGCCGCTAGTGAAACATATTGCGTTTTTATATTGGCTGACAGATAAAGAAGAATTAGAAGATGTCTATTTTAAAACGATGAGATTAGAAGTAGAGAAACTGGCGAGAGCATTCAATGTCGACATGACCACTTATAAAATATCGGATGGAATCGAAAGCATTCCTGCACATTTAGAAGGGTTTATTGCCGTCGGAACATTTTCTGATGAAGAGCTGGCTTTTCTCAGAAATCTCACTGAAAACGGTGTGTTTATCGATTCAACTCCTGATCCCGATTATTTTGACTCGGTAAGGCCCGATTTAGCTCAAATGACAAGGAAGACGGTAAATATCCTGAGCGGGAAAGGGCATAAGAGCATCGGTTTTATCGGCGGCACATACAAAAATCCGAACACCAATCAGGACGAAATGGACATCCGTGAACAAACCTTTAGATCTTATATGAGGGAAAAAGACTTGCTGGACGAGTGCTATATTTTCTGTCATCGCGGGTTCTCTGTAGAAAACGGCTATCGTCTGATGACAGCAGCGATCGACACATTAGGCGATCAGCTTCCAACGGCTTTTTTGATCGCGGCGGACCCGATTGCAGTTGGCTGTCTGCAAGCCCTGAACGAAAAAGGAATTGCCATACCGAACAGGGTAAGCATTGTGAGCATCAACAACATCAGCTTTGCAAAGTATGTCTCACCCCCTCTGACAACGTTTCATATTGATATACATGAATTATGCAAAAATGCTGTTGAAATGCTGCTTGAACAAGTGCAGGACAAGAGAAGAGCGGTAAAAACATTATATGTGGGCGCGGAATTAATCGTCAGAAAGAGTATGAATTAAGAATGGCTTAGGACACTAAGCTATTTTTTATTGGTGAAAAAATTTACTGATAGAAGTAAATAGTTTGTTTACATATTTTCTCAGCCGTGCTATATTATTTTTTTAAGCGCTTTCATTACTAGCGAAAGGGTGACAAACAATGAAAATGGCGAAAAAGTGTTCCGCACTCATGCTCTGTGCGGCTGTCAGTTTATCCTTGGCGGCTTGCGGCCCAAAGGAAAGCGGCAGCACCAAACCAAGCTCAAAAGGGGCAAAGCTTGTCGTGTGGGAGGATAAAGAAAAGAGCATCGGCATTAAAGGTGCCGTTGCCGCGTTTGAAAAAGAGCATGATGTGAAGGTCAAAGTCGTTGAAAAACCGTATGCCAAGCAGATTGAAGATTTGCGAATGGACGGACCGGCCGGCACGGGTCCTGACGTGTTAACCATGCCGGGTGACCAAATCGGAACGGCTGTCACGGAGGGATTACTCAAGGAATTACATGTTGAAAAGGACGTGCAATCGCTTTACACTGACACTTCCATCCAATCTCAAATGGTAGATCAAAAGCTTTATGGGCTGCCTAAAGCGGTCGAAACGACAGTGCTTTTTTACAACAAAGATCTTATTTCAGAGAAGGAATTGCCGCAAACGCTGGGGGAGTGGTACGACTATTCCAAAAAGACTGCTGACGGCAGCAAATTTGGCTTTTTAGCGTTATTTGATCAAATTTATTACGCGGAAAGTGTGATGAGCGGTTACGGCGGATATATTTTCGGAAAAGACAAAGATGGCAGCTATAACCCGTCAGACATCGGGATCAATAATGAAGGCGCTGTCAAAGGTGCGGCGCAGATTCAAAAGTTTTACAAGGATGGTTTATTCCCGGCAGGCATTATTGGAGAACAAGGGATAAACGTGCTGGAATCACTGTTCACAGAAGGAAAAGCCGCAGCGATTATCTCGGGCCCATGGAATGTAGACGCCTTTTCGAAAGCAGGAATCAATTATGGCATAACGAAACTGCCGGAACTGGAAAAGGGGAAAAACATGAGTTCCTTTATCGGCGTCAAAAGCTACAATGTCAGTGCGTTTTCAAAGAATGCGGAGCTGGCGCAGGAATTAGCCATTTTTCTTGTAAACGAAAAAAATGCTAAAACACGCTATGAAAAAACGAAAGAAGTCCCTGCTGTGAAATCCTTAGCCAATGATCCGGCTATTATGAAAAGCGAGGCGGCACGGGCTGTTACGGAACAAACCCGCTTCGCAGAGCTGACACCAAATATTCCGGAAATGAATGAAATATGGACGCCGGCTGATTCAGCATTACAGACGATTGCAACAGGAAAAGCAGATCCGAAACAAGCATTGGATCAAGCGGCTGAAACGGCTAAAGGACAAATCAAGGCAAAGCACAGCGGAAAATAAAGAGAAAGCTAGATTTGTATTGTGAGAGAGGTGAAAACGGTGCAGCATCGTCAAATCGCTTTGTTGCTGTCTATCATCCCGGGGTTCGGGCAATTTTATAACAAGCAATGGATAAAAGGTTTGGTCTTTCTTTTCCTAGGCGTATCGTTTTTTGCGGTCTTTGGAGATCTGCTCAATATGGGGTTTTGGGGAATTTTCACGTTGGGAACAGAGGTGCCGCGGGATCATTCCGTGTTTCTGCTGGCGGAAGGGATTATCGCTGTAATCGTGACCTGCTTTGGCCTTGCGGTGTATTATGTGAATCTTCGCGATGCGTTTCAAAGCGGAAAACAGCGCGATGAAAACAAGCCATTGAGCTCTCTCAAGGAACAATACCAACATATCATTTCTCATGGCTACCCTTATGTCGTCAGCGGACCATCTTTGTTTATTTTAATTTTCGCCGTCATTTTCCCCATCTTATTCAGCTTTGCACTAGCCTTTACGAACTATGATTTATATCATTCGCCTCCTGCTAAATTAATTGATTGGGTCGGTTTTCAAACCTTCTCAAACATTTTCACAGTTGATATTTGGAGGTCGACTTTTTTTGATGTGCTGGCTTGGACGGTGGTTTGGACACTTGCTGCATCCACACTGCAAGTCAGTTTGGGGATTTTTCTCGCGATTATTGTCAATCAGAAAGACATTCGTTTTAAACGTTTTTTCCGGACGATTTTGATTTTGCCATGGGCTGTTCCCGGTTTTGTGACGATTTTAATTTTTGCAGGGCTGTTTAATGATAGCTTCGGTGCGATGAATCATGATATCTTGGCTTTCTTCGGCATAGAGCCTCTTCCATGGATGACAGATGCCAATTGGTCGAGGCTTGCGCTGATTCTTATGCAGGGCTGGCTCGGGTTTCCGTACATCTTTCTCGTCTCAACAGGCGTCTTGCAGTCCATTCCGGACGATCTGTATGAAGCAGCCACGATTGATGGCGCTTCTGTTTTCTCGAAGCTGAGATACATCACGCTTCCGATGGTGTTCATTGCTATGGCTCCGATTATCATTACTCAGTTTACGTTTAATTTTAATAACTTTAATATTATCTATCTATTCAATGGCGGCGGTCCGGCGGTAACCGGGTCAACAGCCGGCGGGACAGATATCCTTGTTTCGTGGATTTACAAATTGACAATGCAGTCCAGTCAATATTCACTCGCCGCGGCTTTAACGATTTTATTATCTGTGTTTGTCATCTCTATCGCATTGTGGCAGTTCAGACGGACGAAGTCTTTTAAAGAGGAGGCATGAGGCATGCTGGCAGATATGAAGGTCAGAAAATGTATTCGTCTCCTTTTGTCTTACTTGTTGTTAGCCTGTATGGCGGCCATCATTGTTTATCCTCTCCTTTGGACGGCAGGCGCAAGCTTTAACCCCGGCATCAGCTTAATCAGTACATCCATCATTCCGAAGCATCCGACATTCGATCATTACAAGGAGTTATTTGCGGGCGAAGAAAGCCTTCAATATGTGCAGTGGTATCTCAACTCAATGAAGATCAGCCTGTTTACGATGGCGGGATCTTTGATCTGTGTGACGTTTACCGCCTATGCATTTTCGCGCTTTCGATTTAAAGGAAGGAAATACGCTTTAACCCTCTTTTTATTGCTGCAAATGATTCCTCAGTTTTCGGCTTTAATCGCCTTGTTTGTGCTGGCGCAAATCTTGGGGATGATCAATAGCCACTGGCTGTTAATCTTGCTTTATATCGGCGGCCTGATCCCGATGAATACGTATTTGATGAAAGGATACATGGATTCCATTCCGATGGATTTAGACGAAAGCGCCAAGATTGACGGGGCCGGCAGCACAAGAATCTTCTTCCAGATCATTCTGCCATTATCAAAACCGATGGCGGCAGTAGTCGCCATGAACGGCTTTACCGGCCCGCTCGGAGATTTTGTGCTGTCCTCAACGATATTGAGAACGCCAGAATCATATACATTGCCCGTAGGTCTATTCAATTTAGTGAATGATGTCATGGGAGCCAGCTATACAACATTTGCAGCCGGAGCCCTGCTTATCAGCATACCGGTTGCCATCATCTTTATCATGCTGCAAAAGCATTTTGTGTCCGGATTAACCGCTGGGGGAACAAAAGGGTAAGAGAATAAGGGGGAGAAAATAATGGCAAAGCTTGAAAAAACGTACGTTACTAAAGCGAAGTTTATGCTCCACGGAGGAGACTACAATCCTGATCAGTGGCTGGATCGGCCTGATATTTTAGCCGATGATATTAAGCTGATGAAGCTTTCTCATACGAATACGTTTTCTGTCGGCATTTTTGCATGGAGCGCGCTTGAGCCGGAAGAGGGCGTATATCAATTTGAATGGCTTGATGATATTTTTGAACGGATTCACAGCATAGGCGGCCGGGTCATATTAGCAACGCCAAGCGGAGCCCGTCCTGCCTGGCTGTCACAAACCTATCCTGAAGTGCTGCGGGTCAATGCCTCCCGCGTCAAACAGCTGCACGGCGGAAGGCACAACCACTGCCTTACATCTAAAGTCTACCGTGAAAAAACACGTCACATCAACCGGTTATTAGCAGAACGATACGGCAATCATCCGGCGCTGTTAATGTGGCATATTTCCAACGAATACGGAGGAGAGTGCCACTGCGACCAATGCCAGCATGCTTTCAGGGTGTGGCTGAAATCGAAATATGACAACAGCCTCAAGGCATTGAACCATGCGTGGTGGACTCCTTTTTGGAGCCATACATTTAATGATTGGTCACAAATTGAAAGCCCTTCGCCGATCGGTGAAAATGGCTTGCACGGTTTGAACTTAGACTGGCGCCGGTTCGTCACTGATCAAACGATTTCGTTTTATGAAAATGAAATCATCCCGCTGAAAGAACTGACGCCTGATATCCCTATCACAACGAACTTTATGGCTGACACACCGGATTTGATTCCGTATCAGGGCCTCGACTACAGCAAATTTGCGAAGCATGTCGATGTCATCAGCTGGGACGCTTATCCGGTCTGGCACAATGACTGGGAAAGCACAGCCGATTTGGCGATGAAGGCCGGCTTTATCAATGACATGTACCGCAGCCTAAAGCAGCAGCCTTTCTTATTAATGGAGTGTACGCCAAGCGCGGTCAATTGGCATAACGTCAATAAGGCGAAGCGCCCGGGCATGAATCTGCTGTCGTCTATGCAAATGATTGCCCACGGTTCAGACAGCGTACTCTATTTCCAATACCGTAAATCGCGCGGATCATCAGAAAAATTGCACGGGGCGATTGTTGATCATGATAATAGCCCGAAGAACCGGGTCTTTCAAGAAGTGGCCAAAGTCGGCGAAACATTAGAACAGCTTTCCGCGATTGTCGGAACGAATCGGCCCGCTGAAACTGCTATTTTATATGACTGGGAAAATCATTGGGCGCTCGAGGATGCTCAGGGTTTTGCGAAGGCGACAAAACGTTATGCGCAAACGCTTCAGCAGCATTACCGCACGTTCTGGGAACACGATATCCCTGTCGACGTCATCACAAAAGAACAAGATTTTTTATCATATAAACTGCTGATCGTCCCGATGCTTTATTTAATCAGCGAAGACACCATTTCCCGTTTAAAAGCGTTTACGGCTAATGGCGGCACCTTAGTCATGACATATATCAGCGGAATTGTGAACGAACATGACTTAACGTACACAGGCGGATGGCATCCGGATTTGCAAGCCATTTTCGGAATGGAGCCTCTTGAAACCGATACGCTGTACCCAAAGGATCGAAATGCTGTCAGTTATCGCAGCCAATCATATGAAATGAAGGATTATGCAACGGTGATTGATGTAAAGACGGCGTCTGCAGAAGCTTTGTATCAAGAAGATTTTTATGCGCGTACGCCAGCGGTGACAAGCCATCAATATCAGCGGGGCAAGGCGTATTTTATCGGTGCGCGTTTGGAGGATCAATTTCATCGGGATTTCTATGAAGGGCTGATCACAGACCTGTCTCTTTCTCCTGTTTTTCCGGTTCGGCACGGAAAAGGCGTCTCCGTACAAGCGAGGCAGGATCAGGATAATGATTACATTTTTGTAATGAATTTCACGGAAGAAAAACAGCTGGTCACGTTTAATCAGAGTGTGAAAGATATGATGACCGGAGAGATAGTATCTGGCGACCTGACGATGGAAAAATATGAAGTGAGAATCGTCGTAAACACACATTAGGCTGATGCCTCCGCTCGATATGGGCGGATTCTTTTTTATTGTATTTTGAAAGCGTTTACCAAGGAGTGAGAAGTGTCATGAAATGCAGCGTGAAAATGTTCTTTGCAGCTGCCATCGTGTGGAGTGTATTCAGTTCTACGGGATATGCCGCTGCCATTGGGGAGGAGAAACATGTGCCGAAGCCTCGGACAGAGGATCTTTTCGTTAAAAAAGTAGAGGGCATGAACAAGGACTTTATCAAAGGGGCAGATGTGTCCAGTGTTATTGCTTTAGAAAACAGCGGAGTCACCTTTTACAATACAAGCGGAAAACGCCAGGACATCTTTACAACCCTAAAACAAGCCGGCGTCAACTATGTTCGCGTCCGCATTTGGAATGATCCGTATGATTCACATGGCAGTGGATATGGAGGGGGAAACAATGATGTTCAAAAAGCCATTGAGATCGGAAAAAGAGCGACAGCGAATGGAATGAAGGTGCTGGCCGACTTTCATTATTCTGATTTCTGGGCCGATCCTGCGAAACAGAAGGCCCCCAAAGCTTGGGCGAATTTAAGCTTTGAAGCTAAAAAAACAAAGCTCTATGAGTATACGAAACAAAGCCTGCAAAAAATGATCAAGGAAGGCGTCGACATCGGCATGGTTCAGGTCGGAAATGAAACAACAGGGGCATTTGCGGGCGAAACCGATTGGGCGAAGATGAGTCAATTATTTAATGAAGGAAGCCGGGCGGTCAGAGAAACAGACCCAGGCATCTTGGTCGCGCTGCATTTTACCAATCCTGAAACAACTGGAAGGTATTCATTTATTGCAGAAACACTCCGCAAAAACAAAGTGGATTATGATGTGTTTGCCAGTTCTTATTATCCTTTCTGGCACGGCACATTGCAGAATTTGACCTCTGTGCTGAAGGCAGTTGCCGGGACGTACGGCAAAAAAGTCATGGTGGCGGAGACATCGTACACTTATACCGCTGAGGACGGTGATGGGCATGAAAATACAACGCCAAAAAGCGGGCAGACGCTGCCATATCCTATTTCCGTTCAAGGCCAGGCGAATGTGATAAGAGATGTGATGCAGGCCGTAGCGAATACAGGAACGGCGGGACTTGGCGTGTTCTATTGGGAGCCTGCGTGGATTCCAGTCGGGCCGAAAACACAGGTGGAGAAAAACAAAGTGTTATGGGAAACATTCGGTTCAGGATGGGCCTCGAGCTATGCCGCTGAATATGACCCAGAAGATGCCGGGAAGTGGTATGGGGGAAGTGCTGTGGATAACCAAGCTTTGTTTGATTTTAACGGACACCCGCTGCCTTCCTTGCAGGTATTTCAATATGCGGAGTCAGGCCATATTCCGAAAAAACGTTAAACAGAAAATCCTGAGATGTAACAAATCATTGTTGCGTCTCAGGGATCATTTTATGTCAAATCAACTAATATAAAACATTCGTCATCACTTTTATGATGGGCTTCCTTATGATCATGCAGGGATGTAAGAATTTGCTCTTTCAAGTCAGCGATAGGCAAATCGGGATGGTCCTTTAATAAATCAAATAAATAACATGACGCTGTAGGGTCCATCACGCCATCTGTATACAGCAGGAGCCTTCCGCCCTCCGTGTATGAAAGACTGCTTGACTGAAAGACTGTATCTTCAAACATCCCGATCGGAGGCGCGGTTGTATGCAGCGGATTTTGGGTTCCGCCGGCGCCCTGCCATAATGCCGGCGGATGCCCTGCATTGACATAATCAATTTTTTGCCGGGCTGTATCAATCTCGAGATAAATGGCTGTGCAATAATGTCTTGCTTCCTCATCATTTTGGAACAAGCTGTGAAGGTGGCGGTCTAATTCCTTCATGACTTTGCCGGGACTGAGACCTTGCGTGATCTGGCGCTGGAACAAAGGATGCAGAGACATCGTAATCAATGCAGATGAAATCCCATGCCCCATCACATCAAGAATAATAATGCCGTATCGATGTTCATCGATTTGATAAAATCCGTATAGATCACCCGATAATTCACTGGATGCTTTGTAATAAGCGTCAATCTGGATCTGGTCGTTTACAATCGGTTCAGTCAACGAGTTTTCCTGTGTTTTTCTGGCAAGCTCGAGCTCTCTTTTAGTGTTTAGTTTAAATTGCTGATTTTGTTTGTTGATCTCAAGAAGTTCTTCTTGTTTTGCCTTCAGCGCTTCCAAGGCCATTTCTAGCTCCGCATTGGCTTTCTGTTTGGCAAGCAAAGCTTCCTGAGCCGTGTTTCTGGCCATCAGCAGCTCATTTTCATATTCATTTCGCTTTCGCATCGGTATCAGAACACACTCGGTGACAGATAATCCGCCATCAGCTCTTGCAACAGCATTGACAAGGACGGGAATTTCTTCTCCATCTCTAGTTTGCAGAGAAATGTAGATTTCTTCAATGTGCTGCTCCAGTTTTAAAAGCGGCTCAAAATAGAGCTGGCAGAAAAGCTGTGCGGGAATTGTCAGGATCATATTCATATGCCGGCCGACAATCTCTTTCGGCTCATAATTCAGAATCTTGAGCAGGGTGCGGTTGACAGCTATGATTGAACCCTCTTCTGACAAAGTGAGGAAACCGCATGGTGCATCATTCAATTGTTTGTCCATTAAGAGGGTCACCTCTATCTCTTTCGTTCCTATATCACGAGCGCTTTCAAATAATTGCTGATCAGCTGGATCGTCTCTTCAGGATGGCTCATGTGGGGGCAATGCCCGCGAGCCTCCATTTGTTTCAGTGTACTATAAGGAAGATGCTTATGCATATACTCGCCTACTGCGGCCGGTGCGATGATATCGTCCGCGCATTGGAGAATCAGAGAGGGAACCGTTACCTTCGAAAGATTCTCCCGGTGATCAGAAAAAAACGCGGCTTTCGCGAATTGGCGGGCAATTACAGGGTCAGTAGAACAAAAACGGTTTTCAAGCTCTTCCCTGATTTCAGGCCGATCTGGCTGATTCAGAACGGTTGCTGCGAATACAGTTGCCCAGCCTATGTAATTTTTCTCCATCATCTCCAGCAAACCACGGAGCTGTTCCTCCTCAAATCCTCCGTAATACTCAGGCGGATCATTCAAATAGCAAGGAGAAGGCCCCACCATCACCAGATGGGAAAAAAGCGCCGGACGGCGGATGGAAGCAAGCATCCCAATCACAGCCCCGACAGAGTGCCCCACAAACACGGTGTCTTCCAGATCTAAAGCTTCACAAACATCAAGAACATCTTGGGCATAGCCTTCAAGTGTCTGGTAACGATCCGGGTCATATGCGTGCAAGTCTGAATGTCCCGAACCGACGTAATCAAATAAAATGACCCGATGATCTTCTTCGAAGGCCGGGGCCACGGCATTCCACACACTTTGATCACATCCAAAACCAGGTGCGAAAATGATAGATGTTTTGCCGCTTCCCTTCATCTTCACATCATTTCGAGACAAAATCGCATCGTTCATGATTGGCTCCTTTCAGCTGGAAAGTAAAATAAATTTCAATATGTATATCATAACACTCACGGTTTGAAGAGTGTGTCTTTCTATGAAAGTATATAGCAGTTTAAAAGAAAGAGGACATCCGGCATAGGCGAGCTGGAAAAATTGGAAGATGTAGAGGAGGGATGACCTAGACTTGAGAAAGAATATGACATTTGTCACCCACCATCATGACACCTCATACTAACATCATCTTCTCCGTCATTTTACAATCATTATAAGCTATCAGGAGGTGTTCATGTGATGAATGAGGCAGTATCAGTAAGCAATGTGACAAAACAATTCCAGCAAAAAACAGCTGTAAACAACATCAGCTTCAGCATTAAAAAAGGAGAAATTGCAGCCATTCTCGGGCCGAATGGGGCAGGGAAGACGACCGTTATCTCCATGATATTAGGATTGCTGAAACCAAGCGAGGGAGACATCAAACTATTTAACCGGGTTCCCGGTGATCAACAGGTGCGGGAAAAAATAGGGGTGATGCTGCAGGAAGTGAGCGTCATGCCTGGACTGAAGGTGTATGAAATCCTCGAGCTCTTCCGAAGCTATTATCCAAATCCATTATCTATGAAAGAACTCGTTTCGTTAACAGCACTCACAAAAGAAGACTTGAAAACGAGGGCAGAAAAATTATCCGGCGGACAAAAACGCCGTTTGAGCTTTGCTTTGGCTCTTGCCGGGAACCCCGAGCTGCTCATATTCGATGAACCGACAGTCGGAATGGACACATCATCAAGACATCGATTCTGGCAGACCATTCATGGGCTCGCGGACCAAGGAAAAACAATTATTTTTTCAACCCATTATTTACAGGAAGCAGATGATGCCGCGCGGCGAATCTTATTTTTTGCTGACGGACGGCTTGTGGCGGACGACTCGCCAATGCAAATCCGCTCAAGGATCCAAAAACAGTCTGTTTCCTTTACGCTGCATTCAGATGAATCATTGGAAAAGCTGTCTCGTCATCCGATCGTAGAGCGAGTGATCCAAAAGCAACAGAGAACCATCATCCAAACATCAAATACAGACAAAGTGTTAGCACTGATTTTTCAAGAAAACATACAAGCATGCGATATTCGAATTGAGCAAGGAACGCTCGATGAGGCATTTCGCCAGCTGGCTGACGGAAATAGGGAGGCGATGTGAGTGAATATGCTGCAAAAGCAAAGCGCAGCCGAAATGAAAAGGGTGCTTCGGAATAAGTATTTTGTGTTTTGGTCTCTGATGATGCCGATTGCCTTTTATTATCTCTTTACTAATGTAGTGAATACGGGCGCCTCTGATCAACGTGCATGGGACGCTCATTACTTAATGTCAATGACAGTCTTCAGCGTAATGGGATCCTCTATCATGACGCTTGGAATCCGTATGGTTCAAGAACGGTCGCAAGGCTGGACTGCCTTTATCCGCATTACGCCTCTTCCGGATCATATCTATTTATCAGCTCAGATGATCGGTCAAAGTGTGATTCACATCTTATCTATTACCGTCATTTTTCTTTGCGGCGCAATTATCAATGACATCGACTTGTCCCCGTTTGAATGGATCATGAGCGGACTGTGGATTTTGTTTGGCGCATTGCCGTTTTTAGCATTAGGCACACTAATCGGCCTTATGAGAAAAGTAGAAACAGCAGCTGGAATCAGTAATGTGCTTTACATGCTGCTGGCTTTAGGCGGAGGCATGTGGATGCCGTTTGAGGTTATGCCTGACATGATGCAGAATATTGGCCGGTGGCTTCCGTCTTATCATTTCGGGAACGGAGCGTGGGAACTTGTCCGGGGCGGGGGCCCATCATGGGAAAATATTCTGATACTAATCGCTTATTTGATGCTCTTCATGCTACTATCTAAGTATATAAGAAGAAAACAAGAAGCGGTGTAATACATGAAAATCTTAAGAACTATATTCCCTAAGCAATTCGGGTTTTTCCCTTATATCTTTCTGGTGTATACCATCATGCCGTTTCTTTCTTTATTGAGAGAAACAGGCGTCAAACAGGTGATTGGATATGGCATGCTGCTCTTTTTTGTCATGGCATATCGCCAGTTGTTCTGCAGCGCGGGCAGAGATTCATTTACGTATTGGCTTCTCGTGCAAATGGCGGTTATTTTCATCTATAGTGTGTTTTACAATATCACCTATATCTATTTAGGTTTTTTTCCGGCAAACTTTGTTGGTTATTACAAAGAGAAAACAAAGTTTAACCGTGCGTTCTGCGGTTTAATCTTTATGTTGCTTTTTCCGTGTTTTTATCAATTTCTCGCGAATTCGGTTTCGCTCCGGGAGCTTTTTTCTGTTCTCCCGTTTCTCGTCATCATGCTCATTTCTCCATTCGGCATCCGTTCTATGTTTCGGAGAATTGAACTTGAAACCCAACTTGCCCAAGCCAACGAACAGATAAAAGAACTCTCCAAAAGGGAGGAGCGTGTTCGAATCGCCCGTGATCTTCACGATACCCTCGGCCATACCCTGTCGCTCCTTACGTTAAAAAGCCAGCTGATTCAGCGGCTGGCAACATCTGATTCAGAACGGACCCGGCTTGAAGCAAAAGAAATGGAAATCAGTTCACGCGCCGCACTCAAGCAGGTTCGTGAGCTTGTTTCTGATATGAGAACGGCCACGATGGCGGAGGAACTCGCCAACATTCAGCACATATTAAGAACGGGGAACATTACCTTTCAATATGAAGGTGACGAAGACTTTTCAGCAATATCTCCCGTCACGCAAAATATTATCAGCATGTGTATGCGGGAAGCAGTGACCAATATCATCAAGCACAGCAAAGCAACCCACTGCGCCATCACCATTTCTCGGTTTGCTGACAAAATGAGAGTTGTGATACGGGATGACGGAAAGGGAGCGGCAAAGGAGAATACGTTTGGGAATGGCCTGCGGGGAATGGAAGAACGGCTGATGCTCATTGAAGGAGGATTAACGCTTTCAGCACAGAACGGAACGGTTTTGACACTGACGATTCCGCTTATTAAAAAAGCAGATTGATAGGAGGACGAAAAGAATGATTCGTCTGTTTATTGCTGAGGACCAGCGAATGCTTTTAGGCGCTCTGGGATCTCTGCTGGATTTAGAAGAGGATATGGAAGTCATCGGACAAGCACTAAACGGGGAAGAAGCGTTAAAAGCCATTCTGAAGCTGGAACCGGATGTATGCATCATGGACATTGAAATGCCGGTTCGAAGCGGGCTGGATGTGGCAGAGGAATTAATGCAAAAAGGCTGCGGCAGCAAGGTCATTATTTTAACCACTTTTGCCCGTCCCGGATATTTTGAACGCGCCGTCAAAGCCGGCGTACATGGCTATCTGCTGAAAGACGGCGAAATTGACGATTTGGCCGACGCCATCCGAAAGTGTGTAAAGGGAAAACGGGTCTTCAGCCCGGAGCTGACGTTTAATATGATGCGAGACGAAAATCCGCTCACCGTAAGAGAACAAGAAATTCTGCGGCTGGCGGCTTTAGGCAAGACAACAAAAGATATTACGCTCGAACTCTATTTATCACAAGGCACAGTCCGAAATTACATTTCAGAAATCATCCAAAAGCTCAATGCGAAAAATCGGACAGAAGCCGCCAGCATCGCTGAGGAAAAGGGCTGGATTTAACCATATGTTTTCAGCATCATGGCACTCCTGAGGGATCAGGGGTGTTTTTATAAGCCTGCAAATGAAATTATACCCAGAAAACCCTTTCCTTCCTTTGTCAGAATAGTGTACGATATTGATAGAAGTTGTTATGTTCAGGTCATCAGATGACCAGATCACATATTGGGGATGAAAGAGGGGTTCATCATGAAAGTCTCACTTTTTGTCACTTGTCTTGTTGATATGTTTCAAACAAATGTCGGAAAAGCAACGGTGGAACTGCTGGAGCGCCTTGGATGTGAGGTGGATTTTCCGGAGGGGCAGATCTGCTGCGGGCAGCCGGCTTATAACAGCGGCTATGTGAATGACGCCAAAAAAGCAATGAAACGGATGATCGAAACGTTTCAGGATTCAGAATATGTCGTCAGCCCTTCCGGTTCCTGCACCACGATGTTCAGGGAGTATCCGCACCTGTTTCAGAATGATCCGAAATGGGCCGACAAAGCGCAAAAGCTCGCGGATAAAACGTATGAACTGACTGATTTTATCGTGAACGTCCTTGGGATCGAAGATGTCGGCGCAAGCCTTCATACTAGAGCGACCTTACATACGTCGTGCCATATGACAAGGCTGCTCGGAGTTCGGGAGGAGCCGATGAAGCTTCTCAGCCATGTGAAGGGCTTAGAGTTCACAGCGCTTCCGGGGAAACACAACTGCTGCGGATTCGGAGGAACGTTCTCCGTCAAAATGGCGCAGATCTCTGAGCAGATGGTCGATGAAAAAGTCGCATGCGTGGAGGATACGGGAGCAGAGGTGCTGATCGGCGCTGACTGCGGCTGTTTGATGAATATCGGGGGGCGGCTTGACCGAAAAGACAAGAATGTCAAAGTGATGCACATCGCCGAAGTGCTCAACAGCAGATAAAACTGGATTCAGAGGGGGAAAGGATCATGGCGATGAAAATCGGTACTGACGCTTTCAATGAGCGGGTATCACAGGGGATCGATAATGAATTTATGAGGGGCGCTGTTTCAGGAGCGCAGGAACGTCTGCGGACACGGCGCCTTGAAGCAGCCGAAGAGCTGGGAAACTGGGAAGACTGGCGCTCGTTGTCAGAGGAAATCAGGAAGCATGTCCTTGAAAACCTCGATTTCTATCTCGGACAGCTTGCCGAAAATGTGGCGAAACGAGGCGGGCATGTTTATTTCGCGGAAACATCGGAAGAGGCGTCTTCTTATATCCGCGATGTCATTCAAAAGAAGAACGGGAAGAAAATCGTTAAATCAAAATCAATGGTTACAGAGGAAATCAATCTGAATGAGGTGCTGGAACAGGAAGGCTGTGAAGTCGTCGAAACCGACCTCGGCGAATATATTTTACAGATTGATGATCACGATCCGCCGTCACATATCGTAGCGCCCGCCCTTCATAAAAATAAAGAGCAAATACGCGATGTGTTTAAAGAAAGGCTGGATTATCAACATACAGAAAAACCGGAAGAGCTTGTGATGCATGCGCGCGCCATCCTCCGGGAAAAGTTTCTGGAAGCCGATATCGGCATTACCGGCTGTAACTTCGCCATCGCTGACTCGGGTTCTGTCAGCCTCGTGACCAATGAAGGAAATGGACGGCTTGTGAGCACCTTGCCGAAAACACAAATCACCGTGATGGGAATGGAGCGGATTGTCCCGTCATTTTCTGAATTTGAAGTGCTTGTCAGCATGCTGACAAGAAGTGCTGTCGGGCAGCGGCTGACAAGTTATATTACAGCACTGACAGGCCCGAAGCTGGAAGGGGAGGTGGACGGGCCGGAGGAATTCCATCTTGTCATTGTTGATAATGGCCGGTCCAACATTCTCGGAACGGAATTCCAGTCTGTGCTGCAATGTATCCGCTGTGCCGCCTGTATCAATGTCTGCCCCGTGTACCGCCATGTCGGCGGACACTCTTACGGCTCAATCTATTCGGGGCCGATCGGAGCGGTTTTATCGCCGCTGCTTGGCGGTTATGACGATTATAAGGAGCTGCCGTACGCATCTACACTTTGCGCGGCTTGTTCAGAAGCCTGCCCGGTCAAAATTCCGCTTCATGAGCTGCTCCTCAAGCATCGCCAGAACATCGTCGAAAAAGAAGGCAGGGCGCCGATCAGTGAAAAGCTTGCGATGAAAGCATTTGGGCTTGGCGCATCCTCTTTGCCGCTTTATAAAATGGGCTCAAAATGGGCGCCGGCCGCGATGACGCCTTTTACAGAGGGTGAAAAAATGTCGAAAGGACCCGGCCCGCTCAAAAGCTGGACACAGATCCGCGATTTCCCGGCACCGCATAAATCGAGATTCAGAGACTGGTTTACAGACAGAGAAACAAGTGAACGCACGAAGGAGGAACAGTGATGACGAAGGGAACCGTTCAGAATCAGGAGAGCTTTTTAAACCGGATCGCATCACGCCTTGGCCGTGAAAGAAGAACAGGAGGCGTGGCAGTCCCAGAGTGGGCGCATCAGCCGCAATATCAAACACTTGAAGGATACTCAGCGGATGACTTGGTCACAGTGCTCAAAAACCATTGCGTCAAAATCCATACAGAGCTGATTGAAACCGATTCAACCGGTCTCTGCGATGCCCTGCGCGAGCAAGTCAGCCGGTTTTCCGGAGGTCCTGTTATCCTTCCAAAGGACCCCCGCTTTGAAGCATACGGGCTAAAAAGCTTGCTCACCAAAGACTGGCCGAGCGATGGAACGCCGGTCTGGGAGTGGGATGCTGACAAAGGCGAAGAAAATATCAAAAAAGCGGAGCAAGCCAATGTAGGAATTACATTCAGTGAAATCACACTGGCCGAGTCGGGGACGGTTGTCCTCTTCTCCTCAAAAGATATCGGCCGGTCTGTCAGCCTTCTGCCGACGACCTATATTGCGATTATGCCAAAGTCAAGCATTGTGCCGAGAATGACGCAAGCCAGTGATATCATCCGCCAAAATATTGCGGACGGCGTTACTGTTCCCTCCTGCATCAACTACATTACCGGACCGAGCAACTCAGCCGATATCGAAATGGATTTGGTCGTCGGGGTGCACGGACCTGTAAAAGCAGCATACATTCTCGTCTCTGACCGCTAACCTCAAAAGCCCGGCATATGCCGGGCTTTCAGCGTGTCGACAAACCCTCGCATTCGTTGTCAGGCAGCGTCCTGCTCAAACGCCTCTGTCACCGCATCCTGCGGAAGTCTGATTCAATGCTCATTCTTCCTAGACTTCAAAGGTTTTCAATCACGCTGAAAAAACTTCAACTTCCAATTGTTTGGCCGATGAGAAGAGTATGACTTGAAAAAGGAGGAAATGCGATGAAAAAATGGCTGATCGCAGCTGTTTCACTGGCGATTGCGATCATTCTGTTTATGTATTCAAACGCAGAAGCGAAAGCCGCTGGCATGACAGTAGGCTACACAACTCGGGATACGGACTCATACAATTCTCTTGTGAAATATCATACATACATGAATTCGATCGCCACAGATACGTTTGCGTTTGAAAAAAACGGACACATCATTGGCGATGCCCCAAGCAAGCAGCTGACTTATGCGAAAAAGAATAAAATCAAGACATGGGCTGTGATTTCAAATTATAATGACGCCATTTATGATTTTGACGGTGATTTAGCGAGCCGGGTCATGAGTAATAAAACAGCGAAAAAACGATTCACAGATCAGCTGATAGCACTGGCTAAAAAGCACTTATACTACGGTATCAATATCGATTTTGAAGCGGTGAATCCAGAAGACCGGTCCAAATATTCACGCTTCATTCAAGATGTCTCACAGGCGCTGAAAAAGAAACAGATCAAAACAATGGTTTCCGTTCCGGCCAAAAGCGCCGATGATCAAAACGATGACTGGAGCTGGCCGTATGATTATGCGAAAATCGGTCAATATGCCGATTATGTGCAAGTCATGACTTACGACGAACACGGCATTTGGGGCGAGCCGGGATCGGTGGCGAGCACAGGCTGGATCAAAAGCTCCCTGCAGTTTTCAGTTAAAAAGATCAAAGCCAATAAAGTCATCATGGGAATCCCTGCGTACGGCTATGACTGGGATGTGAAAGACGGAAGCGGCAGCACAATGAGAGCATGGAATGAACTCAAGCCCCTGATCAAAAAGCAGAAAGTAAAGCCGATATTCAACAAAAAATCAGGTTCGATGACGTTTTCTTACGTTGACAAAAAGCAGCATAAACATGTCGTGTGGTATGAAAATGAAAAAACCGTCCAAACGAAAAGCCATCTGGCAAAGCAATACAAAATAGCAGGTGTCTCAGTCTATGCATTAGGAAACGAGTCAGAATCCTTTTGGAAAGCCATTCAAAAAGGGGTAAAATAACCATTTCTTTTTTCTCTGAGGTTATTGACAGGGAAAAAAGAAGCACGTATATTATGTTAGTATATTCAGAACATAAAATTTCAGTTTTTCAGAAAACGAAAACACATAGATTGGGAGCAGTAAAAGAAGTAATCAGAAAAGAGAGCTGCGGGGCGGTGTGACGCAGCCTGATTTTTCTTTGAACTCGCCCGGGAGTGGTAAGACGAAACGGAATAGATTGAATATTCCCCATGTTTTAACGGCTAACCTTCGTTACAGGTCAAAAGCTGGATTCTTCATAAGAATCAACAAGAGTGGTACCGCGGTCAGCCTAAGGCTCGTCGTCTCTTTATCTATTAGATAAGAGGCGGCGGGCTTTTTTGTTTTTGAAAACGAGAAGGAGAGGTAGTAGAGGATGAAAAAAGACAATCAGACGTTAAAGCGCACGATGACGTCCCGCCATATTATGATGATGGCGCTGGGCGGAGCAATCGGCGCAGGTTTATTTAAAGGGAGCAGTTCGGCGATCGATGTGGCGGGGCCATCTGTCATTATCGCATACCTGCTCGGCGGTATTATTTTGCTGTTTATTATGCAGGGGCTCGCGGAAATGGCTGTGCGCAACCGAAACGCAAGAACCTTCCGGGATCTTGTCCAGCAGGTATTAGGAAATTACGCTGCTTATTTCTTGGACTGGATATACTGGAAAATGTGGGTGCTCAACATTGCGGCTGAAGCTGTTGTCGCTGCGATCTTTATTCAATATTGGCTGCCGGGCTGCCCGATTTGGGTCCTGGCATTAGGGATATCTCTTATTGTCACGGTTGTGAATTTGCTTTCTGTTAAAATCTTCGCCGAAACCGAATATTGGCTGGCGATGATCAAGATTACCGTTATTATTATTTTTATTATATTAGGATTGTTGCTCTTATTTGTATCATTCGGTGATCATACAGCTGCCGGGTTCTCAAACCTGACAGAGCACGGCGGATTTTTCCCGAACGGAGGCACAGGGCTGATTACGGCGATGCTAGTCGTGATCTACTCTTACGGCGGTACAGAAATTATTGGTGTAACGCTTGCTGAGACAAAAAATCCTGAAAAGGTTGTCCCGAAAGCTGTCCGCAGCACTCTAACACGGATTGTCACGTTCTATCTGCTGCCGTTTTTTATCATTGTCAGCCTGATTCCATGGAATCAAGTCAACTCCGTTCCGGAAAGTCCTTTCGTCATGGTCTTTAAAATGGTAGGCATTCCGGGTGCGGATCATATCATGAACGCAGTCATCCTGCTTGCGATCATTTCTTCAATGAATTCAGGTTTATACGGGTCGTCCCGCATTTTGTATACACAGGCAAGTGACGGAAGGCTCCCGAAAATCTTTTCGAAACTTTCATCGAAAAACGTACCGATGTTTGCGATTCTGATGTGCACTTCCTCCCTATATATTGGCGTATTGATTTCTCTGTTCGCGGGAAGCCAAACGTTTAATTACTTAATGGGGTCATTGGGATATACCGTATTATTCATCTGGCTGATCATCGGATTCGCCCATTTGAAATCAAGAAAATACCAAACAGAAACACCGGCTTATTATGTAAAGTTGTTCCCATACACGACATGGTTTGCGATTCTGGCATTACTCGCTATTCTGATTGGAGTCATTATGACAACGTCAATTGTGATGACCAGCATTACTGCGGCGATCTATCTTTTGATTACGATTGTGTATTTGATCAAAGGACGTAAGCATCAGTAAATAAGAAACCTCTTGTCACATCCGACAAGAGGTTTTTACTATTGTGCAGCCTTCTCTTTTACACCAATCGCCGCCGCTTTCTGTGCTTTTGATTTTGAATTCACGAGGCAGATACTCGTTACAATCAGCAGCAGCCCTGCCAAGAGGCTTAAGGTCAGCGGTTCATGCAGGAAAATGGAGCTGGCCACGATCGAAATGAGCGGAATCAAAAAAGTGTAGGAAGCGACCTTGCTTGCTTCCCCTGAACCGACAAGCGTAAAAAAGACAAGCCAGCCGAGTGCGATAACGAAGACAGAGATGAACAGCAGGCTGGTGATAAACGGAACTGTCCATTGTATCGCCGAAAAGCTTTCTGTCGAAAATCCGGATAAAAGCAGAAACACGCTTCCGATCGTCAGCTGCAAAGCGACCATCCAGATGGAATCGACGCGGCTGCCTGTTTTTTTCATAAATACTGTTCCTAACGCCCAGCTGAGTGCGGAGCCGAGGGCCAGCAGAACCCCAATGACAGAAATATGCCCGCCAAAACCCGCGGCGCTGATGACAGCTACTCCCGCAAAACCGAGGATCAGCCCGATCACTTTCATTGCAAACATCGATTCACCGAGCCACAGCCAAGAAAACACGCCCATCAGCACCGGCTGAAAGAAGACGATTGCGGAAAACAGGCCGGCCGGAAGGTAATTCAGCCCGATCGTTTGCAGCCCATAGAATAACGTAATATTTAAAAGTGCAGAAACAAGATAAATCGGCCACGTTTCTTTAAAACGCAATTTATGAATACGCGGCAGTGCGACAATGACTAATAAAATCCCGCCAATCAGCGTCCGGATGCCCGCGAACAATAGCGGCGGCGAATAGGCGAGCGCTGCTTTGGACAGCGGCCAATTGATGCCCCACATGATGACGAGAAAGGCGAGCAGGAGCGCTGTCCGCGTTTTTGAGAGCTGTTTCACTATTTCAATCACTCCTTGTAGAACTTTTCCATTATGATACTGTAGAATATAAGATAAATAAAATGAATCTTTTTTATAAGGAGCATAAGTAAATTGTTATGACTATTACACAATTAAGGGTTTTCGTGAAAATAGCTGAAACGGGAAGCTTTACAAAAGCGGGGCAGGCGCTGAACATGACACAGCCGGCTGTCAGCCATGCGATTTCTGCGATTGAAGCTGAACTTGACGTAAAGCTGATCATCCGTGACCGCCGGAATGGCCTGATGCTGACCGAGACAGGTAAAAAGATCTTAGTCCACATCAGAGAAGTCTTGAAAGGCGTTGAAAAAGTTGAGCAAGTCGCAGCCGCGGAAAAAGGGCTAGAACTGGGAACGGTCCATATCGGCACATTCTCAACTGCCTCGGCTTATTTTATGCCGAAGCTGATCAGTGAGTTTAAACAAAAATACCCGAAACTGGAACTCGTGCTGCACGAAGGAACTGTAAATGAAGTCAAGGAGTGGCTTCACACGCGAATGATAGATGTCGGCATTCTTCTGTATCCAACGGAGGAGATGGAGTACATTCATCTGAAAAAAGACAAAATGGCCGTCGTGCTCAGGGATGATCACCCGCTTTGCAGCCGTCTAGCCATTACGCTGAAAGATCTTGATCATGCACCGATGATCGTCTGTGACGGCGGCTATGAATCGCCTTTTAACCATATGTTCAGGCAGGCGGGTGCTACGCTGAACGCCGCTTTCACAGTCTATAACATGAACACCTCGATCAGTATGGTCAGAGAGGGACTGGGCCTGGCGATTTTATCAGAAATGTCCATGTCGGGCATGCCGCTGCCGGAGCATGTGGTGACGCGGGATCTGGACCCGCAGGTGTACCGTGATGTGCAGCTAGCTGTTCCGTCGCTAAAGGACGCTTCTCTAGCGGCTAAACTATTCATTGATATGGCCCAGAACCTGTTTGGGGCAGAATAACGGGGCAAACCGTTCGTTTTAAATTGTTCGAATTTCATCGAATCAAATTCTTTTATTCCTGAAAGCAGTTGTGTTATGGTGTGAGAGAAGTCCTTTCATTCATACTTGACAGCTTGAGGCTGTTTACTGATAACACATTTGCAAAGGAGAACAATATGTCTAACAACCAACGCAAAGATACCTTGCTTTCTGTCTTGAATTTATCTCCGGTTGTTCAGGGAGGAACGGTTGCTGAATCATTCCGAAACAGCATGGACTTGGCGCGCCGTGCGGAGGAATGGGGCTATCAACGCTACTGGCTCGCTGAGCATCATAATATAGAAGGTGTCGCAAGCTCTGCCACCGCGGTTCTGATCGGCCATATTGCCGGCGGCACAAAGAAAATCCGTGTCGGTTCCGGCGGCATTATGCTGCCGAACCACTCTTCTCTAGTGATTGCCGAGCAATTCGGCACACTGGAAACGCTGTATCCCGGGCGGATTGATCTGGGGCTCGGACGTGCTCCGGGAACTGACCAATTGACAGCAAGAGCGCTTCGCAGAAACATTAACAGCGGTGAAGATTTTCCAGAACAATTAGAGGAACTGCGCAATTACTTTAAACCATCAGGAAATGTGCGGAATCAAGTCCGCGCCATTCCGGGAGAGGGCATAGATGTGCCGATTTGGCTGCTAGGCTCAAGCGGCTTCAGCGCCCGTCTCGCAGGCGAACTAGGCCTTCCATTTGCATTCGCCGCTCATTTTTCGCCGGCGAATACAGTTCCAGCTTTAGAGCTGTACCGCAATTCGTTTACGCCGTCAGAAGTGCTTGATGAACCGTATGCAATGGTAGGCGTCACCATTATCGCGGCAGATACAAACGAGAAAGCGCAGCACCTTGCGACTTCACATTATCAAAGATTTCTTGATCTCGTCCGCGGCACGCCGAACCAGTTGAAGCCGCCTGTAGAAGACATGGATCAAATCTGGAGTCCGTATGAAAAAGCGATGGTCAATGAACAGCTGAGCTCGACGATTGTCGGCGGTCCGGAAGAAGTGAAGGCGAAGCTTGAAGACTTTGTCAGAACGACACAGGCGGACGAAATAATGGTCAACTCAGAAACCTATGAACACGCAGACAGAATGCGTTCGTTTGAAATCATTGCAGACGTTTGGAAAAACAGATAACAGCCATAAAAAAAGCAATGCAGCGGGGAGACCCGTACATTGCTTTTTTATTCATTCCGTTTTCTGGCCGACTGGCGAATGACCAGCTCAGGCTCAAATATGACATCCTCTTGCTTCGGCTTTTTATGCTCTAAGCAGTCAATGACATATTTCGCAGCCGCTTTTCCTAGCACGGATTTTGGATGCTTCACAGAGGTTAATTTCACCTCGGAGATTTGCGCGAAATGGGAATCATCATATCCGACGATGGACATGTCCTCCGGCACCTTGATATCCATTTCCCGAAGCATATCAATCACTTTCAGTGCAATTTCATCATTATAGCAAAGAATAGCAGTCGGCATGTTTTTGCTGTTTTTCTCCAGCGTCTCTTTTACTTTCTCCAGCAGCTTCGATTCCTTTTCCTCGGTCGTAAATGTCACGATCATATCCGGTGAAGGGAATAACTCACGCTCCCGGTGCGCCTGTATAAACCCGTTCATCCGCTTCACACCTTGTGTGTCATCAGCTTTGAAAATACCCATCATATGCGTGTGGCCGAGAGAAAGCAAGTGCTCCGCCGCCATCATGCCGCCTTTCACATCATCCAAGGTAAAACTCGGTGCGGCAAGCTCGGCGTATGATGCGTTAATCATCGCAAAAGGAATGCCGTTTTTCTCTAAATTCAGATAGTAGCCGATATTGGGGGTTTGCAGGGCGCTTTTTGTCGGTTCCACAATAAGTCCGTCAATATGCTGTGACAGCAGATTTTCTAATCCTCTTCGTTCATTGTCCGGATTGTTGTTTGTGCTTGTCAAAAGCATAGAATATCCTTGCTCGCTTAAATAAGACTCGATTCCTCTAATGATGCTCGGGAAAATATAGTCTGATATGTAGGTTGTCAGAACGCCAATCGTTTTATTGGAATGCAGCGCTGACTTAGCAGAGCGTGAAGCGACAAAGGTTCCTCCGCCTTGCACGCTGTACAGCAGACCTTGTGATACGAGGTCTCCGATCGCTTTGCGAATGGTGTGCCGGCTGACGCCGAATTGCTGCATTAATTCGTTTTCGGTAGGGATCTTTTCATCGGGCAGAATTTTGCCTTGATTAATCCATGAACTGATTTCTTCTTTTACTTGGGCGTATTTTGGTAACATATCTATTCCTCCAAAATGTATACGGACAAATTTTAGTATATCACAGCGTTCTTTGTAATAAAACATTGACAGAAAATACAAACAGGATTATTCTATATTTGTACGTACTAATTAAATGAAATTTTCGTTAAATTTTAATATAAGTACGTACAATTACAGAAGTAAATGTAAACGCTTTACTTAACATTCGGGAGGGCAGGGAAATGAAGAATACTCCAACTCAATTAGAACCAAATGCTCCTGTAACAAGAGGCCATTCAATGGGATTTGTCATTTTAATCTCATGCGCGGCGGGACTTGGCGGCTTACTGTACGGCTATGACACGGCAGTGATTTCAGGCGCCATCGGTTTTCTGAAAGATTTATACAGCCTCACTCCGTTTATGGAAGGACTCGTGATTTCCAGCATTATGATCGGAGGAGTTGCGGGCGTCGGGATATCCGGATTTTTAAGCGACAGGTTCGGCCGAAGAAAAATTTTAATGACAGCTGCTTTGTTATTTGCGATATCAGCCATCGTTTCAGCGTTATCACAAGACGTATCGACCTTAATCATTGCAAGGGTTATCGGAGGCCTCGGAATAGGGATGGGCTCATCACTCTCTGTTACGTATATTACAGAAGCGGCGCCGCCTGCCATACGCGGAAGCCTTTCTTCCTTATATCAGCTCTTTACGATATTGGGTATATCCGCTACGTACTTTATTAATCTCGCTGTGCAGCGGTCCGGAACATACGAATGGGGCGTGCACACCGGTTGGAGATGGATGCTCGCTTATGGAATGGTGCCGTCCGTGATCTTTTTCCTCGTATTGCTCGTCGTGCCGGAAAGCCCGAGATGGCTGGCGAAAGCGGGCAAAACAACAGAAGCGTTAAAGATACTGACACGTATTAATGGAGAAACAGTCGCAAAAGAAGAATTAAAGAACATTGAGAACTCTTTAAAAATAGAACAAATGGGGTCGCTGTCCCAGCTGTTCAAGCCGGGTCTCAGAAAGGCGCTTGTCATTGGAATCCTGCTGGCGTTGTTTAACCAAGTCATCGGCATGAACGCGATTACTTACTACGGGCCGGAAATCTTTAAAATGATGGGATACGGTCAAAACGCCGGATTTGTGGCAACCTGTATCGTCGGTGTTGTAGAAGTTATTTTTACCGTTATTGCGGTGTTGTTGATTGATAAAGTCGGACGAAAAAAATTGATGTCCATCGGATCTGCTTTTATGGCTATTTTTATGATCTTAATCGGAACGTCGTTCTACTTTCAGTTAACAAGCGGACTTATGCTGATCTTCTTTATTTTAGGTTTTGTGGCGGCATTTTGTGTATCTGTAGGGCCGATCACATGGATTATGATTTCTGAAATCTTCCCGAACCATCTGCGTGCGCGGGCCGCAGGCATTGCGACCATCTTTTTATGGGGAGCAAACTGGGCGATCGGACAGTTTGTACCGATGATGATCGACTCATTCGGACTCGCCTATACATTCTGGATTTTTGCGGTGATTAACATCCTTTGCTTCCTGTTTGTCGTTACGATCTGCCCGGAAACGAAGAACAAATCGCTCGAAGAAATTGAAAAGCTCTGGATAAAATGAAAACGCTTTAAAGGATCAGGCCCTTTCGATTGGAAGGGCTGTTTATGTTGGGATGCACCTTTTGGCGTTTTCTGTATAAGATAAAGATATATAGGAAAAAATATAGCTGGATAAACACCGCTGCATGAAAACTCTGCGAATATTGTCGATGAATTAGCTCTTAACAGTTGAATAAACAATTTCACCCTGTTAAAATAATTAAAGAAAGCAGAAGTAATTTTTTTTGGCTATGATGGGACGTTTTTTGTCATAGCGGGACATATAATGTCCAGCAAAAAAAGGAAGGAACGTTTGAGTCATGAACCAGTTAATACAAGCTCAAAAAAAATTATTGCCTGATCTTCTGCTCGTTATGCAAAAGAGGTTTGAAATCTTGCAGTATATCAGGCTGACGGAACCCATCGGGCGAAGAAGCCTGTCTGCCAGTCTCGAGATCAGCGAGCGTGTGTTGAGGGGCGAGGTTCAGTTTTTAAAGGAACAGAACCTGGTCGATATTAAAACAAACGGCATGACCTTGACAGAAGAGGGCTATGAACTGCTTTCGGTTTTGGAAGATACGATGAAAGATGTTTTAGGTTTGACTCTTTTGGAAAAGACATTAAAAGAACGTTTAAATCTAAAGGATGCCATTATCGTGTCCGGAGACAGTGATCAATCCCCATGGGTCAAAAAAGAAATGGGAAGAGCAGCTGTCGCATGTATGAAAAAAAGATTTTCAGGCAAAAATATCGTCGCTGTAACTGGCGGTACGACAATTGAAGCTGTGGCTGAAATGATGACGCCGGATTCTAAAAACCGCGAGCTTTTGTTTGTGCCTGCAAGAGGCGGTTTAGGCGAAGACGTGAAAAATCAGGCGAACACCATATGCGCGCATATGGCGGAAAAGGCTTCAGGCACTTACCGGCTTTTGTTTGTTCCGGGACAGCTGTCACAAGGCGCCTATTCATCTATTATTGAAGAGCCTTCTGTCAAAGAGGTGCTGAACACGATCAAATCGGCGAGTATGCTGGTTCACGGAATCGGTGAAGCTAAAACGATGGCTCAGCGGAGAAACACACCTTTAGAAGACTTAAAGAAAATAGATGATAATGACGCTGTCACAGAAGCGTTTGGCTACTATTTTAACGCGGACGGAGAAGTGGTCCACAAAGTGCATTCTGTCGGAATGCAGCTGGATGACATAGACGCCATCCCCGATATTATTGCGGTAGCGGGCGGATCATCAAAAGCCGGGGCGATCGAGGCTTACTTTAAAAAGCCCCGCGACACGGTTCTCGTCACAGACGAAGGGGCCGCAAAGAAGTTATTAAGGGATGAATAATCCCTCAATATAAATATCTCTCACTTATTTAAAGGAGGAAACAAATCATGGCAGTAAAAGTCGGTATTAACGGTTTTGGTCGTATTGGACGTAACGTATTCCGCGCAGCATTAAAAAATCCTGAAGTTGAGGTAGTAGCGGTTAACGATTTAACAGATGCTAACATGCTGGCTCACCTTTTACAATATGATTCTGTACACGGAAAATTAGACGCTGAAGTTTCAGTTGACGGTAACAACCTTGTTGTTAACGGCAAAACAATTGAAGTTTCTGCAGAACGCGATCCTGCTAAACTTAGCTGGGGCAAACAAGGCGTTGAAATCGTAGTTGAATCTACTGGTTTCTTCACAAAACGCGCAGACGCTGCGAAACACTTAGAAGCTGGAGCGAAAAAAGTAATCATCTCTGCTCCTGCTAACGAAGAAGATATCACAATCGTTATGGGTGTTAACGAAGATAAATACGATGCGGCTAACCACGATGTTATCTCTAACGCATCTTGCACAACAAACTGCCTAGCGCCGTTTGCAAAAGTACTTAACGATAAATTCGGCATCAAACGCGGTATGATGACAACTGTTCACTCTTACACGAACGATCAGCAAATCCTTGATCTTCCGCACAAAGACTACCGTCGTGCGCGTGCAGCAGCTGAAAACATCATCCCAACATCAACTGGTGCTGCTAAAGCAGTTTCTCTAGTTCTTCCTGAACTAAAAGGCAAACTGAACGGTGGAGCAATGCGTGTTCCAACTCCAAACGTTTCTCTAGTTGACTTGGTTGCTGAACTGAACCAAGAAGTAACAGCTGAAGATGTAAACGCAGCTCTTAAAGAAGCGGCTGAAGGAGATCTTAAAGGAATCCTTGGCTACAGCGAAGAGCCATTAGTTTCTGGCGACTACAACGGAAACAAAAACTCTTCTACAATCGATGCCCTTTCTACAATGGTTATGGAAGGCAGCATGGTAAAAGTAATCTCTTGGTACGATAACGAAAGCGGCTACTCTAACCGCGTTGTTGACCTTGCAGCTTACATCGCAAAAAAAGGTCTTTAATTTATAGCTGAAAAAAGGACCTGACTTGGTTCTTTTGAATAGAAGCGCTATAATGAAAGCGGACAAGGGAAGGGGACGGACTCCCTTTCCCTTTTTCCATGAAGACCGGCTTTCAGAAAACGCTCTGTGACAGAGAAACGGCCGCGTTTTTTGCAGCTTTGCCGGCGCTTTCGCCTAAGGCCGCTGCCCTGGCTTTTAGACGAACTGCCCTGTGCCGAAAAAGACTGTGATCTGCCCTAGCGGCGTTATCGCTTGACCAGACGGTTTCACGTTTTTCGTGCTGTATGCAAACCACTTTGAAGGAGGATCTCCTAGGCATGAATAAGAAAACTCTCAAAGACATCGACGTAAAAGGCAAAGTTGTATTCTGCCGCGTTGACTTTAACGTTCCAATGAAAGACGGGGAAGTAACAGACGATACACGTATCCGTGCTGCGCTTCCAACAATCAAACACCTTGCAGACCAAGGCGCGAAAGTCCTTCTCGCGAGCCACTTAGGCCGCCCGAAAGGCGAAGTGGTTGAGGAGCTTCGTTTAACTCCTGTCGCTGCACGTCTCGGCGAACTGCTTGGCAAAGAAGTGAAAAAAGCGGATGAAGCTTACGGCGATGCTGTAAAAGCACAAGTTTCCGACATGACGGACGGAGACGTTCTTGTATTGGAAAACGTACGCTTCTACCCTGGTGAAGAGAAAAATGATCCTGAGCTTGCAAAAGCATTTGCTGAGCTTGCAGATGTATATGTAAATGACGCATTTGGTGCTGCCCACCGTGCTCACGCATCTACAGCTGGAATTGCCGAGCATCTGCCAGCAGTTGCAGGTTTCTTAATGGAAAAAGAGCTTGATGTCCTCGGAAAAGCGGTTTCTAACCCTGACCGCCCGTTCACGGCGATCATCGGCGGAGCGAAAGTAAAAGACAAAATCGGAGTGATCGAAAGTCTTCTTGATAAAGTGGACAACCTGATCATCGGCGGAGGTCTTGCTTATACATTCGTAAAAGCGCTTGGCTATGAAGTCGGTAATTCTCTTCTTGAAGAGGATAAAATCGAGCTTGCGAAGTCATTTATGGACCGCGCGAAAGAAAAAGGCGTGAACTTCTACATGCCTGAAGATGTACTCGTTGCAGATGATTTCTCTAACGATGCAAACGTGAAAATGGTGCCGATCTCTGAAATCCCTAGTGATTTAGAAGCAATCGACATCGGTACGAAAACACGCGAAACGTATGCTGACGTCATTAAAAACAGCAAACTTGTCGTGTGGAACGGACCGATGGGCGTATTCGAAATCGACTTGTTCGCACAAGGAACAAAAGCGGTTGCGGAAGCATTGGCAGAGGCGAAAGATACATACTCTGTCATCGGCGGAGGAGACTCAGCGGCAGCGGTTGAAAAATTCGGCCTTGCTGACAAAATGAGCCACATCTCAACAGGCGGCGGCGCGTCCCTTGAGTTTATGGAAGGCAAAGAGCTTCCAGGGGTAGCTGCACTGAACGATAAATAATCTTAAAACTGCTATAAGGAAGTGGAACAGATGAGAAAACCAATTATCGCCGGTAACTGGAAAATGAACAAAACACTCGGCGAAGCTGTCAGCTTCGTTGAAGAAGTAAAATCTTCCATTCCAGCAGCAGACAAAGCGGAAGCTGTTGTTTGCGCGCCAGCTCTTTTCTTAGAAAAGCTTACTTCTGCTGTTAAAGGCACTGACCTTAAAGTCGGCGCTCAAAACATGCACTTCGAGGAAAGCGGTGCGTTCACAGGCGAAATCAGCCCGGTTGCTCTAAAAGACCTTGGCGTTGACTACTGCGTCATCGGCCACTCTGAGCGCCGTGAAATGTTCGCTGAAACTGATGAAACAGTTAACAAAAAAGCACACGCTGCTTTCAAACACGGTATTGTGCCGATCATCTGTGTGGGTGAAACGCTTGAAGAGCGCGAAGCCGGCAAAACAAATGATCTTGTTGCTGACCAAGTGAAAAAAGGCCTTGCTGGTCTTTCTGAAGAACAAGTTGCTGCTTCTGTTATTGCGTATGAGCCAATCTGGGCAATCGGAACAGGCAAATCTTCTACAGCGAAAGATGCGAACGACGTGTGTGCGCACATCCGTAAAACCATCGCTGAAAGCTTCAGCCAAGAAATTGCAGACCAGCTTCGCATCCAATATGGCGGAAGCGTAAAGCCTGCAAACATTAAAGAATATATGGCAGAGTCCGATATTGACGGTGCTTTGGTCGGCGGCGCGAGCCTTGAGCCACAGTCATTCGTTCAATTATTGGAGGAAGGTCAATATGAGTAAAAAACCAGCTGCACTCATCATTCTTGATGGGTTCGGATTACGAAACGAAACAGTAGGGAACGCAGTCGCTTTAGCGAAAAAACCGAATTTTGACCGCTACTGGAATCAGTATCCTCATCAAACATTGACTGCTTCAGGCGAGGCTGTAGGCCTTCCTGAAGGACAGATGGGGAACTCCGAAGTGGGTCACTTAAATATCGGCGCGGGCCGTATTGTGTATCAAAGCTTAACACGCGTAAATGTTGCCATTCGTGAGGGAGAGTTCGAACGCAACCAAACATTCCTTGACGCGATTAACAACGCGAAAGAAAACAACAAAGCCCTGCACCTGTTCGGCCTTTTATCAGACGGCGGCGTGCACAGCCACATTAATCATTTGTTCGCATTGTTAAAGCTTGCGAAAAATGAAGGGCTGACAAAGGTTTACATCCATGGTTTCCTTGACGGCCGTGATGTTGGTCCGCAAACAGCGAAGACGTACATTAAGCAGCTGAACGAACAAATCGAGGAAATCGGTGTCGGAGAAATCGCCAGCATTTCCGGGCGCTACTACTCAATGGACCGCGACAAACGCTGGGACCGTGTAGAAAAAGCGTACCGCGTAATGGCGTACGGCGAAGGCCCGACCTACCGCAGTGCAATGGATGTTGTTGATGATTCATATGCGAACGGAATCTATGATGAATTCGTGATTCCATCCGTTATCACAAAAGAAAACGGTGAGCCTGTTGCGACAATCCAAGACGGCGATTCTGTGATTTTCTATAATTTCAGACCGGACCGCGCCATCCAGATTTCCAACACGTTCACAAACAAAGACTTCCGTGACTTCGATCGCGGCGAGAATTATCCGAAGAACCTGCATTTCGTCTGCCTGACTCACTTCAGTGAAACAGTTGACGGATATGTAGCGTTTAAACCGATAAATCTTGATAACACAGTCGGAGAAGTATTATCTCAACATGGATTAAAACAGCTTCGAATTGCAGAGACTGAAAAGTATCCGCATGTCACGTTCTTTATGAGCGGCGGCCGTGAAGCTGAATTCCCGGGTGAAGAGCGCATTCTCATCAACTCGCCGAAAGTTGCCACATATGACTTAAAGCCAGAAATGAGTGCGTATGAAGTGAAGGACGCGCTTGTCAAAGAAATTGAAGATGACAAGCATGACGCGATTATCCTTAACTTCGCAAACCCTGATATGGTCGGCCACTCCGGAATGGTTGAACCAACAATTAAAGCAATTGAAGCAGTGGACGAATGCTTAGGCGAAGTCGTTGACGCGATTATCGCTAAAGGCGGACACGCGATCATTACCGCTGATCACGGTAATGCTGACATTCTGATTACAGAATCAGGCGATCCGCACACTGCGCATACGACAAACCCAGTCCCTGTCATTGTGACGAAAGAAGGCATCACGCTGCGTGAAGGCGGAATCCTAGGCGACCTTGCACCAACGTTATTAGACCTTCTCAATGTTGAAAAACCGACAGAAATGACAGGAACATCGTTAATTCAAAAATAATTTGAAATCAAAAGGAGAGACAAAACTCATGCCATACATTGTTGATGTTTATGCACGCGAAGTATTAGACTCTCGCGGCAACCCAACAGTTGAAGTTGAAGTATATACAGAAACAGGAGCTTTCGGCCGCGCATTAGTGCCAAGCGGAGCTTCTACAGGTGAATACGAAGCAGTTGAGCTTCGTGACGGCGACAAAGACCGTTACCTTGGAAAAGGCGTGTTAACAGCTGTTAACAACGTAAACGAAATCATTTCTCCAGAGCTTCTTGGCTTTGATGTAACTGAACAAAACGCAATCGATCAGCTTTTAATCGAGCTTGACGGTACTGAAAACAAAGGCAAACTTGGTGCGAACGCAATCCTTGGCGTATCTATGGCTTGTGCGCGCGCAGCTGCTGATTTCTTGCAGATTCCTCTTTACCAATACCTTGGAGGATTCAACTCAAAAACGCTTCCTGTACCGATGATGAACATCGTCAACGGCGGAGAGCATGCTGACAACAACGTTGATATTCAAGAATTCATGATCATGCCTGTAGGTGCTCCTAACTTCCGTGAAGCACTTCGCATGGGCGCTCAAATCTTCCACAGCCTGAAATCAGTTCTTTCTGCTAAAGGAATGAACACAGCTGTAGGTGATGAAGGCGGATTTGCTCCAAACCTTGGTTCTAACGAAGAAGCGCTTCAAACAATCGTTGAAGCAATCGAAAAAGCCGGCTTCAAACCTGGCGAAGAAGTGAAACTTGCAATGGATGCTGCATCTTCTGAGTTCTACAACAAAGAAGACGGCAAATACCATCTGTCTGGCGAAGGCGTTGTGAAAACATCTGCTGAAATGGTTGACTGGTACGAAGAAATGGTTTCTAAATACCCAATCATCTCTATCGAAGACGGACTTGACGAAAACGACTGGGAAGGCCACAAGCTTCTTACTGAGCGTCTTGGCAAAAAAGTTCAGCTTGTTGGTGACGATCTCTTCGTTACAAACACGAAAAAATTGGCTGAAGGCATCAAAAACGGCGTAGGCAACTCTATCCTGATCAAAGTAAACCAAATCGGTACATTGACTGAAACATTCGATGCGATCGAAATGGCGAAACGCGCAGGCTACACAGCTGTTATCTCTCACCGTTCTGGTGAAACAGAAGACAGCACAATCGCTGACATCGCTGTGGCAACAAATGCAGGACAAATCAAAACAGGTGCTCCGTCTCGTACGGACCGTGTTGCGAAATACAACCAGCTTCTTCGCATCGAAGATCAGTTGGCTGAAACTGCTCAATATCACGGTATTAACACTTTCTACAACTTGAACAAGTAATAAAATGACCGCCGAGATATCTCTCGGCGGCTTTTTTGTGCTTTTAGAGATCCAAATAAAGCCTCACCATATCACGGCATTGAATGCCGTTTTCAAAGATCTCCTCATCATAATGTCTGATAAAAAAATCATGGTCGATCGCCTGCAGGCGAAATCCGCATTTTTGATAAAGAGAAAGCTGATGGATGCTGGAATTTCCCGTGCCAATCTCAATCACCTTTGCCCCCATATGTTTTGCTTTTTCGATGGCATCGCGGATAAGCTGCTTGCCAATGCCCTGTTTTTGCATTGATTGTTTTACTGCGATGTTAACGATTTCTACGGTTTGCGGTCTAGTTGTGATCATCACGTATACACCAGCTAATTTACCCGATATATAAGCGGTGTAGCATTCTCCTCTGGCTAGGTATTCATCAACAATTTCTTTTGACGGATCGGCGAGCAGCAGAAGCTCGTACAGCGCATGATCATAGTTTTTCGCTTTTTGAATGGTGAGCTGTTGCATCATCATTCCACCTTTTCACATGTTTATAGAGATATTTTCATGATTTCCTCCAATTTCATACCATTCTATTATAAAATATGTAACATAGGAAATATGTACAAAATAGTGGATCATAAATAGGAGGAACGTCACATGTTTTGTAAGGAATGCGGTCAAAAAAATAAAGAAGGAGCCAAGTATTGTAAAGAATGCGGCACCCCGATCGGAGGGAGCAGCAGACAGGCACATAAAGAAACAGCAAGCGCTGCTGAAACGAGGCAGGCTCCGCGAAAACCAATCCCTAAGAAAACCATCGTGTTATGGAGCAGCATTGCCGCTGCGTGCGTTATATTATTCGCCGCCTATAAAACCGGAGCGTACTTTACTTCAAAGGATAGATTAGTCGACAAGTTTGAACAGGCTGTAAAGGATGAGGATCAAGATCAAATCGCGTCCCTCCTTACGCCGGTAAATGACAAGCTTAAACTGACTAAAAAGAATGTAGAACCGTTTCTTGCGTATTTGAAGGACCATCCTGACAAAAAAGATGAGCTTTTTGCATCGCTGCGTGCTGAAACAGTTCAAAAAGATATCGTATACGCGGAGAAAGACGGGAGAAGCTTGCTCGTATTTGACCATTATGATTTAAAGATAGCACCTGTTTACTTTGAAGTGACCAGCAATTATAAAAATGCCGATCTATATGTGAATAAAGAGGATGCCGGAACGGTAAAGAAAGCGGATCAAGCACAAACCCTCGGGCCGTACATTCCCGGCGAATATACCGTCTCTGCCAAACTGAAAAACGATGTCGTCGATCTCGTGAAAAAGGAAGACATTCAGGCTGTTGGCGATAACAGCTTTCGTGTTGATCTCTCATTGGAAGCAGACGATGTGACATTCAGCTTAGCGGATGACATCAAGAGCGGGAAGGGAGACTTGCTGATTAACGGCAAGTCGATTCATAAAGACCCGTTCAAATCCGTCACATACGGCCCTCTTCTGACAGACGGGTCCATGACGGCTGCGGTCGAAGCAGAGTTTCCGTGGGGAAAAACCAAAACAGCGGGCGTGCCAATCGACCATAAAGAAATGGAGATCACGTTAATTCCTGATCAAGACACACAGGAAACGATTATGAACACGATTGTCAAAACAACTAAACAGTATTCCAAAGCGCTATCAGATGGGAATACAGCCCAGATGACAGAGGCGAGCGCCAAATGGAAGGCACAGGCGAAGGATACCGTCGATTCTATGAAATACACGAATTCTTACTTAAAAGATAAATATTTAGAAACTGATTTTAATCTGGATACATTCGCTCTTTCTCAGAAAAACGACGGGACGTGGCAGGTATCAGTAAAAGGAAAAGAACTGCACCAGTCTTCTTCGTATAACGACTATACAAAATCCGAAATGACTGATGACAGTCCGAGTTACGAATATCTCCTTTCATATGATAAAAAACAGAAAAAGTGGATTTTTGAAGAAGCAGAATCAACATTCGAATCGGCCGGAACAAATATAAAGAAAATCAAAAATGATAAGCCGGAGACGTACGCGTCCGCCTGGGAAGGCTCGAAAAACAAAGACAGTGAAAGCTCTGCAAGCGGTAATGTGACAGATGAACAAGTGACATTATTTATGGGCAGTTATTTGCAAAGCCAGGCAGATGCGGTAAATCAAAATCAATTCTCGCTGATGGAAGACAGCCTTGAAAAAGGCAGTTCTCTTTATTCCGACCAGCAGCATCTCGTAACAAAATTAAATAAAGAGGGGACAACGGAAGACTTTAATAACTATGAAGTGAAAAGCTGGAGTCAAAATGGATCCGCGATCACGATTAAGACATATGAAGAATTCTATATCACAAAATCAGGCGGCAGTCCCAAACTGAGAACCTATAACTGGACCTACACAGGCACAGTGAAGAACGGAAGAATTTACTTAACGTCTATTCAATAAAAACAACCCCCATCACCAGCAGGTGATGGGGTTGTTTTTTAAAAGAATATGTAACGGAAAATCTCTTTCATATAGTGTTCGATCATAAGCTGGAATGTAACGCAGGTGATCAGATAAATCACAATCGTTGAGTAAATGATATCAATCTTTCCTTTATATGAATGCTGGTAACTGCTCAGCATCGCAGGAGGAATGGCGAAGAATGCGCCAATTAAACCAACGGCTAATATGGTAAAGCAAATGTCTGTATGCAATAAAAAGAATAAAAGGGCAAGAACCAAAATAGCTGTAAACGGAATGAGAAACGCGCCAAATCTGGAAAATGAATCTTTGAAAGATACTTGGTTTCCCGCGATTTTCAAGGCGAAAAAGATCAATGCATGCAAAAAGAAAAGAAACAGGGCAAAATAAATGGTTGGCTCTAAAAAGATTGCTGTAAAGCTTACGCTGCCGGGACCGTCTGAAAAAAGAATATAAAACATCAAAGGGGTCAGCAAACTGAACAGAACCATCGTAATAATCGCGCTGACCAGCTGTTCGCCGCCCGTTGTTTTACATTCCTGATAAGGGCGTTTCAGGACGGCCAAAACAAATGAACCGAACTGTTTTGCCGCTTGCTTTGCAGCGGCTCCAGTTTGAGCTGCCTGCTGCTGGCCTGACTGACCGGGGAGCGGTGATCCGCATTTCTCACAAAACTTTCCGCCATCTGTTTGATGGCCGCATTGAGGACAATACATAAAATAACTCCTTTACCTGTAATATAGGGAAAATAGACTAATAGTTTTATTATAAAAGAAAAATGTAGTAAAGTAACCAGTATTCATACAAAAATGCCACAAAAAAGACACGAGCCTAATAGAAGCCGTGTCTTTTTTATGCTAGTTATTAATATATTTCTCAAATACATCTCCAAAATCCTTAATATGATACTGCGAGCGAACGGATGTCAGCCAAGTGAAACCGAATTCGGTCAGCTCTTTATATTGCGTTTCAAGATTGACGTGTTCGGGGCGGGTGTGGTGAAGAATTGTCACGGCTTTATCCAAGCTTTGTTCCGCCTGATTGATTAAAATATCATTTTCATAAGTTGTTTCAGCAATCCGAAGCAGTGCTTTATATAGATCTTTTAACTTTTCAATTTGGTCTTTGTGCACATCGATGTCGAATTTTTCCGCGCCCAGTTTAAATTTAATCTCAACATCTAGATCGACTTTTCCCGCGGTTTCCAGAAAGACATCAGAAATTTTGAATTGAGAGTAAGGATAGCGTTTTAACGTTCGTTTTGAGGAAGTGGCGCGTTCGCCGTCTACATGGATCAGAGCTAGATTCGTAAAGCAGTATTCGTCTGCTTTCGTTTTAATCAAGAAATATATTTTTTCATTGTCTTCATGCATGACATAGTCATCAGCATCTGTCTTGTCATAATCCTGAGGTTCGATAATTTTTCCGATATCAGATAAGCCCAGTGCATCTGCTGCAATTTTTTTGAACATCTGTATACGTCCTTCCTAGTCAATTTGTCACTTCATTGTAGCATGGAGTGTTTCTGGCAGGCTACAAACGTTTTATACGTAACGGGCGGCATATTTCATTAATTATCTATTGAATGTCTCTCCTCATGATAAACATAAGGAAAGCAAGGGAAAAGCGGATAGGTCAGTCGTGCCTCTATCTAATCCGATTATCGCAGATGCCGTCACGAGTGTGCGTCATGATCCATAGCGCCAGGCTTAGCAACGTTATTCTTGATCTCGTTGTGATGGTCGGCATAGCCCCTTTTTTCACTATTCTTCTTTCATTGAATAGCAAACTCGGGAAAATAGAGATGAATGTCATTACCAGACTGATGGGATTCATCTTAGCGGAAGTGATGATCGGTGCAGGGCTGAAAGACATGTTTTCGATACATTCAAAAAGCAGTTCCCTTACTTGCGGGAGCTGCTTTCTATTGCTTTCGGCACGTATTGAAACACTTCTTCACTTTCAAAAAAATCAATTAAGCGGCTCACCCAGTCATAGTAATTGAGCCATTCTCTTAATTCATGTAATAGCTGGTTGACTTTCTCCTCAGTCTCAGGGGTAAGCCCGTCCTTTTGCAAAAGATCAGTCAGCTCCCGGTTTAATTTTTTATACAGTACTTTGTTTTTACTCACGACCTTAGTCCAGTTCGCCGCAAATAAAGAAATGAAGGTTTGATAATAATCCTGCTCAACGTCGTAAAGATCTTTTCTTACCCCTTTTTCAAACACCTTTTCGGCAATATTGGCATCAATCATTTCACGGACCACTTGGCTCATCCGTGTTTTGCTCATGCCTGTTGCCTCTGACAGCTCGCTTAACGTCATCGGTTTTCGATTCATATAAATAATCCCAAGCACACGTCCGACAGTGGAAGGCATGCCAAACGTCTGCATATTTTCGGCAATCTTCTCAATGAGATGCTCTTCAGCATGTTCAATGATGTCGAGAGCAGTTTTTTCCACAGCTGATCATCCCTTCAAATGGCAATTGATGGAGTCAATATATCATATTTCTGCCAGTTGTTGAAAATAGCTGAATGCAGAGAAAGAGGGAGGTATCCGGCGTAATTGTAAGAACTCCCTTTACGCCTTGGTCATAACAATAAATAATCTGTAAATAACATATAATTTCAACACATTATAAACTTTTTATTTTATAAAGTTCAAACTATAATAAAGGTTATACTTTTCAGAAAATTTATAAGGAACCTGCGGAGGTGCACGGATTGCTGAAATTGGAACAAGTGTCAAAAGTATATAAGGGCGGCAAAAAAGCTGTGAACTGCGTTGATTTAGATATTGCCAAAGGTGAGTTTGTCTGTTTTATCGGCCCGAGCGGCTGCGGAAAAACGACGACGATGAAAATGATCAACAGATTGATAGAGCCATCGTCAGGAAAGATCTTTATCGATGGAGAAAATATGATGGAACAGGACCCGGTAGAACTGAGGAGAAAAATCGGCTATGTCATTCAGCAGATTGGTTTGTTCCCTCACATGACCATCCAGCAGAATATCTCACTCGTGCCGAAACTGCTGAAATGGCCTGAAGAAAAACGGAAAGAACGGGCGAGAGAGCTGTTAAAGCTTGTGGATATGGGCCCGGAATATTTAGACCGTTATCCCCATGAGCTCAGCGGCGGACAGCAGCAAAGAATCGGAGTGCTGCGCGCACTGGCTGCGGAACCCCCTCTCATTTTAATGGATGAACCGTTCGGAGCGCTTGATCCGATTACACGTGATTCCCTTCAGGAAGAATTCAAAAAACTGCAGAGAACCTTAAACAAAACGATTGTGTTTGTCACACACGATATGGATGAAGCGATTAAGCTTGCTGACAGGATCGTGATTTTAAAAGCGGGCGAAATCGTTCAAGTCGGTACGCCTGATGAGATTCTCCGAAACCCGGCCAATGAATTTGTTGAAGAGTTTATCGGGAAAGAACGCCTGATCCAGTCAAGGCCGGATATCGAGCGGGTGGAGCAAATGATGAACAGAACGCCTGTGACGATATCAGCTGACAAAACGCTTTCCCAGGCGATTCAGCTGATGAGAGAAAAACGTGTCGATTCGCTGCTTGTTGTAGACAAACAAAATGTGCTGAAGGGCTATGTTGATGTGGAAATGATTGATCAAAACCGCAAAAAAGCGAGCGTCGTTGGCGAAGTATACCGCTCGGATATGTATACCGTACAAAAAGGGGCGCTTCTGCGCGATACGGTCCGTAAGATCCTGAAGCAGGGAATTAAATATGTTCCGGTGGTGGATGAACAGAACCATTTAGCTGGCATTGTGACAAGAGCGAGCCTTGTTGATATCGTGTACGATTCCATATGGGGCGAGGAAGACCAGCTCATGACGATCTGACCAGGGAAGGAGCTCTTTTAAGATGAATCAAATGATGACTTTTTTGCAAACGAATGGCGGAGAGCTGCTGTATAAAACAGGAGAGCATATATATATTTCACTCATTGCTGTTGTATTGGGAATTATCGTTGCGGTGCCGCTCGGCGTTGCACTTACTAGAATGAAAAAAGGCGCAGGCGCGATTATAGGTGTCGTCAACATTGTGCAAACCCTGCCGAGTTTGGCGATTTTAGCCTTTTTTATTCCGCTTCTCGGTGTAGGGAAAGTGCCTGCGATTGTCGCTTTATTTTTCTATTCGGTGCTGCCGATCCTGCGCAATACGTATACAGGCATCAAAGGTGTAAACAAAAATCTGCTGGAATCGGGAAAGGGGATCGGCATGACCGGCTGGGAGCAGATTCGGCTCGTCGAAATCCCGCTGGCGATTCCGATCATTATGGCGGGAATCCGTACGTCAACGATCTACTTAATCGGCTGGGCGACACTTGCGTCGTTTATCGGGGGCGGCGGTCTCGGTGACTACATTTTTATCGGCCTGAACCTGTATCAGCCTGAATATATCATTGGCGGCGCCGTCCCGGTCACGATCCTGGCGATTATCATTGATTATGTGCTGGCTGTGACAGAACGGAAGGTGACGCCGAAAGGACTGCAAGGGATGAAGGAAGTTTCGTAAGGAGTTGGCTCTGTTGAAAACGAAAAAAATCAAATGGCTAGGCGCGTTCGCTCTCGCCTTTGTCCTGCTGCTTGGCGGCTGTTCTCTGCCGGGACTTGGCGGCGCTTCAGACGATACGATCAAAATCGGGGCGCAAAGCATGACAGAATCAGAAATTTTAGCGAATATGATCGCGCAGCTTATTGAACATGATACCGATTTGAATACCGCTTTAGTGAAAAACCTCGGGTCCAACTATGTTCAGCACCAAGCGATGCTCGGCGGTGATGTTGATATTTCTGCCACGCGCTATTCCGGGACGGATTTAACAAGCACCCTCGGCAAGGAAGCGGAGAAAGACCCGGAAAAAGCGCTGAACATCGTGCAGAACGAATTTGAAAAGCGCTTTTCCTATAAATGGTTTGATTCCTATGGGTTTGAAAACACATATGCTTTTACCGTGACAAAAACGTTTGCGGAAAAGGAGCATCTCAACACCGTGTCTGACCTGAAAAAAAATGCTTCCCAATATAAACTGGGCGTCGACAATGCCTGGCTGAAACGAAAAGGCGACGGATATAAAGGCTTTGTCAGCACGTATGGCTTTGAATTCGGCACAACCTATCCGATGCAGATCGGGCTTGTCTATGACGCGGTGAAAAACGGGAAAATGGATGCTGTTCTTGCCTATTCAACGGATGGACGGATTAAAGCCTATGACCTGAAAATCTTAACAGACGATAAGCGGTTTTTCCCGCCGTATGACTGTTCACCGGTGATTCCGGAAAAGGTGCTCAAGGAGCATCCGGAGCTTGAAGGTGTGATCAATAAGCTGATTGGGCAAATCGATACGGAAACGATGCAGGAGCTTAACTATGAAGTGGATGGCAAGCTGAAGGAGCCGTCTGTCGTAGCAAAGGAATTTTTAGAGAAACATCATTATTTTGAATAAGAAAAGAGGCGGATCATATGGAAGTACTACAGCAGCTTGGCACCTACTATTCGCAAAACGGCGGTTACGTGCTGCGGGAGTTTTACCGCCATTTTCTGATGTCGGTGTACGGCGTTTTGTTTGCGGCCATTGTTGGAATTCCGCTCGGCATCCTGATCGCCAGATACAGAATGTTAAGCGGGTGGATTTTTGCGGTGACGAACGTCATTCAGACGATCCCGGCCCTCGCCATGCTGGCCGTGCTGATGCTTGTCATGGGGCTGGGCGCTAATACGGTGATATTGTCATTATTTCTGTATTCTCTTTTGCCGATTATCAGAAATACGTATACAGGGATTATCAGCATTGAACACGCCTATCTTGAATCCGGAAAAGCGATGGGAATGACGAAATTTCAAGTGCTGCGGATGGTCGAGCTTCCGCTTGCGCTTTCTGTCATTATGGCCGGCCTCCGCACCGCGCTTGTCATCGCCATCGGCATTACGGCCATCGGGACATTTGTCGGTGCAGGCGGACTCGGGGACATCATCGTCAGGGGATCAAACGCAACAAACGGTACCGCGATTATATTGGCGGGCGCGATCCCCACGGCTCTGATGGCGGTGATTGCCGATTTGGTCATGGGCTGGCTTGAACGCGCGTTAAGCCCGATTAAAAAGAAGAAAAACCTGGCCGGCGCCGCATAAGAAAAAACGCCTTGTGGAAAACAGGGCGTTTTTTACGGCTTCGGCACATATTTAAAAATCTCTTCGCTCTCAAAAAACTCAATCAAACGGCCGAGCCAATGATAATAATCGAGCCATTCCTTTAATTCCTTCAGCAGCTCATTCACTTTTTCTTCCGCTTCAGGAGCAAGCTCTTCATCCAAGACGCTGAGCAGCTCCCGATTGAGTTTTTTATGCATCATTTTGTTTTTGCTGACGACTTTACTCCAAGTGGCTGTAAACAGCGTGATAAACGTTTGGTAGTAATCCTGCTCCACCTCATATAAATCTTTTCGCACGCCCTTTTCAAATACCTTCTCGGCAATGTTGGCATCAAGCATTTCCCGCACAACCTGGCTCATGCGAGTTTTGCTCATGCCGGTCGCTTCAGACAATTCGGTCAGCGTCATCGGTTTTCGATTCATATAAATAATGCCCAGCACACGTCCGACCGTAGAGGGCATTCCAAATGCATGCATGTTTTCCGCGATTCTTTCTACTAAATGGTCTTCAGCTTGTTCAATGATCGTTAACGGATCTTTCTCCAACGGTTTCAATCCTTTCAGCTAACAATTCCGATGTCAATATACCACATTTTTGATACGGCGGAAATGCTGTAACAAGAGAATTTGGCAGGAAATTGGAGCAATAAGGAGATCATCGTAGGTCAATGGGGGTAAATCAGCATTTATACATACTTTATAAACAATATGAACAAATTGTAAACTTTTTATTTTATAAACTTTATTCTATAATGGGAAGCATTCAATTGTCTGAAAAATTAAATATAAACTGAACGAATTGAATAAATTTAATTTTGGAGGTGCGATGTTTGCTGACATTAGAAAATGTCTCGAAAACATACAAGGGCGGCAAAAAAGCCGTGAATAACGTGAATCTTAAGATTGCAAAAGGCGAATTTATCTGTTTCATCGGCCCGAGCGGCTGCGGAAAAACGACAACAATGAAAATGATTAACCGATTAATTGAGCCTTCCGCCGGCAAGATTTTCATTGACGGCGAAAACATCATGGAACAGGACCCTGTCGAGCTTAGGCGTAAGATCGGCTATGTCATTCAGCAGATCGGCCTGTTTCCGCATATGACCATTCAGCAGAACATCTCACTTGTTCCTAAACTGCTGAAATGGCCTGAACAGCAGCGGAAAGAGCGGGCGCGTGAACTTCTGAAATTGGTCGATATGGGACCGGAATATTTGGACCGTTACCCTCATGAATTAAGCGGGGGACAGCAGCAGCGAATTGGTGTATTACGGGCACTTGCCGCGGAGCCGCCGCTTATCTTAATGGATGAACCGTTTGGGGCGCTCGACCCGATTACGAGGGATTCCCTTCAGGAAGAATTTAAAAAACTGCAAAAAACCTTACATAAAACCATCGTATTTGTTACCCACGATATGGATGAAGCGATTAAACTGGCAGACCGGATTGTGATTTTGAGAGCGGGAGAAATCGTTCAAGTTGGAACGCCCGATGACATTTTGAGAAATCCGGCTGATGAATTTGTTGAAGAATTTATCGGCAAGGAGCGGCTGATCCAGTCATCCAGCCCTGATGTTGAACGGGTTGACCAGATTATGAACACGCAGCCCGTGACGATCACCGCGGATAAAACGCTTTCTGAATCGATTCAGCTGATGAGGCAGAAGCGTGTCGATTCTTTGCTTGTCGTCGATGACGGGCATGTTCTCCAAGGCTATGTGGATGTTGAAATCATTGATCAATGCCGGAAAAAAGCCAATCTTGTAGGAGAGGTTTTACATGAAGACCTTTACACCGTATTGGGCGGCACATTGCTGCGCGACACGGTCCGCAAAATTTTAAAACGGGGTGTCAAATATGTCCCTGTTGTGGATGAAGACCGGCGCTTAATCGGAATTGTGACGAGAGCGAGTCTGGTCGACATTGTGTATGACTCCCTTTGGGGAGAAGAAAAGCAGCTCACGGTGTTGTCATAGGGAGGCGATAAGTCATGCATCATATTGTTCAATTTTTGCAAACCAACGGGGGAGAGCTCCTTTATAAAACATATGAGCATATCACGATATCGCTCATTGCTGTCATCTTAGGCGTAATCGTTGCCGTACCCCTCGGGGTTGTGCTTACCAGAATGAAGAAGGGGGCCGGCGCGATTATCGGTATTGTCAATATCATTCAAACGCTGCCGAGTCTGGCGATTCTCGCTTTTTTTATTCCGCTCTTAGGTGTCGGGAAAGTTCCGGCTATTGTGGCCTTGTTTTTCTATTCCGTTCTGCCGATTCTGCGCAACACGTATACCGGCATTCGCGGCGTCAACAAAAATCTGCTCGAGTCTGGTAAAGGCATCGGAATGACGCCGGCTGAACAAGTCCGTTTGGTGGAACTGCCGCTTGCCGCACCTGTCATCATGGCGGGAATCAGAACATCGACGATTTACTTAATCGGCTGGGCTACGCTTGCTTCCTTTATCGGAGGCGGCGGATTGGGGGATTACATTTTTATCGGACTGAATTTATATCAGCCGGAATATATCATTGGCGGCGCGGTGCCCGTCACAATATTGGCGATTGTGATAGATTATGTGCTGGCGGTGGCTGAACGAAAACTGACACCTGCCGGCATGCAGAGATTGAAGGAAGTTTCATAAGGAGGCGGCTCATGAAAAGAAAATATCTTAAATGGATGATCGGTTTAACGCTCGCAGCAATGATGACGTTGAGCGGCTGTTCGCTTCCGGGCCTCAGCGCCGCTTCAGACCAGACCATTAAGATCGGCGCGCAAAGCATGAGCGAATCAGAAATCATCGCCAGCATGCTTGGCCAGATGATCGAACACTATACTGATCTGAAAACAACAACCATTAAAAATCTCGGTTCCAACGCGGTGCAGCAGCAGGCCTTAATGAACGGGGAAATTGACATCGCGGCCACAAGATATACCGGAGACGCGCTGACAGGCACGCTGAGAATGGAACCGGAAAAAGATCCGGACAAAGCGCTGGCGCTGACACAGCGGGAGTTTAAAAAAAGATACGATTTAAAATGGTATGATTCCTACGGGTTTGATAATACGTACGTCTTTACGGTCAGCCAACAGCTTGCGGATCAATATCACTTAGAAACCGTATCAGACGTTAAAAAATGGGCGCCGCAATTAAAGCTGGGCGTTGATAACTATTGGATGAAGCTGAAGGGGAACGGCTATAAGGATTTTACAAAAACCTACGGCATGGCATTCGGCGGCACGTATCCCATGCAGATCGGGCTTGTGTATGATGCGGCGAAAAACGGAAAAATGGACATTGTGCTTGCATATTCCACGGACGGAAGAATCAAGTCCTATGGGCTCAAAATGCTAAAGGATGATAAACAATTTTTCCCTCCGTACGACTGCTCTCCGGTTGTTCCGGAACATGTCCTGAAAGAACATCCTGAACTAGAAGGCATCATCCAGAAAATGATCGGGAAAATCGGCACAGCCACGATGCAGGAGCTTAACTACGAAGTCGACGGCAATCTAAAAGAACCGTCTGTTGTTGCCAAGGAATATTTAGAAAAGCATCACTACTTCGAATCGTGAAAGGGGGACGAAGCCAATGAACGTGCTTGAACAGTTAATGACGTACTATGCGCAAAACGGCAGCTACGTCATGGAAGAATTCGGCCGACACTTTCTCATGTCGGCTTACGGCGTCTTGTTTGCCGCTGCCGTCGGAGTTCCGGCCGGAATCCTTATTGCGCATTTTCGCCGCTTGTCAGCTTGGGTGTTTGCCGTAACAAACGTTATTCAGACAATCCCGGCGCTTGCCATGCTGGCCGTCTTGATGCTTGTTATGGGGCTCGGCGCAAACACCGTGATTGTATCATTATTTCTGTATTCCCTCCTGCCGATTATCCGAAACACGTACACAGGCATTGTCAGCATTGAACACGCCTACTTAGAATCGGGAAAAGCGATGGGCATGACGAAATTTCAGGTTCTCCGGATGGTTGAGCTCCCGCTGGCGCTTTCTGTCATTATGGCAGGCTTGCGCACGGCTCTCGTCATTGCCATCGGGATTACAGCGATCGGCACATTTGTCGGCGCCGGGGGTCTCGGGGATATGATCGTCCGCGGATCAAACGCGACAAACGGAACTGCGATTATTCTCGCCGGCGCGATCCCGACTGCGGTGATGGCGGTAGGAGCAGATTTGATAATGGCCTGGCTGGAGCGGGCATTAAGTCCGGTCAAGAAAAAAAGAACCAGAGCGAAACGCGTTCAAACAGCGGCATAGAATAGAAAAAGAGGCTTGGATGACTCCAGCCTCTTTTTTTATTTAAATTGTAAACTGATCCATTTTCTCATTAAGCTTCTTCGCCAGCTGCTCAAGCTCTTCGGCATTCTGGAGCACTTGATCCATGGAGTGGGCGGATTGCTCGGTAATCGAAAATGTTTCTTCAATCCCTGCGGCCGACTCTTCAGATACAGAAGCGATATTTTCAATCGATTGGTTGATGGTAATTGATTGGTTTGTTAACTGCTTCAGGCCATCTGTTACTTCTTTAATGCTGTCTGCAACGTGAGTGACGGATTGTTTGATATGCTGCATAGCCTGGCCGGTGTCTGTCAGGTTCGCTGTTCCTCTTTCGACTTCTGTAAAGCTGCTTTCTAAGTATTCAATGACGATGTGGATTTCCTGCTGTGTGCCGCCTACAATCCGGGTAATATCCTGCACGGAATCAGAAACGCCGTCAGCCAGCTTTCTGACCTCTTCTGCCACAACGGCGAAGCCTTTGCCGCTTTCTCCCGCGCGGGCAGCTTCAATGGCGGCGTTAAGTGAAAGCAAATTCGTTTGCTCGGCAATGCCGTTGATGACCTGAACGAGCTTGTTGATATCCTGAGAATGCTGCTCCAGCGACTTCACTTTATGAACGGCTTCCTGAACGATATGATGGATGGTTTTCATTTGCTGCAATGACGTATCCATATTTGTGTTTCCGCTTACCGCGAGTTCGAGAACGTTTTGAGACGTATCGCTGATGGTCATGCCATGATTATAGGCTTTATCAATGCTTTCGGTGAATTCATTCATCGACTCGGCAATCGTCACGGCGTCTTGGGCCTGCTGTTCAGAGCCCTCAGCCATTTCGTTCATCGTTTCGGTAATATGTTTGCTGCCGGATCTCGTTTCATTTGTTGCGTTTGCCAGTACTTGTGAAGAAGAAAGAACCCGGCTTGAGATTTCTTTGGAGTATCCGACAATATCTCTCAGATTAACGACCATTTTTTGCAGCGCTTCGTTCAGATCGCCCAGCTCGTCTTTTGAGTTGAGCGGCTCCATGTCATTCGACAGATCTCCCTCGGCAATATGATTGGCAGACTCCTTCATGCGAATGATAGGCTTTACAATGTTTCGAGTGATATAAAGCCAGATGACAATACTGATAATAATCGAAGCTGCCAGAAGCAAAGCAGTGTAAATAAGTCCTTTATGATAGACGTCCTTCGTTTCTTTTACAGCTGTGTTGCTGCCTTCTTTATTAAAGTCAACAAGCTGAGTGAGTGATTTTTTCATCTCCTCAAAGCTGGCTTCAGTCTGAACCAATAAACCTCTTGCTTTGTCCATATCATTCGTGCGGCCGCTTTCTATAATTTGCGCATGAATATCAGTATAGGTGTTCACTTCAGTTTGAAGCTGCTCGAACAGCTTTTGCTCTTTATCATTTGAAATCGTTTTTTCGTAGCTGTCTAGCTTATGTTTGATGTCTTCAAGAATCTGATTCATTTCTTGATCAAGCGTATCCATTTTGCTTTTTTCTGTGTAAATCAGAAAATCCTTTTCTTTAGAAGATAGGTGTTCGGTCAAATAATTAACCGATGTAATTTCCTTGATGCCGTCAATCCATTTTGTGTTGATTTCATCTGTCTTTTGAATGATATGCTGCATATTAAAAGCGCCTATTCCGCCTACAAGTAAGTTGATCAGGATCAGTGTCAAAAATACCAGGCTGAATTTGCGGGAAATCGTCAGTCGCATATAGTGGTCTCCTTTAAAAACGTAATGTGTGGTTGTACTATATATCGGCTGAGAAATCGTTTTTTCACCTGAAAATGAAAAATAAAAAAACGGTCCTTCTCTCGTCTTTGAGATCAGAACCGTTTTAGCAATTAGTCAAGAAAGGAAGGGTCAATCCAATCCGTCGCCCATTTTGAAATCTCACCCAAAATGGGGGCTAACGCCTTTCCTTTATCGGTCAATGAATATTCGATGCGAACCGGAGTTTCCGGGATGACATCCCGCTTCACTACTCCTTCAAGCTCAAGTTCTTTCAGCCGTTCTGACAGAACTCTGCCGCTTAGATTTGGAAGTGCTGCTTCAATTTCGCTAAATCGCTGCGACCCGTTCAAGAGCTGAAATACGATCAAAGCGACCCAGCGTTTACTCAAGATGTCGACTGCTTTTTCAAATCTAGGACACATTTCTGATTGGTTCATACTTTTCACCTCGTCTGTCACTATTATAACGCAAATAACGAGGGAAGGTATGCAAGCGTGATTGATAAAATGCATGAAGAGAGAAACAGGGGATTATTGAAGAGGAGGCGCGCTTTTTCGCTTCCGAAGCTAAAAAATCAAAGTACTTGCTGAGATTTTCAATATCCTGCTTTGAGAGAAGTTCCCATTTTTTGCTGTTGAAAATCGGGAGGTGCTCCGCTCCGCGAGTGACAGCCGTCTGGTAAATGTCATAAACGGACTGATAGCTTTCCGAAGCTTCGCGGATTTCTTCTGGAAAGGCCCGTATATGGCCTGCGGCAGCCATCAGGTTTTCGTAGGGCACTTTCAGTACGGCCGCCAGTTTTTTTATGGTTGCAGGTTTTGGCGTGCCCCGCTTGCCGTTTTCAATTTTTGAAATGGTGGCCGAGCTGATGCCTGAGTACACCGCAAGCTGATTCACTGTCAGTTTGCGGGCGCGGCGCAGCTCCCGTAATTGCTGTCCGAATGGTGACATGGTGATCGCCTCGCATTTCTATCAAGAGTTAGTCATCAGCTGACCGTTTTTTGGCTTCGTCTGAAATAAACGAAAAATAATGATCCAGCATGAGCAGGTCTTCTTTATTGAGATACTGCCACTTTTCAGTCTCAAGAAGAGCAAGGTTTTTCAAGTCATAGGCCTCTGCTTTTTCAAGCAGCTTGCACTTCGTTTCATAAGGAGCCCTTGCTTCATGTGCTTCTTCGATGTAACCAGCCTTATACATAAGCCCTTCATAAGGAATTTTTAAAGCCTCCGCCAGCTTTTTGATAGTGGCGGGTTTTGGAACGCCCCGTTTGCCGTTTTCGATTCTGGAGATGCCGGCCGCGCTTACGCCTGAATAAGTTGCCAGCTGGTTGACTGTTAATTTTCTCTCTTCACGCAATGCCCGCAATTGTTCGCCAAAGTTTTCCATATGTCTCACCCCGTCCCTCACTGTTACTCATATTTTAGTATGTTTATTGACTAAAGGGAATAGGTAGGCTGGAAATGTATTGACAAAAGTTAACATAAGCCGTAATGTAAAAGTATAGAAAAAGTATTTTCAAGAACGGAAGGTGAGGAAAGTGCCAGTAGAAAAGATACAGATTAGACGTGATTATGTCTTGCAGTATATGGTCAATAACGATTATTCCCTTAACCAGCTTGCGCTGGAAATCGGAGTCTCACCCGCCACACTGAGTCGCGTGCTGAATGGAGAAAGACGGCCGGGACAGCTAGTGATCGGTAAAATGCTTCACTATTTTAATTTGAAATTCGAGGATCTTTTTTACTATGATTTTGTTGACAAAAGTCAATAGAAGGTAGGAAACACAAGGAGATACCGAGCGTTTTCTATCCTAAGAATGATGTGTCAGCACAAACCCTGTCACCAGTTCGTTGCATGTTTTCCATTGTTTTGTCGGCAGCTGATGCCCCTGATATTCCAATCTGAAAAATTCGGCATGGCTGCAAGCTTTGCGGTAATAGCCTGAGGCGGGGAAGGTCCAGTCCCGCAGGCCGCCATACATAAACAGCATCGGCATGTGTAAATGAGGCAGCTGTTCAATGCAGTTGTAACGGAGTGAATCCTGATAATATTGATGCCAATGAGCCAGGTCTGCTTTTTTCATATGGCCTGTCAATATGGCTCGAAGCTCTTTGTTTTTTGTGTGGCTTGCGGCGAGGATGCGAATGAGTAAACCGGCGTTTTTCTCGAGCAGATACATCCCAGTCTTGTGAATTTTCTCCCCGATTACGTTATGAACAGCAGGATAAGCGCCGGACAGAACAAGATGCGACACTTTGTCCGGGCGGGTAAAGCCGATGTGCTGCGCGATTAAGCCGCCGGCGGAATACCCGAATAACACAGCCTTATCAATGTGCAGAGCATCCATGAATTGCACGATCTCGTTTGCGTAATAAGAAATAGAAGCTGGCTGATTCGCATGATCGCTGTCACCGTGGCCGCTTAAATCGGGAAAAATCACCCTGAAATGCTCGGAGAGAAGGCGCTGATAATAAAAAACCTTGCGTCCCATGCCTGGCGGGTGGATAAAAATGATCGGAATTCCCTGTCCATATTCCTCATAATAAAGATGTTTTCTGCTGGCTATGCTGATAAGGGGCATTATTTTTCTCCTTTTGACTTTTTATATGAATAGGGTAACCAAGATAAAACGCCTTATCCCGTCTTTTGGCGTCTGATACAGCGTGACATGCCAACCCTTTTCATGTAAAATAGAAGTAATGTAGGCCAGTGAGTCTGGAGGTGTATGGGATGCACGCGGTTTTGATTACCTTATTGGTTATCGTCAGCATTGCACTTATTATTGTCGTTTTGCTTCAATCCAGTAAAAGCGCCGGATTGTCTGGTGCGATTTCAGGCGGAGCGGAGCAGCTCTTCGGGAAACAAAAAGCAAGAGGTCTTGATTTGATTTTGCACCGCATCACGGTTGTGCTGGCAGTCTTGTTTTTCGTGTTAACGATTGCGCTTGCTTATATCCTATAGGGCAATGTTTGTATAAGGTCTGATGTGAAGTCAGGCCTTTTTCACGTTTCTGGCTGATAAATTCAGAGCGTTTTTTTCTGATCAAACTGTGGAAAACTAAAATGATCGTGCAGATAGAAAGGGAGACATGAGCATGAAAGTTGTGACACCAAAACCATTTACATTTAAAGGCGGAGACAAAGCGGTGCTGTTGCTGCATGGCTTTACAGGAAATACAGCGGATGTCAGAATGCTGGGACGTTACTTGAATGAACGGGGCTATACGTGCCACGCGCCTCAATATGAAGGACATGGCGTACCTCCTGAAGAACTTGTACATACGGGGCCTGAAGACTGGTGGAAAAACGTCATGGACGGCTATGAATACTTAAAATCTGAAGGCTATGAGAGCATTGCTGCCTGCGGACTGTCGCTTGGCGGGGTTTTTTCGCTGAAATTGGGTTACACTGTACCCATAAAGGGAATTGTCCCAATGTGCGCGCCAATGCATATTAAGAGTGAAGAGGTCATGTACCAGGGCGTCCTTTCATACGCTCGCAATTACAAAAAATTCGAGGGGAAAAGCCCGGAGCAAATTGAAGAGGAAATGCAGGAATTCGAAAAAACGCCGATGAACACGCTCAAGGCGTTGCAAGAATTAATTGCCGATGTACGGAACAATGTCGATATGATTTATTCACCGACATTTGTGGTACAGGCCCGACATGATCACATGATTAATACAGATAGCGCCAATATGATTTACAACGAAGTGGAAACCGATGATAAACAGCTGAAATGGTACGAGGAATCAGGCCATGTCATTACGCTGGACAAAGAACGTGACCTCGTCCATCAGGATGTGTATGAATTTTTAGAGAAGATCGATTGGTAATGAACAGGAGGTTGGATAATGGGAAAAGAAGCATTTATGGATAAGCTTCTCTCGTTTATGAAGGAAGAGGCGTACAAGCCTCTGACCGTTCAAGAACTTGAGGAGATGTTAAATATTACGGAAGCCGAGGAGTTTAAAGAGCTCGTTAAAGCGTTAGTCGCCTTGGAAGACAAAGGGCTTATCGTACGAACGAGAAGCGACCGCTACGGCATTCCGGAGAAGATGAATTTAATAAAAGGAAAGATTTCAGCGCATGCAAAAGGATTCGCCTTTTTGCTGCCTGAGGATACATCGTTAAGCGATGTGTTTATTCCGCCTAATGAGCTGAATACAGCAATGAACGGCGATATCGTCATGGTTCGGCTGAATTCACAGTCAAACGGCTCCAGACAGGAAGGAACCGTCATCCGCATTTTAGAAAGAGCGATTCAGCGGGTTGTCGGTACGTATACAGAAACAAGAAACTTCGGCTTTGTCATTCCGGACGACAAAAAAATCACGAGTGACATCTTTATCCCGAAAAATGGGAAAAACGGAGCAGCGGAGGGGCATAAGGTTGTTGTCAAGCTGACAAGCTATCCAGAAGGCCGCATGAACGCAGAGGGCGAGGTTGAAACCATTCTCGGCCATAAAAATGATCCGGGCATTGATATTTTATCGGTCATTCATAAGCACGGCCTGCCGGGAGAATTTCCTGCCGACGCCATGGAACAGGCATCAAGTACGCCTGACACCATTGACGAAAAAGATCTGAAAGATCGTCGTGATCTTCGTGACCAGGTGATTGTCACCATTGACGGGGCGGACGCGAAGGATTTGGATGATGCGGTTACCGTGACGAAGCTTGATGACGGAAGCTATAAGCTTGGTGTTCACATTGCCGATGTCAGCCATTACGTAACCGAAAACTCGCCGATTGACAAAGAAGCGATTGAAAGAGGGACGAGTGTGTATTTGGTTGACCGTGTCATCCCGATGATTCCGCACAGACTGTCAAACGGCATCTGTTCCTTAAATCCAAAGGTTGACCGCTTGTCACTTTCTTGTGAAATGACCATTAACAGCCAAGGGCAGGTCACGGAGCATGAGATCTTCCAAAGTGTCATCAAAACAACGGAAAGAATGACGTATTCAGATGTGAATCAAATTCTTGTTGACGATGATGAAGAGCTGAAACAAAAATACGAGCCTCTTGTTCCAATGTTTAAAGACATGGAGCGCCTTGCTCAAATTCTGCGCGATAAGCGGATGAACCGCGGCGCCGTTGATTTTGATTTCAAAGAAGCAAAGGTGCTTGTCGATGACGAAGGAGCGGTTAAAGACGTTGTCATCAGAGAGCGCTCTGTCGCGGAGAAGCTGATTGAAGAATTTATGCTTGTGGCGAACGAAACGGTAGCGGAGCATTTCCATTGGATGAACGTACCGTTTATATATCGGATCCACGAAGAGCCGAACGCTGAAAAGCTGCAAAAGTTTTTGGAATTCGTGACGACATTTGGCTATGTCGTGAAAGGAACGGCGGGAGATATTCATCCGCGTGCGCTGCAAAGCGTTCTGGACGCTGTGCGTGACAAACCTGAAGAAACAGTGATATCCACTGTCATGCTCCGTTCGATGAAACAGGCGAAATACGACCCGCAAAGCTTAGGGCACTTCGGTCTGTCAACGGAATTCTATACACATTTCACATCGCCGATCCGCCGTTACCCGGACTTAATCGTCCACCGTCTGATCAGAACGTACTTAATCAACGGCAAAGTCGATGAAGCGACACAGGAAAAGTGGGCTGAACGCCTGCCGGATATCGCCGAACATACATCAACAATGGAGCGCCGGGCTGTTGACGCCGAGCGTGAAACGGATGATCTGAAAAAAGCGGAATACATGCTGGATAAAATCGGTGAAGAGTTTGACGGCATGATCAGCTCTGTAACAAACTTCGGAATGTTCGTCGAGCTGCCGAATACAATCGAAGGACTCGTGCATGTCAGCTTTATGACAGATGACTACTACCGCTTTGACGAGCAGCATTTTGCAATGATCGGCGAGCGGACAGGCAACGTCTTCCGCATCGGGGATGAAATTACAGTCAAGGTTGTTGACGTCAATAAAGACGAGCGCAATATTGATTTTGAAATCGTCGGCATGAAAGGCTCTCCGCGTCGTCCAAGGGAACTGGACAGCAGCCAGAGCAGAAAACGCGGAAAGCCTGCCAGAAAACGCGTCCAAAGCACCAATTCACCTGTTTCTCCAGCTCCATCTGAGGAAAAAGGGGAATGGTTCACGAAGCCGAAGCCGAAAAAGAAAAAACGCGGCTTTCAAAACGCGCCGAAACAGAAACGGAAAAAGAAGAAATAACAGCTCAACCAGCAAATAGGGCCGCTGCGCTCTATTTGCTTTCTTTCGGAAACAGCTTTTCATTGTAGAGGTACGTGACATTTGGTAAAATAGAGCGTATCGCAAAAGGTGAACAGTTTTTCCTTAGAGAGAGGAGGTTCTGGCATGCCAAAAGGGTCAGGAAAAGTATTATCTCAAAATAAGAAAGCCAATCACGATTATTTTATAGAAGAAACCTATGAAACAGGTATCGCATTGCAAGGAACCGAAATCAAATCGATTCGCGCCGGCCGCGTAAACCTTAAGGATTCCTTCGCCAAAATCGAACGGGGAGAAGTGTTTCTCCACAATATGCACGTAAGCCCGTATGAGCAGGGAAACCGTTATAACCACGATCCGCTTCGGACGAGAAAGCTGTTAATGCACCGCAAGGAGATTAATAAGCTGATCGGGCTAACAAAGGAAAAAGGCTATTCTCTCGTTCCGCTGAAGCTGTATTTAAAAAACGGCTTTGCCAAAGTGCTTCTCGGCCTTGGAAAAGGGAAGAAGAACTATGACAAACGGGAAGACCTGAAGCGGAAGGACGCGAAGCGGGAAATCGAAAGAGCGTTCAGAGACAGTCAAAAAGGCTTCTAAAGGCATCGTGCTTGATTCAAAAATCAGGCCTGTGCTATACTGTGTACACGATCAGATCACAGCGCTATTCATTTGAAGGATTTGACAATTGAAAAGAGCCGTGATCATGTTATAATAAGACTGTAGCCAGTTTGAGTGAGAGCTTGATTATTTTCTCCCGTATTTCCCTTATACCAAGGGGACGTTACGGATTCGACAGGGATGGATCGAGCTTGAGCTGCGAGCCGAGAGGCGATCTCGTAAACACGCACCTAAATATAACTGGCAAAACTAACAGTTTTAACCAAAACGTAGCATTAGCTGCCTAATAAGCGCAGCGAGCTCTTCCTGACATTGCCTATGTGTCTGTGAAGAGCACATCCAAGTAGGCTACGCTTGCGTTCCTGTCTGAGAACGTAAGAAGAGATGAACAGACTAGCTCTCGGAAGGCCCGCCCGCAGGCAAGAAGATGAGTGAAACCATAAATATGCAGGCTACGCTCGTAGACGCTTAAGTAATCGATGTTTCTGGACGTGGGTTCGACTCCCACCGTCTCCATACATACTTTGAAACCGCAGTGCTATCAAGGCTTTTAAAGCTTTCGAGGGCACTGCGGTTTTTTCGTACATTCAGTCAATTATACTGGTCGTTATGCTAAAAAGAACCAAAAACCCTAGCAGGAGTTTTATCATGAAACGCTTCAAAAAATTTGGTGCGTATAACTGGGCACTCCGTGATCAGGAGTAACCACAAATATCCTAAATTCCGAAACAAACTCAAACTTATTCCCTGTGTTTGGCTTTGCTAAAAAGAAAAAAGCCATCCTTCGCGGATGCCCTTTTTCTTGAAGACCGTGGACGCCGTCCACCACCTGTAAGGGGAACTCTTCTCCTTAACCCCATCATACAAACTCTCCCAGCCCCGGATCTGAAATCATCTCGGTTTGCCCAGACACTTTTTAAAATCTTGCTTATAATGACAAATTAGTTAAGTCTTTAACGGGCATTCAGCAGGAGTTTTAATAATGTGATAATCAATCGTATATTATATTTTTTCCTTCTTCACTTAACTTTTGTAAAGATGTAAGCATATGATTTATTTCTTCATCGGAATGCCTTTCCCATGAACCTAATTCAGCTACTATTTTCAAAGGAGATTTAGATCTATAAGAACGTGTTGGGTTTCCAGGGAATTTTTTGTCAGTTAAATTCGGATCATTTTCAAAATCGCCTAATGGTTCTACAATATAAATTCTCTCTTTTGAATTAGATCTTGCTAATTCAGCCCCCCATTTAGCAGCGTTTAATGTTCCAGTAAAATAGATATGGTTAGATTTTTTATCCTGATAATTGGATAAATACAACGGTTCGAGCAGGTCTCCAATTTTCAGTTCTGCTTTAGTGCCATGAAAAAACGGACCAGGATCTAAGACATTTTTTTTGTCATTCATATAGCCACATCCCTTATACTTTTAGACTTGCGTATAACAGTATAAGGCAGGACAAGAGCGAAAAAACAGTCTATAAATAATCCTTAGATAGGGTTATAATGTAAGTAGAGACTAAGATGTATTGGTTTGTGGTAACACTTTGGTAACAAAATCATAAAAAATTTTCACCATACTGAAAAAACTTCTATATCAACGTTTTGTAATGATTTTAAAACATAACCATATCAAGGCGATAGACTGCCACCGTCTCCATACATACTGACAATAAAGCAGAACCTCTCCCCAAAAGGAGAGGTTTTTTATATATGATTGATTTCCATAAGTTTCTGACGTATAATTTCGGTACCGATAAAGTTTTTTTGGTACCGAAGGCGAGGGGATTAATGTGGAAAAAAGGATTCTTGAGGAAACCATCCGGCTGATCAGGCAGAAAGGATTTTCATTTACGATGAATGATTTGGCAACAATGCTGGGAACGAGCAAGCGGACGCTCTATGCTCATTTTTCATCAAAAGACAAGCTTGCGGAAGCGGTTGTCGAGCAATTTATCGCAGAGATGAAGCAAATGGAAAGAGAAATCTATGAAAATGAAAGTTTAGACGTGCTTCAAAAAGTGAAAAAAATGCTGATCGGTCTTCCGCAGGGGATGGAAATGCTGAATATGGGATTATTAAGTGAACTGAAGAAATATCATTACGATGCGTGGCTTACATTAGACACGTTTATTAAGGAAGAATGGACGGTTGTTCTTGAATTATTAAATGAGTGCAAACAGCAAAAAAGAATCAGTAACATCAATCCGGACTTGTTTGTTCACATGTATATAGGGAGTATCAATCAAGTGTATGACCCCGAATATCCGCTCAAACACCAATTTTCGACAGGAGAGGTTCTTGAATCGATTGTAGATGTATTGTTTAACGGCATAACAGCTGATGGGGAGGCTGATGCTACGTGAATTGGGTGTTTCTATGCTTAGCGATTCTGTTTGAAGTTGCCGGGACGGTCAGCATGAAGCTATCGTCGGGATTTACAAAGCTTACTCCCAGTGTGCTGTTGATTTTCTTTTATGGCGGCAGTCTTTTCTTTCTGACGCTTACGCTAAAATCCATTGATGTATCTGTTGCTTATGCTGTATGGTCAGGGATGGGAATTGTCCTGATTACAGTCGTTGGTTTTTTGTTTTTTCAAGAGAATGTTAGCGTCATGAAACTCATTTCAATCGGATTGATTATTGCCGGTGTGGTGTCTTTAAACCTGATCGAGCAAAGTGCCAAGTCTGAGCCGATACATAAAAGCGGGCAGTGCAAATGAGATATATGAAACTGTTTTTTCTCGTGACTGATATCGGTTTTATCTTGTACTGGCTGTCAGCAGGGTTTGCGCTGATACCGGAAAGCTTGGCTTTTAAACATCATGAAAATCCGTTTATGATCGCCTGGAACTGGTCCTTTTTTCCGCTGGATATTCTAATCTCTTTCACAGGATTGTACAGCTTGTACTTGCAACGGAAGAACAGTACTGACTGGAAGTTGATGGCGCTGATTTCTCTTGTGCTGACCTGTTGTTCAGGCCTGCAGGCGATTTCATTCTGGACTTTCAGCCTGGACTTCGATCTTGTTTGGTGGGTGTTTAATGGATATCTATTGATTTATCCTTTATTTTTTATTCATCTTCTCTTAAAGGAGGGTCATACAACAAAGCAGTGCTGACAGGCGCTGTTTTTATTTTGCAAAACCATTGTTTTCAGAAAAGTGAAACGATATAATATATAATATATTGCATATCAATTACCTGTCAGGAGGATGGACGTTGGCGACTCAAAAACAACGGATGTACGGTTTTTTTATGGTCATTGTCGGAGCTGCCTTTTGGGGATTGTCGGGAACGGCTGCCCAGCATTTGTTTGAAACAAGTGATGTGTCGGTGGAGTGGCTTGTCACCGTACGTTTGCTTTTATCAGGTCTGCTTCTGCTGATCATCATATCTGCCGGTAACAACAGACGTGCGGTGTGGGCGATATGGAAGGATCAAAAATCGGCTATCCAGCTGATTGTTTTCGGGATTGCAGGCATGCTGGGCGTTCAGTATACATTTTTAGCTTCAATCGGAACCGGAAATGCTGCTGTGGCTACGCTGCTACAGTATTTGGCGCCCGTTTTGATTATGATGTTTTTGCTTGTGACCAGAAAGAATTCCTTTCAGTTAGCGGATATTTGCGCGCTTGTGCTGGCTTTGGGAGGCACTTTTTTACTGCTGACCAATGGCAGCGTCAATCATTTAACCGTTTCGTCCTTGTCTATTATATGGGGGCTGCTTTCTGCCGCGGCTTTGGCCTTTTATACGCTTTACTCCAGCTCTCTTTTGAAAAACTGGGGATCTGCTCTCGTGATTGGCTGGGGAATGCTGATCGGAGGCATTGGCATGAGCTTTATCCATCCCCCATGGGACGTTGATATGCAGGGATGGACAGTGTCTGCGAGCTTATTAGTCGGTTTTATTGTGATCTTCGGAACGCTATTGGGTTTTTATATGTATTTGACCAGTTTGAAATATTTATTTCCGCAAGAAGCGAGCATGCTTGGGTGTACTGAGCCGGTTGCCGCAGTGGCATCCTCTATTCTGTGGCTCGGTGTGTCCTTCGGTTTATACCAAGCGCTAGGGGCGGCGTGTATTTTGGTGATGATTTTTGTTTTATCGCAAAAAAAGAGTGCCGGCAAACCAGCGGCGTTAAAAAAACAAACCAATATTCAGAGGTGATTCTTTTATGCCCATCCCGTCAAATATCTCGAAGCCTGTCAGACAAACTGCTAAAACGATTGCGTTGGAACAAATTCAAAAGTGGATTGTGGAAGGCATTCTTGCTCCCGGAGAAAAAATCAACGACGACGAGTTAGCGAAAGCGCTTGGCGTCAGCAGAACGCCAGTCAGAGAAGCTCTGCAATTATTGGCGGTGCAAGGTTTTGTTGAAATGTCACCGGGAAGAGAAACAAGAATCTCTCAAATTGAAAAAAACGATGTTTTCAAGGTGTATCCGCCAATGGCGGCTCTGCAATCCACCGCTGCCGAACTGGCTATCGAAAACATTCAGTCATCGCACTTGGAGGAGATGGCAGCGATCAATCAACAAATGAAGACGGCGATTGACCGAAATGAAATCTATGAAGCGCTTGAGCTTGATAAAGCGTTCCATGATGTCATGATTGATGCGGCCGATAATGAATATATCCGCAATTTCACATCTGTTCTTCATATGCATATTCTTCGACTCGAATATCTTTTTTTCAAATCGCCGCAAAATTCGATTGAAGAACATGAACAAATGATTCAGGCGTGTAAAGAGAAGGATCGGAAAAAAGCGGCCGAGCTGACATACAGCAACTGGATCAAGCCGATTCAGGATATTGCGGATAAATTGAGGTAAAGCAGGCAGAGACGGTACGGTCTCTGCCTGCTTTACGTTTTTGGGGCATGCTATAGCAGATAAACGAGAAGAGTTCCGTACATTCATAGAAAAAGATTTTAAACTGCTGGGGACAATCAAAGAACCATGCCAAGCATCGCATCTCTTCGGGGTTTCCTGTGCTGATCGGCGCATTGGCGGATCATACGGATTATGGTTTAACTGCAAGCATCGGGGGTTTTGTCATTAATTTATATGAGGACGTTTTTTAAACAAGTTGAGAAATCCGCTTTGATGAAAAGGATGCCGGCGGACAACAAGTGCCGCATGTTCTTATTACCCGAAGATCAGCAAAGAGCTCTCCGCCTGTATTTCAGCTTGCGGACAGCTTTTGAAAAGTAAGCTGTTTAAAAGGGTTAAATAATCTTTAATTCAAGATGTTTTACTTGAAAGTAATTTTCACTATCTCTATAATAAAGACTAAGAGAGACAGAATAATCATAATGCATCTGTATGATAATAATTGATGTGTGATTTTTAAAAACGAAAGGGCTGGTAAATATGGCAAAAGTATTATATATCACTGCTCACCCGCATGATGAAGCAACTTCTTACAGTATGGCAACAGGTAAAGCGTTCATCGAATCTTACAAAGAAGCGAACCCAAATGATGAAGTTGTACATATCGATTTGTACAAAGAAAATATCCCGCACATTGACGCGGATGTATTCAGCGGCTGGGGAAAGCTTCAGTCAGGCACAGGCTTTGAAGAGCTTTCTGAAAGTGAAAAAGCGAAAGTCGGCCGTCTGGGAGAGCTTAGCGATCAATTTGCATCTGCTGATAAGTACGTATTCGTGACTCCTTTATGGAACTTCTCATTCCCGCCAGTGATGAAAGCGTATCTTGATTCTGTAGCGGTTGCAGGAAAATCATTCAAATACACTGAACAAGGACCTATCGGCTTGTTAACTGATAAAAAAGCGATTCATATTCAAGCGCGCGGCGGCTACTATTCAGAGGGCCCTGCGGCTGAAATGGAAATGGGCCACCGTTACATCGGCATCATGATGAATTTCTTCGGCGTTCCATCCTTCGATGGTATTTTTGTAGAGGGACATAATGCCGAGCCTGATAAAGCACAGCAAATTAAAGAAGATGCGATCGCGCGTGCGAAAGAAGCAGGAAAAACATTCTAATGAAAAAGCCTCCCCTGATAAAAGGGGGAGGCTTTTGTTTATTGCTCCAGCATAATGGTCCGTTTTTCATCGCTGCTTTTCATCGCGGCTTCAATGATGCGGATGACATCAATACCTTCTTCAGCAGTGACAGGCAGCACGGCGCCTTCCCGTATGCTTTCCGCTATTTTGCGGTAATAGGTAAGGTAAGAGCCATTTACCGATGGAATGGTTTCTGTTTTTTTGTTCTCGCCATGAATGGTTGTCAGCTGTCCGTATAAAGCGGGGTCATCCGCACCCCAGCTGTCATCCTCCGGTTTGCTTCCCGCTCTGAGTGCGTCTTCCTGTGCATCGATTCCGTATTTGATAAAGCTGGAATGCTGTCCGTGGATTTGATAACGGGGGCCGTTTGCCGGAATGATCGATCCTCCGTAAAGAATGGCTTGGAGCTTGCCGTAATCCATTATCAAATGAAAATAGTCAACGGCTCCGGCGTTTTCACGCTGGGTCATCATGTTTGCCGTAACAGCTTTCGGCATTCCGAACAAATGGAGGGCCTGGTCTATGATGTGAGAGCCGAGATCATACAGCGTACCAGTGGCAACGCCTTCTTTTTCCCGCCACCGTGCTTGAACCTCAGGACTGTAGCGATCATAGGAGACTTGATATGTATTGATATCTTCAAGGGATCCATCAGCGATCAGTTTTTTTATCGTTAAAAAGTCGTTATCCCAGCGCCGATTATGATAGACACTTAACAATACGCCTTTTTCAACGGCAGCCTGCTTTAATTTTTCCCCTTCTTCAGCTGTCGCTGTCATCGGTTTTTCCATTACAACGTGTTTTCCGGCCTGAATGCATGCCATGGCATGCTCATAATGAAGGCCGCTCGGGGTGGTGACAATGACAAGTTCAATGGCCGGATCATTTGTCATTTCCTCAAGCTCATGCACAACTTCTGCATCCGGAAAATCCTGTTTCACTTCTTCTGTCCGCGATGTCATGACTTTACTGATGTGATACTCATCCAGAACAGCAAGCAGCGGCGCGTGAAAAACCGAACCAGACAGCCCGTACCCTAATACCCCAACCTTTATCGTATCCACTTTTCTTCTCTCCTTTAAAAGCGCTTTCATAAAAGGTATATACCCTTCTGATCAAATGGTAAAACCTAACTGATTCATTTTTTTGCCGCGTCAAGCTTAGACAACAGTTTGGACAATCAGTATAATGGGAATGAATATAAGAAACAGGGGTGTGCACATGGAGCATAACGAACATAAAACATTAAACCATAAAAGCTCAAAAGAAAAGGATCAAATTACAAACCGGCTGAAGCGGATAGAAGGCCAAGTCAGAGGTATTCAAAACATGGTGGAAAACGATAGGTATTGTGTAGATATTCTTGTGCAGATATCTGCTGTTCAAGCGGCGATGCAAAAGGTGGCTCTCCACTTGCTTGAGGACCACACCCATCATTGTGTAGCGGATGCCATCAAAAGCGGAGACGGGGACCAAGCCATTTCTGAGCTATTGGACGTATTTAAAAAGTTCACAAAATCATAAAGTCTTTTTATATTGTAATACCCTACGGGGGTATGGTAGCATAAAAATAGAAAGAACAAACAGGAGGAATTCATATGGACCAAAAAACATTGCAAGTTGAAGGAATGTCATGTCAGCACTGCGTCAAAGCAGTAGAAACGAGCGTGGGAGAACTGGATGGGGTAAGTGCTGTGCATGTCAATCTGGAAGCGGGAAAAGTCGATATTTCGTTTGATGCTGACAAAGTATCAGTCAAAGACATTGCGGATGCGATAGAAGATCAGGGCTATGATGTAGCCGATTGATTCAAGGTATCGCGCCTTTATGAAGGCGCGGTATTTCTTTCATTTTTATATACCCCCCTGGTGTATATAAAGGAGTGAGTATGTTGAGTGAACAAAAGGAAATTGCGATGCAGGTATCTGGTATGACCTGTGCGGCATGTGCCTCCAGAATTGAAAAAGGCCTCAAGCGGATGCCGGGTGTCACGGATGCCAATGTCAATATGGCAACGGAAACCTCAAATGTCACCTACGATCCTGCTGAAACAGGAGCTGCAGCGATTCAGGAAAAAATTGAAAAGCTGGGCTATCACGTCATAACAGAAAAAGCTGAATTCGATATTGAAGGCATGACGTGTGCGGCTTGCGCCAATCGGATTGAAAAGCGGCTTAACAAAATAGAAGGCGTCACAAATGCTCCTGTAAACTTCGCTTTAGAAACGGTTGCGGTCGAGTACAATCCAAAAGAAGCGTCTGTCAGCGAGTTGAAAGAAGCGATAGATAAACTGGGATATAAGCTTAAGCTGAAAGGCGATGAACAACGGGATTCCGCAGCTTCTAAAAAGAAAGAAGAACGGAAGCAAACGGCGAGACTGATCTTTTCAGCGGTTCTATCATTTCCGCTACTTTGGGCGATGGTGAGCCATTTTACATTTACCTCGTTCATTTGGGTGCCGGATATATTCCTTAATCCGTGGATGCAGTTTGCGCTGGCGACTCCAGTCCAGTTTCTGATCGGCTGGCCGTTTTATGCGGGTGCGTATAAGGCGCTCAGAAACAAAAGCGCCAATATGGATGTGTTGGTCGCGCTAGGAACGACGGCTGCTTATGCTTATAGCCTTTTTATTACGATCCAAAGCCTCGGTTCCCATGGCCATACAGCCGGCCTTTACTATGAAACAAGCGCGATATTGCTGACGCTGATTTTGTTAGGGAAGCTGTTTGAAACAAAAGCAAAGGGCCGTTCTTCGGATGCCATTAAAAAGCTGATGAAGCTTCAAGCGAAAACAGCGACTGTCGTAAGAGACGGACAGGAGCAAATCATACCCATAGAAGAAGTGCTGGTAAACGACATTGTTTACGTCAAACCGGGCGAACGAATTCCTGTCGATGGAGAAGTGATTGAAGGCCGCTCGGCTGTAGATGAATCGATGATTACAGGAGAAAGCCTTCCAGTTGATAAAAATTCGGGTGACAGCGTGACAGGCGCAACCGTTAACTCAAATGGATTTCTGAAAATCAAAGCTATCAATGTCGGAAAGGATACCGCGCTTTCTCATATCATTAAAATCGTCGAGGAAGCACAAGGGTCAAAAGCGCCGATCCAGCGTCTCGCTGATCAGATATCTGGCATTTTTGTCCCCATTGTATTGGGGATTGCCGTTCTCACTTTCCTCATTTGGTATATCTGGGCGGCTCCCGGTGATTTTGCAGCAGCGATCAGTAAGGTTATTGCAGTGCTCGTCATCGCCTGCCCTTGTGCGCTAGGCCTTGCCACTCCGACGAGCATTATGGCTGGATCTGGCCGCGCGGCTGAATTCGGGATTCTCTTTAAAGGCGGCGAACATTTAGAAAAAACACATCGTCTCGATACGATTGTTCTCGATAAAACCGGAACTGTGACAAACGGGAAGCCGCGATTGACAGATGCCATTCCATTCGGCCATTTTAAAGAAACAGAACTGCTTCAGTTTACGGCGGCAGCTGAAACGGGATCGGAGCATCCGCTCGGCGAAGCGATTGTTGCCGGCGTGAAAGGAAAAGGGCTTGAAATACCGAAGCTGAACAGCTTTGAAGCAAAGGTAGGAGCAGGCGTTTTGGCTGAAGCCGGAGGCAAAACCATTCTCGTCGGCACAAGAAAGTTAATGGAGAGCGAACAGATCGAACATGGGGATCTTCTTGCCCAAATGGAAGAACTTGAGGCAGAAGGGAAAACGGTTATGCTTGTCTCGATTGATGGTGAAGCCGCGGGGCTTGTAGCGGTTGCCGATACGATAAAAGATACGTCACGAGAGGCAGTGGCCCGTCTGAAAGCGTTAGGCTTGGATGTCATCATGATGACAGGTGACAATCGCAGAACTGCAGAAGCCATCGCGAAGGAAGCGGGAATTACGAGTGTCATTGCGGAAGTCTTTCCTGAACAAAAGGCGGCAGAAATTTCCCGCCTGCAAAAAGAAGGGCGCCAGACGGCCATGGTAGGCGATGGAATTAACGATGCGCCGGCGCTAGCTACAGCCGATATCGGCATGGCGATTGGAACAGGTACGGATATTGCCATGGAAACAGCGGACATTACGCTTATACGCGGCGATTTGAATAGCATTGCCGATGCAATCCGCATGAGCAGATTAACGATGAAAAACATTAAACAAAACTTATTCTGGGCGCTTGGCTATAACAGCCTGGGAATCCCGATCGCAGCGCTCGGATTTTTAGCGCCATGGATAGCGGGAGCAGCAATGGCATTCAGCTCCGTTTCCGTTGTTCTGAATGCGTTGCGTCTGCAAAAAGTAAAATAAATATGCCGGTTTTTCAGCTTATCGACAAACCCTCGCATTCGTTGTCAGGCCTGCGCGTTGGTGCTCAATGAAAGAATGGAACGGCGGCTAAATTTCAGACGTGCTGTCTAAAGGCCGCCGTCATCACATCCTGTGAAAGGCTGCTCCAATGCTCGTCCTTTCTAGATTTCAAGGGTGTTCAATCATGTTGTCAACAACCGAAAAACCGGCGATATGCCGGTTTTTGTTTATCATTGACACTTTCTTGGTAAAAGCCATATAATAAATGTAATCAACTATATGATTATATGCTCATATATATAATTTCGTTGCCGACACTCATTGATACGCTTGAAGAGGGAACCCTAAATCGGAAGGCAAGGTGAGACTAGTGAAACAGGAATACGTTCTGGACGGTTTGGATTGCAGCAATTGTGCCCAAAAAATTGAAAACGGAGTTAAAGGCATAAAAGGCATTGACGGATGCGCGGTAAATTTTGCGGCAAGCACCTTGACTGTCTCAGCCGGTGGGAAAGAAGAGCAATGGGTCGCCAATAAGGTAGAGAAAAAAGTAAAATCAATCGATCCGCATGTAACAGTTCGCCAAAAGCATAAAAAGAAATCAGCTGAAGACGGCTATCGCAATCGAATGATCAATATGCTGATCAGAATGGCGGTTGCTGTCATTTTAGGAGCAGCGGCATATGTCGTTCATTCCGGAACAATCGAATTTTTCCTTTTCCTCGCTGCCTATTTGATCATCGGCGGTGATATTGTCATCCGGGCAATCAAAAACATCAGCCGCGGTCAGGTGTTTGATGAGCATTTCTTAATGGCCCTTGCCACAATCGGCGCTTTTCTGATTAAGCAATACCCTGAAGGCGTTGCCGTTATGCTGTTTTACCAAACCGGTGAGCTTTTTCAAGGAGCCGCGGTCAGCCGTTCCAGAAAATCAATCAGTGCGTTAATGGACATACGGCCTGATTACGCCAATGTCAAAACAAAGAACGGCATCGAACTGGTTTCTCCGGAGGACGTAAAGATAGGAGACATCATTGTGGTCAATCCCGGAGAAAGCATACCCCTTGACGGTAAGGTCGTACAAGGATCAGCGATGGTTGATACGTCTGCATTGACAGGTGAGTCTGTTCCAAGAAAAGCTACAGAAGGACAAGATGTGATGTCAGGCTTTATCAATCAAAACGGCGTTCTGCATATTGAAGTCACAAAGGGCTATCAGGAATCTGCAGTATCAAAAATATTAGATTTGGTTCAAAATGCGAGCAGCCGTAAAGCCCGGACAGAAAACTTTATCACGAAGTTTGCCAAGTATTATACACCTGCTGTCGTGATCATCGCGGTATTGCTGGCCTTTGTCCCGCCGCTGGTTATTCCCGGCGCCGCACTTTCCGATTGGGTGTACCGCGCGCTTATTTTCTTAGTGATTTCTTGTCCATGTGCGCTTGTTGTCTCTATACCGCTCGGTTTCTTCGGCGGAATCGGCGCAGCCTCTAAGACCGGAGTGCTTGTGAAGGGAAGCAATTATTTAGAAGCCTTGAATCAAGTTAAATACGCGGTGTTTGATAAGACAGGAACATTAACAAAAGGCAGTTTTGAAGTGACAGAAATTAAACCCGCAGAAGGATTTACAAAGGAAAAATTACTTGAAGCGGCGGCATATGCTGAGCTTCATTCCCAGCATCCTATTGCTGAATCTGTGCGTAAAGCTTACGGAAAGACGCTTTCCTCTGACGCGATAGAGTCATATGAGGAAATATCCGGCCACGGCATTTTTGCAAAAGTAAACGGAACAGAAATCCTTGCTGGGAATCAGAAGCTCATGGAAAGAGAACAGATTAAAGGCGTCCCGGATCAAAAAGCAGGAACAATCGTACACATTGCTGTTGATCAACATTATGCCGGAGCAATCATCATAGCGGATGAAGCAAAAGAAGACGCGGCACAGGCGATTGCTGATCTGAAGTCGCTTGGAATCAAACAGACAATTATGCTGACAGGTGATTCAAAACAAACGGGAGAAGCCGTCGGAAAACAGCTTGGCATCGACGAGGTATATGCGGAGCTGCTGCCGCAGGATAAAGTCGCGCGGGTTGAAGCATTAGAAGCCAAGCTTTCGCCAAATGAAAAACTCATTTTTGTCGGTGACGGCATCAATGATACGCCGGTGCTTGCGCGCGCGGATATCGGAGCGGCCATGGGCGGCCTTGGCTCAGACGCCGCGGTAGAAGCAGCAGACGTCGTGCTGATGACAGATCAGCCTTCAAAAATAGCGAAAGCGATTCGGATTGCCAAACGGACACGGCGAATCGTGTGGCAAAACATCGGCTTTGCTTTAGGCGTGAAAGCGATCTTTCTCATTCTCGGAGCATTCGGAATTGCAACTATGTGGGAAGCGGTTTTCTCAGATGTCGGCGTTACGCTGCTCGCTGTGGCAAACGCCATGCGCGTTATGCGTCTCAAAAACAGGTAAATTGTCGGAGAGAATTCATTTTTTCGGGCTTTTCTTATCGGCGCTTGTCTTGTTAAAATAAAGAAGCGGGTCAATTGCGATCCGCTTCTTTTTTATAATTTTAAAACGATGAGGTGTCGGAGTGAAAAAGAAACAGCAGTCTTCTGCGAAATTCGCGGTCATCCTTACGGTTGTGGTTGTTGTCTTGTTAGCAGCCATTGTCATTATTAATAACAAAACGGAACAAGGCAATGAAGCGGTTTCCGGACAGCCGTCTATCAAAGGCCAGCCTGTGCTCGGCAAGGATGATGCACCGGTAACTGTAGTTGAATTCGGAGATTATAAATGTCCGTCTTGTAAAATGTTTAACAGTGACATCTTCCCAAAAATACAGAAAGACTTTATTGATAAGGGCGATGTGAAATTTTCATTCGTGAACGTCATGTTCCATGGAAAAGGTTCAATATTAGCGGCTCTTGCATCAGAAGAAGTATGGAAAGAAGATCCTGACTCTTTCTGGGCATTCCATGAAAAGCTGTTCGACAAACAGCCGGACACAGAACAGGAATGGGTGACCCCGGCCGTTCTCGGTGATGTTGCCAAAAGCACCACGAAGGTCAATCCTGAGACGCTCAAGGACAATCTTGATAAGGAAACATTCGCTTCCCAAGTGGAAAGAGATTCCGAACTTAATCAAAAAATGAACATAAACGCCACCCCGACGATTTACGTTAATGATAAAGTGATTAGCGATTTCTCAGATTATGATGAAATCAAAGAAACGATAGAAAAAGAGCTGAAAGGGAAGTAAATCATATGAAAAATAGAATTGTATGTTTATATGCTTCCTGGGTTGTCGCTCTTACCGCTATGCTCGGCAGCCTGTATTTCAGTGAAATCAAAAAGTTCACTCCATGTGAACTGTGCTGGTACCAGCGTATCCTCATGTATCCGCTCGTCCTGATTTTAGGAATCGCCACCTTTCAAGGGGACACACGCGTGAAAAAATATGCGCTTCCGATGGCGATTATCGGGGCATTTATTTCGATTATGCATTACTTAGAGCAGAAAGTGCCGGGCTTTTCCGGCATTAAGCCGTGTGTAAGCGGCGTGCCGTGCTCAGGCCAATATATTAACTGGTTCGGTTTTATGACCATTCCATTTCTGGCCCTGATTGCTTTTATCCTGATTATTGTTTTTATGTGTCTGCTGAAAGTCGAAAAATCTGAATAACCAAAAAGCGTCCGCTTATGCCGGGCGTTTTTTCATCTGTAAATGACAGCTCAATAGCGTTTGGTGTACTCCCTCTAAATTTATCTTTTTTTATCGTGAAAATGTTATTGATTTTACGCTTGAGCGATTATAAAATCTAGAGGTCGTCAGAAAATTTAACAAACATAAAGGGAGTCATCAGAATGGCTTGGGAGCTGCTCAGTGTGATTGGCATCATTGCGTTTGCAGTCAGCGGCGCAATTGTTGCGATGGAAGAGGAATATGATATTTTAGGAGTTTATATATTAGGGATTGTCACAGCTTTTGGAGGAGGAGCGATCCGCAATTTGCTGATCGGTGTTCCGGTGTCAGCATTATGGGAGCAGGGCGCGTACTTTCAAATCGCCCTCCTCTCCATTACGATTGTGTTTCTGTTTCCGAAGCTGCTGCTGAGGCATTGGAACAAATGGGGCAACTTATCAGATGCGATCGGTCTCGCGGCCTTCGCCATCCAAGGCGCACTGTATGCCGTCAAAATGGGTCATCCGCTTAGTGCCGTTATCGTGGCTGCGGTCCTGACGGGAAGCGGCGGCGGAATCATTCGCGATCTTCTTGCCGGACGCAAACCGCTTGTGCTGAAAGCGGAAATCTATGCGGTCTGGGCGGCTCTCGGCGGTTTAATCGTCGGCTTGGGCTGGCTGGGAAACTCATTTGGCTTGTACGTTCTGTTTTTCGTGCTCGTTGTTTGCCGCGTTTGTTCCTATATGTTTAATTGGAAGCTGCCAAACCGTTCTTTTCGCTTAGATAACTAACATCATAAAAAAACCGATTTCAATTTGAAATCGGTTTTTTTGCATATAAATAACCCAAACCTTGATTGATATTGGGTAAATGTGCTAAGATAAATTGTATTTGCTTATTTTTATCATATTTATAATATATATCCAATTTTATTTTACAGTATTTCATCTGAATTTGTCAACTATTTTCTGGAGGTGCCGTCCATGAATCAGCAGGATAAGGAATGGAAGGAAGAACAGTCAAGAATAGATGAGGTACTGCAGGAGCTCGGCCGAAAAGAGCGGTTTCTGGAAACGTCTGCAGGCGGGTTAAAGCATGATATTATCGGATTAAGAAAAAGCTTTTGGGAGGATGTTACGGTCAATCTTGATGATACCCATGAAGCGGTTGAAACGATGGCAAGCATTAAGCAGCAGGCGGAGCTGCTGTCTGATCGGGAACGAAATCATCGGCGTATGGATCAGCAGCTCAAACGAATTCATCGATTAAAAGCATCGCCTTATTTCGGCCGGGTTGATTTTATTGAAAACGGCGAGGAACAGGCAGAGCGAATTTATATCGGCTTAGCTTCTTGCATGGATGAGAAGGAGGAACACTTTCTGATCTATGACTGGAGGGCGCCGATATCCAGTATGTACTACAATTATTCCCCAGGAAAAGCGGAGTACGAAGTGCCCGGCGAAACGATAGAAGGCGAAATGGAGCTGAAACGCCAGTTTATCATTAAAAACGGCGATCTCAAGGCGATGTTTAATACTGATATGACGATCGGTGATGAAATGCTGCAAGAGGTCTTGAGCCATCAATCTGATACCCAAATGAAAAACATCGTGTCTACAATTCAGAAAGAACAAAATCAGATTATCCGTAATGAAAAAAGCAAATTTCTGATCGTGCAGGGGGCAGCTGGCAGCGGGAAAACATCGGCAGCACTCCAGCGCGTCGCTTATTTGTTATACAGGTACCGCGGCGTTATTGATGCCGGACAAATCGTTTTATTTTCTCCAAACTTTTTATTTAACAGCTATGTCTCCTCTGTTTTGCCTGAGTTAGGGGAAGAGAATATGGAACAGGCGACGTTTCAGGAATATATCGAGCACCGGCTTGGCCGCAAGTTCCTATGTGAAAGCCCCTTTGATCAGCTCGAATATTGCCTGACCGAATCAAAGAAAGGCGGTTTTCCGTCAAGGCTTACGGCAATCACATGGAAGGCGGGCTTATCTTTTCAGCAATTCATTGATGAATACGTCAGCCGGCTGTCCTCCGAAGGAATGATCTTTAAAAATATCGTCTTCCGCGGACAAAAACTGATTACAAAGGAACACATTCAGTCCTATTTTTACTCACTGGATCAACGACAGTCCATTCCGAACCGGATAGAGCAAACGGCAAAGTGGCTGCTGAGTGAGCTTCATACATTTGAGAAAAAGGAACGGCGTAAGGATTGGGTCGTTCAGGAAGCTGAGCTGCTCGACAAAGAGGATTACCTGGACGTGTACAAAAAACTCCAGGAAAGGAAACAGTTCAGTGAGAGCACGTTTAACGATTATCAAAGAGAGCAGCAACTGCTTGCCGCCATCATTGTGAAAAAGGCGTTCAACCCGCTCAAACAGGCGGTCAGGCTCTTTGCGTTTCTGGATGTCAAACAGCTGTATTTGCATTTGTTTTCCAGCTGGCGAGGGAAATTTCAGCATGCGGAGATGGGAGCGATAGGAGCGCTGACCCGATCGGCATTTGCGGAAAATAAATTACTCTATGAGGATGCGGCGCCGTTTCTTTATATGCAGGATTTGATCGAAGGCAGAAAGAAAAATACGAAGATCAAACATCTTTTTATCGACGAAGCTCAGGACTATTCACCGTTTCAGATGGCTTACATGAGAAGCATTTTTCCGGCCGCCAGCATGACAGTGCTCGGTGATATCAATCAGTTCATCTACGCCCATGCCATACATGGCGCAAAGCATATGGATGCGTGCTTTGAAGGTGAGCCGGCTGAATATGTTCGTTTAAAGAGAACGTACAGATCGACAAGGCAGATTGTCGATCTAACAAAAGCGATGCTTCAGGACGGAGCGGATATTGAGCCTTTTAACAGAAACGGGGAAATGCCTCTCGTTTTCAAAACCGAAGGGCGTGAGGACCTTTGTCAAAAGCTCACGAAAGAAATAGAACGACTCAAGAAGCAAGGGCATGAAACGATCGCCGTCATTTGTAAGACTGCCCAGCAATGCATACAGGCGCACGCTTACATAAGCGAATATATAGATATCCGGCTGATTCATAAAGAAAATCAAACATTTCAAAAGGGAGTTTGTGTCATTCCGGTTTATTTAGCGAAGGGAATTGAGTTTGACGCAGTCCTTGTCTATGATGCATCGGAAGAACATTATCAAACAGAGCACGACCGCAGGCTCTTATACACTGCCTGCACCCGGGCGATGCATATGCTGGCGGTGTTATATACAGGTAAGGCAAGTCCGTTTGTAACGGCCGTGCCGCCTCACTTATATCAGAATGCTGAGTGAAGAGAAGGGGAGCCTTCTCTTTTTAGCGTGCCGACAAACCTTCGCATTTGTTGTCAAGCATGCGTATTGGTGCTCACTTGAAAAAAACTCAGCGGCTAAATGCTCGAGATCTTGCCCAAACGCCGCTGTCACCCCATCCTGCGGAAGTCTGCCCCAATGCTCGTCCTTCCTAGAATTCAAGGGTTAAAGATGATAAAACCCTAAAGCTACGTTTATTTGTGTAGAGAAGGACGTCCTTCTCTTTTTCTATTTAAATGAAAGAAACAAAGCGGTTTTATCATTAGGAATCTTAATAGTTATCATCATGTAAATATATTTTACTTAAACCTAGTATTCCGGTAAAGTTCAATTAGATGCAATTTTCGATCAGTTTATAACTTTGTGAGGTGGATACGTTGCAACTTCAAGTAATGAACAGTCCGTTTAATCAGGAGCAGGCAGAGCTCCTTAACCGCCTTCTGCCAACTTTGACCGAATCTCAGAAAATCTGGCTGAGCGGATATTTATCCGCGCAATCCGTTTCCGCCCAAGAAACCGCGGGGGCCCCTGCGGCTGCTGTGTCTGCAGAAGCGGCGGCACCGGCCGTTTCAAAAGAAGTGACCGTTCTTTATGGTTCACAGACGGGAAACGCACAGGGGCTTGCAGAAAATGCCGGCAAGCAGCTTGAGGAGCGCGGTTTTCAAGTCACTGTCTCATCCATGAGCGATTTTAAGCCGAATCAGCTGAAGAAAATCAACAATCTTTTGATCGTCGTCAGCACGCACGGTGAAGGCGAGCCGCCTGATAACGCGCTGTCGTTTCATGAATTTTTGCATGGAAGACGGGCGCCTAAGCTTGAAGACCTTCGTTTTTCAGTTTTGGCGCTTGGTGACAGCTCGTACGAATTTTTCTGCCAGACAGGGAAGGAATTTGATCAGCGCTTAGAAGAAATCGGCGGCAAACGAATTTCTCCGCGCGTTGATTGCGACCTTGACTATGATGAGCCGGCAGCTGAATGGCTTGAGGGTGTATTTGAGGGCTTAAGTGAAGCCGGGGGCGGAAGCGCCGCACCTGCGCAAGGAGCAGCTTCGCCTCAAATCGGTGAGTCTTCTTACTCCAGAACAAACCCGTTTCGGGCTGAAGTGTTAGAAAATTTAAATTTGAACGGCCGAGGATCAAATAAAGAAACACGCCATGTCGAGCTGTCTCTGGAAGGATCTGGCCTGACTTATGAGCCTGGTGACAGCCTCGGCGTCTATCCGGAAAACGATCCGGAGCTTGTTGAGCTGCTGCTTAAGGAAATGAATTGGGACCCCGAAGAAATTGTGACCCTTAATAAGCAAGGTGATGTACGCCCGCTTAAAGAAGCGCTGATTTCTCACTATGAAATCACTGTTCTCACAAAACCGCTTCTTGAACAGGCTGCCCAGCTGTCAGGGAGCGATGAGCTTAGAGAGCTTTTAGCCCCGGGAAATGAGGGGAACGTAAAAGCATATCTTGAAGGACGCGATTTGCTTGATCTCGTTCGTGATTATGGCCCGTTCAGCGTATCGGCGCAGGAGTTTGTTTCGATTCTGCGAAAAATGCCGGCCCGACTCTATTCAATCGCGAGCAGTTTATCCGCTAATCCGGATGAAGTACATGTAACGATCGGCGCAGTCCGCTACGATGCGCACGGCCGTGAACGAAAAGGCGTCTGCTCGATTTTATGCGCGGAGCGTCTGCAACCGGGAGACACACTACCTGTTTATGTTCAGCATAATCAAAACTTTAAGCTTCCGAAAGATCCTGAAACACCGATTATCATGGTCGGCCCTGGGACAGGCGTCGCGCCGTTCCGTTCCTTTATGCAGGAGCGTGAGGAGACGGGAGTGGAAGGCAAAGCATGGATGTTCTTTGGCGATCAGCATTTTGTCACGGATTTCCTTTATCAGACAGAGTGGCAGAATTGGATCAAAGACGGTGTGCTGACAAAAATGGATGTGGCGTTCTCACGTGATACGGAAGAAAAAGTATATGTGCAGCACCGCATGCTTGAACAGAGTGCAGAATTGTTCGAATGGCTTCAAGAAGGCGCGGCTGTTTACATTTGCGGTGATGAAAAACACATGGCGCATGACGTCCATCACACATTACTTGACATTATCGAGAAAGAAGGCAATATGAGCCGCGAAGAAGCAGAAGCTTATCTTGCCGATATGCAGCAGCAAAAACGCTATCAGCGTGATGTATACTGATTTGACTTGAAAGGAGTTTTTCAACATGGTGACCAAAATCTTAAAAGCACCGGACGGCTCTCCAAGTGATGTTGAACGCATTAAAGAAGAAAGTGATTATTTGCGCGGCACACTGAAAGAAGTGATGCTGGACCGGATCAGTGCCGGAATTCCGGATGATGACAACCGCCTGATGAAACACCACGGCAGTTATTTGCAGGATGACCGTGACCTCCGCAATGAACGCCAAAAGCAAAAACTTGAACCGGCCTATCAGTTCATGCTGCGCGTACGTATGCCAGGAGGCGTCTCAACACCTGAACAATGGCTTGTCATGGATGACCTTTCCCAGAAATACGGGAACGGCACATTAAAACTGACGACACGTGAAACATTCCAAATGCACGGAATTCTGAAATGGAACATGAAGAAAACCATTCAGACGATCCACTCAGCTCTTTTGGATACGATCGCAGCCTGCGGAGACGTAAACCGCAACGTGATGTGCGCATCGAACCCTTATCAGTCTGAAATCCACTCAGAGGTATACGAGTGGTCTAAAAAATTAAGTGACGATCTGCTGCCGCGGACGAGAGCTTATCATGAAATCTGGCTTGATGAGGAAAAAGTGGCCGGCACGCCTGAGGAAGAAGTCGAGCCAATGTACGGCCCGCTCTATCTGCCGCGGAAATTTAAAATCGGTATTGCCGTCCCGCCATCTAATGATATAGACGTCTTTTCACAAGATCTCGGATTCATTGCGATTGTCGAAGATGGCGAACTGATCGGTTTTAACGTGGCAATCGGCGGCGGAATGGGAATGACGCATGGCGACACAGCGACATATCCGCAATTAGCCAAGGTGATCGGGTTCTGCCGTCCTGAGCAAATGTATGACGTTGCTGAAAAAACGATTACGATTCAGCGTGATTACGGAAACCGTTCTGTCCGCAAAAATGCGCGGTTCAAATACACCGTTGACCGCCTCGGTTTAAAAACTGTGAAAGAAGAATTGGAAAACCGTCTCGGCTGGAGCTTGGAAGAAGCAAAGGCGTATCATTTCGATCATAACGGCGACCGCTACGGCTGGGTGGAAGGCATTGAGGATAAATGGCATTTTACGCTGTTTGTCGAAGGCGGCCGTGTGACGGATTACGATCATTATAAACTGATGACAGGCTTGCGGGAAATCGCCAAAGTTCATACAGGCGAGTTCCGTCTGACATCCAATCAGAACTTGATTATTGCGAACGTTTCAAGCGATAAAAAAGATGAAATCAGTGCATTAATTGAGCAATACGGATTAACTGACGGCAAGCACCATTCAGCGCTCCGCCGCAGCTCTATGGCGTGTGTGTCGCTTCCGACCTGCGGATTGGCAATGGCTGAAGCAGAGCGTTATTTGCCGACCCTTTTAGATAAGGTTGAAAAGATCATTGACGAAAACGGCCTTCGTGATCAGGAAATCACCATTCGCATGACAGGGTGCCCGAACGGCTGTGCACGCCATGCACTCGGTGAGATCGGGTTTATCGGAAAGGCGCCGGGCAAATACAATATGTATCTTGGTGCTGCATTTGATGGTAGCCGTTTAAGCAAAATGTACCGTGAAAACATCGGTGAAGAAGACATTTTAAGCGAGCTGCGCGTCCTTCTTTCGCGTTATGCGAAAGAACGCGAGGAAGGCGAGCACTTCGGTGACTTTGTCATTCGCGCAGGCATCATTAAAGCAACAACTGACGGCACGAATTTTCATAACTGATAAAGAAAGACGAGAGACAGGGGGGAGCTCCCTGTCTCTTTTTGCCTGAAATATGCCCTGCTACAAAAAAGTTCACTATGAGCATATCGTGAGAAATAATACCCTAAAAAGGGTACTATAAAAGAAGACAAGTGTGGAGGGAACTCCTGCCGACATCACATATCGGATGCAAGGCCGTCCCAGCCTCAGCCTCTTTTAGACAAGCAGATCCATCGACTATCTCAGACGAAGGAGGTCATGTATTTGGACATATTTTTAGTTGTTCTCGTTTTATTAACGATTATTGCGATATCCAATATCGTGAACCGGTTTATTCCGTTTATTCCCGTGCCTCTGATTCAGGTGGCGCTTGGGATTTTTGCGGCCTCATTTCCACAGGGGCTTCATTTTGAATTAAACACCGAATTGTTTTTTGTTCTGTTTATCGCGCCTCTTCTATTTAATGATGGGAAGAGAACGCCGCGGGCGGAGCTTTGGAATTTACGCGCTCCGATTTTATTGCTCGCACTCGGCCTTGTATTTGCGACTGTGATTGTAGGCGGATACACGATTCACTGGATGATTCCTGCTATTCCGCTGGCAGCGGCTTTTGGACTTGCGGCCATTCTTTCACCGACTGATGTCGTCGCTGTCAGCGCATTATCAGGAAGAGTGAAGATGCCAAAAGGCATTCTTCGCCTGCTTGAAGGCGAGGGGCTGATGAATGACGCATCAGGTCTGGTGGCCTTTAAGTTTGCGATTGCGGCAGCAGTGACCGGTGCATTTTCATTAGCACAAGCGGCTGTCAGCTTTGTCTTTATTTCTCTTGGAGGCTTGCTGTGCGGGGTTGTCATTTCGTTCGTCATTATTCGATTTCGCCTCTTCCTGCGCCGTCTCGGCATGCAGGATGTCACAATGCATATGCTGATTCAAATTCTGACGCCGTTTGTGATTTATTTGGCAGCGGAAGAAATCGGCGTTTCCGGCATTTTAGCCGTTGTGGCGGGTGGAATCACCCATGCGGTTGAACAGGATCGTCTGGAATCAACGATGGCCAAACTGCAAATCGTCTCCTCGAGTACATGGAACATTATTTTATTTATTTTGAACGGTCTGGTATTCGTTATTCTCGGAGCACAGATTCCGGACGTCATTTCCGTTATCTTTAATGACACCGCAGTTAGCAACATGAAGGTAATCAGTTATATCCTTGTGATCACATTTACGCTAATGCTCCTCAGATTTCTATGGGTGCTGTTCTTCTGGAACGGAAAATGGTTCTTTAATAAGGACCAGAACATTTATAAACCGGGTCTTCGTTCGACGCTGTTACTTTCGATTTCCGGTGTGCGCGGAGCTGTAACGCTTGCGGGCTCTTTCTCCATTCCGTATTTTCTGGAGGATGGCACACCGTTTCCGGAAAGAAATCTAATTCTCTTTTTGGCAGCCGGCGTCATTTTATGCACACTTGTCATTGCCGCCGTTGTGCTGCCGCTTCTGACTGAAAAAGAAGAAGAAGACGAAAAACGAAATAAAAAGCTGCTGACGGCGAGACGCAAATTGATTAAAACAGCTCTCCAAACGATTAAAGAGGACATGAACGATACAAACAAAACAGCCTCTCTTGCGGTGATAGGCGAATACAACGAAAAGATGAAAAACCTTCGTTTTCAGCAATATACTTCATCTAATCGTATCAAAAAACAAGAGCGAAAAGTCCGGGCGCAAGCCATTATCGCTGAGCAAGAGGCATTGATGAAAATGCTGGAACGGGGAGACATCCCGGAAGAAACAGTAAACGTGCTGCAAGAACGGTTTAATGAATTAGAAATTTTGTATGGCAACCCATTTAAAGTCGGATTATCAAAAACAAGGCTCAAGCGGCTGATGTATTGGATTTTCTTTGGTGAACATAAAAAGCCGGAGATGTCGATTTTAAATGAAGCGGGACTGATACAGGCAACGAGAGTGAAAACGGCGAAGGCAGCAATTGCATATCTTGAAAAACATAAGACGGAAGAACATAAAGAAGTGCTTTTATCTGTCATTGCGTTTTATAAACAGTTAATTTTCAGGCTGGAACACAGCCATCACGACCTGAAATCTAGCGCCCAATTTGAAGCTCAAAAGCTGGAAGTGAAGTTGAAGGCTGTGCAGGCGATCAGAAATGAAATTCAAACACTCTTCGAGAAGCGGGAAATTTCCCGGGACATCTCCCACGAGCTTCGCCAATACATTAATGATGTGGAAGCCGCCATGCTTGAAGGCGGCGAATAGATGAAGCAAAAAAGCTGGCGCTAGAGCGTCAGCTTTTTTCTATATTAAGGACGATGGAATTCGACAGTGATGCCATCCCGATCAAACCAGCCTCTAAAGGCCCAGTTGATCCAGCCGCCATCACCTTTGTTTGTAAAGGTTCCATCTTCAAATACCCAAATGCCGTACGTAATGCCGTCGTAAACGGCTGAGCCGTAAAATTGCACACCGTTTAAGTGATCTTCATATTCCTGGCTTAAATTAAATACCATGACGTTGTATTTTTGGCCGGACGCGTAGAAGGAAGACTCCATGAGGTTTTTCACAAATCCATCTCGGTTCTGTGCGGATTTAATGGCATCGGCGATTTGGTTGGCAATTCCAAGTACATCCAGGTTGACGTTTAAACCTACCTCAGCGGCAGATGTTCCGGCTGTTGTTGCCTGGGAAATCTGCGCACCGGGATTTTCTTCAGCCGAAGCAAAGGACAAAGGGGCAATGGTCAAAGCGGCACCTAACGCAAGTGTCATCGGGATACGCATACGTTTCAATTTGGTTCCTCCTTTGTTTTGATTTGGTGACACTAATCGCATACCCTGCTTATTCCATTTATAATCTCAATATTGTTAAAATAGGAAAATAATAGTGTCACGCTTTGCCCTGCTGTGAAAAAAGAAGCAAAAAGCGGCTCTTAAGCGTATTATTGGTATCGCCTAAGAGGAGTGTGAGATAATATAGACGCTTACATTTCAGTGAAAGGGTGGATGTTCAAGTGCCAACAAGTTTAAAAGATACTGTAAAACTACATAACGGAGTTGAAATGCCTTGGTTCGGTCTTGGTGTTTTTAAAGTAGAAAACGGAAGTGAAGCGACTGAATCTGTGAAAGCTGCCATTAAAAACGGCTATCGCAGCATTGATACAGCAGCAATCTACAAAAATGAAGAAGGCGTTGGCATCGGGATTGAAGAATCCGGTGTGGCAAGAGAAGAGCTCTTCATTACCTCCAAAGTATGGAATGAAGATCAAGGCTACGAAACAACCCTTGCTGCCTTTGAAAAAAGCTTGGAAAGACTTCAGCTTGATTACTTAGATTTATATTTGATCCACTGGCCTGGCAAGGATAAATATAAAGATACATGGCGCGCGCTTGAAAAGCTGTACAAAGACGGCAAAATCCGCGCAATCGGCGTCAGCAACTTCCAAGTTCATCATTTAGAAGAGCTGTTGAAAGATGCTGAAATCAAACCGATGATCAACCAAGTGGAATATCACCCTCGTTTGACGCAAAAAGAATTAAGAGACTATTGTAAAAAACAAGGCATCCAGCTGGAAGCATGGTCTCCCCTCATGCAGGGACAGCTGCTGGATAACGAAGTGCTCGCACAGATTGCTGAAAAACACAATAAATCTGTGGCTCAAGTGATTTTGCGCTGGGATCTGCAGAATGAGGTTGTCACGATTCCAAAATCCATTAAAGAACACCGTATCATCGAAAACGCTGATATTTTTGATTTCGAATTGTCTCAAGAAGACATGGACAAAATTGACGCGTTAAACAAAGATGAGCGCGTCGGTCCAAATCCTGATGAGCTTCTGTTTTAATAAAAAACTCCCCGTGACGGGGAGTTTTTTAGTGTGGTTTTTTCTGTTGAATGAAAAACAGCATCAAAAAGGAAATGACAACAATACAGACGACCCAGGCCCAGGCAAGGGTGTTGTTCCCGGAATCCAATGCGACATAAATGGCCGTCGGCAGTGTTTGCGTAACACTGGGAATGTTTCCTGCAAACATCAGTGTTGCGCCGAATTCTCCGAGCGCCCGTGCAAGGCTGAGGATGCTTCCGGTCAGCAATGAAGGATAGGCGAGCGGGATGGAAATATGGATAAACACCTTCCATCTGCTGGCGCCGTCTACCATTGCAGCCCCCTGTATATCGGGATCAATGTCACCAAATCCAGTTTTGGCGGATTGATACATAAGCGGAAAGGCCACGACAGCCGAGGCGATCACAGCGGCCCACCAGGTGAAAATGACAGGCTGATGAAAGATCCACTCGATGGCTTGTCCGATGAAACTGTGCTTTCCGAAAATGACGATCAAGATAAAACCGACAACAGTGGGCGGAAGAACGAGCGGAAGCATAAAACATGTTTCGAGCGCCGTTTTTCCGAAAAATGATGCTCGCGACATCCGTGCTCCAGCCAGTGTTCCGAGAATAATGACAACAATTCCGGCAACTGCCGCCACCTGAAAGGAAAGCACAACAGGTGTAAAAAACGCTGAAACGCTTATACTACTCGGCAGTAAAACCATATTTTTCAAATACTTTCATTGCTTCATCAGATTGCAGGTAATCGTAAAATTCCTTCGCTTCCTTACGGTGTTTTGTATCGTTTACAATTCCTAATGGATAGACAATCGGGCTGTGTGTATTTGCTTTTGCCTCGTCAATGATTTTGACCTTTTTCGAGATCAGAGCATCAGTTTTATAAACAACGCCTGCGTCCACATTGCCTGTTTCTACATAAGAAAGGACTTGGCGAACGTCTTTTCCGTAAACGATCTTATCCTTCACATTGTCCCATAGAGAAAGCTTTGTCAGTGATTCTTTCCCGTAAGCTCCCGCCGGCACGGATTCCGGCGTTCCGAGGGCGATTTTTTCTGAATCCGCCAGATTGCTGAAGCTTGTCACAGGTGAATCGCCGTTTTTCGGCACGGCCAACACGATTTCATTGCCGACTAAATCGGTGCTGTCTTTTTTGGCGATATCCCCATCATCTACCAGCTTTTGAAATTTATCCTCAGCAGCTGAGAAGAAAAGATCTGCCCCCGCTCCTTGAGAAATCTGTTTTTGCAAGGCGCCGGATGAGCCATAGTTATCTTGGATTTTAATGTTTTGATGTTCTTTTTCATAGTTTTGTTGGATTTCCTCAAGCGCATCCTGTGCACTGGCGGCAGCTGAGATGGTTAACGTTACATTTTTCTCGCTATCCGATGAAGACTGGTTTGCGGAGCAGCCTGCTGTAAGCAGAATAGCGGTTAAGGCTGCTGTTAACATGGAATACTTTTTAAACATGATTGCACCCCTTATAATTAGTTATATCTAATTATAACTGATTATGTTTGGCTTATGTGGGTTTTTTTACATTCGACGAAAAGGTATAATAAAATAGGAGAGTGATGATGATGAATGAAACCTCTTCCTATACGATAGAAGAAGTTGCAGGTCTGCTGAAGGTATCAAAGCTGACCGTTTATGATTTGATTAAAAAAGGCGTGCTGCCTGCTTACCGTGTCGGAAGGCAGATGCGTGTGGATGAAGAAGATTTAAAGCAATATAAGATGAATATGAGAATGTCGCAGCCCATTTCTGCTGCCGAAGAGCCGAATCAGATGCAGGAGGCTGAGCCGGACTGCAGAAAAAATGTCATGATCAGCGGACAGGACATTTCGATGGATCTGCTCAGCAAGCATTTGGAGAATGTGATTCAGGAGACGCCGCTCCGTAAATACAAAGGAAGCTTAAACAGCTTGATTGATATGTATCAAGGCAAGTGTGACATTGTCAGCTTGCATTTGTATGATGCGGAAACCAGCCAGTATAATGCGCCTTATGTAAAACGGATTTTGTCAGGTGAACCGTTTTGTCTGATCAATGTCGTTCTCCGCAAAGCCGGACTGTATGTTCAAAAAGGGAATCCGAAAAACATTCAAGGCTGGGATGACTTAAGAAGGGCAGATATCCGGATCATCAACAGAGAAAAGGGTTCTGGCGCAAGAGTGCTGCTTGATGAACAGCTTGGCTTGCTCGGTGTGAAACCGGCTGATGTAAAAGGATACGGCGATATCGTGACCGATCATTACGCTGTCGCTTCACAAGTCTCAAGCGGACAGGCTGACGCGGGAATCGGGGCGCAGCACGCGGCACATATGGGCAGTGTTGATTTTATCCCGCTCATCGACGAACAATATGATATCGTCGTTTTGAAAAAACATGAGCAGCTGCTGAAGGCCGTGAAAGACATCTTGAATGCTGAGGAATACAAGGCGAATCTGTCTCATTTGAACGGCTATCAAACAAAACTCACCGGCAAAGTGATGTTGGAAACGTAAAAAATCCCTCAAAGAGGGATTTTTTATTGAGTAAACCTGAGCAGGTCTCCGTTTAAAATTTTATCAGAGAGAGACAGCTCTTCGGTTGCTTTTTCTTTATATGGGAGGCACGCATCCTGATCTTCCAGCACGTCCCCTGTTTTTTGGCTGTAGCACGTGTTTTTCGTGTAGACATAGTCGTTCGTAATAAAACTGCCGTTTCGCAGCACGGTGAATGGTGTGCGGTCGTTTGACAGTAAATCATTTCCAAATTGGATATCGCCTTTTGTCTCAATGCCGAGCAGATGCATCAGTGTCGGCTTGACGTCGACCTGCCCTCCGGCATCAGGGATGGTTTCCGGCTTTTGATCTGTGATTCCCGGAATATGTATGATAAACGGCACTCGCTGGAGCTGAACGTTGTCATACGGCGTGATTTCATCTTTTCCTAAAAACTCGGCCATCGCCTCGTTATGGGCTTCAGAAATGCCATAATGATCTCCCATGAATACAATCATCGAATTTTCGTATAAGCCTTCGTCCTTCAGCTTTTTGATAAAACGCTTCAATGCCTCATCTTCATAGCGCACCGTAGTCACATAGCGATTTAACAGACCGCTGCTTGAATCGTATTCATCAATCAGCTGATCCTTTTCATCAATTTCAAACGGAAAATGGTTCGTTAACGTGATGAAATTGCTGTAAAACGGCTGCGGCAGGCTATTGAGCTTGCCGGCGGACTGCTCTAAAAATTCCTTATCCTTTAGGCCCCAGCTTGTCGATGTCCCGGGAGTGACGTGGAAATCATCAACATCAAAAAAGCGGTCAATCCCAAATGTATTGTACATCACATCTCGGTTCCAAAATGTTTTATGGTTGGCGTGAAAGACGGCTGAATAATAATCATGTTGTTTCAGCGATTTGTACATCGTATGAAATTGATGATCGCTTTTCGTAAAAAAGACGGCCCCGCTAAGGGAAGGATACAGTGAGTTGGCGACGATGAATTCTGAGTCAGATGTTTTGCCTTGTTCTGTTTGCTGATAGAAATGATCGAAAGAATAGCTTTTTTTGATGAAATCATTCATAAACGGGGTGATTTCTTTTCCATTTACCTTTTCATTCAGAACAAAGCTTTGGGTCGATTCAAGCGTTACAAAGATGACGTTGCGCCCCTTTGCCAGCCCGAACTTGCTTTGATCAGGCTTGCTGTAATCAGCCTCTGTATAGTTTTTAATCGCAGTCATGCTGTCTTCATCGGCAAATGCCTTCGCGCTTATATTCACAGTCTGAGAAATCGTATCGTATATATGGAACTGAAACAGACCGATGCTTTTGACGAGCATTTCCCGGTCAAAGGAATGTGCCAAAAGCTTCGGCTGCTGTACTTCTGCAAGTGCCAGAGTACATAGAATCATGCCGCAGGAAGCTGCATAGTACCGTTTAATCGTACGGGGGGCGGCTTTTGTCTGCGGGTTCTTCTCTTTACGGGCAATCAGCAGCAGACAAACCAAATCCGCAAACAGGGCGATAAACAGAGGGTTGAACAGTTCTTTTACACTGCTGCCCATATCGCTCATGTTACTGGCCTGAAACAAAACCGGGATGGTAATAAAATCGATATAAAAGCCGTAAAAAATCGTATTGGAGATCAAGATAATAGTCAGAACCAAATTGGCAATCAGCAAAAAGACCCGCTGCTTGTTATCTTTTAGAAACAGGCCAATCCCGAATAAAGGAAGGATAAAGCTGAGCGGATTGATCAGCAATATCAGCTCCTCCGACAGAGAATCAATCTGCAAATCAAACCCGAGTTTATAGATTACATACGTTTTGATCCACATGAATACGATCGAAATACATAAAAACCGCTGATTGTGAAAAAAGGTTCCTTTCATTAATATGACTCCTCACGTTTTCTTGATCATCTGCATGAAATGCTTCTTATGTAAAACCTACTAAAAACAGCCCGTTAAGACAAGTGTCAGCACTCACGTTTAAAACATGCGTCCATGAAACAGCATATAAAAGTAGTAACATGATGCAATTGTCAGGCCGGCTAACACAAGCTGCTCAGAAAAACTGCCTGTCTTCATATAAAATGGGAGCCTTACGCGAATCGTTGAAGGGAATAATAATTTAATTCCATTCACCGTCCAAGCGTCAAGAATCAAGTGACTCACCATTCCGATCATCAGTCCGGTTGATATGTTTTTATCTGGAATATATGTGGCTGTGATAAAAAACATGATGAGCAGAAACAGCAGGCTGTGCGTAAACGTTCGATGGCCAAAAACGGAGCTGACCGTTTTCGATAGGATAGGAAATCTTCTCCCGATTTTGCTTTGCGTGTGGCAGATATCGGGAATCAATGCCCCAACCGCGCCGGACGCAGCCATAAGCACTGGATCAAATCCATAATAATAAGCTGCTGCCGTACAAGAAGCGATGCCTCCCATGATGTGTGTTTTTCCTGTCATTTCCCGCTTCTCCTTTTATCTTTTGCAAAAATGTCTGAATTACAAATATATCAAGAGAATGTATGTTTGATCAACAGGACTTTGGACGATAAAAAATTTTCCGCATAATTTTTCAAGGAAAAAGGCATCTTAATCGTGTACCTATTTTCTAAAAGAGGTGATACGAATGGATTTCTTTAATAAAGATAAAGGAAAACGTTCTGAAAAAGAAAAAAACGTAATCCAGGGAGCTCTTGAAGATGCCGGTTCAGCTCTAAAAGATGATCCGCTTCAAGAAGCTGTGCAAAAAAAGAAAAACAATCGATAACCCATGCGGATAGGGCTTGGCTCTATCCGTATTTCCATCTGTTCCCTTTGACAGATCATCCTTTCTTTGATAACCTTCTGGGAGTAACTGAATTATTAAATCCTCACTCTTTCTCAGTGAGGTAGAGGTTGCGCGGATGATGAGTAGCACATGACAGGCTGACAGGGGCTGTTTAACATGTGTAAAAGGCATCAGCGCCGAAGTGTGGAGAAAGCCGATCCTTCTCTATGCTGGGACTGTATCTGAATAAGTGCAGGACTGCCGCGTGCTTTTTCGCGGAGGGCTATCCGGAGATCAAGGGTGTGTGTTTCTTTAAGCATGGACTTTTGTTCAGGCTTTTTTGCGTTTACATGATCTCGGGGTCTGGTCCGTACAAAGAATCATGGAGGTACTGGAATGGAACAGACGAAAAAATGGGGTTTTTGGTTATTAACGGCGTTTGTCGTTGGAAATATGGTAGGATCGGGAATTTTCTCCTTGCCAAGCTCGCTTGCTTCAATCGCGAGTCCGCTTGGCGCCACGTCCGCTTGGCTTTTGACAGGTGCCGGCGTGCTGATGATTGCACTTGTCTTCGGGCATTTGTCCATCCGCAAGCCTGAACTGAAGGCGGGACCGCAAAGTTATGCAAGGGCGCTGTTCTCTGATCCGAAGAAAGGGAACGCTGCCGGTTTCACAATGGTGTGGGGCTACTGGGTGGCGAGCTGGATCAGTAACGTGGCGATTATCACAAGCCTCGCCGGTTACTTGACTTCGTTTTTCCCGATCTTGGTTGATAAACGTGAAATGTTTTCGCTCGGCGGGCAAGAGGTGACACTCGGCCAATTGCTGACGTTTGCAGTATGTACGATCTTGTTATGGGGCACGCACACGATTCTCGTTACTAGCATTAACGGTGCAAGTAAATTGAACTTTGTCACGACGCTTTCTAAAGTACTAGGTTTTGTTTTCTTTATCGTTGCCGGATTGTTTGTGTTTCAAACGGCATTATTCGATCATTTTTATTTTCCGGTTCAAGGAGAAAACGGCACAAGCATTGGAATTGGCGGCCAGGTGCATAACGCGGCGATTTCTACACTGTGGGCGTTTGTCGGAATTGAATCAGCAGTTATCCTATCCGGCCGTGCGCGCTCTCAGCGTGATGTGAAACGCGCGACAATTACCGGATTGCTGATTGCTTTGAGCATTTATATTATCGTGACTTTAATTACGATGGGTGTTCTGCCGCATGATAAGCTTGTCGGCTCTGAAAAGCCGTTCGTTGATGTGCTGTATGCGATTGTCGGAAACGCGGGAAGCGTGATTATGGCGCTATTGGCTATCCTTTGTTTATTCGGAACGATGCTCGGCTGGATTTTGCTTGGCTCTGAGGTTCCATATCAAGCCGCTAAAGCGGGAGATTTTCCGGCATTCTTTGCAAAAACGAATAAAAAGGGAAGTCCGATTATCGCATTAATGATTACAAACGTCATGTCACAGGTCTTCATCTTCTCGGTTATTTCCCGGACAATAAGTGACGCATTTACGTTTTTAACGACAGCGGCAACACTTGCGTATTTAATTCCGTATTTGGTATCTGCGATTTACAGCTTGAAGCTTGTCATCAAAGGTGAAACGTATGACCAGCTGAGAGGTTCCCGTGTAAAAGACGGATTAATCGCGATATTAGCGTGCGCATACTCATTGTTTGTCATCATAACAGGCACAGCGGATTTAACGACATTTACTCTCGGCATCGGTTTATTCTTTGTCGGCTTGATCGTTTATCCATTTGTTGTTAAAAAGTTCCGGAAAGCATAAACAAAAGACACCTGATTAGTTTCCATCAGGTGTCTTTTTTATAAAATCACAATTTGCCGTGTTAGCAATCCGATCGTTAAAACAGCTGAAAGGAAAGCAGAAATAGAAAGAAAAACCTTCACGGATAATCGAATATGCAAAAAGCGTTTTTTCAGCCTTTCCAGCAAACCAAACAGAACGAGCACTAAGATAAATACAAGAAGCACACTAGAAAAAGGTTTTCCGATATAGAGCCCGTTAAAAAAACTGATCGCGATGATGATGCAGCTAAATATGAATTGCGCAAGAAAATATCCGATGTGGTTCAAAATGAGCCGCTCCTTATAGATGTGCAAAAGAGCCGCGGGCAGGCGGCTCTTTTGTTTATTTTGTTAAGCTTTCCGTAATAAACTTCAGCTGGCCTTCTAATGAAATCGGATCAGAGAAATAGAAGCCAATAGGGTCAATCTTGTAGACACGGTCGTGTTTAACGGCGTCTAGGTTCTTCCAAATGGAGCTGTCAAATACGCCGCCATCGTCGCCGCCTGCTTGCCATGGACCCGCGAAAATATAATCTCCCGCGAAGTCAGGGAGCTTCTCTAATGAAATACTTGTATATCCGGGACCCTGATCAATGGCTTTTTCCTTTGTCAGCTTTGTAGCCTGCAAGCCAAGATCTTTGTAAATGATGCTTCCGCCTCTTCCGAAATCTTTACCGAATACGTAGATGTCTTTTCCATTCGTTTGCATAATGGAGACTGTTTTGTCACCCACAGCTTTTTTGATTTTTGTTTTAGCCGCCGCAACTTTTTTATCCCACTCAGTCAGCCATTTTTCTGCTTTATCTTCAGTTCCTGTCATTTTTGCGAATTCTTTCAGCTGCTCGATATTGTCAAGCTTATCGTATGTTACCGCGACAGTCGGCGCGATTTTTTGAAGCTTTTTAATATCAGCGCCTTGCGTTGTCCAGACGATAATCAAGTCAGGATTCAAATCAATGACTTTTTCAACGGAAGTACCGTCTCCGATGCTTGTAACGCCGTCGGTTTTTCCTTTGTAATAAGGGTTTTTAAATACATTCTCAGGCGCACCGACGACGTTGATGCCGAGTGTTTTGAAGTAGCCGTAGTAGCCGTCAGCCATGACAACCACCCGTTTAGGATGCTTAGGGATTTTCACATTTCCGTTTTCAGCCTTGTATGTAACGGTTTCTTCGTCTTTGGAATCAGAGGAAGAGCCTTTGCTTTCTGTGTTATTCCCGCAGGCTGCCAATGCTGCAATCAATAACACGGCAAAAAACGCGGCTCCGAGTTTCTTATATATAAGGGTCATATCTCATACCTTCTTTCCGAAAAATGGGTGATAAAGAGAATCATTATCAATGTGATTATACCATCGCAAGAGCCAGTTTACACGGTAATTTTGCAATTATATGCTCATTTTTGTTCAAAACGCTCTATTACAACAGCGGAAAAAAATGATATACTTGATCAGTAATTGATAATCATTATCATTATGGGAAAGGAAGTACGGCTGTTGAGTCAAAGTAAAAATATACAGACGATATCAGAAGAAAACCAATGGACGTCAAGGTCATTTGGCGCGGTCATTGTCCTTATTGCAGGGATGTGTTTACTATGCCTTGGCGCGCTTTTATCCATATCTCTCGGTGCTGCGGATATTCATTTGCGCACGGTGTGGGACGCCATCTTTCATTTTCAGCCGACAGAGACGTCCCACCAAATCATACACGATCTTCGACTGCCGAGAACGGCTGCCGCCGCGCTTGTCGGTGCCTTGTTAGCAGTGTCGGGAGCGATCATGCAGGGGATGACGAGAAACCCTTTGGCAGAGCCTTCGATTATGGGAGTTACATCAGGCTCTGCGTTTGCCATTTCAATTGCATTTGCCTTTTTCCCCGGGCTTTCGACGATGGGGCTTGTGCTATGGTCCTTTGCAGGAGCGGGGCTGGGGGCATCAACAGTAATGGGGATTGGCATGTTTTCAAGGGGCGGACTTACGCCAGTAAAGTTTGCTCTGGCTGGATCGGCAGTTTCTTATTTCTTTACAGGCATTTCAACCGCCGTTGCAATCCGCTTTGATGTCGCTCAGGATATCAGTTTTTGGTATGCAGGCGGGGTAGCGGGTGTGAAATGGTCAGGTGTTCATCTCTTGCTTCTCGCAGGGGCGGTCGGTTTAACGCTTGCGTTTATCATCGCCCGGTCTGTGACAGTGTTAAGTCTCGGAGACGAGCTGGCGAAAGGGCTTGGACAATATACATCAGCGGTGAAACTGGTTGGCATGCTTGTCGTTGTGATTTTGACGGGAGCTGCGGTTTCCATTGCCGGCACCATCGCATTTATCGGGCTGATCATTCCGCATATTACCCGGTTTTTGGTGGGTGTGGATTATCGGTGGATTATTCCTTGCTCGGCGGTGCTTGGCGCCGTTTTGCTAGTTTTTGCTGACATTGCGGCAAGACTCGTCAACGCGCCCTTTGAAACGCCTGTCGGCGCGCTGACCTCTCTTATCGGTGTTCCCTTTTTCTTTTATTTGGCACGTCGGGAAAGGAGAGGGCTGTAATGAAAACAAAAACGAAAAAACCGCTCGCTGTGATGGTTGTGACCTTTCTGCTCATCGTGCTGGTCTTTTTTATCAGTTTAAATTTGGGCGTCATCAAAATTGCACCGCTTAAAACGCTTCAAGTCTTTTTCGGTCAAGGAACGGCGCGTGATGAACTTGTCTTATTTGAGTTCAGGCTGCCCCGGATCATCCTTTCTTTGCTCGTTGGGGCAGGAATCGCTGTTGCCGGCGCCATTTTGCAAAGCGTTTCTCAAAATGATCTGGCTGAGCCCGGCATTCTTGGAATTAACGCCGGCGGCTCGCTTGCTGTTGTGCTTTTTATATACTTTTTTCAAGGGTCAGCTTCAGATCTCAGCTTTTTCGGAACATTTATGCTGCCGTTCAGTGCTTTGGCTGGCGCATTTCTCGCCGCGCTTCTCATTTATCTTCTGGCTTGGAAAAAAGGCGTGACACCGATTCGGCTGATTTTAGTAGGTATTGGCGTGAATGCTGGTTTTAACGCTCTGTTGCTGATTTTTCAGCTCAAGATGGACCCTCATGATTTTATGCAGGCCGCGGTTTGGATATCCGGCTCGATATGGGGGGCGAACTGGAATATGATTTGGGCGATCCTTCCTTGGATTGTGATCTTGCTTCCGTTTACTTTATATAAGGCACGTTATTTGAACATTTTGCAGCTCGGAGACCAATTAGCGACGGGGCTGGGCACTGCTGTTGAAAGGGAAAGACGGATTCTCCTTCTGGCGGCGGTCACTCTTGCCGCTTCATGCGTGGCAGCTGCAGGGGGCATCGCGTTTCTCGGATTGATCGCGCCCCACGTGGCAAGAAGGCTTACCGGTCCGCGTCACCAGACGCTGATACCGGTCTCCGCCTTCATCGGCGCATTTCTGTTTTTGCTCGCTGATACGCTGGCGAGAAATGTATTGGCACCTTCGGAAATTCCGGTCGGACTTGTCATTTCCGTGCTAGGCGCGCCTTACTTTATTTATTTATTGATGAAAGCGAATTAGAGGAGGGGGCCGAATATGAATTCATTATCAACGGAACAGCTTGGAATCGGTTATGGTGACACGGTGATTGTAGAAGATTTAAATATCTCGATTCCTAAAGGGAAAATCACCACCTTAATTGGCCCGAATGGCTGCGGGAAATCAACAATATTAAAAACAATGTCCAGAATTATGCGTTCACATAAAGGTGCCGTCTATTTAAACGGCAAAGCCATTCATAAAATGTCTACAAAAGACATTGCGAAAGATATGGCGATTCTGCCGCAGACACCTGAAGCGCCAAGCGGTTTAACGGTGTATGAATTGGTGTCGTACGGCAGGTTTCCGCATCAATCAGGATTCGGCCGATTACATGATGAAGATCGCCGGATTATCAAATGGGCGCTTGAAGAAACAGGCATGGCTGAATACGCTGAACGGCCGATTGAGGCACTGTCAGGCGGACAGCGTCAGCGGGTGTGGATAGCCATGGCGCTTGCGCAAGGGACGGAACTGCTGCTGCTGGATGAACCTACAACGTACCTTGATCTCGCACACCAGCTTGAAATTCTGCAGCTGCTTGACAGGCTCAACAAAGAACAGGGGCGGACGATTTTAATGGTCATTCATGATCTGAACCACGCGGCCCGTTTTTCTCATTATATGATCGCGCTCAAAAACGGCACGGTTATCAAGGAGGGCGGCGCACTGGAGGTCATGACACCGGACATTTTGAAGCAGGTATTTCAGATTGATGCCGAAATCGTGACCGATCCCCGTACAAATAAACCTGTATGCTTGACCTATGACCTGATTAAAAATGAAAAAGCGCTTATTTCTGTGTAAGAAAAATCCCGGTTCAGAGCCGGGATTTTTTATTTTCGGCCGTGAAAATACAATTTTTCTATTTGATTCCTTCATTTCAATAAAAAGATTGCAAGTCTTTTTGAATTAATAGATAATATTGGTTATAATGTTTCGAAAATATTACATAGTTTACAGAAAGAGGAGATCGGTGTGTCCAAGAAGAAAAAATGGCTTATTGGCGGTGCGATATGTGCCGGTGTGCTTGTATTAGCTGGGATCGGCGCCGGCGGTGTTTACTTTTTTACCCACATCAACCAAGTTGCCGTATCGTCGGAGCCCTATGCAGAATCGGTAGCGGTATACATGGGAGGAGAATCAGAATCAGGCCAAACGTTTTCTGGAAAGGTTGAACCTGAGAAGCAGCAGAAAGTATATATCGATTCTGAAAAAGGCAGCATTAAAAAAACATACGTCAAAGAAGGCGATCAGGTCAAAAAGGGCGATAAGCTTTTTGAGTATGAGGGCGAGGATCATTCTGACGAAGTTGAACAAGCCAATTTGCAAATCGAAATGACAAACCTGCAAATCAGCCGCTTGCAAAAATCAATAACGGAAACGGAAAAACAGCTGAAAACGGCTGGAAAAGAAGAGAAATCACAGCTTCAAGATGAGCTTGATCAGGCCAATTTCGATTTGAAAACAAGCCAGCTTGAGCTGAAGCAGCATCAAAAAGAGCTGGCTGCCCTGACGAAAAACAAAGGTTCCAATGTCATAACAAGCAAGCATGACGGGATCGTTCAAAGCGTCAATCAGGATATCGCCGCCGGAGCAACGGGCGACCAGGCAGCAGGACCGTATATCCAGATTGTTTCGACGGGCAAATACCTAGTCAAAAGCCAAATCAACGAGCTGTTAATGGACACAATCAAAAAAGGCAGCAAAGTCAGAGTCACGCTGAAAACAGGCGGTGAAGGCGAGTGGAAAGGAAAGGTCACTTCGATCGGCAAGCTTCCAGCGGGAACAGGCGAGGGTGAGGAATCAGAAAGTTTTGCTGAAGAAGAAATGAACCCTCAATCCTCTAACTATCCTTTCACCGTTTTATTAGACAGCCATAAAGGTCTCGAAGTCGGCTATCATGTCAACATCGAAGTGATGAGTGATGAGGCTGACGCGGACACGATTAAGCTGCCTTCCGACATGGTCATTCAGGATGACGGAGAACCGTACGTGTGGAAAGCGGATGAGAAGCAGAAAGCGGTCAAGCAGCCTGTTGAAATCGGAGAGACTGATGAAAATGACATGGTGGAAATTAAGAGCGGCTTGACGCCGGAAGATTATGTGATCTATCCTGATCCCGCGGTCAAGGAAGGAAAGCAGGTTACAGTCAATGCTGACATTGAATAATATTTCGAAATCGTACAAGCTGGGAAAAGAAGAAGTTCCGATCTTAAAACATATTAATCTGACGGTCCAAGCTGGTGAGTTTCTAGCTATTATGGGGCCTTCCGGTTCTGGAAAGTCAACGCTAATGAATATCATCGGCTGTTTGGATAGGCCAACCTCCGGAACCTATACGCTTGATCAGATAGATATATTGAAAGGGAAAGACGGTGCCTTAGCCGAAATCCGCAACGAGTCAATCGGGTTTGTGTTTCAAACCTTTCATTTGCTGCCGCGTCTCACCGCACTGCAAAATGTCGAGCTGCCGATGATCTACAATAAAGTGAAGAAAAAAGAGAGAAGGCAGAGAGCCTATGAAGCGCTGGAAAAGGTCGGGCTGAAAAACAGGGTCTCCTACAAGCCTCCGAAGCTGTCCGGCGGGCAAAAGCAGCGGGTGGCGATAGCGAGAGCCCTAGTCAATCAGCCGAGGTTTATTTTAGCTGATGAACCGACCGGGGCGCTTGATACCAAATCAAGCGAACAAATTTTGTCGCTGTTTTCTGAATTGCATCAAGAAGGCAAGACCATTATTATGATTACCCATGACCCGGACGTTGCAAAAAAAGCTGACAGAACCGTTTTTATCAGAGATGGAGAATTGGTATTAGATGAGAGAGGGGATATCAGCCATGCTTGAACATATTCGAATCTCCTTTCAATCGATTTTCTCTCATAAACTTAGATCCATTCTGACAATGCTCGGTGTCATTATCGGCATAGCGGCAATTATCGCGATTGTATCGATGCTGAAGGGGCAAAGCGAACAATTAAAGCAAAGCATGATCGGCATGGGAAATAACGCGATCAATGTTGTCTACCAGCCGTCGGGCGGAGAAGAGGAGGGCGGCGGCTATCAGGTTTCGTATACGACTGCACCGCCTGTAGCTGACGAAACAGTAAAGGCGATTAAATCTGATCCTATGGTCAAAGGATTATCCTTATATTACTTGTCTGAAGGCGCGAGCGTCTTTCATTTGACAAACGTTTCGTACCCTCAGGTATACGGAGTTGACGGTGACTACTTTGATATGTTCCCAATCCGTATAACCGAAGGGAGAAAGCTGGCGGAAAACGAATTGAACAGCACACACCAAGTGGCGATGATCAATGAAGCTGCCAGAGATGAACTGTTTACAGACGGAGACGCTCTGCATAAAAGCATTGAGATGAATGGTGTGCCGTTTAAGGTCGCCGGTGTTTTCACAGAAAAAAAACAGCAGGAAAGCATGTTTGAAGGCGACTATGCGAACCCGGTTTTGTACATTCCGAAAAAAGTGTGGCCGCTCATTGAAGGATTTGACGCGCCGACACAGATTGCTGTGCAGGCTGATTCTTCTGAGCATATCCAAGAAGCCGGCGTAATGGCTGCTGATCTTTTAAACCAAGGACTGTCAGATGCTGAGTTGGAAAAAGCAGAGTATAGTGTGATGGATCTTCAGGAGATCGCGCAGGAAGTGGAGTCCTTTAATCAGTCATTTGCATTGCTGCTTGGCGGAATCGCCAGTATTTCACTTTTGGTCGGCGGTATCGGCGTCATGAACATCATGCTCGTTTCCGTCACGGAGCGCACGAGGGAAATCGGGATTAAGAAAGCGCTCGGTGCTAAGCGGCGTGTGATTTTATTTCAATTTTTAACTGAGGCGGTCGTGCTGACAAGCATTGGCGGAATACTTGGTGTGCTGGCGGGCTTCGGCATCGCTAAGCTGCTGACGGTCGTTTTTCCAATGCCTTTTATCGTCTCCGTTCCGGCTGTTGTCGGGGCACTCATCTTTTCAATGGCAGTCGGCATTATCTTCGGCTTGCTTCCTTCCATCAAGGCATCTAAGCTTCAGCCTGTAGACGCGCTGCGCTATGAATAAAAAGAACGCATCCATTTGGAATGCGTTCTTTTTTTAGGTGGGAAGGGCCGAATTGCATTTGTCTAAAATCAGAAAAACGGCTGCGACAATCATTTCTTCTGTGGTGGACAGCCAGATGTCGCTGATCATTTCGTCTGTCGTATGAGCAGTCATCCACAAAAACAGCAGCTGTACGATGCCGGCTAGAAGAATGAATAAGTGTTTGTCTGTCTTGAAAAATGTAAAGCTATGTATCATCAGGCGTTCAAATGGTTCTAAGAATAGGCCGAGGACAAGAAATAACAGGGCAAAAAGCAGGACGTGAGCCGCTGAGCGGTAGCTCGTTCCTGCTATGGAAAACAATATATAGATGACGGCAAAATAGGTCAACACCACTGCCGCCGCGGCCAAAAAGTATTTTATAGAGAGCCGCAATAATCGATTTGAAGACATTTGATGTTTCACTGGTTCATCTCCTTATAAAGGCCTGCAGAGAACGAGCGCTCTCTGCAGGCCGGCAGTTTTTTATTTACTGCATTTCTTTTTCACAACCGGATGTTTTTCTTTTGAAAGGATATCGGTAAAGTCTTTGCCTAATTCAAGATGCTGTTGAACAAGTGTCTCAGGAAGCATGGCAAGCCATTGGTTTAAAGATATATCGGCATAATGGTCGTCTTTGAAGATCTCTAAAAAGACTAGCGGTTCATCTCCAGTGTTTTCAACGTAATGCCCCATTGCAAACGGAACATATCCAACATCACCGGCTTGGTAGTCGAACGTTCTCGCATGGCCGTCAGATGCAAAAACGGTCATTCTTGCTTGGCCGGAGATGTAGTATTGCCATTCGTGCGTATTCGGATGCCAGTGCAGCTCTCTCATGGCGCCGGGTTCCACTGTTACGAGAGCGGATGCGATCGTTTTAGACACTTTGAAGTTTGTTGAATCTGCAATGTATACTTTTCCTCCCTCTGATTCAATTGGCTCTTGCTCAAGAAGACGATGGGTAAACGGATAAGGCGCTTCACCGTTCGGCCCTTCTACAATGTCATCTTTCAAATTTCCTGGGACAGGCTCTTCAAATATATATTTCTCTTCGCCTGGCAAATTGGCAATATCTTCTTTTGTTACGCCAAAGTTCGCAGCAATGACTTCCATAGGTGTATGGGCAAGCCAATCTGTCAGCTGGAACGTGCTGTTTTCAGAGAATGATCCATCGTCAAACACGAGCAGGAACTCAGCTCCTTCATCCAGCGCTTGAATAGAGTGCGGCAGGCCTGACGGGAAGTACCAAAGATCTCCTTCGCCTATATCATCAATAAAGCTGCGCCCTTGCTCATCCACAATCGTGACTCTTGCACGTCCGTAAATCATATAAGCCCATTCTGCTTCCTTATGCCAATGCAGCTCGCGAATGGCGCCAGGTTTCAGCCGCATATTGACAGATGCGAGGTTTTCTGAAATCGGCAGCTCACGTACGGTGACTTCACGGGCATATCCGCCTTTTTCTAATCGGTTGTGAGTATCAGAGAACGAAAACTTCATATTGCTTACGGTACCATGATCAGTCTCCGGCGGAACGAGCATATCAGGATTTTGGCGGTCTCTTTCAATATTGCGCGGGATTTTTACTGTTGCTCCTTTGTCTCCTCTGATTGGCTGCGGAATGTCGTTTTGTTTTTTCATGAAATGTTCCTCCCTTAATTTAAATGCGATAGCAGAAAGAGAAGGTGAAAGGCCTTTCGTTTTCCCTTCTGTCTTGTTAAGTGAAAAAAACCAGTGAAAAGTCAACTTCGATTGAAAATTAATTTTTTGCTTTCTGATCTTTTAGTTCTGTCATCAGTTCGATAAGCTGATCAAACTTTTTCTCAAATCGGGTCAGCAGATACATTGCAATCAGTGCAGGGAATCCCAGATTGCCGATCTGTTTTACGACTTCCTCTATAAAAACCTGATCCATGGAAAATACCTCCCTTCTTTTTTTGAAGTCATGTATGTAAGTGAAGGAAATCCAAGAAAACGTAAACTCGCGGCTGGCGTATTTAAGACAAGCGCCAGTCAGAAAGTAGTAGTTTACTTTTTTTTGCTTTCCTTCATTTAATTTAGTAGGGAGGCGGTTTGATGGACTATCAAGGTCTTTTGCGATCAAAATGTAAGGAGATAATGAAGCATCCCATCGTGAAGCATTTTTTGAGCAATCCTCAGCATTACCGTTTGTTCAAAAACGTAATGGAAAGCCCGAACGAAAAAGATGCAAAATCATTGGACGAGCAATTTAAACAATTTTATAAGGAAATCCGCATCGTCAAGTATATGAATTCAATGATTCGCATCTTTTCTATTGATTTTGATAAGCGGGTTCGCAAAAACCAAAAACGGTATCCGCTGACGGTCGATCATCCGGAAACGGGAGATCGGCTTCCTTCCGAAACAGGAAGCGATGCGTTTGAAGCATTTTTAGATATGCAGGATGACTTGAGCCAGCATGTTCATGATTATCAGCTCTACCAAGCGATCCAGAAGCTGACTGACAAACAAAAAAGCGTGCTGACGAAAGTCTATCTTCACGGTGCCACGATGCAAGAGATTGCCGATTCATTAGGGGAGTCACGGCAAAACATCTCCAACATTCATAAAAAAGGGCTTGAGAATATCAGAAAACAGCTAGCGGCTCAAAAAAAGGGGGAAAGTAAGCTGTGAACGGCGAGTTTGAACAAAAGAACCAAAAAGACGATAAATTTGACATTGAACATCTGATTGAATGCTTTTCACCGATGATCAGAAAAAAACTCAGCAATACGTCCTTTCAAGAAAGAGAAGATTTAGAGCAAGAGCTGAAGATCAAAATGTTTGAAAAGGCTGATATGCTTTTGTGCCAGGATGTTCCGGGGTTTTGGGAGTTTATTTTGTATATGGTAGACGAGAACTCATAACCATTTATCATCTGAAAATACGAGAAACGGGAACTGCCACGTTCCCGTTTTTTATTTGTCCTGTCAGGGGAAGACGACTCCTATTCAAAAATGCACCAAAAATAATCGATATAATGATAAGATGGAAAAAACAGTGACAGAAAGGAACATAGAAGTGGAAAATGCGTCAATTTTAATCGTAGACGATGAGAAAGCGATTGTGGATATGATCAAACGCGTTCTCGAAAAAGAAGGTTATCGAAATTTACTGGATGCGGCAAGCGCAGAAGCAGCGATTCCGGTTGTGAAGGCCAATAAGGTAGATTTGATCGTGCTGGATGTCATGATGGGCGGGATGTCCGGTTTTGAAGCCTGCACGCTGATCAGAGAGTATTCAGAGGCTCCGATTTTTTTCCTGACGGCAAGATCATCCGACGCGGACAAATTGTCGGGCTTTGCGGTTGGGGCTGATGACTATATCACAAAACCATTTAATCCGCTGGAATTAGCGGCGCGAATCAGAGCCCACCTCAAGCGCACATATCAGTCGAAAGAAACAAGTTCAAATCAAACCTATACATATGATTATTTTACATTTTCTCCGCAAAATGCCGAGCTGATTGTAGGCGGGAGTGCCGTCGCTTGTTCAGCCCAGCTTTTGCAGCTTTTGCAGTATTTTTGTGAACACCCTAATGTGGTGCTTTCCAAGGATCAAATTTATGAAAAAGTGTGGGGCTATCCTTCCTATGGCGACAACAATACCGTCATGGTTCATATTCGCAAGCTCAGGGAAAAAATTGAGCGCGATCCGAGCAATCCGGAGTATATTGTAACGGTTCGCGGTCTAGGATACCGTTTTATCCCGAATCCTGAAGGCAAGCGGTCATGAGGTTGAGATGGAAATTTTTGTTTCATTTTTTCGGGCAGATGCTGATTGTGATCCTGCTGCTCACGGTTATGCTGGTTGCATCGTTTTTCTATTTAGATTCGCGCTTTAGCGATGCGGAATCCAATTCAGGGCTGACGAAGGCAACGACCGACACACTTGAGGCATATCTCGATGTAAACGAAGACGGGGCATGGGAAGTGGATAATTTTCTGAAGAAATCTGTCGATAAACAGGACGGATGGATGCAAATCATTGATTCCAAAGGGAAAACCGCTTATTCCTACAGTGTGCCTAAAGACGTGCCAAACACCCATACCAAAAAAGAGCTTCTATCTATTTATAAAACCAAAAAGCTTAATCAGTATAAGGTGAATTATTGGGCCATCAATATTGAAGACAAGTCATACCTTTTGTTATCAGGCTGGAAATTAAAGAGCGAACAGCTGCTGGCTTCCATTGGAAAACGTGAACAAAAAATAGACGTTCCAGCACATTATAAGCCGAGTACCATCGACTATATTAAAAAGGAAAAAGGCTCCATTTACCTATTAGACAGCAATGGAAACATCCTTGACAGCGTCAACAGCACAAAAAGTGAAAGAAAAACGATGAACCAGCTGGAGCTGCTCAAATACAGCTCCAAACCTTGGAACTATAAGCGGGAAATTTCCGTTAAGATCCTTGATCAAGACAGATGGATGGTCGCTACGGTGCCGAACCCTGTCTACGTCACCGATCAGGAGTTTAACAAATCATTTCTGAAGGTTGTTCTAAAGGCGATGTTTCTGATCATGGGTGTTCTGTTCCTGTATATCATTTGGATGACAGTTTGGTATATGTTCCGATTCGGGCTGCCGATTTTTCACACGATTAAATGGCTGGTCAACCTATCAAAAGGGAAGCTCGAGGAACCGAAAAACCGGAGCGGCCTTCCTGTCAGCAAAAACAAAAAGGGGAAAATCAAACAGCCGTATCGCTTCTTCGGTGAGATTTTTGAATCCATGGATCAGCTGACTGAAACGCTGAGACGGGATAAGAGAAATAGAGAAAAAATCCAGGCGACAAGGGAAGAATGGATTGCCGGTTTGTCGCACGATTTAAAAACACCGCTCAGCAGCATTTACGGCTACAGCATGATGCTTGAGTCTAAGCAGTATGATTGGTCGCCGGAGGAAGTGAAAGAAATGGGGCAGGTTGTCAGGGAAAAATCTGAATACATGTCCAAGCTGATTGAAGACTTAAATTTAACGTATCGGCTGAAAAATGATGCCCTTCCAATTGAGAGAAATCTGACAAGCCTGATCCCGTTTTTTAAAAACGTTATTGAGGATTTTAAGAAAAATCCGTTTTCTGAAGGGTATGATATCTCCTTTGTATCTAAAGAAGAGCATATTGAATTTGCGCTTGATGAAGGGTGGTTCAGGCGTATATTAGAAAACCTCCTTGGAAATGCGGTGAAACACAACGACAAAGGAACAGAGATTCAGGTCATTCTGGAACGAACTAAAAATCATATTTCGTTGAAGGTTAAGGACAACGGGAAGGGAATGGATGAAGAAACGATCACCCATTTGTTTAACCGTTACTACAGAGGGACGAACACAAAAGATTCATCTGCCGGAACGGGCCTCGGACTCGCCATTGCCAAGGAGCTTGTCCATCTGCATCACGGGACGATTCACGTGAACAGCAGAATGAACATTGGAACGGTCATTACCATCCTTTTTAAAAAGCAATAAACATGTGGTTTGGCCGCCTCTTTGACGGGAATAACAATATATAGTCTTAAGCTAAAGAGGTGTAACACATGGATGCAGTATTGGAAGCGGACACTCGGGCAGTCATTGGTGAAGGCCCGCTATGGGATGAAGAAAACGGCCGTTTATATTGGGTTGATATCTTAGGGAGCGAGCTCCACATCTTCGACTCTGAAGAAAAAATCAACCGGTCGATCAAATTCAAGTCCTTTGTGACGGCGCTTGCGAAATATTCCAAGGATGAACTGATGATGACGATGAAAGATGGATTTTACCTGTATCATCTTCAGGATGACAGCTTGGAAAAGATCAAACAGCCGAACGATATGGATGAGAGCCTGCGTTTTAATGACGCGAAATGTGATCCGTGCGGAAGGCTTTGGGCGGGGACGACGAGCATGGAAGGCGAACAAAAACGGGCCTCGCTATACCGTTTGGATCAAGACGGCAGTCTCGTCAAAATCAAAGATCAAGTCTCCACCTCGAACGGTTTGGATTGGGACCGCGAGCGGAATTTAATGTATTACATCGACACGCCGACTCAGGAAATTGTTCGCTACAGGTTTGATCCTGAAAGCGGAAATGTCTCGAATCCAGAACCTGTCTATCGTTTTGATCAATCAGAAGGATTGCCGGACGGCATGACAATCGACCAAAACGGCATGCTGTGGGTGGCGCTGTTTGGCGGCAGCCGCGTTGTTCACATTGACCCGTTTCAGAAGAAAGAAATCGGTTCAATCACCGTTCCGGCTAAATATGTCACGTGCTGCGCGTTCGGCGGCAGAGACTTAAAAACCCTTTACATCACAACGGCAACGGAACAAATGACAGAAACAGAAAGATACGAGCAGCCTCACGCGGGAGGACTGTTTTCAGCAAAACTGGAAACAGGCGGATACCAGTCCGTTCCATTCGCTGGAGACGTATAAAAAAACGCATCCGAAACATGGATGCGTTTTTTGCATATTAGAGAGAACGGATAATGCCGCCTTCTACACGCTGTGCCGTACCGTTAATGGCGGATGCGGCGCCAGATGCAAGAAATACGATCGTGTTGGCGACTTCTTCTGCTGTCGCGTATCGCTGAATAAGAGAAGTCGGCTCATTGACTTTGAAATAGTCTTTGATGAATGTATCTGTATCCTGGCCGGCTGCCTGTGCGGCGCCCTCCATGTAGGATGCTACGCCCTCTGTCCAAGTAGGTCCCGGAAGCACTGAGTTGACCGTCACATTCGTGCCTTTGGTCATTTCAGCCATTCCTCTTGAAAGGCTGATCAGCGCCGTTTTTGTCATTGAGTACGGAATCATCGTTGGAAGCGGTTTGATGCCTGCTTCACTTGCGATATTTAAAATGCGGCCGCTGTTTTTGGCAAGCATTTTTGGAAGGAAGTGGCGGCTTGTCCGAACCGCGCTCATCACGTTCACTTCAAAATATTGATTCCACTCTTCATCTGTCACATCCGCAAAGTCTTTTACTTCGAAGAAACCAAGGTTGTTGACAAGGATATCGACATCACCGATTTCATTTACTTTTTCAATAAAAGCCGCTGCTTCATCTGTTTTTGACAAATCAGCAGCCGCGCCATGCACCGTTCCGTAGCCAGAAAGCTCTTCAACCGTGCGATTGACAGTCTCCTGTTTGCGTCCGTTGACAATGACTGCCGCACCCTCTTGCAGAAAGCTTTTTGCCGCGGCTTTCCCGATGCCGGACGTCGAGCCGGTGATGATGACAAGTTTGTCTTTTAGCTGTAAATCCATAAGATCATTCCTTTTCATTGATGATGGTATAAAGTATACAAGAACAAATTTAGTGTTTACGAGGATTTTGCTCCCATACACATAGCGGGGAAAAGTCATTCAGGACACATATACAAGCCTATCAGTCATATAGTATAATTACTCCGAAAAAAGGATACGAATGTCAAATAGGTGCCGGTCCGTGAACAACAGCCGGCTTAATAGGGAAACCGGTAAAAGCCGGTGCGGTCCCGCCACTGTAATTGGCCATAGCGCCAAGAGCCAGGATACCTGCCTGTTTGATCAGCACGAAATCTGCGAGGACAGATGATGTGTAAACAATAGGCTTTTTTGTGTTGTTTACAGCATCTTTACCATCGTAGAGATGCTTTTTTTAGTTCACTTAGGAGGAAAGATGATGAAAAAACTAGCCGGAATATGGACTGCGCTTCTGCTGGCTGCCGTTATGATAGCAGGCTGCGGCAATACGGCAGATCAGAAGGATTCCAAGGCAAAACAAAAGACGGAAGCGTTTCCTGTCACCATTGATGATGCGTCAAAGCAAGATGTGACCATCAAAAAGGAGCCGGAAACGATTGTTTCATTAATGCCGAGCAACACAGAAATCACATACGCTCTCGGTCTTGGTGAAAAAGTGGTCGGTGTCACCACAAACGATACATATCCAAAGGAAGTCAAAAAGGTTGAGAAGGTCGGAGATATGAATGTGAACGTTGAGAAAGTCATTTCTCTAAAGCCAGATCTCGTTCTTGCCCATGAGTCTTCCATGTCAGCGTCAGCGGATGCCATTAAACAGCTGAAGGACGCGGGCATAACCGTGCTGACTGTCAATGATGCGCAATCATTTTCCGAGGTCTACAAATCAATTGAAATGATCGGAGAAGCTGCCGGGACAGAGAAAAAAGCTGACCAGCTCGTGAAAAGCATGAAATCAGATTTGCAGGATATTCAAGAAAAAGCGAAAACCATTTCAAAAGACGAGGAGAAAAGCGTATTTATCGAGGTTTCTCCTGCTCCCGACATTTACACAACCGGAAAAGACACGTTTATGAATGAAATGCTCAATGTCATCCATGCTAAAAACGCAGCAGCAGACCAAACAGGCTGGGTGCAAATGACAGACGAGGCGATCGTAAAACTCAATCCTGATGCTATCGTTACAACAGACGGAGTGAAAGCGAAAGCAGTGGAAAAACGCACTGGCTGGAGCGAAATCAATGCTGTGAAACATCATCGCGTGTATGATGTGGATCCTGATCTCGTGACACGTTCCGGTCCCCGTCTGATCGAAGGGGTCGAAGAACTTGCGGAAAGCATTTATCCGGATACGTTTAAGGAATAATCGTTTTGCCGCATATGTCATCGGTTTTTCATTTTTAGCCCTGAGCATCATCTTGGGAATTTCTTGCGGCAGCCTGCAAATCCCTATTCCCGCTATCCTTCGTGTCTTCTGGCATGAAGGCTTCGGCGGCTCTATCGGCCCTGATGACCCGATGTACACAAATATTATGATGAATATCAGACTGCCGAGAGTTGTGCTGGCCGCCCTTGTGGGGGCGGCTCTTTCTATCGCGGGGGCTGCTTTTCAGGGGTTGTTGAAAAATCCGCTTGCTGATCCCTACACGCTCGGTGTTTCATCCGGTGCTTCAGTCGGAGCGGTTGTGACCCTGTTCTTCGGCCTGCAGCTGCCTGTCATCGGAGGGTTTACACTCCCGGTTGTGAGTGTGGCCGCGGCACTTGCCACGATTGCGGCGGTTCTTTCCTTCAGCCGCCTCGTTCATGCTTCGATGTCTGTCTCCACCCTCATTTTGACCGGTGTCATCATCAACTCATTTTTGGGCGCGTTTATTTCTCTTATCATTGCCCTGACAGGAGACAACCTGCTGCCGATTGTGCATTGGCTGCTAGGCAGCGTCTCGATGAGAGGCTGGGGCTATGTTGTTCTGTTCCTCCCGTTTTTTCTTTTGGGAACCATTTTACTGATCATTAACGGAAGAGAGCTGAACGTGATGACATATGGAGAAGACAAAGCAAAGCTTCTCGGGGTCAGTGTTCAGCGGAGAAAAATGCTGATTTTAATAGCGGGCTCTTTTTTGACGGGAAGCGCTGTGGCTGTATCCGGCACGATCGGCTTTGTCGGTCTTGTCATTCCGCATATCACAAGGCTTTTGTGGGGCACGGACCATCGGCATTTACTGCCGCTGTCCGCTTTGCTCGGAGCAGGTTTTCTCGTTTTGGCCGATCTGCTTTCCAGAACGATCATCGAGCCGGTTGAACTGCCGATTGGGATCATTACGTCCCTGGCGGGGGCGCCTGTTTTCGCCCTTATTTTAATTCGGCAGCACCGCGGGGGGAGGAGCTTATGATAAAAGCAGAAGGGCTGTCGGGGGGCTATGGAGACACCGAGCTGATCGACAATGTCAGCTTAACAGTGGAGAAGGGTGAATTTCTCGGTATTCTCGGCCCTAATGGAAGCGGAAAAACTACGCTTTTGAACTTGCTGACAGGTACGCTGCGGGCCAAGGAGGGCAGCGTTTATCTGGCTGGCAAACCGCTGGCTGACTATAAACCGAAGGAACTGGCGCAAATGATGGCCGTCCTGCCGCAAAAAACGGATCAAGCCTTTACCTTTACCGTCAAAGAAACTGTAGCCTTCGGCAGATATCCATTTCAAACAGGGCTGTTCAGACAGCAGACTGACAAGGATGAAGCCATTGTACAGGAAGCAATGGAGCAAACAGGAGTGGCCGCTTTTGCACAAAAATCGATCCGTGATCTAAGCGGAGGGGAACAGCAGCGGGTGTATTTGGCCCAAGCTTTGGCGCAGCAGCCGCGCATTTTATTTCTGGACGAGCCGACAAATTTTCTCGACCTGGCTTATCAAAAAGACCTGCTTGATCTCATCAAACGCCTGACAAGAGAAAATGGATTGGCGGCTGTCAGCGTTTTTCATGATCTGAACACCGCGAGCCTGTACTGTGATGAGCTCTTGTTTATGAAAAACGGTACAGCCGTACCTAAGCAAAAACCGGAATATGCTGTCACAGAACATCACATAAAGGCCGTGTACAATACAGATGTCACCACATTGGTCCATCACAGCTCACCTAAACCGATGATTGCGATTCAGCCTGAACAAAACAGCGTGAATCATAAACCTATCCCATTTGAAGCTTTGCTCCAAGCGGGGTGCGATGACATTCTTCTGCAGACAGAAATTCCGCTTCGTACCCTGTCCTCCGCGCCTGTCGGTGCAGGGTTTTCATGGAGCAGGACGCTGATCCATAAACTGCTGCCGGTTCAGACAGACCATATAGAAGGGCTTACGGCCTACCTAGCAGAAAGCGGTTTTCAGCTGGCGGAAACTTGTGCGATGGCTTCTTCGGGAAGGCTTGACCGTTTCGTGTATCGAACGTATGAAGATAGAGAACTTTCCATTACGATATGCGTCATGTCCGGCTTTTCGATATGGATTTTGATCAACGGCTATGCGGCAGATCAATTCTTTGTCAAAGCTCTTATGGCTGCCGAAGCAGAACGGGTGAAAGTGTTAGGGGACAGACGGGCAGAGGGGGATATTCTCATCGCTGCGACACAAGCTCGTCAATCTGAAAACATAGATAAGCGGCTCGACCAATTGATACAGATCGGAACAGCTGAATGTGTAAAAGAAGCGGCAGAGCTGTTTGAATAAGTCTGTAAAGGAGACATATTGCATGAAACTATATACAAAAACAGGCGATAAGGGACAAACGAGCCTAGTCGGAGGCAGAACGGACAAGGACAGCCTTCGCGTCGAAAGCTACGGCACGATTGACGAACTGAACAGCTTTGTCGGTCTTACTTTGGCAGAGCTTTCCGGGCAGCCCGGCTTTGAAGATGTGACAGCCGAGCTGCTCACCATCCAGCATGAGCTGTTTGACTGCGGAGGCGATTTGGCAATCGTCACAAAAAGAAAAGACTATACACTAAAGGAAGAATCCGTTTCCTTTTTAGAAACGCGCATTGATGCCTATACAGCAGAAGCGCCAGAATTGAAGAAATTTATTCTTCCGGGCGGATCGAAGGGCGCTTCGCTTCTCCATGCGGCGCGCACCATTACAAGGCGGGCGGAACGCAGAGTGGCGGCGCTGATGAAATCGGAGGAGATCCATGAAACAGTGCTGCGTTATCTCAATCGTCTGTCTGATTATTTTTTTGCCGCCGCACGGGTAGTGAATGTGAGAAGCGGCATTGCCGATGTAGAATATGAAAGAAGTGCTATTGTGTTTCGGGACCGAAACAGCAGCGAATCATAAAAAGAGAAAATGAAAGCCGGCGTGTTTCCATACATGCCGGCTTTTTTGTTTTTCATTCTGTCAATTACCCATTTTACGACAAAAAATGAACCTTATGAATTATTGACTGAAAAATGGAAAAGTGAGATATTGAAACAAATAGATGTAAAAAATAGGCAGTAGGGGGCTCTGATAGATGGTGAATTTAATTGAAAGTGATAGCATCTGGAAGAGAAATTTTAATTATCTTTTTTTCTCAAGAATAGTCAAGATATCCGGCGATATGTTCGCATTTAATTCGATATTATGGTTTTTAATTTATGACGGCAAAGGCGCGATCGGCACTGCATTATTGATTGCTGTCACTTTTTTGCCGGAAGCTGTGCTGGCGCCTGTGACGGGCCCTTTCATGAAGCAGAACACGCTGAAATTTTGGATGTACTTTTCAGACCTGACTAGGGCAGTGGTTGTCTTGATTATTCCTCTTTGTCATTTTGCGGGCTTTTCTCCGCTGTGGTTTGTCATGTCGCTTATGATTGTGCATTCTGCTACAGGGGCTGCCTACAATCCCGCCTCCATAGCTTTAATTCCCCAAATTGTAAATGAACAGGGCATTCAAAAAGCAAACGCTGTGCTGCAGTCCTCGGCTCAAATTGTCCGGCTCGGAGCTGTCACGTTATGCGGCGCTTTTCTTACATTTATCAGCCCTTCTTATACAATGCTTATCGCACTTGTTCTCTATTTGGTTTCTGGCTTTCTCGTCCTTTTCATTAAATATACTGCGGTTGAATCTCAATCAGAGTCTGCTGCCGTTACGCAGAGAGGCACATATATGGGCAGGCTGAAACGCGGGTTTACACTCGTCAGAAAACATCAGATTTTATATCCGCTCGCCATTTACTGTATCTTTATGAATTTCGCGGCTGCCCCTTGGGAAGCGCTCTCAGCCGTTTACGTTGCGGAAGATTTAAACGGTCAGCCGATCGTTTACTCGCTTTTAAAGGCCACTACCGCCGCAGGCGCGTTTTTATTGGGATTTGTGCTGGCGAAAGTCAAAGTAAACAGGTACGGTCTGCTATTCGTAACTGCCGGCATTATTGAAGGATTTGCTTTCTTTATTACCGGGATGAATACCTTTTTGCCGCTCGTCTTTCTCGCTGCGTTTACCTTTGGCGCCGCAGTCAGTGCTGTAAATGTTCCTGAGTACACGATTATCCAGACATCTGTGGATAGTGAGGATCAGCCGCAGGTCTACGCCGTTATACATATGATCTCAAATATTTCCATACCTGCCGGAGCTGTCATTTGCGGGTATGCTGCAAACGCCTTTGGTTCAGGACCTGTAATCGCTGTTGGAGGGGTTGTTGAAATTATTGCGGGTATCGGCATTTTGCTTTTTACAAAGCTGGCCAAAGCAGAACAGGCCGACCTGGTCAAAGAAAGGGAAGCAAGTGTTCATCTGTAAAGGGTTTTGAAACGCCATGCCTCGTGCATGGCGTTTTTTTGTGTCCATAGGTCTGGCACGAGATACGACTCCGGTCTTATATCAAAATCAATCTCTGATTCGTTTTGCGCAAATGCTAATTTGTTTAAGATGAAGACAAGGAAAACGAAAGGAGGATCTGCATGAAGATAAACAAGAGAACAATAGGCGGATTCTTATTAATTGTATTTGGGATCTCCGTCTTTTTTGGAGGAGGAAGCTTCGGCTTTATTATCCCGCTCGCCATCGGGAGCTTGATGACATACGCGGGAATCAAAAGGTTTGCTGCAGGAAAAACCATCACAGGAATGATCGTAGGCGGTATCGGAGCGATCATGCTCATCTGCTCACTTCCGTTTGTCGTCGGACTGGCGCTGGCGGCAGCTATGGTGTATTACGGCTGGAAGCTGATGAAAAACGGATCAGCTGATAACGGTGTATCATCTTTTGATCCGGAACCGGCTTCGGCTGCCTATCAATCTCACTTTGATGACGAATGGGAAGAATTTTTGAAGAAAAAATAATATCAGCATATGAGGAGGAATCAGGTATGGTATTAAAAAGAATCAGAGACATGTTTGTTGCGTCAGTTCATGAAGGTCTTGATAAAATGGAGAACCCAAAGGTGATGCTCAATCAATATGTCCGTGATATGGAAAGTGACATCGCAAAAGCAAAACAAACAATTGTAAAACAGCACACGATTGCCTATCAATTTAAGAAAAAATATGAAGAAGCAGCTGAGGTGGCTGGAAAACGCAAAAATCAGGCACAGCTCGCATTTGACGCAGGTGAAGAAGAACTTGCGAAAAAGGCACTGACTGAAATGAAATATTTAGAAGGGAAGGCGGCTGAGCATAAAGTGTCCTATGAACAAGCCAACAGTCAGCTGACGGATCTGAAAGAACAGCTGGCTGCACTTGAAACAAAGCTTCAGGACGTAAAGGATAAAAAACAAGCGCTGATTGCCCGAGCCAATGCCGCGAAAGCAAAAGAGCATATGAATACGACATTTGACAAGATTGACAGCGAAAGCGCGTATCGTGAATTTTTACGCATTGAAAATCGTATTGAGGAAATGGAAATCCGCGCGAATTATTCAAAGTCAGCAGAAGCCGGCACAGAACTCACACGAAAAGAATTCGCAGATGATGTGGAAGCGGAGATTGAAAACATGCGGGCGCTCTCGCTGCAAAAACAAGATCAGACATCACAAGCAGCAAATGAATAAGCGTGACGGGGAAGGATTTGCGGACAAGTCCTTCCCTTCCGCATGTATCAATTCACAGGCTTTTCTTTTATAATAGAATGAATGAGAAGGATGAAATCGAATGAAAAAAATGCTGGGCAAACTGTTGATCATGGCTGGTATTCTTATATTTTTCGGCGTCGTGGTAAAAGACGTGTTTGCAGCGGGCTTGGGGTTCGTAAGCGGCACTGAAGCCGATTCAGCCAGCGCATTGCCGGGGGATATCGACAGCGTGGTCATTCAGTCGGATCACAAGAATGTCCGGATCATAGCGGAAGAACGAAATGACATATCGGCAGGTATCTCAGGAAAATCGGGAAAGTTATTTGTCACTGAAAGCAAAAGGAAACTGGAGCTGACCGCAAAGGAAAAAGAATTTCAATTTTTGAATGGGTTTAACCGTTCTTTCCTTGTCGTCCGGATTCCATATGATTATAAAGGTGATCTGACGGTGCGGACCTCAAGCGGGGACATATCTGTGGACGGGAATCAGCGTCTTGCGCTTACTGAGCTGAACGCAGCATCTGCGAGCGGAGATATGAGAGTGACGGACGTCCGCCTTCAAGACATGAAAGTAAATGGATCGTCCGGCGATGTCACCATTTCCAATACGGTCTCCAAAACAGCCGGCATTGATTTAGCTTCAGGAGACGCGAATCTGGCTGATGTATCAGGCTCTCTTGATGTGAAGCTGACTTCAGGAAACTTAGATGCCGCACTGAAAAAGGTATCAGGTCCTGTATCTGTCACGCTGACAAGCGGTGATGCTGATCTGAGCCTTCCCGAAAACGGCAGCTTTACAGTCAAGGCTAAATCAGCGAGCGGGAGCGTCAGTTCGCCGTATTCATTTGCTGATACAGCACATAAAGATCATCATCACATTACAGGCTCGCAAGGAAGCGGCCGGCATCCAATTGATATCAAAACGGACAGCGGGGATCTAGTGATACGGTAGCACCAGGCAGAAGAAAGGAGGCGGACACCAGGAATGACAAAAAAACAGCTTCTCGGATTGATCATTGCTTTATTCGGCATCAGTATGTTTTTACAAATTATCGGAATAGGCGATCTGCTGTTTTGGCCGCTCTTTTTTCTGATTGCCGGCTATTTTTTGAAAAAATATTCCCGTGATTGGCTCGGCTCCGTCATGTACATCTTTGCCGCGTTTTTATTTTTGAAAAACCTCTTTAGCATCACCTTTAATTTATTCGGTTATGCGTTTGCCGCATTTCTGATTTACGCCGGGTACAGGCTTGTCAAAGGAAAGCCGATATTCGAACCGAATGAGAAACGGGTCGATCTCAATAAAAAAGAACGGCATAAGCCGGCAAAAGATGATAAACATCCCGACATGCGCAGCTTTTTTATCGGAGAGCTGCAAATGATGAAGCAGCCGTTTGACCTGAATGATCTCAATATCTCTGGTTTTATCGGTGATATTAAAATCGACTTGTCTAAAGCGATGATTCCCGAGGGAGAAAGTACAATTGTCATTAGCGGAGTCATTGGAAACGTTGATATTTATGTGCCATCAGACCTTGAAGTGGCTGTCAGCTCGGTCGTTTTTATCGGTGATATCAATCTGATCGGCTCGAAGAAAAGCGGATTAAGCACGAAGGTATATGCCGCGTCATCCGATTTCAGCGAGTCAAAGCGCCGGATCAAAGTGTCCGTTTCCTTATTTATCGGTGATGTGGATGTGAAGTACGTATGAGAAAAAAACTGCTTGCCAGTCTCCAGTGGCGTGCCATCCGTATGACTACGGGTATCAGTCTGTTCCTTTTTGCCTGCATGATCTCCTTTATGATGGTTTATTATCGGCTCGATCCGCTTGTTTTACTGTCGTCAAGCTGGTTTGGAATTCCGTTTATCCTGATATTGCTGCTGATCAGTGTGACGGTTGGCTTTGCCTCAGGGTATATGTACGGCAACCGGATGAAGACAAGGGTTGATACCTTGGTCGAATCGATTTTAACCTTTGAAAACGGCAATTTCGCTTATCGAATACCGCCGCTGGGAGATGATGAAATCGGCCTGGCCGCCGATCAGCTGAATGAAATGGCGAAGCGCGTGGAGCTTCAAGTCGCTTCCTTGCAGAAACTTTCCAATGAACGTGCGGAATGGCAGGCGCAAATGAAGAAGTCAGTCATCTCAGAAGAACGACAGCGATTGGCAAGAGATCTTCATGACGCAGTCAGCCAGCAGCTTTTTGCCATATCGATGATGACATCGGCTGTGTTGGAACACGTCAAAGATGCTGACGGTAAAACAGTCAAGCGGATCAAAATGGTCGAGCATATGGCGGGGGAAGCCCAAAATGAAATGAGGGCCCTGCTGCTCCATTTAAGGCCTGTTACCTTAGAAGGGAAAGGGCTGAAGGAGGGGCTTACGGAGCTTTTGGACGAGTTCCGGAAGAAACAGACGCTTGATATTGAGTGGGATATTCAGGACACCCCGATATCCAAGGGTGTTGAAGACCATTTGTTCAGAATCGTGCAGGAGGCTCTTTCAAATGTATTTAGGCATTCAAAAGCCTCAAAAGTTTCCGTGATTCTCGGCTTAAAGAACAATCAGCTCCGGCTCAAGGTCATTGATAATGGACAAGGCTTTAAAATGAATCAGGTGAAAGCATCCTCATACGGCTTAAACTCTATGAAAGAACGTGCAAGTGAAATCGGCGGGGTCGCCGAAGTGATCTCAGTCGAAGGAAAAGGCACACAAATCGAAGTGAAGGTTCCGATTTTCCCGGAAGAAAAAGGAGAGAACGAACGTGATTCGAGTATTATTGATTGATGATCATGAAATGGTCAGAATGGGGCTCGCGGCTTTTTTGGAGGCGCAGCCCGATATTGAAGTCATCGGCGAAGCGGCTGATGGCAGCGAAGGCGTGCGGCTTGCTGCTGAACTGTCGCCAGATGTCATTTTAATGGATCTTGTCATGGAGGGCATGGATGGCATTGAAGCCACAAAGCGAATTTGCCGGGAGCTCCCAGATCCGAAAATTATTGTGCTCACGAGCTTCATTGATGATGACAAAGTGTACCCGGTCATTGAAGCGGGCGCGCTCAGCTATCTATTGAAAACCTCAAAAGCGGCGGAAATCGCCGATGCCATCCGCGCCGCAAACAAGGGAGAGCCGATGCTGGAATCAAAAGTGGCGGGGAAAGTATTATCCCGGCTGCGCCACTCAGGTGAACACGCGCTCCCGCATGAATCACTGACAAAACGGGAGCTTGAAATTCTCTGCCTGGTCGCAGAAGGAAAAACAAACAAAGAAATTGGCGAGGAACTGTTTATCACCATTAAAACAGTCAAAACCCATATCACCAATATGTTATCAAAGCTCGATGTCAGCGACAGGACGCAAGCGGCCGTTTACGCGCATCGTCATCACCTCGTAAAATAGGTCATTTGTTATTTGCTCGCTCCTTTTGTCCCGAAGTCTCTGATCACCACATTGACCTTGTACTCGATTTCAGCCTTTGCAAAATAGTCATCCCATTTGGTTGAAATCTTTTTCCACTTGTGCGGATAATGGATTCTGACTTCGTTTCCTAAGTCGGTAGGATCGGCTTTTATATCCTTTTGGAGTGTGTTTACAAATCCCGTGATTGTTTTGTGTAACCTTTTAGCGAGGATGTTTTCAATTTCTTTAATATATGAATCCTTAAATGAATCTTCTTTCGGGTTCCAATCTTCAGACAGCCGGCCTTCGATGTTGCGGGTGACAGTGAATTTGAACGTTCCATCTTTGTACGCTGTCTTGATCTTTCGATTGCTTGAATAGACCTCGTAAGAAAAAAAGTAGCCGTCATGCTTCAAGTCGATGACACCGCCTTTGACTGTACCGGTAAATAAGTTCATGTTTTGCACCTGGCCCGGTGTTAGGTCCGCATGCCATAATCGATCTTTGATGATGGATGCCCCGGTAATCGCAAGTTTGCCGTTTTCTTTGCCGACATGAGGAATAGCAAAAGTATCGTCAGAGGTCAAGTGTGCTGAGACCTCTCCTAATGTAACGGGATCCATCATTCTGATCGTCACACTGTTATTCTCTGTCAGCTCATAAATGACATTGGATGCTGGATTTCCCTCATCAGTCATCTTCAGCAGATCTTTCGTTTTGCCGTCAGCGACAAACATATACGAGCTCCTTCTTGTACCATTATCTCTGACAAATTGATTAATGAGCGCGTCCATTCCTGTATGACCGTCAAGCAACTCTTTTGACAGCAGAATAACACGCAAATGCTGAGAAAAAGTAGGGTAGTTTTTCAATGCGGAAGTCCTCAGTATTTGATGAACGGTTTCCCCCTTTGTTGATACGAGTTTAGTCGGATCTGAGGATGAGCCTTCTTTCGTGCTGATTTTTTTAGGAACAAGAATTTGCTGTGTCAGCTCCAAATTCTTATCTTTCGGTTTGTCCAGACCTTCACCGACGATAAGGCTCAATTCCTCAATGTTCCTGCTGTCCCAGCAGCCGGTAAGCAGAAGGGTGCACACGAAAACAATTAGAACGCTTTTTATCATTTTTCTGTTAGCCTCCTTTTGAGCGCAACGATCAAAAACAGTATAAAGGGCAGTAAAAACAGAAAGACGAAAGTGTATCCGAGGTAATCGCTATACATCATGACCTGATTGGTGTCGCGCGGCCACAGGGAAAAATAATAGGTAACCGCACCGACAAGAATCAATCCTTTTTTGATAGATAAGCCAAACGTCTTTTTTAACCCGCTTGCAGCGAAATAACCGTAAATGACGAAGGTTGCGAAAAATTGAATGATCCAAACGATCAGTAAAAATGATTCAAACCGTTCAATGAATATGCCTTTTAGCTCAAAGGACTGAAAGAGAGAAATGGTGGGCCAGATTAACGTTTTAACCTCAGGCACAGTCAAAGCTCCGACAACAATGATGTACGTAATGATATATAAAGTAATCGGAATGAGAAATCCAATCGTCGCGTATCTGAATGTATATTTCCTTTTCTTCATATGCTCAGGAAGAAAAAGCATAATTTCCACCCCTAAAAAGGAGATGGAAACGATAGTAAGTGAATTGGCTATCGGAGCGAAGCCCTCGCCTAGTACAGGACGCAAATTATTGATATCAAAAATTTTAAAGCTGATACCGAATACAATCAGCAAAATAATGATCGTAACCATTAAATAAAACGGAAACAGCCGTGATACATCACTCAGGCCGCCGATCATTAAATAAACCCCGCAGCAGATAAACGTAATAATAATAATTTGAATCGGCGTTCTCTCTAACAAGAAAAATTTAACGATTTCGGCCATTGCCCGGGCTTCAAAGCTGGCCACACCAATAAAATAACAGCAAATCAAAAGGCCGATGATGCTGCCAATCCATTTCCCAAATCCTTCCCGTAAATACTCAAACAGAGAAGGGTAATGATGTTTTTTTTGAATGAGCGTATTTAAATAAATAAAAAAGATAAAAAAGGCACCTTCTAATATCAGCACGATCCAGCCGTCAGGAGTATTCGCCTTAGTGGTCAGCGCTCGCGGCAATGTTAAAAGACCGGCCCCGAGCATCGTATTCGCTATAATTGAAATTCCCTGGAAAGTATTAAGTTTCAGTGGAGTCTGTTTTTGGCTCATTTGGATTATTCGCCTCTTTTGGTTTGTTTTTAATTGGGAGACGGATAATGGAATCATCCGTATTTTTCAAACTGAAGAATCCGTTTGGAGAAAAATACGGAGATCCAAAGCTCGTTTGTCTCGTTAGGTGCGTATAAATCACAAGCATAAATAAAATAATCCCGTACAGCCCGAGCATAGCGGCGGAAAACATCGAAATAAAACGCAGCACCCGGAAAGAAAGCCCCATTCCGTATTGGGGAACGGTAAATGATGAAAGGGCAATGACGCTGACAACGATGACCATAATCGAACTGACGAGATTCGCCTCTACAGCCGCCTGTCCGATGACAACACCCCCGACAAGACCGATCGTTTGGCCAAGCGGATTCGGGAGGCGCAGCCCGGCTTCTCTCAGAAGCTCGATCGTCACTTCCATCAGCAGGGCTTCGAATATCGGCGGAAACGGCACGTTCTCCCTGTTTGCCGAAATCGTGACAGCAAGCGCTGTCGGCAGCAGCCCTTGGTGGAAGGACACGAGTGCGATATAAATCGATGACAAAAACAAGGTGATGAAGATAGAAGCGAAACGCAGCAATCGGATAAGAGATGCTGAGATCCAACGCTCATAGTAGTCATCCGGAGATTGCATCAGTACACCGAGAGAAACCGGGACCAGCAGCACAAATGGTGAACTGTCGACCAAAATGGCCACCCGGCCGTTATATAGGGCAGACGATACCTTGTCAGGTCTTTCCGTATTTTGAATCTGCGGAAACGGCGAATATTTATTATCTTCTATGATCTCCTCAAGCGTTCCGCTGTCCTGGATATCCTCCAGCTGGACATTTTTAAGCCGCGCTTTTACTTCTTTGATGACGGACTTTTTTGCTCTGCCTTCAATGTACATAATGGCCGCAGGCTTCATCTCGTTTTTGCCGATCATGATTTTTTTAGTGGTTAATTTCGGATGAGAGGTTCTTTGTCTGATCAAAGCGAGATTTGTATTGAGATCTTCCACAAACGCAACTTTTGGTCCGCGAACCACTTTTTCAGTTGTCGGCTCTGCCAGGCTTCTTGTTTTTTTCTTTCCTGTAGATAGAATATAGACATGATCCAATCCGTTAATAAATACAGCACAATTGCCGCTAAGAATAGACTTGACCGTTTTTTCCGCGGTTTTAACCGGTCTTGCGTCAAGTTGGTCAAGACGTTTTTTGACCTGATCAAGCGTGAGGGTCTCTTCATCTTTGATTAAGGTTTGCATCGATTCTGAAACCTGCTGCTGATCATTCAGTTCACTAAAATAGAGATAGTAAAAAACAAGCCCGTTGGAGAGCATTTTTTTGTTTTTTACGAGATCATCGTTTTCTTTTAATTTAGGAAGCACCAATGCTAAATTATCGTGTATATATTCCTTAAACTCTGTTTGTTCCAACGAGGTCACCTCTTGTCTAAAACCTTAGTAGAGGTTATCTTTTCCTGTTAAATAAATGATATACTGTGTTACAGTATTTCATGGAAGAAGTTTTTTTATGAAAGCGGAGGATACGAAGTGGCGCAGGTAAGACTCGCAGGAAAACAAGAAGAAATCGAACAGCTCATCAAATCTTTTGAAAAGAATTATGATGTCTCCTATACATCAAAGGAGTACGGCAGGACGAATCCAAAGTACAAATATTCAAAGGATTCCCGTGTATATCTTGAATTAAAATTAAAATCAGCCAAGATCGAAAAATAAAAAGGATTTTTTGTGTCACTGGCGAATTATCATCTATTGAAGCAACCGTTATGGAGGGATACATAAATGGAATACAGAATTGAACGAGACACCATGGGAGAAGTAAAAGTTCCTGCTGATAAATTCTGGGGCGCCCAAACACAGCGAAGCAAGGAGAACTTCAAGATCGGTTTTGAAAAAATGCCGATGCGTGTTGTGAAGGCGTTTGCAATATTAAAACGAAGCACAGCGCTCGCGAATAAACGCCTCGGCAATCTGGATGCGGAAAAAGCGGAAGCGATTGCAGCGGTTTGTGATGATGTGCTCAAAGGCAAATATGATGACAACTTCCCGCTTGTCGTATGGCAGACAGGAAGCGGCACACAAAGCAATATGAACATGAATGAAGTGGTAGCCAACCGTGCGACTGCTCTATTAAAAGAAAAGAATTCAGATCAAATGATTCATCCAAATGATGATGTGAACCGCAGCCAAAGCTCCAACGACACATTCCCGACAGCGATGCATGTGGCCGCTGTTTTGGCTGTTTACGAGCAGCTTGTGCCTGCGCTTGACCAGCTTCGCAATACATTGAATGAAAAAGCGACAGCATACAACGATATTGTCAAAATCGGGCGCACGCACCTTCAGGATGCTACGCCTCTGACGCTCGGACAGGAAATCAGCGGATGGGTTTACATGCTGGATCGTTCGAAGGAAATGATGTTGGAAGCGACAGAAAAAATGCGTGCGCTTGCAATCGGGGGAACGGCTGTTGGAACGGGAATCAACGCTCACCCAGAGTTTGGAGAGCTTGTCTCAGAAGAGATCACAAAACTGACCGGCCAAACGTTCACCAGCTCGCCGAATAAATTCCACGCGCTGACAAGCCATGACGAAATCACTTATGCACATGGCGCATTAAAAGCGCTTGCGGCTGACTTAATGAAAATCGCGAACGATGTCAGATGGCTTGCGAGCGGACCTCGCTGCGGCATCGGGGAGATTGTCATCCCTGAAAATGAACCGGGCAGCTCCATTATGCCTGGTAAAGTCAACCCGACACAAAGTGAAGCATTGACAATGATCGCAGCGCAAATCATGGGGAACGATGCGACAATCGGCTTTGCGGCGAGTCAGGGGAACTTTGAACTGAACGTGTTTAAGCCTGTGATTATTTACAACTTCCTGCAGTCTGTGCAGCTGCTGAGTGACGGCATGAATTCCTTCCATGATAAATGTGCTGTCGGTATTGAGCCTGACAAAGAAACCATTCAGGAAAACCTGTCAAATTCATTAATGCTCGTTACGGCGCTGAATCCGCATATCGGATATGAAAACGCGGCGAAAATCGCCAAGCTCGCCCATAAAGAGGGATTGACGCTGAAAGAAGCGGCTTTGAAGCTTGAATTGCTGACAGAGGAGCAATTTAACGAAATGGTTAAGCCGGAAGATATGGTAAAACCAAAGGCGTAATAGAAAGAAAAAAACGGCTGCTGTTTAAGCAGCCGTTCTTCTAAATATACTGCTGTTTTAATAGATATTTAAGCTGCTCCGCATCTTTGGCGAGGGTTTCAGACTCCGTCAGATTATGGATCATCCCTTTTATGATCACCAGCTTCGGTGTTTTTTTCTTCATTTCTGCTTCAAGTATGTCCAAGCTCTCCGATAATTCAAGAGAGGAGTTTGTGTTTAAGCTGTTAATTTTGTCACGAAGGCTTTTCACAATCGATTCAGTCAGCGGGTCAGGCCGTCCGTGCGTAAGAGGCCCAAATAAAGAGCTTGCCTCTTCCAATGTGACGAAAGGCTTATCGTTTCGTTCAGACATGCCTTGTACCATATCATCAATTCTATTCATCATGATATCAGCTAATTGGTCAGGCTTCACAGTGTGGCCGAGCAGGATCATGCATTCCAGATAAATCTGGCTGATGCCCTCTATTAAGAAACAAAGCTCTGCAGTATACGGTTCTGCCTTTTTTCCGTAAATGTTCAGCAGGCTGTCGATATGAAATTGAAGTGAGGACTGGCGGACTTTTTTTGCGCATTGCTCCACTTCTGCTGTGTAAGGCAGAGAACCCTCCTTCATCTGCATGCCTATAAAATCCTTGTGTTCAAGGATGTTTTCATAGAGCACGGTCAGCTGTTTGCGGTAAGCTGTTCTGGGGCTGTCACCCTTCGTTTGTATATTTAAAATTCGGGTAAACGTTTTATCGTAATAGTAATTCAGCATAGACAGAAGAAGCGCTTCTTTCGAAGGAAAATAAATATAAAAAGCGCCTTTAGATATTTTGCATGCTTTTGCGATTTCCTGAACTGATGTTGAGTTGTATCCTTTTTGGGCAAATAGTTTTAAGGCTGTTTCAATAATCAGCTTTTCTTTTTCCTTCAATGGTTCCACCCTTTCGGAGCCCGGAGGCTTGCATAGGATATGACCATATAGTCACATCTTCTGTTATAAAATTAACCTTATTGTAACTTGTTTTTTTATCATGTATTATTTATATTATAAATTGAGATGACCAAACGGTCAAAGCTCAAGCGAAAGGGTGAATCTAAAATGAGAGAATTGGACGAAATGATCAGCCGCTTGCGAAACAGAGGAATTAAAGTGGAAAAAGTCAAATATCCAAAGCAAACTTTGTCAGAGAAAAAATGGGTTCATCAATGTAAACAGCCGCTCAAAACAAAGTACAGAGATTTTAACGGCTATTCTTTCACATGAAAAAATAGACTGCAAAAAACATTTACAGTCTATTTAGGCACTGCTATTCGGTATGTTACACCCGTTTTGTCATTTTCAATTGAGATAGACGCCTGATGAAGAGTTAAAATTCGTTTTACGATGCTGAGACCAATGCCGAATTCGCCTTTCTTCCCCTTATTAAAAGGCTCATAGAGGCTGGAGAGCATCTCATCTTCAATATGCGGACCGTCATTTTTAATGGTGATCACGATATTCCGATCATCTTGTTTCATGCTGATTTCTATTTTTGCCGAAGCATAACGGATTTGATTTTCCAGAATATTCTCGAGAAGTTTATTCCATTGCTCCGGATCGCCCGGCATCAGAATGTCTTCCGCTACATTAATTTCCCACGATAATTCTTTTCGCGCCCACTTGAGTCTTTCAATGACTTCTTCTGTCACTTCCACGATACTGAACATATCGTATTGCACTTTTTGCTTCGCTAAATAATCCAGCTTCGTTAAATATAATAAATCCTTTATTTTTTTCTCCAGCTTAAGGGCTTCGCCTTCAATGACATCTACTGTATTTTCAAGGTCTCCTTTAGGAAAAATCCCATCTTTAATCGATTGCGTATAGCCTCTGATGACCATAACCGGCGTCTTTAAATCGTGAGAGATATTTTGCAATAGGGTTCTTTCTGTTTCGTCCTTTTGCACAAGCTTTTGGCGCATCTCTTCAATGGTATGGCCCAATTTGCCGATCTCATCTTTCCGATCCACTTTCACTGGGTCATCCCAATCCTGTTCGGAAATCCGTTTGACGTGCTTTTCAAATGACACGAGAGGCCTTGATAAATACTTCGCAAGCCAAATGGCCGGAATCCAGCTTAATAAAATGACAACAGCTATAATAAACAGAAGCTGTTTGAATAGGGTATAGGCCAAATCGTCCCGATAAGAATCAAGCGCGTAAGAGAGCATCATAGCTGATTGTCCATTGACGGAAAGCCCCTTTTTGATGACAAAAAATACTTTCTCTCCATTGACGTCTGCGCTGTACCGTTTCTTTTCGTCCTTCTGTTTATCGGCCAGCTTGTACACCTTATGGATAAACGAAGACGACAGAATGCTTAAATCCTTGTCTGAAGAAGATTTTTCATTTTCAGGCAAAAGCACGTGCTGCACGGAGCGGACGGTTGTCGGCGCCGTGGCTTCCTCGCTGTAATAGCGTCTTTCAATTGAACCAGGAAGACGGTACTCCGTCAGAACATGCTGCTCATTTTCAATCGTCGTATACGTTTCATTGGTGAAGAAATCGCGCAGCGTGTTTGAAAATAAAACAAGCAGCAAAATGGATATCGCTAACAGGATGCCGGATATGACAACCCATATTTGAAACGAGAGCGGCTTGTTTTTCATGATGTCATCATCCTGTAGCCGAACCCGTAAATCGTCTCCACCTTCAATTCAGGCATCTTTTTGCGCAGTCTCCGGACGAGGTCATCAACGACCCGGTCTGTTCCAAAGTAGTCATATCCCCATACTTTAACGAGAATATCCTCACGAGAGTATGGGTGTCCTTTATGATGGATAAATAACAGCAGCAGATCAAATTCCTTCGCCGTCAAATTGATGATATTTCCGTTTTCATCATAAACCTCGCGGGCGTCTTCTGAGACCCGATACGAGGAGACGGCGATTTCATGTTTTTGTATAGGCGGAGCGTCCTTATAAACGAGCTCCAGCAGCTTTTGTACACGTATAATCAGCTCCCGCGGCAGGAATGGCTTTGAAATATAGTCGTTGCTGCCAAGCTCTAAGCCAAGCACTCTGTCAATATCTGCATCTCGGGCGGAAATAAAAATAACAGGCACGTCAGGGTCTTTCGCTTTGATTTCTTTTATTAATGTATAGCCGTCGGTATCCGGCAGCATGATATCGAGAATCCACAGATGGGGAGACGGCGTCATTTTCTTTCTGGCGTCTTCACCTTTCGTAAAAGATGTAATGTTCCAGCCCTCATTCTCTAAATACTTCGTCAGCAGTTCATTGAGGTTATCCTCATCTTCAACTAGATAAATGGTGTATGACAAGGCTCTTCACATCCTTTCAACGTCATTATAAACTAGTTTTAACATACGGCAGGCGATTTTCATAATTTCACATATTCTTTTCATTTTTATCCCACAATGTTTGTTTATGATATGTATAAGGGAAGAAAGGAAGAAAAAGAGCGAGGAAGATGCAGGATGATCAAACATATTCTATTTTGGTGCTTTGCTTTTCTCCTCATCATTGGGACAATTGAACTTGTACATGCGATGAATATGTAACGATAAATGAAAAACCGTTAAAGGAGTGTAAGAACATGGATTATCGACGTGATGACCAAAACGATCAACATCAAACAGAATCTTCACATACAGAACATCAGGATACAGAAAACCGGCAGCAGATTAACCATCCTGAACAGGAATTGCTTGACGCGCCTGTTCCGTATGAAGCGGGACGGCAAGAAACGGCTTCCGCTTTAGAAATGGAAAAGACAGAAACGGCTGTGAAAAAAGAAAAGAAACGAAGAGCCGCATGGCTGAGCCCGATTTTAGGCGGGATTATCGGCGGGGGCCTGATGCTCGGGATCGCGCCTTATCTGCCGTCGGATCAAGATCAGACGACCGAGACCGCTTCCGCCAATAAACAGGTGCAGTCAGATAATTTTACAACGACACCAATCACGAACGCTTCAAACGTCGCGGATATGGTAGAGGATTTAGAGCCGACGATTGTCGGAATCTCAAATATCCAAACCTCGCAAAATAACACTTTCGGCACGGGAGGCGGTTCCAGCTCAGAAAGTGAAAGCGGAACCGGGTCAGGTGTTATTTTCAAAAAAGACAGCAATAAAGCGTATATCATTACAAATAACCATGTCGTTGAAGGCGCGAATAAGCTGACTGTCACGTTATACAACGGAGAAACAGAGACTGCCAAGCTTGTCGGCAGCGACGCCATTACTGATTTGGCTGTTCTGGAAATCAGCGGCAAAAACATCAAAAAAGTGGCGAGCTTCGGTGACTCTTCACAGCTTCGTACGGGAGAAAAAGTAATCGCCATCGGAAATCCGCTCGGACAGCAGTTTTCCGGTACGGTGACACAAGGCATCATCAGCGGATTGAACCGGACGATTGATGTGGATACCACACAAGGCACGGTGGAAATGAACGTGCTGCAAACTGACGCAGCGATCAATCCGGGGAACAGCGGAGGCCCATTAATCAATGCAAGCGGCCAGGTCATTGGCATCAACAGTTTGAAGGTGAGCGAAAGCGGCGTAGAGTCACTTGGATTTGCGATCCCGAGCAATGATGTCGAGCCGATTGTTGACAGTCTGCTGGAAAATGGAAAGGTAGATCGTCCGTTTTTAGGCGTGCAAATGATTGACATGTCACAAGTACCGGAAACGTATCAGGAAAATACGCTCGGCCTGTTTGGAGATCAATTGGGCAAAGGTGTTTATGTAAAAGAAGTTCAGGCAAATTCACCAGCGGCAAAAGCAGGTATTAAATCTGAGGATGTCATTGTCAAACTAAACGGTAAAGACGTGGAAAGCAGCGCGGATATCCGTCAGATCCTTTACAAAGACTTGAAAGTCGGAGATAAAACGACAATTCAAGTGCTGCGAAACGGAAAAACGAAAACCTTGAACGTGACACTGACCAAGCAGACAGAAAGCAGCTCAAGCTAGGAGTAATCAAAAAGCTGAACCCGAAAAGGGTTCAGCTTTTTTTATCCTAAGTAAGCGGAAAGCATCCACACTTGTTTTTCAACTTCATCAATTAATCCGACAAATAAGTCCGCTGTCGCATTGTCTTGATTCTCTTCAGCCAGGCCGATCACGAATTTAGATTCGCTGCTGATTTGTTTGTAGTCTTTTACCAAGGCTTGTACCATGTCTGACGCTGATGTTTCGTTCCCGCCGTCTGTGATAGACGCATGCTCAGTGTACTCTTTCAATGTGGCAACAGGCTGGCCGCCGATCGCCAGCAGGCGTTCAGCAATGGTATCGAGTGTTTCCGCCGCATGGTCATACAGTTCTTCAAATTTTTCATGTAATGTAAAGAAATGCGGCCCTTTCACATACCAATGGAAACGGTGGAGCTTAGAGTATAAAAGAAACCAGTTTGATAATTGTGTGTTCATTGAATTCTCAACTAACGTGTGATTTGTTTTTGCGTTTTCAGTTTTCATAAGATAACGTCCTCCTTGTGATCTGTTAATTTAATTATACCACGTATTAATTAAAAATCAATACTAAATTATAATAATTATAATTTAGATGAACTGAATAGTTTTTTCTTTAGGATAGACTCCCATGCAGACCAAGGAAAAAGCGATCGGAATAACAAGGTGAGCTTGATGCCTTTTCCGATCGGGTATCGCAATTTCTTTAGATGCTGTTTTGTCGCCAATTGATATATGAGGTCGGCAACCTCTTGAGGATCTCCGCTTTCATCTGCGTTTTTTTCAACGTAGGAAAGGATCTTTTTGTAGTATTGATGATAGGCTGAATCGTCAGCAGGCACCGACATATAATGTGATAAAGAGGTTGACCAGATCGATGTCTTGTATGAGCCAGGCTCGACCAATGCGGTGTGGATACCGAACGGAAGCAGCTCCGCACGCAGGCTCTCAGAAAAACCCTCCAATGCATGCTTGGAAGAGGCATAAGGCGACAGCGCGGGGAATCCGGTCAGACCGCTGATGCTGCTCATGTTTATAATCTTTGCTCCGCTATGCTTTCTTATGTAAGGCAGAACGGTTTTTGTCACATGAATTACTCCGAAGACATTCGTTTCAAATTGTTGTTTGAAATGTTCCATCGGGACATCCTCGACAAATCCCCCGTAAGCCGTTCCTGCGTTGTTGACGAGAAGATCAATGGGGGCGTAAGCGCTAACGGCTTTTCCAAATGAGGCGATGGATTGCTCATCTGTGACATCGAGAGCGGTAATATGAATAGAATCAGCCACATTGTGTGCTGCGGCCAATTCCCGAAGCTCTTCTGCTTTCTCAGGCTGTCTTGTTGTGGCAATCACGAAAAATGACTTGGCGAGCTTTACGGCTGCCAGCTGGCCAAAGCCTTTTGACGCTCCTGTTACGATTGCGATTTTTTTATTCATCATAAACCTCCTCATGTAACTGCTACAGCTATTGTACAATCATGAACGGAAAATGACGCTTATAAAAGAATTTTTATACAATAAATCAGAATTATTCTATAATAAAACGAAAGAAGGAAAGGGGTTTTATGTTATGGCGCTGCAAGGGGTAGACCAAAGATGGGATCTTGATTCATTTTTTAAGGGCGGGAGCCAGTCAGAAGAATTCAAGGGATATATCGAAAAACTGTCACAAAGCCTGCGTGCATTTCAAGACATGACTGATGCGTTCCAGGTGCCCGAATCGTCTGAAGAGGCTGAAGCGCTGACGGCAATACTAGATGTATTCGAACAGGTATCCGTCAAGCTTCAGCAGGCCGGCGCTTTTGTCGCTTGTCTTCAGGCTCAAAATATCAGTGATCACAAGGCTAATGAGTATAAATCGCTGATGCATCAGCTTTCTGCAGATTTTCAGTCCTCTCTCGTCACATTAGATCATAAGCTTGTGGACATTGAACAAGACGTGTGGAATGAATTGTTAACAAAACCCGGATTATGCGATGTATCGTACATATTAAATGAAAGAAGACAGAGGGTTGCCGAAAAGCTCGGCCCCGGTAAAGAAAAACTGATTGGAAACCTTGCGGTGGACGGATATCACGCTTGGAGTGACTTATACAATATGGTTGTTGGGAAAATGACGATCCCGTATGAGGAAAATGGCGGGAACAAGCCATTGTCTGTCGGTCAGGCTGAAAATATGCTGGCTCATCAAGACCGTGCTGTCAGAAAAACAATATATGAACGTTTGCATCAAGCGTGGAAAAGCAAGCAGGATATTTTTAGCAGCACGCTGAATCATTTGGCGGGATTCCGGCTTGAAACCTATCACGCGCGCGGCTGGGAGGATGTCCTGAAGGAGCCGCTGCAAATCAACAGGATGAAAAAAGAAACACTGGATACGATGTGGCAGGTCATCACCGAAAACAAGCAGCCGTTCGTTCAGTTTCTGAACCGGAAAGCGTCCATGCTCGGTCTTGAAAAGCTCAGCTGGTACGATGTTGAGGCCCCAATTGGGTCTGATGGAAAGGTTTATTCATATGATGAAGCCGCAAATGTCATTGTCAGCCAATTTTCCACGTTTGGCAAAAAACTGTCCGCTTTCACAGAAAAAGCGTTTCGGGACCGCTGGATAGAAGCGGAAGACAGAAGCGGAAAAAGAGTCGGCGGCTTTTGCACGAGCTTTCCGGACAGCGGGGAATCGCGGATTTTCATGACATTTTCGGGAAGCGCCTCAAATGTATCAACGCTTGCCCATGAGCTCGGGCACGCGTTCCATCAGGAAGCGATGCTCAACGTCAGGCCGTTAAACCGATCCTATGCCATGAACGTCGCGGAAACGGCTTCAACGTTTGCCGAGATGATTGTGGCAGACGCGACTGTTCAGCAGGCGGAGACGAAGGAAGAAAAGCTTGTCCTTCTCGAGGATAAAGTGCAAAGAAGCGTTGCTTTCTTCATGAATATCCATGCCAGATTCCTATTCGAAACGAGGTTTCACGAAGAACGAAAGCGGGGAGCAGTACCGGCAGACCGTCTGAATGAGCTGATGGAGGAGGCGCAAAAAGAGGCATTCTGCAATGCGTTAGGAGAGTATCATCCGCTCTTTTGGGCGTCGAAGCTCCACTTTCATATCACGAGGGTGCCGTTTTACAATTTCCCTTATACGTTCGGTTATCTGTTTTCTCTCGGCATTTATGCGCTGGCGCTTGAAGAAAAAAACGTGTTCGAAGAGAAGTATATCGCGCTATTGCGAGATACGGCTTCTATGACCGTGGAGGATTTGGCGATGAAGCATTTGGGCGCTGACATTACGAAGCGCGATTTTTGGGAGAATGCCATCAAGCTGGCTGTGCGGGACGCGGAAATCTTTTTGCAAATGACTGAATCTTAAAGAAAAGCCGTGGCGTCATACGCCTCGGCTTTTTCAATTCTTCTCTGAATGAGGATTTCATTCTCGGGACATACCTAAAACAAATGGGATCCTACAGGGGGGGAAACATATGCATTTAATCAGAGCAGCCGGGGCTATTTGCCTCGCAGTGGTTCTGATTGCGGGCTGCCGTCTCAATGAAGACCAGCAGCAGGCAAAAGGAGAAAATACAGCCGTCACCCAACTGAAGTCTGTTCCTTACAGCGATTTCTCGCTTCGGGTGAGTTACGGGGATGGAGAGCATGATCGTTATGAAGGTGTATATTCAAAAAATGAAACTCGTGAAATAGCGGAAATACAGGATAAGCTCTCTGGCGTAAACCAGGAGGGGGAAGAAGCATTGGATGAGATGAAAATGATCCTGAGCGAGCTTTCCGTGACAGATCATATGGCTGAATCAGAAGTGATACACAGTGTGCTGGCAGCGTTTAATTTGGACAGCCATTATGACCATATCGACTTAAAACTAAAGCTGAAGAATGGCTCAATAAGAGAAATTAAGAAATAATCCTGTGATAAAAAACCCATAACCCCCAATTATGTCCAAAAAACTAATTGAAAATGATTTTCAAAGTCATTGTTTTCTGCTACAATGAGGGATATATGAGCATATCAAATGGCTGAATATCGAATCACTTGCATTGATGACAATTGACTTAACACGCATGTATATAGAAAACGTGCAATACATAGTGCTGCTAAAAAGCCAGCAAAAAGGAGCGGTTATGGGTATGAGTGCAATTTCTACAGAAACGCTGAGCTTAGGATACGGGGATGCCGTTATTATTGATGAGTTGAATTTAACCATTCCAAAAGGTGAAATTACCGTATTTATTGGCAGTAATGGCTGCGGAAAATCGACACTTTTACGTTCATTAGCGCGTCTGATGAAGCCGAGAGGCGGTTCAGTGCTGCTGGAAGGAAGAGCGATTGCCAAGCTTCCAACGAAGGAAGTCGCAAAAGAACTCGCTATCCTGCCGCAGGGTCCTTCGGCTCCAGAGGGGCTGACGGTGCACCAGCTGGTGAAGCAAGGAAGATATCCTTATCAAAACTGGCTGAAACAGTGGTCAAAAGAGGATGAGGCAGCAGTTGAGAGAGCGCTTAAAGCAACAAAACTTGAGGACATGGCTGACCGCGCCGTCGATTCTTTGTCAGGAGGACAGCGCCAGCGGGCTTGGATCGCAATGACGCTTGCACAGGAAACGGATATTATCCTTCTGGATGAGCCGACGACGTATTTGGACATGACGCACCAAATTGAAATTCTTGATTTGCTGTTTGAGCTGAATGAAAAGGAAGAGCGGACGATTGTTATGGTTCTCCATGACTTAAACTTGGCGTGCCGCTATGCGCATCATCTTGTGGCTATAAAAGATAAACAAATTTATGCTGAAGGCCGTCCGGAAGAAGTCATCACTTGTGATCTTGTGCAAAATGTGTTTTCTATGAACTGTCAGGTCACACAGGACCCGCTGTTCGGAACGCCTCTTTGCATCCCTCATGGCAGGGGCAGATGCATTGTCCGGGAAGCGGCTTTTACATCACATGGATAAATAAACGCCAGCGAAGGAGCTTTCACTTGAGAAAGCTCCTTGCTATTTTTTCGAAAGGAAGATGGAAAATGGAACAAAAACTTAAGGAACAGCTCGATGGATTGCTGGAGAAGTATACGGAGCTTCTGCTTGGTGAATCAAACAATGAGCTAAAAGAAGAAGTGAAGCAATGGATTTTGTACACGCATATAGCCAAAAGCATGCCGCCCCTAGCTAAGCATTGGAATGCGACATATCCTGACGCGAAGCAGGGCATTAAAGATGTCATTCAGCATATTAAGGAATTAAATGAAACGCATCGAAACAAATAATAATTAAAAAGCAGTCTGCCAATCACAGCAGACTGCTTTTTTGTGATGCTGCCGTTTGATCTGCCGCGAAGGAATCCATAAAAGTCCGCAGCGCGCTGCTGATAAACGAATCTTTTCGGACAATAAATTCTGTTTTCATCTGTCTGAGAGCTTCAGGCAGCGGGTACACGCGAATCGACCCTTCAGCCTCGTGTTTTTGCACAACCGTTCTTGGCAGCAACGAGATGCCAAGACCTGCTGTAACCCCGCCGATAATCGCTTCAAGCGTACCAAATTCCATAATAACCGGCTGTGTGACGCCGGCAGCGCGCAGCCATTTTTCAAGTGTTTCCCGATACGAACAGCCTGTGCTGTAAACGAGAATCGGCTTTGTGATGGCTTCCTCTGCATCGGATACGGAAGCTGCTGAAACAACCACTGGTTCTTCCTCAAATGCAGGATAGGACACGAGCTCGGGATGATTGCATTCACATCCGATAAAGGCGCCATCCAATTCATACCGGAGAACTTTATCAATGAGAAATTGTGTATGACCTGTTGTTAAAGACAGCTGGACGTTTGGATGTTCTTCATAATAAGAAGCCAGAAGCTTCGGAAGCCTTACCGCGGCGGTTGTCTGAGTGGAGCCGATCATAAGCGGCCCGCTTGGTTCGAGAGAGGATGAGAGCGCTTTAGATGCCTCATCCAGCAGGCCGATAATTTTATTGGCGTAGTCCAGCAGCAGCTTTCCGCTTGCAGAAAGTGTCATGCCCCGGTTATGGCGCAAAAACAGCATGGTGCCCAGCTCAGCTTCCAATTGCTGAATTCTGGCTGTGACATTCGATTGCACATAGCCAAGCTGCAGGGCTGCTTTCGTAATGGAGCCTTCACGGGCTACCATTTGAAACACACGTAAATCTCCGCTTTCCATTTTGAATTCCTCCGTTCGTTTGTTGCTATCAATCTGAGTGATAGCAAGTATCTTTAACAATCATTATACGTAACACCAAACCTGGATTACAATGGAATCAGCAAGATAATTTCATAAACAGCAAGGAGTGGCGGCAATGAATGTCATGAACAAAATAGCTCTCGTAACAGGGGGCGCAACAGGAATCGGAAGAGCAGCCAGCATAGAATTGGCAAAACGCGGAGCGGTTGTTGCGGTGAATTATTCACGTTCGCAATCCGAAGCGGAGGAAACAGTGGAAATGATTCGAAAAGATGGCGGGCAAGCCTTCTCCATACGAGCAGATGTATCAAAAAACAGCGAAGTGCAGGACATGGTTCACTCGATCGTAAAAACGCACGGCACGATTGATGTTTTAGTCAATAACGCCAGCATTACACGGCATATTCCAATGGATGATCTTGAAGCGGCGACAGAAGATGTCTGGGATGAGCTGTACGCTGTCAACGTGAAAGGGATGTTTTTCTGCGCGCGGGCAGTGGTTCCGTTCATGAAAAAAAGCAAGGCTGGAGCGATCGTGAATGTCGGCAGCATCGCAGGGTTAACCGGGGCGGGTTCATCTATGCCTTATGCAGTGTCAAAATCGGCGGTGCACGGTTTAACGAAATCATTGGCCCACGCCTTAGCGCCCGAAATCAGAGTGAGCGGTGTTGCACCGGGAGCTGTCGCAACGAGATGGTGGGCTGGCCGGGAAGAAAAAATGAAAAGCATGATCGGCGCTTTGCTGCTGCAGCGTATTGCTGAACCGGATGATGTCGCCAAATTGATCTGTTCGCTTGTTGAACAGGAATCACTTACAGGCCAAATCATCACAATTGACAGCGGACAGACGCTGTAAAGAGAGGAGATGCGGGGGATGCCATTTGTACAGATTCATTTACGGGCGGGAAGAAGTGAAGCGTGGCTTCAAAAACTAAGCAGGACCATCCATCAATCGATGATCGAAGAAATCAATGTGCCGGAAGATGACTATTTTCAAGTCATCAGGCAATATGAAAACAGTGAATTTTTTTATGATCCGTCTTATCTGCGGGTCGAGCGTACTGATGAACTGATATACATTCATTTTACGTTGAAAGATTCAAGAACAACTGAACAGAAAAAAGCGCTTTACCACTCAATCGCAAGCCGGATTCAATCCGGGCTTGGTGTAAGAAAAGAAGATGTGTTTATCATACTGGCCGGAAATCAGGATGAGGATTGGTCCTTCGGAAATGGAAGGGCTCAGATGATTGAATAAAAAACCCCGCGGGTTGGACCCGCGGGGCGCTCTATTAATGTGAAGGTGATTCAACGGCTTGTGCCGCTTTCTCTTTTACTTGTTCATCCGTTTTCTTATTCGATAGCTTGATAGGTTTTAAGAATAAGGTAAATACGGCTCCGACTGCGATAAAGATCAGGCCTGTATAAAACACGCTGTGGAGCGAATCCATCAACGATGTTTTTAAAATCGGCATAATATGGGATGAGAAAGCCGCAGGGATTTGTTTCAATGCGTCCGGACTGAACAGTGATTGCAGCAGCCCTTGCGGATTTGTATCAATCATACTCTTTAGCTGGTTGGCAAATGAGCTTGCCTGTGCCGGAAGTGAGTCTAAATATGGCACCAGTTTATCTGTTAATAAGTTTCCTGATCTCGCATTCATTACAGTTCCAAGCATGGTAATGCCGAATGTTCCTCCGATAGAACGGAAGAATTGGCTGGATGATGTGACAACCCCAAGCTCTTCTTTCGAAAAGCTTTCCTGTAAAGCCAGTGTCAGAATCGGCATAACCAGACCCATTCCCAGACCAATAATCGCCATATACGATGTAGCGACAAGCTTGCTCGTATCAAGACCCAAAGTCGTTAACAGCAGGAATCCTCCGGCCATAATCAGCATGCCTGTAATAATTTGCGGTTTAATGCCGATTTTGAAAACCAGCTGGCCGCCGATAATACTTGTAATAATCATTGAGATCATCATCGGTGTCATAATCGTGCCTGATTCAGACGCGCTTACACCGACAATTCCCTGCATAAAGAAAGGAACAAACGTAATTGCACCAAACATGCCGATACTCATAAAGAAACCGATCAAGTTTAAAAATGTAAACGTTCTGTTTTTAAATAGATACATTGGCAGGATCGGCTCTTTTGCTTTTGATTCTACGATAATAAAGCTGACAATGCCGATCAGCGCGAGTGCGAACAAGCCAAGAATCTGCCATGAACCCCACGCGTAATCTTTTCCGCCAAAACTTAAGGCGAGAAGGAGGCTGACAATCCCGACTATCATCGTGAAAATCCCAGCGATATCGAAGTTGATCGGACCAGTCTGCTGGCGGCCCTGCAATCCTCTGGCAATAAAAATAACCGCAATAATTCCGACTGGAAGGTTAATATAGAAAACCCATTTCCAGTTTAGCGAGTCTACAATCCAACCGCCGATTTGCGGCCCAATCACTGAAGCCAGCCCGTAAATCGCGCCAAAGACCCCTTGGAATTTAGCGCGTTGTTTTCCAGTGAACAAGTCACCGATGACAATCATCGCCATCGGCATCATAATGCCTCCGCCGATTCCCTGCAGTCCGCGGAAAATAATCAATTCTGTCATATTGTTGGCCATTCCGCACAAAGCGGAAGCTGCCATAAAAATAATCAAACCTGATACATAGACAATACGCCGTCCCAATAAATCGGCCAGTTTACCGGCAATCGGAACGACAGTTGTTGATGTTAACAAATATGCAGTTGTCAGCCAGGTCATCATGCTCAAACCGCCCAGATCACCGACAATTTTCGGCATGGCCGTTCCGACAATGGTACCGTCAAGAGCTGAAAAAAACATGGCAATAATTAAGCCTGTGATTAATAACGTCCGTTTTGATTGTTTGCCTTCATTACTCATTTCATCCGTTTCCTCTTTTCATGTTTTGCTTTTCAATCCGTTTCCGCTGCAGCCTGTGCGAGCTTTTCTGTAATACGCGCCGCCTGAAGCATTTCCTCCTCCGTCAAGAAGGAAAGGTATCGCGCCATAATGGCTTTTCTGCCTGCCAAAACCTCCTCGAACTTTCCGTCTCCTTCATCAGTCAGACTGATGTCAATCACTCGCCTGTCTTTTGTGTTGTGTGTTCTGGTGATGAGATTTTTTTGTTCAAGGCGATCTGCCATTAACGTCACAGCGCTTGGCTTGACCTCCATCCGCTCGGCGATTTCAGAAATTTTGAGGCTGCCGTGTTTTTTTAAGCTGGCCAGCACAAACAGCTGCGCTGGGGTAATTCCTTGTTTCTCCATGCTTTCCAGCATTTCAGGCTGTATCTTTTGAAAGAGCGCCTGAAGTGATAATTGAATATCGGACATTAACTGATCCGCACTCTTCATGTTCATTTCCCCTCTATTACATAAACTGTATTTATATTTAAGATAGTAAAATAATTAATATATATTAAATATAAATAAGCGTTAATAAAAAGTCAACTAATTTCACATAAAAAAAGGATCGATGCCCTGAAACACATCGTATCCTTTTTGCTCATGTATTTTATTGCTGATAAGGAGACTGCTGCTGAATGGTCTGCTGGAATTTTTGGTAGGACTGCTGCAGCTTTTGGGCATCCTCCGCTTCGACAGAATACCATCCATATTGGAACATGAGGTCATACAGTTTTCTTTGCGTTTTTTGTGACTCATCAAAAATGGTTTGAATATCCTGATAGAGAGACTCATGGCTGAATTCGTTCAAGGCTGTACAATACGCAGTTGTCATATATTTTTCTGTTGTCAGCAGTTCGTTGACGAAATCTCTGTCATTCATCTCCGAAGTTGTCGGTACAGGTGTCTCCGGGTTGCTGATTTTCTGATTTTGCTGATTCATTCTGGCGCCTCCTTATTGGATGTAGCCGGACCGCTGTTGGCCTGGCTGCAGGTGCTTTAATATTCTTTGATAGTGGTCATGATGCATGTGTCCGACGCGGTCGAGTTCTTGTTTTAACGATTGATCCTGGCACTTTTGCGCCATGAAATGCGCTTTTTTCATCGCGAGCAAATTCCAGTTCAGCATGTCATTCAGATACAAATGATCTTTTGTCGAAATAACGGAAGGCGGCATTTGTGATTGCTGCTGATTGTCCATTGTGATCCTCCTTTGGTTTTCTGTTCAATATATAGTTTCCTTTAGTCCGGGAGTTATATGCAGGTGTTTTGAAAATGGCGGCAGGAGGGAGTCGGATGTTGAGACATATATTTTTATTCTTATCTCAAAATAAAGCACTTACCAAGTTCGCAAAAGCATACGGGCCGCGGCTTGGAGCACGAAGGTTTGTCGCGGGGGATACAATTGAATCGGCGGTTAAGGCTGTCAAAAGGCTAAATAGATCCGGTTTGTGCGCAACATTGATTATTTAGGCGAGTATGCAGCGTCAGAAAAAGAAGCGAAGCAAGTCGCAGAGGAATGCAAGAAAGCCATTCAAGCCATTGCCCAGCATCAATTGGACTCAGAGCTTTCACTCAAGCTGACTTCAATCGGGCTTGATCTTTCAGAAGAACTTGCCCTTTCTCATTTGCGTGCCATTCTATCCGCTGCGAGGCAATATGGTGTTGCTGTGACGATTGATATGGAAGACTATTCTCATTATGAACAGACACTCGCTATCTACAGGCAATGCAAACAGGAATTTGAAATGCTCGGCACGGTGATTCAGGCCTATTTGTACCGGGCGGCAGAAGATATCAGAAATATGCATGACTTAAAGCCGAATCTCAGACTTGTGAAAGGCGCTTATAAAGAATCTGCGGCTGTGGCATTCCCTGACAAAAAAGGAACAGACCTTCATTTTCAGAGTTTAATAAAACTGCAGCTGTTAAGCGGGAACTACACGGCTGTCGCCACACATGATGATGACATCATTGCGTTTACAAAACAGTTCGTGGGTGAACATCAGATCCCAGCGTCACAATTTGAGTTTCAAATGCTATATGGCATCAGGCTGGAGCGGCAGAAGGAACTGGCTAAGGAAGGGTACAGAATGCGAGTGTATGTCCCATATGGAACGGACTGGTTCAGCTACTTTATGAGAAGAATTGGCGAACGGCCTGCCAATGCAGTGTTTGTGCTGAAAGGAATTTTGAAAAAATGAAAGCAGCCGCGGGAAGCAGCTGCGTCATGATTGTTCCATGTTATGTTTTTTATATTGCTGATTTTGACTTGTCCGTTTTCCGCCGCCGTAATGCTGAGTCGGACCGGCATCACCTTTCACGCTCGCCGCGCTGACTGCCGCTGAAGACGGATCTTTTTTCTCTCGCACCATTCCCTTCACCTCCGGGTTTAAGTTGCCCGTCTTTTATAAGCTTCATGCAAAAAAATAACAAATTAGCTATTGAAGTCGAAGCGAAAATCTTTTAAGATGAAAGAAGAAACGGGTTTCATTTTTTTTGTTCAAAAAATGAATGATTATTCATTCAATGTTCAAGGGGGATATCTCATGCACAAACACATTCGGAAGGCAGCCGTTTTAGGATCGGGGGTAATGGGTTCCGGGATTGCTGCGCATTTGGCTAATATCGGCATTCCTGTCCTGCTGCTTGATATTGTGCCGAACGATTTGACAAAGGAAGAGGAAAAAAAGGGGCTGACGAAGGACAGTTCGGAGGTGCGCAGCAGGCTGAGCCGGCAGGCGATGAAAAAACTGCTGAAACAAAAGCCCGCTCCTCTCACATCAGCGGAAAATACCTCCTATATCACACCTGGCAATCTGGAGGATGATGCAGCAAAGCTGAAAGAAGCAGATTGGATTATTGAGGTCGTTGTCGAAAACCTTGAAGTCAAAAAGCAAATATTCGCTCTTGTAGATGAACATCGAAAGCCTGGCAGCATCGTCTCAAGCAACACCTCCGGCATATCAGTACAGGAGATGGCTGAAGGACGGTCGGATGATTTTAAAGCCCATTTTCTCGGAACACACTTTTTTAATCCCGCTCGCTATTTAAAGCTGCTAGAGGTCATTCCGATTAAGGAAACGAACCCTGATATTTTAAAGTTTATGACAGCCTTCGGTGAAAATGTCCTTGGTAAAGGCGTCGTCACAGCAAAAGACACACCGAACTTTATCGCAAACCGCATTGGAACGTACGGGCTTCTCGTCACAGTCCAAGAAATGCTGAAAGGCGGCTATCAGGTAGGGGAAGTCGATTCGGTCACAGGTCCGCTGATCGGCAGACCGAAAAGCGCAACCTTCAGAACGCTTGATGTTGTCGGACTCGATACATTCGCCCACGTCGCCCGAAATGTGTACGACAAAGCGGACGGAGACGAGAAAGAAGTATTCCGCCTGCCGGGTTTCATGAACGATATGCTGCAACAAGGGTGGATCGGAAGCAAGGCCGGCCAAGGCTTTTATAAAAAAGAAGGAAAAACGATTTATGAGCTTGACCCAGTGACGCTTACTTATGGCGAACGGACAAAAATGAAAACAGCGTCACTAGAAGCGGCAAAACAGGCAAAAGGAACAAAAGCCAAAATGAAAGCGCTTTTTTACTCGGATGACAGAGCTGGCAGACTGCTGTGGAAAATCACATCTCAAACGCTGCTTTACTCAGCCGAACTGCTTGGGGAGATTGCCGATGATATTCATGCGATTGACCAAGCCATGAAGTGGGGATTCGGCTGGGAGCTGGGCCCGTTCGAGATGTGGGACGCCATCGGCCTCAGGCAGTCGGCGGAAAAGCTTGAACAGCTTGGAGCGAAAATGCCTGACTGGATCAAAGACATGCTGGACAAAGGAAATGAAACCTTCTACATCAGAGAAAATGGAACGGTATTTTATTATGACCGCGGCGAATATAGAGCTGTGAAAGAAAACAAAAAACGAATTCATTTACAAACGCTCAAGGAAACAAACGGCGTGATTGCGAAAAACAGCGGAGCAAGCCTGATCGACCTTGGAGATGATGTGGCCCTCCTTGAGTTTCATTCAAAAAGCAATGCGATCGGCCTCGATATCATTCAAATGATCAACAAAGCATTAGAGGAAACAGAGCGGAACTACAAAGGCCTTGTCATCGGCAACCAAGGGAAAAATTTCTGCGTTGGCGCCAATCTTGGCATGATCTTAATGGAAGTTCAAGATGACAATTTTCTGGAAGTCGATTTCGTGATACGCCGTTTCCAGGAGACGATGATGAAGATCAAATACAGTGCGAAACCGGTTGTCGCCGCTCCATTTGGCATGACGCTCGGCGGAGGAACCGAAGTATGCCTGCCGGCGGCGCGCATTCAAGCAGCAAGCGAAACCTATATGGGGCTTGTGGAATCCGGCGTCGGACTCATCCCGGGCGGAGGAGGAAACAAAGAGCTGTACATCAACCATCTCCGCCGCGCACCTGATCCGATGAATGCGGCAATGAAAACATTTGAAACGATTGCGATGGCGAAAGTGTCCGCTTCCGCCCAAGAGGCTCGTGAGATGACCATCTTAAAAGAAGCGGATCCCATCAGCGTGAATCAGGACCACCTGCTGTACGATGCGAAGCAGCTTGCCGCATCTTTATACGATACAGGCTGGCGGCCGCCTGTAAAAGAAAAGGTCAAGGTGGCGGGAGAAACCGGTTATGCGGCACTCTTGCTTGGCGCGGAGCAAATGAAGCTGTCCGGTTATATATCAGAGCATGATTTCAAGATCGCGAAAAAACTTGCTTATGTTATTGCCGGCGGCCATGTGCCGTTCGGTACAGAGGTTGATGAAGAATATTTATTGGAGATCGAGAGAGAAGCGTTTTTGAGTTTGGCAGGAGAGGCGAAATCTCAAGCGAGAATGCAGCATATGCTTGTGAAAGGTAAACCTTTACGGAATTAGGAGGGAGCTTATGAAAGAGGCAGTCATTGTGTCAGGTGCAAGAACACCGGTTGGGAAAGCAAAGAAAGGATCGTTGGCCACCGTTCGCCCGGATGATTTGGGAGCGATTTGCGTAAAAGAAACACTGAAACGGGCAGGCGGCTACGAAGGCAATATTGACGACTTGATTATCGGCTGTGCGACACCTGAAGCGGAACAGGGGCTTAATATGGCCAGAAATATCGGCGCGCTTGCGGGGCTGCCGTACACGGTCCCGGCGGTCACAGTCAATCGCTACTGCTCTTCAGGCCTTCAGACCATCGCATATGCGGCAGAAAAAATTATGCTCGGTGCCTACGATACAGCGATCGCCGGCGGAGCAGAATCGATGTCGCAGGTACCGATGATGGGGCATGTGACCCGTCCGAACCTCGCATTGGCAGAAAAGGCGCCGGAGTATTACATGAGCATGGGCCACACAGCCGAGCAGGTCGCGAAAAAATACGGCGTTTCCCGCGAGGATCAGGATGTGTTTGCCGTTCGCAGCCACCAGAACGCGGCCAAAGCCCTTGCAGAGGGGAAATTTAAAGATGAGATTGTGCCCGTCGAAGTGACGGTGACAGAAGTCGGAGACAACCATAAGCCGCGGGAAAAACAGTTTGTCTTTTCCCAAGATGAAGGCGTTCGCCCGAAAACGACGACAGACATTTTATCGACATTGCGCCCGGCTTTTTCCGTTGATGGAACGGTTACTGCGGGCAACTCCTCGCAGACGAGTGACGGAGCGGCGGCAGTTATGCTGATGGATCGGGAAAAAGCGGATGCGTTGGGTTTGGCGCCGCTTGTGAAATTCCGTTCCTTTGCAGTAGGCGGCGTGCCTCCGGAAGTGATGGGCATCGGGCCGGTGGAAGCCATTCCGCGTGCTTTAAAGCTAGCCGGGCTTCAACTGCAGGACATCGGCTTGTTTGAACTGAACGAAGCTTTTGCATCACAAGCCATTCAAGTCATCAGAGAACTCGGCATTGACGAAGAAAAAGTGAATGTCAACGGGGGCGCAATCGCGCTTGGACACCCGCTTGGCTGTACGGGAACAAAGCTTACACTCTCACTGATTCATGAAATGAAACGGAGAAACGAGCAATTTGGAGTCGTCACAATGTGTATCGGCGGCGGGATGGGAGCGGCCGGTGTATTTGAATTATGCTAAAGGGGGAAAAATAAATGGCAAAAAAAGCGGCTGAAGTACAAAAAGGCGGCGGTTTCTTAATCGAGGATATCTCATACGATCAAATGTATACACCGGAGGATTTAACTGACGAGCATAAAATGATTGCGAAAACAACAGAGGACTACATCGAGCAAGATGTGCTCCCTCATATAGATGACATCGAAAACCATCAATTCGAGCATTCCGTCAGGCTATTAAAGAAAGCGGGCGAACTCGGGCTTCTTGGCGCCGATGTGCCAGAGGAGTACGGAGGGCTCGGTCTTGATAAAATCAGCTCGGCACTCATCACTGAAAAATTTTCGCGTGCGGGAAGCTTTTCGCTTTCTTATGGCGCGCATGTCGGCATTGGATCATTGCCGATCGTCTTTTTCGGGTCAGAAGAACAAAAGAAAACATATTTGCCCGGGCTCGCTTCAGGCGAAAAGATCGCGGCTTATGCACTGACTGAGCCGGGCTCCGGATCTGATGCCCTTGGAGCAAAAACAACAGCCGTGCTGAATGAAGCGGGTACGCATTACGTGTTAAACGGGGAAAAACAGTGGATTACCAACTCTGCCTTTGCTGATGTATTTGTTGTTTACGCTAAGGTGGACGGCGAAAAGTTCTCAGCCTTTATTGTAGAAAAAGATTTCCCGGGTGTATCTACGGGTCCGGAAGAAAAGAAAATGGGGATCAAAGGGTCATCGACAAGAACCCTCCTTTTAGATCAAGCTGAAGTGCCAAAGGAAAACCTGCTTGGCGAAATCGGCAAAGGGCATGTTATCGCCTTTAATATTCTAAATATCGGCCGCTACAAGCTGGCGGTTGGTTCAATCGGCGCATCTAAGCGGGTGATCGAGCTGTCCGCGGCATACGCGAACCAGCGCCGCCAATTTAAAACGCCGATTGCGGGCTTTTCGCTGACACAGGAAAAAATCGCGACAATGGCATCAAGGCTGTACGCGATGGAAAGCTCTGTGTACAGAACCGTCGGGCTGTTTGAAGACAATATGAGCCAGTTTACGGCCGAAGATCTCAAGGACGGCCGCCAAATTGCCAAGTCGATTGCCGAATATGCCATCGAATGCTCTCTTAATAAGGTATTCGGCTCCGAGACGCTTGATTATATCGTTGATGAAGGCGTGCAGATTCATGGAGGCTACGGTTTTATGCAGGAGTACGAAGTGGAAAGAGCCTATAGGGATTCAAGGATCAATCGGATTTTTGAAGGGACAAACGAAATCAACCGGTTAATCGTGCCAAGCACCTTCCTGAAAAAAGCGCTTAAAGGCGAACTGCCTCTATTTGAAAAAGCGCAAACGCTCCAAGAAGAACTCATGATGCTTATGCCTGAAGAGCCTGGCAGCGGCGTTTTAGAGCAGGAGAAATATATTGTCAAACAAGCTAAAAAAATCGCGCTGTTCGCCGCCGGTCTCGCCGCGCAAAAATACGGGAAAGCCATCGATCGCGAACAGGAAATTCTCGTCAACGTCGCGGACATCGTCAACAATGTGTACGCGATGGAGTCAGCCGTGCTGAGAACGGAAAAGGCCATTGCCGCGCAAGGCGGAGAAAAAGCGGCGCAAAAGGTGCTGTATACTGAAATTTTCGTTCAGGAGGCCTTTAACGAAATTGAAGCGCACGCGAAGGAATCCCTCATCGCAATGGAAGAAGGAGATTCACTCCGCATGATGCTTTCCGCTCTGCGCAAGCTGACGCGCGTAACACCTAAAAACGTGATTCAGAAAAAACGCGAAGCGGCAGCGGGCGTTTTTGAGGCTGAAAAATATATTGTCTGATTGGCGAAGAGCTCCGCATGCGCGGAGCTCTCAGCGTGTCGACAAACCCTCGCATTCGTTGTCAGTCCTGCGCGTTGGTGCTCACGAATGACGAAAGGAACGGCGGCTAAATGCTTAGGCGTCCTGCCTAAACACCGCCGTCATCACATCCTGTGAAAGTCTGCCAATGCTCGTCCTTCCTAGACTACAAGGGTTTTCAATCACGCTGAATAGATGACAAAATCCTAAAACAAAACCCGTTTTAGGATTTTGTCAACAATTTGAGGGCTCCGCATGCGGAGCCCTTTCAAAGAAGCACTGTTTTAGGTTTTTAAAACAAACTGTGTTAAAATAACCTCGATTATTTTATTGAGGGGGAAGAAGATGTCGTTAACTTTTTACTGGTACCCTAAATGCGGAACGTGCCGCAAAGCAAAGAAATGGCTTGAAGAGCATGGAAAAGAAATCAACGAAATACATATTGCAGAGCAGCCTCCAAGCAAAGAAGAACTAAAAGCGCTTTATGAAAAAAGCGGACTGGATCTCAAAAAATTTTTCAACACGAGCGGCATGAAATACCGCGAGCTCAATCTCAAGGAAAAGCTGTATCACATGTCGGAGGACGAACAGCTTGAACTGCTGGCTTCAGACGGAATGCTGATCAAACGACCGCTTACAACAGACGGCGAAAAAGTGACAGCCGGTTTTAAAGAAGACCAATTTGAAGAAAACTGGGCTTAATGTCAATTTTTTTTGAAAAGTATGGTATCTTCTTATTATAGTGCTGTAAAAAATGGAGGGATTCAATTGAGCATACCTAAAGATTTGCGTTACTCAGGAGAACACGAGTGGGTAAAAGTTGAAGGAGAAAAAGCCAGAATCGGGATTACGCATTTTGCCCAGTCCGAGCTAGGCGATATCGTGTTTGTCGAACTTCCTGAAGTGGGCGCTGAAATCAAAGCGGACGAGCCATTCGGCAGTGTTGAATCCGTTAAAACGGTATCTGAGCTTTATGCGCCGATTAACGGAACTGTTGTGGAAATTAACGAAGATCTTGATGACAGTCCGGAATTCGTAAACGAATCTCCGTACGAAAAAGCATGGATGATCGTCGTTGAGCCGTCTGACGCTTCTGAAATTGAAAAACTGATGACAGCAGAGCAATACGAAGAGATGACACAGGAAGACTAAAGCAGGATAGCTGTAAAGGCAATTGGACACGCTAACGTTATGGGAGGTGTCCAATATGGCTTTCAGCAAACAAAAGCTCGATGTCACCAATGATGTGACAGGCCGCTTTCAACATGGCCGGCTCTCGTTATATCATGAAAATGAGAGGATCGGCCAAATGACAAGCATGAATGAATATGAGCTTAAGTCCGGTTATTCCTTTGAAAATGAGAAATTTTATAAGACAGCCGATGTGGTCTCGGGAAACGACGCAAAATATGTGGATTGTGACTACGAAAACGGCTGGTGTTAATGTTGGCGGTGAATTTCACTGCCTTCTTTTACAATCTGAACGTTTCAAATTTGACGCGGCAGGTGAAGAAGATGAAGATGGATGAGCTGGAAAAGGTTATGATTGTCGAAGGGAAATCAGATAAAGAGAAAATCGAAAGCGTCCTGGATGAACCGGTGCGCATTATCTGCACAAACGGAACAATCAGCCAGCTGAGGCTTGAGGAATTGGCTGACGAGCTTTATGATAAAGACGTCTATATATTAGTGGATGCTGACGAATCAGGCGAGAAATTGAGAAAACAACTGAAAAGAGAATTTAACGAAGCCTGCCATCTGCATATCGACAGAGCCTATAAAGAAGTGGCGGCTGCGCCCAGACACCACGTCGCCTCTGTATTGCTGCGCGCGAATCTGAATGTCCATACTATTTTTCTTGAAAGAAAGTCCCGAGGTGTATAGCATGAAAGAACTCCAGGAACACGAGCTTGAGCACATTGCTGATGATGTGTATCTTCTGTATTTATATACTCCGTTTTGCGGCACTTGCCAGCTTGCAAGCAAAATGCTGACAGTGGTGAAAGAAATGCTGCCTGATGTCGCCTTCTATCAAAACAATGTCAATTACTCTCCGACATTCGCAAAAGCCTATCAAATTGAAAGCGTCCCTTGTTTTCTGCTGTTTAAAGGAGGAAAAGTGGTTGAAAGAGGATATGCGTTTCATTCCGTTTCTTATTTATATGAGCTGATCAAACAAAAATCATCTTCCGCATCCCATTTATGACATATTTCTCAGCGCATTCCAATGAAATTGTCGTTCGTTTTATAAAGGGGTTCGTGCGCCAGAGAGAGAAATGTCTATGTATGACCAACAAATAGGAGGTTGTACATATGGAGAAAGCGGAAGTTTTGGAAGATGAGTATCAGCATCTGTTTTTAAAACCCCTTTTGAGCGCTTCAACATTGCTTATTACCTTCCAAGGAGAAACAGAAGCCTTAACCGTCTCAATAAACGAACAGGGAGAAATGAAAAAAATTTCTCCGCGCCAACCGTCCAACCTGACCTTTTACGGAAACCAATCCGAAATCATTCATTTATTGCACGGAGACATTTCCCTTCAGCATCTGATTCAGAGCGGAAGCCTAAAAGTCAAGGGGTCCTTCAGAGCCCTGTTAAAGCTTGAAGCGATTCTCTGGCTGACGAATGGTTTTTTTCAGAGGATTGTGAATAATTAAAAAATAGCAAATTATTATAATAGTAAAAGTTGACATCATTTATTTTATTGACATGCAATCATCCGCCATGCTATTCTACATTAAGAATTTCCGGACGAAAAAGACTATATATTTCTCTTATCAAGAGAGGTGGAGGGAAGTGCCCTATGAAGCCCGGCAACCATCAACACTGTTGAAATGGTGCCAATTCACACGAAGCGTTCAGCTTTGAAAGATGAGAGAAAGGCATTTTATATAAGCCTTTCTGCTCAAGTGTGCAGAAAGGTTTTTCTTTTGCAGAAAACCCCGGAAGATTTCTTAGAATAGTGTTAAGGCAGGTGATTGCTTTGATCAATCTTCAAGATGTTTCAAAAGTGTATAAGTCGAAACATGGAGATGTCAATGCTGTCCAAAATGTCTCGCTTTCCATTAAAAAAGGTGAGATTTTTGGAATTATAGGATATAGCGGAGCTGGTAAAAGTTCCTTAATCCGTCTGCTGAACGGCCTTGAGAAACCAACCTCAGGAACCGTGGAAGTGGCGGGAACCAAGATTAATGAAGTAAACGGACGCGGGTTAAGAAACGCACGCCATGACATCAGCATGATTTTCCAGCACTTCAATTTGCTTTGGTCGCGGACCGTCAGAGATAACATCATGTTTCCTCTGGAAATTGCCGGGGTGAAAAAGAGCGAGCGTATCAAGCGCGCCAATGAACTGATTAAACTGGTAGGTTTAGAAGGAAAAGAAAAATCTTATCCGTCTCAGCTGAGCGGCGGACAAAAGCAGCGTGTCGGAATCGCCAGAGCGCTCGCAAACAATCCGAAGGTTCTCCTTTGTGATGAAGCGACATCAGCACTAGATCCGCAAACGACAGATTCAATTTTGGATCTATTGTCCGATATTAATGATAGACTCGGTTTGACAATTGTGCTGATCACGCACGAAATGCATGTGATCCGCAAAATCTGCAACAGAGTCGCTGTCATGGAAAACGGAAAGGTTGTGGAAGAAGGCGAAGTTCTCGATGTCTTCAAAAACCCGAAGGAAGACATGACAAAACGGTTTGTTCAGCAGGTGACAGAGCCGGAAGAAACGAAAGAAACGCTTCAGCACCTTCTTGATGAAACAGCATCAGGAAAAATGGTTCAGCTCACATTTGTCGGTGATTCGGCTGAACAGCCTCTGATTACAGAGATGATCAGAAACTTTAATGTCAGCGTCAATATTCTGCAAGGGAAAATCTCGCAGACGAAGGATGGAGCCTACGGTTCACTGTTTATCCATATTGACGGAGACGAGGAAGAAGTGCAAAACGTGATCGGGTTTATTAATGACAAACAGGTGAAAGCAGAGGTGATCACGAATGTTTGAAAAATACTTCCCGAACGTTGATTTAACAGAATTGTGGAACGCGACATATGAAACCCTTTATATGACGCTGATCTCTTTGCTGTTTGCTTTTGTCATCGGGGTGATTCTCGGCTTGCTGCTCTTTCTGACAAGTAAAGGGAGCCTCTGGCAGAATAAAACGATCAACTCTGTGATTGCGGCCGTTGTCAACATATTCAGGTCGATTCCGTTCCTTATTTTAATTATTTTACTGCTAGGATTTACGAAGTTTTTGGTCGGCACAATCTTAGGGCCAAACGCCGCATTGCCGGCGCTGGTTATCGGCTCGGCACCGTTTTACGCGCGCCTTGCTGAAATCGCGCTCCGTGAGGTGGATAAAGGTGTTATTGAAGCCGCTAAATCAATGGGGGCTAAGACGTCTACGATTATTTTCAAAGTGCTGCTTCCGGAATCTATGCCGGCTCTTATTTCTGGTATCACGGTTACGGCGATCGCTTTGATCGGCTCAACGGCAATAGCCGGAGCCATCGGTTCAGGCGGCCTTGGAAACCTTGCGTACGTAGAAGGCTATCAGTCGAATAATACTGATGTGACCTTCGTTGCTACTGTGTTTATTTTAATCATCGTGTTTATTATTCAAATCATCGGTGATGTTATAACAAATATTATAGACAAACGATAAGGGAGGATTTACATTGAAAAAACTATTTTTAGGTGCATTACTGTTTGTATTTGCAGGAGTTATGGCTGCCTGCGGTTCGAATAACGCCGAATCCGGCAAGAAAGAAATTGTCGTTGCTGCGACAAAAACACCGCATGCGGAAATTTTAAAAGAAGCTGAACCACTGTTGAAAGAAAAAGGCTACACGCTGAAAGTGAAAGTGCTTAGTGATTACAAGATGTACAACAAAGCTTTAGCTGATAAAGAAGTGGATGCGAACTACTTCCAGCACATTCCTTACCTTGACCAAGAAATGAAAGAAAACACAGATTACAAACTTGTGAATGCCGGTGCTGTTCACTTAGAGCCATTCGGTATTTACTCTAAAAAATACAAGTCACTGAAAGACCTTCCAGACGGTGCGACCATTATTCTGACAAACAACGTCGCTGAACAAGGCCGTATGCTTGCAATGCTTGAAAATGCTGGATTAATCACACTTGATTCTAAAGTCGAAACAGTTGACGCAACATTGAAAGACATTAAGAACAACCCGAAAAACCTTGAATTCAAAAAGGTAGCGCCTGAATTAACGGCAAAAGCATATGATAACAAAGAAGGAGACGCGGTCTTCATCAATGTAAACTATGCGATCCAAAGTAAATTAAATCCTAAAAAAGACGCGATTGAAGTGGAAGCAACGAAAAACAACCCATACGCTAACATCATCGCAGTAAGAAAAGGCGAAGAAGATTCTGACAAAATTAAAGCGCTGATGGAAGTTCTTCACTCTAAAAAGATCAAAGACTTCATCGAGAAAAAATACGACGGAGCTGTGCTTCCTGTATCTGAATAAGACTGAAACCCCGGATGAGAAATCCGGGGTTTTTTTCGGGTATTTTCCTAAAAGCTGTTCATAATAAAAAGGAATGTTAAACAGATGGAGGGATTTTCTTTGAATCAAGACAGAGGAAGCATGCAGGACGCGCTAAAACAATATAAATTAGGTCTAGGCACATTCGAACAAAAGATGCCGCTGATGGGGAGAAAGTTCAACGAGTTTACTGAACAATGCTTTGCCGGAAACTCACTGACTGAAAGAGAAAAACAGCTGATCGCCCTTGGAATCGCCATCAATGCCCAGGATGAATATTGTATGATCTATCATACAAAAGGCTGTCTGGATGAGGGAGCGACAGAAGAGAATATTCTCGAAGCTGTCAGTGTGGCAGCGGCGTTTGGAGGCGGAGCGGCTCTTAGCCAGGGTGTGACAGTTGTACAGCAGTGCATAGAGGAATTCGGAAACACCACGCATTAAGAGAAGGAATATTCCGAAAAACGATTCTCATTTGTTCTAAAAGGATGCTTTCGTCTCATCTGCCGCTATTTCAAGCCATATCCTTTTTGCGGCATCCATCAGAGCGCTGATACAATAGAAGCAAATAAATGAAGGGATTGATTCATTATTTGCAACAGCCAGGATAGACTGAACCTCGATTATACGTCAGAAATGGAAAAAGCGATGCAGCTGTCTCACGGAATTGGATACGAGGAATACGGACGCCGGCTGGAAACAAGAATGAAAGTAGAGCGGCAGAGAGAGCTTGATTATGCAAAGAGCAAGCGGATTTCTGCGGGAGCTTATTGAGAAAATCAATCTTCTAAAAAAGGGTGGGAATCCACTCTTTTTCTTTTTCAATCGCTTTAATAAAGTGCTGATCTTTGTTAAACTTGAGAAATGTGCAAGGCACGATAAAAAGTTGTATTTACTTTTCATTTGTTATAAAATTAGAATGAGAATAAAATGAGAATAATGATTATATATTTTTGGAGGTATAGATATGGCTGCTTCAACATTAACGATCAAAGGTCTTCACGTTGAAATCGAAGGGAAAGAGATCTTAAAGGGTGTAAACCTTGAAATAAAAGGCGGAGAGTTCCACGCAGTAATGGGTCCGAACGGAACTGGTAAATCCACTCTCTCAGCTGCTATTATGGGGCATCCTAAGTATGAAGTAACAAAAGGCAGCATCACGCTTGACGGCAAAGATGTACTGGAGATGGAAGTGGACGAGCGCGCGCAGGCAGGTTTATTCCTTGCGATGCAGTACCCTAGTGAAATCAGCGGTGTGACAAATGCCGACTTCCTTCGTTCAGCAATCAACGCGCGCAGAGAAGAAGGCGATGAAATTTCTCTAATGAAATTCATCCGCAAAATGGACGAAAACATGGAGTTCCTTGAAATGGACCCTGAAATGGCTCAGCGCTACCTTAACGAAGGCTTCTCAGGCGGAGAGAAAAAACGCAACGAAATCCTTCAATTAATGATGATTGAACCGAGAATCGCCATCCTTGATGAAATCGACTCAGGTCTTGACATTGATGCTCTGAAAGTTGTATCTAAAGGGATCAACAAAATGCGCAGCGAAAACTTCGGCTGCCTGATGATCACGCACTATCAGCGCCTGTTAAACTACATCACTCCGGATGTTGTTCACGTTATGATGCAAGGCCGCGTTGTAAAATCCGGCGGTGCAGAACTTGCACAGCGTCTCGAAGCAGAAGGTTATGACTGGATTAAACAAGAACTTGGTATTGAAGACGAAACTGTAGGCCAAGAAGCGTAAGCGTTAGGGGGATTAACATGACACTAGATACAAAACTATCCGTAGATCAGGAGTATCTCAAAAGCTTTTCCGAAAAGCATCAAGAACCTGCCTGGCTGAAAGACCTGCGCTTACAGGCTCTTGAACAAGCTGAGGATCTGCCGATGCCGAAGCCTGACAAAACAAAAATCACAAACTGGAACTTCACGAATTTTGCGAAGCATACAGTTGATAACGAACCGCTTTCTTCATTGGAAGATTTGACTGATGAAGTAAAAGCGCTGATCGATGTTGAAAACGAAGATAAAACATTATACGTACAGCGTGACCAGACGCCGGCATACCTTTCTCTTTCTCAAGAATTGAAAGACAAAGGCGTCATCTTCACTGATATTCTGACTGCCGCACGCGAGCACACCGACTTGGTGGAGAAATACTTTATGAAGGACGGCGTGAAGGTTGATGAGCATAAATTAACTGCGCTTCACGCGGCTCTTGTTAACGGAGGAGCATTCCTTTATGTTCCGAAAAATGTCCAGGTGGAGACGCCGGTTCAGGCTGTTTATGTCCACGAAAGCAACGATACGGCTCTCTTCAACCACGTGCTGATTGTGGCTGAAGATCACAGCTCTGTAACGTATGTTGAAAACTACATCAGCACTGTAAACCCGAAAGACGCTGTCTTCAATATGATCAGTGAGGTCATCACAGGTGATAATGCCAGCGTGACATACGGTGCGGTGGATAATCTGTCCAGCGGTGTGACAACTTATGTTAACCGCCGCGGTGCTGCGCGCGGGCGCGACAGCAAAATTGAGTGGGCTCTCGGTCTTATGAACGACGGCGACACGATTTCCGAAAACACAACAAACCTTTACGGTGACGGCACATACGGCGATACAAAAACAGTTGTTGTCGGTAGAGGAGAGCAAACACAAAACTTTACAACACAAATCATCCATTTCGGTAAAGCTTCAGAAGGATATATCTTAAAGCACGGTGTGATGAAGGATTCCGCTTCTTCTATCTTTAACGGAATCGGCAAAATCGAACATGGCGCTTCTAAAGCGAATGCAGAGCAAGAATCACGTGTGCTGATGCTCAGTGAAAAAGCACGCGGAGACGCAAACCCTATTCTTTTAATTGACGAAGACGATGTAACTGCAGGACATGCGGCATCTGTCGGCCGTGTTGACCCTATTCAGCTTTACTACCTGATGAGCCGCGGAATTGCGAAAGAAGAAGCAGAACGCTTAGTCATCTACGGATTCCTTGCGCCGGTAGTAAACGAACTTCCGATTGAGGGCGTTAAGAAACAATTGGTTTCTGTTATCGAAAGGAAAGTGAAGTAATGAATATCACGGATATTCGTGAACAGTTCCCGATCCTTCATCAGCAAGTGAACGGACATGATCTCGTTTATCTCGACAGCGCGGCGACTTCCCAGAAGCCGCGTGCTGTCATTGAAACACTGGATAAGTATTATAATCAATACAATTCCAATGTTCACCGGGGCGTCCATACACTTGGAACCAGAGCGACAGACGGTTATGAAGGAGCGCGTGAAAAAGTCCGCAAGTTTATTAACGCGAAGTCAATGGCTGAGATTATTTTCACAAAAGGCACGACCACATCACTGAATATGGTGGCGTTAAGCTATGCGCACGCCAACCTGAAACCGGGTGATGAAGTGGTCATCACCTACATGGAGCATCATGCGAATATCATTCCGTGGCAGCAGGCTGTCAAAGCGACTGGCGCCACATTAAAATATATTCCGCTGCAGGAAGACGGAACGATTTCTTTGGATGACGTAAGAACGACGGTCACAAGCAATACAAAGATTGTTGCAGTGTCCCATGTATCTAACGTCCTCGGTACGATCAACCCGATTAAAGACATGGCGAAAATCGCTCATGACAATGGGGCTGTTATTGTGGTGGACGGTGCGCAAAGCACGCCTCACATGAAAATTGACGTGCAGGATCTCGATTGTGACTTCTTTGCGCTTTCTTCCCATAAAATGTGCGGACCTACCGGTATTGGTGTGCTGTACGGAAAGAAAGCCCTGCTGGAAAACATGGAGCCTGCCGAATTCGGCGGTGAAATGATCGACTTTGTCGGGCTTTATGAATCAACTTGGAAAGAGCTTCCGTGGAAATTCGAAGCGGGTACGCCGATTATTGCAGGAGCAATCGGCCTTGGCGCCGCAATTGATTTTCTCGAGGAAATCGGTCTCGATGAGATTTCCCGCCACGAGCACAAGCTTGCAGCTTATGCGCTTGAACGCTTCCGCCAGCTTGACGGCGTAACGGTTTACGGGCCGGAAGAGCGTGCCGGGCTTGTCACATTTAATCTTGATGATGTTCATCCTCACGATGTGGCAACCGTACTTGATGCGGAAGGGATCGCTGTCAGAGCGGGCCATCACTGCGCGCAGCCGCTGATGAAATGGCTGGATGTAACTGCTACTGCAAGAGCAAGCTTTTATCTGTATAATACAGAGGAAGAGATTGATAAGCTTGTGGAAGCTCTTCAAAAGACAAAGGAGTATTTTACAAATGTCTTTTAATGCAAACTTAGATACATTGTACAGACAGGTGATTATGGATCATTACAAAAACCCGCGCAACAAAGGGGTTTTGAATGACAGCATCGTCGTGGATATGAACAATCCGACATGCGGCGACCGAATCAGGCTGACAATGAAGCTTGACGGAGACATCGTGGAAGATGCGAAATTTGAAGGGGAAGGCTGTTCCATTTCAATGGCATCCGCTTCGATGATGACTCAGGCGATTAAAGGGAAAGATATCGAAACAGCCCTTTCCATGTCTAAGATTTTCTCGGATATGATGCAAGGGAATGAATATGATGATTCTATAGATCTCGGGGATATTGAAGCTCTTCAAGGCGTTTCAAAATTCCCAGCCCGTATCAAATGTGCAACCCTGTCATGGAAAGCACTTGAAAAAGGAGTCGCAAAAGAAGAAGGCGGCAATTAAAAGGATTGGAGTGAAAATGGATGGCTAAAAAAATGCCTGATATTGGTGAATACAAGTATGGTTTTCACGACAAGGACGTTTCCATTTTCCGTTCAGAGCGCGGATTGACAAAAGAAATCGTAGAAGAAATTTCTCGCATGAAAGAAGAGCCTCAATGGATGCTTGATTTCCGCTTGAAATCACTTGAGCATTTCTACAACATGCCGATGCCTCAATGGGGCGGAGATTTAAACTCACTGAACTTTGACGAAATTACGTACTACGTAAAACCGTCTGAGCGTTCAGAGCGTTCTTGGGATGAAGTGCCTGATGAAATTAAGCAAACATTCGACAAGCTTGGTATTCCTGAAGCTGAACAAAAATACCTTGCGGGTGTTTCTGCTCAGTACGAATCTGAGGTTGTATACCACAATATGAAAGAAGATCTTGAAGCGCAGGGCATCGTCTTTAAAGACACTGACAGCGCGCTGAAAGAAAACGAAGATATCTTCCGTGAGCACTGGGCAAAAGTGATCCCGCCGACTGATAACAAGTTTGCGGCGCTTAACTCAGCTGTTTGGTCCGGCGGATCTTTCATCTACGTGCCAAAAGGCGTAAAGGTTGAAACACCGCTTCAAGCTTACTTCCGTATCAACTCTGAAAACATGGGACAGTTCGAACGTACGCTGATCATCGTCGACGAAGAAGCAAGCGTTCATTATGTTGAAGGCTGTACTGCGCCTGTCTACACAACAAACTCACTTCACAGTGCGGTTGTTGAGATCATCGTGAAAAAAGGCGGCTACTGCCGTTATACAACGATCCAAAACTGGGCGAACAACGTTTACAACCTTGTAACGAAGCGTACGGTCTGTGAAGAAAACGCAACAATGGAATGGATCGACGGCAACATCGGTTCTAAACTGACAATGAAATATCCGGCTTGTATCCTAAAAGGCGAAGGCGCGCGCGGTATGACGCTTTCTATCGCTCTTGCGGGTAAAGGCCAGCATCAGGATGCGGGTGCGAAAATGGTTCACCTTGCACCAAACACATCATCCACAATCGTATCAAAATCGATTTCAAAACAAGGCGGAAAAGTAACATACCGCGGAATCGTCCACTTCGGACGCAAAGCGGAAGGCGCCCGTTCTAACATCGAGTGCGATACGCTCATTATGGATAACAAATCAACTTCTGACACCATTCCTTACAATGAAATCTTAAATGATAACATTTCATTGGAGCACGAAGCGAAAGTGTCTAAAGTATCTGAAGAGCAGCTCTTCTACTTGATGAGCCGCGGCATTTCCGAAGAAGAAGCGACAGAAATGATCGTCATGGGCTTCATCGAGCCATTCACAAAAGAGCTTCCAATGGAATACGCAGTTGAAATGAACCGTTTGATTAAGTTCGAAATGGAAGGTTCAATAGGATAACAAACAACCTTATTCCATAAAGGTTTGAAGGGTGTCAGGACGGTTAATGATACCGGAATGATACCCTTTTAATCTTAATCAAAAGCGGACATGGCCATTTGTTTTCGTTCAGAATATAGGTGCCCGTATGTGTCTGCAGTTTCCGAAATGTTTTCGTGTCGCATTAGTTCTTTTACTAAGTATATGTCTGTACCCTTATTAATAAGATGCGCAGCATAACTATGCCGTAAATCATGGACACGAAGCTCTGGAAATACTTCTTTATACTTTTTGTTATAATGAGAATAATGATAGGGCGTGAGCCCACCAAACACAAATAATTCCTCATTGAATCCGTATATTTTTTCTTCGGATTCTTTTTTTATTCTCTCAAGCATTTCAGTAACAAATTTTGGATAAGGGACAAAACCTTCACTGGCAGGAGTCTTGGGCGGTCCTAATTGCCGTTTGTTATCTAATGTAGAATCAACATATAGTTGGTTTTCAGATAAATGAACATTCTTCCATTTGAGCGCTAATGCTTCACCGACTCGTAACCCCGTATAAAAAATAAGAATTGTCATTTCCTTATATAAATTACAATTAAGATTTTCGACTCTCAAATCAAACTCTTCTCTTTTTATAAAAGCTATTTTCGGCTTGGTTCTTTTGATAGGTTCAACTTTCAATGTTGGATCAATTTTTAAGTTAAAAAACTTGACTGCATGGTTAATTAAAACTTTGAAATTGCTATATACGGTTCTAGCACTATTAAGGGACTCAAAGTGTTGTTCCAGTTGATTTTTAAAGGCAATTACATGTTGCACATTAATTTCTTTCAATTTCATATTGCCAAAGATAGGCTGAATATGCTTTATATACTCGTTTCGTCGGCGTCTAATTGTTTTTTCTTTATAGGTTTTGTAAGTAATATTATGTTCAAATACTTCATCAATTGTTACATTATCAGTGTATGCATTTTTAACACTGGCTAGAAATTCCGCCTCAGCCATTTTAGCCTCACTTTTTTTCTTAAAGCCACGTTTCAGTTTTTGTTTTCGTTGTCCAAAGATATCTGTATACCTAGTTTTAAAAAAATAAGTTCCTCTTTCGGTATCTTTATAAACAGGCATCTTGTCCCCTCGCTCTTTTGAATTTTTTCTTTCACAGACGTAAATATATGACATTATATCATGAAATATTGACTTATAGTACGATTTTTAGTATCGAAAATAATATTCTTCAATGTCAAAAGGCCATACTTATCAGGAAAAAGTTAGGATAAGGGTTTTCATTTAAAATAATTACAGAAAAACCGTCATATATATCAACTTTTATGATATAATCTAATTAGATATTGAATTATTTCACTTATCTAAAAAAACAAAAAAATAGTTTGTTTCGGCATGGTTCGACAACATGTTTCTTCATTTTATGTTAAATTTTTATGAAAATGGTGATTTGATGAACAAACAGTTTGACTTGCGCGACCATCTAAAAAAACTCATTGCCGACTCTCCTTTGAGTCAAAACGAGATTGCTAATCATTTAGGAATAAGCTCTGGTTATATCAGTAAATTTCTAAATAACAAACAAGAGATTGCTTTTTGGATGTTACATAAATTAGTCACTCATTTGGATAAAGACAATGAACTGTTTCTTATGTCACATTTTTGTGAATCTATGAGAAGGAAAGAAAACCTTAGAGTTGGCTTAGAATATGCGCATAGTAAACACCTGAAAAGTCTAACGCAAAAACTTATTCAAGTTTGTTCTAATGATAAAAATGAGGAAAACAAAGAATGGGCCTATGTTTATGATTGGCAGCTAATGTCAAAAGAAAATGTAAACTACAGTGAAGATGATTACTTAAAGAATCTAAAAGGCCTTAAAACAAAAACAATCGAGATGAAAGTCCTTTTGATTATCTTAGAAATGTATTGTTTCTTTTTTAATGAAAAGTACGAATTAGCTTATTATCACGTAAATCAAGCAAAAGAGCTTTTAAAAGATGTATCTGATCCATTTGTTAAGAGTTCATTCACAGCTAGACTAAACGAAGCACTGTGTTATATTTATTTAAAATTGGAAGATAACACATCGAAAGCAAGAGAGTCTGCTTTTGAATTGATAAACTCGGATTTAGGTCCGAATTATTTAATAACCGGATATTTCACTCTGGGTTTATCTTTTATTAAAGACTCACTCGAAAAGACCGAAACTTATTATAAAAAAGTAATAGAAATCAGCAAACAAACGGGAAGGACTGCATTGATTGCAGACACAAAAGAACAGCTATATTTTGCTCGTTTGTACTGGGAAAAAGAATTAGATTTAGAGTGGTTTACTAACGATTTTTTTGAAGCTTACACGTATAAAAAATCCCTTAATAAATTTTATGATAATCCTAAATATCTGCCGTATATTCTTCTTTATGAAGGTATTGCCGAAAAAAACAAAGAAAAGCTCTTTTTGTCCAGGGAATATTTTCTGCAGCAGAAAGATAAGTTTAGAGCCGGCATTCCTAAATTAGAGTTAGAGAAATTGGGTGTGGAATTTAAGGTGATTGAAGGAGGTGAATACGTATGAAAAAGTTACTTATATTATGCTTAATCGTGATTGGTTTAGTCTGTTCCCCACTTATAAATAAGGGTATGGTGATGAAACTTGCTGATCCAGCGATAGGGATGTTTATTAATCCTTCTATTGAATTTTTAACAGATCATGAAAGTGCTGATCCAGCAATAGGGATGAGCTATAAAAACAATATGAGTATGTAAAAAAAGACGGTGCCAAATATAAAGGCAACGTCTTTCGTACTTTTTAGAACTATTTCCTATTTCGAAAAAACCACGAATTAGGAAATAGTTTGCGATTTGTTTATTTTTTCTTGCTTATAAATTATAATAGAGAATACAGAATCGAACATAGGTTCGTTCAGGGGGTCAATACATTGGGAATTAACATCGAGAAATTTGTTGAAGAATTAACCAAACTGTTAGAGAAAAAATCTATTCATCTTGAGAATCAGGATCGTTCTTTGAAATCCGATAAGCTTTTAGTACACGAATCATAAATTGTAATTCATCATCCGAAATTTCCTTATCATCTAATTTGAAAAAATTAAACTTCTCCTTCACATTTTCGAGAGAAAGGTCAGGCTCGAAAATTAATTCTTTTTCTGTTTCGGAAAAATTATTTAATTCAGTTTCATCTATAAAGAAGTAAGAACGATCTACATTGAAAAATTCAGCAAACTTATTGAGTAATGTCAATGAAGGCGGCTGCCCTTTCTCAATCTTAGACAAATAACTATCAGTAATGTTTAATTTTTCCGCAACAGACTTTTGAGTTAAGCCTTTCTCTTTTCTCAATTTTTTTATCTTTTCACCAACTAAATTGTTCACTCGATTCACCTACTTTTATCAAAAAAAGTCAATAACGATAACGCTTATCACTTCTTTTTATGTTTTTATTATATCATGTCAATTTGACAAATAGTTAAAAAATATAAACATATCTACTTGTCAGGAATTATATAAGGTGTTATATTTTATTTATCGTCATATATGTCAAGTTGTTAGGGGGTGTCTTATTCTGTGTATAAAAACAACCGGCGAAATTATTAAAGAAAAGCGCAAAAAGGCAAAGCTAACCCAAAAGAAACTTGCTGATATGTTGGGCGTTTCAGATTCTTATATAAGCAAAATTGAAAAAGGGAAATCTTTGCCTAGCTTGAAATTCTTAAATAATTTAGCTGATAAGCTAAACGTATCCATCAAGTATTTTTTTTGAAGTTAAACCGTCATATATGTCAATTTTGATTAGTTCTTTACGGAGGAAGGTGCTTACATGAAGAATTATTATGACTCTCATGACGTAAAAACTCTCTTAAATCTAAAATCATTGCGAACTGCTCAGTTAAGAATTAAAACAATGAATGATGATTTGAAAGCAATGGGTTACTGGGTAGAAAGGGGAAAAGTACCCATCAAGTTTTTTCATGAGAAATACCCTTATGTCGAGTCTCCCGGAGACTCCCAATACATGCTTAGTGCTATTTGATCCAAAGTAAGGAGGTAAGTGACATGTATTTAATTAGTCAAGTGTGGTCGAAAGCAAAATTCCATACGGTTATAAGTGAAACAGAATCATGGCATCAAAAAGCTTTGTGTAAGTTAGAAGCACAGGGCGGCAAAGTGGTTAGAACCGAAAGGATAGATAACACATTAGGTTCAGTAATCGTCAATGGTAAAAAATCAGTTTGGCCTTTAACTAAAGCGGAGGCAATAGAGCAAAGGAGTGAAACTAATGGCTAAGTATCGCCACGTTCGGACTGAATTTTGGCAAGACCCGAAAGTGCTTGAAGAAATGACGCCGGAGGACAGATATTTTTATCTCTATTTGCTCACGAATCCTTTCACAACACAGATCGGCATTTATTCAATCACTAAGAAACAAATGGCGTTTGATATTGGCTATTCAATCGAATCAATTAACAGTCTAATGGACCGGTTTCAAAATCATCATAGGTTAGTCGTGTATAACTCTGATACGAGGGAAATCGCCATTATGAAGTGGGGGAAATACAACCTCAATAAAGCTGGAAAACCAATGATGGACTGCATTGAAAAAGAGCTGCAGGAAGTTAAGGACAAAACGTTGATAGAACTTGTTTATCCGCATATTCCTAATGACGCTATCAGGGAATCATTTTCACGATACGTGAACGACACGTACGACGACACGTTAACGTCAAGGGGACAAAAAGAAAAAGAAAAAGAAAAAGAAAAAGAAAAAGAAAAATATATATTGTCGAGTAAACTCGACGACACATCTTACAAAAATGATGTGATTCCTTACAAACTTATTATCGACCTTTTGAACAAAGTATCCGGTAAAAACTATCGTTCAGCTACACAGAAAACAAGAAGTCTTATTAAGGCAAGATGGAACGAGGGTTTTAGATTCAATGATTTTAAACATGTCATCCTTGTTAAAACCCAAGAATGGTTAAATGATCCGGAAATGAACAAATTCATTCGTCCAGAAACGTTATTCGGTACCAAGTTTGAAAATTATTTAAATCAAAAGGGAGGCCGTCAGTTTGATTCCAGCCCAGCAAACGAAACAAACCAATACACAGGCCTTTTCTAAAGCAGTTCCCAAAAGCCTGCAGCACTTGTTTCCCAAAAAGGTCGGCGTTAGGGAGTGCGAGGGGTGCGGTAACGAGGTTCCGATTTACTTACAGAATGGCAAGAAGCATAGTCGGTGTTTAACTTGTGACAATCTTGCACTGGAAAAAGAAATGATTGAGTTTCAAGAAGAAACAGCAGCGGACGCATTCTTCTGGAATAACAGTCTGGTCCCTCCGGATACTCAGAAAGCCACATTTGGCAATTTCAACGTGAAAGGCTTATCTGACTCACAGATGGACGCCTTCCGAAAGCTGAAATGGTACGCTGAGAACTTTGAAAGCTGGGGAGACTTTGATTCTTTGCTACTACAAGGAAATTACGGGATCGGAAAGAGTCACTTGTCTCACAGCGTCGCGCAATACGTCAAAGGGCTGCGAAAAAAAGTGATCTTCGCCAATACAAAAATGCTGCTACGAAAGATCAGGAACTCATACGCAGATAAGGCGGAAACTGAGAGCCTTATTCTAAAAAACATTGAGGCGTGCGATCTTCTAGTGCTTGATGACTTGGGCGCGGAGTATGTCAAAAAGGATAAAGACGGTGAGGAATCATGGGCTACTGACTTGATCCTGACAATTATTGAGTCTCGGGAAGACAAGCCTAATATCATTACCACCAATTACAACGTGGAAAATCTCCAAATGAAATACGGTGTTCACGGCGGCCGCATCATATCCCGAATGATGCAGGGAACAAGGGTTGTCAAGTTTACCGGAGAGGATAGACGCATTAAAGGAGGTGGGAATAGTGCATGGAACTAAGACTCAGCTGATTATGCCCGGCGTATGGGAGCTCAAGCCAGAGCGAAAGCTTACTGACGCTGAACGCAAAAAAGAGATTAATAATCTCATTGCTCTCGTTGATCAGAAAATAGCAGACTATCAAAACTCTAGGAGGAATGCAGTATGAAACATGGCAAACGTCCAACACGCGCGCAAAGGGAGATTATCAAGGCAAACGGTCTAACTGTTGAAAACTGGCTCGTATCAAAAGATTTGCGGCAGGAGCATCGTCTCATTCTAGTTCATCGGAATACTGGGAGAGTTAGGAAGTGTTTGGCATGAGTGTCGCGGCCCTTGCTGATCGGTTAGAAATTGCCTTAGTGGATCTTAATTTTGAATGGTCCTTGGTGCAAATGCGTCAGGTTGTTGATTACTGGTACGACGGCAAATCCATTTATGACATGGCTGAGCTGCTGAACAGAAAGCCGGATGAAATCATTTTGCTGATTGTTGACTTTGCAAGAGGCCGCGTGCTTCCGCCACGTCCCTACGGGTTAAATGCGAATAACCGAATCTTCATCAGTAAAAAGCATCTGAGAGATAAAAAAGATAATTTGCGGCGGTTCGTGCAGGATAGTCCGGTGTATATTCCATTCATCGAAAAAAACTTTGTCTGGAATGATTGGGAGATCAAGCGATTCCGTGAAATGTGGGAAGCCGATGATTCTATCATCTGGATATCAAAGCAGCTTAATAGAGACATTGATGAAGTGTTATTCCTGATCATTGATCAAGCGGGCAAAGGTTTCATTGATCCGCGGAAAAACGGACTTCTCGGAAAGGATGCGACAGAGCATGATCTTATCAGGCAGCGCCTTCCCTTTTGAGAAAGCAACCATTCAGCAATTAATGGTCATTGTGCGGTATGAAGAATGTCCGCCGGACTATAAGAATGCTGCGATGCAATTATTGATCAAGAAAGGAGCGGGAACCGTTGGAATGGACAGAACGCCAGCACTTGATTGAGTGGCTCACTATCTTGGGCGGATACGGAAAAGCATTTCTGGAACGCCAGTCAGACGATGAAATTGAGACACTTTACAATCTGCGCATCAAACAATTGAACGAAGAATAAGGAGGCGAGAGGACATGACAGAAAATAAAAACTTACGCCAGCATGGGGAAGTCATTACATGGGTTATGACAGAAGAGGAGCGTTTGGAGTATATAAAAAAACATCCAATCATTCCAATAGAGAAACCACAGGCAAAGCTGCAAGTTTTTCCGATGAAAGATTGGATGTGATGACGGTTATTTAATCAACGTCACCCGTATGGCAAATAGAAACTCGACACTTCTATTATACCATACGGGGGCGTTGACAGTGAACTGTCCAAAACATATAGAAAATCTGGAACAGGTTCTAAATCAAATTGAGGATAACAAAAATTACGTCATTGTGATTGACGGAAACAATAGATCATTCAAATTAACGGAAATGCCGGAGCACGGGAAAACAATCGTGCAAACGTCAAAAGGCAATCTTTCAAGAATTGATTTTGAGATCGGATATAAAATGTGACGCAGAGGGGCCGGTCCTCTCTGCGATATGGGAGGAACGGACATGAACCAATATAAATTCACTTTATTGTCGGGCGTTGTGTTTCGCAAAGATATTTCAGGGGTTTGTTATACCGAGCTGGGTTCTAACAGCCTTCCACTCGGCAAAGATAAGGCGGTAAACCTTCTTGCTGATGAAGTTATTGGGCTAAAGGAGATCATTGAGGAAAACAAGCGCCAGCAAGATGTAACGGTTCATCAATTCCGGCAGGCGCAGGAAGAGATTCAGCGGCTACAGTCTGACAACGGGCGGTATAAAGAAGCATTAAAATTTTATGCGGAAGAAACAACATACACAAAAGAATTTGAAGACTGTCCGCCTCCTATTGATATGGATTGGGGAGATACCGCAAAAAAAGCATTAGTAGGTGATGCGGAATGAATGCAAAAAAAGTAACGATTCCCGCCCGTGATTGCAATGGTTTCCTGATCGGGTTCAAGGAAGTTAATGCACTTTGGGAATGCCCTACTTGTGGCGGGGGAATGGGAAATCCTCAGCTCACGCAGCATGCTGAGGACGGATTCTTTGGACAAGTTCATATTTGGGAAAATCCCTGCGGCCATGTAGCTCATTATAAGAATCTGCAGATTGTAGGTGATGCAGAATGATTCCTTTACAAGTTGAACTTCAGCGGGCAGTTAAATCCACGAAAGACGAAGCGATGACCATTTATGAGGCGGCGGAAGTTTTAAAAGTTAATGTCGAGGAAGTGCCTATGATCGTTGCTCAGGCTGATGATCTAAGAATGATCGGCAATGACGCAATTATTGCAAAAAGGGACAAAACAAATGGCTGGCTGATTGGGGCGATGGTTTTGGTTTTATTCTTTGCAATCGCAGTCGGCTGGGAATAGGGGATGACAGCATGAAAAGCATCGAGTTATTCGCAGGAATAGGGGGCATTGCGCTTGCTGCTGAATGGGCTGGAATTGAAACAGTCGCGTTTTGTGAGCGTGAACCCTTCTGCCAGAAAGTATTGAATAAGAACTTCCCGGGCGTTCCCATCTTCGATGATGTACGCACCTTGAATAGACAGCTTTTAGAGGAAAAAGGAGTGATTGAGCCAGGTGGAACAATTGACATTATTTCAGGAGGATTCCCTTGCCAGCCTTACAGTATTGCCGGGAAGCGAAGAGGCACGGAAGATGACCGCGACCTCTGGCCGGAAATGTTTAGGATCATCAAAGAACTTAGACCCACTTGGGTTGTTGGTGAAAACGTTGCTAACTTCGCAAACATGGAGCTCGACCGCACGCTATTTGACTTGGAAAGCGCAGGTTACAAAGGGCAATCGTTTATTATACCGGCTTGCGCCGTCGACGCCAAACATCGAAGAGATCGAACATTCGTTGTTGCCTACTCCGACCACAAGAGACAGCAGACCTGGGGATGCGAAAAATCGTCAGGGGGGGCGTTCATTAGTCGATTCAGTGTTATGGCCGACACCGACAGCGAGCGATCACAAAGGACGGGGACCAAACAGCAAACAGCAGGGTCTGCCGGAAAAAGTGAAGTTGTTTCCCACACCGACAGCAAGGGATTGGAAAGGACGAACCGGCCCGAACTGGAATCATCAGACGTTACCCGATGCAGTTCTCTGGCCGACTCCGAGAACAAAAGGGATGTGCGGCGGCAGTGGATCATTTCAGACAATGATGGATCTACAGGAAAAGGGAGTCATTTCAGAACAGGAACGGAAACAAATGACGGCAGGCAACGCTGGCCAGCTGAACCCGACGTGGGTCGAGTGGCTCATGGGGTTCCCAACCGGGTGGACAGAATTAAAGGATTAGGAAATGCGGTTGTGCCTCAGCAGATATACCCGATATTCAAAGCGATTATGGATCAGGAGAGAGTTGTATGAAACAAGATTACAAGCCAATTCTCCAGCAAGCAATTGAAGTTTTTGAACAGAAGTACGGCGACAATGGCAGGTATTATCTGATGTTCTTGCTGCAAGACAATCTAATGAAAACCGTCGGTGGGCGGAAATAAGGGAGCGTAAACATATGAATCTACAAAAAATGTTCGAAATGCAAAAGGCGCTTGATGAACGGATCATCAAAGAAAAGGGGCTTGAAGGTCAGGACTTGCTGCCAAACCTCATCCTTGCTCTACAGGTGGAGCTGGCCGAGTGTGCAAATGAATGGCGCGGCTTTAAGCATTGGAGTAATAATCAGAAACCAAGAACAAAATTATCAACTACTGTTGGTGCAACTCCTGAAAATGCAGCCTTTTTCCGATGTGAAAATGACAAATGCGGAGAACATCTAAGCAAAAAAGATTTTGAAAACTTATTCGATCCTGATTATGAAGAGTGTCCTATTTGCAAAGTGGGTTCTGTAACTGCTTTTCGTGATAAAAACCCACTGCTTGAGGAATACGTGGACTGTCTACACTTTTTTCTTTCAATAGCCATTAAGAAAAACTGGCAAGACGCTATGAATATCCCGGAAGAAGCCTTCAGTGAAATACAGAAAAATGGATTTCAGGGTGGTTTGTCAGGTGTGTTTCTAGAAATGAAATGGATGCTATTCAATTCTTATATGTCCAAAGATCAAAGCACTAAAAAGGCCAGTTTCATGATGGCATGGGGCTTGTTCTTGAGCATTGGAACTATCGGTTTCGGATTTACACTGGAACAAATCGAAGCTGCCTACATGGAGAAAAACGCCGTCAATCATCAGCGGCAGCAGGAGGGTTATTGATGAACCACACCGACAGCCCGATCATTTCAGCCGTTATCAGCAAACTAAACGCACAACAGGAAAAGAGGCTTGCCAAGTACGGCCAGCCCGTCCACGTAAATGCCTATGACCTGCGTGGCTGGTTGCAACATGCACTTGAAGAAACACTGGATCATGCAGTCTATCTGGAAGCAGCTATCCAAACGATCCAAGCGCTTGATGACAATCAAATTATTGAACAAGTTATCAAAGGATTCAATGAAATGGAGGCTGCGCGTGAAAACATCCAACGCCTATATTCTTCCCGGCATTATAGCGGGTGGGATCATGCAATGTCACATTTTAAAGAAATTCTTGTATCGGCTCAATTATTGAAGAGGACAGCGGAAGAAGATAAGGAGGGCACGGAGTGATGAAGATAAACAGAAAGCCAGCGCGTGTTTTTGATACAAGAAATAACGCCACGTTGTTCACGGGGACAGAACGGGAATGTATGGAGTTTTCATTAAAAAATTATCCTCATGAAGAATTTCCTCATGTTTTAGTCGGTGTAAATGATGAAGATGAAGAGGAGGATGAATACACAGAATGCCCAAAATGCGGGAATGATCAGCTTATTGAATATGGCGAAATGACGTTAGGGTTTGAGAAGTCTGTGAAAACAGGGAAATTCTTAAAGCGCGATAAAGAAGGATATCCGTCTTGGTGGGCGATGAAATGCCGTTGCGGATGGGTAAGCGATACATTTACCGAATAAGGAGGGAGCGGAGTGACAAAAGAAGAATTGCACTGCTACTATTGCGAGGATTGTGAAGAATGGACATATATCGAAGTGCTTAAATACCCCAATGGTGTTCATTGTGCACACTGTGGAACGGAGGGTATTGCAATAAGCTCTGATGATTTCAAAAAATTGAAATGGGCATCAGAACAAAATTAAATAAGTCCAAGATGGAGACGCCTGCGGACACTAACCACTGTACAGAGAAATCTGTGCTTTGGTTGGTGTCCGTTTTTTATTTGAACGGAGGGATGGCATGAAGGAGAGGAATGAAAAGCCCAATAAAAACGCGCAGGAGCGTTCTAAACGGTTTTGGAGGCAAATGATGGGTCAAGATAGGCAAACACTGAAAAGAGGCAAAGGCGGGGCGCTAAAGCGTAAATAAGAGGGGGATTGTTGTGAGAGATTTACTTTTCAGCTATAAAAGTACATTAAAACAAACAAAAGCAATGTATAAGCCACTTGCGGAAGCAAATGAAAGTGATCTTTCTGCTGCGGATATAAGAGATAAAAAGAATCTTAGAAATATGATTTCTGATCTTGAATGGACAATCGACTGGCTAGAAAGTGGGAGGCAACCCGGTTCACGTCGTTCAATAGATCGCAGAGATTCATATAAAAGGACTATGTTTATTGATCCAAAGATAATGGAAATCTTCTCAAATGATTTTTCTATTCTGCCAGAGCAAACCGGATCAGTTACGGAGGAAGAGCAGAAAACAATTGAGGATTGTCTCAGCAAACTTACGAATCGTGAAAAGGAAATTTTTCTTTTGCACATAGTAGAAGGTTTTTCTTATGAACGTATTGGCGCGCTGCTCGGTATTGCAAAAGGAACTGTTCAAACAACAATCAACCGTTCACGAATGAAAATTGCAAGATATATTAATTCAAATATTAAAGGTGCATAGGGGGAAAAGAAATGAATCAATTGACATTAAATATTCCTCAGATTGACGAAGAAGCGACTAAATTAAAAGCAGAGAAGCTGCTTGATCAATACCGGCTATATCTCTTACAGGTGCCAGATGACTTTTTGCCAAAGGTTACACCTACTTATAGCATTGTTCCGCCGAGCATTACGAATGAATTTCATTCATCGACAGAAGATGCAGCGTTAAAGCGTCTTGATTGGGAGATTCAGCGTGACAAATTCCTAAAAAGGATTCAAAGGGCTGTTAACCGGCTTTCTCAAAGAGAACGGCAGATAATTGTCATGCTCTATATGCAATCGGAAGAAATGTATGATTATGAGGTATATGCAGAAATGGGCTTGAGTCAGCGCAGCTATTATCGTATAAAAGCAAAAGCTTTCTATCGGTTGGCATTTGCTCTCAGAGAAGAGGTCTATAAGGAAGGGGCGGCTTCTTAATGAATTTCGTTCAGCCTATACGTGATCCGGAATGTATCTTCTACATCAAGAGGTTTTTAAAAGAGCAAAACATGAGGAATTACATGTTATTCGTGACCGGTATTAACTCAGGGCTCCGCATATCAGATATTCTGCAGCTGAGAGTGAGAGACGCTAAACGGCCATACTTCAACCTCATAGAGAAGAAAACGAAAAAGAAAAAGAGAATCGATATGACGCCAGCTCTTCAAAGGGAATTTAAGGCCTATGTCGAAGGGAAAGAGGATCATGAGTTTCTCTTTAAAAGCCGTGAAGGGATTAACAAGCCAATATCCCGGTCGATGGCATACAAGATTCTCAGGGCTGCTGCTGAGTATGTTGGTTTAGATGACATCGGCACGCATACATTGAGGAAAACATTTGGCTATCACTTTTACAAACAAACGAAGGACGTTGCAATGCTGCAGGAGATATTTAATCACTCGGACCAACGGACAACCCTGCGATACATCGGAATCAATCAAGACGCCATGAACAACGCCATGAAGAAATTTAAAATATAACCAGGCTCATCCAAAACAACAAGGATGGGCCTTTTTCTTTGCATTTTTCGTCAATTCCTCAAAAATAACAGGTGTGTAATTCATTTTAGGGATATTGGTTAAAAACAGAGAGGACAAGGGGTTGGCTCAGTTCGACGAGTTGCACAGTATAAAACATATGGGTAATTCGTGGATAATGTGGATATGTTATACTTTTCTCATGAAAACCACCATTAAGGAGTGTTTGAATGAAGAGGTTCAGTTCTATGAAAGCGGGCTACGAACTAATACAATCGTCTGGTTATTATGAGAGAATTGTAGATGAATTGATTATTGAATTTGATGATTCACTGCCTTACAAATTCTTTAAAGAAAAGATAAGAAGTAATGAAACAATTTACGACGTTGAATTTTATGGCTCAGATAAAGAAACAAGCTTGCCGGGTACATATAGAATTACAAACGTTGAGAGTCAAAGGGTTAATTTGATGAAGTTTTGATTTTGGCAGACAAACGGCACAAACATGGCAATATAAAGGCAGACCATTTTGTTTTATATAAGCTATTATGGTAATAGGTAATAAATCGACAGGCGCTTTCCCATTCGGGAGGGCGCTTTTTAGTTTGCGGAAAGGGAGCGGCGTTACATGGAGTTAAATCTTTCATATATGAGCATTTCTGAGTTATTGGAAAAGGCAGCAGAGAGCAATGAAATTATTTATACAAGATCAAATCAAAGGCTTCTCGGCAAAACAACTGCATTGATCCAGTTTGCGAGAAAAAACAAAGCGCCTATTCTTACGAATAAAGCGATGGTAAATCACTATAAAGGTTTGCATCCTGATTTAACGTTTATAGGCTACTGGGAAGGAATCAAGTTGTCAGCCTATGAAAACCTTGTTTGTGATGAGCTTGTACCTTATGAAGTTGCTAAGGAATTACATGAGTCTGGTCAACTATTAACGGGGTTTGTGTTAAAGCCATTCCCGAAAGAAAAGGGCTTGACCAGTTTTATTTATGATGAGGAAAGCATACTCACTTTTAAAAAAATAGAACCGCCAATGTTGCAAATTGAGCTAGATGATATTGATTCTGCACCTCGTATTTTTTACGAAGGGAAACAGATTGATTCGATTATAAACGCTAATTTTTCTTATCTAACAAATGATGATTCGACAATCAACCCGACCCATATAGACATTGAATACTTTGATAAGGAAAGCAAGTTCGGAACAAAGGCAATTGTTTATAACCGACATTTCAATGATGAGGAACTAATGGCTGGTGGTGAGCCTTTAAGACATGCCGTTAAAAAGATGTAATGCGCCAGCCTGCCGCAACTATGTGGACTGGACACAGCGCTATTGTGAGAAGCACAAGGGCTATGCTGACAAGCAATACAACAAAGATGTGAGGTACAACAGGGAGAACAATGGGCTCTATTCCTATTACCATTCGAGAGAGTGGAAGCTTCTTCGAGAACAAAAGCTAAGAGAAAGTAACTATCATTGTGCCGTCTGTGCCTCACAGGGACGTTTAAATAAGTCTCATAGGTTAGTAGTCCATCATAAGTTTAAAGAGCTTAGAGACGTTTTAAACGACATTCAGGCACGTACTGACTTAAATAATCTTGAGGTGTTATGTCAGTATCATCATAACCAAGTCACGTTTGGGAAAGGAGAAGGTAATGCAGACAATATTTGAGCATCCGTATCTAACATCGTGGTTTATTTTCTGGTTGTCATGCTGTTTTCACTCATTAACAACTATAAATATCAAAAAAGACGACTGAAGTCCCCCCGAACTTTAACCGGGTACCAAAAAATTTTTCCTGGGTATCGGCGCCCCCTCAACTTTGTAAAAAATGTTGAAATGAAATTTTGAAATTTGCTATTTAGGCCGGATTTTGAATACTGAAATATTACGCGCGATCCCTTATTCCATATGAGTTGATCGGCGTTTTTGTCGTTCGCTGATTTTACCGAAATTTATGTGATGTATTTTGGACGAAAGGTGGTGGTTTTGATTGGCGAGACGAAAACAATTAACGGAAACGTTAAAAGGACAAATTACCAACGAAGAGCGGGAAGAGCGTCTGCAGCAGGAAGAAAAACTCAAAGATTTTTCGCCCTTGCAAGAAAAGCCACCATACTGGCTGTCCACTATGGCGAAGAATGAATGGCGGCGTATCTACCCGCACATTATCAATTTGCCAATCTCTGAATTAGATTCGGCATTGCTTGCGATCTATTGCAACAGCTATGCGCAGTATCGGGAAGCGATGGCCGATATAGCCAAAGACGGCCAAGTCATGTTTGAAAAAAACAGCCGGGGCGAGACGGTTAAAAAGAAAAATCCATCTGTGGATATAATGAACAGCATGTCTAAAGAGATCCGGGGCATTGCCGGCCAGCTTGGTCTGTCTCTGGATTCACGGCTACGAATCGTCGGCCTCGACAGCGACAGCGAGGAAGATGATGAGTTTGGAGCAATGGCGATATATGACGATTGAACACCTTGACCCCGGCACGCTTTACGCGAAAAAGGTTGTCAGCGGAGAAATAACGGCATGCAAGAAAGTCATAAAAGCCTGTCAGCGTCACCTGAGAGATTTGGAAAGAGCAGCTGACCCGTCTTATGAATATGAATACAGACCAGAAAAGGCAAAAAAGGTCATTAAGTTTCTTGAGATGCTGCCAGATATATCAACGGGAAAGCCCACAAAGCTGGCTTTGTTTCAAAAGTTCATTGTGTACATGCTCTATGCTTGGAGGAATAAAGAGACCGGCTTCCGGCGATTCACCAAAGCGTATATAAGCATGGCGAGAAAGGGCGGTAAATCTGTACTCGTTGCGGGTCTATCACTATACGAGTTGATTTACGGCGAAGCACCTAAGTTTGACAGGCAAATTTATGCGACAGCTAATTCAAGAGGCCAGGCGAAAACCGTCTTTAAAATGATTTCGATGCAGCTTAAGAAGATACGAAGTAAATCGAAATTCATGAGGAAATGGACAAAGATTATACAAAATGAAATCCGGTACCTGAAAGATGACTGCGTCATTATGCCTTTATCGAGGGATACCGATAACTTGGACAGCTTGAACGTTCTTATTGGAATTCTCGACGAGTACCACACAGCGTCCAACACGAAAATGATGGAAGTCCTGGAGTCTTCCCAAGGTCAGCAGGACCAGGGCCTTATCTTAATCATTAGTACAGCCGGCTTTAAGCTGAACGGCCCCATGTATTCGCAAGAGTATCCTTATGTTGACGATATTCTAAGTGGTCGTAAGGAAAACGAAAACTATTTTGCGATTGTCTATGAACAAGATGACGAAGAGGAAATTTACGACGAAAGCACTTGGATAAAAAGCAATCCACTACTTGAGGTAGAGGGTCTACAAAAGAAAATCTTGAAAAACCTCCGCAAGAAATTGAAAGAGGCTCTTGATAAAGATGATCTAAACGGTACACTCGTAAAAAACTTTAATATATGGCAGTCTGCTTCCTCTGAAAGCTTTATCAACGGGAACGATTGGAAAAAGCGCGGTGTGGATGCTGCGCCTGACATTACAGGGAAGCCGGTTTACATAGGGATTGACTTATCACGAACTGATGATTTATCAGCCCTTGGCTTCATTTATCCGTTAGAGGATGAAAATGAGACATTTTATGTGGACAGTCACTCGTTTGTTGGAACAAAAGGTGGGCTGGATAATAAAATTGAGCGTGACAAACTGGACTATCGTACTCTCGCGAAAGCCGGGTACTGTACAATTACGGACAAAAAATCCGGCATCATTAATCTGCAGCAGGTTGTAGATTATATGATCAATCATATTAAAGAATTTGATTTACAAGTAAAGGGAATCTTCTTTGACCCTTACAATATCTCTTTATTCTTAAATGAAATTGAGAAATACGGCTATGAGGATGTGTTGATTGAAGTTCGTCAAGGTCCTCGCACATTATCTGAACCAACAAAAGATTTTCGTTTAAATGTATTCGACGGGAAAATTATACACAGTAAGAACCCATTGCTTGATACGGCGATGCACAATGCGATGCTGAAAAAAGTGAATGATACGATTCAAATTGATAAAGCGCTGTATAGGGAAAAGATTGACCCGGCAGCGGCAATGATGAACGCACATACAGGCGCTATGTACCACTACAAACAAGAGGAATTTGACTGGAACTCTTATTATGAAAGCGAAGAATTTACTCTTTAGGGAAGGAGGGGGCGCCATGAAAATCGGAAAAATAAATACCTTTTTGTTGGGAGTATGTCAGTTTATTAAGTTGAACTTGCATACTCTTTTATTTTTGGCCGGCTTGTTTGTGATCGACTATGGGGTTTTCTTTCTCCATCCAGTAGCCGGCTTTATTGTGGCAGGTCTTTTTCTCGTTCTTATTGCCTTCTTGCTGAATCCAAAAGAAGAGGAAGGGAGGTGATTAAGTGGCATTCTTTCGATCGTTAGATAAGCAGAGCCCAGGAGCACGAGAGTTCAATGAAATCATTCTCGGCTTGGACGGGCTGTCTTATACGTCTGTCAGTGCGATCAAAAATAGCGATGTGTTCACGGCAGTTCTTACCCTAGCCTCTGATATTGCAGCGTCGCCAATTATGGTCCACCAAAATGGCGTTGAGGAAAAGGATTCCGACCTGTTTAGGCTACTGAATGAGAAACCCAATGATTATTATTCAGGGTACTTTTTTAAGTTCATTCTTGTGGCCAACGCTTTAATGAACGGCCAGTCTTACGCGGAAATAGTCCGGGACAAAGAGGGGACGCCTTTAGAGCTGATTCATTTATTGAACAGTGAAGTCTATGCCGAGCAGCTGCAGGACCGGAATGAAATACTGTACCGGTATTATCCGTCTGGCGGCAAAGAAAGGGTCTTGAAGCCTGAAAATGTACTGCACATTAAATTTTTCAGCATGGACGGAATAACGGGTATGAGCCCACTTTCTAGTCTTAAGCATGAAATCGAAAGTCAGGAGGCAGGGAAGCGCCTTGTTACAGACTTTTTCAGAAGAGGCGTCAACTTAAGCGGTATTGTAAACATGAAAAAAGGGCATTTGTCTTCTGAGGCAAAGGACAAAATCCGTAATGAATTTGAAAAAGCAAACTCTGGAATAAAGAATCAGCAGCGGGTCGTTGTACTTGATGAAAATATGGAGTTTAGCCAGTTAGAAATCAATACGAAAGTGCTTGAGGTCGTGAATAACTACACGCATTCAACGAAACAGATAGCCAAAGTGTTCGGGTTGCCGGCGCACAAGCTGGGCATTGAGCAGGTCAACACCTCACTAGAACAAGCGAACCTGGACTATCTGACAAATACACTTTCCAACTATTTTGCGGCCATCGCCTCAGAGCTTAATTTCAAAATGCTGCCGTACCCTTTAAACCTACAACGGAAATTTCAATTCGACACACGGCGATTTAGAGAAACGGACGCGAAAACAAAGCGCGAGAATGTTATTGCCTTGTTGCAAAACGGTATTTTCTCTCTTAACAATGCCCTTGCTGAGTATGGTTACGAGCCAATACCAAACGGGGACAAGCGTTACATGAGTTTGAACTACGTGAACATTGATTCGATGGACGAAATTCAGAAAGCAAAAGCAAAGAGCCTGCCGATCTCGTCAGCAGGTGAAGGAGGTGAGGGGAATGTCTAAGGAAGTAGAGATTAGAACGTCGCAGGAAGGGGCCTTAAAAGCTCATTCAGACGATGACGGCCCAAAAGTGATTAGTGGTTATGCTTTAAAATTCGGCACCCGCAGCCACAATTTGGGCGGTTTTATTGAAATGATTGATAAAAGGGCTCTGGATCAGACAGACATGAGCGATGTGCGGGCATTGATTGATCATGACCCATCCAAGATTCTCGGCCGTACGTCTGCCGGCACACTTAAGCTTGAAGTTGATGACATCGGCTTAAGATTCGATGTTACTTTGCCGAATACACAGTACGCATCGGATTTATACGAAAATCTGCGGGTTGGGAATATCTCAAATTGTTCTTTCGGCTTCATGCTAGGGAAAGATGGGGACAGTTTTACTCGTGACCAGGAAACCGGCCTGCCGTTGCGGAGCTTGAGAAACATTTCAAAGCTTACAGATGTGTCAGTCGTTACTTATCCGGCTTATGAAGACACTGACGTGACAATTGCAAAACGGAATTTACAGCAGTATGAGGAAAGAAACCGGAATCCGGAAAAAGAAAAGCTGCTGCTGCAGCTGGATTTATTAAAAATAGGATTGTAAAAGCACTCGAAAATCGGGTGCTTATTTTATTTGAAAAGGAGCAAACACATGTTAACAGAAAAAATTAAGGAACTACGATCACAGATTATTAAAAAACAAACGGCCATTAATACAAAAATCACAGATGCCCAAAAACGAGCAGAGGAAGACAAGCTGGACGAAGCTACAGCTCTGAAAGGTGAAATCACTTCCATGAAAGAAGAGCTTGACGCCCTGCAAAAAAAGCTTGCGGAGTATGAAGAGTTAGCAGGACTTAAGCCAGAGAACCCGGCACCAGCTGGCGGTAAAGAAGAAGACGACAAGGAGAAAAGATCAATGCATGGCGCAGGCTTCCGTACAATCATCAAACCAGGTAAGACAGAAGAGGTAAGAGCTTTTGAAGAGTTTTTGCGATCAAAAGGGGAAAAACGCGACGGGTTGAAATCTGATGGCGCTGAGGCGATTATTCCAATTGATGTAATCACCAAACCACAACAGGAACCGGAAGATGTTGTGGACCTTGCCGCAATTGTTAATAACGTGAATGTGAGCACTGCTTCCGGTAGTTATCCGGTTCTAGCAAACGCTGATACAGGTCTAGTCTCTGTGGCGGAATTAGAGAAAAACCCTGAATTGGCGAAACCTAAGTTCAATAAGGTACCTTGGGCCGTAGAAACATATCGCGGTCATCTGCCTATTTCTCAGGAGGCTATTGATGATTCAGGTGTGGATTTGACTGCTATCGTGGCAAATCATCTGCAGCAGGTTAAACGTATCACGAAAAATACAAAAGTGGCGGAGGTTCTTCGGTCATTCCCAGCCAAATCAGTGACAGGTACAGACGAAATCAAACGCATCTTAAATGTTGATTTAAAGCAAGCATACGCCAGAAATATTGTTGCGACTGCATCAGCGTTTCAATTCCTTGATACGTTGAAAGATAAAAACGGCCAGTACATTTTACGTCAGGACATTTCTACACCAACAGGAAAGATGCTGCTTGGTAGCCAGGTCAATGTTGTGGACGATACTGTTTTAGGTGAGAAAGCCGGCGACGCGGTTATGTTTATCGGAGACTTGAAAAAAGCCGTCTTCTTCGCAAACCGTGTGGAGGCTACGGCGAAATGGGTAGAGAATGACGTTTACGGTCAGGTCCTTTCTCTGGCAGTTCGTTTTGACGTGAAAAAGGCTGATGAGAAAGCCGGTTACTTTGTCACTATTAATCAAACGACAACTAGCACAGAAGATCAGTCAGCGGTAGACGTGGGACAATAAAAAATAATTGAAAAGGATGATTGAAAATGGCGGAAGAATTTCTAAACAAAAGTGGAAGTGTTTGGACAGCATCGGAAAAGGACACGGACGGAAAACCGATTACCCGAGTTTATCTTGGCGGAAACAGTGAAGAAAATCCTCTGTTTATCAAGGGGATGCAGGGAGAACAAGGTCCACAAGGTCCAGCAGGTCCGCAGGGCCCTAAAGGCGATCCTGGCGAACAGGGACCGAAAGGAGACACGGGCCCACAAGGTCCTCAAGGAAAGACCGGCGCCCAGGGTCCTCAGGGTGAAGCTGGCCCTCAAGGTCCTAAAGGAGACAAGGGCGATCCTGGTAAAGATGGCTTTGGGACGGAAGAGCAATACAATGAACTTGTTAAACGTATTGAAGCCTTAGAACAAGCAGCACAAGCAAAATAATGACGTAATGGGACGCATACTGGCGTCCCTTTTTGTTTGTAAAGGAGTGACGGAATGACTCTGGAAGAATTAAAGCTTGCGATGAGGATAGATCACAACTTTGATGATGGGTTCATCGAGCAGCTGAAAGATACTGCGGAAGATTATATAAAAGATGCCGTAACGCTTTCGCCAAACAGGGATGCTTTCTTTCAAAACAACCCTAAATTTGATACAGCTGTCATGTTCCTGGTCGGTGCCTGGTATGAACAGCGCGTGTCTTCAATGGACAAAGCGTTGCAAGAAATACCTTTCGGCGTAACAAACTTTATTCAGCAATTCAGAGGGGCGTATACAGATGGAATTTAGCCGGCTCAATACACGCATCACTTTTGTTACACGAAAGAACGAGAAGGACCCGGAAACCAGGGAGAATATTGAGGTAAATGAGCCGTTATTTTCTTGCTGGGCCGAGATAAGAGAACAGAAGTTAAGGGAAAAGCTCACGACTGCTGGTACCTTCTTAGAAAACAGCGTCACGTTCATTATTCGCTATCAGCAAGTTAAGAAGGCGACTAATAACATGCATGTTCTTCATGATGATGAGCTTTACGAAATAAAAGACATTCTCCCGAACTCTCAGGATAAAAACCTGATCAATGTTTTTGCGGAGAAGGTGAGCTGATGGCGCGGCAAGATGACGGTATCGGCGGTATAGAAAAAGAGCTTGATAAGCTTGCAAGAAAAAATACCAGGGCAGCCAAAGCAGCCGTCCAGGCAGGCGCACAGGTTTTTGCTGAGGCGCTGGAACGTAATACGCCCCGAGGCAGAGAAAGCGACCACGATCCCCACAAAGTACACATGAAAGATAATGTGGTGTACTCAAAGGCCAAGGAAGACGGGGAGATATATGCAAGTGTGGGTTATGGGAAAGAAACAGCCTCCCGCCTGCACTTCTCTAACTTTGGAACGATCAAGCAGCCCCCGCAGCACTTCATTGAGAGGACATCAAACGAAATGGAGCAAACGGTTTTGCAGATCGTACAGCAAGTATACATGAGGGAGCTGGGACTATGATGCTTCCCATTCAGGAAGTTGAAAAGCTTTTAAGTGAAAACGAAACCCTTACTTCTCTTGTGGACAGTGACCGGATATTCCTGGTCTTTGTTCCAGAAGAAGATCAGGACATAGAAAAGGCCCCGATGATTCGCATTAACGAGCTTGAGAGCCACAGAAAAGACTATGCGGACGATAGGGCCCTAACATTTGAAGTTGATATTCAAATAGATTTATGGACTAAAACCATAAAGGACGCCCAGGCTATACAGCCTGTGATTGATCAGATCATGGCAGAGAACGACTACAAGCAATATGCGTCAGCCTTTGACCGTGACCCAGATATTGCTCTATACCGATACGCCCGGAGATACAGAGCGACCAAATTAATTGATATTCAAAAAATAAATATAGAAAAGGATGATATGAATGGCTAAGACGGGACTAAGCGGCATTAAATATGCCGAGCTTGTTGATGAAAAAGCCTCTGCTATCGTAGATATGCCGGGGGCAATTGAAGCGAAGCTGGATGTTTCTTCTGAACTATCACCCCTTTATGCAGATGATGGCATTTTTGCGGTGAAAAGTACAGGAGTCAGTGAAACAAAACTTGAGTTAAATGTCGCAGACCTTACTACCGAAATGAAAAGAACTCTTTTAGGTGTGAAGGTTGTTGATGGTATTGAAGAGTACCACAAAGATATGGAGCCGCCTTACGTGTGCATTACATGGCGTCAAAAACACCATGAGAAAGGCTATGTGTATTATGCCTTGTTAAAAGGGAAATTTGGCATCCCTTCTGTGGAAGGAAAAACGAAAGAAGATAAAGTGGACTATCAAACAGATACGATCGAAGGGCAATTCTTGCCGCGTAAATCGGACGGTCTTGTCTTCCTGATTGGTTACGATCAAAACGATGGATTCACACTTGAAAAATTCTATCAGCGTGCTTATGGGATGCTGCCAGATGGCATGACAACAGAAGAAGTAAGTGCAGATTTAGGGAAATAAAACTGGCAGCCGGACAGCGGCTGCTTTTTCTATAAATATAAGAAGGTGGTTTTTACATGATTAAAGCAGTATTGAAAGATTATGCAAATGCTGAAATTGGCGAAAACGGGGAAATTGTCTCAGTTCCTGAAAAAACATTCATTCAGCCAATTGTTACATCGCGGTTTACTTATAGAGCATTAGAAATTCATGCGCTAGCAACGGATGAGGATTCAAAAATGACCGAATATGAGGTTATGACGGATATGATGGGTCTTGTCGTGGATATTTTTAAAGGTCAATTTGACGTCGACGATATTTTGGACGGTGTTGCTTCTGAGGATTTAGGTGACTGGCTCAGAGATATTATTGACCAAGCGATGACAAAGAGTAAAAAAAAGGCTCAATTGAAGAAGAAGGCAGTGGAGTCTCAAAAATAACAGGGAAACCAATGACCTACAGGGATTATCTTAACAGAATGAAGCAGATGTATCTTGATTTGATGGAAAATGGTTACAAGCTTCATGAAATAGATGAAATGGATATACAACGCTTCTTTGATCTTGCAGCTTACAAGCATGAGGAAGAGAACAAATTGGTCCCGGCTTATCAAATATTTGGTGCTACTTTGTAAAAGGGTGTCTGTAAAGGCGCTCTTTTTGTGTTTCTAAAAAACCATAGAAGGGAGGTAACTATTTGGCGACAGAAGGCAGACCGATAGGAAATTTAGTTATTAATACCACGCTTAACGATGCCGGCGTAAACAGAGGAATAACAGGTCTTAGAAACAATCTTAAAACAGCACGAACAGCCACAAAAGCAACTGTTCAAGAGTTTAAAGCGATGGGTGATGAACTCACGGCCAGCAAAAAGAAAGTTGAAGGTTTATCAAATGAGCTTTCCATTCAAGAGAAGATTGTGGAAGAGTACCGGAAATCTTACGAGAAACAGGTTCAGTTATACGGCGAAGGCTCACAGCAGGCGCAGAAATACGCCCAGCGGCTAAATACTCAGATTCAATCGTATCATTCTCTGGAAGGTTCACTGCGGCGTGCACAAATGCAATATCAACGATTGGAGCAAGCCCAAAGCCAGGCAAGTGAAAGCGCTGAGGGATTGACAGACAGTCAAAGAAAAATCGGTGATGCAAGTGGAGACGCTGGCGGGAAAGTGTCTAAGTTCAGTTCTTTTATCAAAGTGGGCTTGGTCGGTGCGCTGACTGCAGGCGTTGCCAGTGTCGGTGCACTAACAGCTGCAATCGGCGGGCTTGGTGCCAAAATGGCGCTTGATACGCAGGCGGCCCAGGGCGAAATTCGGGCTCAATTAGGGCTGACGGAAAAAGAGGCTCAGAAGGTTGCAAGTTCAGCAAAAAGCTTGTGGGCTGATGGTTTCGGTGACAGCGTTGGGGAGGCTAAAAACGCACTCGTTAACGTTAAACAAAACGTGAAATCATTAAAAGGTGCAACTGATGACACGGTAAAAGAAGTCACGAAGGGCACCATGACAATTGCCAAGGCTTTTGACCAAGATGGGAATGACATTACAAAGTCAATCAACGCAATGCAAAATTCATTTGATGGACTTTCCACTGATGCAGCAATGGACATGATCACCAGTGGTTTTCAGAAGGGCCTTGATTATTCCGGAGAGTTCTTAGATTCGATTAACGAATATTCCAATCAGTTTGCAGCTGCAGGATTCTCCACACAAAGAATGTTTTCAGTCTTTCAGGCGGGTGCTGAATCAGGGGCGTTTCAGCTGGATAAGGTTGGCGATCTGATCAAAGAAATGAACATTCGTTTATCAGACGGAACAGCAGACGAAGCCATGCAGTCACTATCAAAACACACCCAAGATTTATACGCTCAGTTTAAAAAGACTGGGAAAGGCGGTGACCTGGTTTTCTCTGCCGTTATGAAAGATATTGACGGCATGAAAAACAAAAGCGATGCCTATAAGATAGGGCAGCAAATTATGGGTACGCAGTTCGAGGATTTAGGACAAAAAGGCGTCTCTGCCCTGGCTAACATAGAGAATAGCTTTTCAAATACAAGCGGAGCAACCAAAAAAGCAGGCCAGGCCCTACAAGATAATTTTGGGACAAGGCTTAAAAAGATTGGCCGTTCTGCCCTTGCATCGTTAGAGCCTATTGGAAATGGGGTCCTAAGCTTACTTGAACCGGTCATGTCTGGCTTAGAGTCTGGCATGAAAGGCCTTGAACCGACTTTTAACAATATCGCGAATGCCGGAAAGAATCTAAAGACTATTTTCTCTGGCGTTATGGATGTTTTCAATGGTGATACGTCAAAGGGTGCCGATAAGCTGATGGACTTTTTCCCGGTGTTAACGGTCCAAACCATCATCGACGGGATAAACAATATCAAAACTGCTTTTTCCGGCTTTAAGCAGCAGGCGCAGCCCATCATATCCAACATGAAAGCAAGCTTTGACGCGATGAAGCCGACTTTTTCGACTCTTGGCACTATTGCATCCCAAGTTTTTGGAACCCTTGGCCCTCTGGTCAAACAGGCACTGGGCGGCGTGATGTCTTTCATTGGTCAACTCACTGGGCAGTGGAAGTCTTTCTGGCAGCAAAACGGTTCCGTGATCACTCAAGCCCTCCAAAATGTGTGGTCGATTGTCCAGTTTGTCATGCCGGCCATACTTGCGATCATACGTTCTGTTTGGGGGAATATAAAGGGCGTCATCACTGGCGCGATTTCAATTATCCAGGGCGTTATCCTTGTTTTTTCTGGGTTATTGACCGGGAATTTCTCTAAAATGTGGGAAGGGATTAAGAAAATATTCTCTGGCGCGATAAAAGTTGTCTGGAATGCTATCCAACTTTCATTTTTCGGCAAGATTCTTGGCGGTGCCAAGGCTCTCGGCGCTGGCTTAAAGGGCATCTTTCCAAAAATGTGGGGGTGGATCAAAAGTTTATTTAAAGATGGAGCCTCAAATGCGGGAAAAATGTTCACATACCTTAAAGACAAAGCGTTTAAAATTGTCGGTGATATGAAAGACGGCATTGTTAAGAAATTCTGGGATATCGTCGATGCTGCCAAGTCATTACCAAAGAAAATGGGTGATGGAATCAAGGAAATGGGCGGTAAAGCTTGGTCTGGAATCAAAGAATTCGGTAATAGAACTCTGCGTGGATTCGGTAAAATCATCAACGGCTTTACTCAGCAAGGTATTAACTGGATTCTAGGAAAAATCGGTGTTGATTTTAAAGTTCCTAAATGGGAAGTTCCACAGTATGCAAATGGTACAGGCGGGCACCCGGGAGGTTTAGCCATTCTCGGTGATGGTAAAGGCTCAAATGCTGGACCAGAAGCTTTTATAACCCCTTCGGGTCATATGGGGCTAAGTCCTGCTACTGATACGCTTATGAACCTTCCTCAAGGAACACAAGTCTTGTCAGCAATTGAGACAAAAGCTTTTCTTTCAGGGGTTCCAGCTTATGCAAACGGAACAAAGAAGAAAGAAGGCTTTATTTCAAAGATGTGGAATGGAGCAAAAGCAGCCGTTGGAAAAGTGAAGGACCTTGCTTTAGATGTGTTTGACTACATGACTAATCCATCGAAGCTTATTAGTAAGGTTATTGAAAAGCTGGGGTTAAAACTGCCTAAAGTAAAAGGTATTACCGGTGATGTCCTAAAGGGTTCTTTCTCCCTTATCAAAAAGAATTTTGTTAATTTCATCCAAGATAAGTTTGGAGAATCAAGCAACTTTGGTGAGGGCGGCACAGAAGCCGTCAAAAAGTGGGTTGCTAAAGCCTTAAAGATAAAAGGGCTGGGATCAGAATATGCCTCAGCGCTTGAAACAATAGCGATGAAGGAATCAGGCGGCAACCCGAATGTTGTAAATAGATGGGATTCGAACTGGAAAGCAGGGCACCCTTCTCAGGGGCTTATGCAGTTTATCCCTAGTACCTTCAACGCCAATAAGGAACCAGGACACGGAAATATCAAAAATCCAGTTGACCAAATCCTTGCTTCTATTAATTATCTGAACAGCAGGTACGGCGGCATCTTAAACCATCCAGGCTTGAAGTCTATGGCACGCGGCGGCCGTTACATCGGTTACGATAAAGGCGGATTGATTACGCGTGATCACATGGCCGAGGTCCATAAAGGGGAAATGCTGCTGCCGTTGCGTCAATTTAGGCGTAGCCAAGCCCATAAGGTTCTCAGCCAGGCAGGTAAAATGGTTGGGTATGAACCGGAAAGCCGGTCAAGCTCAAGCGATGCAAACGCATTGCAAACGATGGTCACTCTGCTGCAGCAACAAAACAGCAATCAGCAAGCCGAAATTAATCTGTTAAGCCAAACGGTGAGACTATTAACGCAGCTTGTAGCAAAAGACCCGAATGTAATACTAAGCATCCAAGAATTAAATAAAATTCAAGACGAAGCATACAACAAAGAAAGAAACCAAAAGGGATTGCTGAATAATGTAAGCTTCTCTTAGGAGAGTGGTAGGTTGATAAACTATGATCTAATAGTAGACGGCAAGTATTTAAGCGAGACTCTTCCAGGTGTCTCGCTTTCTTCATTTAGGCCGGAGGCGCCAGTGTTCGAAAGGCAGACGGCAGGAACAAACACGCTCGTTAATGGGACGATGATGCTTAAGCAGGGGAACACTGGGCGTTACACAGAAAGAAAAATCAACATAAAAGTGATTGTGGAGGCAAACAGCTCTTATCAGTTCCAGATCAAAAGGGACGCCGTGTACAACCTTTTTATAAGAGAGGACCCCTACTATGTGATCAATACACAGCAGCCTTATAAACGGTGGCTTGTTACGTGTGATGACGCATTTTCCATCTATCAAGAAAACGGTAAAAAGTATCAGGAAGTGGATATTGCATTAACGGCCATTCAGGGGCTTGCTGAGTCTTTAAATGACAGCACTGCATCTATGGAATTGAAGGACGAAAAGTTTCACTTGGGTATGAATATCCGCCGGGACTCAACCCCTGTGTTTCATTTTCGAAATAAAAACTCTTTTGTAGTGGATAACATAGGGGACGTAAGTCTGGACCCGATTAACTACAATTACAACGTTGAAATGTACCTGCAGGGCACGGATATTTCAATAACAAATATCACGACAAACGAAACCCTGACGCTGAACGGAAAATTTTCAAAAACGGATAAGATAACGCTTTTGAAGCATCACATTTTGAAGAACTCTATGCCTATTTCCGATAGGAGTGGGCGGTTTCCGACTCTTGCAGCCGGCCAGAATCAATTTAGGATTGCGGGTGCTACCTACAGCGATATCCGATTCATTACACACTTTTATTATAAATAGGGGGTGAGGTTCTTTGAATCAGATGTTTGTTCATGACATTAAAACCGGCCAACAGCATGAGCTTATTTACGTTGAGCCCAAAGTGAATGATGATATCACTGGGAAAAAGGATTTGTCTTTTTCAATTCCCTTAACAGAATACAATCAGATCCCTTTCAATGCTTTAGTCGGAAGGAATTTTATTATTATCGACGAGGTACGTTATAAAAAGCAGCAGTATTTCATTAACACGCCCACGATCAAACAGGAAGGTGCTCTGCTAACGAAAGACATAACAGCCACGCATATCTATTCCTTTAGGGCGATCAAGCATGTTGTTCATGAGACGATAGAGGGCACGAAAACTCTCAACGAAGCCCTTAAGCACGCAGTAAAAGGCAGTGAAATCACATTTACAATTATGCCGGATGCGAAGGGGATCGGGGCTAAAAAGCTAGAGGGTTTCGGCAATAAAAAGACCTCTGAACTGATGGACGAAATCATTTCTACCTTTGGTGTTGAAATCATCCCGAATAACACGCATTTATACATCTACAAAAAAGCCGGCAAAGAGATTGTAAAAAGGCTGGATAACCTTTCGAATCTCACGTCTTTACAGATTACAACAAGCGAGGATAACACGACAACACGGGTGAAAGGATACGGGAAGCTCAAGGAAGATAAAGACATCCTGGGTGATCAGTCCATTCCCTACGATTCCAAAACAGGCACCTGGGCGTATGATAGCTCATTAAAAGCTGATTATACGAAGAAAATAGGAGCCACGTTTTCTTTCTCTTTCACAGGGACAGGCTTTAAATTTAAAACACTTGTATCGAAGCTAGGCGGCAAATGGGAATTTAAAATAGGCGATCAGACGAAAACCATATCTGTCTATAAAGATTCGGACCCCACAGAAAAAGAGTTTGATATCATTCGTGGCCTGGACAGCAAGACTTATAAAGTAGTGGCTACCTTTAAAGGCAGGGACAGCAATAACCCAAATACCAAGGGCACAAAGAAAGCCGATCCGGTTATGTACCTTCTGCGCGGCAACATTATCGAGGTGTACAGAACTTTCAAGAATGAGGATGAAAAGTATGTCTTTCCTCCGGTAACCTATGTTCATCCAGAAGAAAAAAAGTTTCTGATTAACGGGCAGCCATCCTGGGCGGAACCGGTCACGGATGATTCAATCACAACAAAGGATGACATGATTAAGCTACTTAAAACCAAAGTGAATCCTTACGCAGAAGTGTCCTACGATGCCGACTATGTGGAATTGCTAGATCAGGCCCTGGCTGACATCGAAGAACCGGTTATGGCGGGTGACACTATTCGTGTATATGCTGATACGCCTCTAAACGGAATCACTTTTGATGGGAAACTGAGAGCAACAGGGGCCTCATATAACCCTTTGAGACCAGAACAGCCCTCTGACCTGACAATTGACGGAAAACGAAAAAGCCGTGTAGACATGGAAATCGAAGAGAAAAAGCGTGCGAAGAATCAAGAACAGGCCATCAAGAATTATCAAAATCAACTGGCTTCTGGGCTTGCTGAGATCAATCAAATAAAGCAAAGTCTAGCAAATACGCAGGCTTCACAGCAGACCACATATACTTTCTCTTTGCAATTTTTAAACGGTGAATGGTCTGTATCTTCTGGCGATGGTTTTGCTTCATTGGCAGCGGGCATCCTTTCTTTGAATACGGATGATGATTATGCAATCCAGTATGTGACCGGAGACGCCAATTCCATTTTGAAAGAGGCGGGTTATATGTTGTACACAGAAGATGTGGAAACAAACATCATTAATATAACCTTTTATAAAGACGGAAAAATAAGTGATCCCCTGGGTGTTCCTGAAGGTTCAAAAGTAAAAATCCTTATAGTAGGACAGAAATAGAGGTGAAAACATGACGCTTTATCTTAATAAGAGGCATGGGGATGCACCGAATGCCAAACTGTTCACTCAGTTGGATGACAACGCCAAGGCAACGGAGACAGAAGTCAATCTGATAAACAGCAAACTTAAATATCATGAAAGTTCACGGACCGCCCACAAATCAAGTCAAATTGATCATGGCGGTCTTTCTGTCTCTACAGAACTAGAAACGATGAAAAAGCGTTTCGCCAACATGATTGCCAAAGCAGATGGCACGAATGTAAAAGAGGTTCTGGACCTCCGTATAAATCGTGAAGGTAAAGAATTTGACACAGCAAATGAGCGTGTTGTGGAGATTGAGAAATCACTCTCTGACCTTGATGCCTCTGTTCAAAAAGAATACGGATTCGATTACACGACAATCCCGCCCGTTTATCACACGAGTTTGAACCTTGCGGATAAAACGGTGCTGCAGTGTTTCGTAATCGACGAGAAAACAGGCGATATATACGCGACTCAAGTGGGCAGTGGTAACACAGATCAAAGTCAAAACTATGTCATTACCCGGATGAATAAAAATGGCGTAATGCTTGATAGCATGACAGTCGTTCATGGGGGGCACGGCACCACAATCGGGCTTGAACGAGAAAACGACAGAATGTATATCTGGTCAAATTATGATGTTGTCGATTCAAACGGCAGCACGATTGGTCATGACCTGGTTCGTTTCCCATACACAGCTGGGGCGACGATCAACGGCGGAAACGGTGGGATTAAACGATTCAACAAGTTCACTGAGTTGTATGCTATCCCTGTAATTGATCAGCAAAATGGCTTAATTGCTTTACGTTTAAAAGACAGCAACGATGACAGCGTTGTGCAGCTGCGTAAATTGAATGATGTGAAAAACGGTATTGATAATCTGCTGGGACAAGTGACAGTTCCGAACGATTTGCATTACCTGCAGGGCTTCACTATCGACGGATACGACTTGTATTGGTACACAGGAGATACAAACAACGTCACATACCCAGCAGAATTGTCTTTGTTCAGCTTCAAAGATGGGAAGCTTAAAAAACGTATTACGTGTGATTTTGGCCGAGGTCCTGACGGGAAATATGAGGGGGATTTTCGGGAGCCTGAATCCGTTTTTCTTTATAAGGACCCAATGACGGGGAAGAAGTCGCTATTCGCTGCGATTGCAACCGGTACAGTGGGAAAGCGCCTGGCAAAAGTCTATGCGTATCATTCCAAAGATAATGCGGCTACATTTGCCACAGACTTATCACAAGGGTTTCAAGGCTATCCATTGACCAAAAACAATGGATTCGCAAAGAGCCTGCCCGATGGACTGACAAAACTCAAAGACTTTCGCCAAGTGGGTTACTATTACATGAAAACAGCAGAAGCAAACAAGATGACGGATCATCCGGCCGGCGGCGATGCGGGATGGTGGCTTCAAGTTGCACCGGCCGACGGTTCCGGTTCTGTTATTCAGACGCTTACACGAAATTCCACAGGGCGGTCAATTAAAATTTTCACTCGGGTTGTAACTGGCTCGGGGGTTGCCGGGGAATGGGCGGAGCTTATGTCCAGTCAGGATTTGGATTGGACGAATCTTCCCTTGAAAAACGGGGCTTCGAATCCTGATTCTAATGATAAATTGCAATATGCCATAAACGGCGGACTCGTTCATTTGCGCGGAAGGGTTAAAATTCCAGTGACAGACGGGGTAATATTTGCAGTTTTACCGGCAGGAGCTAGACCAAGTAAAGCTTGGTATGATGGCTGTCAGGTCGCTGGAACAACAGGACAGCGCAAAATAGACGTGCGTGCAAACGGGGAAGTTGTTGCCTATGGATTCGCGGTAAACAGTGTGGACGCGGTCACTTACACATACGTCAATGCCAGCTTTCCAATAGGGTAAGGAGGAGGATTCGTGATCTATAAAGATGCTGCGATAAGTGCCAATGTAGGCACTAGCTCAAGCAACAGGACAACAAACATACATTTTAGTACGCAAGACATAGGGACGGCCAAATTGACATTTAAAGTGTTCAAAGATGGCGTCCCTTTACCTTTGTCCGCGGTGACCGGGAAACTTGCTATGGTGATGGCCGACGGCAGTAAGTTCATCAAGAATATTACAATCGTCGATAAGTTGAACGGCATTGCTGAATACGTTTTGACAAGTGAGGAAATCAAGCATTACGGCAAGGTTCAAGCGTCTCTTAATCTGTATTACGACAATAAACAGTCACTTGGCGTCACGCAGTTTACTTTTCAGATAGACAAAGACCTCATTGACTCGGATATTGTGCCAATTGCTGAGTATTACATTGAAGATTTTGAGACATTGAGGCAGTCAGTTGAGGCGATAGTGGCGGACCTCCAGGAGAAATTTAAAGACTTGGATAATGTTGAGACAAAGGCAGGCGCACAGGAGAAAGCTGACGCTGTCCAGGCGAATCTGGACAATCACACAAGGAATAAGTCGAACCCTCACGGGGTGACGAAAAGCCAAATAGGATTGGGCAATGTGGACAATGTGCAGCAAGCTCCTAAACAAGATTTTGACCTTCATGTATCGGATGCAACCAAACATATTTCTTCTAGTGAGAGAACCAAGTGGAATAATGGTCAAACTTTTAGGATAACAGCAGAGAACGGAACGCAGAAATACAACCTTACAGAGGGCTCTTTTTATGATTCGCTTAAAGATGTCGGGACTGTCTCTTTTTATGGGACAAATGCTGTTACTGATAACCCATCATCATCAAGCTTGCGCGGTCTGCAGCTTGTAGGACAGCCAGGGATTGGCATGGGATACGCCGTTGACGTGAACGGGAATGCTTGGTGGTTCTATTACAATTCGAATCACACGAAGATCAATTGGATTCCTGCAGAGTCCATCACAGGTGCCCAATCAAAAGTAGATGCTCACGCAAATAGAAAGGATAACCCGCACAACGTTACAAAAGCACAAGTCGGATTAGACAAAGTGGAGAATGTACAACAGGCTACAAAACAGGAATTTGACGGCCATAATTATAATTCCACTCGTCACATTACACAAATTGAGAGGGATAAGTGGAACGGCGGCCAACTGGCGAAGCTGACAAAAGATGACGGGAAACGAACTCAATTAGCTGATGGGGCTGATGTTCTTTCGTTGAGTTCTGGATTTTATTTTGCTTCAGGAAATCTAGTGAAAAACAATCCCGTTTCAAATGATAGCTCGTGGTTCAATTATGACGTTATAGACGGGGATTCCGGGAGAAAATCAATCTTAGCTTGGAGAAGTTACGATAATACCCTGTGGCACGCTACGGTCCACACTAACAGCGTTTTTAAAGGATGGAAAAAGCTTATAACAGACGCCGATTACGAGGGTATCACTTGGCAAAACGTCACACTAAAAAACGGCGCAGCTAATGGAGACAGGCCATTCCAGTATGCTAAGTGGGGCAAATTGCTTTTGTTCAGAGGACAGATCACAGCACCGCGGGAAGTCGTGATTGGTTCAATACCTTCCTCTGTGGTTCCAAGTAACGGTGCGGTTGTTCTCGCGTCAACGACCGGAATAACTGGTTTTTGTAAACTCATTGTTTATGGTACAGGAGATTTAAAATTGACTGGTTTAATGTCCAATGATAACAACGCAGTCACCGGCTATTATATGGATGTTAACCCGATTCCGTTAGATTAAGGAGGATAAGAATGTTACAGGTTTATAGATATGATGAGAATTTAGAATATGTTGAACCGGTATTGGTCACAGAAATAGACGAAAAAGGCGATTATATCATCCCAGCAGACTGCACGACCGTGGCGCTGCCGGATTCACCTTCCTTTTTCAAACCTAAGTTTGATCCAGAGAATCAGGAATGGTTAGAGACTGCCACACAAGAAGAGATCGAGGCTATTTTAAATTCAGGCGGCAAAGAAATCTCAGTAGTTGACCTTTTGAAGCAGCAGAATGCAGCACTTTCCTTACAGATTGCAAAGTCAGAGAAGGAAAACGAGGAAAGACGTATGAGGGAAGCAGAACAGGCTTTAGTCATTGCACAGATGCAAAAACAAATTGAAGAATTGAAGGGGGCAAATTAAATGGCTCGGTATCCAGAAGTAGCGGACATTAAGCAGTTTTATGAATGGAAATGCTATACAGACGAAAAGGTGCAGGAATATGTTGAGATTGAATGGATTACCACAGAACAATACAAAGAAATTACCGGAAAGGATTACCCTTCTCCCAGCGACGTCCCTTCTGGGGAGACTGACGAGCCTACTGGGGTTGAATTGAATAAAGAAGGATAAACGCTTAATAGGCGTTTTTATTTTTGCCTCTAAGGAGGTGATAACAAGAAATGGAGGAGACAACGGTGTTTATTAATTTTGAAACATTGGATTTAGCGAGAGTTTATCTGTTTGGGGGTGTGAAATATCTTGATTTAATGCTGGTGCTAAATATCATTGATATCCTTACCGGTGTGGTGAAAGCGTGGAAGTTTAAGGAGCTCCGCAGCCGTAGCGCATGGTTCGGTTATGTGCGTAAGATGCTCAGTTTTCTTGTGGTTATCGTGGCAAACATCATAGATACAATTCTCAATCTGAACGGCGTCCTGACATTTGGAACCGTTCTTTTTTATATCGCCAATGAGGGGCTTTCCATTACGGAGAACCTTGCACAGATCGGCGTTAAGATTCCGGCTGCCATCACTGACCGGCTTCACGTAATCGAAAATGACAACGAACAAACAAAAGAAAAGGATGAACAGGCTGCTGGATAACCCGGTGGCTTTTTCTATATCAAAAATAAAGGAGAGAACACTTATGACAATCACAGTGAAAAAGAATCTTGTATCAGAAGCTAAATACGCTTTGAAATGCCCTAATCACATGGATGCTGAATACATCACCATCCACAACACGTACAATGATGCACCAGCTGCGAACGAAGTAAGCTACATGATTGGAAACACCAGTTCAACGAGCTTTCACTTTGCGGTCGATGACAAAGAGGTACGGCAGGGCATCCCTACAAATCGTAACGCGTGGCATACAGGAGACGGCAAAAACGGAACCGGGAACCGTAAATCTATCGGCGTTGAAATCTGCTACAGCAAGTCAGGAGGCGCTAGATATAAGGCAGCAGAAAAGCTGGCAATTAAGTTTGTGGCGCAGCTGCTTAAAGAGCGAGGCTGGGGTATTGATCGAGTCCGCAAGCATCAAGACTGGAACGGGAAGTATTGCCCGCACCGTATTTTAGATGAGGGCAGATGGGATGACGTAAAGGCGGCCATCGAAAAAGAACTGAAGACCCTGGGCGGGAAGACTTCTAGTTCTTCTAGCAGTTCTTCAAGATCCACTTACACAGTCAAAAAAGGCGATACTCTTTCCGTAATTGCAAAAGAGCACGGGGTGAGTGTGGCAACCCTGCAAAGCTTAAACGGTATCAAAAACCCGAATTTGATCAAGGTCGGACAAGTATTAAAGCTCACAGGTTCAAGCACTTCAAGCCCTAAACCAAGCAGTAGAAAAACGTCATATGCGCTGCCTTCCGGAGTTATTAAAGTGACAAGTCCGATGACGAAAGGCAGGAAAGTAAGACAGGTGCAAAATGCTCTGGCGGCTCTTTATTTCTACCCAGACAAAGGGGCGAAGAATAACGGTATTGACGGTGTGTATGGTCCGAAAACAGCAAATGCAGTCAAACGGTTCCAGTCAGTAAATGGCTTGACTGCTGACGGCATTTATGGGCCTAAGACAAAAGCGAAAATTGAAGAGAAATTGAAGTAAATAAAGAATCCCCTTGAATAATTTCAAGGGGATGTTTTTTTGTTTGTTTAGAAGCAGGGTATGTAAATTAGAGATACCCTAGACTTTTACAAACCATTCTTGCAACTCCATTTTGAGTAGCGTGGCACCAACCAATTGCACCCAATCTATAAATATCATTAAGTACGTTATTAGCAAAATTTAACCCTATAAAAGCAACTAAGGCTAAATAAAGAGTTCTGGCCATTGGGTCTTTTTCTTTAAGGACACTAAAATCTTCTTGCAATTGATTTGCGCCTTTTTCAATTTCACTATCTTTAAGGTTATAGAATTGTTCCAAGATATTAGAGTCTAAACCCTTAACGTTATTAATAACATCTTGCTCAAGCCCTAATTTTTTTGCTTTTGATTCATCGAAAGAATATTTACCATTTTTTAAGATGATCGACTCTTTAATTGTCTTTAAGGTCTGTTTAACGTCATCAGGGTTCAAATTTTCCACAGCAGAATTGACAAAGATATTTCCATTCGGGCTGACTTCTTTTGCAGAAGCTTCAGGAGCGTTAGTCCCCATAAATATAGTCGCAAATACAAGAGTTAATACAGAGATACCTAAAATCATAGTTACAAACCTTGATTTTCTCATTCGTCTCTCCTCCTTGTAATTTTTTACAAACCGATTCTAAATGAATATACAAATATTGTCAACGGCTCAATGTTTCGTATTTTCTTTTTTAACAATCTTAATTATTTTAAAAATACAAAGTAATGAAATCAAAATTGCAACAACAGCAATTCCTAATAAAACTAACCCGGCAATGATAAAACCTTTAATTTCTTCGCTAGTCATGTTATCACTCCCATAAAGAATAATCTCCCACAAGTTTGAAGCAATCAGATATTATATTCCATAGGCTAAAAATACTCTCTTGCAAAATGGTCCGAATAGAACCGGAATATAAAGAAACTCACATGAAAAACAGTGAAAGTCCTACTCATTAAGCAGGACTTTATAAACACCCAATAAAGCCCAACTCACACATGAGAAGGGCTTTTCTAAATAATCCATATTTTCTTTTCTTTATCCCATGAAAGAGCGCCTTTACGTATCAAGCTTTTTATTGCTTCACGTATTTCTTGTTCGCTTTTCCCGGTCTTTCTTTTCAGTTCGGGAAGAGTCGGGTTCTTTCCGTAAAGCCTCATGTTAACAAAAATCTGATATAACTTGCGCTCGAAATCTGTCATGTTCATCTGTGTTACCTGCCAATTTTATTCACAACACATACCGACAGGCGGATCATAGTATGTACCAACTGGAGGATCAAGTTTGTCTTTCTTCAAAAATCTCAGCTCCTTTATTTGAATAAGTTTCTCATAAGTTTGTTGGTTTCTCTGCCTGCGGCACGGCGAGCAAGTCGTTTCCCGAGTGTCCCGTTCTTAGCGGCATTTACGTCACCTAAAACTTTAGCTGATTTATACAAAGCAGACCTTATTTTGTTTATGTTCATGAGCATCCCCCTTTAAAATCATTATATAAGCTTTCTAACTTTTGTTACAGATAAACGTGATACCACTTTTGATACCGAAAAATAAACTTTTTCACTAAAACTCTAAAAAAAACGGTAACGCAAAACAGCGAAAACCCTTATTTTATGCGCGTTTGCGTTTTTCTTGCGCGTAATCATAGTCGAAATGGAAGGTTCAATCGGTTAATTGTTTCATGAAAAAGGGCGTGACTGGTTTTCAGTTGCGTCCTTTTTGTATGCAGAAGAAAACCGCAGGCCGAGGGGCCGCGCGGTTTCTACTCTTCATTCTCCTGATTGATGACTTGCTTTACAGATGTACCGTTGTGAGATCCATTGTTCATCTCTCGTAATTGATTATAAGCCGTGTCAAATTCCTCTTTTGACATCTGCTTAGCCGCTAATGCAGAGCATAAAAGGGCAAAGGCGATCGGCATTGTATCAATGTGAATATCGATATGAACCTCTGAGTTGCCGCTATTTTTGATCGCGGATTCAGTAGCGGGCATGTCTTGAGCATGTCTGTTGATTGGAATAATATTTTCGTTCATTACTCATCCCCGTCTTGTGCCTGCGCCTGATCCTGATCAGTATTCACGTTGACCACGACTTTTGCATTACCGCTGTTTTGGACGTTTGCAACAGCTGCATCGCGTCTGTTTTCCTCATTTTCATGACGATTTTCGCTCATGGTATCATCCTTTCTCTATTGATAGTGACAGGATATTCGATAGGAGAGTAAAGAGATTGGACGGACTTCGCGGTTTTTCCCCATTAGGGCAAAAGGTCGAAGGAAAGCACTCGATTTGGTAAAATGAATAGAGATTATAATAGAAAAGGTGTTTGCATATGAAATCGTACATCATCGTCGGCGCAGGGATTCTCGGCGCGTCGGCTGCTTATCATCTTGTCAAATTGGGTGCCCGGGTCACGGTGATTGACCGGAAGGAACCTGGACAAGCGACTGATGCGGCGGCCGGGATCGTCTGTCCTTGGCTCTCACAGCGCCGCAATCAGGATTGGTATCGGCTTGCTAAGGGAGGAGCACGTTACTATAAAGATTTAATCCATCAATTGGAGGAAGACGGAGAAACGGACACAGGATATAAGCGTGTCGGTGCCATCAGTATTCATACTGATGCGTCAAAGCTTGATAAGATGGAGGAGCGGGCGTATAAGAGACGGGAGGATGCGCCGGAGATCGGCGGCATTACCCGCTTGTCCGCAAGTGAAACGAAAAAGCTGTTTCCGCTTTTAGCTGATGGCTATGAATCGGTTCATATCAGCGGTGCCGCCCGTGTGAACGGGAGAGCGCTGTGCCGGTCACTTTTAAGCGCTGCAGAGAAACGCGGCGCAAAGATCATCAAAGGAAATGCGTCCCTGCTTTTTGAAAACGGAACGGTCACCGGCGTGCAAACAGACACACAGCAGTTTGCGGCTGACGCTGTGATTGTGGCGGCGGGGGCATGGGCCAATGAATTGATGAAGCCTCTGGGCATTTATTTTCAAGTGTCCTTTCAGAAAGCGCAGATTATGCACTTTGAAATCCCGGGTGCCGATACCGGATCGTGGCCGGTGGTGATGCCGCCGAATGATCAGTATATTCTTTCGTTTGAGGACGGCAGAATTGTAGCAGGCGCCACCCATGAAAATGAGGCCGATCTAGATGATCTGCGTGTAACAGCCGGAGGACAGCATGAAGTCTTAAGCAAAGCGCTTGCAGTAGCGCCGGGCCTTGCTGACAGTACTACTACGGAAACAAGAGTGGGCTTCAGGCCGTTTACACCGGGATTTCTCCCGGTTGTCGGCGCTGTGCCGGATGTTCAAGGGCTTTACGCCGCTAATGGTTTAGGCGCTTCGGGATTAACGATGGGGCCTTTCTTGGGTTCAGAGCTCGCAAAGCTAGTTCTCGGAAAGCAGACAGAAATAGACCTTAGCCCTTATAATCCAGCCGGAGCGTTGCATAATAAGTAAAAGCATAACAAACAAATCGTATAAAGCTGTTCTAGCTTTTCTTTTCTGTCTGTGTTAGCATTTATCTTTAATGAAAAAGAGGACGTGAACTGATTTTGATAAAAATTGATATACCCGCACCGAATGTCACCATCACCGAACGACAGCAGTCAGCTAATGATAACGAGCCGAAAATAAAGGCGATTTACGGATTCATCGACTTTCACCAGATACCAAGAGATAAAGGCGGCATCTTCATGTTTTATAACATTCACGATGAGCTGCTTTTTGTCGGCAAGGCTAGAAAGTTAAGACAAAGAATCAAGAAACATTTTGAAGACACTGTATCACCAATTAAAAAGCACAGAGACGAAGTATATAAAATTGAAGTATGTGTCGTCGAAGAACCTATGGATAGAGAAATTTACGAAACGTATATCATCAATACACAGCACTCGAAGTACAATATAGACAAGGTATTTTTTAAATAAGACGTCAGTCTGCGGATTGCACAACGAAGCCAGAGCTTATGTTAAGTTCTGGCTTTTGATTTGGACATTTTTCCATATTATATCTAATTAAATTATTGAGAAATTTCAGAAAATAATATTGACAATCCTAACTCCGGACTTTAATATAACAATATATAATGTTATATAACGTTATATAATAAAAATAGGGAGTGAAGGATTTGAGTCAGGCCACAGCAAAAGTAAATCGTGAGGTTCAAGCTTTCTTGCAGGATTTGAAAGGGAAAACCATTGACCATGTATTTTTTGTCGCATGCGGAGGCTCTTCGGCCATTATGTATCCGAGTAAATATGTGTTTGACAGAGAGTCAAAATCAATCAACTCCGACCTTTACAGCTCGAACGAATTTATTCAACGCAACCCCGTTCAGCTTGGTGAAAAGTCTCTTGTCATTTTGTGTTCACACTCGGGAAATACCCCGGAAACAGTCAAAGCTGCTGCGTTTGCGAGGAGCAAAGGCGCACTTACGATTGCGATGACGTATAAGCCGGAGTCTCCTTTAGCGCAGAAAGCGCAATATGTTGCCCAGTACGAATGGGGTGATGAGGCACTGGCGATTAATACGAACTATGGCGTTCTGTACCAAATCGTTTTCGGCACCCTGCAAGTATTAGAAAACAATACGATCTTTGAACAAGCAATTGAAGGCTTAGATCAATTACAGGCTGTGTATGATGAAGCCCTGAAGCAGGAAGCTGACAACGCGCAGCAATTCGCAAAAGCTCATGAAAAAGAAAGCATTATTTATACAATGGCAAGCGGTGCAAACTACGGTGTCGCTTACTCCTACAGCATCTGCATTCTCATGGAAATGCAATGGATTCATTCCCACGCCATTCATGCCGGAGAATATTTTCACGGACCGTTTGAAATTATTGATGAATCCGTGCCGTTTATCATCCTGCTCGGTTTAGATGAAACTAGACCTCTTGAAGAGCGGGCGCTTACCTTCTCGAAAAAGTATGGCAAAAAGCTCACTGTGCTTGATGCTGCATCTTACGATTTCACTGCAATTGACGATTCAGTTAAAGGCTATCTTGCGCCGCTCGTTCTCAACCGTGTGCTGAGAAGCTATGCGGACGCGCTGGCAGAGGCGAGACATCATCCTTTATCTCATAGAAGATACATGTGGAAAGTTGAGTATTGATCTGAACATGCGGAACCATTATGCATTAGACTATAATGTTATATAACATTATAGTCTAATGTCCAGAGGAGGCCAACCCTTTGAAGAAAATGTTGTTGTTTTTGATCATTGCAGCTGTCAGTATGCTCACTATTGCGGGCTGTTCGAGCCAGGGCAGTTCAGCGGACGGAAAGGTGACATTGAAATTTTTCCACAGATGGCCGAAGGAACCGGAAAAAAGTTATTTTGAAGAGGTTGTTAAGGCATTTGAAAAAGAACATCCGGATATCGACATACAAATTGAAGCTGTTTTGAATGACTCTTATAAAGATAAAATTAAGGTTATGCTGGGAACCACCAGCCCTCCTGACATTTACTTCTCTTGGAGTGACGAATTTGCTTTTAAATTCATCAGAGGCAATAAGGCACTTGATCTTTCGTCCTACTACAAAAACGATACAGATTGGTCATCACAGCTCGTTCATTCGCAAGTTACACCATTTACTTATGAAAACAAGCAATATGGCGTGCCTTGGCAAATGGACGCTAAATCATTCTTCTATAATAAAGACATTTTTCAAAAGCTGAACCTTGATCCCCCGAAGACATGGGACGAATTCATCGATGTATCAAAGAAGCTGCAAGAAGGTGGCTACACACCGATCAGCTTCGGAACAAAGGCGACTTGGACAATCTCGCACTATATCGGTACGCTCAATCAGCGGATGGTTGATGAAAAAACGCGAGAAAAGGACTATAACGCCAAAACGGGTGAATTTACTGATGAAGGCTATGTAAAAGCACTTGAAAAGCTTCAGGAGCTGATGCCTTACTTCAATAAACATGTAAACTCCGTTGACCACGAATATGTGAGACAGCAATTTAAGAGTGGAAAGTCGGCGATGATATATGCGGAAACAGCGGAAATCAAGCTGGTTGAACCAGTGAATCTGGGGATGTTCCCATTCCCTGATATCAGCGGGCAAAAAGGATCATCAGAAGCGTTAACGGGAGCGCCGGAAGGGTTCATGATTGCCTCGAAAACAAAACATCCGAAGGAAGCAGTGGCATTTTTGCAGTTTCTGACGTCGAAAAAAATGGGTGAAAAGCTCGTCAAAGACGCCGGCAAATACAGTGCGGTGCAAGGAACGGCTACTGAAGAAAATTCTACAGCCATTCAGCGTGAAGCGGTTCGGCAAATTGTTGATGCCAAATCAATGGTGCCATGGTTTGATATGGATGTCGATGTTGAAATCGCAGATGCGTACTTAACGAGCGTCCAGCAAATGCTCGGCGGCGACATGACACCGGAGCAGGTGATGAAAGCCGTTCAAAAAGCAGCGAAGCAAGTGAGGGCGTCAGCTGAATAAATCAAAGAAAAGGTGAAACTTCGCACCTTTTCTTTTTATAAAGGAGATGAGATATCCTTGGTCAATCAGAATAAAATAATCCCCTATTTGTTTTTGGTGCCTGCTCTCGTTTTTTTACTTTTCGTTTATATCCCGATTTTTGAGAATGTCTTCCTCAGCCTGTTTCAATGGAGCTCTTTTTCTCCGGAAAAAACGTTTATCGGATTGAAAAACTATGTTGAATTATTTCATGATCCTGTCTTCTATCAGGCACTTACCAACAATGTGCTTTACGCAGTGATTTCTATTGTATGCCAGGTATTTGGCGGTTTGATTTTGGCGGCGGTGCTTGAGGATAAGCTGGTCAGAAAATGGTCGCCGTTTTTTCGCACCGTTTTCTTTTTGCCGGTTGTCATCTCAATGACGGTGATCGCGCTTTTGTTTGATTTTATTTACAACCCTGAGACGGGGCTTTTGAATCAGCTGCTTCAGGCGGTCGGTCTTGATCAGCTGACGAGGGCTTGGCTCGGTGATAACAATACGGCTATGCTGTCTGTCATTTTTGTGTCTCAATGGCAATCTGTCGGTTATATTGCGATGCTGTACATTGTGTCGATTCAAAAAATACCGGATGAACTGTATGAAGCGGCGCGTCTTGACGGCGCGGGAAAAATTCAGCAGTTTTTTCACATTACCATTCCCCAGACGAAAGAGATGTCTTTTGTTGCGGTGGTCATGACGCTGACCGGCGCCTTTACGGTATTTAATGAACCGTACATATTGACAGGCGGCGGGCCGGGAAACGCTTCTGAAGTCTTAAGCACGTTTTTATATAAAAGCGCCTTTACAAAGGATATGATGGGCTATGCATCAGCGATTGCCACCGTGGTGTTAATCATTACACTCACATTGTCGCTCATGCAAATGAAGCTCTTTAAAACCGGGAAGGAGGAGTAAGAGATGCTGTCTCAGAAGAAGACAGATTCGTTCAGATTGGAGCCTGTGCCTGACCGGCATATTGAGACGAAAAGAAAACCTAGACGGAAATGGTACATCGGAGAAACGTCTGTATGGATTTTCCTGTTTCTTTATCTGATTGCGATTGCCTATCCGCTTTTATGGATGGTGATGAGTGCTTTTAAAAACTCGGACGATATTTTTGAGCACAGCTGGTCGCTGCCGTCTTCGTGGCATCCGGAAAATTTTGTGTCCGCCTGGAATCAGGGGATTTCTTCTTATTTTATGAACAGTGTCATCGTCACGGCGCTTACGTGTGTAATCACTGTCTTGATCAGTGCATGGGCGGCGTACGGTCTTTCCCGGTTTGAGTTTAAAGGAAAAGGATTCTTTTTGGTGCTTTGTCTTGGCGGTTTGATGCTGACGCCGCAGGTCAGTCTTGTGCCGCTTTATTCTATTATTCAGTCGCTGGGGCTTTACAACACGTATTGGGCTTTGATCTTGCCGTATGCGGCTTATCGGATCCCGTTCACCATCATTTTGATCCGCTCTTATTTTCTTTCTATTTCTAAAGAATTGGAGGAGGCGGCTTATTTAGATGGGTGTACGAGTTTCGGTGTATTTTTCAGAATTTTCTTACCGATGAGTGTGCCGATTTTGGTGACATCCGGCATTTTGACGGCTTACCATACGTGGAATGAGTTTATGTTTGCGATTATTTTCATAGATGATGAGAATTTGCGGACCATTCCAGCGGGGCTGATGCAGTTCAGAGACGCGCTGCAGACGGATTGGGGCGTCCTGTTGGCGGGATTAACGATTTCAGCCGCGCCGATTGTGATTCTATTTTTATTGATGCAAAAATATTTTGTCCGCGGGATTGCAAGCGGAAGTGTAAAAGGATAAAGGAGGAAGCACAATGAAATTGATTGCGGTTGGAGATAATGTTGTCGATTACTATCAGGACCAAGAAACGTTCTACCCGGGAGGAAATGCCTTGAACGTCGCTGTGCTTGCCAAACGGCTCGGGCATGAGGCTTCCTATATCGGAATCGTCGGCAATGATGAAGCCGCGGCGCATCTGTTGAATGTACTGAAATTGGAGCAGGTCAACGCGGATTATATCCGCCAGGCGCACGGAGAAAACGGCATGGCGATTGTCACCCTTGATGAACAGGGGGAACGGATCTTTGTCAGATCAAATAAAGGCGGCATTCAGTCCCGGCTCCGTCTTGTGTTTCAGGAGAAAGATCTAGCCTTTGTCAGCGGGCATGATCTGCTGCATACAAGTGTGTACAGCAAGCTTGAGAACGACCTTCCGCAGCTGTGCGGCCTGATCCCGGTCTCCTTTGATTTTTCAACCAATCGGGAGGATGATTATTTGAGGAAGGTTTGTCCTTATGTGACGCATGCGTTTTTTTCAGGAAGTGATTTGAGTGAGTCGGAGTGCGGTGAGCTTGCCAAAGCAGCTCATGGGTACGGAGCTAAAATCGTTTGTATGACCCGCGGGGGCCAAGGAGCGATCTTGTCTGCGGGAGACCGAATCTATCATCAGCCGATTGTTGAAACTGATATAATAGATACACTTGGAGCGGGAGATTCTTTTATAGCGGGCTTTTTGACTGCTTTTTGCGAGAAGCGGGACATCACGCACGCTTTGCGCCAAGCGGCGGAAACGGCTGCGAGAACATGCGGCGTGTACGGGGCATTCGGCTACGGCCATCCTTTTCGCTTGGAGGATGGGGGAAGCAGTGAAAAAACGAGAATACTATAAGCAGTGTCTCGTTTTTTATGCCGATTATGTGTAGGGGCTGTTGATGGTAAAAGTGACACGGTTTGTGTGCATCAAAAACAGTGAGCAGTAGATTGGTTGGTCGTTTGATGTAAAAGCTGTTTTATCGATTTCAAACAGCGCATCCCCGATATCGCAATCCAGGTATTTGCTTTCCTCCTGCTGGGCATATACAACGTTTAATAGTTTCGTATTGTGAGCAGGAACGACTTGATACTGCTGCTTTAAAATATCATGCATGGACACGCCGTCAGCTATAAAGGTATCAATGCCGGGAAACAAATCGAGCGGATAATGCGTCACTTCAAAGGTGAGCGGCTGGTCATCGTTATATAAAATCCGTTTTAATTCAACGACAGGGCTCTCGGGATTGATTTGCAGCTTTTCGGCAATGGGTTTTGCCGCCGGAATGATTTCATGGGACAGCACCTGATGCTTCGGTTTTTTGCCGGTTGATTCCATAAATTCCGAGTAGCCGTTTACTGCGATTAGCTCCCGTTTTAATTTAGGGCTTTTAACGAACGTTCCCTTTCCTTGCTGCCTGATAAGATAGCCTTCTTCGACTAAATCGAGAATGGCTTTCCTGACGGTAATGCGGCTGACATGATATTTGCTGCAAAGCTCGCTTTCGGTAGGCAGCTTGGCGGTTGGGGAATATACGCCCTTTTTGATGTCATCGGTGATGATTTGTTTTAGCTGAATGTATAAAGGTGTAGAACTTCCGTTGTTTAACAAAAGGTAGCCTCCTTTGAACCTATTATTCATATTATAATGTATTATGACGTTATAATACAAATTTACATTTTTTATTTTAGAAATATAGCAAAAATGGGAATCGATTACTCTAAAAATAACAGAAAGACTGGGTTGTTTCCAGTGACGAAATAACAGATCAAAAGATAGGGGGAATGTCTGATGGCTTCATTAACATTTGAGCATGTCAAAAAAGTATATCACTCTCAATTAACGGTGAAGGACTTTGATTTAGATGTAAAGGATAAGGAGCTTTTGGTGCTGGTGGGGCCGTCAGGATGCGGAAAATCGACCACGCTGCGGATGGTGGCGGGACTGGAGAGCATCTCTGAAGGCCACCTCCTCATTGATGGGGAACGGGTCAATGATCTTCCGCCGAAAGAACGTGATATTGCGATGGTATTCCAAAACTACGCGCTTTATCCGCATATGACGGTTTTTGATAATATGGCGTTTGGATTAAAGCTCAGAAAGATGCCGAAACAGGAAATTACAGAGCGGGTTCATGCGGCAGCCAGAATTTTAGAGATTGAACATTTGCTGAAGAGAAAACCGAAGGCACTCTCCGGCGGGCAGCGGCAAAGGGTGGCGCTTGGCAGATCGATTGTGAGGGAGCCGAAGGTCTTTTTAATGGATGAGCCGCTTTCGAATCTGGACGCAAAGCTGAGAGTGACAATGCGGACAGAAATCAGCAAGCTGCACCAGCGTTTAGAGGCAACCGTCATTTATGTCACGCATGACCAGACCGAAGCGATGACGATGGGCGATCGGATTGTGGTGATGAATGAAGGGGAAATCCAGCAAGTGGCGAAACCTCATGACATTTATCATTACCCGGCGAATCTGTTTGTCGCAGGCTTCATCGGCTCCCCGGGAATGAACTTTCTGAAAGGCGTGATAGAAGAGCGGCATGGCGAGCTGTTTTTCATAAACCCTTCGATCCGGCTTCATATTCCTGAAGAAAAAGCGAAGCGGCTTAAGGAAAAGGGATATGCCGGAGAACAGATGATTGCCGGCGTAAGGCCGGAACATATGACACAATCGACGGGACATGATCAGTTGTTTGATGCAGTGTTTAAAGCGAAGGCGGAAGTGAATGAAAACTTGGGAGCGGAGCTGATTGTGCATGTCACGGCTGGGGACGAGCGGCTCACGGTCCACATGGACGGAAACACGCGAATCGCCGCAGGCGATTCGATCCAGCTGGCGGTGAAAATGGATCACGTCGTCTTTTTCGATGCGGAAACGGAAAAAGCTGTGTATTAAGAAAGGTGCTCCTGTTGAGGAGCACCTTTTTCTTACGGCCAAATGTCGTCGGCCCATTCAGGATGGTCGATAAAAGGATTGCGGTTGTGCTGATATTTCTCATAAATGATTTCATTTCTTTTCCGCTCGCGGTCGTCAACCGGATCCTGCCTATTCCATTCGAGGAGGACAGATTGTTTTCCGTGATAAGGGGCTGAGCCGTTGCCTGTTTTATCATTCAGTTCAAGATCAGGGTACCCGTCATCACCTTCGTAACGGACTGCCATGTAAAACAGCATGCGGGCGACATCGCCTTTCACATCATCGCGGGGCTCCCATGAGTCTCCGTCATAATAATTTCCGGGTGCTTTGGCATGTTCTGTGCCGCCGTTGTCAAAATCCATATTTCCTCTGGCGCTGTTGACTTGGACATCAGCCGGGCGCAAATGGTGAATGTCGGTGCCAGGCCCCTTGCTTGTGCCAAAATTACCATGGGATTTCGCCCAAACGTGCTCGCGGTTCCAATCGCCGACATTGCCGCCATTCAGGTTTTTCGACCGCGATTCATTCGTATAGAGCAGGATGACGTTATTTGGGTTTTTTGGGTCTTCATCGGTTTCTTTCAGCGCGTTCCATACTTCGCTGTATGACAGCGTCGTGTGTCCGCTGATGATGTGGTGCAGGGTGCTTTTTAGCGATTCACCTGACTTTCCTTCAGCCCCTTCATAATAGGTATCTGTGTCAGCGTAGGGTGCAGCGGGAGCGGCTAATGAGAGAAGCCCCCCGGTTTCTGAATAGGAAGAAGCCAATCGTTCATTCAGGCTCAGTGCGGTTTGCGTACTTGCTGAGGCGGCGGGCGCAAACCATCCGGAAATCAGTAATACAAAGACGAGCGGCAGAAACCTTGCTATTTTGGTCATCACTTGCCCTCCTTTTATCAGATCATGTCTATTATCTAAAATTGAAATAAAGGATAGAAGTGTTATTTTGTATATTTTTCATTAAAATTGTAAATTAGTCCCTTTGGAGGAGGCGGATATCCACTGTTCCAATATCTTTAGGCCCCGTTTTTGCATATTGGCTCTCTCCCTTACCGTGTTTTCTTTTGACTTTACATGAAGACAGCCCTGAGAGGTAGAGTGTTTTCTGGCCGTTATGCTGTGCTGCTGGATAGATACTGTGACTAAAAAATAAACGTTTTTTTGGTTAATCTGCCAATGAACTATCCGTGTTCCTCCTTCTATAATGAAGTCACCATAACGGCCAGAGGGGGGAGTACATGGAAAAGCAGAAGCTTTCAGTCAAAAACAGCATCACAGATTATATTGAATGGCTCGCCCAATACGGCACATCCGCGGACGGCGGCGTGACGAGGCTTTTGTATACAAACGAATGGATGGATGCGCAGCTTGCCGTGAAGACGGAAATGTCGGCATTCGGGCTTGAAACAAGATTCGACGATGTCGGCAATGTGTTTGGAAGGCTTTCGGGCACCCAGTCTCCGGATGAGGTCATTTTAACCGGTTCACATATCGATACCGTCCTCAATGGAGGAAAGTATGACGGTGCCTATGGCGTTCTTGCGGCAATGCTCGCGATCAAGCAGCTCAAAGAAACGTACGGAGCACCGAAAAAAACACTCGAAGCTGTCTCCTTATGTGAGGAGGAGGGCAGCCGTTTTCCAATGACCTATTGGGGATCGGGGAATATGACTGGTGTTTTTTCTGTACAGGATGCAGAAGAACCGAGAGACGAATCAGGTGTTTCTCTGCAAACAGCGATGTATGAGTGCGGTTTTGGTAAAGGTGAGTATCAGGCGGCCTGCAGGACAGATATCAGCGCCTTTGTCGAGCTTCATATTGAACAGGGTCAGACATTGGAAATGTCAGGCGGGGATCTCGGCATTGTGACAAGTATTGCGGGGCAGAGGCGATATCTCGTCACGCTGGAGGGGGAATGCAATCACGCGGGAACGACCTCTATGAAATGGCGCAAAGACCCCCTTGCAGCCAGCAGCCGTATCATTCATGAGCTGCTGCTGCGGTCGGAGGAGCAGCCGGATGAGCTCCGTCTGACATGCGGAAAAATTACGGCGGAGCCCAATGTGGCCAATGTCATACCGGGCCGCGTGCAGTTTTCAATCGATATTCGCCATCAGCATCAGCACGTGCTGGAGCAATTTCATAATGACATGGCTGCTTTGATCAACGGCATTTGCCATCAAAAAGGGATTCGTGCCATAAATGATGAATATATGCGGATAGAGCCTGTGCCAATGGACGAAAGGCTGAAGGCTGCGGCTCTTGAATCAGCGGCAGAAAACGGTCTCAGCTGTGAAGAAATGGTGAGCGGAGCAGGGCATGACGCGCAAATGATCGGAAGACGCTATCCGGCTTGTATGCTGTTCGTGCCAAGCCGCGGCGGCATCAGCCACTCACCGAAGGAGTATACCTCAGCCAGACAGCTTGAGATCGGCGTCCGCGCATTGGCTGATTTATTATACAAACTGGCTTACTGATAAAGGGAGGAATGGCTGTGTCACGCAGAAAAGAATTATGCACCCCGTTAAGAACGATTATGACTCCGGGACCTGTGGAGGTAGATCCGCGTGTCTTAAGAGTGATGAGCACCCCGATTGTCGGCCAATTCGATCCAGCGTTTACAGGTATCATGAATGAAACGATGGAAATGCTCCGGGAGCTGTTTCAAACGAAAAACCGCTGGGCATACCCGATTGACGGCACTTCACGGGCGGGAATCGAAGCGGTGCTGGCGAGTGTGATTGAGCCGGAAGATGATGTGCTCATCCCCATTTACGGGCGCTTCGGTTATTTGCTGACTGAAATTGCCGAGCGGTATGGAGCAAATGTTCATACGCTTGAGTGTGAGTGGGGAACGGTTTTTGACCCGCAGGACATCATACGGGAAATGAAAAAAGTGAAACCGAAAATCGTGGCGATGGTGCATGGGGAAACATCGACAGGGCGGGTTCACCCGCTGGAAGCAATCGGCGAAGCCTGCCGGGCCCAGGATGCATTGTTCATCGTCGATGCAGTTGCGACGATTGGCGGCTGCGAGGTCAAAGTCGATGATTGGAAGATTGACGCGGCCATCGGCGGCACGCAAAAGTGCTTGTCTGTTCCATCGGGAATGGCACCAATTACATATAATGAGCGGGTAGCAGATGTGATTGCGGCTCGAAAAAAGGTGGAGCGCGGGATTGCGACACAAGCTGACAGGGCAACGCTTTCGGGGAACCGGCCGATCACAAGCAATTATTTTGATTTGAGCCAGCTTGAGGATTATTGGAGCGAAAGACGGCTCAATCATCATACTGAAGCAACGACGATGCTGTACGCCTTGCGTGAGGGTGTCAGGCTGACGCTTGAAGAAGGTCTTGAAGCCCGCTTTGAGCGGCATCGCCACCATGAGGCTGCATTAGCAGCAGGGATTAAGGCAATGGGGCTGAAGCTGTTTGGAGATGACAGCTGCAAAATGCCTGTTGTCACCTGTGTAGAAATCCCCAGTGGCATTGACGGCGAGTCTGTCCGGCATATGCTTTTGGCACAATTCGGCATCGAAATCGCCAGCTCATTCGGTCCGCTGGCGGGAAAAATCTGGAGAATCGGCACGATGGGCTACAGCTGCAGAAAAGAAAACGTGCTGTTCGTGCTTGCCGGGTTAGAGGCTGTGCTGCTGAGGCATGGCGCAGGGATCGAAGCAGGAAAAGCGCTCCAAGCGGCGCTTGATGTGTATGAAAATGCTGGCCGTCAGACAGCGGTATAAAGAAAAGCTTGCGGAATACCGCAAGCTTTTTTAGCGATAAGATTTCGCTTTTTCTCCAATCTGTTTTCTTCGTTTGACTCTTTTTACAAATCCTCTTTCTCCATGTTGTATTTTCTGACGAAGCATGAGTCATTTTATCTTCCATCAGCTATCCTTTATACAAGTTACCTATAAAATCACGCTGAACTTGTTGTTTCTTACAGCGATTTTTGAGAGGAGGATGCAGCATTGGGAAATTTGCAGATAATATTAGATGCGCTCCGGGAAGATCGGGATGAGGCTGTGCTGGCGACAATTGTTCAAGTTGAAGGCTCCGCATATCGAAAAGCAGGTGCCTCTATGCTCTTTAAGAAAAATGGGGAACGGGTCGGCCTGCTGAGCGGCGGGTGTGTGGAAGAAGATTTACGCCACAGAATCAGTGAGCTGGGAGATCAGCTGACGTCAGTGCTGATTCCCTATGACATGCGGGCGGAGGACGATATGTCCTGGGGCATGGGAGCCGGATGCAACGGCGTAATTCATATTCATGCGGAGCGAATCACTCAGGAAAAAAGACGGCACTTTGATAGAGTGAGGGACTGCCTTCATTCAGGCAAAGCTGTCACAGCCGTTACGCAGCTTGACTCCTCCCATTATTTATTTTTGTCTGAGAACACGCATTTCGGGAACTGGCCGGACGCGCCTCTGCAAGACATTCAACGTACCGCTTCAACGCTTCATTTTTTAAAAGCTGGAATTCATTCGTGTGAAAAATTGATTTTTACAATTGTAAGATGATCAAGGGCATTCATTTACCTTCCCGACTCCAATACTAGACTCTGTATCCGGCAATCATTTTTTTCTAAATCAGCCATATCACTTAGAGGTCTATGAAACGTATCTAGCTACCGGCGATATTTTTTAAAGTATCTCGAATTATTCCTTTATTTCCTCCTTTTATCGATTACTAACACCAGCTAATAAGCCTATAAGACTCAAAACAATAGTTATAGCAAGGAATTCCCATACCTTCTTTCCATTTGGAAGTTCGGCTTGTTCTGAACTTTCCTAGCTGAGTACATAAAATTACATTTAACAATACTGATATGACAAGTGCTGTTACTAAATATAATAAATTCAAACCCATCAACCTTTCTTTTTAAGCTTTCCTCTAGTGTAATCGATAAACAGATATAGATTTCAAGTGTCTTTATTATGTTTTTTCAACTATAGATTATGACGTTGTTACAAAGAGTTTGATAAGAGGAGCAGCATGAAAAAGTTTGCGGTTTTTTTGCGGTCATACATATTTTTGGAAATGTTAGAATATTACATAAGAGAGTATATAAGGAGGGGTCTTGTGAATCCGGTTTTATCATCGTCAGAAGTTGGCGTTAAGATCAATGAATGGTATAAAATGATACGTCAATTTAGTGTCCCGGATGCAGAGATTTTAAAGGCTGAGGTGGAGCAGGAGATCAATCAGATGGAAGAAAATGAGTATTTGCTTATTTACTTCTCTCTTATGAAATTTCGGCATCAACTCATGCTAGATTATTTGGAACCCGTAACAACACGTATAAGACCAACTATTGACGAACTTCTTGAAAAAATTGAGGTTTCAAATAAAGGCATATCTGGCCTGTTGTCGTATTATTCTTTGTTTTTCCGAGGAATGTACGAGTTTGATAAAAAACAATACATGAAAGCTATCTACTATTATAGAGAAGCGGAGAAGCAGCTTATACATGTCCCTGATGAGATCGAAAGAGCAGAGTTTCATTTTAAGTTAGCTGAAGCATATTATGGTATGAAGCAAAGTCATGTGTCTATGCATCACGTTAAACAAGCGTTGGATATTTATAATCAATATGAACTTTATAAGGTGCGAAAAGTTCAGTGTATGTTTGTGATCTCAGGGAATTATACTGATTTTAAACGTTATGAGAAAAGCCAGCCGCATCTTGAAAAGGCATTAGAGTTATCTAAGGAATTGAATAACAAGAGGTTGATTAGTTCTGCGCTATATAATTTAGGCACGAATTTTGCGGACAGTGGCGATTACGAGCAAGCGGAAGTATTCATGAAGCAAGCTGTGGAGATAACAGAAAAAGAAAAGCTCTCAAACTTGCAACATTCTTTATTTTCCTATGCGAAAATCCTTTTTAAACAAGGGAAAATGAATGAAGCTATCCAAATAAGTAAGAAAGGGTTGTCGGCAGCTCTTTATCAAGGTGATGAACTGTTTGCGAAATTACAGAAATATTTAAAAGCTCTTTATGTCGATGCAGTAGATCAACATGGAGTGAATCAAACCATAGAGTACTTAGAAAAGAATAAGAACTATTCGTATGTTGAAGATATTGCTTTTGAGACTGCAGCTGCTTACGCAAACTCAAAAGAATTTGAAACATCCTATGTATATCATCAGAAAATGTTTCAGACTCAAACACAAATTCAAAGGGGAGAATGCCTGTATGACTTTTAAAAAGAAGGTATGCCTTATCCCTGAGGTTATTACTTGTTTTAGTATGTGGTTTCGGTACTGACTTTACAGAGAATCAAACCTAAAACACATTTCATATTGCTTCAGATCGTTTTCAAACCTGAAAAACGATGATTCCTATAATCCCTTCAAAACGGAGGGTCTTTTTTTATGTCTAAACACGAATTTAATACATATTTTCCTAGTTCAGAAACGTTCTCAGGTATGAGTCGTAATTACACAGCAAAAACGCCATAAAAACTTCTTATGGCGTCTGTCGAACAGGAGGTGCTCACACACGGAGGAGTTAGGCAAAGTTACACTTAATAACCACCGAAGAAAGAAGTTCCAACAATGATTAACAAAATGAATAGCACCACGATCAAAGCGAAGGAGCTGCCATATCCATTTGAGTAACCCATATTGCCACCTCCTTAGTGAGGATAGTATAAGATATGTCAAACGATCATTTTCGACATAGATTTAAGTCTAAAAAAGAGAAAATGAATATTTTGTCTAAAGGTGTAAGAGAGAACGCATAATCAATAACTATTAAACATGCAGCTATTGCCCTCAAATCATTTGTTTGAGGAAATTCAGCATCTGTCTGCTTTTTCTCGCAGGCCATTCGCCTGAAAAATTAATGATTGTATCAGATTGACCTATACTTTAGAATGACTAATTATATTCTGAAAATTTTATCAGGGGTGGTTATATGAAAACGATTGGTCTTATTGGCGGGATGAGTTGGGAATCTTCAGCTGAATATTATCGAATCATTAATGAGGAAATAAAAAAGAAATTAGGGGGACTGCATTCGGCGAAATGCCTTTTATACAGTGTTGATTTTAAGGAGATTGAACACTATCAGTCCGAAGGGGCTTGGGATCAAGCCGGTGCAGCTTTAGGGGAAGCTGCGAGATCATTAGAAAAAGCCGGTGCAGATTTTATAGTAATATGTACAAATACCATGCATAAAGTAATTGGCTATATCCAAGAAATGATCACTATCCCTATTTTACATATTGCAGATGCAACTGCCGATCAAATCACTAGACAAGGTATTCGTTCGGTAGGATTACTTGGTACTAAGTATACGATGGAACAAGATTTTTATAGATCACGTATTGAGTCTCACGATATCAATGTCATTGTGCCTAGTGATGAGGAAAGAGAATTAATCAATCATATTATTTATCAGGAACTATGTTTGGGGGAAATCAAACAGTCGTCCAGAAACATGTATAAGAAGATGATCAATCATTTGGTAGATCGGGGAGCAGAAGGGATTATTCTCGGATGCACTGAAATTGGTTTATTAGTAAAGGCAGAGGATTCTAAAGTGCCATTATTTGATACGGCTTTCATCCATGCTCAAACAGCAGTGAATACATCTCTTTCGATTTAGCTGTGTGTGTTGTCAAGTGAAAAAAGTGTCATCAAACAATGATTGAAACGCAAAAACAAATTCAAAGAGGAGAATGCCTGTATGAATTTAAAAAGGCGTAATCATTATTTTTGATGTTGTTTCACTTGACCGTAATCAAACGTGAAAAGTTTATAAAGTTCATATAGAAGCCCGCCTCATCGGCGGACTTCCTTTTCTAACTCCTCTTATACACCTGATAACCAAACGGCGACAGCAAAAGCCGGATGTGATAATCAGCGTCTGGATCTGCAAGTTGAAATCGGACGGTGACAATGGTTAAAAACGGCTGGTCTGCCATGCTCACTTTTTGACTCGCAAAATAATCCCGTGCATGGAACTCCATCACATACTCACCAGACTGCCGAGCATGACGGGAAGCCCGATGCCGATGTATGCGCCGCGCAAGGTTTGCAAAAGCGTCGCGGCGCCGCATGTTAACAGGTCAATCGCCAACAAGTAAGAAAGTTGTTCTGTTGTTAAGTTCAGCGCCCTGCCGACAAGCAGGGGCGCCATAATCGCACCTGCATACATGGCCAGCACATGCTGCAGGCCAAGAGAAAAAACCGCAAACGATTTTTGTTTCACCATAGTCCCTTCTTTTATATGTGAACTTTAGTAACATGATAGCGTGCCGATTGTCGGGTGTCCTTGGATACAGTAGCCGAAAAAGACAGGTGTTATTGCTGAAAGTGACGAAAATCGATTTAGTTTGTAAGAAAATATGACGGGTGTTAGCTGATCAGCCGCTGCATCCGCAAGGCAAGCCGCAAACGCATCGTCGTGTCAGGGTCTTTTAAGCTTTTGCCCAGCAGTTCCTCACATTTTTCAAGGCGGTAGATGACCGTATTCCGGTGAACGTACAGACGCTTTGCCGTCTCGGAAATTTGGCAGTGTGTCTCTAAATAGACGGACAGCGTATGAAGCAGGCTTTGATCCTCCTGCTGTTTTTCAGCGAGGCTTTGAAGTGTCGAGTGATAAAATTTCTTCAAATCCTCAACCGGGAGCAGGCGAAGAAGCTCAGGCACATCTTTGGCGTGATACACCTGAATAAACGCCGTGCTTCTTGACAAATGCCCTGATTGCAGGGCATCAGATGCCTCTGTGAAAGCGTCGGGAATATCAATGAGCTTTTGGCATATATTGCTGATGCCAAAGGACACAGTCCGTTTAAATTGAGCTTTGACTTGTGTTTGGAACTGCTCTAAAAAGCTGATCACTGAGGCGTGCATTTCACTCCAGCTGTCTGTCGCTTCGATCAGAATAATGCCGACATTTCCTTTAATAAAGAGATGGGGCGGAAACGGGAAGGCCGATAATTCGCCTTCAAGAAACTCGAATACGCTGTCGGAGGCGAGCTGATTTTCTGTAAAGCTGATCGATTCGTCATTTCGGTCGAGTTTTCCGGCGATGCACATATATTTTTGATCCCAGCGCAGCTTAAATTCCTTCGCCCGGTTTTTGATTTCCTCGTCTGAAGAAAATGACCGTTCAATAAAATTGCTGAAAAACTCATTGCGCGCCCGCCGCCCGTATTGCTTCAGCGCATTTTCCTTCAGCAGTTCAAAAGAAATCACGTTGGCCGCTTGTTCAATCGTGAGAACCAATCCTTTGTCGCCGGCCTGCACCACGTCAAGTATCAGCAGGTAGCCGCAGTTTTTTTCGTGATTATAAATAGGAAGGACAGAATAGGTTTTCTGGTCCGAGACCGCAGAGAAACAAGTGAAAAACGGCCCTGATATGGTATTCAGGGTTCCTTTCAGCTTTTCGGTTTCAAATGAAATCTGATGGGAAGCAGACAGCATTTTAGCATGCTGGTCAAGCAGCAGTACGGGAAGCTGAAGGAGGTCTGACACCTTTTTGAGGAGAGATTGCAGCCCTTTGCCGCTCATAATGTGGTTTGTGAATTTTTTGTGCGCGTAAATGGCTTGCCGCAGCTCGTTAGAACGCATATCGAGAATATGGCTGAGTGTGGCATTCACAATATCGCCGAGGCGGATGTGTTCGGGAAGCTCAATAATCGGGAACGCGTATGAATCGGCCAGCTCGATAATTTCCTTCGGGATATCCTCTAGGTAGCGTTTTGTTTTAATGCCTAGGCCCGCGCAGCCGCGTTTTGCCATTTGCTGAATCAGTTTTGATAACTGGTGCGGATGATCTTTCAGGTGATAGGCGGTGGTGACGAGCAATTCATTTTTATGCAGAAAGTCTGCGATATCCGGAGCATCCATCATATTGACATGCTGAACCTCTCTTTCTCCTCCTGCTTTTCCCGCGATTAAATGGGCGTTTTCATAAGCCGGTATTTTCATCACATCTAAAATATTCATAGCGCATTCTCCTTTTCTATAAAAACATTAGTTAAGATGAATAATTTTCAATAGAAATTCTAGCGGTTTTGCTGATGTAATACGATCATAGTAGCAGTAAACTATTCAAAATAGAACGGGTTGTGTGACATAAACTGACATAAAAAATCGTCATCCTGACATGGGGGGATCAGTATGAATTACGATATGGTGATAAAAGGTGCGAAAGCAGTTACGCCAAGTGGCGTGAAAGAAGCTGATATTGCAGTGCGAAACGGCATCATTGCCGAGATTGGATCTGCCATTGAAGCAGGCGGGACAGCTGTTGTACAGGCCAGCGGACAATATGTGTTTCCGGGTGCGGTAGACTGCCATGTTCATTTCAATGAACCGGGCAGAGAGGACTGGGAGGGGATTGAAACAGGTTCTCAAATGATGGCCGCAGGCGGCTGCACCACTTATTTTGATATGCCGCTCAATTGCATTCCATCAACCGTGACGGCAGAACATCTTCTCGCAAAAGCAGAACTCGGCAGGCAAAAATCAGCCGTGGATTTTGCGCTATGGGGCGGCCTCGTGCCCGGCCATATCGAGGACATCCGCCCAATGGCCGAGGCGGGAGCGATCGGGTTTAAAGCGTTTTTATCAAAATCAGGCACAGACGAGTTCACCTCTGTTGATGAACGGACATTGCTCAAAGGCATGGCAGAAATCGCGGCTGCAGGAAAAATTCTCGCTCTTCACGCGGAGAGTGACGCGATCACAAGCTATTTGCAGATGGTTTTGGCCAATAAAGGAAGGGTGGATGCGGATGCGTACGCCGCCTCCCGCCCGGAGGAAGCCGAAGCTGAAGCGGTGTATCGCACGATACAGTATGCGAAGGCGACGGGGTGTCCGGTTCATTTTGTCCATATCAGCACGGCGAAAGCGGTTCGGCTGATCAGGGAGGCGAAACAGGAAGGCCTTGATGTTTCGGTCGAAACATGCCCGCATTATCTCTTGTTCAGCCACGATGATTTACGTGAAAAGGGCTCTGCCGCAAAATGCGCGCCCCCGCTCCGTTCACCGCAATCAAAGGAGGCGCTGATCGAGGCGATCATTGCGGGGCATATTGACATGGTCTCCTCTGACCATTCTCCTTGCCGTCCGTCCTTAAAGCGGGAGGATAATTTGTTTTTATCATGGGGCGGAATCAGCGGCGGGCAGTTCACTTTATTAGGAATGCTGGAACTGGCGCTTGAGCATCAGATTCCGTTTGAAACCATCGCTGAATGGACAGCGGCAGCCCCTGCGAGACGATTCGGCCTGCAGCAAAAAGGGCGGCTTGAAGAGGGATGTGATGCGGATTTTGTCCTCGTCGGCATGGAGCCGTACACTGTCACGAGAGAATCGATGTTTGCAAAGCATAAGCTAAGCCTTTACGAAGGACATACATTTCCCTGCCGCATTTCGGCCACATACAGTAAAGGCCGATGCGTGTACAGCGGCAGGGACAAAGCAGAAAGAGCAATTGACGGAGCCCTGGTCGTTCCATCGTAAAAAACCCCGGCAGATTTTATGTTGCCGGGGTTTTTTCCTCTAGTTTTTCTTCAATAAAGTCCGTAGTATGTCTTACTCCATCTTCTTTTTTAATAAGAGCTGCAGCTTCAGAAGCCCGTTGAGAATACGTATGGTTGGAAACCAGTTCGTGGATTCTGGAAACGAAGGCTTCAACTGACATCTTTTTTTCTTTCAGAGGGGCAGCAGCCACTCCGATGTCTCGCATTTTTCTTGCCCAAAAAGGCTGATCCCCAGAGAATGGGCATATTATCATTGGTTTGCCAGCTTTCAATGCCGCGGCCGTAGTCCCGGCGCCACCATGATGAATGACTGCTCGTGATTGAGGAAAAATCCAGCTGTGAGGCATGGACCCTGCTGTGAAAATATGAGGTGAATCTGTTGTCCGGTTGATCCCGCTCGAGCCCGTCAGCAAAATGGCGCGCTGTCCGGTTTCTTTGAATGCTTGCTGAAGCATGTTCAGTATGTGATCCGGGTTTCGTAATGGCATACTGCTAAAACTAACGGTAAAAGGAGGCGGCCCCGCTTCTAAAAAATGCAACAGCTCAGGTGGAGGGGTCCAGGCATCTTCGTCTACAAACCAGAATCCCTTCATTGAAACACGACCTTCCCATTGTTGGTCAAAGGGAATGATGGAAGGGCTGCATCCATACAGAACAGGAATATGCTTTCCATTCAGTACGGAATCATCCTTAAAAACAGAACGTTTACCAGACAGGCCGAGTGTCTCCTGTCTCCACTTGTTAACCAGCGAAAAAAATGATGCGGTTAATAATCGATTGATTTTAAAACTGGCCCTGTTAAGCGTTCCGCTCCGCATGACAAACGGTAAGACGGGATTTGTAAAATGGCGGGTGGGAGCTATAACAGGAACGGGGTGAGCGATAAAGGCGGGGATGTGCAGGGCTTCGGCAAGATCATAACCGCCAAATACTTTAGGATGATAAATGATTGCATCGGCATCTTGAGCGACCGTCCAAATATCGTCTAACATTTGTTCCATCATTGGGTAAATGACGGTTTTCAGTTGTCTGACGATTGATATCGGATTTCCTTTCAGCATGTTTTTCCCTTCTTCTGATTGCGTCAAATCTGCGTAATCGGCTCTGATGGCTGAAAAGGAGAGCCTGTTTTTCTCCGCTAGGTCTTTGAATGCGTCTTCAGTGCAAATCGTCACATGATGACCGCGTCTTGATAATTCTTTTCCCAATGCGATAAAAGGCTGTACATCGCCCCTCGTCCCGATCGTAAGTAGGTTGATTTTCATGATTCGCCTCCGGAATGTCATTCATTACCACTAATTTATCATACATAAGCACCTATCAGTTTTTAAAATGCAATCAACGTGGTATCTTTTTTGAAGGAGGCGGAGGCAATGGAACATATCAAATACATACTCAAGCAATCATGGTCGCGTCATACGAGCTCTAAATGGACGGAAGAATGCCCGTCGTCCGGCCAATGCGGTGTGACGGCATTGGTGATTCAGGATCAATTCGGCGGCGACATTTTCAAAACAAAAGTCGGTGAGAGCTGGCATTTTTATAACTGCATCAACGGCGTGGTGTATGACTTTACGAGTGAACAGTTCCAGGCGCCTATTAACTATCAGCATATTCCTTCCTCAAGGGAAGAGGCGTTCTTAGATACGAATGAGGAACAATATCAGCATCTTTGTTCAGCGTTTTCCCGCTACATGAATAGCATTTCCGAGGAAACCTGAAAACACGTGTGATAAACTGGAAGAGAGGTGAATGATTGTGATTTATATCGGACTGACGGGATGGGGGGATCATGACAGCATCTATCCGCCGAAAACGGCCAGCCAGAAAAAATTGCAGGCCTATTCCTCCCATTTTCCGATCGTTGAATTAGACGCGAGCTTTTACGCGATTCAGCCGGCGCGAAATAATGAAAAGTGGGTGAAGGAAACGCCGGAAACCTTCCAATTTATCGTGAAAGCGTATCAGGGCATGACGGGGCATCAGCGCGGCGACATTCCCTTTGACTCAAAAGAGGAGATGTTTGACGCGTTTAAGGTGTCTTTAACGCCATATTTACATAGCAATAAGCTCGCCATGGTGCTGTTTCAATTTCCGCCGTGGTTTGACTGCAAGAAGGAGAATGTCGCTTATTTGAGATGGTGCAAGCACCAAATGGGCGATATCCCATGCGCGCTTGAATTCAGAAACCGCTCCTGGTTCTCGCCGCCATTTTATGAGCAGACGCTTTCATTTATGAAAGCGGAAGGCTGGATTCACAGTGTCTGTGATGAACCGCAAATCGGAGAAGGCAGCGTGCCGACTGTGCTGCGCGTGACCGATGAAAACAAAACGCTTGTCAGGTTTCACGGACGCAACAAGCAGGGCTGGATGAAGCCTGATGGCGGGAAAAACTGGCGGGAGGTCCGGTACTTATACCGCTACAATCAACAGGAGCTTGCGGATTGGAAAAACCATCTGAATGAATTACAGCAGCAATGTAAGGATGTTTTTGTCCTGTTCAATAACAATTCCGGCGGAGACGCCGCGGATAACGGCAAGCAGATGCTTGAACTGCTTGATATCGAGTATAGCGGACTTGCTCCGAGACAGCTCGATTTATTTTAGAAAAGAGGTTTTGTTTGATGTCGTTTGTGATTTTGGCCGTACTGGGATTAGTTGCAGGTACGGTAGGAAGCCTGATTGGGCTTGGCGGCGGAATTGTCATCGTTCCGTCTCTGATGTTTTTGAGCACAGTGACGCCGCTGTATCAAGATGTGACGCCGCAGGTTGCGATTGGAACTTCGCTTTTGGTCATTATTTTTACGGGTCTTTCTTCAACTTTGGCTTATATTAAATATAAAACCGTTGATTATAAAAGCGGGCTCATATTTTTTATCGGTTCAGGGCCCGGCAGTATTCTCGGGGCTTACGTGTCAAAGCTGTTCAATTCAAACTCGTTTTCCATTTGGTTTGGCATTTTTATGATTCTTATTTCATTAACCTTAATGCTGAAAGCGAAAGCCCGGCCGGTCAACAAAGCTCATAAAGGAATGATTCGGACATTTCAGGATGAGGCTGGTGAGCCTTATACGTATTCATATCAGGCCCCTGTCGGCATTGCGATTGCTTTTGTTGTCGGCTTTTTAGGCGGGCTTTTCGGAATAGGCGGCGGATCGCTCATGGTTCCGGCGATGATGCTGTTATTCCTGTTTCCGCCGAAGGTTGCGGTGGCAACGTCCATGTTTATTATATTCCTGTCCTCAATGACAGGGTCTGTTTCACATATTATTTCCGGGCACGTCAATTGGCTGTACGCCCTCGCGCTTGTGCCCGGCGCTTGGATCGGCGGAAAGCTTGGCGCCGCCATCAACAGAAAAATGAAGACGAAAACGATCGTGATGATCATGCGGATCGTGTTGATTTTGATCGGCTGCCAGCTCATTTATGAAGGCATTTTCAGCTGAACGATTAGGGAGAGATAATATGAAAGAGAAGCTCCGCTTATATCATACCAATGATTTGCACAGCCATTTTGAAAACTGGCCGAAAATTGTAGATTATATCGAGCAGAAAAGAAAAGAGCGTCAATCAGACAGCGGAGAGACGCTCGTTTTTGATATTGGCGATCATCTTGATCGTTTTCATTTCGTGACAGAGGCGACTTTCGGAAAAGCGAATGTCGATCTCTTAAACCGTCTTCATATTGATGGAGCGACGATCGGCAATAACGAAGGGATCACGCTTCCGCATGAAGAGCTCGCTGCCTTATATCATCATGCTGAATTTCCCGTTATCGTCTCCAATCTGTATGACAAAAATGGAAACCGTCCATCCTGGGCGGTTCCTTACCATATCAAATCATTAAAAAACGGTATGTCCATTGCTATCTTAGGCGTAACTGTGCCGTATTATCCTGTCTATGACAAGCTGGGATGGACAGTAACCGATGCCCTTGAAAGCGTAAAGGAAACCATACGGGAAGTGAGAGGGCAGGCTGACATCATCGTTCTGCTGTCGCATTTAGGCATTCTTGATGATCAGAAAGTGGCTGAAGCGGTCCCAGAGATTGATGTGATCCTCGAATCGCACACCCATCATTTGCTTGAAGATGGACAAGTGGTAAACGGCGTATTGCTTGCCAGCGCCGAGAAATACGGACATTATGTCGGCTGTGTAGAAATCACAGTCGACAGCGTACAGCGAAGCATCATCAGCAAAACAGCGTCTGTGCAGAACATGGCGGAATGGACAGGAGAATCCGAAGAAACAAAAGCGTTTCTTCATGAAAAAGAACGTGAAGCCGAAGATAAGTTGTCCGACGCCGTTGCGGAGCTTGCGCAAGATGCTGAGGTGAAGTGGTTTGAAGAATCAGAGCTGCCTTTGCTTTTGGCATTCGCGCTAAAGGAATGGTGCGGGACGGACATGAGTATGGTGAATTCCGGTGTCATTCTCGGTCCGCTGAGAGAGGGCCCTGTGACGAAGCTGGATCTGCACCGCATCTGTCCCCATCCGATCAACCCGGTGGCTGTCCGCCTGACGGGAGAAGAACTGAAAGAGACCATTGTCCATGCGGCTTCCGAACAAATGGAGCAGCTCCGGATCAAAGGGCTCGGTTTCCGCGGAGAAGTAATGGGGAAAATGGTATACGCGGGTGTTGATGTAGAAACGAAACGGCTGGATGACGGGATCACGCATGTCACACGCGTCACGCTGAACGGGGAAGAGATTGATAAACATAAACAATACTCCGTTGCCGTGCTTGACATGTTTACGCTCGGCAGACTGTTCCCGATCATCCGCGACGCCCCAGAAAAAGAATATTTTATGCCGGAGTTTTTGCGGGATCTGCTCGCATGGAAGCTCGCGCAATAAGGAGGTCAGCCCACAACAAGCTCTGCCCTTCATCATAAAGTGATGAATGAAGGGAGAGGTTGACGTGGTAAATCTGACACCAATCATGATAGAAGGACAGCCTTTTACAGCTGTGACAGTGAAGCTTCCAAAAACAAATTTTATGGCGGTCACTAATGACCATGGATACATTATGTGCGGGGCGCTTGATGTGGCGCTGCTGAATGAAAAATTAAAGGAGCGGGGCATTGTGGCGGGGCGCGCAGTTGGGGTACGCACCATTGACCAGCTGTTAGACGCACCTTTAGAATCCGTCACGTACGCCGCGGAAGATCTCGGCATCCATGCCGGCATGAGCGGCAGAGAAGCGCTTTTAAAAATGGTGAAATAAAATAATTTGGCCCGGCTATTACTATGTCCCCTCTTACAAGCATACATTGTGATATGTAAGGGGGGATTTTCTTGCCAAGATATCGCGGCCCTTTTCGCAAGAGAGGACCTTTGCCTTTCCGGTACGTGCTGCTCTTGTCGGTTGCCTTTTTTATCCTTTCGACAACAGTCAGCCTCTGGATGATCAATGGCTCGATTAAACCTGTTTTAATGAGCATCGGCGAGATGGAAACGAAGCGTATAGCGACAGAGGTGATTCAGGATTCAATTGAGGATTATATGTCTGACAGTGAAAATATGAAAGATATGTTTCAAATGAATTCTGATGAAAACGGAAAATTAACGACAATCGATTTTAATACACAGGTTATAAACAGTGTGAAAACAAAAGTGACAAAGCAGCTTCAGGCTCATTTGAAAGAGATGGAAACCCACACCGGGCACAGCGGGGCCAGTGAGAATATAATGATCAACATTCCGCTGGGACAGGTAACAGGCAACAGTCTCCTCGGAAACCTGGGGCCAAAAATACCGGTCCGGTTCAATTTAATCGGTGACGCTTTTACAGATGTCAAAACCAAAATCAAGCCGTATGGCATTAATAATGCACTTATTGATATCAGCATCTTTGTCGAAATTAAAGTGAAGGTTATCATTCCGTTTGCAAGCAAAACCGCTGTCATCACAAATAACGTTCCTGTATCGATTAAAGCAGTACAGGGCGAAGTGCCGCAGTTTTATAACGGAAGCGGCGGCTCAGGTGTCACCCCTTCTGTCCAGCTTCCAAGCAGCGAAGAAGAGGACGGTGCCGATTCGAAAAGTGAAAAAGGCAGTCAATAAGCCGCCTGTTTTAGAGGCGGCTTTTCGTTATTTCTTTTTTTTGTACTCATAACGCTCCCACGCTCTCAAATGCGGGTATGGATCAAACGACCATTCGGTTTTTCCGTTATCTTTATACATGCCGTAGTGAAGGTGCGGCGGGAACTTCCCGGCGGTTCCCGGCGGGCCGTATCCTGAGCTGCCGACTGACCCGATCACTTGGCCGGGCTCAACGATTTGCCCTGCTTTTATCCCTTTGGCAAAGCCATTAAGATGGGCAAAATAATGATACGTATTGTTAATGTCTCTGATGCCGATTCTCCATCCGCCAAAGCGGTTCCAGCCTTTCATTTCAACTACGCCGTAACAGGTGGATCTGACCGGAAGGCCGTAACGGGCAAAAATATCCGTGCCTTCATGAATCCGTCTCCCTCCGAAGCCGCGTGCATCTCCCCACGTGCTTCGATAGCTGTAATCGGTTCTGATCGGAAGCGGAAACGCATGCTCGTCCAGATCAATATGCCCGTAAGTTTTAAACAGCTTCATGAATTCAGAGATGATCCCCACCGTCTGGTCACGCCGGTAATAATTCCAAAGCCCGATGCGGATGTTGTTTTCATCTGTGCCATACGACAGCAAGTATTGGCTGAATGTATACAAAATATCGTCATCATTGCTGACCTCGGCTTTCCCGTCACCGTCACCATCCATACCGATTCCGTCAAACACTTTAATGCTCAACGGCGCATCGTCTTTCGGATTCGGGTTTTCAGGTCCGCTCCAGATTTCATCGGGTATATAGATGCTGATAATTCCCGCTTTGTCAGGCAGGTCTTTTCGGTTGCTTCGCACATTTTCCTCGTATTGATCTACTGCGGCGAGCGCATACCAAGGAATTTGCGTCACAGCCTCGACTTTATGATATAATTCCATCCGTTTCGACAGCACTGAATCAGAAAGCTTTTTTGCAAACGCAGAAGGCTCAAACGCAAACAAAAGGAGAAGAAGAGCGGATAACAAAACTTTCACAAAAATAATCTCCTTTCATATTGAATACACATAGTTTGCGGCAAGCCGGCTTAAAAATGTCAGTAATCATCTTCCCTTGTCGAGAAATTTTTCCTATGTTAAAGTGTCTAAAGAAAAGACTTTCTTTAGTTAGAAAAACATGATTTATGCTGCAGAAAAAAAACCTGCACCTTTCTCGTTTTCAGAATGTTTCGTGCCAGAAATTTGAGTATATTGGATATTGGAGATGATGGGAATTGGCAAAGAAAGACGAACACCTCAGAAAGCCCGAATGGCTCAAAATCAAATTAAATACAAATGAAAACTATACAGGGCTCAAAAAACTCATGCGGGAAAACAACCTGCATACCGTATGCGAAGAAGCTAAATGTCCGAATATTCATGAATGCTGGGCGGTCAGACGTACAGCGACATTTATGATTTTAGGTTCTGTTTGCACAAGAGCATGCCGTTTTTGTGCTGTCAAAACGGGCCTTCCAACTGAGCTTGATCTGCAAGAGCCGGAACGCGTAGCGGATTCTGTCGCCCTTATGAATCTGAAACACGCGGTCATTACGGCTGTTGCGCGTGACGACCAGAAAGACGGCGGAGCTGGCATTTTCGCGGAAACGGTCCGTGCGATCCGCAGAAAAAGCCCGTTCACGACAATTGAGGTGCTCCCGTCTGATATGGGCGGAAACTACGATAACCTGAAAACCTTGATGGATACACGCCCAGACATCCTGAATCACAATATCGAAACGGTTCGCCGCCTGACGCCAAGAATCCGCGCGCGCGCGACGTACGACCGTTCACTGGAATTTTTGCGCCGTGCGAAAGAAATGCAGCCTGATATTCCGACAAAATCAAGCATCATGATCGGACTCGGTGAAACGAAAGAGGAAATTATTGAAGTTATGGACGACCTCTTGGCAAACAACGTGGATATTATGGCAATCGGCCAATATCTGCAGCCGACGAAGAAACACTTGAAAGTCCAAAAATACTATCACCCTGACGAATTTGCAGAATTAAAGGAAATCGCGATGCAAAAAGGCTTCAGCCACTGTGAAGCCGGTCCGCTTGTCCGTTCATCTTACCATGCCGATGAACAGGTGAACGAAGCATCTAAAAAGCGCCAAGCACAAGCATAATGCCAAAACGCCAGATCATCTGGCGTTTTTGTCATTCCTATTGATTTTCATGTCCTGGCGGGTTTCTCCGTTGGCATTTTCATTCTCTGAGACAGGGCTTCCTTGCGGAGAGGTTTTCATTTCTTCAATCGTCCTCGACATGTTCTCTCTGATATTTCTGGAACCGGAGCCGATATGGCTGTCATTTTCGATGGACTGCATATGGTTTGGGTTATCGGAAATATACACATGATAGTATCGCGGAATCACTGAAGCGGCTGTTTTTTTCACCTGATCGGCCGTCAGCACGCGGTTTTTGGAATCGGTTTTGTATACGACAAGCGCTTCTTGATCGGTCACCAGCGTTGCAGCCTCTTGAATATGGGGGAGCTGAACCGTTAAACTTGATATCATGTGAGCGGTTTCTTTCCGGTTCATCACCGGTGCTTGCTGCTGTTCGCCATCGAATTGTTCTTTTTGATAGCGGACATAGCCAAATTGTTCGTTCTTATCATGCCGGTTAAAAGCCTCGTTGCGGTCAGACACATGAATGGGTCTGGTTTGATTCTGCGTCTGATTTTGGGCGTTTTGCTCGGCATTATCAAATCCTGCGCCTCCGCACCCGGATAAAAGCCCAGTCAACAGGCAGAGACTGACAGCAGTTCGTTTCATATATAAATCCCTCCTCATATGTAGGGTAGCCAAATCGCATGATTTATTCTTTAGCAATTGATGGGGACGGGGCAATGAATTATGATAGGAATGAGTGAAAAAGAGGTGAGATCATGATTCTTATTCAAAATGCCGAATTTGAATTGGTGCACAATTTCAAAGAAGGCTTCAACGAAGAGGCTTTTAAAGCCCGCTACTCCGATATTTTAAATAAATACGATTATATTGTGGGAGACTGGGGGTACGGTCAGCTCAGGCTCAAGGGCTTCTTTGACGACCAGAATCAAAAGGCAACCTTCGAAACGAAAATCAGCACACTAGATGAATACATTTACGAATACTGCAATTTCGGCTGTGCGTATTTTGTCTTGAAACGGATCAGAAAATAAACATACACAAAGGGGATGCTGTCATGTATTTTGTTGACAGAAACAAGATCGAGCAAACACTCGGGTTCTTTGAGCACCAGCTGGCGCTTTTTAACTCACAAAGAGATTGGCAGTCTGAAATCGAGAGACTGGCGCTTGATCGTATAGGCCATCTCTTAATCGAGTGCATTCTGGATACAGGCAATGACATGATTGACGGTTTTATTATGCGGGACCCGGGCAGCTATAATGACATTATGGACATACTTGTTGATGAAAAAGTTGTCACGGAAAAAGAGGGAACTGAGCTCAAGAAATTGATCGCCTACCGCAAAACATTGGTTCAGCAGTACCTGCTCGCTGACAGCGCCGAGCTTTACAGGCTGATCACGGCGCATCAGACAGCTCTTCAAGACTTCCCGAAACGGATCAGAAGCTACTTGGAAACAGAGCTTGGCCCTGTTTCCGCGTTTAAATAACAACTGGAAAGCCACAGGAGTGTTGGACATGAAAACATATAAAGGGTATTTAATTGATTTAGACGGAACAATGTACAATGGCACGGAAAAAATCGAGGAAGCGTGTGAATTTGTCAGAACGCTGAAAGCGCGCGGCGTTCCTTATCTTTTCGTGACAAACAACTCTTCGCGCACACCGAAGCAGGTGGCGGACAAGCTCGTGTCTTTTGATATTCCTGCAACGGAAGAGCAGGTCTTCACGACCAGCATGGCGACTGCCCAGCATATCGCCCAGCAGAAAAAAGACGCGTCTGTGTATGTGATCGGGGAAGAAGGAATCCGTCAGGCGATTGAAGAAAACGGCCTGACGTTTGGCGGGGAAAACGCGGATTTTGTCGTTGTTGGTATTGACCGTTCCATTACATACGAAAAATTTGCTGTCGGCTGCCTGGCCATCAGAAATGGCGCCCGCTTTATTTCCACAAACGGAGATATTGCGATCCCCACCGAAAGAGGCCTCCTGCCTGGAAACGGTTCGCTGACATCTGTATTAACCGTATCCACAGGCGTACAGCCGGTATTTATCGGCAAGCCGGAATCCATCATTATGGAGCAGGCGATGCGCGTTCTCGGAACGGATGTGTCCGAAACACTCATGGTCGGCGACAACTACGCGACGGACATTATGGCCGGCATTAACGCCGGTATGGATACGCTGCTTGTGCACACAGGCGTAACAAAAAGAGAGCATATGACAGACGATTTGGAAAAACCGGCTTACGCCATTGACTCACTGACTGAATGGATTCCATACATTTAAAAAAGGGCGCCCCAAAAGGGTGCCCTTATTCTGTGTGCCGCGCGCGGTGTGCGAGCCTGCTTGAGGCCGCCGCGGAAATCGCTCCGACGATGTCATCTAGAAAGGTATGGCATTCGCCGGTTGATTTATCATTCAAATGTTTAAGGATTCCGGGTTTTTCTTTATCGATGTAACCGTAGTTCGTAAACCCGATTGATCCGTAAATATTCACGATGGAAAATGCCAGAACTTCATCCACTCCATATAAACTTTCATCTGTTTCCAGCATCGTTTGCACTGGTTCAGACAGTTTTTTCTGCTCAGCAAGAACATCCAATTCAATGCCCGTTAAAATCGCGTTTTGCACCTCGCGTTTTGCGAGAACGCGATTGACGTTCAACGTGCATTCATCAATGTGTAAATCCGGATGATATTTTTTTTGCAGGAAAAAGACTAGCTCGGCAATGTCTGACACCTCAACGCCGCGCTCCTTCATCCGTGCTCTTGCTTTTGCTTCCATCTGGCTGATTTGTTCGTTTTCTGACATCAGTTTCACCCAATCTTTTTTACTAGTTTATACAAAATATTTGAGATGTTTACGACTTTTTCTTGCGTCTTCGTCGGATTAAAATATGTATTCATAATTCCGGACGTGTATGACTACGATGTGATGAGCCCTAATTCAATAGGCAGGTGATCATGGTGAAAGGCACAATAAAAGAAAAATATGGTATTCATATCAGACAGCTTTCCATGTATCAACACACATATCAATGCTTTCAGACACCGAATTCATTCTTTCTGATTGTCCCCGTTTCCCAATTCTCAGATACAGAGTTGGCGGAGCTTTATTACATGAGTCAGTATTTACAAGAACAAAGTGACCCATACGTTCCGATTTTTATCTTTACAAAACAAGGTGAGCTGACATTTGAACATGAGGGAAAAACGTACGCTCTGCTAAAAGCGGCACCACCTTATTCAAACCGGGCGTTCTCCATTGGGGCGGAACTGGCTGAATTTCACCGAAAAGGCAGAGGGTACCCGTATGAAGTGAAAGCAGCCGGAAGAATCGGCCAGTGGAAAGATTTGTGGGGAAAACGCATTGATCAGCTGGAAGTGTTTTGGCAGCGAAAGGTTCAAACTCCTCCGCACGAGCCATTCGACAAAAAAATGATCGAATCATTTCCATATTATTTAGGACTGTCAGAAAACGCGATACAATATTTAGTGGACACTGAGCTGGATGACAAACCCCAAGCCGCTGATTCTGGAACGATATGCCATCAGCGGATGGAAAGACATACGTGGTCATCCGAATCTTTGATCAGGATTCCTGCGGATTGGGTATTTGACCACGCTTCACGCGATTTGGCTGAGTATATGAGGCATACGTTTTTGCATCACAGACAAGATTTTAATCAGCAGGGCTTTCTCTTTTTACAGGAATACGAGAAAATCACACCGCTGTCTTCGTTTTCAAAACGTCTCCTGTACAGCCGTCTGCTCTTTCCGCTTCATTATTTTGAAATCGTGGAGAGCTACTACATGTCATCAGAATCAGAAAAGCATTATTATGAAGAGCAGCTTGACTTCATTCTGAATGATTGCGGACGCTATGAACAATTTCTTAATACAGCACAGGAATTCATGAATATGCGGGCGCAGAAGCCATTTGTTCCCCGCGTAAGCTGGCTCGGCAAAGGAAGCCGCGGATGAGGAGAAAATCTGACAAAAATAATTAGAAAATAAAGAATCTTGTCATATCAGTAGGTTAAGCGTTTACATTCGTAAAATTCAGCCTATTGCTATCTTGTCAAAACAAGAGCGGGCTTATATAATGTTTGTAACTTATATGTCTGTGTTGAGTTAACAATTGTCTTTTTTGAGAGGACAATTAAACGAAAGGTGGAGTTTTTTTGAAAGCGATTCGTGTAGGGCTTTTAGGTTTAGGTACCGTCGGAAGCGGTGTCGTTAAAATTATTCAAGACCATCAGGATAAGCTGATGCATCAAGTCGGCTGTCCGGTTACGATAAAAAAAGTGCTTGTAAAAGATCTAGAGAAAAAGAGAGAAGTAGACTTGCCGAAGGAAGTGCTCACGACAGAAGTGTATGATGTCATCGATGATCCAGATGTTGATGTCGTTATCGAGGTAATTGGCGGAGTGGAGCAGACAAAACAATATTTGGTCGATGCGCTCAGATCCAAAAAGCATGTTGTCACAGCAAACAAGGATTTAATGGCTGTGTACGGTTCCGAGCTGCTTGCGGAAGCGAAGGAAAATGGCTGTGACATCTACTTTGAAGGCAGTGTTGCCGGCGGGATTCCGATTCTGCGCACGTTAGAGGAAGGCCTCTCATCAGACCGGATTACAAAAATGATGGGGATCGTGAACGGAACAACGAACTTTATCTTAACAAAAATGATCAAAGAAAAAAGCCCTTACGAGGAAGTGCTCAAGGAAGCGCAGGATCTCGGTTTTGCCGAAGCTGATCCGACTTCAGACGTGGAAGGGCTTGACGCCGCAAGAAAAATGGCGATATTGGCGCGCCTCGGCTTCTCGATGAACGTGGATCTCGACGACGTCAAAGTAAAGGGAATCTCCCAAATTACAGACGAGGACATCAGCTTCAGCAAACGCCTCGGCTATACGATGAAGCTGATCGGGATTGCGCAGCGTGACGGCAGCAAAATTGAAGTCAGCGTACAGCCGACACTGCTTCCTGACCACCATCCGCTTTCTGCTGTGCATAATGAGTTTAACGCCGTTTACGTATACGGCGAGGCTGTCGGTGAGACGATGTTCTACGGACCGGGAGCCGGAAGCATGCCGACTGCGACATCCGTTGTTTCTGATCTTGTCGCCGTCATGAAAAATATGCGCCTCGGCGTAACCGGCAACAGCTTTGTTGGGCCGCAATACGAGAAAAACATGAAGTCTCCGTCAGACATTTACGCGCAGCAATTTTTAAGAATTCATGTTAAAGATCAGGTCGGTTCATTCTCGAAAATTACGTCTGTCTTCTCAGAACGGGGCGTGAGCTTTGAAAAGATCCTTCAGCTGCCGATTAAAGGCCATGATGAGTTAGCAGAAATCGTGATTGTCACGCACCATACATCAGAAGCTGATTTCAGTGATATCCTGCAAAACCTAAATGATTTGGAAGTCGTTCAAGAAGTCAAAAGCACATATCGTGTAGAAGGGAACGGTTGGAGTTAATGTGGAAAGGACTAATCCATCAATATAAAGAATTTTTACCTGTAACAGATCAAACACCGGCGCTTACTTTACATGAAGGAAACACACCTCTTATTTACCTGCCGAAGCTGTCTGAACAGCTGGGAATTGAACTTCATGTCAAAACGGAAGGCATCAATCCTACAGGGTCATTTAAAGACCGCGGAATGGTCATGGCTGTGGCGAAAGCAAAAGAAGAAGGCAACGACACGATTATGTGCGCGTCTACAGGAAACACTTCCGCTGCTGCGGCTGCATATGCAGCCCGCGCTAACATGAAATGCATCGTGATCATCCCGAACGGCAAAATCGCGTTTGGAAAACTGGCTCAAGCTGTCATGTACGGAGCTGAAATTATCGCTATTGACGGAAACTTTGACGATGCGCTTAAAATTGTCCGCTCCATCTGTGAGAAATCACCGATTGCCCTTGTCAACTCAGTTAATCCTTACCGTATTGAAGGCCAAAAAACAGCTGCCTTCGAAGTGTGCGAACAGCTGGGAGAAGCGCCGGATGTTTTGGCCATCCCGGTCGGAAACGCAGGAAACATTACGGCATACTGGAAGGGATTCAAGGAATATCATGAGAAAAACGGCACTGGCCTTCCGAAAATGCGCGGATTTGAAGCGGAAGGCGCGGCGGCAATTGTGCGCAATGAAGTAATTGAAAATCCGGAAACAATAGCGACAGCCATTCGTATCGGAAACCCTGCAAGCTGGGACAAAGCTGTAAAGGCAGCTGAGGAATCCAACGGGAAAATTGACGAAGTCACTGATGATGAAATCCTTCACGCGTATCAGCTGATCGCCCGTGAAGAAGGTGTGTTTGCAGAACCGGGTTCTTGCGCGTCTATCGCAGGAGTGTTGAAACAGGTGAAGTCCGGAGACATTCCGAAAGGCAGCAAGGTCGTCGCTGTTTTAACAGGAAACGGACTGAAAGATCCGAACACAGCGGTCGACATTTCAGAAATCAAGCCGGTCACATTGCCGACTGATGAAGACAGCATTCTTGAATATTTAAAAGGAGCGGCCCGTGTATGAACGAAGCCGGCATGCTGTTCACGGTCACTGTTCCCGGAAGCACGGCTAACCTAGGCCCGGGTTTTGATTCAGTCGGAATGGCGCTCAGCAGGTATTTGAAGCTGACCGTCTTTGGAAGCGACAAATGGTCTTTTGAAGCTGAAACAGAAACAGTCGCCGGAATTCCGGCGGGTACAGATAATCTGATCTATCAAGTGGCAAAACGGACAGCAGATTTGTACGGAAAAGAAATGCCGCCTGTCCATGTGAAGGTATGGAGCGATATCCCGCTCGCCCGCGGCCTTGGCAGCAGCGCCGCGGCGATTGTAGCGGCCATTGAACTGGCTGATGAATTATGCGGCTTAAAGCTGTCTGAAGCGGACAAGCTGCATTTAGCCAGCCTTGAAGAAGGACACCCGGATAATGCGGGCGCTTCTCTCGTTGGCGGGCTTGTCATCGGCCTGCATGAAGATGACGAGACACAAATGATCCGTGTCCCGGATGCTGACATTGACATTGTCGTTGTTATTCCTTTTTACGAGGTGCTGACAAGGGACGCAAGAGACGTGCTTCCGAAAGAGTTTCCGTATGCGGACGCTGTAAAAGCAAGTGCCGTCAGCAATTTGCTCGTTGCTGCGATCATGTCCAAGGATTGGCCGCTTGTCGGGAAAATCATGAAGAAGGATATGTTCCATCAGCCGTACAGGGCGATGCTTGTCCCCGAATTGTCAAAAGTAGAACACGTCGCCGAGATGAAGGGCGCATATGGAACGGCTCTCAGCGGAGCAGGCCCGACGATTCTCGTGATGACTGAAAAAGGAAAGGGAGCAAAGCTGAAAGAGCAGCTCACGCTTCATTTCCCTCATTGCGAAGTAGACGCTTTGACCGTTCCAAAAGAGGGAAGTATAATAGAGCGAAATCCTTTATATCAAGTAAAAAGTGTATAGAATATGCCAAGCGTTCCTCAGCGTCAGCGGAGGACGCTTTTTTTCTGCTGGAGATAAAGGAGTTTTTATTTAGAAAAACGAAATACATGTAAAAAGGAGGAGATGAATATGAAAAAGCTGATAACCGCAGAAGACATCACAGCGATTGTCTCTGTGACCGATCCTCAATACGCCCCAGACGGCAGCCGTGCCGCATACGTGCAGTCGCAAGTGAATCAAGAGAAAGATTCGTATACATCAAATATATGGGTCTATGAAACGAAAACCGGCAGGTCTGTTCCTTGGACATATGGAGAAAAGCAGAGTACGGACCCAAGATGGTCTCCGGACGGGCGTACGCTTGCCTTTATTTCTGATCGTGAAGACGATACAGCACAGCTCTATCTCATGAGCGCTGAAGGCGGAGAAGCGAGAAAGCTGACGAATATACCGTATGGCGTGTCAAAGCCGGTATGGTCCCCGGATGGCGAGTCGGTGCTTGTCACTGTCAGTTTGGGAGGGGAGGAAAGGATTGATGATCAAGAGAAAAAAGAGCCGGACAGCTTTGAACCTGTGGAAGTGCAAGGCCTTTCCTATAAACGGGACGGTAAAGGGCTGACAAGAGGTGCGTATGCCCAACTAGTGCTTGTCAACTTGAAGAGTGGCGAGGTAAAGCAGCTGACAAACCGCAAAGCTGATCACGGTGATCCTGCTTTTTCTCCTGATGGCAAATCGCTTGTTTTCTCAGCTGATCTGACGGAAGCGGATGATGCCAGCAAGCCGCATGACGTCTGCATGATGTCGCTCGAGACTGGGGATTTCAAGGTGATTACGTCTCATCGCGGCTCATTCGGACCAAGCTCATTTTCACCGGACGGAAGGTATCTTGCTTTGCTTGGGCATGAACAGGAATATCAGAATGCAACGCTCGAAAAGGCGTGGCTTTATGATCTCGAACAAGACTGCCTTACATGTCTGACTGAAATGCTTGACGTTCATTTAGCGGATGCGCTCATTGGAGATTCATTGATCGGAGGTGCCGAGCAGCGCCCGGTTTGGACAAAAGACAGCCAAGGGTTTTATGTCATCGGCACAGATCAAGGCAGTACGGGAATCTACTATATATCTATTGAAGGCCTTGTGTATCCGATTCGTATCGAAAAAGAGTACATCAATAGTTTTTCCATTTCACCTGACGAACAACACTTTATTGCGAGTGTGACAACGCCGGACAGACCGAGTGAGCTTTACAGCATCCCGCTTGGGCAGAAAGAGAAACGCCTGACTGGCGTGAATGACAAGTTTGTCGGCGAGCATACGATGTCAATACCTGAAGATATTCAATATGTCACAGAAGACGGCGTGACGGTGAACGGCTGGCTGATGAAGCCTGCACAGACTGAAGAGGAAACATCATATCCTCTTATTCTCAACATACACGGCGGTCCGCACATGATGTACGGGCATACATATTTTCATGAATTTCAAGTGCTGGCGGCGAAAGGATACGCGGTAGTGTATATCAATCCGAGAGGAAGCCACGGCTACGGCCAGGAATTCGTGAATGCCGTCAGAGGAGATTATGGAGGAAAGGATTATGAGGATGTGATGCAGGCAGTGGATGAGGCCATCAAACGAGATCCGCAGCTTGATCCTGAGCGGGTAGGTGTCACGGGCGGAAGCTATGGAGGCTTTATGACCAACTGGATCGTTGGACAGACGAATCGCTTTAAAGCCGCCGTCACCCAGCGTTCGATATCAAATTGGGTCAGCTTTCACGGCGTCAGTGATATCGGCTATTTCTTCACAGACTGGCAGCTTGAGCATGACATGTTTGCAGACACAGAAAAGCTCTGGGACCGTTCCCCTTTAAAATACGCAGCAAACGTGGAGACACCGCTATTGATTCTGCATGGCGAGCGAGATGACCGGTGCCCGATTGAGCAGGCGGAGCAACTATTTATCGCCTTGAAAAAAATGGGCAAGGACACCATGCTCGTCCGTTTTCCAAAAGCGTCGCACAATTTGTCACGCAGCGGACACCCGGGGCAGCGGATCAAGCGCCTAAATTATATCAGCTCATGGTTTGATCAATATCTCTAATAAAAAAGCCAGGCTGATCAAATATCAGCCTGGCTGCTTTATTAAAAGACTTGTTCTACTTCAACGACACCCGGCACTTCTTCAAGAAGAGCGCGTTCAATTCCGGCTTTCAGCGTAATTGTTGAACTTGGACAGCTGCCGCATGCGCCTAGAAGACGAAGCTTAACGATACCTTCATCTATGTCTACAAGCTCACAGTCACCGCCGTCACGAAGTAAAAACGGACGAAGTTTGTCCAGTACTTCCTGCACCTGTTCTTTCATTTCAACTTCAGTCATGACATTCGCTCCTTTCGTCATCATAAAACCATTATATTCAGTGTAACAATAAAAATCTATTGTTTAGTTTGAAAAGTTGCTTTCCCTATTATAGCACATTCAGACTTGAACACAAAAACGGTTTTTTTCTATCAAAACGTCTTTTGGCTCTGTATACTGAAAAGAAAGGACTACAGGGAGAAGGGGGCGTTTATCAGTGACAAAACCAGTCATGCTCAGCGTCTACGGCGCAGAAACCATTTGTGCAAGCTGTGTCAATATGCCGACAGCCAAAGATACGTACGAGTGGCTTGAGGCTGCGCTGAAAAGAAAATATCCAAATCAGCCTTTTGCGATGCAATATATCGATATTTATGAGCCGCCTGACAATAAACAAGAGAAAGAGCTTGCGGAAAAAATCAGAAATGATGAGTATTTTTATCCTCTTGTTCTCGTAGAAGACAAAATTGTCGGTGAAGGCAATCCGACATTAAAAGACGTCTATAAGGAAATGGAGAAGTATGGGTATACAGAAAACCGCTGACAAGATCAGCGGTTCCAGCGTGTGGACAAACCCTCGTATTCGTTGTCAAGCTTGTGCGTTGGTGCTCACGAATTAAAACATTCGCTCCGCTCCAATGCTCGCCTTTCCTAGACTTCAAGGGTTTTCAAACACGCTGAAAAGATGAAACCGGCTAAAACTAAAACCGTTTCAGCCGTCTGTAATCATTAAAACCGCTGACAAGATCAGCGGTTCTTCTCTATCATTAACCGTTATGGTGTTTATACATCCACAGCAAGCCGGATTTCAGCATGCGCGGAACACGGCCGATCAGCGGACGGTCAGCAACAAGGCCGAAGCCGGATTTTTTTCCAAGTGAGCCAAGAACGCCTTTCAGCTTAAACTGCGGCATTGACTCTGGAAGGGCTTCTCCATTCCAGCGTTTTTGCAAGATTTGGACAATCTGCTCTGCTTGAGCCTCTGCAAGCTGAGCGCTCGGTGCATGAGGAAGGCTGGCGCAATCACCGACAACGTACAAATGTTCATCACCGGGAAGATTGTGATGCGGCGTTAATACGATACGCCCTTGTGCATCCTTCTCCACATCTAAATTCCTGACGACTTTGTTCGGCTGTATGCCAGCGGTCCATACGATGGCGTCCGCAGAAATCGGATCATCGTGGTTATACACAACGCCTTCTTCTACTTTGGTGATATTTGCCCTGTTAATAATGCGGACACCGTGCTCTTCGAACCATTTTTGCACATATTTGCTCAAACGCTCGGGAAAGCTTGATAAAATGAGATCGCCGCGGTCAAACAAAATAATGTTCAGGTCGTCACGGCTTTCCCTCAATTCACTTGCAAGCTCAACGCCGCTTAAGCCCGCGCCGACAATGGCGACAGTGGCATTAGCGCTCAGGTTATTCAGCTTTTGATAAGTTTCTCGGGACTGGTCGATGGTTTGAATGCTATAGGTGAATTCAGGCGCTCCCGGCACGTTGTGATATTTATCCTCACAGCCGAGCCCGATCACGGCGTCATCGTAAGAAATCGGTTCACGATCATGGAACAGCACTTGTTTTTGTGCAATATCAATTGATGAGATATCTCCGTATTGGACATCCAGGCGAGGGTGCTCTGGGAATGACACTCTGATATGATGGTCAGAAATTGTGCCTGCGGCAAGGGCATAATATTCTGTTTTCAAGCAGTGATAAGGATTTCTGTCAATTAACGTGATTAAAACATCATCAGGCAGCTGGTTTGGCAATAAGCGATGAAGAACACGCATATTCCCGTAACCTCCGCCGATCAAGACCAATTTTTTCATTTGAATTCCCCTTTAATCCGAAGAGTATGATAGACACATTGAAGAAAATACGAACTATGTAAAATAACATCTAGAATTATATCGAATTTGATCTAAAATCACAATAATAGTTTGAAAATAACCTACAAATTAGCCTGAAAGCGCAAATTAGTAAAACGTTATTCTGGAAATGATATGTTGCGATAATAAATTTTGAAGAATCCATTGTCTTTGACGAATGGTGAAAAATTCGCGATAATGGACATATGTGAGGTGAAACCGCATGAATCCAATGATTGAATTTTGTGTCAGCAATCTGGCTCACGGCTCTCAGGAAGCCCGGGCGATTTTGGAGAAAGATCCAAACCTGGATGTCCTCGAATACGGCTGCTTAAGCTACTGCGGGAAATGCATGGAGTCGCTTTTCGCTCTTGTAAACGGAGAAGTCGTCATGGGTGAAACGCCTGCTGAGCTTGTTGAGAATATATATACATTTATTGAAGAAAACCCAATGTTTTGAAGAAAAGGGCCTGGACAGGCCCTTTTTATTTTGTCGTCCAAAAGAACTAAAAAAATGTGTAGACATCAAAAACGATTATTGTTATCGTATAAAAGATTTGTTTTAAATAAATGTTAAGAGGTGTAGGTGTATTCATGAGTGTTCTCTGGGGACTGCTGGGCGCAGTTGCGATCATTGCTATCGCGTTTTTATTTTCAGAAAAGAAAAGCAATATTAAAATAAGAACCGTCATCGTTGGTTTATGCATACAGGTGGCGTTTGGATACATCGTGTTAAAATGGGAAGCGGGACGCGCTGTTTTTTTATGGTTTTCAAGCCGTGTACAGCTTCTGATTGATTATGCGAATGAAGGCATCAGCTTTATTTTTGGACCGCTTCTAAAAGTCGGCGACAGTCCGGCATTTGCCTTAAGTGTACTGCCCGTTATCATTTTCTTCTCAGCACTGATTGCCGTTTTATATCACTTGAAAATCATGCAGCTCGTTTTCCGTGTCATCGGGGGCGGATTGTCGAAGCTTCTTGGGACAAGCAAAACGGAATCTCTTGCGGCTTCTGCTAATATTTTTGTGGGACAATCCGAATCTCCATTAGTGATCAGGCCCCTGATTGCCGGTCTGACGCGCTCTGAATTGTTCACGATTATGACGAGCGGTCTATCGGCTGTTGCGGGTTCAACCTTGTTTGGATACGCGCTTCTCGGTATCCCGATTGAATACTTGCTTGCGGCCAGCTTTATGGCTGCTCCGGCTGGCCTTGTCTTTGGTAAATTGATTATACCCGAAACAGAAAAGCCGCAAACCGTAAAAAGCGATTTCAAAATGGATGAAGGAGAAGGCGCAGCCAATGTCATTGACGCAGCTGCAAAGGGAGCGTCAACCGGACTGCAAATTGCCTTAAACGTCGGAGCGATGCTGCTTGCGTTCGTTGCATTAATCGCCGTAGTAAACGGTGTTCTTGGCGGAGTATTCGGCTTGTTCGGCTTAAAAGGTGTCACATTAGAATCCATTCTCGGCTATGTGTTTTCTCCAATCGCCTTTTTAATTGGCGTTCCTTGGCATGAAGCGTTGCAGGCAGGAAGTTATATCGGCCAGAAATTGGTGCTGAATGAGTTTGTCGCTTATTCTAACTTCGGTCCGCACATCGGTGAGTTTTCTAAGAAAACCGCTACGATTATCAGCTTCGCGTTATGCGGATTCGCCAATTTTTCATCAATTGCGATTATGCTTGGTACGCTTGGCGGTTTAGCGCCTAGCCGCCGTTCGGATATCGCGCGCCTCGGCCTGAAGGCTGTTCTTGCGGGAACATTAGCCAATCTGCTCAGCGCAGCCATTGCCGGCATGTTTATATAAACGATAAAAGCTCCTTGCGATTTGCAAGGAGCTTTTATGTATGAAAAACGGGGGATAATTATATTGTGTCCGTTTATAATAGCTTTTATACTAAGAAAAAGAAAAAAAGTTGGAGGCACCTATGAATTCATTTCGATTTACCAAAATGCACGGTCTGGGTAACAGCTATATCTATGTGAATCAATTTGAAGAGCAGCTCCCGGAAGAAAAACTGTCTGAGATTGCAATTCAGGTTTCTTCTGTTTATACAGGGATCGGTTCCGACGGAATGATCCTGATATGCCCTTCAGATCAAGCGCCTGTTAAAATGCGGATTTTTAATAATGACGGGTCTGAAGGGAAAAATTGCGGCAATGGTTTGCGTTGCGTCGCAAAATACGCGTATGAGCATAAGCTGGTTGAGGAAACATCTTTTCTGATTGAAACCCTCTCCGGGCTTGTGAGAGCGGAGGTTCAAGTTGAAAATGGGAAAGTGAATGTGGTTACTGTCGATATGGGCGAACCGCGCCTGACAAAAGCGGAGCTTCCGATGCTTGACGGCGGGGAAGAGCACACGATCAATGAAACGATGGCATTTGGTGAAGTTGAACTAACAGGCACTGCCGTTTCAATGGGAAATCCCCATATCGTTTTTCCGATCGCTGACATTGAACAGGCACCTCTGACGACACTAGGACCGGTGATTGAAAAAGATCCGAGATTTCCGGAAGGCGTCAATGTGGAATTCGTCGAAACCGTGAATGATCATGAGTTGCATTTCCGCGTCTGGGAACGGGGATCAGGTATTACTCAGGCATGCGGGACAGGAGCATGTGCAGCTGCGGTTGCATCTGTGTTAAACGGTGTATCAAAACGAAATCAGGACATCACGGTGCATTTAGCAGGCGGAGATTTGGTGATTAACTGGAAAGACAACGGCCATGTGATGATGACAGGGCCGGCTGAGACCGTTTGCGAGGGTGTCTATTTTTTGTAAAACACCTCGTTTGAGAATTGAACGAATCATGTTTATAATAAAAGACAACATCCGGTTTTTAAAAGGAGGTTCATAATGATGAGCAACCCGGTAACAATTACAGAAGCAGCTGCTTTGCATATAAAAGATATGATGAAAGAGCATGAAGAAGAAAACGCGCTTTTACGAGTAGGCGTAAAAGGCGGCGGCTGCAGCGGCCTTTCATACGGTATGGGCTTTGAACATGAAAAAGGTGAAAAAGACAGTGTATTTGAGGAACATGGCATCACTGTTCTCGTTGACAAGGACAGCCTTGATATCATGAACGGCACCATCATTGATTTTAAACAATCCATGCTTGGCGGCGGTTTCACCATCGACAACCCAAATGCCATCGCCTCATGCGGCTGCGGTTCTTCGTTTAGAACAGCGACGAATGCTGGTAAGCCTGAAGAGTGCTAATAACAGAAAACGCCAAGTCAAGCGGCGAACCGCTGACTTGGCGTTTTTTATTTTTAATACTTATCCCCATTAAAAATCGAATTCTTCACAATCACATAATCCACATTGCGGATCGCGTCAAGCTTCGTTCCACCTGCATAAGAAATAGAAGATTGCAGATCCTGTTCCATTTCAATCAGTGTATCCTTGATAGAGCCTTTATGCGCCACGTGCATTTTTTTGCCTTCTACATTTTTCTTTTCGCCTTTTTGGAATTCAGAGGCTGAGCCGAAGTACTCTTTGTAGAGCTCTCCGTCTTTTTCGATCGTTTGGCCTGGTGATTCTTCATGTCCGGCAAATAGTGAACCGATCATGACCATCGTTGCGCCAAATCTGATTGATTTTGCGATATCGCCATGTGTGCGGATGCCGCCATCTGCGATAATCGGTTTGCTGGCTGCTTTGGCGCACCAGCGCAGCGCCGCTAACTGCCAGCCACCTGTGCCGAAGCCGGTTTTGATTTTCGTAATACATACTTTTCCCGGACCGATGCCGACCTTAGTGGCATCCGCTCCCGCATTTTCAAGCTCTCTGACCGCTTCCGGCGTTCCGACATTGCCGGCAATGACAAAGCTGTCCGGCAAATGTTTTTTGAGATGCTGGATCATTTCGATAACGGCATTTGAATGACCGTGCGCAATGTCAATTGTCACGTAATCGGGAGTCAGGTTTTCTTCTGCCAGCTGGCGGACAAATTCATACTCCTCATCTTTGACGCCCACGCTGATAGAAGAGAATAATCCGCGTGCGTTCATATCTTTCATAAAATCAATTCGTGTTTCAGGCTCAAATCGGTGCATCACATAAAAGTAGCCATTTTCGGCTAATTGAATGGCTAGCTTTTCATCTATAATCGTCTGCATATTGGCAGGAACGACGGGCAATTTAAATGTGCGTCCGCCTAAACGTACGGATGTATCGCATTCTGAACGGCTGTTCACAATGCATTTTGCAGGAATTAGCTGAATATCTTCGTAATCAAATACGTTTTCCATGTTTTTCACTCCTAAAAACGAATATTTAAAAGAATAATAAATGAAATGTTCGCCTTGTATAATGTACTCTGTTTTATTTAGGATGTCAAACGTTTTTATTTGCTTACAGGTGTGGGCAAGCGCCGATGCTTGTCATGCACAGTGAGTTTGGGTATGATAGTTTTAACGAATGGTCTTAGGGAGCGGATCAAAACGCGAATCATATACGTTCAGCAAAGCTTGGTCGTTCAGCACCAGGCTTTCTTTATGACATGAACGTGTGAAAGGAGCGAATCAGATGACTCAAAATGAAGGAAAAACACCGAAGTCGCAAAAGATCCAAGATCGCATTATCATGGCAATGATCTGGATCGTCGCAGCCCTTGTGATTGCGCTGGTTATTGGAACTGCGATGAATTACATCAATATCTTCAAATAAAAAAGGAGCTGTGTCGCTGACACAAACTCCTTTTTTTATTATTTGTTTTCAAAAAGACTTGTTGAGTGAAGAGGCTGTACACGGGCTTTTGGATCCATGTAAGCTTTGGCGTTGTTCACTGCTGTCGGCGCCTCGCCGAAGCCGCTTGCGATCAGGTTGACTTTTCCTTCGTATGTGCAAATGTCACCTGCGGCAAAGAAGCCTTCGATGTTTGTTTCCATTGTTGATTTGACGACAATAGAATTTTTCTCGATGTCCAGACCCCAGTTTTTAATCGGTCCAAGAGATGAAACGAAACCGTAGTTGACGATTAAGTCATCAATTTCTAAAATCTCTTTGCGATCGCCTTTCACTTCTTCAAGCACTAGCTGTTCAATTTTGTCTTCCCCGATCAGCTCCGCAGGGACGAATGGTGTCAGGACATTAACCTTCGACGCATGAAGGTTTTCCACACTGTGCTCGTGCGCGCGGAACTTATCGCGGCGGTGAATGATGGATACTTCTTTTGCGATTGGCTCAAGCATAAGCGCCCAGTCAACCGCTGAATCTCCGCCGCCAAGGATCGCAACCCGTCTGCCGGCGAATTTTTGCAAATCGTCAACGAAGTAGTGAAGGTTTTTGCCTTCATACTGCTCTGCATTTTCAAGTTCCAGCTTTCTCGGTTTGAATGCGCCGTTTCCTGCAGTGATGATCACTGTTTTGGAGTAGTGGATTTCTTCATTTGTCACAAGCTTAAACACGCCGTCCGCTTGTTTTTCAACAGATTCAACCGCTTGCTCCAGACAAATGGTTTGGTCGAATTTCGCCATTTGCTCTTTTAGGTTATTGATAAGTTCTTGTGCGCGGATTTTCGGGAACCCCGCTACATCATATATATACTTTTCAGGGTATAGGGCGCTAAGCTGTCCGCCGAGTTGAGGCAGGCTTTCGATAATTTTGACGCTTGCCTGTCTCATTCCTCCGTAAAAAGCGGTGAATAAGCCGACCGGTCCCCCGCCTATAATGGTAATATCATAAACCGTTGTATCCTCTCGCATACGAAAATGGCCTCCTAAATGAAAATTGTTATTAATTATACCATATTGCCGTTCAAATTGACGAGTCAGCAGAAAAAATCGTAAGTGTATAAAGTGCGCATTCATTCTTGAAAAATTTTCCGTAGGCCGATACGATGATAACCAAATGAATTGATCTTTTTCTGAATGTTTCTTGGGCCAGTCGGATAAGTATGATAGTAGTTCTATGCGTAAGGACTTCACAAAAAACTTTTCAATATATTTCATAAAATCCCGCCAATAAGCTGAAGCTAACACAAATGATGATTTTATTATGCGTCTAACAAAAGCAAAAAAGAGAAGGTGGATGTGATGGCATTGAATAAGCCCAAAATCGTGATTTTAGGTGCAGGATATGGCGGATTGATGACGGTAACTAGGCTGACAAAGTTTGTCGGACCGAATGATGCTGATATTACGCTTGTCAATAAACACAATTATCATTATGAAACGACATGGATGCATGAAGCGAGCGCGGGTACGCTTCATCATGACCGCTGCCGTTATCAGATAAAAGATGTAATCAACCAGTCGCGGGTCAATTTTGTACAGGATACCGTAAAAGCAATCAAAATTGATGAGAAAAAAGTTGTGCTTGCGAATGGAGAGCTAAAGTACGATTATGTAGTCATCGGACTCGGAGCGGTGCCCGAGACGTTCGGTATTAAAGGTTTGAAAGAATATGCGTTTCCGATCGCTAACATCAACACGTCGCGCCTGCTGCGGGAACATATTGAGCTGCAGTTTGCGACTTACAATACGGAAGCGGAAAAACGGCCGGACAGGTTAACGATTGTTGTAGGCGGAGCCGGATTTACGGGGATTGAATTTCTCGGCGAGCTGGCGGCCCGCGTGCCGGAGCTCTGCAAGGAGTATGACATTGACAGAAGCCTCGTGCGAATCGTATGTGTGGAAGCCGCGCCGACCGTTTTGCCGGGCTTTGATCCTGAGCTTGTTGATTATGCCGTCCATTATCTTGAGGAAAACGGAGTTGAGTTTAAGATCGGCACCGCTGTGCAAGAATGTACACCGGAAGGAGTCAGAGTCGGGAAAAAAGATGACGAACCAGAGCAAATCAAATCGCAAACCGTTGTATGGGCGGCAGGTGTCCGCGGCCATCCGATTGTAGAGGAAGCCGGTTTTGAAAATATGCGCGGCCGGGTCAAAGTCAATCCTGATCTTCGCGCACCCGGACATGACAATGTCTTTATTCTCGGTGACAGCTCGCTGTTTATGAATGAAGATACAGAGCGCCCGTATCCGCCGACTGCGCAAATTGCGATGCAGCAGGGAATAACGGTTGCTAAAAACCTTGGCAGGCTCATTAAAGGCGGAGATCTTGAGGAATTCAAACCGGACATTAAGGGAACGGTTGCTTCTCTTGGCGAGCATAACGCGGTTGGGGTCGTGTATGGCAGAAAGCTGAAAGGCACGCCGGCTTCGTTTATGAAAAAAGTCATCGATAACCGCTCGCTGTTTTTGATCGGCGGACTTGGACTGACGTTGAAAAAAGGCAAGTTTAAATTTTTCTAAAAACCCGCTTCCGCGGGTTTTCTTTATTAAAAAACGGCAAAATAAAAAGATAATAAGAGGAAAATGAATATGTTTCCGCTTACATGAAAAGATTTGTCACATGATCTAACTTTATTGTTGACAGCCTAATATGTTATATTATCAGAAAATTAAGAAAAAGGGTGATGATCAGATGAAAACTGCAACGACAACCGCTTCACATGCATGCCCATTTTGCTCAGGGAAAGGGTACTTTCAATTGATTCTCGGCGGTTCAGAGACTTGCCCATCTTGCCAGGGGACAGGAAAAGACAGTCATTCTTTTTCCAGCCGTTGACTTTATTTCAGCCCCCGCGTTACACTAAAAACAACGCAGGGGGGTGGAATAGGTTGATTAGTCTGCCAGTCGTCATCATCTCAATTGTTCTGTTTTTTGTTTTGTTTTTTGGAATCGGTTTCTTATTAAACATGCTGCTGAGGATGTCTTGGATTATGGCTGTGATATATCCAATTGTATGCCTTTTCATTATCAGCAAGGAAAAGCTGATCAGCTATATCCAGTCGCCGGGAGAATCATTTGCTGGCCTGTTTCATCGTATCGTGTCATTAGCGGCTGCCGATGTGCTGATTTTAGCCAGCGGTTTGGCTGGCGCCGTCGTATCCGGTATCGCGATCAACATGCTTAGAAAAAGAGGATATCAAATGTTTTAAATGCCGCTTTCTTCCTAAAGAAAGCTTTTTTTTGTGCTTTGCTCATTCACCATATTGAATATTGCTCTCTCCAATTGGGAACAATGATTCGGAGGAGAGGTGGATGATGTTGAATATGATCAGACGTTTGCTGATGACCTGTTTATTTCTGCTTGCATTTGGCACGACACTTTTATCAGTGTCAGGAATCGAAGCGAAGGACTTGTCGAAATGGGTGCAGGAACATCAAGAAAAGCACTTGAAGCATGCAGGACTGACATTAAAAGCATTGCAGCTGAAAAAAACACAAACCATGTCCGCGGACAAGGATAAAACAAAACCGTTAGAAGAAGCTTTTGATTGGAACGAGTATCCGGTCCAAAAAGTAACAGCAACAGGCTACACGGCAGGAGCTGAATCGACGGGAAAAAAGCCCGGTGACCCATTATACGGGCTTACATATTCAGGTGTGAAAGTAAAACGGGATTTATACTCCACGGTTGCCGCTGATCCGTCCGTTTTCCCGATCGGCACGATTTTATTCATTCCGAACTACGGTCTTGGAGTTGTGGCAGACACAGGATCGGCTATTAAGGGAAACCGCCTTGATTTGTACTTTGAAACCGTCAAAGATGTGTACAATGAATGGGGCAAAAAAACCCTTGATGTATATGTGATTAAAAAGGGAACGGGAAAGGTCACTGAGGATGAGCTTGATAAGCTCAATGAAACGAAATCTTTGCAAGTATTCAGAAATCAATATAAAACAGTGAAAGAATAAAACGCTCCAGCCACCGCTGGAGCGTTTTTTACATAAATAAGTAAGCGAGTATCAATGTTAGTAAGATACCTGTTAAACCTCCGAAAAAAACCTCGATCGGCTGGTGTCCGAGAAGCTCCTTCAGCTTTTTTTGCTTTTCTTTTTCTTTGGCTTTCGGGAAGTCCTTTGCTTCATTCACGAAGCGGTTAAAATCAATGACAAGCTTATTGATGACTGTTGCCTGCTCACCGGCATGCCGTCTGACGCCAGTTGCGTCAAACATGGTAATGACGGCGAATATAGCGGAAACTGCAAATAGAGAGGAGCTTAGTCCATGCTCCAAGGCTACGGCTGTAGAAAGCGCGGTAACCGCTGCGGAGTGGGAGCTCGGCATGCCGCCTGTGCTTGTTACCAGCGTCCAGTCCAGTTTTCTGGATGCGATAAACTGTATGGGCACTTTGATGACCTGAGCAAAAACAATCGCGGCCAGGCTTGATAATAAAGGGAAATTTGTTAAAAGTTCCATTGGCGACATCCTTTCTATTTGAAAAAATCCTTCGTGTTTCAAAAGAAAAAAACAAGTCTTAGACTGTTGTTTGATAAAATAAGTGTAATGGAAAGAATGTTTTTCCTATTATACCATTGTTCATAACAAATACCCATTACGTTAGGAGTGTAAGCATATGTTTTATGCGATTCAGCAATTAGAGCATACGGAAACCCTTGTGGTTGGACTTTTTCAAAAAAGCCAGCTGTCAGGCAAAGCGCTGGAAATGGATGAAATGCTGGAAGGGCATCTGACACAGCTTTTGAAAGATGGTGATGTCTCTTCGAAACCAAATCAAGTATCAAAAGTATTCCCTCCATCCTCTGCGGGTATGAAACGAATTTATTTCGTTGGTCTGGGGAGAGAAGCCAATTATTCGTTTGAACAGGCGAAGGAATGTTTTGCCCATGTTTTTCAAGCGATTCATAAAGACCGGAAACAAGAAGCGGCTGTCCTGCTTGACACGTTTATTTCGGAAGACGTGCCTGCAGCCGATGCCGCGCATGCTTTAGCTGAGAGCTGCCTGCTTGCATCCTATGAGGTGCAGGATTATAAGCACAAATCAAATGAGCCGGACAAACAAATCGAAGCCGTGTACGCCGTCACAGATGAAGACACACAAGAAGTGCAGGCGGGACTTCGCGTCGGCCAGGCATACGGGCAAGGGGCAAATTCGGCTAGAACGCTAGTGAATATGCCGGGAAACATGCTGACAGCGACTGACCTCGCTTCTTATGCAGAAGAGCTTGCGGCGAAATATGATTTTGAGTGTGAGATATTGGAGAAATCAGAGATGGAAGAGCTCGGTATGGGCGGAATACTTGCTGTAAACCAAGGCTCGGCCGAACCCCCGAAAATGCTTGTTTTGAAGTATCAGGGCAAAAAGGAATGGGAAGATGTCGTCGGACTTGTCGGAAAAGGGATTACCTTTGACACAGGCGGCTACTCCATTAAAACGAAATCTGGAATTGTCGGCATGAAATCTGATATGGGAGGAGCAGCTGCGGTTCTTGGCGCAATGGAAACGATCGGAGAGCTTCGTCCCGAGCAAAACGTGCTGGCTGTCATTCCGTCAACCGATAACATGATCTCCGGCGGGGCGATGAAGCCCGATGATGTGATCGTATCATTAAGCGGAAAAACCATTGAAATCCTCAATACGGATGCTGAAGGAAGGCTTGTGCTTGCAGATGGCATTACATATGCGAAACAGCATGGGGCATCAGTTCTTGTGGATGTAGCTACGTTAACCGGCGGCGTTGTTGTGGCATTAGGGACAGAAACGACAGGAGCTATGACAAATGATCACAGCTTTTATCAGCAGGTAGCTGATGCTGCGGAAGAATGCGGAGAGGCGATCTGGCAGCTGCCGATAACAGAGAAGGATAAAAAACGTGTGAAAAGCAGCCAAATGGCGGATCTCAGCAATTCGCCGGGACGCGAAGGACATGCGATTATGGCAGGAACGTTTCTTGGTGAATTTGCCGAAGCAACGCCTTGGGTGCATCTTGATATTGCGGGCACGGCGACTTCAAATAAAGCAACCTGCTTCGGGCCGTCCGGGGCTACCGGCGTTATGGCCAGAACACTTGCCACACTGGCGGAGCGATTTACATTGGAAGAAGATAAAAGCGAATAATGATGGACCCCTGCTGCGGAATGCGGCGGGGATTTTTTCTTCCAAAATCTTTAGTTGACTAAAGTGTAGCGATTATGATACGATACGTTCGTACTTTATTTATCTACTACATTAGCAAACTAAAGGATTTTTATGGAGGGTTATCATGAATGCAGTCGTCATCGCAGTGCTGCTTATGCTTGTTTTAAGCCTGCTGCGTGTCAATATCGTTATCGCATTAATCATAGGGGCCCTTGCCGGCGGGTTAACAGGCGGGCTCGGGCTTGGAGAAACGGTTAAAGCTTTTACAGACGGGCTCGGCGGAAATGCCACCGTTGCAGTCAGCTACGCCATGCTTGGCGCGTTTGCTGCGGCTTTAACGAAAACAGGTCTTCCGGACGCAATGGTGGAAGCCTCCGTTAAATTGATCGGAAATAAAGAAGACACCCGCAAAAAAGCACTGTCCAAAGTGCTGATTGTTCTGATTATTTTAATCATATCTTGCTTTTCGCAAAACGTGGTTCCGGTTCACATCGCATTTATCCCGGTGCTGATTCCGCCGCTGTTGAAAATCTTTAATGAACTTGAAATGGACCGCCGTCTGATTGCGTGTGTGATTACATTCGGTTTAACGGCGCCTTATATCTTAGTGCCGGTCGGTTTCGGCCAAATCTTCCAAGGCATGCTCAAGGATAATGCAGAAGCTGCCGGATTAAACGTATCTCTCGGTGATATTCCTTACGCTTTAATGATCCCGGTTGCGGGTATGGTTGTAGGTTTGATTATCTCAATCATCGTCTTCCGTAAACCGAAAACATACGAAACAAAAGAAATATCTAGTACGAATGCTTCTCCATATACAAAAAAAAGCCTGGCCATCGCGGTTCTTGCCATCGCAGTGTCACTCGGCGTCCAGCTCTATTTATCTCAGACTTTGGGAGTAGAAGGGATGATTATGGGGGCGCTGGCAGGTCTGATCATTCTGTTTGTCAGCGGTGTGATGAAGCGTGATGAAGCGGACTCACTGATTACTGACGGAATGGTTTTAATGGCTTTTATCGGTTTTGTCATGCTCGTTGCAGCCGGGTTTTCAAATGTATTGACGAAAACCGGAGATGTAGAGTCACTGGTTAAAACAGCAGCTGGCATTATGGGGAACAGCCAGTTAGTGGGCGCATTGCTGATGCTGATTGTCGGTTTGTTCATTACAATGGGAATCGGTTCTTCTTTTGCGACGATTCCAGTTATCACAACGATCTTTGTGCCTCTTTGCATGCAGCTCGGCTTCAGCCCGATGGCAACGGTTGCGATTATCGGAACGGCTGCTGCGCTCGGTGATGCCGGATCACCTGCCAGCGACAGTACACTTGGACCGACTTCAGGTTTGAGTGCGGACGGCCAGCATCACCACATTTGGGACACTTGTGTGCCTACATTTTTATTTTATAATATTCCGCTTATCATCTTTGGCTGGATTGCGGCGATTGTTTTATAGGAAAAAGGCTCTCCTTTACTGGGGAGCCTTTTTTCGTTATGATAAAAAAACCGTCCAAGAGAATGATTTTTTACGTGGACGATATGTGATTTCTATTAAAGCCGGTTGCTTTTTGAATAGAGCGGTAGATCGCAGGTGCGATAAACGCCAGCACCACAGCCAGCGCCGTGTCTTTGACCATAAACCAAGTCATAAAGCCCCAAGCCGTGCCGTAGCTCACTGGCGTATGAATCCACAGCTTCAGCGCAAGATACATATAGGTAGTCCCGATGATATACATGATGGCGGTTCCGATAAGAGAAGCCATCAAAAATCGGATGTTGCTCGGCTGTATTTTGCGTTCTAAAAACCATCCAGCTGCATACGCCGCTGGGATGTATGAGAGAATAAATCCGCCGCTTTTTCCGGCAAACGGTGCGAAGCCCGCTGAAAATTGAGCAAACACAGGCGCTCCGGCCAATCCGACAAGCGCATATACAATCATGGCGATCCCTGCTCGTTTGCTGCCGAGCAACAAACCCGCCAAAATACAGAAGAATGGCTGCATTGAAAGCGGAATGCCGGCTACTTGTAAAAAGGGTGCCACTGATGTAATGTTGGCGCCGACAGCCATAAGTGCGGCGAACATGCCGATCAGCGCCATATCTCCAGCACGAAGTTTTTGTTGTTTCATTGTTGCTCCCCCTTAGGTTGACATACACAATCATAGAGTAATAAAGAACGGATATATTGTCAACATAAATTGAAATAAGGTTAACAAAAAGGAGGGCTCTATATGTATTTTGGAAAAACAAAACAGACTGACCAATCTGGGAGAGTGCCGCCAAATCAAAACGTCACAACCTCATTTCCTGTGCTTCATACTGGAAATGTCCCATATTACGAAGATATGACCAAATGGAATCTGCAAGTATATGGATTGGTTGACCAGCCGATGCTGTTGAGTTTCGAAGATGTTAAGGCCTTTTCTCAGTACGAATCGAAAAATGACATTCACTGTGTCACTGGCTGGTCAAGGCTTGATAATGTGTGGCAAGGCGTGCGGGCTCGAGATATAGCGGAAAAAGCGGGTGTTAAAGAAGAAGCGGGCTACGTCATTTTACATGCGGAAGAGGGCTGGACGACCAATCTCCCGCTTGATGATTTCATGGCTGAAACATCGCTCCTGGCTTATGCGCATAATGGCGAGCCTTTAACGCCTGAACACGGCTTCCCGCTGCGGGGCGTATTTCCGCATCTGTATTTTTGGAAAAGCGCCAAGTGGCTGCGCGGCATCCAATTTACGAAAGAGAATCACCCTGGCTTTTGGGAGCAGAACGGCTATCACATGAGAGGCGATCCTTGGCAAAATCAAAGATTTACATGGGATTAAGGTTCTATTTTAGGTAGGACAATCTGCATCTTTATCCGGTTTTTATTTCCATATAAATAGCCTTTAGGTACCTTATTTGATGAAGGTGCCTTTTTTAATTGGAAAAAAGTTGACTTTCTTTGGAAGAAAACCTATTATTTGAGTTGTCTAGTTGATAGTGAAAATCATTATCATATATTGCGATTTAGTTTAAGGAGAGGAATGTCGTACTGCATGAATGAGAAAACAACAGACAGAGTGAAAGGCGGGACGCAAAACGCATTTACCATTCCTGGGACGGAAGTGCGTATGATATCTTCACGCAATGAAAACCGTGCCTACCAAATTTTCATTTCGAAACCGAGTACCCCGCCGCCGCCCGCTGGTTATCCGGTTATTTATCTGCTGGATGCCAATTCTGTCTTTGGAACGATGGCGGAAGCTGTTCGAATACAGGGGCGCCGTCCTGAAAAAACCGGAGTGATCCCTGCTGTGATCGTCGGCATTGGCTATGAGACAGCAGAACCGTTCTCCTCAGCGCGTCACCGGGATTTTACAATGCCGACGGCTCAATCGAAGCTGCCGGAAAGACCCGACGGCAAAGAATGGCCGGAGCATGGCGGGGCAGAGGGCTTTTTCAGATTTATTGAGGAGGATCTAAAACCGGAGATAGAACGAGATTACCAGATTGACAGAAACAGACAAACGATCTTTGGCCACTCGCTTGGCGGTCTGTTCGTGCTGCAGGTGCTGTTAACAGCGCCGGATGCGTTTCAAACGTATGTCGCGGGAAGTCCGTCTATTCATTGGAATAAGCCATTTATTCTCGAGAAAACGGGCCATTTCGCCTCCCGCTTCAAGAACAACAATCAGCCTATCAATATCCTGCTTGCTGCAGGTGAATTGGAGCAGCATCATAAAAGCCGGATAAACGATAATGCGAGGGAGCTTTACGAACGGCTGGCCGCTTTATCTGAACAAGGCATGCGGGCAGAGTTTTGCGAGTTTTCAGGAGAAGGGCATATTTCGGTTCTTCCTGTTTTGGTCAGCAGGGCGCTGCGTTTTGCGCTTCATCCTGACGGACCGCATATGTCAATGGGCTGAGACATTCTCAGCCTCGCTTCTACATATAAAATATTCGTCATTGAAATTATATTTGACTGTCACATGACAATTGGATATGATTATTTTTATAATTGATAATGATAATCATTATCACTAAATTGTGCTTTTCTTTTCAAGGCACAGCAGTTTTTTTCGCTGGATGTCCGTCCGGCATAAGCGAAGAAAGGAATTGATGACATGAATGCAAAGGGTATAGAGGGCAAAATTGCTTTGATAACAGGAGCTGCCCAAGGGATAGGTGAAGCTGTTGCTAGGACGCTTGCCAGTCAAGGCGCACACATTGCGGCAGTTGATTATCATCCTGAAAAGCTGCAAAAGGTTGTGGACAGTCTTAAAGCAGATGGCTGCCATGCGGAAGCCTTTCCCGCGGATGTGAGAGACAGCGCGGCGATTGACGACATCACGGCCCGCATCGAACGTGAAATGGGGCCGATCGATATTTTGGTGAATGTAGCGGGTGTCCTTCGCCCGGGACTAATCCATACACTCAGTGATGAGGAATGGGAGGCCACGTTCTCAGTGAATTCGACCGGCGTGTTTAACGTCTCGCGTTCAGTCAGCAAATATATGATGGACCGGAGATCGGGTTCGATTGTAACGGTCGGATCGAATGCTGCCAGTGTGCCGAGGACATCAATGGCGGCATATGCCTCTTCAAAGGCTGCTGCTGTGATGTTTACGAAATGTCTTGGCCTTGAGCTTGCAGAATATCATATCCGCTGCAATATTGTATCTCCCGGATCAACCGAAACAGACATGCAGTGGTCATTATGGGCCGATGAAAATGGAGCTGAGCAAGTCATAAAAGGATCACTTGAGACATTTAAGACGGGAATCCCGCTCAAAAAAATGGCTCAGCCTTCGGATATTGCGGATGCCGTGCTCTTTTTGGTTTCTGACCAGGCGGGGCATATTACGATGCATAATTTATGTGTAGATGGCGGCGCGACCTTAGGCGTATAACTCATTTTAAAGGAGGTTCATGAGAATGTTGGAACAAAACGTTGTACCAGGAACAAAAGCGGAGCATTTGCTTCATGAGTATCAGCCGGGTTCTTTTTTCTTAGCTTCTCCCCATCGCGTGCTGTTAGCGAAAGGCATTAGTGAAATCGTACCGGAGGCAGAAGGGCACAACCAAATAGAAACCCTTTCCGGCCGTATTGCAGAGACGCTGCGTCAAGCAAAGCAGTCGGGGCAAAGCCGTCCGCTTGTTGTCGGAGCCGTTCCTTTTGATCATGTAAAAGCAGCTCGGCTTGTTGTTCCTGAAGAAGTGCGCTGGTCTGGACCGCTTCAATTTGATTATGCGGAGAAGGAGCAGCAGCCTGAGCATACATACCACATAGAGCCTGTTCCTGCACCGGAAGGGTATAAAAATGGTGTCGAACAAGGACTGGCGCGCATTGCCGATGGGACACTCAGCAAGATTGTCCTGTCCAGATCGCTGCATTTGACATCGTCTGAACCGATTCAGACGGATGAACTGCTTAGACATCTGGCGCAGCATAATACGCATGGCTACACGTTTGCCGCAGACGTGTCCAGACAAGCGGAAACGTCGTCGAGCCGAACTTTGCTCGGTGCAAGTCCGGAGCTTCTCGTTTCAAGAAGGGGAACTCAGGTCGTTTCCAATCCATTAGCCGGCTCAAGGCCTCGCAGTGATGATCCGGCTGAAGACCAGCGCCGGGCTGCCGAATTGCTTTCTTCCGCTAAGGATCTCCATGAGCATGCGGTTGTGGCTGACGCGGTTGCGGCAGCGCTCCGGCCTTTCTGCCGGACGCTGGATGTTCCGGAGAAACCTTCACTGATCAAAACGGAGACGATGTGGCATTTGTCCAGCGTGATTAAGGGAGAGCTGTCTGATCCGTCGGTGACCGCACTGGAATTGGCAGCGGCGCTCCACCCGACGCCGGCCGTCTGCGGAACACCGACTGATCTAGCAAGAGAAGCGATTCTCAGCATTGAACCGTTTGACCGCGGTTTCTTTACCGGCATGGTCGGCTGGTGTGATGACGCGGGTGACGGAGAATGGATCGTTACGATTCGTTGCGCAGAGGCAGAAGAACGCTCACTTCGCCTGTATGCAGGAGCAGGTGTTGTTGCCGGATCAAAACCAGAGGACGAGCTTCAGGAGACATCCGCGAAGTTTCAGACAATGCTGCGGGCAATGGGCGTGAATCATATATGATCAGAATGAATTGCTGGAGGGATACAACATGCTGAATGGATTTACTCCTTGGCCTGATGGGGTAGCTGAGACATATCGGAAGAATGGCTGCTGGGCCGGCGAGACGTTTGGAGATCTGTTAAGGGACAGGGCTGCCAAACATGGTGATCGCATTGCCATTACATGCGGAAACACCCATTGGAGCTATCAAGAGCTTGACACAAGGGTTGATCGTCTGGCTGCCGGATTTCAAAAGCTCGGCATTCAACAGATGGATCGTGTCGTAGTGCAGCTCCCGAATATCGCAGAGTTTTTTGAGGTCATTTTCGCGCTCTTCCGTTTGGGGGCGCTCCCAGTCTTTGCACTGCCTTCTCATCGAAGCAGTGAAATTACATATTTTTGCGAGTTTGCTGAAGCGGCTGCTTACATCATTCCAGACTCTTATTCCGGTTTTGACTACCGTTCACTTGCCAGACAGGTTCAAAGCAAGCTGCCGTCTTTGAAACACGTCATTGTCGCAGGTGAAGCAGAGGAATTTTTGCCGCTGAAGGGTTTGCATACAGAACCTGTGAAACGGCCTGAAGTCAGCTCTTCGGATGTGGCGTTCCTTCAGCTTTCTGGAGGAAGCACCGGCTTATCAAAACTGATCCCGCGGACTCACGATGACTACATATACAGTCTGCGGCGGAGTGCAGAGGTCTGCTGGCTCGATCACAGTACGGTGTACTTGGCAGCATTGCCGATGGCGCACAATTACCCGCTGAGCTCTCCCGGGGTTCTCGGCGTGTTGTATGCCGGAGGAAGAGTGGTATTATCTCCTTCTCCAAGTCCTGATGACGCGTTTCCTTTGATTGAACGGGAACAAGTCACGATTACCGCTCTTGTTCCGCCCCTTGCAATGGTATGGATGGATGCCGCATCTTCACGCGATGACGATTTATCCAGCCTTCAAGTGCTGCAGGTCGGCGGCGCCAAGTTCAGTGCTGAAGCTGCGCGCAAGGTTAAAGCTGTTTTCGGCTGCACGCTTCAGCAGGTGTTCGGAATGGCAGAGGGTCTCGTCAATTATACGAGATTGGATGACCCTGAGGAAGTCATTGTCACCACCCAGGGAAAACCGATGTCCCCATATGACGAAGTTCGTGTTTGGGATGATCAGGATCGTGACGTGAAACCTGGTGAAACAGGGCATCTGCTGACGCGGGGGCCGTATACGATTCGGGGTTACTATAAGGCAGAAGAGCATAATGCCGCTTCTTTTACTGAGGACGGTTTTTACCGCACGGGTGATATCGTCAGGCTGACAGCAGACGGCTATATTGTCGTTGAAGGCAGAGCGAAGGATCAAATTAACCGCGGGGGAGAAAAAGTGGCGGCTGAAGAAGTTGAAAATCATCTTCTGGCACATCCGGCTGTCCATGATGCCGCAATGGTCTCAATGCCTGACCAATTTCTTGGCGAAAGATCTTGTGTGTTCATTATTCCCCGGGATGAAGGGCTGAAAGCCGCAGAGCTTAAAGCCTTTTTGAGAGAGCGCGGATTGGCTGCATACAAAATCCCCGACCGTATTGAATTTGTCGAATCCTTCCCGCAGACAGGGGTAGGAAAAGTCAGCAAAAAAGCGCTTCGTGAAGCCATTGCCGAGAAGCTTCTTGCAGGATCAAAAAAATAAAACAAACAACAAGTTGAGAGGAAGTGTTCAAATGGCTATACCTGCCATTCAGCCGTATCAAATGCCGACAGCGTCTGATATGCCACAAAACAAAGTTTCATGGGTGCCTGATCCAAATCGTGCAGTTTTGTTAATACACGATATGCAAAACTATTTTGTCGATGCTTTCACAGCGGGAGCGTCTCCGGTAACAGAGCTTTCAGCGAATATACGCAAGCTGAAGGACCAATGTGCCCAGCTGGGGATTCCTGTTGTCTATACCGCGCAGCCGGGAAGCCAAAATCCGGCTGATCGGGCGCTGCTGACAGACTTTTGGGGTCCGGGATTAAACAGCGGCCCTTATGAGGAGAAAATTGTAAACGAGCTGTCACCGGATGATGCTGATATCGTGCTGACAAAATGGAGATACAGCGCGTTTAAGAGAACGAATCTGCTTGAGATTATGCGAAAAGAGGGGCGCGATCAGCTGATCATTTCCGGGATTTACGCCCATATTGGCTGTCTCGTTACAGCATGTGAAGCATTTATGGAGGATATCGAAGCATTTTTTGTGGGAGATGCAGTTGCTGATTTTTCATTAGAAAAACATCAAATGGCGCTGGACTATGCGGCTGGGCGCTGCGCGTTTACCGTGATGACCGACAGTCTTCTCGATCAGCTGAAGAATGCGCCTGAACCTGCTCAGAAAACGTCAGTGACGACTGGCAAAGCAGTGTTTACATGTGAGAATATCCGTAAACAAATCGCTGAGCTTCTTCAAGAAACACCTGAAGATATTGCAGATCAAGAGGATTTGCTCGACCGTGGGCTTGATTCGGTAAGGATCATGACATTAGTAGAACAATGGCGCCGCGAAGGAGCCGAGGTGACATTCGTGGAACTGGCTGAACGCCCGACGATCGAAGAATGGCAAAAATTGCTCACAACCCGCAGCCAGCAAGTGCTGCCAAACGCGGATTATTTATAAAGGGAGGGTAAACAAACGGATGCCTGATACAAAAGACCTTCAATATTCTTTGACCGGAGCGCAAACCGGCATATGGTTTGCTCAGCAGCTTGATCCGGACAATCCAATCTACAATACAGCGGAATATATAGAAATCAATGGACCAATCAATATTGCTCTTTTTGAAGAAGCTTTGCGGCACGTGATAAAGGAAGCGGAATCGCTGCATGTCCGCTTCGGTGAAAAGATGGATGGGCCTTGGCAAAAGATAAACCCGTCTCCGGATGTACAGCTGCACATCATTGACGTCAGCTCTGAGCCTGATCCGGAAAAAACAGCATTAAACTGGATGAAGACAGATTTGGCAAAGCCGATCGATTTAGGATATGACCCTTTGTTCAATGAAGCTCTGTTTATAGCCGGGCCTGATCGTTTCTTTTGGTATCAGCGCATTCACCATATTGCGATCGACGGCTTCGGCTTTTCCCTGATTGCCCAGCGCGTGGCAAGTACGTATGCCGCACTTATGAAAGGACAATCAACTGATGGCCGTTCCTTTGGGGCTCTCCAGGCCATATTGGAGGAGGATGCAGATTATCGCGGATCAGAGCAGTATGAGAAGGATCGTCAATTCTGGCTGGATCGTTTTGCTGATGGCCCTGAAGTTGTGAGTTTGGCTGATCGGGCCCCAAGAACATCTAACAGCTTTCTTCGTCATACGGCGTATTTGCCTCTATCTGATGTAAACGCGTTAAAAGAAGCGGCGCGCTATTTCTCAGGAAGCTGGCATGAAGTCGTGGTTGCAGTGTCGGCTGTTTATGTACACCGTATGACCGGCTCTGAGGATATTGTGCTCGGTCTGCCCATGATGGGACGGATAGGGTCCGCATCGCTGAATGTGCCGGCTATGGTGATGAATCTTCTCCCACTCCGGCTGTCTGTCAGCTCTTCGATGAGCTTTTCAGAGCTTATTCAGCAAATTTCCCGGGAAATCCGCAGTATCCGGCGACATCATAAGTATCGCCATGAAGAGCTTCGGCGCGATCTGAAATTGATAGGAGAAAACCATAGATTATTTGGCCCGCAAATCAATCTCATGCCATTTGATTACGGTCTTGACTTTGCCGGGGCCCGAGGAACAACGCATAACCTTTCAGCCGGTCCTGTTGATGATCTATCAATCAATGTCTATGACAGAACGGACGGCAGCGGGTTGCGGATTGATGTTGATGCGAATCCAGAGGTGTACAGCGAGTTTGATATTCAACTTCATCAGCAGCGTATCCTGCAGCTGCTGCAAACGGCTTCAGCCGGGGAGGATATGCTGATTGGGCAAATGGAGCTTCTATTACCAGAGGAGAAAGAACAAGTCATTCGTGAATGGAATGAGACAGGAAAATCCGAGAAGCTGCTCAGCCTCCAGGACATGTTTGAGAAGCAGGCAATCCTTACGCCAAAGCGTATCGCTCTCCTATGTGATGACGTTCAAGTAAACTATCAAGAGCTGAATGAGGAGGCAAACCGCCTTGCGCACCTTTTAATTGAAAAAGGTCTTGGTCCGGAGCAATTTGTCGCTTTGGCGCTGCCGCGTTCTCCGGAGATGGTAGCTTCGATGCTAGCTGTACTAAAGACTGGTGCGGCGTATCTTCCGCTTGATCCGGAGTTTCCAGCCGACCGAATTTCTTACATGCTCGAGGATGCGAAACCTTCATGCATCATAACGACTGAGGAAATAGCAGCCCGTCTCCCTGATGACATGGCAGTACCGCAGCTTGTGCTTGATCAGGCTGTTACACAGGAGGCCGTTAAACGCTATTCGCCTGACAATCCGAATATATCGGTTCCTCTTGCCCATCCTGCGTATATCATCTATACCTCAGGATCAACAGGAAGGCCGAAGGGTGTCGTTGTTACGCTGAAAAGCTTAAGCAATTTTCTGCTGTCCATGCAGGAGGCTTTTTCTCTGGGAGAAGAAGACAGACTGTTGGCTGTGACAACTGTCGCTTTTGATATTTCGGCATTGGAGTTATTTCTTCCGCTTATCAGCGGGGCGCAAATCGTGATCGCGAAGAAAGAAACGATCCGTGAGCCGCAGGCATTAGCTCAGATGATTGAATATTTTGATATCAATATCATGCAGGCGACACCGACACTATGGCATGCTTTAGTGACGAATGAACCAGAGAAACTTTGGGGGCTCAGAGTGCTTGTCGGAGGCGAAGCGCTGCCGAGCGGTCTTTTGCAGGCGCTTCAAGAGCTTCAGTGTCCAGTCACGAACTTATACGGCCCTACTGAAACAACAATTTGGTCTGCCGCAGCTTTTCTTGAAAAAGGGGTGAAGGGCGTTCCGCCGATTGGCAAACCGATTTGGAATACGCAGGTGTATGTGCTGGATAACGGCTTGCAGCCGGTGCCGCCGGGCGTTGTCGGAGAGCTTTATATTGCAGGAGACGGCTTGGCTAGAGGTTACTTCCGCCGGCCTGATTTAACGGCCGAACGTTTTGTCGCAGATCCATACGGACCGCCGGGGACTCGGATGTATCGAACCGGAGATCAGGCCCGCTGGCGAGCTGATGGGTCTTTGGATTATATCGGACGGGCTGATCATCAAATCAAAATTCGCGGATTCCGAATTGAACTTGGAGAAATTGATGCCGTGCTTGCCAAGCATCCGGACATCGAACAGGCCGCTGTTGTCGTTCGGGAAGATCAGCCGGGAGACAAACGGTTAGTCGCATATATAGTCGCTGCTTCTGCTATTGACATTGCCGAGCTTCGCCGTTATGTGGGTGCCAGTCTTCCTGATTATATGGTGCCGGCGGCGTTTGTGGAGATGGACGAACTGCCATTAACACCGAATGGCAAGCTCGATCGAAAAGCACTGCCAGCGCCTGATTTTAGCACATCTGTCAGCGATCGGGGACCGCGGACCCCTCAGGAAGAGATATTGTGTGACTTGTTTGCCGAGGTTCTTGGTTTGGCCCGTGTCGGCATTGATGACAATTTCTTTGAGATGGGCGGTCACTCTCTTCTTGCGGCCCGTTTGATGAGCCGTATTCGCGAGGTAATGGGGGCCGAACTCGGTATCGCAAAGCTCTTTGACGAACCGACAGTCGCCGGACTTGCTGTACATCTCGATCAGGCGCAGAGTGCACGGCCCGCATTGCAGAGAGCCGAGCGGCCTGATAATATCCCGCTTTCTTTTGCTCAGCGACGGCTATGGTTCCTCCATTGTCTGGAAGGACCGAACCCTACTTATAATATTCCGGTTGCTGTCCGTCTGTCGGGTGAGCTGGACCAAGAAGTGCTGAAAGCGGCACTATGTGATCTCGTCTGCCGCCATGAAAGCCTTCGGACGATTTTCCCTGAAACACAAGGGACATCCTATCAGCATATTTTGGAGGCTGATCAAGCACGGCCTGATTTACATGTTACTGAAATTGCTGAGAAGGAGCTTTCTGAGCGGCTTGCCGAAGCTGTGCGCTACAGTTTTGATCTTGCAGCTGAACCTGCTTTTCGTGCAGAGCTTTTTGTCATCGGTCCTGACGAGTACGTGCTGCTTCTCCTCGTACATCATATTGTCGGGGACGGCTGGTCCTTAACGCCGCTGACCCGCGATCTTGGGGCGGCTTATGCGGCTCGCTGTCACGGAAGAGATCCCGAATGGGCGCCCCTTGCTGTGCAGTATGCAGACTATGCGCTTTGGCAGCAAGAACTGCTTGGAAGCGGGGATGATCCAAATAGTTTGATTGCCGGACAGCTTGATTTCTGGAAAGAAACCCTGAAGAATTTGCCTGATCAGCTTGAACTGCCAACCGATTATTCACGTCCGGCTGAGCCGAGTCATGATGGGGATACGATTCATTTTCGCATTGAGCCTGAGCTTCACAAGCGATTGCAGGAGCTGGCTCGTACAAATAGGGTGAGCCTGTTTATGGTGCTTCAATCCGGCCTGGCCGCTTTATTGACAAGGCTCGGGGCGGGCACTGATATCCCGATCGGCAGTCCGATCGCGGGGCGGAATGATGATGCGCTGGGCGATCTTGTGGGGCTGTTTATCAATACATTGGTGCTCAGAACCGATACGTCCGGTGACCCCAGCTTCCGTCAGCTTCTTGACAGAGTGCGGGAAGTGAATCTGGCAGCTTATGAAAATCAGGACCTGCCGTTTGAGAGACTTGTAGAGGTGCTCAATCCGGCTCGTTCGCGGGCGACGCATCCTTTATTCCAAATCATGCTTGCGTTCCAAAACACACCAGACGCTGAACTGCATCTTCCTGACATGGAAAGCAGCCTGCGGATCCACAGTGTCGGTTCTGCCAAGTTTGATGTGACGCTGGAAATCAGTGAAAACCGGCTTGCTGACGGGACACCAAACGGATTGGAGGGACTGCTCGAGTACAGCACTGATCTTTTCAAGCGGGAAACCGCTCAGGCTCTTGCTGACCGTCTGATGCGCCTGCTGGAGGCTGCCGAGTCTGATCCGGACCAGCAAATCGGAAATCTGGACATTCTTGCACCGGAGGAGCACAGCAGCATGGTGACAGATTGGAGAAGTGTTTCTGAAAAGATTCCGCACGCAAGTTTGCCGGAGCAGTTTGAGAAACAGGCAGCTTTAAGTCCAGATGCCATTGCTGTTGTTTATGAAGATCAGGCGCTAAGCTATGCAGAGCTGAATGAACGAGCAAATCGGCTTGCCCGAATGCTGATCAGCGAAGGCGTCGGGCCGGAGCAATTTGTGGCATTAGCACTGCCCCGATCACTGGAGATGGCTGTCGGGCTATTAGCGGTGCTGAAAGCCGGAGCGGCTTATCTGCCTCTCGATCCGGACTATCCGGCTGACCGAATCGCTTTTATGCTGAAAGATGCACAGCCCGCGTTTATTATGACGAACACAAAAGTTGCGGAGCATATTCCGTCAGCGGAAAACGTGCCGAAAATCGTGTTGGATGATCCGGGACTGGAAGAGAAACTAAACACATACTCTGCTGAGAATCCGAATAATACGGATCGGATTCAGCCGCTTTCTCCTTTGAATACGGCGTATGTCATTTATACATCCGGTTCAACGGGAGTTCCAAAAGGTGTGATGATTCCTCATCAAAACGTAACGCGTTTATTTGCAGCGACCGACCACTGGTTCCATTTCAGCTCGGACGATATCTGGACCATGTTCCATTCCTATGCGTTTGACTTTTCGGTGTGGGAGATTTGGGGTCCTTTGCTGCACGGCGGACGTCTTGTGATCGTGCCCCATCATGTCAGCAGATCGCCGGAAGCGTTTCTGCGCCTGCTTGTCAAAGAAGGTGTGACCGTTCTGAATCAGACACCATCTGCTTTCTATCAATTGATGCAGGCGGAACGGGAGCAGGCGGATTTCGGACAGGCGCTCAGTCTGCGCTATGTCATTTTTGGCGGAGAAGCGCTGGAACTCAGCCGTTTAGAGGATTGGTATAATCGCCACCCTGAAAATAGACCGAAGCTGATCAATATGTATGGGATTACTGAAACGACTGTGCATGTGAGCTATATCGAATTAGACCGAAGCATTGCAGCTTTACGGGCAAACAGTTTGATCGGCTGCGGGATTCCCGATCTTGGTGTATATGTGCTGGACGAGCGCTTGCAGCCGGTTCCGCCGGGTGTTGCCGGAGAGCTGTATGTATCAGGAGCGGGATTAGCACGAGGCTATCTGGGACGGGCTGGTTTAACAGCGGAACGCTTCATAGCTGATCCATTCGGTCCTCCGGGCACTCGGATGTATCGCACTGGGGATGTGGCCCGCCTCCGCGCTGACGGTTCTCTCGACTATGTCGGCCGTGCCGATCACCAAGTGAAAATTCGAGGTTTCCGGATTGAACTTGGAGAAATTGAAGCCGCGCTAGTTCAGCATTCACAGCTTGAAGATGCGGCAGTGATCGTTCGTGAGGATCAGCCGGGAGATAAACGTTTGGCAGCTTATGTTATCCCTTCGAAAGAAACGTTTGATACAGCGGAACTGCGCAAATATGCTGCTGATAGACTGCCGGATTACATGGTGCCTTCCGCCTTTGTGACGATGAAAGAATTGCCGCTGACACCGAACGGAAAGCTTGACCGTAAAGCGCTGCCCGCTCCGGATTTCGCAGCGGCGGTGACAGGACGCGGACCGAGAACACCGCAGGAAGAAATCCTCTGTGACCTGTTTATGGAAGTGCTTCACTTGCCGCGTGTCGGTATTGATGACCGTTTCTTCGATTTAGGCGGACATTCCTTGCTTGCTGTTCAGCTGATGAGCCGCATTCGTGAAGCGCTCGGTGTTGAACTCAGCATCGGCAACCTATTTGAAGCACCGACTGTGGCCGGGCTTGCTGAAAGACTTGAGATGGGCACAAGCCAAAGCGCACTCGATGTTCTGCTGCCGCTCCGAACAAGCGGAGACAAGCTTCCTTTATTCTGTGTACATCCGGCAGGCGGACTCAGCTGGTGCTATGCTGGTTTGATGACCAATTTAGGAACAGATTATCCGATCTACGGCTTGCAAGCACGCGGAATCGGGGAGCGGGAGGAGCTTCCGAAATCGCTTGATGACATGGCTGCCGATTATATTGAACAAATCCGAACGGTCCAGCCGAAAGGCCCGTATCATCTGCTGGGCTGGTCCCTTGGCGGGAATGTTGTTCAAGCTATGGCCACCCAGCTGCAAAATCATGGAGAAGAAGTATCTCTACTAGTGATGCTGGACGCCTATCCGAACCACTTCCTTCCCATAAAAGAGGCGCCGGATGATGAGGAAGCGCTTATTGCTCTTCTGGCGTTAGGCGGGTACGATCCAGACAGCTTAGGGGACAAACCGCTTGATTTTGAAACGGCGATTGAGATTCTTCGCCGTGACGGCAGCGCGCTTGCGAGTCTGGATGAATCGGTCATTTTAAATCTGAAGAATACGTATGTCAATTCTGTCGGCATTTTAGGCTCATATAAGCCGAAAACCTTCCGTGGAAATGTCTTGTTTTTCAGATCAACAATCATACCTGAATGGTTTGATCCGATTGAACCGGATTCGTGGAAGCCTTATATTAACGGACACATTGAACAAATCGACATCGACTGCCGCCATAAAGATCTTTGTCAGCCGGCACCGCTCGCTCAAATCGGCAAGGTGCTCGCTGTCAAACTGGAAGAGATGAATAAATAAGGGGGGAAGAAAGAGATGGCAAATCCTTTTGAAAATCCGGATGGCACATATTTGGTGCTGATCAATGAAGAGGGCCAATATTCCCTATGGCCCGGATTTATAGATGTGCCGAGCGGCTGGACAGTCGTTCATGAGCAAAAAGGGCGTGAAGCTTGTCTGGACTATATCCAATCGCATTGGAGTGATATGAGGCCAAACAGCTTAAAGCCTGTTGGAAATGTGTAATAGTATAAAAAAGAGACTGCTTGCCGCAGTCTCTTTTGCTTCTAGACTTCAAGGGTTTTCAATCACGCTGAAAAGATGACAAAATCCTAAAACAAAAACCGTTTTAGGACTTTGTCTGCAATCTGAAAGAGACTGCCGCTGCAGTCTCTTTTTCTATCTTACGCAGACGTTTCGGTATGATCACAATCTTTGACCGGGTTTCCGTTTTCATCCGTACACCAAGATTGGGATAAAAATGCTAAAAACACAGCGGCCCATTGATCGGCAAATTGTATCAGAATGCCTCCGTCATGCCAAGCGCCGTTGTCTTTTTTCCAGCGGCTATCCATTGCATTCCCTTGATTCATATGGATATTGTGCATGCCGTTGGTCGGAGTAAAGCCGAATATTTTATCCGCAGCCTGCTCCGGCCCAAATTTTGAACCGAATATATAAACCGGCGCTTTCTCTTCTTGCGCTTTTTTCATATACGTTTCAATAAAATCATTTAAATCATTATCAGGCCCTGTGATTTCATGAGGCAAAGGTTTCATTCCCCGCGGATCAAACAAATTGCCCCGCACATAATCGAGCGCCACTTCACGGTTTGCCTCATTGATCTTTGTATATCCATACGGCATGTTCGGAAGGATGGTGATCGAGCTTGAATCAAACTGATCGTCAGCCATATACAATACTTCAGATTCCTCAGAGCTGGACATCACATTGATGGCGCACCTGTAATACGTATTCTCTTCACCGAGCACTTTGACTTGGAAATGGGGACTGTCATCATCTGTTTCCCGCTTCATGTCTAAGACAATGCCTTTTAAAACGCCATATTGTTGAACAGCCATATGAATCCTCCTTTATGATCAAGTTCATCGTTTTAGTTCGTGAAATGGTTCCTCTTTTCCTTTTAAAAATAAAAAAAGCCTGCAGAAAATCTTTCTGCAAGCTTAATGTGAATTAAGCACCCGCTACAGATGACTCATCCTGTAAAGCTTTCTCGGCAGGCACATACTCGTATCCTAAATCCTTTGCCACAGCCTCGTAGGTCACGTGTCCGTTTGCTGTGTTTAAACCAGCTCTCAGTGCCGCATTGTCTGCGAGCGCTTTTGCTGCTCCTTTGTTCGCGATTTGCAGCGCGTATGGAACAGTAACGTTCGTCAGCGCGATTGTTGATGTGCGAGGGACAGCGCCCGGCATGTTCGCCACAGCGTAGTGGACAACGCCGTGTTTTTCATATGTCGGCTGATCATGCGTGGTAATATGGTCGACAGTTTCGACGATGCCGCCTTGGTCGATCGCAACATCGACAATCACTGAACCAGGTTTCATTTGTTTTACCATTTCCTCGGTGACAAGAGTCGGAGCTTTAGCCCCCGGAATTAAGACCGCGCAAATGAGAAGATCCGCTTCTGCCACAGCATCTGCAATATTGACCGGGTTAGACATTAACGTTTTCATCTGATGGCCGAAAATGTCATCAAGCTGGCGCAGGCGGTCTGCGTTTAAGTCGATGATGGTCACGTCTGCACCAAGGCCGACAGCCATTTTCGCCGCGTTTGTGCCGACAGCGCCTCCTCCGATAATCGTTACTTTTCCGCGGGAAACGCCTGGCACTCCTGCAAGCAAAATGCCTTTTCCGCCCTTAGGTTTCTCTAAGAATTGAGCTCCGATTTGCGCTGCCATTCTGCCTGCGACCTCTGACATTGGCGTCAGAAGCGGCAATGTCCGGCCGTCACTAACTGTTTCATATGCGATCGCCGTAACGCCTTTATCTTTCAAGGCTTGCGCAAGCTTAGGCTCGGCGGCTAAATGAAGGTACGTAAACAGTACAAGTCCTTTGCGGAAGTAGACATATTCTTCCGGCAGCGGTTCTTTTACCTTCATGACCATTTCGGCGTCCCACACCTGTTTCGGCTCGGCAATGATTTCCGCTCCTGCTGATTCATAGGCTTCATTTTCAAATCCGCTTCCAAGGCCCGCGCCTGTTTCAACCAGCACCCGGTGGCCGTTTGAAATAAGCTGGGAAACGCCTCCAGGTGTTAGTGCGACACGGTTTTCATTGTTTTTTATCTCTTTAGGAACCCCTATGATCATATCTGTCTCCTCCTGTATACGTGATGTTTTTAGTGTAGAATGATTCTTTAGAAAATTCTTTGTTTGAATAAGAAAATAAAAAAACATGGATTTGTGAAATTTCACAAATCCATGTGCCGAAGCTTAATATCTAAATAGATGGTGAATTTTTGATTTACATTTTTCAAATCGATTTCAGCGATCTGGCTGATACGCTTGAGGCGGTAATTCAATGTATTAACATGTATATTTAACACCTTGGCAGCGGTATTCACGTTGCTGTCAGCTTCAATAAAACGTTCGAGCGTTTCTACCATATTTGACTGGTGATTCCGGTCATACTGTTCCAGTTTGGATAGCGAATAATTAAAATATCCCGTCTGCTTCCGTTTCTCATCTAAGACATCCAAGTATTGATAAATGCCTAGCTCAGAAAAGCTGAAAAAATGTTGGGTCTCTTCTGCGAACCGTTCCTTCGCTTTTAGAACGGACAATGCTTCCAGATACGAGCGGGAGACAAATGAAATAGAGTTGTATATTCCGCCAATAGCGATAGAAGCGCCTTCTATTTTATAACGTTCCTTCAGCTGTTTTTGTGTACTCAAAGCAAACTGTTTTAAATCTTGAAAAGGGTGTTCTGTTTTGGGAGCGGTTAAAATAATGAGTTCATTGGAATCTACGGTCGTCAGCAGCACGTGAACCTGCTGGGTCGTTTCCTGCAAATATTGCAGCTGCTGTTCGATTTTTTCCGTCAGTTCGCTGTTTATCCGGATGATCATCACGGAAAACTCAGAAGGGGCAACCATTCCAAGCTTGTGAAATCCATCCGCCATGTCATGTTCCTGATGAATGTGTCCGGTCAGCATTTTCCAGAAAAACTCTTGGCTTCGTTCTTCATTTTTCGTTTTTCTGATTTGGAGCTTGAGAAGCTTGTTTCTCACTGCTTTTGCCGCCATTTGCAACGTCATCAGATCATCGTCAGACAATGTTTTTTGGATCTCAAGCGCCCATATGAAGCCAAGCACTTGGCTGTTTTTCCAAATCGAAATGGCAACACGATTGCTTAGCCCGACATCATCTATTTGCTTTACTCTGATCGGCTGGTCCGTTTTTAAGAGAGCTGGAATCGTCCCGTCTTTCCACAACTTATTAATGACCTTCTCAGGTACTCTTCTGCCAATGATAGTAGACGTCCGGGCAGGGTCTGTGCAGTCGCTGTGTGTGCTGTAGGCAAGAAGCTTGTGGTTAACATCCTCTATGGTGATCGGGCACCGCAGCACGTCGCTGATATGATCAGCCACATCTTCAAGTCTGTCAAAACTGTATTTAAACGGATCATTCGGCATGGTCACAAATCTCCCTACTTTTCATGCTTGATTTCTCTTTGACATCTCATTATCTACCTTTTATTATGATTGTTGTTGTTTGTGAAAATCAACAACAAAGAGCGGAAGCCAAACAATAAAGTAAAAGGCATACTAGAGAAACGTCTTATATATGATTGGCAGAGTAATCGCCTGCAGTTTTGCGCCTTATATGATGTGAAAGTTTATTCTTTTAAGAAGGTCATCGGAGGCGAGGATTAAGGAAAGAAAAAACTCAACCTTTCAGAAATGGTGCTGTAGCATCAAATTTTCTGAAAGGTTTTTTTTGGGAGTTGGAGAATCATTTGGGTCTTTTGGATTATTCGAAGAATGAAGAGAAGATTAAGAAAATGAACCTACTTGTTTAACAATATATGTCATTTTTAAGTGATCCGGGATAAACCATTGGACTCATTTTGTAAAATTAAAACATATTTGTTTGACTGTGCCGAAAAACTGTTTTTATAATAATGACGTTCTAAAAATAAGTGAATTAGCCCATATTTAGGCTGATGGCACAGGAGGTAATGAGGAATATGGCAGGATTAATTCGTGTCACACCCGAAGAGCTAAGAGCGATGGCGAAGCAATACGGCGTCGAAAGCCAAGAAGTATTAAATCAGGTTGATCGTTTAAACCGTATGATCTCTGATTTGAAAAGCATGTGGGAAGGTGCTTCAAGCGAAGCGTTCGCAGATCAATACGAGCAGCTCAAACCTTCATTTATCAAAATGTCAGATTTGCTTCAAGATGTGAATCAGCAGCTTGATCAAACAGCAAATACACTTGAGTCTACTGACCAAGACATCGCAAATCAAATCCGCGGATAACAGTATGAAAGGGAAGGAGCGCCTGATTCACCAGAAGACGGCGCTCTTTCTATGTAAGGGTGATCCTAAAATGTATATTGATATTACAATAGATTTGAAACATTATAACGGCAGTGTCTTTGATCTCAGATTGTCAGATTACCACCCGGTGAAAAAAGTAATTGATATTGCTTGGCAGGCTCAAAGCGTAGCTATACCTCCGCGCGAAGGGCACTGGATCAGAGTGGTTAATAAGGATACGGTGTTTTCCGGAGAATGCAAGCTGTCTGATTGCGGCATTACAAACGGAGACCGGCTTGAAATATTATGAAAGGATCTGGTTGAATGTCAGGTAAACAAAAATCATATTTAGAAAACCAATTAGAAGCTGTTGCCGAGAAAACAGATGCCGGCTATACATTTACCTTTCAGCGGGAAACAATAAAGCTTCTGGACGGTCTCGAAGCCAACGTGATCAAAGATGTAAATCCATTTTTTCATAAAGAGATCGATGTGACGGATGATGAAGTAATCATCACAATCCAACCTCCTCCCTCCTATAAAGCATTCCGCTTCATGAAAGCTAAAGATAAAAAAAGCAAATGGCAGTTTGCCTATCAGCTTGTCCAAGCTATACAGCAGCACAATCTGTCGAGGCTGAATGTGATTGTCGCTCCTGAAAACATTGTATTCGATAAAGGGCTGACGCCTTATTTTCTCCATTATGGAGTAAAAGAAAGCATTCCTCCTTACGAGCATGATGAGGAAAGAGTGTGGCGGGAGCTGAAAGCGGCAGCGGCTTTGGCAGTTGACGGCGCTTTTGCATTTGAAGAATACCTGAAATTCAATGAAACGCTGACGTTCTCCGCAGAGGCTAAGGCGATATTGGATGCGGCGTCCTATGATGACCTGCTCGAGCTGATTCAAACCCATATCGATGAGCTCGAAGCCAAAGCGAAAACATACATACATATCCCGAGAAAGAAGTGGAACATCCAGCGATACATCGGCCTGGGACTCATTGTTTTGCTGGTACCGGCTCTTATTTATTCGATGTACGCCTTATTTTTCGCGCAGCCAAAGCACCAGGCGATAGTGGACAGCAACCGTGCTTTCTTAAACAAGCAGTACAGTGAGGTGATCAGCACGCTGTCGAAGTACGATGCGGAAAGCCTGCCGGAATCGGTGCAGTATCAGCTTGCTTATTCCTATGTAGAAATTGAAAAACAGCTTTTAGATTATCAACGAGATAATATTGAGAAGCTGGTGACATTGCAATCTGAACCGCAGCATTTCCTTTATTGGATTGATATTGGCAGAGGGGATTATAAAGAAGCGATCAGTATTGGACATAAGCTCGAGTATAACCCATACATTTGGCTTGGCCTTTATAAATATAAACAGCAGCTCTTAGCTGAGGATAGTAATGATGAAGCAACTCAAAAAGAACTTGATTCTGTAGACAGCGAACTTGATAAAGTGAATAAAGCTAACGCTGAACAGAAAAAAGAATCGAACACTGAGTCTTCAACAACTGGTACAACCGAACAACAAACACAAACAGACAAAGAAAAACAACAAGCTGAAGAGAAAGCGGCAGAAGAAAAAGCGACAAAAGAAGAACAAGCGAAGAAAGAAAAAGAAACAGAAAAGAAAGATGAGAAAAAAGATGACAAATAACGTGAGACATGAAGCGCGGGTCATCGGATGCTGCCGTTTGGCCGTTAGGGGGTTCGCCATTTGAGTCTATTATGGGTTTTTTACCAAAATAACGTTCAAAAACTGAAACTGTCTGACCTCCCGTCGTCCCATCCGGCGACCATTGGGCCTGATGTGAAGGATTCCATTACGATCGGCACCATTCCGTTTGAAAGCGGAGTGATTTCTCTTCAAAGAAAGGAATCTGAAGGCCAATACGAAGTTTTTCTGGGAAATGATGGTCTCGGCGTGATTGAGCCGGATACATCATTTTCTCTTCAAACGGATCAGCAGGATATACGCTTGATCTTGACGGGCAATGAGCCGGAGAAAACCGTTTATTTTACGGGGAATCGGGATGAAATCATATGTTCTTTAGAAAACCCGAATGCAGATATTTATCTGAATCCGCAAGATTTTGCTTTTGCAGAACAAAGCACGTTTTCGTTGCTTCGTGTCGGTCAAAGCTGGTCGGTTCAACCTGATAGCGGGACGGTCTTCTTGAACGGAGAGAAGATTAACACCAATACACCGCTCCAGCCGGGAGATGAAATCTTCTGGAACTTTACGCAAATGAGAGTGACGGAACAAGACCTTTTAGAAGTTGTTCATTTTGCACCGTTTGAAACAGCATTAACAGAAACGGTCAAACCGAGCACAGAGATGCAGAAAAAATATCCGCAGTACAGAAGAACGCCGCGAATGGTGTACGACCTGCCGGATGACCGCGTGTCCTTCAGTTTTCCCTCTCAAGAGAGCGATCAAACCAACAGAGGTCTGTGGCTTGTCATCCTGCCGCCGCTTGTGATGCTGATCGTGATGGGCGTTGTCGCCATCATCCAGCCGCGCGGCATATTCATCCTCGTTTCTCTGGCGATGTTTATGATGACCCTCATTACCTCGACGGTGCAATATTTCCGCGATAAAAACCAACGGAAAAAACGCGAGGAAAAACGGGAACGTGTGTATAAGCTTTACTTAGACAACAAGCGGAAAGAACTTCAGGCGCTTTCTGAAAAGCAAAAGCAGGTTCTTGAGTTTCATTTCCCTTCGTTTGAACAAATGAAATACTTAACAAGTGAAATCAGTGACCGGATCTGGGAAAAATCACTTGAAAGCAAGGATTATCTCCAGCTGCGGATTGGGACGGGAACAGTCCCTTCAAGCTATGAAATCAATATGAGCGGCGGAGACTTGGCCAATCGTGATATCGACGACCTCATGGAGAAATCGCAGCACATGCAGCGTATCTATAAGGATATTCGCAATGCGCCGGTTACGGTCGATTTGGCGGAAGGTCCGATGGGGCTTGTCGGTAAAGCACAAATTGTGAAAAATGAGATTCACCAGCTGATCGGACAATTGTCGTTCTTCAACAGCTATCACGATTTGCGTTTCGTATTTATTTTTCATGAAGAAGAGTATAAAGACTGGGAGTGGATGAAGTGGCTGCCGCAATTTCAAATGCCCCATATTTATGCGAAAGGATTTATTTATAATGAGCAAACCCGAGATCAGCTCCTGTCTTCACTTTATGAATTGATCAGAGAGCGCGATCTCGAAGATGACAAAGAAAAATTGCAGTTCAAACCGCATTTTGTATTTGTCATCACGAATCAGCAGCTGATCTCAGAGCACGTCATTCTCGAATATTTAGAAGGACAGCATGAACATCTGGGCATCTCTACAATTGTTGCCGCGGAAACAAAGGAAAGCTTGTCGGAAAATATTACGACTCTTGTCCGCTACATCAATGAGCATGAAGGGGACATTTTAATACAAAAGAAAAAAGCGGTAAGGATTCCGTTCCGCCTCGATCATCATCAGCGCGGGGACAACGAACGGTTCTCACGCACGCTGCGGACGCTGAATCACCAGGTCGGCATTACGAATTCCATTCCGGAAACGGTATCGTTCCTGGAGCTTTTCCATGCGAAGGAAGTAAAGGAAGTCGGCATTCAGCAAAAATGGCAGACGAGTGAATCGGCGAAGTCGCTGTCAGTGCCGATCGGCTATAAGGGGAAAGATGACATTGTGTATCTGAACCTTCACGAAAAAGCCCACGGTCCGCACGGGCTGCTTGCGGGGACAACGGGGTCAGGAAAAAGTGAATTTCTCCAGACCTACATTTTGTCACTTGCGGTGCATTTTCACCCGCATGAAGCGGCTTTTTTATTAATTGACTATAAGGGCGGAGGAATGGCGCAGCCGTTTCGCAACATTCCTCATTTGCTCGGCACCATCACGAATATTGAAGGAAGCAAAAACTTCAGTATGCGTGCGCTCGCTTCGATTAAAAGCGAGCTGAAAAAAAGACAGCGCCTGTTTGATCAGTATCAAGTCAATCACATCAATGACTATACAAAGCTGTACAAGCAGGGGAAAGCAGAAGTGGCAATGCCTCACTTGTTCTTAATTTCTGATGAGTTCGCCGAGCTGAAAAGCGAGGAGCCTGATTTTATCAGGGAGCTTGTCAGTGCCGCGCGTATCGGGCGAAGTCTCGGCGTTCATTTGATTTTGGCGACACAGAAGCCGGGCGGCATCATTGATGACCAGATCTGGAGTAACTCGCGTTTTAAAGTAGCGCTGAAGGTTCAGGATGCCACCGACAGTAAAGAAATTTTGAAAAACAGCGATGCCGCAAACATTACCGTTACAGGACGCGGGTATTTGCAGGTCGGCAACAATGAAGTGTATGAGCTGTTCCAATCCGCTTGGAGCGGCGCGCCTTACTTAGAGGAAGTCTACGGCACAGAGGACGAAATCGCGATCGTCACGGATACGGGTCTGATCCCGCTTTCTGAAGTGGATACCGAAGATATCGCGAAAAAAGACGTTCAAACAGAAATCGAAGCTATAGTTGATGAAATTGAACGCATCCAAGATGAAATGGGAATCGAGAAGCTGTCAAGTCCATGGCTGCCGCCGCTCGCGGAACGTATCCCGCGCACTCTTTTCCCTTCAGACGAAAAAGATCATTTCCACTTTGCGTATGTTGATGAACCTGATCTGCAAAGACAGGCGCCAATTGCTTATAAGATGATGGAAGACGGAAATATCGGCATATTTGGCTCTTCCGGCTACGGAAAATCGATTGCAGCCGCAACGTTCCTGATGAGCTTTGCGGACGTATACACACCTGAAGAGCTTCATGTCTATATCTTTGATTTCGGAAACGGAACGCTTCTGCCATTAGCGAAGCTGCCGCATACCGCGGATTACTTCCTGATGGACCAATCACGAAAAATTGAAAAGTTCATGATTCGAATCAAGGAAGAAATTGACCGCCGTAAACGTCTGTTCAGGGAAAAAGAAATCAGCCACATTAAAATGTACAATGCGCTGAGCGAAGAAGAGCTTCCGTTCATTTTCATCACCATTGATAACTTTGACATCGTCAAGGATGAAATGCATGAGCTTGAAGCGGAGTTTGTCCAGCTTTCCAGAGACGGACAGAGCTTAGGCATTTACTTCATGATGACAGCAACGCGGGTTAATGCTGTCCGCCAGTCATTGTTAAATAACCTGAAAACCAAGGTTGTCCATTATCTCATGGATCAATCTGAGGGATATTCGATTTATGGACGGCCGAAGTTCAATCTTGAACCGATTCCGGGACGCGTCATCATCCAAAAGGAAGAGCTTTATTTCGCACAAATGTTCCTCCCTGTTGAAGCGGACGATGATATCGGCATGTTCAACGGGCTGAAAGCAGACGTTCAGAATCTTCAGGACCGTTTTGCTTCACTGGAGCAGCCGGCACCAATTCCGATGCTGCCTGAGAGCCTGTCGACGAAAGAATTTTCTCTCCGCTTCAAGCTGGAACGCAAGCCGTTATCTGTACCGATCGGGCTTCATGAAGAAACAGTCAGCCCAGTCTATTTTGATTTGGGCAAGCATAAGCACTGCATGATTTTAGGCCAGACCCAGCGCGGGAAAACAAACGTCTTAAAAGTTATGCTTGAACATCTGATTGATGATGAAACCGAAATGATCGGCCTGTTTGACTCGATTGACCGCGGCTTATCCCATTATGCGAAGGAATCGGATGTCTCATACTTGGAAACGAAAGAAGATATTGAACAGTGGATCGAAACAGCAGAAGGCATTTTCAAAACAAGAGAAGCCATGTATGTAGAAGCCGTCCGTCAGGGAGACGCGCAAAATCTGCAATTCTCACAAGTGGTGCTGATGATTGACGGAATTACGAGATTCCAACAGACGATTGATACGAGAATACAAGACCGTCTGGCAAACTTCATGAAATCATACGCGCATCTTGGCTTCAGCTTTATCCCGGGCGGAAATCACAGTGAATTCTCAAAAGGCTATGACTCCTTGACGACAGAGATGAAGCAAATCCGCCACGCCATTCTGCTGATGAAAAAATCTGAACAAAATGTCATTCCTCTCCCGTACCAAAGACAGGAGCCTGAGATTCAGCCGGGCTTCGGATATGTTGTGGAAAACGGGAAGGAGCAAAAAGTTCAAATTCCTTTATGTTCTGCTGAAAGGGAGAGTGCTAGATGACAGAACAACGAAAAAGCTTGATCAAGTTAATATCCGCCGTCATCATCGTTTTGCTGCTGCCGGTTTTGTTTTTCCGTTTTATCGGAGAAGACCCGGCGAAAAAAGTAGCCAATTCAACGCGGCAAATCGCGGTGGTGAACGAAGACACAGGCGTATTGAGTGAAGAGGTGAAGTCTGATGAAGAGGACAGTTCCGCCCAGTTCGGCAAAGAAGTAGCTGCCGTTCTGGGAGAACGCCCTGATTATTCGTGGACGGTCCTAAACCGAAGCGCGGCCGAGACAGGTCTCGCATCAAAGAAATACGATGCGATCGTCTACATTCCCTCAGATTTCTCAAAAAACATTTTGAGTTATGACAAAGATCATCCTCAAAAAGCAACACTCGAATTCAGCATTCAAGATAACCTGAATGCGGTCAACAAAGAAAAAGTGCAGCGCGAGCTTGAAGATGCGCAAAAGACAATGAATAAAAAAATGTCGGCTTTATATTGGAATTTTGTTTCACAAAAAGTGGACAACATCAGAGGAGAATTTGACAATATCGTCAATAAAGAATCTGAATTTCAAAATGTCATGTACAACTTTTACAAACCTAGCTCAAATGATTTAGCAGGTGAAATCAAACAGCAAAAAGACTTAATCGATGAGCTGAAAAAATCAATGAATGAAGCGCAAGGCACAACAAAAGAAAAAGCTTCAACAGCGGAAGAAGCCAAAAACACGCTGAAAGATTTCGTTGATACCGTTGAAAGATACAAAGAATATCAAGAAAATCAGAAAAAGCTGCTTTTGGCAGCCCAGGATTCTACTCACCAGCAAATCCAGACAGGCCTGGATGCCATTTCAGCGCAGCAAAAGGCCAATCAGTTCAGCGAACGCATGAGCGGACTGGCAACAGGAATCAGCCAAGCGAAAACACAGCTTGCACAAACAAGTACAGTGTTGGCAAATGCCCAGCAACTTAGGGAGGGGCAAGTTCCTCAGCAGGAGTTTGGCATGGCGAAGATACAAAGTGATTTAATTAATCAATACCAGATCGCATCAAGACAGACAGCATTAAACCAGGTTTATGAGCTGCTTGTACCAGCGCGTCAGGCACTGACAGTTGCAAAAGGGGACGACCCAGTCGTAGACGATGGCTCTGACAATGATGATCAAGATAAAGAACCGAAGGAAGAGGATCCTGAAGAACTGAAAATCGATCTTGAAAAACAGCGTGAAGAACTGAAAAGCATCGCCGCTGACATTCAGGACATTTCAGATAATCTAAAGGAACCTGAAAAAGAAGAGCCGACGCCAGAGGACCCGGGAACTGAAAATCCAGGAACTGACGAACCGTCCACTGACGTTCCGGAAAATCCTGATGACGGAACCAACACAACTCCCGACGATACACAGGGAGACACCGGAAACGATGATAACAATAGTGATACCGGAACAGACGGTCAAACGGACGGCAATACTCAGGATCAAGACCAGCAGGGAACAGATGGTCAGGAGCAGAACGGCGATGCCTCTAACGGCGAGTCAGACAGCGGACAAACCGAAACGGACACATCTGCCGAACAGACTGCTTCATCTGACTCAGCCCTTCAAATGATCCAGCTGGCAAATGAAGACGGAACCGGAGATTCAGGCGATACCGAAGGCGACGGCGGGACGACGCAGCCTGAGGACGAAGATCAAACAGGAAACGATGAGGTTTCAGATATCGCAAAAGCAAAAGAACAGCTTAGCAAAGCGTCTGAGCGAATTAAGCAAATTGAAGAAGAGCTCAAAGAAAAAGAAACTGCTCATAATGAAGAGCTGAAAAAGAAATTAGAAGAACTAAAAGAGCAAATGGACGGTCTCAATGATGAAATAGATGATCTCAAAGACCAAGTGAAAACGCTCGATGATAAACTCAAAAGACTCGAAGCGAAACGGGAGCGGGAATTCGAAGGGATTTACCGCGCAATTCGAGAGCTGGAAAATAAAGATCAGCTTCAATTCTCCGGAGAAATTAATACAGAGAGCATCTACGATTTAATGAGATATTATAAATATCTATCTGTATATGATTCGGTATTATCCGGAACCATAGACAGCACGGCAAAAACGAATGCCATTGACGGCCAGCAGGGCAATGTCAAATCACTTCTGGCTCTCACACCGGAAGAATCAGCCAGCTGGGAAGACCTCAAAAACAATATGATGCAAACGGATGAAGACATTAACAGCTTCATCGACGGCATGACCAAATTTGCGGACGAGTACAGCGGCTTTATCCGTGACTCTCAAGCAGGTGTTCTCGACGAACTGACGAAAATCTCTGACAGCGCCGCCAAAGCGTCAGAACAGCTGGTAACAGGCACAACGCAAGAAGCAGCGACGTTCAGTAACGACGGGCTGTCTGGCACAATGGCACTGAGTGTCCAAGATACGGTCGGCCAGGAAGTGCTGCAAATGTCAGACATGATGGGGTCATTGTCTGATCGCCAGTCAGGCATTATTGATTACACAACCAACATGCAGCAAAGCGTGAATGATGTTCAGGCGAAAGCTGACACATTAAACAATAACTGGGGGAAAAATGTCGCCTCCACAAAGCTTGTCCGCAGTGACGTATATGGCATACTGGGAAATACATTAGTAGACGGGCAAAACAACGGCTATGTATATGATTACTTGGCGAATCCGCTTAAAATCAGCGGAGAGGTTCCGGAAGAAAAAACGCAGACGGTGCCGCCGGTTGTCATTCTAGTCATTGTATTGATCAGCAGTTTGTTAATCGGCTATTTCAGCTCGTATTACCAAAACGCGCCGCTTCTCGTCAAAGGAGCGTTATTCGGCATTCTGAACATCCTTGTCGGACTCATGATCAGCTTGTTCGGTTTGAATATTTATTCGCTGCCGGACGATCAGACGATCAAGTGGTCTGTATTTACGATTCTATTGCTGGTTGCAAGCTCTGCCTTCATCCGGGCGGCATTCAGATTCGGATCAATTTCTGGATGGGTTGCTTCAGCGGCGATGATTCTATTCTACGTCGCACCGCTTATTGATTTGATTATGCCGAACTTTACATTTGAAGATCCTGTTTCGAAAGTATTTATCGACATCCAGTACGGCACAGGGCACTTGTTTACAATGGGAATAACGGTTCTGCTGGTCATTACGGTGATTGCCGCGGCTCTGCCGCTTGTGATCCGGCTGATGGCGGAAAAAACAGCAGAAAGCGATGAAACATATGAAGCGTAATCGCAGTATGGAAAAGGGGATCATGATTTGTATGCTCTCCTTTTCCCTTTTCATACCCTCTGCCGCCGCTGCCGAAACTGAAGAAAATACAGATGTCGCGCCAAACCAATATGAGAAAAAAGACATCGAAATCGATACGAATTATTTGCATGAAGATTCCTACTATGAAGAGAAAACAGAACTGCCTGAGGAACAGAAGGATATTACCTTTGATAAGCCGGAGGACAAGGACGCCGAGCTGATTAAAGGTTTGTTTACATCAACAGATGCCGAAGAATCCAACACGATTGCGGCCCAGTCGAAACAGCTCGGGATTACGTTTGCTGAAAAACCGATCACAAAGACGTCATCCACGGAAACAAAGGAAGAAGAAGCAACATCTTCACTGCTGCTTCCGATTCTGTATGTCGTGCTGATTCTGCTCGGAATTGCAGGGATTGTGTTCCTCATCCCAAAAGTCACAGCGCAGGAGAACAAAAAGGTGTAGGCCGCGTGCTTGTGTTGTGCAAAAGCGGTACCGTACAATAGGAACGGGAGGAGGAGGTTTCCAATGGAACTTTATATCATCACCGGAGCGTCAAAAGGACTGGGAAAAGCCATTGCATTACAGGCTTTAGAGAAGGGCCATGAAGTCCATGCCTTATCCAGAACAAAAGCTGATATCTCTCATGATAAACTGACGCAGCATCAAATAGACCTCATCAATCTTGAAGAAGCTGAACAGCAATTTGAAACATTGCTTTCATCCATCAATCCAGATCGTTATTCAGGTATTACGCTGATCAATAACGCCGGAATGGTAACGCCGATCAAACGCGCCGGCGAAGCGTCTCGTGACGAGCTGCAGCGCCATTATCAGCTGAACCTGACAGCGCCCGTGCTTTTGAGTCAGCTGTTTACAAAACGGTTTGCTTTATACAGCGGCAAAAAGACGGTTGTCAACATTACGTCAGGCGCCGCCAAAAATCCATACAAAGGATGGAGCGCGTATTGCAGCTCAAAAGCCGGGCTTGACATGTTTACGAGGACATTCGGATTTGAACAAGAGGATGGAGAACTGCCGGTGAACATGATTTCTTTCTCACCAGGTGTGATGGACACTGAGATGCAAGCCGTCATCCGTTCTTCATCTAAAAAGGATTTCCACGACATTGAACGATTCCGGAAGTTAAATGAAACAGGAAGCCTTCGCAGTCCGGCCTTTATTGCCGGCACGCTTCTTTCTTTATTAGAAAAAGGGACGGAAAACGGACGCATTTACGATATAAAAGAGTTTTTGTAGAGCAGACATTTTCTGCTCTTTTTTTGATTAAAAAGGCAATCGCCCGCGCGTTTTGTTGAGCAGCCGCATATACTGACTGAAACGCTGCTTTTAGGGTATAACAATGATGATAAGCAGACAAAATGATGTGACATAAGAATTGAGTTTCTCTGCAAATTATGTTAGGATTCTAAAAATATCTAAAGGAGGGGTTTCCATGAGAAAGGTTACATTAATGGATGTTTTCACCCATCCAATTGCACAAAAATATATGCAACGCTCCGGTGTGGCACATGCGATTGCCTGCGCTTACCATGCGTACAGGCTGTCTATAAAAGCTGACATCAGCCCTGATTTAGCTGCGAAAGCGGCGCTGCTGCATGACATCGGCCATTATGAATGGTATACAGACGGCAAGTGGGATTATGAGAAATACAAAAGAAATGACATTCATGCCATTAAAGGGGCGGAACGGGCGCATAAGCTTCTGATTCGGCTTGGCGAGGAACCGAAAGCGGCAAAAGAGATTGCTCTTGCCATTTTGCTTCATACAGATTCCTATTTGCCTGAAGGCGAATTAGATAAAAACACGCTGCAGCAGATTGTCAAAAAAGCGGACGAACTTGATGAAGAGCCGGGCGGCCGACATCATTACCGCCAGATTGATTCTTCAACGGCACGTAAAAAAATAGAAAAGCTGGATCAATTAATCGACCAAACTCAGGCATCGACGATAAAGTCTGTATAAGTCCCGCTTGTTATACACGGAACAGCGCCAGCTTTCTTCGCTGTCTCCGCTTCACCGCCATTTCCTTTACACCCGCTTCCAAACATCTTCTCCTATAGTCTCCGCACCCCTTGGTTTTATCAGGAAAACCTGTGTCATTATCCATAATAACGGCATAAGCTGAGATAAAACATAAAAAGGGGATTGAAGTATGGTCAACCAAGGTAGTCCGCAACTGGTCTCTTTAGTCGATCCTTATGTCTATCAGACCATTAAAAAGCTCATCGGCTCAAGGTTCATTATACAGACAGTACGAGATACGGTCAGAGGCAGACTGATCGATGTAAAACCTGACCATATCACAATTGAAGGAGCCCGAAATTCCGTTTGTTTGATCAGAATTCAGCACATGATTTCCGTCACGCCAGATTACAGTGAGCGGGTTTAACAGTGCTTGCGCATGAAAAATAGGCGTACACCGTGACGTCCTATTTTTCAGTTAAGCGCTGCAAAAACGCACTGTGGTCCATCGTTTCGTCAAGATCAAATCCGGCAAATTCCTGATAGCGGGCATCTGAAAAACAAAAAGTAACGCCGTACACTGTATAATTGGAACGTACTGAAGCATGTTGACGGACACGAAAATGATAGCCGTCTGCATCTTTTACATATATCCGGGATGTTCCGGCAAACGGGGAACAGAGCAAAGCTGCCTCACCAAAACATTCGAATCCGGCAATATTGCCGTCTAGGCCGATATCCAGCAGGATACAATCATTGACTTTAAGCTCCTCCGACTGTACATTCCCGCGCATATTCGGAGGAAGAAGGCGGATATACGCCAGTTCTGACTCTTTATCGTATGTCACGGCCTTCATCACCAACACTCCTTTCATCACATTAAGAGTTCTGATATGAGTTCATTTTTGTTACAATGATGGGTATAAGCCCTTTTATCTGACAAACAAAGAAAAACTAGGAGGAACAAAGCTTGTTGAAATCAAAAGTCCATTTTTGGACATTGCAGATTTTATTTGTTTTGCTGATTATTTATGTCGCAACAAAGGTTTCATTTGTGTTTCAGCCGTTTATTGTTTTTATCTCGACACTGTTTTTCCCGATGCTGATAGCGGGAATTTTGTATTTTATTTTTAATCCGGTCGTCCGCCTGCTTGAAAAAAAAATTCCGCGGACCTTATCCATTCTATTGATCTATTTACTATTTATCGGTTTGCTGGCCTTCGTTTCCGCGGCAGTCGGACCTGTCATTACGTCGCAAGTCACCGGGCTGTTTAACAATCTTCCTGATTATATAAAACAGATTCAGTCGCTGACAAACGATTTGTCCCATTCCCAATGGTTTACCTGGATGATGAACCAGGATTATGTATCAATATCAAAAATTGAACAGTCGTTGACAAGCTTTCTCCAAAACCTGCCGCAAAATATCACGTCCAGTTTATCTGCAGTTTTTGGCGTCGTGACAAATATCACGCTTGTTATTATCACGGTTCCATTTATCCTTTTTTATATGCTGAAAGACGGACACCGCTTTCCGCACCTGGCAGTGAAAATTCTTCCGGCTTCTTATCGGACAGAAGGCTTAAAGATTTTTAAAGATTTATCCGATACGCTTGCGGCTTATTTTCAGGGACAGCTGTTAATCTGTCTTTTTGTCGGAACAGCGTGTTTTATCGGCTACTTAATCGCCGGTGTGCCATACGCCCTGATTCTTGGGATTGTCATGGCGATTACCAACATCATTCCTTATGTCGGACCTTTTCTCGGTGCTGCGCCGGCTGTCATTGTCGGTTTTATGGACTCGCCGGCCAAAGCGCTGTTCGCGATTATTGTGGTGGTCGTCGTTCAGCAGCTCGACGGGAACCTGCTGTCTCCTCTCGTGATCGGAAAGCGGCTCAATACGCATCCGCTTACGATTATTTTACTGTTGATCGGAGCGGGGAGCTTCGGCGGCATTCTCGGCATGATTTTAGCGGTGCCGGTGTACGCGGTAGTGAAGGCATTCTTCCTGAATATTGTCCGCCTCATCAAACTGCGCCAGCGGTCACGCCTTGAAGAAAACGCGAAGCCCGCTGAATAGGCGGGCACCATTTGCGCCTCTTTGCATATGATGCTGTAAATCAATGCGGAGGTGGGGAAATGCCTGCGATTGTAGGTCCGATTTATATTATGTCAATATCAGGTGATGCGGCGGCCAGTTTTGGAGATGTGTTTGCGATTTCGCCGAAAAGCGTCGATCACTCAGGCGTGGGCTCGGGGGCGTTTCAGCTCGGTGATTTTGTGAGCATCAATAACCAAACGAGTAAAACGCTCTTCAAAGATGCCGATATCATTGATGAAACAGTTTCGTTTAACGGGTAACAGCCTTTTCAGGGGAGGCTGTTTCTTTTTTATTGTATAATATGGGTAGTCTTTGAATAGAGAGGTCATGTTATGAAAATAAGAAAAGCGAATATCAATACGCAAACCGGAATGATCACAGACGTGTATCTGCATGAAAACAGAAAAGAACTGCACACGCTTGTAGCGGTTCCGCAGCTGGAGTGGAGCACGATCATTTCTTATGAAGAAGATAAAGCAGCTCTGCCTGAACGGCTGGAAGCTTCTTTGCGCCGGCATACAGAGGAAGATACGGCAGGTGAGCTGGCCAAAAAAATCATGCATTGGGTAACAGAAATGTAAGCGGCCCTTGAAAGTTTAACTCCTGCCTGATCAGGTGATAATGAAGACAAACAAGACGGGAGGACGAGCTTTTGAGTGATGATAAAATGGATCTCTATTTGCAGCAAGGAATGTATGGGCCCTTGGAAACAAAGCCTGACGAGCGCCACTTGTTTTTAGGCTCATTAAGGGAAAGAACGCTTTTGGCACTGACGAAAGGACAGGTGCTCAGAAGCAAACCGTATGAAGAAGCGGAGCGTGCGCTCAAAAACAGCAAAAACATCACCCTTTTGATTAATGGAGAGCTTCAGTATCAGTCTTACTCTCCTTATATCCAAATGGCGAACCGGAACGGAGTACACTTCAAGATCGTATCGGATCTTCAGTTTCATACGCCTCTAGGCCTTGTCATTGCGGCTGACACCGCTGTGAATCGTGAATTGATATATATTCAGGACGACATTTTTAACCGGTCAGTGCTGAAACCTTAAGAGACAAACGGATCGTTTGTCTTTTTATTCATGGCAATTCCCTTACAACTGGAGATAAGATATAATGTTCTCATACTGATGGCGGGGAGGCCAGCTATGAAAAAAGCACTTATTTGTATAGATTATACGAATGATTTTGTGGCGAGTGACGGAAAATTGACTTGCGGAGCGCCTGGCAGAATGATAGAAGAGGCGATCGTCAATTTGACTGAAGACTTCATCACAAACGGTGATTATGCCGTATTTGCAGTAGATTCTCATCATGAAGGGGATCAATATCACCCTGAAACCCGTCTTTTTCCTCCGCATAATATTAAAGGCACGGATGGAAAAGATCTGTACGGAAAGCTTTTGCCTCTATATCAGAAACATGAACATGAACCAAACGTATACTACATGGAAAAAACGAGATATTCTGCTTTTGCGGGTACTGATTTAGAGCTTAAACTCAGAGAGCGGCAGATTGGCGAACTGCATCTTGCCGGCGTCTGCACAGATATTTGTGTGTTGCATACAGCGGTTGACGCATACAACAAAGGGTTCCGGATTGTTGTGCATAAACAGGCTGTTGCCAGCTTTAATCAGGAGGGGCACACGTGGGCTCTTTCCCATTTTGCAAACAGCATCGGAGCGCAAGTGGCAGAGTAAGGAAGGGGAAAAACAGTGTTAGAGTATGGATTTAAAGATGACAGCCTGTCATTACATACAGACCTTTATCAAATCAATATGGCCGAAACCTACTGGAGGGACGGCATTCATGAAAAGAAAGCAATTTTTGAGCTTTTTTTCAGAAGGCTTCCGTTTGAAAATGGCTATGCGGTATTTGCGGGCTTGGAAAAAGCCATCGAATACTTGGAAAATTTCAAGTTTACGGATAGCGACCTGAATTATTTACAGGAAGAACTCGGGTATCATGAAGACTTTATTGAATATTTGCGCGGTTTAACTTTTACAGGTTCACTTTATTCCATGAAAGAAGGAGAACTCGTTTTTAACAATGAGCCGATTATGAGGGTGGAAGCCCCCCTTGTAGAAGCGCAGCTGATTGAAACGGCTTTGCTCAACATTGTGAACTACCAAACATTAATCGCAACAAAGGCTGCCCGGATTAAAGGCGTCATCGGCGATGAAGTCGCGCTTGAATTTGGAACAAGACGGGCGCATGAAATGGATGCGGCCATGTGGGGAGCGAGAGCAGCCTTAATCGGCGGCTTCAGCGCGACAAGCAATGTAAGAGCCGGAAAGCGCTTTAATATCCCGGTCTCCGGCACTCATGCGCATGCGCTTGTGCAGGCCTACCGCGATGAATATACAGCTTTCAAAAAATACGCGGAAACGCATAAAGATTGCGTCTTCTTAGTAGACACGTATGACACGCTTCGTTCAGGCATGCCGAATGCGATTAAGGTTGCCAAGGAATTCGGAGACCGCATCAACTTTATTGGCATCCGCCTTGACAGCGGCGATTTGGCGTACCTGTCAAAAAAAGCCCGGAAAATGCTCGATGAAGCAGGATTTACAGACGCGAAAGTCATTGCGTCAAGTGACTTGGATGAGCATACCATTATGAATTTAAAGGCTCAGGGAGCGCGCATTGATGTCTGGGGTGTCGGTACGAAGCTGATTACAGCCTATGACCAGCCGGCTCTCGGCGCGGTTTACAAGCTTGTAGCCATTGAAGAAGACGGGGAACTGGTCGATACGATCAAAATTTCGTCTAATCCTGAAAAAGTGACGACACCGGGCAGAAAGAAAGTGTACCGTATTATCAATCAGTCCAATCATCATTCTGAAGGTGACTATATTGCGCTTTATGATGAGCAGGTGAATGATCAGAAGCGGCTCAGAATGTTCCACCCGGTTCATACATTCATCAGCAAATTTGTCACCAATTTTTATGCGAAGGATCTTCATGAGCTGATTTTTGAAAAGGGTATTCTTTGTTACCAAAACCCTGAGATATCAGACATACAGCAGTATGTACAGGATAACCTCAGCCTGCTGTGGGAGGAATATAAAAGAATCAGCAAGCCGGAAGAATATCCGGTTGATTTAAGCGAGGACTGCTGGAGTAATAAAATGCAACGGATTCACGAAGTGAAAAGCAGACTTGATGAAGAACTTGAAGAAAAATAAAGAAAACTGGCCTTTCGTTCGCGAAGAGGCCAGTTTTCTTTATGAATATATTATTTTTCATGTTTAGACAATTTTCGTCAAATTATTTGATATACTTAAGAGTGAACGCCGCGCGTAGTGTAAGGGGGATAAATCAATGAGGGTGTTTGTTGCAAGACAGCCTATTTTTAATAGAAAAGAACAGGTTGTTGCTTATGAACTGCTGTATAGAGAAAGCGAAGAGAATGTCTATAGCGCTAAAGACGGCGACCAGGCAACAGCAGATTTGGTGATTAACAGCTTTTTAAACATCGGAATTGAGAAGCTGACGGAAGGGAAACGCTGTTTTGTTAATTTTACGGAAAGCCTGATGTTTTCGAATCTTCCCACCTCCTTTAATCCGAAGCAGCTTGTCATTGAAATCCTTGAAGATATACCAATCACGCCGGCCCTCATCTCAAGATGCAAAGAACTGAAAAAAATGGGGTATATGCTGGCGCTCGATGATTTTTATGCAATAAACCCGCAAAATGAAGACTTACTGGAAAAGCTCATGAGCTATATTGATATATTGAAAATTGATTTTCTTAAAACAACCCGAATGGAACGCAGAAAAATTTTGCAAACCTACGGCTGCAGAGGCTTGATCTTTTTAGCGGAAAAAGTTGAGACCAGAAAAGAATATAAACAGGCGGCCCAAGACGGCTTTCAATTATTTCAGGGCTATTTTTTCAGCGAGCCGCGCATCATCAGCGGGCATGATTTGTCGACTCATTTCTATTCATACTATGAACTGCTTAACGAATTGAGCAAAGAGCAGCCTAACATAAAGCGTGTGACAGAGTACATAGAGCGGGATTTATCACTGTCCTATCAAATCTTAAAATTTTTAAACTCATCCCACAGCCGTTTGAGCCAGAAAATTGAGAGCATTCAGCAGGCTATTATGCTGCTGGGATTTAATGAAATCAAACGGTGGATATACATTCTTTCCTTTAAGGATTTAAGCAGAAAAGGGCATTCCAGCAAGCACGAAATCATTAAGATTTCTTTGATGAGAGCAAAGCTTTGTGAACTGCTGGCGAGAAAAACAGCCCGGCCGCAGCCTGCTTCTTATATGCTGATCGGAATGTTTTCTCTCATAGACACTCTGCTGCATAGAGAAATAGAAGAGATTATTCAAGAATTGCCTTTAAAAGATGAAGTCGGAAAAGCGTTATTAGGCCATCAAAACGACTACTACCACATGCTTGAGCTTGTGAAATGTATTGAAAGCAACAACTGGGACACTCATACAGAATTAGGCAAAGAACTGGATAAAGAAGAAGCGTATGAGTGTTATCTTGAGGCTCTGGAGTGGTGTCATCATCTGATGGACGCAAAATGATTGCGGTCTTCTGACCACCGCAAAGCAAGAATCATTCGGCTTTGCGTCCCGATAAGGCTGATGTAAATGCCGTCGGGATTAAAGACCGCATCCACTTCATGCCGGACGCCCATTTGTTTGATCAGGCGCTTTACAGATTGTTTATCTGACTGCTCGGCTGCGGTCAGGATGCGGCGTGAGAGCTCCCGCGAGCCCGCAATGCGGCTGAGAACGAGCTGGGCATCCGCGAACATTCCTGCGGCCTGCTTCGCTGAACGGATAAAGGTATCTGTATTGCCGTCAGGAGCAGGCGGGCGGCGTATCTCATAAGGATAGGCGTAAAACCAAGGATAGTGATATTTCATGGGAGCACCTCACTCAAAAGGGATGTTTCTATATGTATAGATTTCTAATCGCCGAATATGACAAAGCGAAAGGCCACAACTTTAGTGTTGCGGTCTTTTCGGTGTTTGTCGGTCAGGATACGGCAAGAATCGCGTATTCAATTTTGAAAATACAGTACGGAGGACTATAGTCTTACTTAGTTAAAATGCGAAATGCGTTCAAATCAAGGGAAGTAAGAATCTTTCTCAATTCCAGCAGAAATATACGCTCCTTCACATAGAAATAAAGTCCCGTTCTCGTTGTGATTCATTAGAGCATAAAGACCTATTGATATTTGCGGTGTCACGCAGGACTTTTTTGCATACTTTTCGGTGAAAAATAACCTGAAAGCAGATACACTATTAGTAACAGATCAAATACCTAGGACTCGTTCACCATACACAATTCATTGATCTTTCAAAAAAAGGAGTGTGGAAACGATGGAAAAGAAACTTGAAGAAGTAAAACAATTGTTATTCCGACTCGAACTTGATATTAAAGAAACGACAGATTCATTACGAAACATTAACAAAAGCATTGATCAGCTCGATAAATACAATTATGCAATGAAAATTTCGTGAAAAAGACTTGGAAACAAGTCTTTTTTTTCGTTCTACATATACAAATAAAGGATAAAGTATTATATGATTGTTAAAAAACGAAAAACCTGCTGTCCTTTGGATAGCCCATTTAGTAAAATGGAAGGGGAGGGGGGAAGTCGTTATTGAGCAGATATGTTTAGATTCTGTCCGGATCAAGGAGAAAATGAAGGAGATTGTTAGCCAAAAAATAATGAATCATGACTTGGAACGATATCTTCAGAATTTTATTGAGTCTAAGGATACTTTTGAGTTTGCCGATTTGGCCCTTCATCATTATTTAGCTTTTAACGGTCAGGACAAAAAAGCAATCGAATTGCTAGCTGCCGGAATTGAATTGCTTATACTCTCATTCGATATTTATGATGACTTAGAGGATAAAGATAATAGAAATGCTGTATGGATGAAGATTGACTCGTCTATCGCTTTAAATGCAGTTACAGCTCTATACACCCTAAGTATACAAGTGATGTGCCAAGCTAGTCATGAACCAGAATTTTCACAAAAGATATTGAATTTTGCATTACAATCAATTCAAGGCCAGCACGATGATATTGTGAATGCGCCGAAAACTGAAGAAGCCTGTCTGGAAATGATTAAAAATAAATCAGGAGCGCTAACAGCACTGCCGTGTGTGATGGGGGTAATGCTGGCAACCGGCAAATACCATCCCATCGTTGCTTCTTATTCTTATGAACTTGGGATTATGTCGCAGATCGATAATGATTATAAAGGTTTGTTTTACTTAAATAACGATTTTGTTCAGAAAAAAAATACATTGGCATACTTATACTTAAAAAAACAATTTAATGATGCTTCAGTTGAGCTACTAAGTTTATATCAAAAACCCGAGGAATTTGTTTCTATTAATACGAAGGCTTTGAAACAAAAATTAACAGAAGCAGGCGTTATACAATATTTGCTGGTGATGAAACATTTATCTCTCCAGAAAATAAAAAAAGAAATGTCACAATTAAAATTAGAAGATGATAAAACTGAAAAATTATTGTCTGTTATGATTAAATAAGGAGGGGATGTATTATGCAAGAAATGGTAGGATACTTAATTAAATACCCAAATGTTTTAAGGGAAGTAATGGAAGGTAATGCTTGTTTATTGGGTGTTGATAAAGATCAATCTGAATGTATAATAAATGGTTTTAAAGGATTAGAAATTTATTCAATGATGGATTGGCACTATTGAGGGTTAAATGAAGTCTAGAACCAATAAAATTTCTGTATTGTTAGTTGTAATAAGTCTGTTATATGTTATTTATTTGACCTATATAAGCAATAATAATTTGTTAGTTGGAGCAGCTGTTTCGAAAGGGAATAACGGGGACGTTGTAATTACCAATGTAGATGAATATTCAATGGCATCATACAGCGGAATAGAAAAAGGGGATATCGTAAAGAGTATTAATAATCAAAAGATAAACACTAAAGAAATAAAAATGAATAAGCTTAAAAATGTAAGTTCAATGGTTGTTGAGAGAAATGGCAAGGATGTTGAGCTAAAGCTGACCTTATTTAATGATAAAAATTTTTCTACTTACTTAATACCGTTAATGTTTTATATTGTTTGTTTATTTTGTTGCCTATTTATATTAAAAATAAATGAATCGAAGGATTTACTATCTGCTTTAGTTTTAATTATATTTTTGTTATCTGCTGCTATTGCTTATATAAGCGCAGGAGTTTCTGTTAAAGGCGATCTACTATGCAGATGTATTATGGTGGTAACATTAATATCTGTACCGCTAAACTACCTTCTATTTCTTTATCATTATTTTAGAGAGTTAGGCACTACCTTATTTGATAAAAAAGTTTTCATTTTATATTTAGTACCGATCATAAATGTAGTGTGTGAAATGTTTCGTTCACATCTTTTCTTTCGTGATTATGTGCCTAAATTAAGTTTACTATCTTTTTTCTTTTTATTTATAATAGTAGTGATTTATTTCTGTATCATTTTAATTAAAAATAAAGATACTGAACAAGCGCATATTATTAAGGTCCTCACAGTTATTAATATCTTTTCTTTTGCACCTTTTTTGTGTTTATATTTGATACCTTATGTGTTTCTAAATGCGCACTATGTTTCTTCCTTTTTAGCAGCTTCTTTTATGATGTTAATACCTTTCTCCTTGGTATTTCAATTTATGACAAATAAAATCTATAATGTGGATTTTATTTTAAGCAGATTAAGATATTATGGCTTTTTAGCTTTAACGCCAACAATTATTCTAATCACTACAATTGAATTAATTAGTAGTCCTGATAGTGATTTTTATAGTGTTAAACTAACATTTTTAATTTATATTATCATGTTGGCGGTCTTTTATTATAAAGAAGTACTTGATTTCAGGTTTAGATTAAAAAGGGTCTCAGAAAAATTCAATTATCAAGATAGTATATATAAATTTACGCAGCTGATTAGAGATTCAACATTCCTGACTCAAGTATTTGAAGAACTGAAAAATACTATACTTGAGGTCTCTCTAGTTAGCCGAGCATATGTATATGAAGTTTCAGCAGACGGAAGTATTAAGCTATATGATGATGAGACCGTAAATTCATTCGAAAAAGTCTATCAAAAAGAATTTAGAAAAGTAACATCCGAAATAGGGAAAATAGTTGAATTCAATAAAGGTTTTGTCATGAAAATAGGTGAACGCGGCGGAAAATCATTTGTGATCCTTTGTTTATCTAAAATGAATACGCCCCGTCTCACACTTGAAGAACTTTCTTGGCTGAAAACCTTGGCGTTTTATACAAACGTATCGATCGAAAACGTTATGAAAATCGAAGAGCTGATGAGTCATTTAGAAGAAATAAAACAACAAGAATCAAACCCAGTTTGGCTCAAAAAACTCATGTACACCATCGAAGAAAAACAACGCTCTGATCTCGCCCGCGATCTCCACGACTCGGTTCTACAGGATTTGATTTCATTAAAACGTCAGTGCGAGCTGTTTTTGGCTGATTTTAAGAAGGATGATAGTCCGTGCCGGGAAGATGTGCAGGACAAGCTTGTACAGATGAATGAGCAGATGTCTGATGTGATTTCGATGACGAGGGAGACGTGTCATGAACTGCGGCCGCAGCTTCTGTATGATCTTGGGCTTGTGAAGGCGCTGTCCAAGCTGGTGGCTCAGCAGCAGGAACGGGTTCCGTTTCATATCCGTTTAAATACCGGCAGATTTACGGCTTCGCTTGATCTGGATTCGCAGCTGAATTTGTACCGGATCATTCAAGAGTTTCTGTCTAATGCGGTCAAGCACTCTCAGGCGACGGATGTGCTGATTATGCTCATCAGTATTCAAAACAGGATCGTTCTGCATTATGAGGACGATGGTGTAGGATTTGATCAAGAGAAAAATAATGAGCATTCCATGAGTATGGGGCTTTCCGGCATTAAAGAGAGAGTCAGGGCTTTAGATGGACGCCTTCGGATTGAAACAAGTGAAGGAAAGGGCTTTAAGGCTGATATTGAAATCGAATTGTAATGGTTTTATAACGGAAACGACTTGGCACAAGCCAAGTCTTTTTTATAAAATGGAAAAGAGTGAGTAAAAGGGAGGAAAACATGAAAAAGATACTAGTGATTGATGACCATCCGGCTGTCATGGAAGGCACCAAGACAATTTTGGAAACGGATTCGAATCTGTCTGTTGATTGTCTCAGTCCTGAACCGAGCGAACAGTTTATCAAACAGCATGATTTCTCGTCATATGATCTCATTTTAATGGATCTGAATTTAGGCGGCGAGATCAATGGGATGGAGCTTTCTAAACAGATTTTACAAGAGAATCCTCATTGTAAAATTATCGTGTATACCGGTTACGAGGTTGAGGATTATTTTGAGGAAGCGATTCGTGCGGGTCTGCACGGTGCCATCAGCAAAACGGAATCTAAAGAAAAGATCACCCAATACATATACCACGTACTCAACGGAGAAATTTTAGTCGATTTTGCTTACTTTAAACAGCTGATGACTCAGCAAAAAACAAAGCCGGCTCCTTCCTCTCAAAAAGAACAAGATGTGCTCACACCCAGAGAATGCCTGATTCTTCAAGAAGTTGAAAAGGGGTTTACAAACCAAGAAATCGCAGATGCGCTTCATTTGAGCAAGCGGTCCATCGAATACAGCTTGACATCGATTTTCAATAAGCTGAATGTCGGTTCCCGAACGGAAGCGGTTTTGATTGCGAAATCAGACGGTGTACTTTAAATAAGGGAGTTGGATAGAATGGACACGAAACACACATTGCTTGAAGCGCTTGGAATTAAGATTGTTGAAAACACAGCGGAACGATGCGTTGCGGTCATGCCGGTGGATCATCGGACGGTGCAGCCGTTCGGCTATTTGCATGGAGGCGCTTCAGTGGCGCTGGCAGAGACCGCGGCGAGCGCAGGCGCGCAAAATCTGATTGATCACACTGCACAAGCTTGTGTCGGTTTGGAGATTAACGCCAATCATTTAAAATCCGTAAAGGAAGGAACGGTAAAGGCTGTAGCCGAACCCGTTCATACAGGCAGAACGACGATTGTCTATCACATTCACATTTATGACGAGCAAGAGAGGCTGATCTGTATATCCAGATGCACGCTGGCTGTCATCAAGAAATAAAAAAACAGCCGGAACTCTGCCTGTCCGGCTGCTTATTTTTTATAGGTAAGAATCCTCTTTTCGTTTAATCACAAAGTTTCTGATTCCGTTATAGTCATCCTGTACACTTCTCTTATCAAGCTTGACGCCGGAGTTGTACGCTGCACGGCAAATCAAGTGCCCCCCGACAGGAGACGTAATAAAGATAAACAGAATCCCGAGCAGGATTTTAGCGGAAATGTTCCCCGTCACAAACCACAAATAGAAGAAGACACCGAGCAGAATCATATTGACGCCCAACGTTGAGCCTTTAGAAGCAGCATGAGAGCGTGTAAACACATCGGGAAGGCGAAGTATCCCAAATGAAGCAACAAGGCATACAAGAGCGCCAAGCAAAATGAATACAGCCACAACGACCTTAGCGATTTCGATCATTTTCGATAATCTCTCCTTTCTCCAGGAATTTGGAAAATGCAATTGTTCCGATAAATGCTAAAATGCCCAGCAGTAAAATAATATCCAGAAACGCGTTTGTATTCAGCAAAATGGAGACGAGTGCCGTGATCGCAATCAGGTTGATGCCGATTGCATCCAGAGCCACTACCCGGTCAGGCACAGTCGGCCCTTTAATGACACGAATGACATACAAAAAGGTAGACACTGCCATAATGCCGAGCGCGAGTTGCAGGATCAGTGTAAACATCAGCGGCTCACCTCCTGTATGGCTTTTTCAAATGACTCACGAATATCAAAAATGGCTTTTTCCGCATCCTCAATATCCATCGCATGAATATAAAGTATTGTCTGGTCATCGGAAATATCCATCACCAAGGTTCCGGGCGTTAATGTAATGAGCAGGGAAAGTAGGGTAATTTCCCAATCCTTCGTCAGTTCAGTCTTAAAAGCGAAAATGCCCGGTTTGATATTCATTTTTGGCGATAAAATGGATTTCAATACACTGACGTTGGCAAGGTATAGTTCCTTTAAAAAAATCAAAAAGAGTTTGATGATAGAGATCAGTTTCCATAGATAAAACTGGCGAGTAAAAAAGCGCCGGAAGAAAAACAGAGAGAGCATTCCCAGAATATAGCCTGTGATAAACCCTGCGGCGCTTGGACTATTGCTCAAGAACATCCAGCAAAAAGCGAGAAACACATTTAATAAAATTTGAAATGCCATGCGATCTACTCCTTCAAAACAGCTTCAATATATTTTTCCGGATTCAGCAATGTCTCGGCCGCTTGATCAACGTAAGGTGACACCCACTCTGTACCCAACCCGAAGAGAAGAGATAGTAAGAGAAAAAAAGCTGCCGGATAAAGAAGTCCTTTAGCTGTTTTATGATTTGGTTTCGGTGTTTCTTTTTCTTCGCCCCAAAACGCATGCATAAAGATCCTCAGTACAGAGTACAGTACGAGCAGACTCGAAAGCAGAATCAGCATGGAAATCGTAAATTCACCTTCTGCGAAGCCGCCCTCCGCAATTTTGAACTTGCCGATAAATCCGCTGAGAGGCGGGATGCCCGCGAGAGAAATCGCTGAAATGAAAAACATCCATCCAAGAAGTGGATAACGTTTGATCAGCCCGCCCATTTTGTGCAGGCTCGCTGTTCCAGTCAACGCAATCAGCGTGCCCGCCAGCATAAATAAAGCGCCTTTAATCAGCATATCGTGAATCAGATAATAAATCGCGCCTTGAATGGATGCGGGGGTATGAACTGCCACACCGAACAAAATCACGCCGACAGCTGTAATAATGTTGTAGATCACAATTTTCATGACATCCGCATAAGCGAGTGAACCGATCACACCGAAAGTCACAGTCAGCGCCGCCAGCCAAATCATCAGCTGATGGGTAAAGGCTGCGTCATGAATAAAAATTAATGTGAAAACCCTAGTAATCGCATATAAACCGACTTTTGTCAGCAAAGCGCCGAACAACGCGGAGATTGCCGCCGGAGGCGCGTAATAAGAGCCTGGAAGCCAAAAGTAGAGGGGGAAGATTCCGCCCTTCATGCCGAATACTAAAAGCAGCAGGACACCAATTACAGTGATCAGCCCGGTTTGTCCTGATTCGCTGATTTTCACACTTAGATCCGCCATGTTTAACGTTCCGGTTACAGCGTATAAATAGCCGACGCCAATGACAAACAGGGCAGACGATACGATATTAAACACAATATATTTAAGGGACTCCCGCAGCTGAATTTTTGTGCCGCCTAATACGATCAGCATATAGGAAGCGATAAGCAGAAGCTCAAAAAATACGTACATGTTGAATAAATCGCCTGTTAAAAACGCTCCGCTGACACCGGCAAGCAAAAACTGAACACCGGAGTAATAAAAGGAACGCTCCCGTTTTTCACCGACAGAACGGAAGGAATAAAGGACAACCAATAAACCGACGACCGCTGTTGTGAGAACGAGCAGGCTGGCGAACTGGTCTGCTGCCAGCACAATGCCGTACGGCGCTTTCCAGCCGCCCAAACTGAGTGTCTGGATGCCATTTGTAAAGACAGTCTGTACGAGTATGCAACTGATCACAATCCCGATTGCCGATGCCGCAGTGCTGAAGATCCGCATGAGCATAAGATTCTTCGTCATGAAAATCAGCAGAATGGCCGACAGGAGCGGGATCAGGATTGGCAAAATAACAAAATTATTCATGTTGATCATTTCCCCTCATTTGATCCATATCGTCCGTTTTCAATTCCTGATAAGCGCGGAAGGCCATGACGAGAAGGAATGATGTAACGCCAAATGAAATGACAATGGCTGTCAAAATCAGGGCTTGCGGAAGCGGATCGACAAATGATTTGACATGCTTGCTTAAAATCGGAGCGGCGCCTTCCTTTAATCCTCCCATAGTCAAAAGCATTAAATGAACGCCATGGCTCAAAAGTGCTGTTCCGATAATAACGCGAAGCAGGCTTTTCGAAAGCAGTAAATACGTGGCAGCCATAAAGATAATACCGGCTAAAACAGACATCAAGATTTCCATTATTCTTCCTCTCCAATCGTTTGAATAATGGTCATCGTAATGCCTACGACAACAAGATAAACCCCTAAATCAAATATCGTCGCCGTGGCGAGCTCCGTTTCTCCAAATATCAGCAGATGAAAGTGCCCGAATGTATGGCTTAAAAATGGAGCCCCGAATACAAAGGAACCAACGCCGGTTAATACAGCGAGCAGAAGCCCGGCTCCCGCCACGTAAATGAAATTAACCGGCAAAATCGCACGGACGGTTTTTAAATCATATGCCAGGAGCAACAGAACGATGGAAGCGGATGTGATCAGCCCGCCGACAAAGCCTCCTCCAGGCGCGTTGTGTCCTGATAAAAATAAATAGAAAGAGAAAAGCAAAATGATAAAGGATACAAGTTTTGTCACGGTTTGAAGAATTAAGTCATTTGTTTTTTGTTCATTCACCGCTTCTCCCCTCCTCTTTTACTTTTGTTTTAATCATGCTGTAGATGCCGAGAGCGGCAACAGCCAGCACCGTTATTTCAAACATTGTATCAAAGCCCCTGAAATCAACGAGGATGACGTTGACAACATTATCCCCTCCGCCGAGATCATGGCTGTGTTTTAAGAAGAAGGATGAAATGCTGTCTTTTGTCCGCTGGCTTGAAGATGCGATGCCAAGCAGGGTAACGATAATGCCGACTCCTAAAGCAATGATAAAGTTCGTCAATCGGAACGTTCTCGTTTTCCTTTTCAGTCTCAATTGCGGCAGATGGTAGAAACAAAGCAGGAACAGCGCCACAGAAATGGTTTCAATGACAAGCTGAGTCAATGCTAAGTCCGGCGCTCTGAAAATCACAAAAAACAATGCGAGCGTATAACCGACCACACCAAGAGAGATAATCGCTGTCAATCTTGAACGGGCAAAAACAGTGGCCGCTGTGGCGCTGATCATGACAAGCGTCAGAATCATTTCGTATCCGCCGATTTCAGCCATTCCTTCTGTTGTAAATGAAAATCCGCCTTTGATCATCATAGCTCCGCCCATCAAAATGATGAAACCAGCGAAGATATACAGCAAATAATCCCTTAAAAACCCGGTCATATATTGTCTAGTGACTCGGTAAGAGCCTTTTTCCATGACGGCCAGAAGCTTATCGTATAACCGATTGAGTGTCAGTTTCGAAGGAAACAGTTTATAGAATCCTTTCCACTTATTCAATGTCACATATCCAAGGATGCCGAGAATAATGATGCCGGCTGTCATTTTCAATTCTGTTGTCGGCCCATGCCATTGTGTAATGTGCACATGGAATTTCTCGTGGCTGTCCAGCAGCGTCGGATAGATTGAGTTCATCGCCGGCTCAATCAAGCTGTACGACAATATATTCGGGAAAAAGAAGAGACTGACAACCAAAGCGGCAAGAATGACAGGTGCTATGAGCATGCCCGCAGGCGCTTCGTGAGCCTGTTTTTTAAGCTGCTCAGGCTGGTAATTTCCCCTGAACGTTTTAAACAGCAATTTCATGCTGTAGATAAATGTAAAGACGCTTCCGACCCAGGCGAGAACAGGGAATAGAATGCCCCATGTCTGCACGTTGAACAGATCGAAATGTGTCACGCGAAGCATGCTTGTGAAAAACATTTCTTTACTCAAAAATCCGTTAAACGGAGGAAGGCCGGCCATTGAAAATGTCCCGATTAAGGAAATGGTAAACGTAATCGGCATAATCGCCATCAAGCCGCCGAGCTTCCGGATATCCCGTGTGCCTGTTTCGTGATCGATAATGCCGACTGCCATAAACAAGCTTCCTTTAAAGGTAGCGTGGTTGATTAAATGGAAAATGGCAGCCATGGCGGCAACTGTATAATATTCTGTATGGCCGTAATGAAGGGCCGCGGCACTGGCACCAAGCATGGAGATGATCATGCCGAGCTGGCTGACGGTTGAAAACGCCAAAATCGATTTTAAATCGGTTTGTTTCACGGCTTGGAAAGAACTCCAGACCATCGTAATGAGCCCGACGAGGGAAACGATCCAAAACCATTGGGCTGAAAAGGCGAAAATAGGACTGAACCTCGCAATGATATAAATGCCGGCTTTCACCATCGTAGCTGAATGAAGATAAGCGCTGACAGGCGTCGGAGCTTCCATTGCGTCAGGCAGCCAGATATAAAAAGGGAATTGCGCGGATTTCGTAAATGCCCCTAATAAAATGAGAATCATCGCCGGAATAAACAAGTCGTGGCCGGCAATTAATTGAACTTGATGGATCATCTCTCTAATACTGAAGGAATTCGTTATCAGATAGAGGAGAATAAATCCGCCGAGCATGCACAGCCCGCCGCTGACCGTAATCAAAAGTGATTTGGCTGCGCCGTAGCGCGACTTTTCACGCTTATACCAATAGCCGATCAGCAAAAAGGATGAAAGGCTGGTAAGCTCCCAAAACATATAGAGAACCATGACATTGTCTACAAGAACGACACCAAGCATAGCGCCCATGAACATCAATAAATAGACATAAAAGGGCCCAAGCTGTTCTTTTTCTTTTGATAAATAAAAAATGCTGTAAAGAGTGACCAAAGAGCCGATGCCTGTGATCAGCAAGGCGAATAACAATCCGAGACCGTCTATATAAACGGTGAAATTAATGCCAAGTGAAGGAATCCACTCCAATACCGACCGCAATGTTTCTCCCGATTGTGTCATCCTGATCATTGGGAGAAAGTATATAAACAGCAAGACGGGCAGGATCAACACAAACCAGCCCGTGTGCACTCTTTTTGCGTATTTTGCCAAGATGGGAATGAAAAGAGCAAATAAAAAAGGCGATAAAATAGCAAAATGTAAGAGCTGCAAAGATAAGACCTCCTTTTTCTTGTTCTCAATTAAAAAATGCGCTATGTATCAATATACGGTCAAACGACCTAGTCCAAATTATATCGCACTTTTCTGCAAGCCGCCATGCTTCGAACTGTAAAATAGGATTTTATGAGTTCTTTTGACCTTAAAATAAGTCTAACAAAAATAAACCTATTTGTATATTTAAAATCATTCCTGCTCAAGCTGAATGTAAGGAGCTGGTCATGTGAAGAGAAAGGTTTTGATATGTTCGGGTTTATTCTGCACAGTATTTACGGGTGCATTCATTTTAAATCAATATGACGGGCGCAGCGGTACGGCGGCTAGTGATGAGTGGGAGCTGTATTTACTGGAGCACCACCTGTCAGCCAGAATGAGTGAGATGGAATCAAAGGATATGCCGTTTGCTCCCCGAGAGTATATTCGGATTGTGAACAGATAAAAAAAGAGTTCCGCATAGAACGGAACTCTTTCACTGTTTATGAAGTGAAAAAACGAAGCAGAACTGTCGCGCAAATGACTGTGCCTGCACCGCCGAGACGGGTGGAAATTTGGGCGAACGGCATAAGGCCCATTCTTCCTGACGCTGATAAAATCGCAACATCACCAGTTCCCCCGAGACCGCTGTGGCAGCAGGTCACGATTGCGGATTCAACCGGGTACATGTTCATCAGCTTGCCCACAAAATATCCAGAAGCAATCATTGCGACAACAACTGAAATACATATGATGACAAACGGAATAGAAATCACAGCCGCCACGTCATCTAACGGAATAAAGAGGACCCCGAGACCGACCATCAGCGGCCATGTAAAGCTGGACGAAACAAATTTATAAAGCTGGTAGGCGCCATCTTCCATTTTTTTCGGAAGAATATTCGCATACTTGACAGCCGCAGCTGAAATAATCATCAAGATCGCGCCCGGGATGAAGATAAATTTCTCCAATAACCCGCCGAAAATAAAGAATGTACACGCGAGCAGAACACCGGCTCCCATCAGTTTAAAATCAATTTTTGCTTCGGCTTCTTTTTGATTGAAAATCTCATTTGCTTTTTTAGATTTGACAAGCCGTCCGTTTCCATTTAGATCTGGACGCTTATCGCCAAGCTTTTTCATTAAAGCTGCACAGATGATAGCAAAAACGTTTCCGATAATAGCGGCGGGAACCAGCTGAGACACATACACATCAGCGGATGAACCGAGTATTTGTGAATAGGCGATCGAAAGCGGTAAAATGCCTTCACCTATTCCCCCGGCAATAATCGGAACAACGACAAAGAAAAAGGAATCATAGGCGCTGTAGCCAAAAATAAATCCGACAAGTATGCCGGCTGTAACCGCCGCGGTCGTTCCCGCAACCAGTGGAACGAACATTCTGATAAAACCTTGTATTAAAACAGTTCTGTTCATTCCGAGAATACTTCCCACAACAAGACAAGCGATATAAAAATAAAGGAAGTTAGACGTTTTCATCAAATTGGTTACAGCGTCTATAGATGTTGGATTCAGCACATTGTAAAAGACTAAAAATGAAGGGACAAACAAAGATAAAATGGCAGGGCCGCCAATATCCTTCAATATCGGAATGCGCTGGCCGATGTCTCCAAGAAACACACCCAGAATCATGATGATGGCAAACCCGCCAAGCATATTTGCGGGCAGCTCATTGTAATACGCTGAAAGAATAATAATAACAGCTAATACTGTGTATAATGGCAAAGGAATCACACCGATTTCCCAAGTCCATATTTTTTGAAACAGGTTTTTCTCCTGTAGGTCTTTTTGTTCAGGTGAATTTACCCCTGATTTTGGAATTGCTCCCATGTCATACACCCCCATGTATTGTTTGTTACAGTCTACAAGAAAGCGTTAACACTTCATATTTTTTTAAGTTAAAAAACTGATAAACAATTAAATTAATGAGGACGTTTGGATTAGAAAAAATCCCTGAGAAGCGTCTTCCCAGGGAGAATGTTTTATCGTTTTCCTTTTATGCGAGGCACGCCCGGCATTAGCCAAGCGAGAATTGTTAAGAGATCAGAGTCATAGATATGTCTTTAGAGTGAGCCGTTGCTTTTATAACGGTTTAGTTAACGGCGCTTCAGAGTGAACAGTGCGTTTTCTTATAGATATTGCTTAATTCCGTTAAAGTTTCCTGTGTTGACGTTGTACTGAAACACAGGTCTTCCGATTGTTCCGTACGCCATTTCTACATTCAGAACCTGTATATCTTCAAGAAATTTCAAGTATTTTCGTATGGATACTTGAGAGATTTCTGTATGCTTTGCTAAGTCTTCTGTCGTAAAAGATTCATTTTCAAATGATTGGATACTGGACCAAATCAGATTCAGCGTGCTTTTTGTCAGGCCTTTAGGAAGCTGTACTTTTTCTGTTGCTTCTTTCTTTTGAAAAAGCTCGGCGTCCAGTTCTTTTTGGCTCATGTTGCGATGGGTTGAATAAACCTTTTGTTTCCGCCTGTAATCAGACAGGGCTGTTTGGAAACGTTCAAATTCAAACGGTTTGATTAAATAATCGACAGCGCCGTAACGAAGTGTTTTCTTGATCACGTCAAGCTCACTGGCCGCCGAGATCACAATCACGTCAACTGCTTCATTTTGTGCTCTCAGTTCCGTTAGCAGTTCCAGCCCGTTTTTACCCGGCATATAAATATCGAGCAAAATGAGGTCGATGTGATGCTCTCCTAAAATATGCAGAGCGCTTTGAAAGGAAGAGGCGATGCCTTTCAGCTGAAAGCCTTCTATTTGGCTTAAGTATCTTTTATTTAATTCACCCACCATGGGGTCATCTTCAACTATTAGTACATTAATCATGATTTTCCTCCTTCGGTTCGTACGGGACGCGAAGACTGAATGTCGTTCCTTCATTCTTTTCGCTTGTGAGAATCATTTGGCCCTTTAAATTTTCGATGCTTTGCTGTGTAAAAGAAAGGCCGAATCCCCGGTTCTTGCCCTTTGTTGAATAGCCTTGTTCAAACACTTTGGCTTGATCTTCTTCAGACATGCCTGCACCTGTATCGGTAATTTCAATGTCCAGTATGCTGTTATGAAAACGCATGGACATGGTGATTTGTTTTTTCGGCATATTGGCAACGGCGTCCAGCCCGTTGTTGATGAGATTTCCGATGATTGTAATGAGTTCATGAATGACTGAAGGGTCTGCCGCGTTCGGGATGACACCGCTGCATTCAATATCAAGATTTGCGCCCTGCTCCCGTATGAAGCTCTGTTTTCCAAGCAGAAAACCGGCCAGCACGGAGCTTTTGATATCATTTATAATTTCGCTTGTTTCTGACTTTTGCTGAATGGCAATATCTTTTATATAATCTTCAAGGTCGTCATACTCTTTCAGCTGGACGAGACCTAATATGACATGCAGTTTGTTCATAAATTCATGAGACTGCGCTCTCAGTGCGTTTGCATACATTTTAACACCGGAAAGCTGTTCAGCTAAGTGTTTTACCTCGGTTTTGTCACGAAATGTCGCAATCGCTCCGACGGTTTGTCCTTTCAGCTGGATGGGAACTTCATTAAACACAAGCTCCAGTCCGTTAATGCGGATGTCTCTGTCTTGAAGAGGTTTTTTTGTCTCAATGACCTTTTTCAGGCGGCTTTTCGGCAGAATGTCATTGACATCCTGATCGAAAGGATTTGTGTTGATGCCCATTTTCACGAATAGGCGCTTTGCTTCCGCATTGGCAAGTTTAATTTTGCCGTGTTCATCGACAGCGAGTATTCCTTCCTTTGTCGATTCCAGCATCGCACTTCGTTCTTCGAGAAGAGTCGCAATTTCATAAGGTTCAAGACCGTACATGATATTTTTCACCGTACGGGCAACGATAACAGCTCCGATCACACCGACGAAAATGCTGACGCAGATAATAAAGTAGAGCGGACGTAAGCTATGGCTGATCACTTCATCAATTTCATTTACGGTGATGCCGACCGCGACTGCACCGACTTGTTTTCCATTCCCCGCGTAGACAGGGACGAATGCCCTCTGTGATTTCCCGAGCGTGCCAGAGGCCGTGCTGATATGAACATGTCCTTTTAATGCTTCGGATTCATCGCCGCCCATGAATTTTTTTCCAATTTTGCTCGTGTCAGGATGGGTTTTGCGAATGCCGTTCATATCCATGACGACAACAAATTCCGTGCCGGTGATGTTCTGAACCCGTTTTGTGTAGCTTTGTAGTTCCTTCTGTTTTTCTCCGCTCTCTAAAGATACGGCTGTAATCGGCGCTTCGGCCACCATTTCAGCAGTCTGCAGCGCTGTGGTTTTTTCTTCATCTCTAACCCGTTGGGTGGTTTGGGCACCGACTGTGAAAAATGTAATGAGCAGTGCGATTAACACAACGATACAAACAAATATGGTGAGTCTGGTTTGCAATTTTAATGTTTTTTTCATATAAAACTTCCTTACGTTTTATGATTCCTGCGTACTACTTTACCCTCAAAATGCTGCTTTGTGAAGATTTGGGATCTTAATTCGTAAAAAGGAGAAAAAATGGAATAATTTATCTTGTCAATGCGTTTTAAGTCCTCCATAATAAATGAGGTAGATTATAGAAAGGGACTTTTTTATATGAAAAATACTTATTTGACAGGATACTTTCCGCTGATTGCGATCCTGCTTTTTAGTTCGTCTTTATCGATTTCCACTTCACTTTACGCGTTGAAGCTGCTGTCTTCTTTCGGAATGTATGATGGAATGCTTGACTATTTTTCAGAGAAAGGGATCAGGCTTGCGTTATTTGCCGCCTTTGCACTTTTATATTTTATGGTTCTGTCCGCTCTGAAATTAATTGCGAATACCGTGACCGAACTGTCATTGCTGTTTTTTGCTAATGATCCGGAAGGGAACAACCTGAAAACAATCAGAATGGGTTCCATGGTTTATTTAGGCGGCGGGATTTTATCCTTTGTGCTTTTGCAAAATGTCATCTGGATTGTTATCTGGTTTGCGGTCGTTACGCTTGTTTACTTTGTTTTTATCGTATACCGGATTTATCCAACGCTTTCTCTCATGTCATTAGTCGGATTCATTCTATTGGAACTGCTGTTTTGGTTTACCTTTGTTATCGGTATTCTGTTCATATTTATCAAGCTTTATAATAGCATAATGGCTAGCTTACCTGTGTAAGCTAGCCATTTTTTCGTTTATGGTAAAAATCTTTTTTTAATAGAAGGGGAGGGGAGCATACATTCATTTTTTTTGCCAAACCACTTATAGCGGTTTTTGGCAATGAAAGAGTAGATCATATCTCTGACAGGTTTCGGCACTGCAAAAAACAGGACGAAGAGCCGCCATGGGCCTCGCAGATGTCTGAGAACCTTGATGGCTGCAGTTGATTTTGTGTACACTTGGCCGTCTTCAATAAAGACAAAACTGTCAAACTGATCAGTCGGGAGCCCGCTTTTTTTCAGCAGGCTCTGTCCTGTTTCCGACTGCAGCGATGTAAAAGAAATCAATCCGTCTGGATCACGTTTAATGATAAATTGCACGGCGCCATTGCATAAATTGCACACGCCGTCAAACAGCAAAACGCGATTTGGAATTTGTTCTGATGTCACGCCATATCCCCTCCGATCCTTTAATAAGCCGCTTGCAGCGTTCCTTTCCAGATGGAAAGCTGAGGACTGATGCTGTGAAGATATTCAACGCTGCTCGGTGTATCCTTTCCGACCCAGACACCCATTGTGTACGTATCTGTCAGGCCGACGAACCACATGTCGTGATAATCATTTGATGTTCCTGTTTTACCGCCAATGTAAGGCGCTTTAAAATATGCTTTTTTTCCTGTCCCGCTTTTCACAACGGAATTCATCAGTTTCTTCAACTGCATATTCGTGCGGACGCTGAATATTTGAGTCGGTTTCTCATTCCATTTATAAAGCGTTTTTCCTTTTAAGTCTGTCACCTTTGTAATCGCATGGCTCGGCATATAGCTTCCGCTGTTGCCGAATGTCGTATACGCCCTTGTCATCTCAAGAGGCGTCATGCCGTTTGTAAACCCGCCAAGCGCCGCCGGGAGAAGGTAGTCGCTGTCGACAAGTTTAGCGAAATGGTACGGCTCGATATAACTGAATGCTTTTTGGATGCCCACACGATCCAGCATTCTAATGGCCGGTGTATTGTATGAATTTTTAAACGCAGTATCGATCGTCACTGTGCCGTACGTGCGGTTATTGTAGTTTTGCGGACAATAATCTCTGCTGCAAAACTTGCTGGCATCGATGGTGCTGCTTGCTGTCGCGCCGGTCTGTTCAATATAAGGCCCGTAATCAAGCAGCGGCTTAATGGATGAACCTGGCTGTCTGTATGCCTGATAGGCGCGGTTAAAATCATATTTTTGATAGTTTTTCCCGCCGGATAGAGCGATGATTTGATGCGTCTGGTGATTAATCACAGCCGCTCCGCCCTGAACGTTTGCATACGGGAGTTTGGAATTCATTTGTGCCACAACTTGATTTTGCATGTACGGATCAAGTGCGGTATAAATTTTTACGCCGTCTTTCATCAGTGTACTGACTTTTGCGGAGAGCTCGTTTTCTATCTTTTCTTTTTGTTTCCCTGACGCTTTTTGAAGCCGTTTATCAAAGCCTTCTGATTCAGACACTAGCTGAGTGAATTCATCACTGACGTAGGAAACGTAGTCCGGATATTTGTCTTCTCTCTTTTCAACATCCAGTTTGATTTTTTGTTTGACGGCTTTTTTGAGCTCTTTATCCGTAATGACCCCGGCATCTTTTAACCCTTTAAGCAAACGTTCTTGACGGCTTTTCGTGTAGTCAAAATGCTTGAGAGGATCATATAATGTAGGGTTATTAGGTATAGAGCAGATAAAAGCCATTTCACCTACTGTGAGAGACTTCAGCGGTTTGCTGAAATAGAATTCAGCCGCTGAACCGACGCCGTAAACCCCATTGTTGAAATAAATGGTATTTAAGTAAGCTTCAAGTATTTCATTTTTCGTATACTTTTTCTCTAGCTGATAGGAATACGCGAGCTCAGTCAGCTTGCGGCTGAAGGAGCGTTCGTGGCTCAAATACAAGTTTCTTGAAAGCTGCTGCGTGATGGTGCTGGCGCCTTGGTCAATTTTCTTGTCTTTTACATTAGAAGCGGTTGCCCGCACCATTCCCATAAAGTCAAAGCCTTTATGCTCGTAAAAATGCCGGTCCTCAGACGTTAAGAAAATCTGTTTGACTTCCTCGGGAATCTTGTCAAATGGAACGAGCACGCGGTTTTCATGATCGCTGACAATTTCCGAGACAAGGGAGCCGTCCCTGTCATACATGTAGCTGTTCTGAACGAGGCTGATATCTTTCAGATTAATATTTTTATCAAGCACCTGATCCAGGGACTTCATTTGTTTTACTTCTTTTCCGGAAGCGATAACTGTAAATGCAAACAATGGGATTATGCAAAGGAGCAAAATCCATCCGATTATTTTTCGTAACATGGTCACTCTCTTTTCTCCTAAATTCTAGCCATATCGTACCATTCTTTTGAGTTTACGAGAAGGTTAAATTTAGAAGATCCCTCAGTTTTTTCTGAGAATCAGCTTGCTTTGGCATAAGAATCCCTCCGGAACTTCTGCATCATCCAAAGCATGCACGCGCCGGCGAAAAAGAGAAACGCTGTGACATAAAAGACGGCCGAAATTGTAAAATGGCTCGATATGATTCCGCCGATAAGAGGCCCGAGCACGTTTCCTAAAAAGCGAAAGCTGACATTGTAGCCGAGGATTTCGCCTTGAATGCTGCCGGGAGCCTGAACGCGGATCGCTGCCGTAATGCATGGCAGCAAGCCGCCCATCGCCATTCCAAATAAAAATCTGAACACAAGGAGCACGCTGAGTGAGGACGCGAGCGCCTGCGGAATAAAAAAGAAAGAGGCAGCGAGTAAAAGTCCGATTAAAATGCGCCGGTGGCCGTAGCGGTCGCCCAGGTCGCCCCATTTTCTAGCCAGCAGCAAACTTCCGAGTCCCGTTGCTGAAAATGCCATGCCGGAGAAAAAGGCCAGATTAACAGGTCCGTGCAGCTCATTTACATATAGAGCGAGCAACGGCTGGATACTAAAATTGCCTGTTTGAATCAGCATGGTTAACAGCATCATGACCCAAAGCGCCGGCTGGTGAAAAATATAGGAGAACACTTCTTTTCTCGTGTATGTCTTACGTTTGGCTGTCTTCTCTGCAAGAGGCTGTTCTTTGACCCCAAATAACACGAGAAGAACAGATGAAAAAATCACAAAGGATGTGATAAAAAAGGTATACGTAAAGCCGAAACGATCAGCAAGCAAGCCTCCCAAAAGCGGGCCGAACAAGCTTCCGGACACTTGCCCCATTTGCAGCGTGCCGAGTGTTTTGCCGGCTGAGTTCTTCGGAGTCTGTGCCGAAATCATCGCAAGAGAGGTCGGAATAAATCCGGTTACAAGACCCATCGCCATACGCAGAAAAAACAATTGGTACACCGATGTAACAAAGCCCATGAATAAAATGCTGAGGGCAATGCCTGTTCCGGTTGCCATAAGGATTTTCTTGTATCCGTGTTTGTCTCCGAACCGCCCCCAAAACGGCGATACCAAAAACGCCATGAGAAATGTAATGCCGAACACATAGCCGCTCCATCTTTGCACAAAGCCGTTTGAAAAAGTGCTGAGCGTCTCAATGTATAAGGAGAGAAAAGGAACGATCATCGTTGTGCTGGCTGAGACAAAAAAGTTCGCCAGCCACACAATGACGAAGTTCTTCTTACGGTTAGAAATAACATCACCTTCTTATTATTTCGGGTTCCTTACCAATTATAAAGAAACGATTCACGATTTAAAAGAAACAAAGCGGCTGGGAAAATTCATTATTTTTAGAAAATGAAGAAAGGTCGAGAAGATGAATTGATATACTATAAAGATAGTATTTTCTGATCGGAGGAAAGGCAGGTGTAAAAAGGTGACGACAAACAGCTTACTCATTATTGATTTCGAATTTACGATGCCTGAGGGGAAGTACAGTCCGCAAAACTTTTTCCCGGAAATCATTGAAGCCGGAATTGTAAAGTCGGTTGATGATGAAGTAGTTGAGACGTTTTCTAGCTATGTCAGACCGAAAAAATTCCCGAAGCTGACGAAACGCTGCAAATCATTTTTAAAGATAACGCAAAAGCAGGTAGACGAGGGGATGAGGTTCGAGGATTTCATCCGTAAACTAAACGAACTGGACCCTGAGAAAAACAGCACAATTATTACGTGGGGAAACATGGACATGAAGGTACTGAAGCAAAACTGTATGTTTAACCATATTCCATTCCCTTTTAAGGGGGAAATGAGAGATTTATCGCTCGAATACAAAAACTTTTTTGGAGACCGGACACTGACGGGTTTGTGGAAAGCTGCCGAGGAGTATGGAGATGCCGGAACGGGCACCCATCATAAAGCGCTTGATGATGCCCTCACAGCACATAAGCTTTTTAAGCTTGTTGAACAGGATAAGCAGTATCTCGAAAAGCCAAAACCGCCGACAATCGGCGAAAGAATCGATTTATCCGAACTGTTCAAGCGCGCAACGTAAAAAACCCAATCTTTTGTCAGACTGGGTTACGGCCGGTTATAATACTCTTTTTCTAAAATATCCAGATTATTCAGGGAGCGCTTTGCCCACTCCGAACCATCCTCATTTAATTTGGCTCTCAGCTGTGCTGCCGCCTCCCGCAGAGACTCGTTATAATCTGGCACTTCACCGTCATAAGGCTTCACCATATGATGGGGGATGTTGGTCTGTTCACCGTATGCGAGCGCTTTTCTCTCATGAAAAAACGGCACATCCGCCTGTTTTGGATGATGAAGGTCTCCTTGAGCGGGATGGGTGAGAACCGCTTTGATTTTCACTAAATAATGCTGCGGCCTGCAAGCGGTGATTTCTCCTATGTATACACCTGTTTTATAAAATCCTTTAACGATAGAGCCTGTCTCAAATGTGCTCATTTGTCATCACCTCGCCTTTATTCTATTAAAGTTCCTCTCGATTTGCTAGTGAGGAAGGTTGGCGGGAAGTTTAATTGTTACGGTGGTGCCTCTTTGGAAACTGCTGTTAAACGAAATGGTCCCGTGATGATGTTCAATAATTGAAAAGGTAACGGAGAGCCCGAGCCCCGTTCCATTTGTTTTTAATGAATAATAAGGTTCGCCAAGTTTTTGCATCTGATGGTCTGTCATGCCGACCCCGTTATCTGAGATGTTTACCATAATCGTATGGCCACTTCCTTTGGCTGATATGTGAATCACTCCCTTCCCATGGGGAACCGCTTCAATGCTGTTTTTCATCAGGTTGATGACTGCCTGCTTCAGCTTTGTTGCGTCTCCATATATATAAAGGCCCGGCTCTGCTTCAGCCTCGACAGTTACAGACTTATAATTGGCATACGATACCATAAGGGAGCTTGTCTCTTTGATAAGCGCTGATAAATCAAAAACTTCTTTTTCGTACAATTGCTGTTTGGCCATATCGAGATAGTTTGTAATAATGCCTTGCGCCCGGTCAAGTTCTGACAGTACAAGCTTTTTGTAATCCGTACTCGATTGGTTTTGAAGGGTTTCGTCATTAAAAAGCAGCTGGACAAACCCGCGGACAACAGTCAGCGGATTTCTGACTTCATGAGCGACGCTCGCTGCCAGTTCACTCACAATCGTCATTTTTTCTGAATGGATCAGCTGTGAACGCAGGGCGATATTTTCGGCGATGCTTTCGATAATATAGATGCTTAAAAGAAGAACGCTGGAGCGGAACAGCCCTGAGACAGCCGCCTCATAAAGTAAAATTCCTGAATTTTGAAAATTTAAAATATTTAAGGCGGAAAAAATCAAGCTGGAGGCGAAAACCAAGAAGATCTCCGAGCAGCCGATCAATAAAGTCAGCATCAGCTTTCTCGCTTTGGACATGAATGGCCATTTTTTCTGAAATAAAATTGGGATGAGAATAAGAAAAGGCAGCAAAGTGAAAACAAACATTGCGGAAGGTTCATAAAACAGCAGTTCAAAACATAAGACAGATACGGCGACTGTAAGTCCGGAAGCAGTACTAATGTAAAATAAACAAATGATGATAGGAATCATCTGAAGGCCGTACTGTATGTAGTCCATTTCCCGAATAGGGAATACAATGCATAAAATGGAGGCGCCGCACGCGAACAACGTGACCAATACGCTGTTTATTTTTGGCACAAGGATCGCCGGCTTTCCGAGCCAAAACACTTGGTAAAGAAGAATAGGAAACAAAATAAAGCAGATATGCAGGAGGTAGTCTTTTAGAATTTCCATTCGTTGTGAAATCCTTTCATATAAAATATGAATCTATTATAACACTAAATATTAGAAGGGAAAAATAAAATTCCTTTATTAAGAACGCCTTTACGAATGAAGACGTAAAGGCGTTCAACAGTTATATTTACGCTAATGCCGCTTTGATGCGGCGCAGGCCGTCCTGCAAGGTTGCGAGAGAGCATCCCGCGTTCAGACGCATAAACCCTTCTCCGCCAGGCCCGTATTTCGTCCCTGGCTCTAAAATGATTTTTCCCTTTTTCAGCATCCTTTGCTGAAGCTCCGCGTCGGACAAGCCGTAAGCGCTGAAATCGAGCCAGATCAGGTATGATGCATCCGGTCTCATCATTTTAACTTTTGGGAGCTCGTTGCTCAAAAAGGCTTCTGCTTCGTTCATGTTTTTCTCAAGGTAAGAGATCAATTCATCGAGCCATGGCCCGCCTTTTGAATAAGCGGCTTCGATCGCAGTGACGGCAAACGCGTTCAGCCCGCCTAAACCGTTGCGCTGCAGGCTTGCGGAAAACTTGGCGCGCTTCAGCCGATCAGGAATAATGATGGCTGACGCCTGTAATCCGGCGATATTAAATGTTTTGCTTGGCGCAGCACATGTCACGGAAATCTCGGCGAAATCGTCAGAGAGAGAAGCGAACGGCGTATGTTTGTGACCGTACAGCATTAAATCGGAATGGATTTCATCTGATACAATTGTGACGCCGTGCTCAATACACAATTCGCCGAGCTTCAGTAAATCTTCCTGTCCCCATGAACGTCCTGACGGGTTATGAGGATTGCATAAAATGAACAATTTGACGCTTGGATCACTAAGTTTCGTCTCCAAATCTTCAAAATCTATTTCATATGCGCCTTCTTTTTCAAGCAGCGGATTATGTAAAACATGCCGGCCGTTTTTTTCAATCATATGGTAAAAGGGCGTATAAACAGGAGGCTGGACAACCACTTGATCTTCAGGTTCTGTGAAAGCTTGTACCGCCATGCTCAAAGCTGTGACAACGCCCGGGCTGAATGTAATGCTTTCCGGGTTTACCTTCCAGCCGTGCCTGCTTTGCATCCATCCGCACACAGCATTCTTCGTTTTTTGATCTGGAGCCGTATAACCGAAAATCCCGTGGCTGAGGCGCTCTTTTAATGCTTCAGTTATTGCTTCCGGCGCGCGGAAATCCATATCTGCCACCCACATCGGGAGTGCGTCTTCCACGCCGAATAATTCGCCTGTTTTGTCCCATTTGACCGATTGGGTGCCAAGGCGTTCTTCTCGTTTATCAAAGTTCATTCTGTTACCCCCTCATGTTTGTTTATTCATCTTAGCGTAACTATGATAAAATAAAACTCCAAATTTTATTATAAGCGGTGATCAATATGGAAGAAAGTCAAGCGGTCAGGGAAATGATCAAGATCATTGCCAAGTGGGACCCGTTTAAATATGGAGAAGAGTTTTACGAAACCGAGGCTGTTGATGTCGTACAGGCGGTCTATGATGAAGACGATCCCAACGTGCTGGCGAAAAGCATTCAGGGTATATTTGAAACTTCTTTTGAACAAACGCTGCCGATCGGCAGCTGCCGGGAAGTGGCTGGCCAGCTTTTATTCATTAAAAACAGCAGCTCCTGCACGCCTTAAAAAACCGGTATCAATCCGGTTTTTTTGTTATTTGATGAACTCCGCAATGTGTTCTGAAACGAATTCAGGCCGTTCCTCAGGCACCAGATGTCCGGTCTGGCCAAGTGAGTACAGCACGGAATCAGGCAAATCCCTGTGCAGCCGTTTACCAATCTCCACAGGGACAATTCGGTCCTCCTCGCCCCAAATCAATAGAGCAGGCTTGTTCATTTTCTTTAATTGCTCGGATTCTAAGTCTCCTTCTCTATGGCGGATAAACTTTGTCATGGCTCTGAAAATCTCTTCGTCTTGAAACGGCCTGCCATAGCCGTCAATCATCTCCTCATCAATCAGCGATTTGTCATGCACAACATTCAATAAATTTTTCACCACGCCTTCTTTCGAAAGCCAGCGCTTAATATAAAGATGAAAATACGGGAGGTGGGTCCCGAAAATGATCGTCGGGTGTGAACGTTTTAAATACCCTGAACTGCAGAGCAGTACAACCTTTGTAAAAAGCTCCGGCTTTTGCAGCGCAGCAGCCAGCGATATCTGCCCGCCCATAGAATGGCCGACAAGCGCAGCCTGTTTCACTTGCAAGTGTTCCAAAATCCTAATGACAAGCTTAGCGAGATTTTGATACGTATAGATAAAGGTTCTTGATTTTTCAGATTGGCCGAAAGGAGGCAAATCAAGTGCGATGATGTCGTACTTGTCCCGAAGCAGAGGGATTACTTTTCTGAAGCTGAAGGCAGACGATAAAAAACCGTGTACGCAGACAAGTGTTTGCCTGCCCGGATTTTGATAATGTTCGCAGTATACATTTACCCCATCGACTGTAAGCCGCCTTATTGGTGAAATCGCCTCCATTCGTGTCACTCCCTTTCATGTGATGTCTGTATTGTGCCCTGAAATTGTCAATTCTAGCGGAAGTTTCTCCTCGTTTTTTTCTTAGCATTCGTCAAAAAACGTGATATAATGTCATGAAGATTTCTTGACATTGCAAAGGTGTGAATTGAATGAAATTGACAGAAAAAGAAACAGAAATATTAGAAATTTTAGACGAAAACAGCCGCGCCGATTTCGAAACAATCGCAAAGATGGCGGGCATCCCTGTCAATGAAGTAAAAGCAATTATTGACAAACTGGAAAAAGAAAAGGTTATCATCGATTATTCCGCTATGATTGACTGGCGAAAAGTCGACGGACATGAAGGTGTCACAGCCATGATTGACGTCAAAGTAACGCCGAAGCGGGGAGTCGGTTTTGATGAAGTGGCGGAACGCATTTATCGATTCCAAGAGGTTGAATCAGTTTACCTGATGTCAGGCGTGTACGATTTATCTGTCGTGATTCGCGGTCATTCGATGTCTGACGTAGCGCGTTTTGTTTCAGATAAACTGTCAACCCTTGATTCAGTTGTATCGACAACCACTCATTTTATCCTGAAAAAATACAAGCATGACGGCAAAGTGTTTGAAACAGGAGACGACGACAAAAGAATCGTGGTGTCACCGTAAATGACTTCGTATTTATCTGACTATGTACAACAAATAAAACCGTCCGGCATCCGCAAATTCTTTGATTTGGCGGCAACGATGGAAGGCGTGATTTCTTTAGGCGTCGGCGAGCCTGATTTTGTTACTGCATGGAATGTACGCGAAGCAAGCATTCTTTCTCTTGAACAAGGATATACGTCGTACACAGCCAATGCCGGTTTATACTCATTGCGTGAGGAAATCAGCCGTTATTTGAGCAGCAGGTTTGATCTTCGCTATTCGCCAGACAATGAGCTCATTGTGACCGTAGGGGCGAGTCAGGCTTTGGATATTGCGATCCGCGCTATTGTGAATCCAGGTGAGGAAGTCATCATTCCTGAGCCGTGTTTTGTGGCGTACGATGCGCTCGTTTCTTTGGCAGGCGGCATTCCGGTTCATGTCCATACAACGGCAGACAAAGGATTTAAAGCGACGGCGGCGGATTTTGAAGCGGCTGTCACCGGAAAAACAAAAGCCATTCTCATCTGCTCGCCATCGAATCCGACAGGTTCGGTTTATTCGAAGGAAGAGCTGAATGAAATTGCGGAGTTTGCCAAAAAACATGACGTAATCGTCTTAGCCGATGAGATCTACGCGGAGCTGACATATGATGAGGAGTTCACAAGCATAGCGGCATTACCGGAAATGAAGGAACGGACGGTTGTCATCTCGGGCTTTTCAAAAGCGTTTGCGATGACGGGCTGGAGGCTCGGTTTTGCAGCAGCGCCACCTGTGCTTCGGGATGCAATGCTTAAAATTCACCAGTATGCCATGATGTGCGCGCCGGCAATGGCGCAGTTTGCCGCCTTGGAAGGCCTGAAGAACGGCATGGAAGATGTAGAAAAAATGAAAAAAAGTTATCGAAGAAGACGGAATTTGTTTGTGGAAACGCTCAATGAAATCGGCCTCAGCTGTCATCATCCAGGCGGCGCTTTCTATGCTTTTCCATCCATCAAAAGCACGGGGATGAGCTCGGAGCAGTTTGCCGAAGAGCTTCTGACACAGGAAAAAGTGGCTGTTGTTCCGGGAAGTGTGTTTGGTCCGAGCGGTGAAGGCTATATTCGCTGTTCATACGCAACCTCGATCGAGCAGCTTCAAGAAGCGTTAGTCAGAATGAAGCGCTTCCTGAACAAAACGACATAAAAAAAGATACGAACCTTTTGTTCGCATCCAATAAAAGGGGGGAATACTAGAAAGCCTTTGGTATTTGCAGTTTACCCCCTTTTCGCTATGCTTAAACCTTATTTTTTATAAAAGTTTTCTTTGCGGAAATAAAACATCTGTGATATAATTTTAAATTGCGTATAAACAGATATTTAATTTAACTTAGGAGTTGTTATGAATGGCAGCAAAATTTGAAGTGGGCAGTGTTTACACTGGTAAAGTTACAGGATTACAAGCGTATGGTGCGTTTGTTGCATTAGATGAAGAAACTCAAGGTTTAGTACACATTTCTGAAGTCACTCATGGTTTCGTAAAAGATATCAATGAGCACCTTTCAATTGGGGACGAAGTACAAGTAAAAGTACTTGCTGTTGACGAAGAAAAAGGAAAAATCAGCCTTTCAATTCGTGCGACACAAGCTGCGCCTGAGAAAAAAGAAAGCAAACCAAGAAAACCTAAAGCTGCGCACGTAAGCGAAGAAGCTTCTGCACCACAAGGTTTCAACACATTAAAAGATAAGCTTGAAGAGTGGATCGAAATGTCCAACCGCAAAGACCTTATCAAAAAATAAGCATGAAAAAAGCACCGGACAGGAATGTTCGGTGCTTTTGATTTAATGCAAAGTCCCAAAACACTATGTTTTGGGACTTTTTCTCCTTTTTCAGCGTGATTGAAAACCTTTGAAGTCTAGGAAGGGCGAGCATTGGAGCACAGCGAATGTACAATCCCGTGAGCACCAACGCGCAGACCTGACAACGAATGCGAAGGTTTGTCAACTCGCTGAAGCACCGAAATGTCCGGTGATTTTTTATCCTATCGCATCTCAGGATTTGCTGCCTCTTCACGAGATGTTTGCTCGTTTGGCTTAAACAGCAGGCCGAGGTTGATTAATCCGGCGATTCCGACAAGTCCGTAAATGATACGGGAAAGGGCTGACCCTTGGCCGCCGAAGATGGCCGCTACTAAGTCAAATTGGAAAAATCCGATCAGTCCCCAGTTAATGGCGCCAATGATGGTTAAAACAAGACAAATTCTCTGGATCGTACTCATGTTTTGCAACCTCCTCCATGAATTATTAAAACAGTTATAGATTGTGACATATTGGAGAATCTATACATGCATTCTCCATATTGAGGGAAACTGTTCTGCCCTCGCCTATATGAGTTCTTTCCCAGCATGTTGCAATATCAAACCATACGATATGCCGCCCAGTGAGAGCTGATTGCTTTACATACAGTAAGGACATTCTGCATAATAAATAATCTAAGGAGGAGATGTCATGCAAAACTTTACATACTGGAATCCGACCAAATTAATTTTCGGGCGCGGGGAAGTGGAAAGACTGCCGGAGGAACTCAAACCTTACGGGAAAAACGTATTGCTTGTCTATGGAGGCGGAAGCATTAAACGCAGCGGCCTGTATGATCAAGTGATTGAACAGCTGAAAAAAGCCGGAGTGACCGTGCATGAATTAGCGGGCGTAGAACCGAATCCGCGTGTGTCGACTGTTAATAAGGGTGTCGCCCTTTGTAAACAACACAACATAGATTTCTTGCTGGCTGTCGGCGGCGGAAGTGTCATCGACTGTACAAAGGCGATTGCTGCAGGAGCGAAGTATGATGGTGATGCGTGGGATATCGTCACGAAAAAATACCAGCCGAAGGACGCTTTGCCATTCGGAACCGTATTGACTCTCGCTGCGACTGGTTCTGAAATGAACTCAGGCTCGGTTATTACAAACTGGGAAACAAAAGAAAAATACGGCTGGGGCAGCCCGCTTGTATTCCCTAAATTCTCGATTCTCGATCCGGTGAATACATTTACAGTCCCTAAAAATCACACGATCTACGGTATGGTTGACATGATGAGCCACGTTTTCGAACAATACTTCCATCATGCATCAAACACGCCATATCAGGACCGTATGTGTGAATCACTTCTGCGCACAGTCATTGAAACTGCGCCTAAACTGATCAATGATCTGGAAAATTACGAATTGCGTGAGACAATCCTGTACACAGGAACAATTGCGTTAAACGGCATGCTTTCTATGGGTGCAAGAGGGGATTGGGCAACTCATAATATTGAACATGCGGTATCAGCCGTTTATGATATTCCGCATGCCGGCGGACTGGCGATTCTGTTCCCGAACTGGATGAGACACACATTGTCTGAGAACCCTGCCCGCATGAAACAGCTTGCAGTTCGTGTGTTTGATGTTGAAGAAGCTGGTAAAACAGATGAAGAAATCGCACGTGAAGGTATCGATAAGCTGTCTGCGTTCTGGACAAGCCTTGGCGCTCCGAACCGTCTTGCTGATTACGATATTAATGATGAGCAGCTTGAGACAATTGCTGACAAGGCTATGGCTAATGGGACATTCGGCCAGTTTAAATCACTCAACAAAGAAGATGTGCTGGAAATTTTAAAAGCATCTCTATAAAACAAGGGGGAAGCAGCTGTTTGTCTGCTTCTCTTTTCTTTTTGTAAATTTATGCTACAATAGAAAATCTGTTTTTTAATCAGCGTCATTTGGAGGTTTCACAATGGAAAATTTCACTTATTATAATCCGACGAAGCTGATCTTCGGAAAAGGTCAGATTGAACAATTAAGAAAAGAATTAAAACAATATGGAAAGAATGTACTGCTTGTCTACGGCGGGGGCAGCATTAAACGCAACGGCCTGTATGATCAAGTCACAGGCATTTTAACAGAAGAAGGCGCAGTTTTTCATGAGCTGTCAGGTGTAGAGCCGAATCCGCGTCTTGCGACAGTGGAAAAAGGCATAGACCTATGCAGAGAGCATGACATTGATTTTCTGCTCGCTGTCGGCGGTGGAAGCGTTATTGACTGCACAAAAGCAATTGCTGCCGGTGTCAAATATGACGGTGACGCTTGGGATATTTTCAGCAAAAAAGCAACAGCAGAGGATGCGCTGCCATTCGGCACTGTTTTAACTCTTGCTGCGACAGGCTCTGAAATGAACCCTGATTCCGTCATTACAAACTGGGAAACAAACGAGAAATATGTATGGGGCAGCAATGTGACTCATCCGCGTTTCTCTATATTAGATCCTAAAAATACGTTCACTGTCCCAGAAAATCAAACCGTATACGGCATGGTTGACATGATGAGCCACGTATTTGAACAATACTTCCATAATGTTGAAAATACACCACTTCAAGACAGAATGTGCTTTGCGGTTCTGCAGACGGTTATCGAAACAGCGCCTAAGCTTCTTGAAGATCTGGAGAACTACGAACATCGTGAAACGATTTTGTATGCAGGGACAATCGCTTTAAACGGCACGCTCCAGATGGGCTACTTCGGCGACTGGGCTTCTCATACAATGGAGCACGCCGTTTCAGCTGTGTATGATATTCCGCATGCGGGCGGACTGGCGATTCTGTTCCCGAACTGGATGAGATACACGCTTGATACAAATGTCGGCCGCTTTAAAAACCTCATGCTCAACATGTTTGCCATTGATACTGAAGGCAAAACAGATAAAGAAATCGCGCTTGAAGGCATCGACAAGCTGTCTGCATTCTGGACAAGCCTAGGCGCGCCTTCCCGCCTTGCCGATTACGATATCGGAGAAGATAAGCTTGAGCTGATTGCTGATATCGCAGCCAAAGAAATGGAACACGGCGGCTTCGGCAACTTCCAAAAGCTGAACAAAGATGACGTGCTCGCCATCCTGCGCGCGTCACTATAAACCTAGAGGGCGGAATCCAATCATTCCGCCCTTTCTTCTTCACTTGATTTCACAGATAAGTTCATATAAAGTGAAAGATGAAAACATTATACCGTTATGGAGGGACAAGCAATGACGCATGTACGCTTTGACTACTCAAAAGCGTTGACTTTCTTCAACGAACATGAACTTACATACCTGCGGGACTTTGTAAAAACAGCACACCATAATATTCATGAAAAAACAGGCGCTGGCAGTGATTTTCTAGGCTGGGTGGACCTCCCTGAACATTATGATAAAGAAGAATTCGCGCGCATCAAAAAAAGCGCGGAAAAAATCAAATCTGACTCTGATGTATTGCTTGTTGTCGGAATCGGCGGTTCTTACCTTGGGGCGCGGGCTGCGATTGAAGCGCTTAATCACGCGTTTTATAACACTTTGCCAAAAGCAAAACGCGGCAATCCGCAAGTTATTTTCATCGGAAACAACATCAGTTCATCTTATATGAGAGATGTCATGGATCTTCTTAAAGATGTGGACTTCTCTATAAATGTGATTTCTAAATCAGGTACGACAACTGAACCTGCAATCGCTTTCCGTATTTTCCGCAAGCTTCTTGAAGAGAAATACGGCAAAGAAGAAGCGAAAGCGCGGATTTACGCGACAACTGATAAAGAGCGCGGCGCATTAAAAACGCTTTCTGATGAAGAAGGCTTTGAAACATTTGTCATTCCTGATGATGTCGGCGGCCGTTATTCTGTATTAACAGCTGTTGGCCTCTTGCCGATTGCTGTCAGCGGCGTCAACATTGACGACATGATGAAAGGCGCACTGGATGCGAGCAAAGATTTTGCAGCATCTGAATTGGAAGAAAACCCTGCGTACCAATATGCGGTTGTTCGCAATGTACTTTATAATAAGGGCAAAACAATCGAAATGCTCATCAACTACGAGCCGGCGCTTCAATACTTTGCGGAATGGTGGAAGCAGCTGTTCGGAGAAAGTGAAGGGAAAGATGAGAAGGGCATTTATCCTTCTTCAGCTAACTATTCAACAGACCTTCATTCATTAGGCCAGTATGTACAAGAAGGCCGCAGAGATTTATTTGAAACGGTGCTGAATGTAGAGAAACCTAAACATGAGCTGACAATTGAAGAAGCCGATAACGATCTTGACGGCTTAAACTATTTAGCCGGAAAAACGGTCGATTTCGTTAACAAGAAAGCGTTCCAGGGCACAATGCTTGCCCATACAGACGGAAATGTTCCGAACTTAATCGTTAACATTCCTGAGCTGAACGCATATACTTTTGGATACCTTGTATATTTCTTCGAAAAAGCCTGCGCGATGAGCGGTTATCTCCTTGGCGTCAATCCATTTGACCAGCCTGGAGTAGAAGCGTATAAAGTCAATATGTTTGCGTTGCTTGGCAAACCTGGCTTTGAAGAGAAAAAAGCAGAGCTTGAAAAACGTCTGGAAGAGTAATGTGAGAAAGCTGACTGGCATGTGCCGGTCGGCTTTTTATAAAATCAGAAAGGTGCTGATGTTCATGAAACAAATGGTTAAACATCTCATCATTGCCGGTTTTTCTGCAACTGTTCTATGTCTCCTTATCTCCTTCGATTCCGTGTACACAGCGTTTTCTTCAAGCTATGGCGGTACGCTATTACACTTTTTCATCCACGCCTTTCTTCTTATTGGTTTGCCGCTTGCCCTTTTTACCGATGCGGTACACCGGATGATGCAATTAAAACGATCTCATACCCTGTTCACTAAATTAGGACTCTATGCCGCAGTTGTTTATCTTTCATGGGAATCGGCTGCAGGACTTGCAGCGGCAATGGCTGTTTACTTTTTAATTGAATGCGCTTTCTTTTCTGTTGGCCGTAAGAAAGAAACAACAACGATTTCCATGTAGTTCGCCTTTGAATGAAGTCTTGTTCGGCAGGACAGGATAAGTGAAAAAAGGGGCATTTTGATGATTACAATACCTTCCGCGATAGATGGGCAGTCTTTTCTGCTTCAAGAACTGGAACAAGTCATGAAGCCGCTCGGTTATGGAATAAACGGCGGCTGGGAATACGATCACGGCTACTTTGATTATAAAATTGATGATCAAGACGGCTATTTGTTTTTAAGGATACCCGTCAATGCGGTACAGGGCAGTCTCGATGAACGAGGGGCGGCCGTTCGGATCGGCACGCCATTTATGCTGAGGCAGGTGTTTCATTCGGGGCTTTACGACAATGCCGAGGGAGGTCCGTTTCAATCACTGTTTAATCAATTTTCCGAGCCGGAAAGGCGCGACGCGGAAATTGACCCTGCGTATTTAGATATCGGCGCCTCTCTTGTAAAAGAATTGGAGGATGTTCTGCTGCATTAGATCGCAAGAAATTGGTCTGTTTCGAGTACTTTATATGTAAGAGGAGGGGAAATCTCCAGCCCTTCCTCTTTTTGTACGCCGATAATTGTAGTGTTGTGATCAAGGAAATAGAGGACACACGTTTTGTAAGCGGCTCCCTTTAGATGATCAGGAACAGAAAGGAGCTTTACATGTTGATCTAGTGTCAGATTGATTCCATTCTGCTTAGACGGCTGTAATTTGACTTGGTAATGCTGCAGTATCGCTCGGCTGATAAATTCTGAAGTTCCGATGATTTGATTAGCGCCTGCCCGCTCCGCATTGGTGACAAAACGGTCAGTCAAAATCTCGACGATGCAGTAAGCAAGGGGGTTAAGCCCTTTAACAGATAAAAGAATCAACACTGACAGCATATCTGCTTCAGTTTCACTTTTATACTGATCGGCTGTAATCATGACGGATTCAGCTTCAGTAATATTGGCCCGTTTCAGTGTCTCATCATCTGCAGCATGGCCCCGTATGAAATGAAGGTTTTCGATAAGCGGGCCTTCTTTCAAAGATTCATCAATCAGCACTACCGTCTTGGAAGGATTCGCAAGCTGCAGCGCCTTCAGCAGCCGGTTAGTTTTTTCGTTCCATCCAATCAGAATAATGTGGCCCCGCCCTTTGTAAGCAACTTTTCCTTCAATGTAGCGGTGCTGTCTGCTGAATGCGGCCGCTGATAACGTGGCGAAATAGGCGGTGACAAAGCTTGCTCCAGTCAAAATCAGCAGTATTCCGGCTGCCTGTCCCAGCGGCGTGTGCGGCACATAGTCTCCATAGCCGACTGTCGAAACGGTAACAACAGCCCACCAAATACCTTCAAATACCGAAGTGAACTGTTTCGGCTCAAGTATATAAATGATTTGGCCGAACAAAAGAATCAGAAATAAAATAATAACCCCGATTCGGATAAATAACGGCCACCTGAGCCACGAAATAAATATCCGATTTGATTTCATTCTTTTTCTCCTTCTTCAGATAATGAGATGGATAAAATCTGTTTAATAATCGTGTTTAATTTCTCATTTAGTTTTTCCTGGCCGTACATATCCCGGGCCTGTTTCATCAAATCGGCTGTATCATCTTCAAGCTGAATAAGCGGCTCATCGATTTCCGAGTCATTATAAAGCTGGATAAATGCATCCAGCCCTTCATTCATTCGGTCGATTGCTGTGCTCAGCTGTTCCTTTTCCTCACTCGTCACTTTCATGGCTTCCATCACACCCGTGCTTTTTTCTAACAGTATGTCCCACTTCAGGTGATGTTTTTCAAAAAATGAACAAAACATATAAAAACGGGTTTCTCCATAAACTAAAGCAAAAAGGATGAAAAAGATGACGATCATTCAAAGAACGATCGTGGTTTTGATCGGAACCCAGCTTGCGGCATCCGCGGTGATTTTGTTTATTTTTGATTTGAATTCATATAATCACTTTTCCGGCGGCTTCTCCTGGCTTCATTTTTTGAAGAAGAATGTCGGCGGCTTTGCCTTTTATTTGTTTTCAGCAGGACTGTTCTTTCTGCTGATCGGAATGTGTGTCCCGAGCCGGAAGAAGAAGCGCATTTCTGTACACGAGAAAGAAAACTCATTAAAATAATCGTAACAAAGAAAGATTTGATCATAGAAAAAGGATGATGAAAAATGCTGTTTATATTTTTAACAATAGCCGCATTGGGATTGTCGTTTTGGGCACAATTTAAAGTGAAGAGCAACTTTCAAAAATATTCAAAAGTGGAAGCCTCAAGCGGACGTACAGGGGCAGAAACGGCAAGACGGATTTTAGATATAAACGGTCTTTACGACGTGCCGGTCGAACCGGTAAGAGGCACTTTAACAGACCATTACGACCCGACAAGACGGGTGGTGCGTTTATCTGAGCCGGTCTATTACGGCCGCTCAATTTCCGCCATCTCCGTAGCTTCCCATGAAGTCGGACACGCCTTGCAGCATCAGGAAGCATATGGTGCGCTTGTGCTGAGACATAAAATCTTCCCAGTCGTGAATTTTGCATCCGGTGTAGCTCCTTTTCTTTTCTTAGGAGGCATGCTTCTCGGCAGCCTTAATTTGATCGGGCTTGGCATCATTCTGTTTTCAGCCGCTGTCTTTTTCCAGCTGGTTACACTGCCTGTCGAATTTAATGCAAGTTCACGCGCGAAGCAAATTATTGTGTCAGAAGGATTCATCCGAAACACTGAAGAGAATGGGGTTAATAAAGTGCTGAGCGCTGCTGCCTTAACATATGTGGCCGCCGCCCTGGTTTCCCTGTTTGAGCTTCTTCGCTTTGTGATGATTTTCTTAAACGGTCGTAATGAGAATTAACGTTAAGGAGGTGGCCCCTTACCATTTATGGTAAGGGCTTTTTTTGCTTATTTTACAATTGGTCGCTATTTTTGTATTGGTTGGCATTACGGCTTTTTTCGTCGCAGCAGAATTTGCAATCGTCAAAATCAGAGGGTCAAAAATCAATCAGCTTATTGACAGTGGCGATAGCCGGGCGCTTGCCGCACACAAAATCATCTCCAATCTGGACGAGTATTTATCAGCCTGCCAGCTCGGGATTACCATTACAGCTCTCGGCCTTGGATGGTTAGGTGAACCGACATTTGAACGCATTCTTCATCCTTTATTTGAGATGACAGGCATCCCGGAACCGATGAACCACATTGTCACATTTATCATTGCATTTATCATCGTCACTTTTTTGCATGTGGTGCTGGGGGAGCTTGCCCCGAAAACGGTTTCCATTCAAAAGGCTGAAGCTGTCAGCTTATGGGTTGCAAAGCCCTTGATTTGGTTTTATAAAATCATGTTTCCGTTTATTAAAGCATTGAACGGCTCCGCAAGTTTTTTTGTGAAATTATTTGGCTTTCATTCTGTGAAGGAGCATGAGGTTGTCATCAGCGAGGAGGAACTGCGGCTGATCCTTTCAGAAAGCTATGAAAAAGGAGAAATCAATCAGTCTGAATTCCGCTATGTGAATAAGATTTTTGAATTTGACAACCGGGTAGCGAGAGAGATCATGATCCCGCGGACGGAAATTGCGGTTATCTCGCTGGAGCAGTCGCTTGAAGAAGCGATTCATCACATTATTAATGAACGGTATACACGCTACCCTGTCATCAAAGAAGACAAGGATCATATTTTAGGAATCATCAACAGCAAAGATATGTTTAAAGCCTATTTTCTCGGCAAGCCGATAAAGTTAAAGCAGATCATGAGGCCCGTCATCAGGGTTATCGAAAGCATTCCTGTTCAGCAGCTTTTGATCCGCATGCAGAAGGAGCGGATTCACATGGCGATTCTCGTAGACGAATACGGAGGAACGGCGGGGCTTGTCACTGTCGAGGATATTATCGAGGAAATCGTCGGGGACATCCGCGATGAATATGATCAGGATGAAACGCCGCACATTTTGAAAAAAGGCGAGCACCATTATGTGATGGATGGAAAAGCGTTAATAGACGAAGTGAACGATCTGCTCGACATTGCCATTGAAAATGAAGAAATCGATACGATCGCAGGCTGGCTTCTGACGCAAAAAATGGAGCTGAAAGCAGGGGATGTGATACACGCGGAGGGCTGCGAATTTAAAATTCGCGATGCAGCAGATCATCACATCCGTTTTGTGGAAATTAAAAAAACCGACTTTTTATAAAAAGCAGCCGAAGATTGAACGGCTGTTTTTTTATGATGGCTGGCGGTTTTCTGAAAAAGCAATGCTGTAAAGCCTTTTGTCTACATAAGATATATAGACCGGGACACTGAGGAAGGGAGTGGCTGTATGAAAAAGGCTTGGTGGAAGGAAGCGGTTGTGTACCAAATTTATCCCCGCAGTTTTAAAGATTCAAATGGCGACGGAATCGGGGATATTCAAGGTATCAGATCAAAGCTTCCCTACATAAAAGAGCTGGGCGCCGATGTCATCTGGATTTGCCCTTTGTATGATTCGCCCAATGCGGATAACGGCTATGATATCAGGGATTATAAAAACATTTTAAGCGATTTCGGCACCATGGCTGACTTCGACGAGCTGCTCCATGACATTCATAAGCTGGGCATGAAGATGATAATGGATCTTGTCGTGAACCATACAAGCGACGAACACCCGTGGTTCATTGAATCCCGTTCATCCATACACTCGGAAAAACGGGACTGGTATATTTGGAAGGACGGCATAAACGAAAAAGCGCCAAATAATTGGGAAAGTATTTTCGGTGGGCCGGCTTGGGAGTATGATCAAAAGACAAGCCAGTATTATCTTCATCTTTTTGATCAAAAACAGCCTGATTTGAACTGGGAGAATGAAAAGGTGAGAAATGCCGTTTATGACATGGTGAATTGGTGGCTTGACAAAGGTATTGATGGATTTCGGGTCGATGCCATTACTCATATTAAGAAAAAAGAAGGGCTTCCCGATATGCCGAATCCAAAAGGATTGGATGTCGTTCCCTCTTTCCCCTATCACATGAATGTTGACGGCATAATGGATTTGTTAACAGAGCTGAAAGAAAACACATTTTCCCGCTATCCGATTATGACAGTCGGTGAGGCAAATGGTGTCTCTGCAAAGGAAGCGGATGATTGGGCTGGAGAAAAAAACGGCATCTTCAGCATGATTTTTCAATTTGAGCATCTCGGGCTGTGGGATGTAGAGGTCAATGAGAGCATTGATATCGTTTCCTTCAAACGAATTTTAACAGACTGGCAGGACAGTCTTGAAGGGATCGGCTGGAATGCTTTGTTTATGGAGAATCACGATCAGCCCCGTTCAGTTTCTGTGTGGGGAGACGACGGCGTGTATCTGAAAGAAAGTGCAAAAGCGCTTGCTGCTGTTTATTTTCTCATGAAGGGCACACCGTTTATTTATCAGGGACAGGAACTCGGCATGACGAACGTGGCGTTTCCGTCTATTGCTGACTATGATGATGTCGCAATGAAGCGCCTGTATGAAATAGAAAGGGCGAAAGGCGCTTCACACGAGGACGTGATGAAGATGGTCTGGAAAAAGGGACGGGACAATTCACGAACGCCGATGCAATGGAATGCTGATCCATACGCCGGATTCTCTGATGCCAAACCGTGGATCGGAATCAATGAAAATTACAAATGGCTGAATGCCGAGGCGCAAAAAAACGACCCAACATCCGTATACCACTTTTACAAAAGCTTGGTCAAGCTGCGCCAAACATACGATGTTTTTATCAACGGAATATACGAGCTCATTTTACCGGAAGATCAGCAAATCTTTGCGTATCTGCGAAAAAACGAGAGCGATACTGCCCTGATTACGGCCAACCTGACAGGAACGCCGGCCTTTTTCAAGCACGCCGGGCTGCCGTTGTCATCAGACGCACTTGTATTGTCAAATGTTGAAACAGAGCCGCATCAGCACATGACTTCAGTACTGTTAAAGCCATATGAAGCAAGGATATATGTATGGCGCTAACTCCAGCGAGAGACTGGAGTTTTTTGTTTTTATCACGTTTATGTGAGCGGCTTAACAGGAAAAAAAGAACACAGAACGAATTAGCAAATAGAGCGGATAAATGAAAGGAGAAACAAATGCTGAAAACATTGCAAATCAAAACGACCAAACGAGATGAAATGATTGAGATCACACGCGAGGCGGAAGCATTTCTTCAAGAAACAGGGGTGACGAGCGGCGCGGCGCTGATTTATTGTCCGCATACGACAGCGGGCATTACAATTAATGAAAATGCCGATCCAGACGTCAAAAAAGATATGCTCAGAAGGTTTGATGAGGTGTATCCGTGGGAGCACGAGCTGGACCGCCATATGGAGGGCAATACAGCTGCGCACATGAAATCGAGTACGGTCGGAGCCTCACAGCATGTCATTATTGAAAACGGCCGGCTGATTCTTGGAACGTGGCAGGGCATCTATTTCTGCGAATTCGACGGCCCTCGCCATCGAACATGCTATATCAAAATCATGGGGTAACAGGAGGGTTTTCATGACCGAATGGATGAAATTATTATCGCTGACAAAACCTGTAATTCAGGCGCCGATGGCAGGCGGGCTTGTCACGCCTGTCCTGGCAGCTGCTGTGTCAAATGAAGGTGCGCTTGGCAGCTTGGCGTCCGGATATCTCAGTTCCGACATGCTCGAAAAGCAAATCGTTGACATGCAGCAGCTGACTGACGGAGCATTTCAGGTGAATGTGTTTGTTCCGGAAAGCAGAAAAGAACCGGATGAGGGCAATATTCAAACTTGGAAAAACAGAATCCCGTTTGCCGAACAGGCCCCTCCATTTTCTTCAGAGGAAGAAGAATGGGAGGATTTCCATAAAAAAATAAGCATCATTCTCAAACACAATGTAAGAGCCTGTTCATTTACGTTCGGCATTCCGCCGGATGAAACCATTCAAGCGTTAAAGAAAAATGGCTGCTGTCTCATTGGTACGGCTACTGTCCCGCAGGAAGCCATCATGCTTGAAGAACGCGGAATGGACATCATCGTACTGCAAGGAAGCGAAGCGGGCGGCCATCGCGGTTCCTTTCTGCCGGTCAGCGGGGAAGCCGCACTAGGCCTCATGTCGCTGATTCCCCAGGCGGCAGATGCCGTTTCCGTTCCGGTTATCGCGGCAGGCGGAATTGCCGACCGGCGCGGCGTTCAAGCCGCTCATTGTCTCGGAGCCCAAGGCGTACAGGTTGGGACGCCATTTCTCATGTGTGAGCAATGCGAAGCATCAGAAACGTACAAAGGCGAGTTAAAAAGAGCGCGGGGAACAGACACGCGCTTGACCTCATTGTTTTCAGGTAAGCCTGCAAGGGGTATAGTCAATCAATGGATGAAAGAGCAGCAAGCTGAGGAGGCAAACGCGCTTCCTTATCCATTGCAAAACACGTTAACAAAGCCGATGAGAAAACAAGCAGCCAGAGAAAAAGATTCCGGGTACATGTCTCTGTGGGCCGGGCAATCTGTCGGCATGCTTAACGGGACCGCTGATGTGAAGTCACTGTTAGCCGAGCTTTGTCGAACGTAACTTGATAAATAGAGGTGACAGATGATGAACATTCTTCAATATTCTTATAAAAAAAGAGGGAAAATTGAGTTTGTATTTGAAGACTGGCCTCACTCAAAAGTTACAATGGCCCCTATCAAAGGCTACTATTTTGTCCGCTTTATCAAATGGAGCAGTCTAGATCCAATCGTGACAAGAAACGACCTTGAAAAAATGGAGTGGGCTGCGAACCAGTATTTAGGCACAGCCCCTTTTTATCGAAAACGAAAAGCGTTTGAAACCCCATCGTCCTGGAAATAGGCGATGGGGCTTTTTAGCGTACGATGCGGTAAAGAGACGGAACATCCAGTCTCGTCGCCTGAGACAGAAGATAAGCTGACTGTACGGCTCCTTTTTTTCGAAAAGAATTCAGCTTGTCGATAATTTGCTGTCCGCTTAAGATTCCAAGGCCATGGGCAAAAAATTTATCTTCTTCCAGTAAAATCACATTTTCGCCTCTCCATTGCGCTTTTTGCGGATCAAATTCAGGGTTTTTAAAATACAGACAATCTCCAAGGAAATAGTGATGGCCTGTTTCTGTGTATATGGGCAATTTCTCATAATGCCAGTCGTATAAAATAATTCTGTCAAAGCTGGCATCAAATTTTTCCTCTCCGATTGTATCGATCAAAGCCAAATAATAAATAACAACAATTGCGGTTGCGCATTCAAACGCGTAAAACGGGCCGTTTTCAGCAATGTCCCGAATCGCTTTTGAAGGCGGCATTCTGTATTTCAGCTCCAAGGCGCCTTCCGGTGAAACCCTCCAATACGCTGTATTTCCGTATGTTTTTAAAAAAGTGGCGAACTTCGCTCCGCTTTTGTGCAGCGTTTTTGCCGCTGCAACGATATTCATCCGCAGGTTCAGCTCAAACATCAGTTCGGCAATTGAATGATAATCAAACTGGACAGGCGTCTCAATCATCTCTTTTAACAGCGGATTCAAATGCTCATCAATCTGCCAGTTTTCAATATCTTGGGGACGGAGCAATTGTCCGGATACAATAATCATCTTTAGCCCCCCTTGTTTTTTATAAGATATGCAAAGGGCTTGGGCAATGAAAGCGAAAAACAGAAGACAGCTGAAAAAGAACTTCTTCCATTTTTATTTTAAAACTTTTTTAAGCAGCCGATATATACTGTATCAAACCCGAAGGAGAAACTGGACATGAAGACTTTTATCAATTGGCTGAAAAAACCGTCTATCTCAAGAAAATTAATCGTGTCATTTATTGCGATTCTTATTATCCCTATTCTAATATTGGAATTCAGTTCTTACCGAAGCGCCAGCGGCAAGCTTGATCAGGAAATTATGGGAAATGCGAAAAACAGTGTCGATACATTTAATACCACTGTTACAAATGACCTGGGAGCAAAAGCGAAAGGAGTCACTTTTTTTAGTGAATCTCTTAAAAGCTCCGCATTTAAAGGAAAGACTAATCAAGAAGAGCTCAAAGCGAAGTTTTCACAATATATCTCTATCAATGAAGGGGTAGCCAGAATTTATGGAGGCGCGGAAAACGGCACCTACATCCAAGCGCCCAATGAAAAATTGCCGGAAGGATACGATCCGAGACAACGCCCTTGGTACCAAGATGCGATGAAGGCCGGCGGTGAAATTGTTGTGACAGATCCTTACGTGGCAGCGAGTGACGGAAGCATGGTTATTACCATTGCCCAGGAGTTGAAGGATGGATCCGGCGTTGTCGCCATGGATATCACCATTGACAAATTGTTAGAACAGATGAAACAAATCAAGGTCGGCGAAGAAGGCTATGTGTTCATTGCGACGAAAAACAAAACCTACGTCGCTCATCAGAACCATAAGGCGGGGGAAAAGCTCTCAGGCGATTGGGTTGCCAAAATGTACGCCGATAACAGCGGTGATTTCAAGTACACTCTGAATAACGAAGATAAAAAGATGTCATATACAACAAATGAACTGACTGGATGGAAAATAGCCGGCACAATGTATATGGATGAAATCAAGGATGCCTCTAAATCTGTGCTGATCACAGGCATGATCGTGCTGATTGCTTCCATTGTGATAGGCGGGTTTTTAATTCTGTTTATCGTTCGATCGATTACAAAACCGTTAAAACGTCTCGTCCAATCATCGAAAACGATCAGCAGCGGGGATCTGACAGAAACGATCGACATCCGTTCGAAGGATGAGCTTGGAGAGCTTGGGGAAAGTTTCAATGAAATGGGACAATCTCTTCGCTCACTGATCAGCGCGATTCAAGACTCGGTGAACAATGTGGCCGCATCGTCCGAACAGCTTACCGCATCTGCCGGACAGACGAGCAAAGCCACCGAGCATATCACAATGGCGATTGAGCAGTTCTCAAACGGAAACGAGGAGCAAAGCGAAAAGGTTGAATCCAGCTCTCATCAGCTGAACTTAATGAATGGAGACCTTCAGCATGTCTCAGAAACATCATCAGACATTACAAAGGCGTCTATCCAATCAACGGAAATCGCCGGAACAGGTGAAAAGTTTGTCCAGCAGACAGTCGGGCAAATGAACTCGATTAATCAATCGGTTCAGCAGGCTGAAGCTGTGGTCAAAGGCTTAGAAGGAAAATCAAAAGACATCACAAGTATTTTGAGAGTCATCAACGGCATCGCTGACCAAACAAACTTGCTGGCATTAAACGCAGCCATTGAAGCGGCGCGTGCCGGGGAATCAGGACGCGGCTTCTCTGTCGTAGCGGAGGAAGTGCGCAAACTGGCTGTTCAATCAGCCGATTCAGCAAAAGAAATCGAAAAGCTGATCCAAGAAATCGTAGCAGAAATCGAAACCTCCCTTCACATGTTTAAAGAGGTCAATCAGGAAGTGCAGTCCGGACTTGTTGTCACAGACAATACAAAAGAAAGCTTTCAGAGCATTTTCAGCATGACAAACGAAATCGCGGGTAAATTGCAGACGATGAATTCCACCGTCGAACAGCTGTCGGACCGTTCACAGCATGTTTCAACTGCCGTCAGCGACATTGCCGATGTGTCGAAAGAAAGCTCGGCAAGCATCCAAGACATTGCCGCCTCAGCTGAGGAGCAGCTTGCTTCTATGGAAGAAATCAGTTCATCAGCGACCACTCTAGCGCAGATGGCAGAAGAGCTTCGTGATCTGACAAAGCAATTCAAAATCGAATAAAAGAAGAAAAACAGCGCTTATTCAGGCGCTGTTTTTTCGTGCGGTAAATAATAAAAAAGTACTAGTGAACACGGTGAATTTAGAACTATTTTTCACTTTTTCCTTCATTTTCAATGTAATATAAAGGAATTTTATCCGATATAATTTGTAAATTATTGAAAGAGGGTTCGAAAAGAAATGAAAAAAACACTCACTACGATTCGCAGGTCATCAATTGCCAGGAGACTTATTATTTCTTTCCTGCTGATCTTAATTGTTCCTATTACCGCCCTTTCGGTAAGCGCTTATCAATCAGCAGTTGCCTCTCTTGATATCCAGATGACGCAAAGCGCAAAGGAAAACGTTCAAATATTAGATCATATCATTGATGATAAAATCAGCACGACTGAAAAAAGCCTCGCGTTTTTCAGCGATTGGGCGACAGCAGATAAATTTAAAGATAAAAAGAAAACAGAGCTAAAAAAGGAATTTAAACAATTTATCCAAATGAATGACAATGTCGCTGCGGTGTTTTCCAGCAGCAAAGACGGGGATTTCACACGTTATCCATACGCAGACATGCCGAGTGACTTTCGTGCTTTGGAACGAGACTGGTACAAAGAAGCGATAGCCAATAAAGGCAAAACAATCGTCACTGAACCTTATGAATCGATTTCCTCAGGAAAAATGGTCGTCACCATCGCCCGCCAGACGGAGGATGGATCAGGCGTTGTCGCCATTGATATGAAAATTGATGACCTGGTCACAACAGCGAAAGAAATCAATATCGGAAAAGAAGGTTATGCTTTTATCTTAAGCCAAAACAAAAAAGTCATCGCCTACTCCGGAGAAAAAGCGGGAACAGAGTTAAAAGGGGACTGGGTTGATAAACTCTACACGAATAAAAGCGGCGACTTTGAGTATACGTACAATGGCAAAGAGAAGAAAATGGTGTTTGCCACAAGCGAAACAACAGGCTGGAAAATCAGCGGCACGATGTATGCGGACGAGATCCACGATGCTGCAAGCAGAGTTCTGATCATGGCTTCAATCGTACTGGCGATTGCCATCGCAGCCGGAATGACGGCGATTTACTTTGTGATTCGGTCCATCACAAAGCCTTTGAGACACATTGTCGCATCAGCTGAAAAAATAAGTAAAGGCGATCTAACCGAAACAATAGAAATCAAATCAAAAGATGAACTTGGCGTTCTGAGCCAGAGCTTCAATCATATGGCACAATCGCTCCGCTCTCTCATTCAAGGAATCAAAGACTCGGTAGATCATGTTGCTTCATCATCAGAGGAACTGACTGCATCCGCCGACCAGACAAGCAAGGCAACTGAGAATATTACCATGGCCATTGAGCAATTTTCAAACGGCAGTGAGAGCCAAAGCGGTAAAATTGAGACGACAACCAAACAAATTAATGAAATGAACGATGGATTAGCTGAACTGGCGCAGGCTGCCGTGGTAATTACAGAAACATCCGCAGACTCGACAGAACTATCAAACAAGGGTGAGACACTCGTCCGGAAAACGGCCGGCCAAATGAATACGATTGATCACTCTGTGAAAGAAGCGGAACTAGTGGTGAAAGGGCTAGAAATCAAATCGAAGGATATCACGAATATTTTACGTGTCATTAACGGCATTGCGGATCAAACCAACCTTTTGGCTTTAAATGCCGCCATTGAAGCCGCAAGAGCCGGGGAATACGGACGAGGCTTCTCGGTCGTCGCTGAAGAAGTGAGGAAACTAGCGGTACAGTCAGCTGACTCGGCAAAAGAAATTGAAACACTGATCATCGATATTGTGAAAGAAATTCATACATCATTGGACGTACTCCAGTCTGTAAATAAAGAAGTTGAAACAGGGCTTGTCATCACGGATGAAACACAACAAAGCTTCAAAGATATTTCGCACATGACCAAAGAAATTGCTTCAACTCTGCAAAACATGAATGCGACGGTTGAGGAGCTGTCAGCGGGAGCTCAAGAAATTTCCGCTGCTTCAAATGATATCACAGCAATTTCTAAAGAAAGCTCAGACGGCATTCAGGATATCGCCGCTTCAGCCGAGGAACAGCTGGCATCCATGGAGGAGATCAGTTCATCAGCACAGACGCTTGAAAGAATGTCTGAAGAACTTCGTGACCTGACAAAACGATTTAAGGTGGATGAAAAACAGGTCTAAATAACTATATGATGATGGGTGATTAGTTACTTTTGTTAAATTTCTTCTTTTTTACTGTATATATTTACCCATTCCTGCCGATATGAAGGGTAGCATAAAAAAGGAGAAATGAATGATGAAAAAAATACTCCAACTCATAAAACAAAGATCAATTACACGGAAGCTTCTCGTTTCCTTTCTGTCGATCCTCATTATACCGGTTGTCATATTGGCGGCGATTGCGTATCAAACGGCAAGCAGCTCACTCGACAGACAGATGATGGGGAGCGCATTAGAAAATGTACAGCAGTTAAACGAAATTATCAATACCAGTATCGGAGAAAAAGAAGACAGCGCCGCTTACTTCAGCGAATGGCTGACAAAACAAAAATACGATGCAAAAAGCAATGCAAACATTAAAGAGAAATTCTCACAGTATATCAAAATCAATAAAGATATAGAATCTATTTATACGAGTGACAAAGACGGTCATTTTACCCGTTATCCGGAACTGCAGATGCCGAGCGATTATAATCCGGTTGAACGTGACTGGTACAAAAAAGCGGTTGCGAATAAAGGAAAAGTTGTTGTGACGGATCCTTATAAAACAGCCTCTACGAACACAATGGTTGTGACAATCGCCCAGCAGACAAAAGATGGTTCAGGCGTTATCGCAATCAACATGACGATTGAAAATCTGCTGAAAACAACCGAGAAAGTCAACATCGGCAAACATGGCTACGCATTTATTATGTCAAAGGACAAAACAGTTGTCGCCCATCCCAATAAAACCGCGGGAACTGAATTGAAAGGCGACTATCTTGAGAAGATGCTGAATGCCGATAAAGGCGATTTTCAATACACCATGGACGGCGATAAGAAAAAAATGGCCTTTGATACGAATAAGTTAACGGGATGGAAAATCGGGGGCACCATGTATTTGGATGAAATTCATGAGGCAGCCCAGCCGGTCCTTCACCTTGCTTTAATTGTCTTGGCTGCAGCTATTATCATAGGGATTATCGTCATGACATTTGTCATTCGGTCGATTACAACGCCGCTGAAACAGCTTGTGGGCTCCTCTAAGCGGATCAGCGAGGGAGATTTGACGGAAACCATTGATATCCGTTCAAAAGATGAATTGGGCGAACTCGGCAAAAGCTTTAATAATATGGCGTCGTCACTGCGTTCTCTCATACACGCCATCCAGGATTCAGTAGATAACGTTGCCGCTTCCTCTGAGGAGCTGACTGCATCAGCCGGACAAACGAGCAAAGCAACAGAGCATATTACATTGGCAATTGAACAATTTTCTAACGGCAATGAAAAACAAAACGAAAACATTGAAACGGCAGCAGAGCACATTTATCAAATGAATGACGGTTTGATAAATATGGCCCAAGCTTCTGAAGTCATCACAGATTCATCTGTTCAATCGACAGAAATCGCAAGCGAAGGCGGCAAGCTTGTTCATCAAACTGTCGGCCAAATGAACGTCATTGATAAGTCCGTTAAAGAAGCCGAACAAGTCGTACGCGGATTGGAAACGAAATCGAAAGATATCACCAATATTTTGCGTGTGATTAACGGCATCGCTGACCAGACGAACCTGCTGGCATTAAACGCAGCGATTGAAGCGGCGCGCGCAGGGGAGTACGGCCGCGGCTTCTCCGTTGTAGCGGAAGAAGTGAGAAAACTGGCAGTTCAATCAGCAGATTCAGCAAAAGAGATTGAAGGATTAATCATCGAAATTGTGAAGGAAATCAATACATCTCTCGGCATGTTCCAGTCTGTCAATCAAGAGGTGCAGACAGGTCTGGATATTACAGATAAAACAGAAATGAGCTTTACTCGCATTTCTGAAATGACGAACCAAATCGCCGGCGAACTGCAAAACATGAGTGCGACGGTGCAGCAGCTTTCTGCCAGCTCCGAGGAAGTCTCGGGAGCGTCCGAGCACATTGCATCGATTTCAAAAGAAAGCTCAGCTCATATCCAAGATATCGCGGCGTCAGCCGAAGAGCAGCTTGCTTCGATGGAAGAAATCAGCTCGTCAGCAGAAACCCTTTCGTCTATGGCGGAAGAGCTTCGCGATATGACCAGTCGATTCAAAATTGAATAATAAGCCAAAACACCCAAGTCTCTGTGCTTGGGTGTTTTTTTTAGTTTTTTTATTAAACCTTTTATCCTGGTTTGACGATATTAGTTTTAGCTTAAAGGAGGAGTCAACAAGAATGGGAAAATTCACACAGTGGATCAAACAGCCATCAATCAGCAAACCGCTTATCGCTGCGTTTCTGGCAGTGCTTATTTTGCCGGTTGGGGTATTAGCATATTTCAGTTATCAATCAGCATGGAACGCACTAGACAGTGAACTGGCGAATAGTGCAATAGGGAACGTTGAAGAACTCAACAGCACGCTGCAAAACAAATTGAATCATAAGGTAACAGCACTTGATTATTACAGTGAGACGATCGATAAAAATTTATTGCAAGACAAAAATAAAGCCTCACTGAATGAGAAATTTAAGCAGTATACAACATTGAATACCGATGTAGGTGCCATCTATGCGGCTTCAGAAAATAAAAAGCTTTACAAATATCCTGAAGGCGGCGTGCCAAAGGGCTTTGATCCGACAGAGCGTGACTGGTACAAACAAGCCGTTGCAAAAAAAGGACAGGCTGTTTTCTCTGAGCCGTATACTGACAAAGCGACAGGGGATACCGTTATTACCATCTCAAAGCAAACAAAAGATGGTTCAGGGGTCATAGCGCTTGATTTAAATCTGGATGAAGTGCTATCCGCTTCACAGAGAATCAAAATCGGTAAAGAAGGCTTCGCGTTTATCACAACAGGAAACAAAAAATATATCGCCCACCCAACGATTAAGCCTGGAACCAATGGATCCGGCGATTGGACAAACGAAGTGTATTCCAAAGAAAAAGGGTCATTTCAATATACTTTTGAAGGCAAAGAAAAGAAAATGGCGTTTACGACCAATAAGCTGACAGGCTGGAAAATTGCGGGCACCTATTTTGTCAGTGAATTGCAAGAAGCTTCAAGTCCGGTACTGAACACAGCCGTGATTATTCTATGCGTATCAATTGTGATCGGCGGCATACTTATTCTCTTTATTATCAGTGCCATCACCAAGCCGTTAAGAAAACTGGTCTCAACATCTGCGAAAATCAGCAGCGGAGATCTGACAGAATCCATTGACATTCACTCGAAAAACGAGTTTGGGCAGCTGGGCAAAAGCTTTAACGAAATGTCTGCCTCATTGCGTTCTGTCATTGGTGTCATTCAAACGTCTGTAGAAAACGTGGCATCATCTTCTGAAGAGCTGACGGCAAGCGCGGCCCAGACGAGCAAGGCAACTGAACATATTACACTCGCCATTGAACAGTTCTCAGATGGCAACGAGGCGCAAAGCGAGAAACTGGAGACAAGCTCAGACCATCTTTCCCAAATGAACCACGGGATTTCAAAAGTGGCTCAGGCCTCTTCAACCATTACGAAGTCATCGATACAGTCCTCTGAGGCGGCGGGCAGCGGAGAAAAACTGGTCGAGCATACAGTCGGACAAATGAAAACAATCGACCAATCCGTTCAAAAAGCGGAAGCGGTTGTGAAGGGTCTTGAAACAAAATCGCAAGACATCACAAGCATCTTGAATGTGATTAACGGCATTGCTGATCAAACCAATTTGCTGGCATTAAATGCTGCGATTGAAGCGGCAAGAGCAGGTGAATACGGAAGAGGCTTCTCAGTAGTTGCGGAAGAGGTCAGAAAACTTGCCGTACAATCAGCAGGCTCCGCCAAGGAAATTGAAGGGTTAATTCAAGAGATTGTCAGAGAAATCAGCACTTCGCTGTCGATGTTCCAATCTGTGAATCATGAAGTGAAGGAAGGCTTGCAGATTACTGATCAAACAGCGGAAAGCTTTAAACAAATTTACGAGATGACAACCCAAATTTCCGGCGAATTGCAAAACCTGAACGCGACGGTTGAACAGCTGTCAGCAGGATCACAGGAAGTGTCAAGTGCGGTTGAAGACATTTCCGGAGTGGCGAAAGAAAGCTCAGCAGGCATTCAAGACATCGCAGCTTCGGCGGAAGAACAGCTTGCGTCCATGGAAGAAATCAGCTCATCAGCTGAGACGTTGGCAAACATGGCGGAAGAACTTCAGGACATCACGAAGAAATTTAAAATTGATTGATAATAATGGAAAGAGAAAGCGGCATCAGCTGCTTTCTTTTTTTATTAAAAAACAAAAATAAACAAATGTAATTCAAAAATAAACAAAGATAGTATATAATGAAAACGGATACAAATAAAAGGGGACGGAGGAATATCAAATATGGTGAAACATGTATGGGATTCAGAGCATGCTGCACAGTTGCCGAAAGGTGTAGAAGAATTGGTGTACAGATCCAATCTGATCGGATCCGATCGCACTGTCTGCAACTGGGGCGGCGGAAATACGTCTATGAAAACAACGGAAAAGGATTTCAGAGGCCGTGAAACAGAAGTGATGTGGGTGAAAGGAAGCGGCTCGGATTTGGCCACAATGAAAGCGCATAACTTTACCGGTTTGAAATTAGATGACATCCGCCCGCTGATTGAAAGGGATCAAATGTCAGATGAAGAAATGGTAGACTACTTGTCTCATTGTATGATAGACAGCAAACATCCCCGCCCTTCAATTGAAACGCTGTTACACGCTTTTCTGCCATACACTCATATTGACCATACCCATCCCGATGCGATTATCAGCATATGCTGCGCTGATAATGGAAAACAAATCGCTGAAGACATATACGGAAACCGGTTTGTATGGGTGCCATACGTACGCCCCGGATTTACTTTATCTAAAATGATCGCTGAAGGCGTAGCGAGCAATCCCGACGCTGAGCTTGTGTTAATGGAGAAACACGGCTTAGTCACTTGGGGAGAGACGTCTGAACAATGTTATGAAAAAACGATATCTATCATCCAAGAAGCCAAGCAGTACATTAATGGCCGTGTCAATCAACATGAGATATTCGGAGGCAAAAGATATCAGCCGCTGCCGGAAGATCAAAGAAAACAAATCTTGGCAGGCATCATGCCTGTAATCAGAGGCGTTGTAAGTGAAGAGAAGAAAATGATCCTTTCCTATGATGATCATGACGATGTCTTAGAATTTGTAAACAGTGTTCAAGCGCCATCGCTCTCGCAAATTGGTGCGGCATGCCCGGATCACCTTGTTCATACAAAGCGGGTTCCGCTGTACATTGAGTGGAATCCGGAAACTCAAGATGTGCATAAGCTGGCGGATCTGATCAAGTCAGGAGTCGAGCGTTTTTCATCAGATTATCAGGCTTACTTTTCACGCCATCAGCAGGATGGAGATCAAATCTTCGAATCAGCCCCGCGGGTGATATTGATTCCTAGCATCGGAATGGTGAGTACGGGGAAAAGTGATGCCATGTCTAAAGTGAGCGGCGCTTTATACCGAAGGGCTATCGCTGTTATGAAAGGGTCAACAGCTCTGGGGCACTTTGTTTCTTTGAATGAAAATGAATCCTATCATGTCGAATATTGGCCGCTCGAATTATATAAGCTCACGCTGGCTCCGCCGGAAGCAGAATTTTCCCGTAAAGTAGCGTTCGTCACAGGAGGAGCCGGCGGAATCGGAAGTGCAGCATGCCGCCGCTTTGCAGCTGAAGGAGGGCACGTGATCGCAGCGGATCTTAATATAGAAGGCGCGCAGAAAATTGCCGGGGAAATAAACGATGCATACGGAGAAGAGCGGGCAATGGCTGTCAAAATGGACGTGACAAAGGAAGAGGAAGTAAAGTCAGCCTTTGAACAAGCGGCTCTTGCTTACGGCGGAATTGATATCGTCGTGAATAATGCCGGGCTGGCCACATCAAGCCCATTTGACGAAACAAGTTTAAAAGAATGGAATCTTAATATGAATGTATTAGGAACAGGCTACTTCCTTGTGGCACGTGAAGCGTTTAAACAAATGAAACAGCAAAACAGAGACGGAAGCATGGTGTTTGTCGGATCAAAAAATTCTGTTTATGCGGGCAAAAACGCCGCTGCCTATAGCTCGGTAAAAGCGCTTGAAACCCATTTGGCAAGGTGTATCGCAGCAGAAGGCGGAGAATATGGCATTCGGGTCAACTCCGTTTTGCCTGATGCGGTTCTTCAAGGATCGGCAATCTGGGGGTCAAGCTGGCGGGAGGAACGGGCCACGGCGTATGGGATTGAACCAGAGCAGCTTGAGGAACATTATCGGAAACGCACAGCTCTGCTCGTCAATATTTACCCGCAGGACATTGCTGAAGCCATCGCATTCTTCGCTTCTTCTAAAGCCGGAAAAACCACGGGCTGCATGATCACGGTAGACGGCGGCGTACCTGCTGCGTTCACGCGTTAGAAGTATGCTATGATAAAAAAACAATAAGACGGATTACGATATGAGGAAGGGCGTTACCAATGCTAGTAGCAGAACGGCAGCAAAAAATAGTGGAAATAGTGAATATGCGTTCAAGTATCCGCGTATCCGAATTAAGTGACATATTTTCTGTCACAGAAGAAACCATTCGGCGCGATCTTGAGAAGCTTGAGAAAGAACATAAACTGAGCCGGAGCCACGGAGGAGCGGTCAGTATTGAACAGCAGAAATCAGAAGTTCATTTTTCTGAACGGGAAATCACAAATGTCATAGAAAAAAAAGCCATTGCTTCCGAAGCGGTCAAATATGTAAACAGCGGAGACCGAATCATTCTCGATGCAAGCACCACCGCCTGGCACATGGCGAAAATACTTCCTGATATTGAGCTCACCGTTATTACAAACTCAATGAAGGCAGCTATTGAACTCAGCAATAAAGAAAACATCTCAGTCATTTCAACAGGAGGGATTTTGCTGGAAAAATCATTATCGTTTGCCGGACCGTTGGCTGAGCGTTCGCTTGAGACCTATCATGTCAATAAAACCTTTCTGTCCTGTAAAGGCTTTGATATCAACAACGGGATGAGTGACTCAAACGAGTGGCAGGCGCTGCTCAAAAAACGGATGATCGAAAGGTCTGATCAGACCATTTTGATGGCCGATTCAAGCAAATGGGGGAACCGTGAGTTTTCACATATTGCCTCGCTGCAGGATATCAGCCGCCTTATTACTGATTCTGGACTTGATCCGGTATCGGTAAAAGCGCTTGAAGACAAAGAGGTGAAAGTAACAGCTGTTCCCCTTCCGAAGAGAGGGTGAAGAAATGATTTATACTGCCATTGATATAGGCGCGTCAAGCGGGAGGGTCATGGTAGGTGAGCTGAAGGAAGGAAAGCTTGAAGTACAAGAGATTCACAGATTCGCTAACGGCTTCATTCAAAGAGACGGACATTGCTATTGGGATATTGACCGTTTGCTAAAACAAATCCTGCAAGGGCTTCAAAAGGTGAAAGAGCTAGGGTATGAACGATGCACCGTCGGAATTGACACATGGGCGGTTGATTATGCCTTACTGGACGAAAAAGGAAACCGTTTGCGGGAAGTGATGTCCTACCGGGATAGAAGAACAGATCACACGATAGGCAAACTGGAACAAACCCTGTCAAAAGACACAATCTATCGAAAAACAGGAATACAATTTCAGCCTTTTAACACGATTTATCAATTGTATGAAGAAGACCGCGAGCTGCTGAAAACGACAGACAAAATGATGCTGGTTCCCGATTATTTAGGCTATTGTCTAACCGGAAAAGCGGTGACAGAAATCACAAATGCGTCGACAACACAGCTTCTCAATGTTTCAACCGGAAAGCTTGACCTTGAATTGCTCAAAGCCGTGTCTGTTCACGAACATCAATTTGCGCCGCTGACTGAACCGGGGTGTGAGCTCGGGATGCTGAGAAATGATTGGTTCCCGGATTATGACCTGCCGGCTTGCAAGGTGATAACAGTCGCAACGCATGACACTGCCTCGGCCGTCATCGCGGCGCCAGGCGTAAGCGATAGCTGGGCGTATATCAGCAGCGGAACATGGTCGTTAATCGGGGTTGAAAACAAAACGCCGATATTAACTCAACAGGCTTTGAAAAACAACTATACAAATGAACGCGGCGCAAACAGCACCATTCGCTTTCTCAAAAACATTATCGGCATGTGGGTGATACAAGAAGTAAAACAGCAATTACAAACGAATTACTCTTTTCAGCAGCTTGCAGAGGAAGGCCTAAAAACAGAACCATTCCAGCAATTTATCAACTTAAATGATGAACGTTTCCTGAATCCAGACAGCATGATAGAGGAAATCCAACATTATTGCAGAGAAACCCGCCAAAAGATCCCCCGTACTGCAGGTGAACTTGCCTGCTGCATCTACACCAATTTAGCCATCATCTATGCGATAGCCATCAAAGAGCTGGAAACGATCACGGAAAAACCGATTCAGAAGCTCCATATCATCGGCGGCGGAGCCCGGAATGATTTCTTAAATCAATTAACGGCAAACATGAGCGGAAAAGCGGTATACGCAGGGCCCATAGAGGCAACCGCCATCGGAAATCTGCTGATGCAAATGATTGCTGCCAAAGAAGTCAAAGACATAACAGCAGCTCGGCAAGCTGTCAGAGATTCCTTACCGATCAAAGTGTTTACACCTAAAGACATTGACAGAAGCACGATCATTCAGTCATTTCAGCAAACTGTTTTGAAAGCGCTATCTAAAAGGTGAAGAGGTGATCAGGTTTGAAAAGAAAAGCCAGTATCATGTTTGTCCGCCAAGACAAGTACGAGGAATACAAACAGCGGCATGATGACATTTGGCCAGAAATGGAAGAAGCACTCAAAGCTCACGGAGCGCACCATTATTCCATTTTTTTAGACGAGGAAACAGGCCGGTTATTTGCTTATTTAGAAATAGAAGATGAAGAAAAGTGGAGAAAGATGGCGGATACAGAAGTTTGCCGGAGATGGTGGAAATCGATGGCGCCATTCATGAAAACAAATCCAGATTTCAGTCCTGTTTCGATAGATCTTAAGGAAGTTTTTTATTTGGATTAAAAAACCGAAAAAGGGAGAGAGCCGCATGACCATAAAAGCCAATTATAACAATGCAAAACAGGCATATGAAAAATGGGGAATTGATGTTGAAGAGGCGCTTCGGCAATTAAAGCAAGTGCCCATTTCAATCCACTGCTGGCAGGGTGACGATATTGAAGGCTTTGAAGTAAATAAAGGCGAGCTTTCAGGCGGAATTGACGTGACCGGCAATTATCCCGGAAAAGCGCAAACCCCTGAAGAATTAAGAAGAGATTTGGAGAAGGCTCTTTCTCTTATTCCGGGAAAGCACCGCGTGAACCTGCATGCGATATACGCAGAAACAAACGGGGAAGCGGCAGAACGGGATGAATTGAAGCCGTATCATTTTGAAAACTGGGTGAAATGGGCGAAAGATCTCGGTCTCGGTTTAGATTTTAATCCGACCTTGTTTTCGCATGAGAAAGCGGCTGACGGACTCACCCTTTCACACCCCGACCCGAACGTCAGGAAATTTTGGATCAGGCATTGCATCGCGTGCCGCCGTATTGGGGAATACTTCGGGAAAGAACTAGGAACACCTTGCTTGACGAATATTTGGATTCCCGACGGCTATAAGGATATCCCGAGTGACAGGCTGACACCGCGTATAAGATTAAAAGAATCACTGGATCGGATCTTCGCAGTGGAGATCAGTGAACAACACAATCTTGATTCAGTCGAAAGCAAGCTGTTCGGACTTGGTTCCGAATCATATGTTGTCGGCTCTCATGAATTTTATTTGGCTTACGCTTTGACGAATCAAAAGCTTTGTTTGCTGGATACAGGCCATTATCACCCGACTGAAACGGTGTCAAACAAGATTTCGTCCATGCTGCTTTATACAGACAAACTCGCCTTGCACGTGTCCCGGCCCGTTCGCTGGGATAGCGACCATGTTGTGATTTTAGATGATGAATTGAGAGAAATCGCGCTTGAAATTGTACGCAATCAGGCTCTCGAGAAGGTCGCTATCGGTCTGGACTTTTTCGATGCCAGCATTAACCGTGTTGCCGCCTGGACCATCGGAACGAGAAATATGATCAAAGCTTTATTGTATGCATTGCTTCTCCCGAACGACTATTTAAAACAATTACAGGAAGAGGGCCGATTTACAGAAAGGCTGGCGCTGATGGAGGAATTTAAAACATATCCTTTCGGGGCCGTCTGGGATTCCTACTGTGAGCAAATGGGCGTGCCGGTAAAAGAGGAATGGCTCCATGACATAAAAAATTATGAACAACAGGTGCTTTTAAAAAGGAAGGCGTCTTCTCCGATTGTCTAATAAAAAATCCGCCGCGGCATTGGCACGCGGGCGGATTTTTTTACGCTTGATCAGCAGGGTATACAATCCCCATCTGCTTTCTTGCTTCTTCCATGATTTTGGCGGTGATCAAAGACCGTTCAAATGTATTGTCTTCAGATTCCGGCTTGTTCTCTTTTATGAGCGTGACAAATTCTTCTATTTCGTAGAACATCGCCGGTTTAGGATCATGAATCGAAATGTTTTCCAGACGGCCGTCTCGATAGCGGATTTCCACTCGTTCAGGCTGCTGAATTGTATCGATTACAATCGTCCCGTCTTCACCCTGAATTTCCGCCGGAGCATAGGAAGTAGAGATTTTAGAATGCATCAGAACGGCTTCGAACCCGTCGTAAGACAGAATGACGGTCCCCTCTCCATCTACTCCGGAAGATAAAGCATATCCGTTCGCCTTCACGTCCTGCGGTTCGCCAAATAGCACGACAGCAGGATAAATACAATAAACGCCGATATCCATTAATGACCCGTTGGAAAGCTCAGGCTTAAATGCGTTCAAGACGGTTCCGTTTCTAAACGCGTCATACCGTGAGGAGTACTGGCAGTAGCTTGCGGTAAATCTGCGGACGGTTCCGATTTTATGTAAGTGTTTCTTCAGCTCTTTGAAGTTTGGCAGGAAAGTGGTCTTCAGCGCTTCCATGAGGACAACGCCGTTTTCCTGAGCTGCTGTAATCATCTGTTCCGTTTCTTTCGTATTTGAAGCAAACGGCTTCTCACAAAGCACATGCTTGCCATGGTTCATAAAGAGAACGGCCTGCTCCTTGTGAAGAGCATTGGGACTGGCTATGTATACAGCATCAAAGCAATCGCTTGCCGCCATTTCCTGTAGGTTTGAGAAGATGTGCTCAGCGCCGTGTTTAGCGGCAAACTCGGCAGCGCGTTCAACTGATCTCGAATAAACAGCTGTCAGCTGAACATCTTTTATTTCCGCTGCTGACTCAAGAAAGCGGTCTGTAATCCAGTTTGTTCCTACTATGGCAAAACGTATCATTCTTATCGCTCCTTTTGCATGATATAGCTAAATTATAGCTCAAAAAGGAGAAAAGCACATGATAGAACAAACCACATGCCAGCGATTAACGGTTTTTATTTTTCATTATAGGGACGATAGTGTACAATTTAATTAAACTATGTATGACGGAGGAACGATAGTGGAGATGTTGCAAACATGGAGCGGCAGATTTAAACAATTCTTCTTGGACAATAAGTTTGTTTTATTTTTGCTTGTGCTGCTGCTGATTGGTTTAAATATTCTCGTTTTTACAAAAACATCATTTATTTTCACCCCGATTATAGTTCTTCTCAAAACAATTTCACTGCCGATTATTTTAACAGGGATTGTTTTTTATCTGTTAAACCCAATCGTTGATTTCCTTGAGAGAAGAAGAGTAAGAAGAATCTATACGATTTTCCTGTTATATCTACTGATTATCGGACTGATCACGATCACGATCGTGTCCATCATCCCCTTTTTAAAAGAACAAATTATGAGTTTGATTGACAATATCCCGAGATATGTGGATATCGTTGAAAATCAGACGAAACAGCTGATCGGCAGCAACTTCGTCAATCAGGCCCAGCAAACGATGAACATCAATATATCTGATCTTGCAACAAAGATTTCAGATCAGGCGGCTACGATTGTGAACAGTACTTTCACCGGTGTTGGGAATTTTATCGGTGCTCTGACTGAGGTTATTATTTCGATTGTCACGGTTCCGTTTATTCTTTTCTATTTATTAAAAGATGGAAAGAAGTTGCCGGTCTATATACTGAAGTTTGTGCCGACACGATTAAAAGAACAGACATACACAGTCTTAAGCGAAATGAATCATCGGTTAAGCTCTTATATCAGAGGCCAGATCATTGTCAGCTTCTGTATCGGGTTTTTGCTGTTTATCGGTTATTTGATTATCGGGCTGGATTATGCTTCATTGCTTGCCATCATTGCGGCTTGTACAAGCATCGTTCCGTATTTAGGGCCGACGATTGCCATTACGCCAGCGATTATCATCGCCATAGTGACATCACCGCTCATGCTGCTTAAGCTGGTGATCGTATGGACAATTGTTCAGCTGATCGAAGGGAAGCTGATCTCTCCGCAAATTATGGGGAAAAACCTTCACATCCACCCCATTACGATTATTTTTCTGCTGTTAACAGCCGGCAAGCTGTTTGGTGTGGTTGGAATCATTCTTGCCATTCCGGGCTATGCAGTTGCTAAAGTCATTACGACACATTTATTTGACTGGTTTAAAATGCGGTCACATTTATACGACGAAGAAAAAAATGAAAATACGTCAGGGCATAAAGTGTGATTTTCGTTTATAGTTATATAAGACGGGCTTTCCATTTATGGAAAGCTCCCGTTATGTAAAAAAATAAATGTCTAATGGGGAGAATCAAATCATGACTCTATGGGAATTGTTTGTAGCTGCCATCTTAGGGATCGTAGAAGGGTTAACAGAGTACGCGCCGGTTTCTTCGACAGGACATATGATCATAGTAGACGATATCTGGCTTAAATCAAGCAATCTGATGTCAGAAGAAGCTGCCAACTCATTCAAAGTGGTGATTCAGCTTGGTTCTATTTTAGCAGTGGCCATCGTGTTTAAAGACCGGATTTTGAATTTGCTCGGCCTGAAAAAGAATATTACCAGCGACCAGAAGCAGGGACATAAATTAAGCATTGCACAAATTGCAGTCGGACTTGTGCCTGCAGCTGTTCTCGGCTTTTTGTTTGAGGATTACATTGATGAATATTTATTTTCTGTTCAAACTGTAGCCGTGGGTTTAATCGCCGGGGCAGTCCTGATGCTTTTTGCTGATTGGGTGAATAAACGGAAAGTTGCAACAGACACCCTCGACCGCATTTCCTATAAGCAGGCGATAGGAGTCGGCTTATTTCAATGTCTTGCCCTGTGGCCGGGTTTCTCGCGTTCCGGTTCAACCATTTCCGGAGGCGTTATTCTTGGATTGAACCATCGCGCGGCAGCCGACTTTACGTTTATTATGGCGATGCCGATCATGATGGGAGCAAGCTTTTTAAGCCTTGTGAAGCACTGGGACAGTTTAAGCTCGGATCTGTTGCCGTTTTTCATCGTCGGCTTTATCTGCGCCTTTGTTGTCGCGCTGTTTGTCGTCCGTTTCTTCTTAAAACTGATTAACAAAATCAAACTCGTCCCCTTTGCAATCTACCGAATCATCCTCGGTGTGATTTTACTTTTAATCATGATGTAAACCCAAAAATAAGGCTCTTCCGGAGCCTTATTTTTTCTGACATTTCAAGAGGGAACAGCTTGTTTTTCAAAAAAAAATCATCTATAATAAATATGACGTTACATACGGGGCCATAGCTCAGCTGGGAGAGCGCTACACTGGCAGTGTAGAGGTCAGGGGTTCGAGCCCCCTTGGCTCCATACCTTTGAACCCTTATTCTATAAGGGTTTTTTTGTTTGTCAGGAACAGAGCCAATTACCCAAAAAAGCAATTGGGGACAAATTGGGGACCAAAATTTTATTTTGGGGTCATTTAGTTGCTTTTCACCTTCAAATTAGGATTAAATTGATCAAAATATTGAGCTGTCTCATTTTCAAGTTTTTCGGTAACATGGCCGTAAATATCAGATGTTATTCTTCTACTTGCGTGACCGGCACGTTTTTGAATTGCACTCATATTTTCACCGGCTTCTATAAGGATAGCCACCATCGTATGCCGCAGATCATGGAGCCTAATATCTTTTAGTCCATACTTCTTTTTTATTTTTGCCCACTTTGCAGTGGGGGTAGTGTAGTAATATGGCTTTCCTATTCCATTATGAAAGATGTATTGATTGTCCTCACCTTCCCAGGCATCACCGAGCATAAGTTTTTCCTTCTTCCACATGCGATAATACTTTGCTAAATCCTCCATATAGAAATCTGGCATTTTAACAAAACGTTTTGAGCTGCGAGATTTAGGTGCTTTTACAAGCGGCTGTCCGTTGACTGTTTTAGAGATTGAGCGATTTACATAGAAGCCGCCTCTGTTCCAATCCACATCCAAGTGCCATTGAAAGGCAAGTCCTTCACCACGCCGTAAACCGCCGATCATTGCACCCAAAAAGTACAAACGCCATTTTATATCAATTTCGTATAAAACCCGGATACATTCTTCTGCTTCATCAGTCTGAAAATATTGCATTTCTTTTGGTTCCACATGTGGCTGACTTAATCCCTCCATAGGATTGTCTTTAATGAGTTTCCATTCTTCTGTGGCTGTCTTGAAGATTGCCTGTAACGTTTGAAATACATCAAGAATCGTTCTATCACCAAGCCCGCCAGACTTTCCATCTTTTCGAGCCCCATCTTTAGATAAATCATCTATAAAATCAACAATGTGTAAGGTTTTTATTTTATCTATTTGTTTATGTCCAAATGCAGGGAGGATGTGGTTGTGTAAGTGAGTTGAGTATTTTTCGGATGCTTTATAAGAGTAAGGTTTTCCACTTTTATTAAAGAGTTTCTTTTCAACCCATTTCCCTGCAAATGATTCGAATGTAGCTTTTTCAGGAGCAATATACTCGCCAGCCTCTACTTCAATTCTGAAACGGTGCAGCTGATCCTCGAGGTACTCCTGTAATTTCCGTTTAGACTTTAATATTTTTGGATCTTCGATACGAATCGATTTCTTTCTTCTATCCCTTTTTCCGTTTGCGTCATAACCATTTTCGACAATTAACCTAAAAGATTTTTCACTGCGTCTTTCAATACTAGCCATGTGGCTACCTCCTTGTTCTAATAATTTAGTTGATAGAGCTTTTGATGCCAGAGAATAGAAAACTGTTTTCTTTTGTACATTTCAAGCCGTTTAGCTGCGAAAGGATATGTGACGTTAAAGGTATCCCCAATTAACTTTATAGCCTCTGATTGCATGCGCGGCAACGAAATCTTTTCGAGCATGAACGTCGGTACACAAAAGTGATACATGAAACTATTAGCTTGGTACTCTTGCAGTTGGCGGAACATACGATTCATATTGAATTGGTTTCCGCAATGTTTAATCACATGCCCGAGTTCATGAACAAAGTCCTCCCATTGCTGTTGACGAGAAGCACTTGAATCCAAAACCATGCTATAAAGACCATTTATACAAAACATGCTGCTGCCTTTTCTTTCATAGTGAATCCAAATCTGAAAAGCAGCCGCAATCCGTTCCATGTCAACCTCTTCAGGAGTAAGCATATTCAATTTTGTATAAATCTTCTTTACTTCTTCTTCTAGATGAGATAACTGAATTGTCATAGTAGCACCACCTGATGGGAATGTATGTTCTGTTTTAGTGTGAAAGAAAAGCCCTCTGAAGGGCTCTTCGTTACGCTGCTGTTGTCTGAGATTTGTCTTTTCTAACGAGTCCCATGATTCCAGGGATAATAAGAAGTACAGCAGGCAGTAAGTAGAATAAAGAGATACAAATCAGACCACCGACACCGGAAATGATGAGTAAAATTCCGCCCAATTTTGCTTTCTTTCTAACAATTACAGAAGCAACAATACCAAGGATGGAGAGAAAGATAGCGCCCCAACCTAAACCGATAATATCACTTGTGCCAGATGAGTTAAAAGAGGCGTCAAGACCACCAACGATTAACGCCAAAAAGGCTCCAATAAAACCAAAAATACCGCCAATCAGACCTAAAACAAATTCAGTTGTTCTTTTCAGTTCAAAATCTCCTTACTTAACTGGTACTGTGATTGAAACTGCTTTGTTATTCATGAAGTCATCAGTTGTAACATCACCGAAGTTCAATTTAATTTCTTTAACACTATCAACATCGATTTCTTTACCATCAGGAGCTGAAAACTCAAGAACTCCTTCTTGTTTAACGCCGCCTTGAACATCACCGCCAACTTCTCCATCAGTCAAGAACATGTTTGCAGATAATTGCATGCTGCCGATAACTGCATTACCTTGGTCTGGATAGAATGTCAGAACCTTGTCAGTAGTATTTTCAATGTTTATTCCGACGTTTATTTTGTCTTTCATGATTTTCACATCGCCCAGGTTAACTTTCATTCCCAGAGCTTCAGCAGATTGTTTGCTCGCATCGACTTTTTTAGAGCCGTCATCTTTAGTCTCTTCAGTTTTTTTGTCTTTTGAATCACTGCCCCCTGTAGAGACATCATCCGTCGAGCTACATGCTGCCAACGCTAAACACGAAAGAAAGGCAAAGGGAAAGATCACAAAACTAGATGATCCACGCGATATTTACGAAATGGTTGCCAACCAAGGAGCTCGACGTGTCCGGGCTTGTATTCTCGGTGTCATACCTGGTGACATTGTCGATGCTGCGGTTGATATGTGTCAAAAAACTTTGATTAGTGGATATAAAGAGCCTTTGGAAGATCGTCTCAGAAGCGCGCTGTCTCTCTTTAAAAAAGAGTTTGGTGTTACTAAGGAAATGATTCAGGAGTACATCGGTAGCAATTTAGATGAATTCACAGAGCAAGACTTTCTCAAAATAGGCCGCATTTATACAGCGCTTCGTGACGGTATGGCAAAGAAGGAAGATCACTTCAATACCAAGGCTACAGGTGCAACAAAATCAAAGGCTGAGGAAGAGTTCAAAAAGCAAAAAGAGCAAGCCGACAAGCCTGTTGATAGCAAAGAAAAGGCGGGTGATCCTGCTAATGCGGCTACCGGCGCTAAACAAGGAGAACTATTATTCTAACGAGATTGATAGATACTACATGTCGAACTCTCAATATAAAAGCTTTCTTCAATGTGAGGCAGCAACAATGGCAAAGATTAACGGAGAATGGACGCCCCCAACATCGGAGGCCCTTCTCTTCGGTCAATACGTTCATGCCTGGCTTGAAGGTGAACAGGCTTTTGATGAATTTAAGAAGAACACACCTTCACTATTTACTCAGAAAGGCCAACTGTACAAGCAGTATCAGTTAGCTAATTTGATGATTGAGGCAATTCAACATGATGATCTCTGTATGTTTGTTCTTCAAGGAGAAAAGGAAGTCATCGTAACTGCTGAATTGTTCGGTGTTCCGTGGAAAGGAAAGCTGGACGTATACAACCCAGTTGGCGGCCGTTTCTCCGATCTAAAAACAGCAAGGTCATTGCGGGAGAAAGTCTGGGACCCGGAAATAGGATATTGCTCATTTGTTGAGGCATACGGATACATCGCTCAGATGGCGCTTTACGCAGAAATTGAAAAACGGATGACAGGGCGTAACGAATGGCTTGAACCCCTGATCGTTGGAGTGTCTAAAGAAGACCCACCGGACAAAGCGGTTATCAATATAGACGAGGGCCGAATGGAAGTAGAGCTCGAAGAAATTGAAAAGAGAATGGAGCGCATTATTCAGGTTAAATACGGCGGAGAGAAGCCCTTACGGTGTGAAAAATGCAAGTATTGCCGTGCCACTAATCAACTGAACAGCATCATACATTTTTCGGAGTTGGTTAGCTGATGGAAAGGGAAGTGATCAAGGTTCCTATCCCCCACTGTTATGTCTGGCTTGTGAAGACTGTCCGACGAGATATGCGAAAAGACTTGTACACCAGGTATGTCACTGACTTTCTCAAGACAAACGAGCCGTCTCTCAGATTGGTAGAAATAGATTTTAAGGCACTGACAGCCCTGTGTGAAAGGAAGTAGGTGAGCGGCATGGATATGGAAGGTTGGGGTTATGTTATTGTCCCTTCTCGCCAATTTACAAACAGGCGCGAAAAGATGATTTATATGTGCTTACTCGAAGAGGCTGCTTTCGCACCATTTGGATCTCTAAAGATTGGAGAAGCGATGATCAACGTTGCTGAATTGGCGAGAGAAGCTTCCATTGACGTAAAGAAGGTGCGTTATTCGCTCAGTAAGTTAGAAGAATCAGGCTTTATTAAAACGAGGCGCTTGAAGCAGAACAAAGGGATTATTGTCACCATTGTTGATTATGTAAAGCTTCAAAACACCAAGAATTACGGGAAGAAATCGGAGCCGGCACAGGACGAAACGCCAGCACAAGAAACACAGGAGGTTGATCCAAAAATGAAAAATGCTTTTGAGCTATTTGAAAATAAGGTCGCTCGTTCTATCGGCTCCATTGAGGCGCAAAGAATCGGCTACATGGTGGATGATTACGGCGAAGAGAAGGTCATGGAGGCTATGAAACTAGCCTTCAGAAATAAAGGCAGCAACGTTGGCTTGAACTACATTGAGGCGATCCTCTCCAACCCATTAAGCCAAAGAGAAAGGAGAAACAACAGTATGGCAATAAACAAAGCAGTCAGTATAGACACAGCGTTCCAAGCAATGATGAAGGGTCTACAAGCAAGATCGCGTTCCTGGGAAACAGAACAGGCCGCATCAGAAGAAAAGGTTGAATATGAATGCTCTGAGTGCAAGGATCGCGGCGTTGTGATCTACCGCATCCACAAAGACACTGAGCTGCGGTTGAGAAAAGAACACAAGCCATTGGACAGCCTATCACTTGATGAAATGGTTCTTGAAGATGATTACCTTGCAGGAAAGGTTTGCACGCCGGATAAGGCTCGGGAATGGAAAACGACGTATTCCAAACAATGTGAGTGTGTGAAACAAAAGAAAATAGCGAAGCTCATGGCAGCCAGCGGCATTACAGAAAAATTCGAAAAGCTGCTGTTCGGCAACTTCAAATTAAACGGTAAGCCCCAAATGATCAAAGATGCCTATGAATGTGCGGTCGAATACTTCAAAGACTTTGAAAAGATCAAGGGAGAGCGTGCCAATAGCATTGCTCTGCTGGGACAGCCGGGCAGCGGCAAAACGCATCTGTTAACGGCCATCATGAACAATCTCATTAAGAAGAAATCCACTTACTGCCTGTACTTTCCTTACGTTGAGGGAATGAGTGATCTGAAAAATGACTTTGACCAGCTTGAAACAAAGCTGAACGCCATGAGAAAAGCAGATGTGCTGTTCATTGATGACTTATTCAAGCCAGTTGATGGGAAGCCTAGGGCAACCGAATGGCAAGTCGAACAGATCCAGTCAGTTGTGAATTATCGCTACCTGAACCATAAGCCTCTGCTTGTCTCTTCTGAGCTCACAACGGACGATCTGCTGGACGTTGACGAGGCGCTCGGGTCACGGATTTACCAGATGTGCAAGTATTACACGGTGATCATTCAGGGCAACCGGATGGAATTAAATCATAGATTGGGTGATTGGGATTGAACGAGAAAACGAACGTTATAGGATCCATGGGCATATATTTGTTCGGGCCTGCTGAACAAAAGGGCGGCAAGGACCTCACACCGGCTATTCGGATGCTTGAGGAAAAGATCAGACAAATGGAGCTGATGCGCAGTGCTTAAAGCGGTTATACTGCTGCCGGCCATCATACTGACGGCACCAGCAAAAGAAAAGCAGATTCAGCGATGGGAAGAAAATGACGGGAGGTAAGGATAATGAGGGAAATCAAGTTTCGTGCTTGGGATGAAAACTCTCAAGAGATGATCTATGAAGTAGGGATTACACCAGAGGGCATACCTTATTCAATTCCAGAAAATGCAGAGGGTTGTGATCAATTTAATTATTTTCTGACTTGCCACAAAATGCAATACACCGGATTAAAGGACAAGAACGGTCGGGAGATTTATGAGGGAGATATCTTGGAAGAAACGTGTGAATTATATACTAATTTCGGAAAAACACCTACAGGTCGATTTCACACTTCATATGTTAAGGTCATTTGGATTGATGAGGGCTGGGGATACGAAGTTATCAATAATAACGGTAAAGGTTTAATTAACGGATATAAAACACAAGGTCTGAAGACAACTGCAAAATATTCAGTAGTGTACGGCAATATCTATGAAGATCCTGAACTTTTGGAGGCTTCACATGCCAGCAAATAAATACGGCGCCAGAAAAACACAGGTGGACGGCATCACGTTCGACAGCCGAGCCGAAGCCAAATACTATGAGCAGCTTAAATGGCTCAAGGTGAGTAGGCAGATCAAAGATTTTAAGCTACAGCCACGGTTCCTGCTGCAAGAGGCATTCAAAAAGAACGGCAAAACTTTTCGGAAGATTGAATATATTGCAGACTTTGAGGTTCATAACCTTGACGGCAGCATCGAGATCATTGACATCAAGGGCGTGGAAACAAAGGAATTTGCCATCAAACGCAAGTTGTATGAGCGGCTTTACGATACGCCACTCAAGGTGCTGGCTCTGGATAAGTCACTCGGCTTCATCGAGCTGGACAAGCTGAAAAAACTCAAAAGAAAGGCGGGAAAGTCCACTGTTAAACGTGGTAATCGCAGACGATCGGCCGTTGTGGGTGCAGGAAGAAGATAAGCTCATGGCCTGTATGACACGTTGCTCTCAGTTTAAGGCATGCGCCAGCCGAATGGGTTCTGATTGTAAGAAGCTCGGCGGCACGGAAATTCCCAAAATCAATTCAGGAGGTAGATACCATGGAACAGCAAAGCATCCAATCCTTACAAGCCAGGACCGGTTGAAGAGTGGAAGATGACACCGGAACAGCTGGCAGAATACGTGAAGAAACATCCGATCGTCTACCGGGAGGATCTGAAACCATCACCAGCATTTACGATGGCCGGATGGAAACCGGATCACTAATAAACACAAAAAAGCACCGAAGCGCTTGGCCCCGATGCTCTGATATGAACTGGTACTTCTATCATAGCACATGCACAGGGGGCGCGCTAGGTGAACAAACCACAGGAAATTAATTTAAGCAAAGATATAACAATTGAACAGGCAATTAAGCCGGGCAAAATACAGATTCTTATTTTAGATGGGAATGAGGGCACTGCACATGTCCTTGAAGCCCCAGAACACGGAGAAACAATCATTCAAACAATTAAGGGCGGTCTGTCTCGTTTAGATTATAGGATCGGCCACAAATTCTAATAGCAGGGGCTTTCCCCTGCGGGGGAGGAACGGACATGAAAGAGAGAATTGAACGTCTAAAAAAACTGACATACATTCCGCAGAATGAAATTGCTTGGCTTATTGAGCAAGCTGAACTGTCTGTTAAGCAGCAGGAAATCATTGAGGAAAACAAGCGCCAGCAGGAAGTAACGGTTCATCAGTTCCGGCAGGCACAAGAAGAGATTCAGCATCTTAGCGGAGATAGGAAACGATACAAAAAGGCTTTAGAGAAGATCATTACCAATCTCAATTTTGCGATAACAGTTGCCCAAAACGAATTGGAGGGTGATGCGAAATGAATGAGTTATCAGATAAACAAACTTGCCCGTACTGCGATTATACAGAAGAAGATTCCTACTCTAATTGGGATTCAGACAGTGACGGAATTGTAACATGCACGAGTTGCTATAAGGAATACTTTTCATTGCCTCACTATCATTTTGAGGGGTGGCAAGTTGAAAGAATTTGTGAAGAGTGCGGACATGAAGAAAGCGAATGCTTTTGCGAGGGGGAAGAAGAATGATCCCTTTACAAGTTGAGCTGCAGAGGGCAGTCAAATCTACGAAAGACGAAGCGATGACCATTTACGAGGCGGCCGAACACTTAAAGGTTAATGTCGAGGAAGTGCCTATGATCGTTGCTCAGGCTGATGATCTGAAAATGATAGGCAATGACGCAATTATTGCAAAAAGAGACAAGACAAATGGCTGGCTGATTGGGGCGATGGTTTTGGTTTTATTCTTTGGAATTGCAGTTTTTCCGGGGATAGGGGGTTAAGGTATGGCGACAACTGAGCAAATAAAACGCATGAACGATATTAATGATCTGATAAAGCTTATCGCAAGCATAGACAGACGTATTTTCTATTGTAAGTCAAAGGATCGGGTAGCGTATTTCAGATTTAGAACAAAGCTGTTCTTCGTTGACGATTACACAGGGGAAGATGTTTATCCGTACCAATTAGGCTATAGAGCAAATGGGTTTTCACATGGCGGTAATATGTGGGAGCTAATCAATAGCTTTAGACATTTTATCATCACAGGGAAATACGGTGAATTAAGAGATTATAAAGAAATTTGGGCTTACAGCTATGAAGGATGTATGAAAATCCGTCAGAAGGCAAAAGAAATAGGGTTTATAGAGAGTGTTGATTACGCCTACAGCTTTGATGAATGGGCGAATAGTAAATGATCGAATACAGCTGCCCTGAATGTGATTACTGCAAATCAGAAAGGGAACAGGAGTTGTCCACAAAAAAGAGATAAGAGGAAAACCTCTTATCTCTCAGACACTTTTAATACCAACCTTGATATAAGCCAGTCCATGTGCCGTCATTGTTCTGCCAGGCATCTTTTAAATAGTATTTAACCCCAGCAAATACTGTTACATCGGCAAGTTCTCCGCGAGTGTTAGCTGTGAGATAGATAGTTTTTATCTCAGCTTGAGGAGTTACTGCCTTCTGATTAGTGCTATCTACAGTAGGGGTTGCAGCAAAAGCAGGAGCAGCGGAAACGAGTAAAGCAAGGGACAATGCAGAACCAGTTAAAACTTTTTTCAATTTCATTTTTAAACACTCCTTTGTTTTTAATACAACTGTATTATTACATGAAATGAAAAAATATCCAAGGGAATTTTTGTTAATAATTTGTGAACTTAGTTTAAATATATAAATCCGCCCAGATGCATGCTGCCCGAAATGCGGCTGCAGCATGGGCGTTGAGGAGGAAATAGCGTGAATAAATTATGCTGTGAAACATGTGGATTGGATACTCATGAAAATACTTCGCCTATCTTTGAAAAGCCTTTAAGGTTAGCTTTTCGATCAGATATTAAACAGCTAAAACAAAACACTGGCGACCACCGAAAACAAGAAAATATTTGTCTCGACTGTTTCACTGCTGAATTGAAACAAGTTAGCAAGGGTTGTAAAACACGGTACAAGATTAGAGCAAAGGAGAGCGGACAATGAATCTACAAAAAATGTTCGAAATGCAAAAGGCGCTTGATGATCGGATCATCAAAGAGAAGGGGCTTGAGGGGCAGGACTTGCTGCCAAACCTTATTCTCGCTTTACAAGTGGAGCTGGCCGAGTGTGCCAATGAATGGCGCGGCTTTAAGCATTGGAGTAATAACAGGGAGCCACGTACGAAAATAGAGCATTTTTGCCCAACATGCGAAGGCACTGGCGATGAAAATTATCAAATGAATTTAGATAGCTTGCTGGAAGGTCGGGGAGCTGAACCGTATTCAAAATGCCAGGACTGTAACGGTAGTGGAAAGATAGGTGAATCGAATCCATTGCTTGAGGAATACGTGGACTGCCTGCATTTTATCTTGAGCATTGGAAACCGGCTTGGCTGGAATGACACTGACACCATAGATGATGTAGTCGTACAGCATTTAATATCAGACAAAGGATTTGACACAGCAAAAACATTCTCCTGCTTGTTATCCATTGCTTATGGATTCCATTTTAGCAATGTGGAAAAGCGGACATATATCAGCTTGTTTACAACGTTCTTTGAATTAGGCAACAAGCTCGGCTTTAAATGGGAACAGATCGAAGCTGCTTACATGGACAAAAACGCCGTCAATCATCAACGGCAGCAGGAGGGGTATTGATGAACACAGCATACAGAGTTTGGGACGGCGAGAACATGCATTATTGGGATGATGAAGGGCTAAGTCTGGGAATTATCGGTACTCAGTGGGTTTTGTGGCGTAATGATAGATACGGTTTCCAGAATTGCATTACAGGAAGTCATGAGGAAGGATCGGTATTAATGTGGGGAACAGGGTTGAAGGATAAGAACGAAAAAATGATTTATGAATACGACATCGACATGATAGATAATGAACCGATGATCGTTGTTTATATAGATGGTCGGTTCGGATTGAAATACCCCGAAAATCACACTTATTTTGATGATTGTATAGCTTGGGATGAATGCGACATCAGAGGCGATGTTTATCAAAATCCTGAGTTATTGGAGGGCGCGGAATGAATGAAACAGTACCGTGTATCCAATGCGGAAAGACGACAGATGCATGCTGTGACGGTTACGAGTGCGGTTGTAAAGGGTTGCCTATTCATCCGCCTTTATGCGAAGAGTGCGAGAAGGATTTTTTTAAGGAGGGCGCTGAGACTATTAAGGGCGTAACCGATTATTTGGATGAATTTAAGGATGAGTGGGATCAAGGGGAAAAAGAAACGGAGGAGAAAGCATGAAAGCTTACAATTTTGAAGAAAAAATGACTGTGAAAGTAGGATTTCAAACTGTAGGAACATCGGCAGTCGAGGCATCTGAGGAATTTGATAGGCATCTAGCTCTATGGTCACTTGGGAAGCGGAATGGACTTGTTATCAATCAAGATGTCACATACGAACCAAAGGCAACGAGTAGACAACTGCCCGACCATCTTACATCAGATCATTTGCAACTCATTCGTTTCGGATATGACATAGACGAGGTATTGAAATACTCTGCTGAGGATGCAGAGGCTGAAATTGACGCACTCAAAAGCGAGGCTGAGTGATGGAGAGTTACCTATGATTCTCAGGGTACTGTTTCTGCTGATGGGATGCGGATTCTGGATCTATTTCCAACACGATTACCGGCCAGACATGAAAGCGAACCTTGCTTTGATCGGGGCAATCATTTCATTCACGGCTGCGGCTTACTTTAAAGATATTGATAAGTATATAGAGAAGAGGGAAGACAAGTGATAATAGCATTTAAAATTGCTCTCTTGCTGGTAATGATAATCTCTCTTATAGGAGTTATAGGCGAGGATAAGGATTCACAGCTGAGGAATCACTTAACAGCAATATGTATCACATCTATTATCGGCACCATTGCTACATACGTGCTGCTTTAACTAAATAAGTCCAAGACGGAAAGCCTGCGGACACTGAACAAATATCCTAATGATGTAAATTCAGTGTCCGGTTTTCACTTTCATGCAATGTGAGGCGGCTTGAAAACTCGTTTTCCTACTCGGAGGTAGTCTTAGTCTGATTCTTTTAATGTAAAGTTACCATCATCAATTGGAACGATGTTAACTTTAATAAAAGCCCTTTTTGAATAATGAGACGGATCTATAGGTATTGCATTAGTTTTGTGTAACCCACCAAGGGGATCAGTTGCAGTAACAGCATAGTTAAACGCTACATGATGCGGAGGTACTTTGAAAATTTCAACATAATCTCGTCTGCAATAACATTTATCAAAGGTGTCGTCTTCGTGGCAGGTCTGAGAAATCTTAGCAGGGAACATTCTAGTTTTTTCCTCACCATTAACAGTTATATGATATCTATCAACAAAAGCGTTACCTTTGATATACAAATAAATAATGAAGTCATTTGTAAGTGCCATAATTGATGCTCCTTTTTAAAAAAATCATATGTATTTTCTGTATTAATGAGTTAAATTATTCAAAATTAAAAAAGAAGTCCAAGACGGAAAGCCTGCGGACACTGAACTTACAGCATTATCGCTGTTTGTTTGGTGTCCGTTTTTTATTTCGCAACTATCTGGATGCCTATCGCGATTACAAACGGTGAAAGGAGTGATGAGACATGAAACAGTCCAAAAAGAAACCATCACAGAAGCAACAGGAGCGATCAGATCGTTTCTGGCAATCAATGATGAACACGAACGTGCAAACACTCAGACGTGGCAAAAGCGGCGCTTATAAACGCAGAAAGTAAAGGAGGAATTAATATGACAGATCAAATGATTGCATGGGAGATTGAGGAATGGATTCGTGATTATAAATTCATGCTCCGGGAGATCAAAAGGCTCAACCGTGTGTTGAACAAAGTAGACTTTATTAGCACAAAGCTCACTGCAACATACGGGGATGAAGCGGGCATGCCAAGGGGATCAGCAGGCGTCAGTCAGGCAGAATTGCGACAGATGGACCGAAGAGAAAGACGGCTTCACAAATATGAATCTATTGTGCATTACCTGGACAACGCCATGGAACACATCGAAGAAGAAAAGCACCGTATCGTTTATGATTGCATGATGGAGGGCATGAGCTACACTGCTATCGCAAACCACCTTGATTGCTCCCGGGATACCATCAGAAAGATCAAAACAGCCATAATCGGCAACATCGTCAATAAAGTCAAAGAAGCCAACTTTCTGCAATATTTGAACTCGTTTAAATCGGCGGTGTAAAATGGGAGGCAGGATCGGCGCGGCGGATTATTCCTGCGTCACCACCAATTTCGTACAATGAGTAAAACCTCCCAACGATAAGCGAGGATCAACTCAACTGGGAGACTTTACACAGTGAATTCGGGTGATAAAACAGCAGCGGTATTGCGTACAAATTAATATCCCCGACAAAATATGGTTTTATTCAACAGTTTCGTTCGACAAATTCTGCAAATCATAGACAAATTCCTGACTATTTGGATAATTATCTGAATAGGAGGGGGAAATTTGTCATATTTCATAATACTTATAGTCGTAGCATTAATCGGTGCATTAGTAACAGTAACAGTCGGTATTATATCTTCAAAAGTGGAGACAATCTCTCCGAAAACGCCAAGAGGGCAAAAAGAAGAAGAGCAAAAAAGCTTCTATACAATGAAATAAATTAGCGAAAGAGCATCCTACGGGGTGCTTTTTTTGTTCCCTGTAAACTGCTTCCGGTAAGCCTCAGGATAGACAATTGGCGGTTAACGGCTTGAGCACGGTGGTGGTTTAGAGGGAATATCTTTTCCAAAACAACACGAATCAGAAGGGGGCGGCGGTGAATGTAGATGACCGAAAAGCACATTCAGGCGTATAAGGATTACGTCAAAGGCATGAAATACAAGGACCTTGCCGAAAAATACGGAGTGTCAGTGAACACCATTAAATCATGGAAACAGCGGCATGGTTGGGAAAGGAAAAAGGGTGCACCCTCTGAAAAAAGGGTGCACACAAAAAAAGGCGGGCAACCGGGCAACAAAAATGCAGTCGGGAATAACGGCGGCGCACCACAGAGGAATCAAAATGCTGTGACTCACGGCTTTTTCTCTAAATTCTTGCCAGAAGAGACGCTTGAAATCATGGAAGAGATTCAGGAACGTTCGCCTGCCGATATGATATGGGATCAGATACAGATTCAATATGCAGCTATTCTCCGGGCGCAGCGCATTATGTTCGTGCAGGATAAGGATGACATGACCAAAGTTTTGAAAAAAGAGAAGCCGGGTGCGTTTGGTGATGAGCAAGAATGGGAGTTCCAATTCGCTTGGGATCGTCATGCAACATTCCTGAACGCTCAGTCTCGGGCAATGGGTGAGCTCCGGAGCTTGATAAAGCAATTTGATCAGCTGGCCCATGAACAAGATGAACGGCGCCTTAAATTGGAGCAAATGCGCTTGAATATCGAGAAGGCGAAGAAAGATATTGACGGTGATAACGGAAACTCTCAAGAAAATGAAGTTGCTGCCATGTTGCGGAAGATGGTGAAACCTCATGGAACTTAACTCCAAGCAACAAGAGGTATGGAATAGCTTTATTGAAGAGCAGCCGAAAATCTTAATATGCAGCGGGGCGAAAAGGGCAGGGAAAACATTCGTGCTCCTTTTGACGTTCCTTGGGCACATCAGCAAATATCAAAACATGGGGCTTTCTTTTATCATTGGCGGGGCAACTCAGGCTTCTATAAAGCGGAATATCCTAAATGATTTAGAGCTGATCCTGGGGAAAGAATTGCGTCTCGATAAAGCCAATGCAGTTGAGATATTCGGCAATCGTGTTTATTGCTTTGATGGAGCAAATGCAGACTCTTGGAAAAAGGCGCGGGGTTTCACATCAGCTGGCGCATTCTTAAACGAAGCGACGGCCCTGCATGACTCATTCGTGAAGGAAGTCATTTCTCGTTGCTCCTATAAAGGCGCAATGGTCATGATGGATACAAACCCTGAAAACCCGATGCACACCGTCAAAACGGACTATATCGACAAAGACGGGCAGCGGCTGAAAAATGGCCGGCTGAATATCCGATCTTTTCACTTCTCATTATTCGATAACAACTTTCTTGATCCTGAGTATGTCGAAAGTATTGTTGCTTCAACACCGAGCGGCATGTTTACAGACCGGGACATTTACGGCTATTGGGTTGCTCCAGAAGGCGTAATATACAAGGATTTCAACAAAGACAAGCACTATATCAATTCAGACCAGTTAAAAGAGAAACAGGGCAGGTTTACAAAATACTTTGCTGGCGTTGACTGGGGATATGAGCACTCGGGTTCTATTGTCGTAATCGGACAAGATGACCAAGGGTGTTTTTATTTGCTCGAAGAACATTCCAAGCAGCACGAAGAGATTGACTACTGGGTGAAGGTAGCAAAGGACATCAAAGAGCGATACGGCAACATTAATTTCTATTGTGATACAGCACGGCCAGAACATGTTGTTCGTTTCCGACGTGAAAAACTTCGGGCCATCAATGCTGATAAAGCAGTTGTATCCGGTATAGAGGAAGTGGCACGGCTGTTCAAGCAAGAACAGCTTTTTGTCGTTGCAGATAAAGTTGACCGGTTTAAAAAAGAAATCTTTATGTATGTCTGGAATCAGAAGACAGGCGAACCGGTTAAGGAATGGGACGATGTTCTGGACTCCATACGTTATGCCCTTTATACGAACAACAAACCAATGAGACGAAAAGGGAAGGGGTGATCATGTGAATCATTTGATAGATAAGATCAGAGCTTCAGGGATTACACCTGAGTTGATTGCAGACATCATCGAAGCACATAAAAACGATCATGATAGAATGAAAAACTTATACGACCGATACAAGGCAGAGGTTCAGGGCGTACCGATCTTGACAAGAGAAGCCATTGAGTATGAGGATTTCGAGACCGGCCATGTTAAGCGGATAGATCATAAGGTAAATAACAAACTCAATAACTCATTTGATTCAGACATAGTTGATACAAAAGTGGGCTATCTCTTCGGGCATCCAATCACTTATGAGTTTGATGACAAGCGAGAGGCTGGCACTACATCGCCCGGAAAGCAAATGATTGATGACTTCAACACTCTGAATAATATTGCTGACGAAGATAGTGAATGGGGGAAGATGGCTACCATTTGCGGCTACGGAGCGCGGCTTGCATATATCGACCGGAACGGTAATGAAAGAGTCAAAAACATTGAACCATGGGAAGCTGTTTTCCTCAGCGATGGGAATATTCATGAACCAGAATATGCTTTGCGTTATTACGAGACATATAACGGGCAGCAAAAAGCGGAATTTTACGATAGCAAAACGATTTATTATTTCAGTACGAAGGATAGTTCAGCTTTTACCTTGGATCACAAACAGCCCCATATGTTTGATGGCTGCCCTTTATTCGGGCTGGTAAACAATAAAGAGCTCAAAGGCGATGCCGAGAAGGTATTGTCTCTTATTGATGCCTATGACCGGACACTGTCAGACGCCTCAAATGAAATTGAGCAGTACAGACTGGCGTACTTGATCCTAAAGGGACTGGGAGCAGATGAGGACACACTCCAGCAGCTTAAAAAGACTGGGATTCTTGAGCTTTACGATGAAAAAGATGATGTCAGCTATCTGACAAAGGATATAAATGACGCAATCATTGAAAATCACTTGAATCGGCTCGAAGAAAACATTCTCCGTTTTGCAAAGTCGGTCAATTTCTCTGATGAATCATTTGGCGGGAATGTCACTGGCGTTGCAATGAAATTTAAATTGATGGCGCTTGAGAATAAATGCATCACGATGGAACGGAAAATGACTGCTGCCCTACGTTATCAATACAAGTTGATCTTTTCGGCTTGGGCAACGAAAAATATAGCCAAAGCAGAAGATTACTTGAAAGTCTGGTTCGGATTCAAGCGTAACCTTCCAGCCAACGTTCTTGAAGAGGCACAGACAACATCGCAGCTTAAAGGATTAATCAGCGAAGAAACACGCCTTTCTCTCTTGTCTTTTGTCGATGATGTTCAGTATGAGCTTCATAAGATGAAAGAGGAGGAAGAGGAGTACAGGAACAGCATGCCACCGTTGACTGATATCGAAACAGATACGGGCGGTGATGAAGATGAACCAGAGTGATATTGATAAGTACCTGGATGACATGATCACAGAGGATGCGAAAAAGATTGATGTCGTTTTTGCTCAACGGCTGAAAGAAATCAATCAACAAATCGCGGCCCTTTATGCGAAGTACAGCAGAGATGGTCAGCTATCCATGGCTGATATGAATAAATACAACAGGTTTAAAAAAGAAATGGAGCTCATGACTGAGGAATCCAGCAAGGCATTCAAAACTATCCTCACAATCGTTGAGGCATTGGCTGCTAAACAATTCCTTGAGAGTTACATGCGCTCTGCCTATTTGTACGAGATGGAAGCTGCGGTTGATTTAGGCTTCAGCATCCCTACAGTCGAAGTAATAAAGCAGGCCATATTAAACCCGATAGCTGAATTGACTCTCTCAGCCTTATATAAGCGCCACAGGGATGACTACGTGCGACAAATACAGATTTCAATTGCTCAAGGGATTCAAGCTGGTGAAGATTACTCGAAGATTGCCCGGCGTATTGAGCAAACGACCGAATTTGCCCGCAGAAAGGCTCGTGACGTGGCGAGAACTGAGACTCATAGGGTACAAGTCTCGGCGAGGATGAAAAGCGCTGAGCAGGCTTCTAAAAAGAGCAAACTCGAAAAGATGTGGAATGCAACTCTTGATCTGAAAACTCGTTCGGGGCACAGGAAGCTGGATGGCAAGACCGTTGAACGAAACGGGCTATTCAAATCTATATATGGCGGCGTCGGGCCGGCTCCGGGGCACATGAATAATGCCAAGGATGATATTAACTGCCGTTGTACGATTGCTTTCAAAGTAAACGGCGTGCTTCCGGATACAAGAAGGGCCCGTAAGCGCGGCAATGGAGCTGGCGAGACTATCCCGTACCAGACGTATGAAGAGTGGTACAAATCCATCGAGGAAAAGGGGAAATAATGATGGCTAAACTAGAAATCAAGCTAAATGAAGAGGGTAGAAAAAAGCTTGAATCACCTTACATGCATCCATTAAGGATAAGTGATTATGACATATTGATTGATGGCCAAGAACCTAGCTTAATAACTGATTTATTGCTGCATATGTCAACGGAAACATTTAATGAATGCACTATTAGATTTACGACAGAACATATCGACATAGATGCTGAAACTCTTGCATCGTTGCAAATGATTCATAAAGAAAATAGTCAAAGTGAAGAAAAATAAACGAGGTGTAAACAGTGACGTTCTTTGAAGTTGAGTACACAAGTGACGATTATTATGACTGTTATCCTCATCAGGTAGGGATTTACCCTACGTTCGAAAAAGCTATGGAGAAAGCAAATGAGTTGTCAAATGGTGAGTATCCACCTGTTGAAATAAATATATGGCAGTGGGAGCTAAAGCAAAATGAATACGTGAAAATCAAGAATTGGAATAAACACGAATTTGATGCTGATTTCAAAGAAGTTAAAGAGTAAATCAATTATCCTTGTCCCGAGCATGACGTTAAAAGGCTTATTTTTCATGCACTCATAACAGGCGCGCACTGTAGAGGGCAAAGGAGGAAGAACTGTAATGCCAACATTAGAAGAAGTGAAAAAATTTCTCGAAGAAAATAAAGAGAGCGAAGAAGTGAAGTCGTATCTGAATGAACTTTCTGCCGTGTCTGCTGACAAGGTGAATGGGTTTTTAGATACAGAAGAAGGGAAACGCCTCATTCAGCCTCGGTTGGATTCTCATTTTACGAAAGGCCTTGATACATGGAAGGCGAACAACCTCGATGCTCTGGTTGATGCAAAGGTAAAAGAGCTTTATCCGGAAGAAACAGAGGAACAAAAGCGAATCAGGAAGCTGGAGAAAGAGCTGAAGGATCAAAAGACAGCAGCACAACGTGAAAAGCTTTTAAATAAAGCTGTCTCTTATGCTTCTGAAAAGCAACTGCCGGCAGATGTAGTGGAATTCTTTATCGGTGAGGATGAAGAATCAACGATGAAGAACCTCGGGGCGTTCGAAGAGAAGTACAACGCTGCACTTCAAAATGCGATTGAATCCAAGTTTCAAGAGAATGGCCGTGACGTTCAGTCCGGTAGCAATGAACCGACAAATCAGAGTTTAGATATTAGCTCGCTTGCAGCTGAAGCAAGCATCAGAAAATAAGGAGGGCTATCTTTATGCCAACATTTAATCCAAACAATGCATTGATGCAAGACGCAGTAAACGGAAAGGTCCCAACTGAACAAGGTACTCTAGTTTTAAAAGAGTTTATGACTCAATCTGCTGTTACAAAACTCGCAAAATATGAAGAAATGACTAAGCCGGAGAAAGAATTCACATACTTGGCTTCTGGACCAGGGGCTTACTGGGTTGGAGAAGGCGAGAGAATCAAAACTTCTAAGGCCCAATGGTTAACAGCAAAAATGATTTCAAAGAAATTGGGTGTCATCATCCCTGTTTCTAAAGAATTCTTGCGTTATACCATCGCTGATTTCTTCACACAAATGCGCCCGGCTATCGCTGAAGCCTTTGCTATTAAATTCGATCAGGCTGCGTTATTCGGTGTTGATTCACCATTTGGTCAAGGTGTTTCTGTATTTGAAAAAATTAAGGAATCCGGTAACACTGTTGCTTTAAACTCACTCGGCAACCTATATGACGAGCTTAATGGAGTAATGGCGTTAGTTGAGGATGCGGATAAGGATATAAACGGCTTTACAACAACACGCCGATTCCGTCAAAAACTTCGCGGTACTAAAGACGGTAACGGGCTTCCAATCTTCAATGATGCAACAGGCGGCGCAACACAACAGGCTCTTGGCCTTCCGATCGGCTATGTTGATTCTAAGTCATGGGATTACGAAAAAGCGGCATTACTTGCGGCTGACTGGAATTACACACGGTACGGCATCCCTCAAGGTATGGAATACAAAATCTCTGAGGATGCAACATTGACAACAATTGTTGATGCTGATGGCAACCCAATCAATTTGTATGAGCGTGATATGGTTGCTCTTCGTGTCACTCAGCAAGTCGGTTTCATGACATTGACTGATGATGCGTTTGCAGCTATTACACCAGCAACGGGGGCGTAAGTTCATGGGATACACATCTAAAAACTATAAAACTAATAACGGAGACAAATTGGTGATCGGCGGCGAGCTTGAAATAAAAGAGGGCGCGAAGGTGACCGGCTTGCCCGGTTCAACGCCTGCTGATAAAAGCATCAAATCAGAAATGATCGGCGACGGAGAAGTGAAAAACATCAATATCGGTGATGGATCTGTCCAAAATCGTAACATCGGCACCGGTAGTGTACAAAATGCCAACATCGGTGCCAAGGCAGTTACTTTTGCCAAGCTCGGTGACGATGTGACAGCTAAACTTTCTGATTTAGAGAATCGGATAAAAGCACTGGAAGGAGGCGGCGCGTGATATGAAAGCATCTAACGGTTCCAAAACCATTGAATGCACTGAAAAGGCTTTTGAGGTGGTTTACTCACATATTGGCTTTAAGAGAGTTGATGAAATCAAAAAGCCAGCTGCCGATCTTTTTGATATGACTGAGGCTCAACTGCAGAAAGTAAACAAAGATGAGATTATTGCTTTCCTGAAAGAGAATGAATACGAGTTTGATCCAAAAGCGCCTAAAGACGAACTGATTAGGATTGTCTTGGGTGAAGAGTAGGTGATTCGGTGGACATCGGACAAGTAAAGCGAATGACAGGGATTAAGACAGATAGGCATGACGAATATTTGTCTGAAATAGTCCCTAATTTGATTGAGTATGCGAGTGACTTTTGTAATAACAGTTTCGATCCGGAGACTTTGCCAGCTGGCGTGAAGCTTTTTGTTGCGAAGGCTGCAGAATATAACATAACTCCTTCTGGACTCTCGGGAAGAAGCATGGGGGATGTATCGTATTCGTACAATACAGAATTTCCTCGGTATATTACAAAGCACCTTACGCCATATCGAAGGCTGAGAGTTAAATGATCTATGAGGAATTTCCCCATGAAATCACGTTTCAGCGGATGGGAAAGGTGCCGGACGGCGGCGGTGGTTATGAAGAAGGTTACGTTGACTACATCACAACAGAAGCTTTAGTCAGTGGCGTTAGTTCCCGGGAGTTTTATCAGGCTCAGCAGCTGCAAACCCCGATAGAATGCAACGTGTATTTCCCTTATCGTACTGACATTGAGAAAACAATGAGGATCATTTATGAAAGCAAAATTCTCATTCTCAAATCAGAGCCAATTGATCAAGGCGGCATGCATGAGGTCTTGAATTTGAAATGCCAAGTGACGGGGGTGCTGGAGTCTGATGGCGAGAGTTAGCGGCAGATGGGTTAGACAAATGAGCAGAGCGACTGAAGAGTTCAGGAACAATGTGATTGAAGAAACCAAACGGATTGTAACTGACACGGCCGAGCTGATTTACAGCAACGCCGTTTTAAATGCTCCAACGGCCATGATAGACGGCGGGAACTTGAAAAATTCAATAGAAATCGACTATCGGGATGGCGGCTTAACAGCCGTTATTTCTGTTGGGGCTGATTATGCGGTGAAACGTACGCCGTCCTCGTTAGTAATAACGGGGTAATAAACTGGGCAAAATCGGTGGAAGTCTTGCGTTGAAGCTTTTTTATCGAAATTGGCACAGGTATAATATTATTTAGAGGTGATATTATGCCAGAAAATCGTAATACAAAGGGCCAATTCATTAAAGGGGAAGGTATTAGTGACTTAATAGGAAAGAAATTTGGGAGATTGAGAGTTATAAAGTTATCTGAAAAACGTTCTGGGAGAAAAACGTTTTGGGACTGTGTTTGTGACTGCGGTAAAACTAAAACGGTAAGAAGCGACTCTCTTAAAAGTTCAATTAGATCGTGTGGTTGTTTAAAAAAAGAGCAAGACAAAATAAATTTAACTAAGAATCACACACATAAACAAAGCGGTAAGCACCTCTATATTGTATGGATGAATATGAAGAAGCGTTGTTATAACAAATCTGACAAAGCTTATGAAAGATATGGTGGTAGAGGAATTGATGTTTGTGATGAATGGAAGAAAAGCTTCGATACTTTTAAGAAATGGTCTTTAGATAATGGTTATAGTGACAATCTATCTATTGAAAGAATTGATGTTAATAAAGGATATTCTCCTGATAATTGCACTTGGATTCAGATAAAAGAACAAGCAGTCAATAGAAGATCGACTGTTTGGGTGGAGTATCAAGGTGAACGTCTGAATCTAAAACACTGGTCAGAAAAGCTTGGTATTAATTATGGTACTCTGCATTCTAGGTACTATAGAAGCGGTATGAGACCACCCGAATTGTTTAATCCAGTCAAGACAACACCGAGGTAACTTGGTAGATTGCGAAAGGCTACCAAGCACCGTAGAGCGTAGGAACTGAATAAATATAATGTTCCCAAGAGTGTCCGGCAACCAATAAATAAGGGTTGTCTTTTTTTATTGGTTGAAAATGTACGCCGAACTTGCTGGTGACAGTAAGAAGTATGGATAAAAAGCCATACGATAACAACTTGGTATGTAGAGTATGGAACAGGAATTTATAGCGAATCGGGCGGCGGCCGGCAGACTCCTTGGGTCTATTATGACACCAAGCTTAACCAATGGGTTATGACACGAGGCATGCGGGCCCAGCCGTTCTGGAATCCGTCCATTGAGGAAGGTATGCGGTACTTCGCCAGTCAAATGTGATAGAAAGGGGCTGTCATTATGCGGTCAGCCATGTGGCCCTTGCAAATGGCTATATTTCAAAGGCTATCAACTGATGAAGAGCTGAATGCACGCGTCACTGGTGTGCTTGATGCAGTCTCGAAAGATCAGAAAAAGCCGTATGTAACAACGGGCGATGATGACGTTTCGCCATTTGAAACAAAAACGTCTAAAGGTGAAATCATCAATGTTGTTCTCCATTGCTGGAGCGACTACAACGGCAAAAAAGAAGCGATGCAGATCCTTGATTTGATGCTGCAAGCAATAACGAGAGAGCCCCTAGAAATAGAGGGCTTTTCTTTATGCCGTTGTGAGATGCGCGGCATGCAGGTGATCACCGACATCGATGGATACACCAGACACGGCATTCTCAGGATGCGATACACAATAAACAATTGAGAGGATGAAAGAAATGCCAGAATTATTGAATGGTAAAGATGAGATTTATTTCGTTCAGCCAATGAACGCAACAGGAACTGATGGTTTGTTCATTGCTTTCCAGACAGAAGGATCTCATACAAAAGAACAGGACACTCTTGATGAATCCACGAAATCAGGACGGATTGTTGGTTACGGAACAAAAAACGAAAACTTCGAGCTCACTTATTATGCTGCTGTTTCAGATCCGGGACAGGAAGCAATTGAGACTGCTTACGACAATGAACAAGCTATCAAAGTATGGAAGGCTAATAAAAATAAAAATGCAAACGGGAAGCATAATGCAGTTTATGGTCATGCAATTATTGAGAGTTTAGAGGTTAGTCAGCCACAGGATGGATTCGTTGAAACATCAGTGACATTACCGGTATTGGGCAAAACTTTTAAAGGCGAGCTTGATCCATTACCTGATGAAGTTCTTGCAGCAATTGAGTCTTCAGCTGGTGCAACGAAATTTGAGCAGTTTGGCGGCACGACTACACCCTAAGGCGCCCCAAAATCTATCGTTCACAGCTACTACTGACAGCGTGACCGTGAATTGGGATGCGGTAGATGGGGCAACGTCATACAAAGTGTACAGAGGGGCAGAAAAGAAACTTGATGCTACTGTCACAGGCACATCCCACACATTGACAGACATTGCGGCAGATACCCAGCTGACGGTCAATGTCTCTGCGGTTAACGATGCTGGGGAATCACCAATGACAGAGATTATTACGAGAACTCAAGCGACTGCGCCCTGATATACCCCGTAATATAACCACGACAAGTGTCACTTCTAATCAAGTGGGATTCAAGTGGGACGCGGTAAAAGGGGCGACCTCGTACAACATTTACAGATACTACGCAAAGATAGCAACTGTCACGACGAACTCATATCTCTCCAATCCGACTCTTAAACCCGATAGTTCATACATTTTCAATGTGTCCGCAGTTAACGTTGCAGGTGAGTCGGCATGGTCAGAGAAATTCACGATTCGCACAAATAAAGAAGAAGTATAGGAGCCCGGCTATTGCTAGGGCTCTTTTTAATACGAAATTTTGGAGGTTTTATATATGGCTCATTTAACAATTGACGGAAAAGATTATGCTGCGCGTTGTGATTTCGCATTTGATAGAACAGCGAATGAGAAATATGCGAAAGAAGATAAAAACGGTGATAAATCAGGCGGTACATTAACGATTTACAACAGTTTGCTGAACGATGACGCTGTTTACCTTTCTACATTTTGGGATTGCGCGCTGGCTCACTTGAAAAAAGGCAAACCATCTGTTGAACAGATTGAAGATGCTATTGCCAAGATCATTGAAGAAGATGAAACTGGAAACGCCGTTGATGAGATGGTGAAAGAAGCTTTTAACACACTGGATTCAGCGGGTTTTTTCAAAGGAAAGATCCGTCAGCAATGGAAGATGATGAACAAGCTGTCGAAACCGAAGAAGGTCAGCCCGAACGAGACTCCGGAAATGGAAGCGAAGCGTCTGGAGGAAGACGAAATGAACAAGGACATGCTAAAGACGATGGAAGAAGCGTACAAAGAGAAGACGGGATCGACTATCTCCAAGTAATTGAAAATGCAGCTCGTTGGATGGGTGTCTATGATAACGATGTCATTATGTCATGGACTCCAAATGAGTATAAACGAAAGTTAAAAGCAGCCAAACTCCGTGAAATTGACGAGATGGAAAAGTTGGCGAGAAATGCTATGTTTCATCGCTATGCACTAAACGAAAAGAGACCAAAAGAGTCAAAGATGTTTGACGCCAGAAAAGCGCGCAGAGAGCTTGAGCGTTCTCTGACAAGCGAGGAAAACAAATGGCGTGAATCAGACATAAATAAGCTTGGTCCGAGAGCTAAAGGCGTGCAGATGTTAAACGACGCTGTACGTTCTTACTTCGGAAGACAATCAAAAGAAAAGGGGTGAGGGCATGATCGAGAGGCTTACTGCTGTTGTAGAAGCTCAGACGCAGAGGTTCAACAGGAGTATGGATCGAGTCAATGACATGATGCGGCGTATGGCTGATACCCATACAGTTGAAGTTGAAGCAGAAACCGCAAGCTTCCAAGCAAGAGTTAGACAGGCAGAACAGCAGATCGACAACTTTATTCATCGACACGAAAGAACCCGAGTCGATTTAGACGCAGACGCTGACCCCGTACAAAGGGCCGTTTCAGCAGCAAGGGCTGAGATTGCCTCGTTGCCCAACCGGGTTACAACCAATATCAACGGCGATTCATCAGATTTAACGAGGTCAGTAGCTGCAGCTCAAACTGAGACTAGATCCTTACCAAACAGAGTATGGATCTTCATAGAAGCCCGTACTGATCGCTTCGAAAACTCTATGAATCGTCTGGCGAAAATCACTAACTCCGTTTCTACTGTCATAGGCCATTCACTTGCGGGCGCTTTCACATCTGCATTGCCTGCGATTTCTCCGGTTCTTGCCAGTATTACTGGAGCCATAGGATCACTGGGCCCGATGCTTGGTGTGGCAGCTGGTGGTGTTATGGGGCTTGGTAGTGCGTTTGCGACAGCAGGGACAGGAGCTGCTGCATTTGGGGCACTGGCGGTATCTTCACTTGGTGGTGTTTTCAAAGCTTCTGAGGACTTGAAAAAGCTTCAAGAAAAACTGGATGAAACCACTGACGCCAAAGAGCGCGCTAAAATCATGGAGAAGATCAAGGGCATTCAGCAGTCTCTTGGAAAAGAAGAGAAAAAGGCGCTTGCCACATTAGAAGATTTCAAAGCGAACTGGAAGAGCATTTCCGAATCTGTTCAGAAGCCTATCCTAAAAACGTTCACAAGCTCGCTGACAACGTTCAAAGGTGTTCTGAATAGTTTAAGACCTATGTTCAAAAGCGTGGCGAATGGCGGCGTTACACTGGCTAAAAGTATGAATGCAGCATTTAAAGATGCAGACATGAAACGTTTCATTGGTTTCATGAATAAAAATGCAGGCCAGGCTTTTGTGACGTTTGGGAAAATAGCCGGAAACGTATTGCGAACAGTTATGAATCTGATTGTTGCTTTTGGTCCTCTTGGGAACGACATGTCGGCCAGTTTGGAAAAGGCCACGGCTTCATGGGTGAAGTGGTCAGCTAATTTAGGTTCTTCAAAGAAGTTCCAAACGTTTATTGAATATGTCAAAACAAACGGTCCTAAACTGCTGCAGATCATCGGGAACTTATCAGGCGGTCTGACAAAGTTATTTACCGGTTTTGCCCCGATGTCTCAGGACATGATGACATCCCTTGTCAACATGACTCAGAGGTTTAATGAATGGGCCGGCAGCGTCACGAAAACAAAAGAATTTCAATCGTTTATTGACTACATCAAAACGAACGGTCCGACTGTTTGGAGTACGATTGGTGAAATCGCCAAAACAATAATCAATTTGCTCGTTGGTATGGCTCCGTTAGGGCAATCCATCTTGCAAACTGTAAACGGATTTTTAAAATTCACTAATGCTGCGATGCAAGCTAACCCTGCTATTGGGCAATTCATTGCGGTGGGCATTTCATTACTTGGAGCATTAAGAGCAATAGTGCCTGCGATTGCCGCAGTTAGTGCAGTCACAAACGGGTTAAAAGACTTTGTTACCGCGGCTAAGTGGATAAGAACGTTTGTCACTGGTACCGAAGGATTTACACTCGCTCGAATGGTATCTCAGCTGAAAACCGGAATAATCTGGGTCGGTAAATTCATCGCAAAATACACGGTCATGGCTGCTCAAGCCACAGCAAATGGCATAAAAATGGCAGCATCTTGGACAGCGATGAAAATATCTGCCCTTGTATCTTCCCTAAAGAGCGGCATAGTTCAAATGGGTCTGTGGATCAAGAATATGACTGTTATGGCGGCGCAGTCTATTGCACAGGCAACACGAACTGCAACGGCATGGACAATTATGAAAATAAGCTCTTTTGTCACTTCCCTTAAAGCTGGGATAGTGCAGATGGGCCTTTGGATCAAACAGATGGTTGTCATGGCGGCTCAATCTGTTGCTCAAGCTGCGCGCATGGCCGCAGCGTGGACAGCGGCTCAAATAAGCTCATTTGCATCTATGTTGGCAGCTGGAATCACACAAATGATTGCATTCGGAAAGCGCCTCGTTATTCTTGCGGCTCAGGCAGCTGCAAATGCGGCGAGAATGGCGGCATCTTGGGTCATCGCTATGGGACCTATTGGATGGATCACAGCGGCTGTAGTGGCTTTGGTTGTTCTCATCATTGCGAACTGGGACAAGATCAAGGCTTATACAATCAAAGTCTGGGGTGTTGTTTCTAAGTGGCTTTCTTCTGCTTGGACAGGGATTAAGAATGCAGCATCAAAAGTATGGTCGGCTCTTGTCACGCTTATAAAGGCAAACTTCGAATTGCAAAAAAAGGTCGTCATGACCGTTTGGAATGCGATTAAGTCTGCTGCAACAAGAATATGGAATGGCATAAAGTCGGCGTTATCTTCCATCTGGAAGGGGATTATAAGCACTGGAAAAACTGTCTGGAACGGTTTGAAAACTTTCTTTACGGCTTGGCTAAATTTCCAAAAAAAGATATGGTCTACAATTTGGAATGCTGTGAAGTCAACTGTATCCGCGGTTTGGAGAGGTTTAGTTTCCGCCGGAAAGTCAATCTGGAATGGATTGAAGTCATTCTTTACTTCATGGCTAAATGCTCAAAAGAACATGTGGAAGACGATCTGGAATGCGATTAAATCAGCTGTGACGGCCGTTTGGAAAGCTTTGACGTCAACGGCTAAGAATAGCTTTAACGCAATGAAAAATGCTATTTCCAACATCATGAACAGCGTCAAATCTCGTATTAAAAGCATTTGGAACAGTGTTGTGAGCTTTTTCAAAGGAATCAACCTGAAATCGATCGGTCGTAACATTATCCAAGGTCTAATAAATGGTATCGGCGGTATGGCAGGGGCATTAGCCAGCAAAGTGAAAGCTATGGCAAATGCAATCCCTAACGGTATGAAAAAACTTCTTGGAATTCATTCTCCATCAAGGGTTATGCGCGATCAGGTCGGTTATCACGTCGGCACCGGTATGGCGGCTGGTATTGATAAATCACAAACTAAAGTAAAATCGGCTGCGGCCAGTGCGGCCAAGGTTGCACAGAGAGCGGCTGCGGTGGAAGTAAACAACAAAGTAAATAGCACGATGATTAGTTTTGAAGCTCAAAACACTGCTGTAGATACTTACAGCAAGATACTTAAGACGATAGAAAAGAAGACAACTCTTCAAAGCTTTGATATAGGCAATACGGTTTCTGCTAATATAGCAGCGGGGATTCAGTATGGGATCAATGCAGTTCAGAATGCAATAAGTACAATCGGAGATGCGATGTATATCGAACAGAAAGATATGAATCTTGCATACGATACATCCATATCTAAAAGCGACCTCGGCGTTGTCAGAAAAGAGTTGAGTGCAGATGTCAAAAACCTTGAACTGCCGGAAAGAACTATCGTTATTGAAATGGACAGCAAGAAAGTCGGGCAGGGTGTTGAGAAGCCTGTGACAGACGCACAAAGGAGATCAAATGCAAGGAGGGTGAGAATTAATTGATCAACTATCAGGAGATTTTGCCCAATCAGTGGAAAATTACATTCAATGGGATCGATATTTCACCCTTCTTTTATGTGAAATCAACCACTGGGCGGGGAGTAATGAGCCGAGAGGTAAATACAGCTACGATCGGGAACCGTCCGGGCGGTTTCTTTCGAGGGACCAGACTACCGATTAGAACGATAACGATAGATGTTCTTTTTGCTTTCAGCAGTGAAGAAGAATTGAAGAAGAAACAAGAAGAACTGACTTATATTCTGCATACAGACGAGCCGAAGCCACTCATTTTCCATGATGAGCCTGACAGAACTTATTATGCAATTTTTGAGAGTGTATCTGAAGGCGAAGAGCAGGAAGGCTTTCAACAGGCAACATTGACCTTTATCTGCCCTGATCCCAAAAAGTATGGAGCGGCTGCGGAATCAGAACTGAATGCCGGGGTGCAGATTTTCACAAACCCGGGGTATGCGGAGATTCAACCAAAAATCGAATGTGTTTTTAAAGAGGCGGCCACTTTATATGAGGTGGCTCTTTTAAATGGTGATGGATCTGTTTCTAAGACAATAAAAGTCGTTTACAACTTCATCGCCGGCGACACTCTCATTATTGATTCATCAAAAAGAAAAGTGACATGCAGCGGCAAATTAATCATGACTGCTCTGCAAATAAAATCTGAGTGGTTCACGCTGCCACCAAAAGTACCAACTAAATTGAAGTTAAGCCACGCTAGCCGCATCAAATTCGATGAGGCTTATTTGTAAGGAGGTCCGTTAATGGCTGACATGTATATTCTTTCACCAGATGATCAAGTGCTGACAGTGCTGTCCAGCGACGGACAAGAAGCGTGCAGATTTTGGGATGCCAAATACAAAGAAGAGCTGAATAAAGGCTCTTCTTTTTCTTTTGTAGCAGATGCTTCCCATCCCGATGCGCGCTGTTTGTTTGAAGAGAATCAAGTCATTTTTAGAGATAAGGACGGCATTCTTCGTTTGTTTGTGATCAAGGAACTTGACGACACGGACGAAAACTCAGAGGTCAACACTCTAGTAACATGTGAAGCTGCCATGATGGAGCTGGCTGAAACCTTTGTGAAAGACTTCCGGCCAACTGACAAAACAGCACAATTTGTTCTAGACAATGTACTTGCTCGTTCTCGGTGGGTGGCTGAGGTAAGCGCAGAACTTGGCAATAATTCCACCTCATTTTATAAAAAAACAGCTTTGGAATGTATTGCCGAAGTGATAAACATTTGGGGCGGCGAGCTTCAAGATTCTATTGAATTTGATGGAAACAAGATCACAAAGAGAATTATTAAGATATTGCCACGAAGAGGAAAAGAAGGCGGGAAACGCTTTGAGATAGATAAAGATACAGAGAAAATCAAAAGGACGGTCATCAGCTACCCATTGACAGCTCTTTGGGGGTATGGGGCCTCTATTGCCTCAACAGACGAAGCCGGGGAGGAGACGGGTGGTTATTCGCGGTTTATTGACTTCTCAGAAGTAGAGTGGAAGAAATCAAAAGGCGATCCTGTCGATAAACCACTGGGTCAGGAATGGGTTGGCGATCCGGATCTATTAAAAAGGCTGGGACGCCTTAAAAACGGTGAATTGATCCACAGAGAAGGGCAATACAACAATGAAGATATAACTGATCCAGCGGAGCTTTTAAAAGCCACATACAACCATCTCATTACGACAGCATCAAAAACTGAGGTGAATTATGAGCTATCAGTTCAATTGCTTCAGAATGTACCAGGTTATGAGCATGAGCACGTTGAACTGGGCGATACGACAATTGCCATAGACCGAAACTTTGCTATTCCGATAGAAACGTCACAGCGCATCATTTCAATGGAATATGACATCACAGATCCAGACAATACCTGTGTTGTGGAGATTGGTCAGTTTTTATCAGTGCTTCAAGGTGATGAGCGGATTAATCAAATAGAAAATATACTCGACAAGAATCGAGGTACTTGGGAAAGAAAGCCGTCTGTCGGCGAAGTCACTGACGGCAGTTTCCCTGACATTATCCCGAAAGTCCCTTCTAACGTAACTGTTAAGGGGCTTTTTTCAGGTGTGAGTATCACATGGGACTATGATCCTTCTTCTTATATTGCGGCGTATGAGGTATACGGATCGCAAATAAAAGGCTTCACCCCTTCTATCGAAAACCGACTATGGCGAGGCAAGCAGAGCGGTTTCCTGCATGAAAACGCTGGCGTTGATAACGTTTTGTACTATCGCATTAGGGCTGTTAACTATCACGGCAAAGCAAGCGAATTTACAGCTGAGTTCTCAGCAAAAACCCAGCGGATTCTGACTGATGATATTATGTTCAACAGCATTATTGCGGATCGTCTGGCAAACTTGGCGGTCACGGCTGATAAACTGGCACGCAACTTTGATCAAGGCAATATTTTCCCTGGTTCTCTGCTGAAGGCAAAATGGTTTTACGACTATCCCGGCACTACCCATAGAGTAGAAGAAAAAGAATTTAATGAAATGACTGTTACCCAAGTGATTACTGACACAACGAAACCAAGTTTTGGAGTTTGTGGCTATGGAAACCCACCTGTCAACATTCAAAGGATGTCATTGGTTAAAGATGAAGTATATACCTTGTCATTTGAGGTTAAACGGAATAATACAACCGATCTGAACTATATTCATTTAAAAAAATTCAACACTTTCACCAAAATAAGCGGCAGTGATCTGAGTGATATTTCTAGTCATCCATCTGATCAATTCGTTAGAGTGAATATCAAATTTACGGCGCCGGAAAGTGGATCTGATTATACAATCGGAATCGGCGGTTACAATCGGAATGGAAACACAGAGCCGTGTAGCTTTGTTATTCGCAAAGTTCAGGTGCGTAAAGGTGATGTCATTGCTGATTATGGGTATAGCCCGTTTGATACACAACTGACAGACAACGTTATTGACGGCGATTACATCCAAGCGCTTTCTATTGGATCTGCTCATATACAAAAAGCAGCGATAGGAACAGCGCATATTCAAAAAGCAGCCATAACAAGCGCGCAAATTGCTGAGGCGGCAATTGGAACAGCAGCAATTCAAAACGCTGCTATCGCAAAAGCTCACCTGAAAACAGCGATAATTGATACCGTTCATATCATTGACGGAGCCATTACAAACGCCAAGATCGGCAACCTGTCAGCTGACAAAATAAATTCCGGTACAATTAATTCAATTAATATTACAGGTTCATTGATTAAAGGCGGCAAATTCCAAGCGCTGAACACGAACAACAATTTTGATTCTTATTTTGATGGAAGTAAATTTTATCAATATCAGCGGTCGTCTACGAGTTACCAATACACGTTGACAGAGATTAATTCTTCTTTATTCTACCAAGAATCTGGGAGAGATTATGACGATGGCGACAAAGAAGTTACTAGGAGTGTTTCTATCGGTGACGGGAAAATTTCTGTTAAGAGTTCGGGAGAATTTACAAACGCTGATAATATGGCAGTCGTGCAAATGTATGGTGATTTTAATGGAAATGGGGATGGGGTGGGGGTATTTGACATAACGAATACCACGACTGATAGCATCCCGAAAGATATTTTCACATTAAAGGGGTATCGCGAGTTCATACAAGTGAACGACCCGTACAACGCCACTTTCACTAATAGGGCAGTCATTTCTGGAAGTTCTACGTTATTAAGTTTACAACCTCTAAACTTTGAAACGGTTGTCGGTGGTGGGATACGTATGAAATCGAAAAAGCGAACTGTTTTCGAGGGTGCACCCGTAGAGTTGACAAAAAAATCAACAATTATAGCCGGGGATGAGTCACTTTCTGACCCTATAAAAATAATGGGGGGCAGTGTCTCGAAGTTAGTGACGGACATACATGGGGAGTTGCAAAACAATCTATGCTTGGCTGTTACAGAAAGAAATGTAATTTTGTCAAAGAGCACGGGATCTCATTCTTACGGCAGTGTACATGTAGATTTCATCGAAGCTGATAACTATGACAATGTTGAAAATATTTTCGGTGTTTTCGCACAACCCTACGGACCGAAAACAAGTAATGTAACAGCAGGGGTGGAAAACCAAACATCAAAAGGATTCACACTATATGTAAGGGGGACGGGCGCTGCTGACGTGGCGGGTCTTGATGTTAAAGTTCGCCTACTTGTGTTATATGAAAAAGTATAAGGGGAATAAAATAAGTGATAAAAACTATTGATTTACACCCGCGTAGATATTCATATATCGAAGGATTGAAAGTAACAGAGAATGAGAATGGATACACTCTTTCTTCCTGTCTTAATTTCGAGGTTGGATTTGATGAACCCTTTCAAATGGATGTCGTTGAATTTGATGTTATGCCTGATTCGGAAAGGGATGTCGCTTACGGTCTTCACATTTATCTTGTTAAAGAAACTCGCAAAATGGAGTATAAACTTTTTCGGAGGCTTGCTGACCAAGACGGCTATAATTATGATTTTATTGAGAGTAACGAAGATTTCCTCCTAATGAAAAATATCCTAAGTGTTACCATTTATCCAAATGGAGAAAAAGAGGCAACATTTTATAATCATCAAAAGGAGTTGGAACAATGAAACTGGAGCCAATCGACATTCCACATCAAAATGACGCGAAGACTACTGAAGAGCAGATGAAAGAGCAAATATTAGATTTACAAAGAATGTGTAATGTTTTAATGGTGAATCAGTCTTAATATCGGAGGTAACACAATGGAAGGACTGAGCGCATTTTACAACTTTTTTGAAGATTGCTGGAAAAATGGAACTGTCATGACCATTGAGCTAAAAACACACGTTCAAAGGGGCCGCCTCACTCAAGAAGAATTTGACGAGATTACTGCCCTTGAGCGCGGAAACGCTTATCCAGACCAAACAGAATAGGAGAATCAATATGGAAGAAAAGAAATCAAACGAAATGGATTTAGAAACGAAAGTTGAGTTATTCGAAAGAAAAGCGGCAGGTTATCGTCAAAACTGGATGAATGCTGAAGATATAATCATGACATACCAGTACATGATTGAAAAAGACAAACAGACTTTAGCGGAAAAAGATCAAGAAATTCAGCATCTGAAGGAACACCTTGAGAAATTAGAAAAGAACCTGAACAACTTGAAAGGTCCAGTAAAAATAAATCATCAGAAAAAGTAAGCGGCGGAGAAGCGGCTTTTTTATTTTGCCTCAAAGGAGGTGAAATCGTATGAAATAGATAAAAGGGGGGCGTACTAATGTCACAATTGACGGAGGTACCGGATATGAATGTGTTTCAGCAGGATTTAGCAGATCTGAAAGGTGAGCATAAAGCGCTTGAGCAGCGGGTTTTCGCTTTGGAACGAGTGTCTGACCGACAAGACCAGCAAATAATGACGCTGAACGAAAAGCTCAACAAAATTGAAGAGAATACAACATGGATCAAGCGCACAATTACGGGCGCTATCATCACAGCGATTTCCACCGGAGTTATAGGGGGATTAATCGCTATTTTTTATAACGTGCTGCAACGTTAAGGAGGAAAATGACATATGAAAAACTTTGACAAAGGCACAGTCGTCCGGACTGCGCTTCTTTTAATTGCGCTGATCAACCAAACAATGCTGATGTTCGGTAAATCACCCTTGGATATCACTGATGCACAAGTGAATCAGCTTGCTGATGCTTTGTACACTGCCGGCTCTCTGATCTTCACTATCGGTACGACACTTGCTGCATGGTTCAAAAACAACTACGTGACAGCAAAAGGACACAAGCAAAAAGCCGTCCTGAAAAATCACGATCTAACCAAATGAGCTGCCAGCTGGCGGCTCTTTCTATTTCAAAAACAGAATAGGAGAGATTTTCATGACAATCGCAGTGAAAAAGAACCTTGTATCAGAAGCAAAATATGCTTTAAAATGCCCTAATCCGATGACCGCGGAATACATCACCATTCATAACACTTACAATGATGCATCTGCTGCTAACGAGGTCAGCTACATGACCGGAAACACCAGTTCAACGAGTTTCCACTTTGCAGTTGATGACAAAGAGGTTATTCAAGGACTGCCGTTAAATCGCAATGCATGGCACACTGGAGACGGTACAAACGGCACCGGGAACCGTAAGTCTATCGGTGTTGAAATCTGCTACAGCAAGTCAGGAGGCGCGCGATATAGGGCTGCTGAAAAGTTGGCTATCAAGTTTGTGGCGCAACTGCTTAAAGAACGCGGATGGGGCATTGATCGTGTGCGGAAGCACCAAGATTGGAGCGGAAAGTATTGCCCGCATCGTATCTTGTCAGAAGGGCGCTGGGATGAAGTCAAAGCGGCGATTGATGATGAATTAAAAGCGCTTGGTGGCAAATCATCTAGCAAGAAAACAACTTCGTCCAAGACAGTGAAAAAACCAAGCTTAAGCAAAAAGAAATCTTCCTTTAATCTGCCTTCAGGCATTTTTAAAGTGAAAAGCCCATTGATGCACAGCGATGCTGTTGAACAGATTCAAACTGCGCTAGCAGCGTTGCATTTCTACCCAGATAAGAAAGCAAAAAACTTTGGTATCGATAGCTATTATGGTCCGAAAACCGCTGACGCCGTCAGACGATTCCAGCTAATGAATGGGTTAAAAGCTGATGGCATTTATGGCCCGAAAACGAAAGCGAAACTTGAATCCCTTTTAAAATAAAAGAATCCCTTCTCGTTATGAGAAGGGATTTATCCGTTTATTCCTCTTATTCCTCGTATAGTTTATTAATCAACTCGGTAAATGAATCACATATATGACTTAAAGCTCCATCAGGATCTTCATATGCAATTTCATGATCCCAGAATACTACTGAGGGATTCTCTTTATTCTGACGATAATCGAAACAGATTTCGTTACCGAAAGGATCACAAGCGAAAGGAACTATTCCTGAAAGCATTCTTCCATCCTGGTAATCTTCAAAGATCTCTAAAATAAAACTTGAACTATCCTCAGTTAAACCATGTAATCGATTAAAAACCGCACCTTTTGTATCTTCAAAGTCAAATATCTTTTTACTTGGGCGCGCCCCATTGTTGTTTAGTATAGTTGAAATGTAGTCGTTAGGGAACTTAATATCTAATGCCTTTTCGATTTTTATAACAGTTGTTTCCCCGATAGGTTTTTCGGCAAATCTCCACTCTGACATATGCTCAACTCCTATCTACTCTTACTTTATGAGGGAGCAATCATGATTTGAGGTGACGGCTTCAAAAAAATATAATATGTTTATCAATGCTTTTCCTTATATCTTAATACTATATTTCTCTTTAATTCTTCCCATGTATTTTTCTACCTCTGATTTATTTTCTGGGTGACGTTCTAGGTATTGACCAACAATATCATTTAAATATTTATAGAAGTTTTCGTAATCTAATATGACTTCTTCATCTTCTTCAACTGCTGGGTAATCGAAATAAAAAGCTATACCTTCATCTCCAAAGTAATCTTCTTCCCACTCTTCATAATCATCAGCAAATACACACCAGACATTCTCTATACCATAACCTTCACCGTTAGAGTATTTCTCTAAGATTCGTAAAAATCGATCATCACCCATAACCTTAAAGAAATAGTTAATTAATTCTTTATTTTTATTATCCATTTCATTCTCACTCCGAATAATTTAATCATTTAAAGTTGGGAAAAAATTTGTTATTTCTCCAGTTGCTTCATCGATATAACCTTCAAACTTGAGACCATTTTTAGCGTATCCAGTTACTTTTCTCCCAACTACTTCTCCATTTTTCATTGCTTCTTCTCCCCACTGTAACATTTGTTCGTTTGAGATCTTCTCGGGATCATAAACAGTCTTTGGAGTACGAACTTTTTTTAGTTCTCCAGGTTTGATATTCCCCTCTCTATCTAATGCAGGTAATCCATACTCAATTTCATAGATACCATCAATTGTGGGGTGTTTCCTTTTTGAAATTATACAACTCTCTAAATTCCAACCTTTATCAATAAATGCCTTCTCAAAATTCTGTAGATTGTGACCACCGACAATGCCTTTATTTTTCTTTCTAACTATATCTTCCACCTCAACTAAATGGGTATCATATCCATGCCTAAAGGTAACATTTATTTTAGAAAAAGCATTATTTTTTTCTTCTTCAATTATACTTTTTAATAGTGGTGTGTTCTTAACATTATGAGTATTCTCTATATCTTGAGCTATCCCTACAAGTGCAGGTTCATATTTGTTTTTTAATAAAGGATTAATAAAGTCTTTTCCTTTTAAAAGCCCTTTATTGACATGAGCAGCGGCTGATCCACCTTCAACCACTTTACCTACTTTAGAAAGTTTGGTCGTGGTTTGCACTGCGGAACCCGCACCTTTTGTGCCAACGATATTTCCTAGCACATAACTGATATAATGCCCTTTTTCGTATGCACTACCATTTATCATTTTATCATTCCATGAGTCGACAAGGTTTGTCCAGATGATTTTTGAATAAGAAGGTACGCTCAATACAGTTGTAATTGACTGTGCGAGTTTTAGTTCGGTAGGGAGCTGTGAATAGTCCCATGCGCCCACAACCAAGTCTTTGACGCCATATATCGTATCGTCAATCGCATCGTTAATTCCATCATTAACCCCATCGACGAAATCAATTACTGTCTTACCGGCATTGATTACACTTTCACCGACGTCCTTCAGCTGTTTTGCTTGTTCCAGCTGCACTGCGTACTGGAGCTGTTCAGGGGTAAGGTTCTCATATCCGACCTTCTTGGCAATGTCTAAGTATTCATCCGGATCCGTCACTCCGTCAGCTAGCTTCTTTTTCAGCTCTTTGATTTCTCGTTCTTTCGCTTCATCTTTCTTGATCTTCAAATAGGCTTCAGTCTGTTTCGAGATATCGCCTTTTTTCTTATGTATGTCACTTTCTCGATACGCTTTGGCATTGTACTGGATAGGGGAAGCATTTTTGCCTTTGCCTGTGGATTCCTCAAGCTTTTGGAAGTCCTTCTTGATGAATTGCTCGTTAGGCTCTGACTGGGCATATTCAGTAACAAGTGCTTCGTCCACGCTGTCTAGTTTATTGACTGTTTTTTTGCGATGGTTCTCCGCATCGGCGAGTTCGTCTTTAAAGGTTTCTGTCGAGAACAAATCAAGCGGAAGAATATCGTCGATATCAAGTAGGATATCTTTCATCGCTTTCTTCTGTTCAGACATAATCGATTTTGATTTTGTGTAGGCGTTAGCCAGCTCGTGTGCTAAGAAGGATTCTTCTATGTAAGCATCAGATAAACTGGCCTCCTCTAAAGTGCCGGAAATGCTTGTCAAAAAAGCAATTTTCATATCAAGTAAGTCAATCCAATTGTCAGCTACACCTGCGTGATCTTGGTAAAATGCTTTAATGTTGTCGGCGCCTTTGCCGGAAAACTCACTGTCATCTAAATCAGCTACGGCTTTAAAGGCCTTTTTTAGATTGACCATCTGACTTCTTAATTCTTTGTATTCCTTTGCGCGTTTATCTGCTTCGGAAAGCAGTGATTTGGCTTCAAATACTTTCATGATCATATCCTTTCTTGTTAAGCTTTGCGGTACAATAATCAACAAAATTTCACCATATAAAGAGAGTGAGAAATACAATAAACCCTTTTATTAGGAAGATGAGTAATTCAACGAAATGAACCGAAGAAAAAGTTTGCGGTTTTTTTGCGGTCATACATAATTTTGGAAATGTTAGAATATTACATAAAAGGAGTAAAAGGAGGGGTCTTGTGAATCCGGTTTTATCATCGTCAGAAGTTGGCGTAAAGATCAATGAATGGTATAAAATGATTCGTCAATTTAGTGTCCCGGATGCAGAGATTTTAAAGTCAGAGGTGGAGCAAGAAATAGAGGAAATGGAAGAAGATCAGGATTTACTTGTCTATTATTCGTTGATGTGTTTCCGTCATCAATTGATGTTAGATTCATTAGAGCCAGAGGACAGGTATCGGGATCGTCCCACAGTCGAAGAACTACTTGAAAAAATAGAAAAACCACAAAAAAGACTTACAGGCCTTTTAAAATACTACTCGTTATTTTTCCGAGGGATGTATGAATTTGATCATAAAGAATACGTTGAAGCGATAAGTTATTATCGTAAAGCTGAGAGAGAATTGACTGCAGTTTCAGATGAAATGGAACAAGCTGAATTTCATTATAAAATAGCGGATGCCTACTATCAAATAGATCAGCATTTTGTTTCTCTGAACCATTTGAAAAAAGCTAAGCATTTGTTTGAAAAGAATCAATTGTATAAGGTGAAAGTGGTCGGATGTAATATGATGTTTGGAGCTAATATGTATGATATGTACCGGTTGACAGAAGCGGAATCATATTATCGGGAAGCTCTAAGTGTCGCTGAGGGAATGAATGAGAAAAAGGCAAAAAGAATCATTGGAGTGATCTTTCATAATTTAGGTTTAGTTTATTTAAGGACCCACAACCTAAGTGCAGCTGAAGAGCATTTCAAAAAAGCAATTGATATGAAAGAACATCTTGATACAGTGTATGGTGTAAGGTCATTATATATGATGGCAAATGTACTTTACCAAAGCAACAAACCAAAGGAAGCACGTTTCTATTATGAGACAGCATTAAAACGGGCTAAAGATTCTAATGAAGAAGAATATATGGCGAAGTTAAAGATCATTAATTCAATATATGAAGAATATAATGAAACAGAAGTAGATCGAAGCTTAGACTATTTGGAAAAGAAACGTCTGTGGTCTGATTTTGCAGAATTAACGGAAAAATTGGGTGACTTTCATTATGAGCAAAGAAACTATGCAGAGGGAAGAAGCTTCTTAAAGAGAACTATACATGCACAAACACAAATACTTAAGGTTACGGAGGCTATATAATGAAAAAATTTTTAATCAGCTCCGCTTTAATCGGTATTCTTTTTGCAGGGTTATTAAATGTGGAAAATGTATATGCTGCTATGAATGATTCTGGAACTTTCTATGTAGCCGAAAAAGCTATTAATATCTAAGTAATATTATCCTGTTAAACCCCATCTTTTTAAGGTGGGGTTTTTACACAATCCATTTATTCTTTTTCTTATCCCATTTTAACAAACGCTGCCTCATAAGATTCTTAACGGCCTCCCGTATAGCTCGTTCACCCTTCCCAGTTTTTCTCTTCAATTGATCCAACGAAGGATTTTTTCCTAAATGGGTCATATTAAAAATAATCTGATACGTTTGATACATTCATAGTATACTTGAAAAAAATAGGTAAAACATAGAGTTAATTGTCAAATAAAGAAAAAATAGGAGGGATTTGCTATGGAAACTTTAGGTATCATTATTCCGATTATTGTTTGGTTAGGTATCATTTATTTAATTGTTAGATGGTTCTTGAAAAAAAGAAGGAACAAAATTTAACCATAGTAAATCCTTTTTTGCTCCAAGATGTTTGTATGGATGTATTCGCCACCTCAAGGTGACAGGAAAGGCTGCCTCGAACATTAAAACTTACAGAGAGAGCTTATCAAATTTGATAGGTTCTTTTTTTTAAAAAAGTAATGTCTTTCAAAACAACTGGAGACGCAGTAAGACGATTCCACCTGATGAACGGTTTAAATCCTGATGGCATTTATGGACCTAAGACTAAAGCGAAAATTGAAGTAATATAAAAAAGCCCTCTCTAAAATGGGGCCTTTATCTTTTATATGTTGACTAGCAAATAGCGATAATTAAATCGCAACATCTTGATAACCTACCTCTTCTACTTCTTCATTTATGAGACGAACTCCTAAACCATTTTCTTCGTCCCAAGTACAATCAAACGATAATCCAATATCACGTCCTTCACGAAGAAAATCATAAGGAACAGAAATACCGACTAATGTAATATGTTCAATTAATTGATCTATTGTCTCAATTAATGGATAGTCTTCGTTCACTGAAACATCATAACCGAGTTCCTGTCTTTTTTGTTTATAATAATCAAGAATTGGTCGTAATATATTATGTTGGACTTGCTCCCAATTATCCACTAGTGAATTATATGCTACATATTGACCTTCATCAAATTCTCCATCTTCTTCCCCGCCTATTAATAACGTTATTTCTGTGTCTTTCTCTAAAAAATTTATAGTTCTGTATCCTACCCATTGATACTGATAATCAAGTTCTCCAAATACTTTATCATTTAATGTCATTTTCAAATCTCCTTATTAATTATTTGCAAATCCTCCAGGTTTAAAAGCTCCTGCGTTTATCTCACCAACTCCACCAACATGACCAAACTTAGCATTTATTTCCGTTGGCACAAGTTGCATAGTAACTCCATCATTTAGTTCATGCCATGTTAAGTTATTTTTCACTCGGAATTTTTCTATGTCTTTTGCTCTGATTGCACCAGATTCCATTCCAAATTTGTGAGCCAATTCTGGCGAATTATTAAGTTGTTCTGCTAATTTTTCATTTGCTTGGCTAAAATTATAACCTCTAGCAGCATTTCCTTTAGGCCCTTTCCCACCTAACATATAATCAACCTCAACTTGGCCTTTTGCTACAGGTGAGAAATCAGGCACTCCATTTCTATACTCAATCCCATTAATACCAGCTTCACTTAAAATTTGCTGTAACTTGGGGTCTGGTGGTGGTTTTAGAGTACATAAAGACTCTCCTCTTTTCCCTTCAAAAACGACTTTTGCATTCATTTCTGCAGGAGTTTGTTTCAGTCTTGATTCATATGTACTGGCAAATTTCTCTTGTTTAAAGGCTGGAGGAATATCCGTATTCCGATTAACTAAACCCACATCACCCGTATCCTTATTGTTAGAACGTTCAGATCTTCTAAGAACACTCTCTTTTTTATCTTCCGCAATGCTTTTTAGCAGCGGAGTATTTTTCACGTTAATGGTTTTCTCAGCATCTTGAAGGATTCCTTCTAATGCAGGAGTATACCGATTGACAGGAGATTTGACAAACTGTTTTACGGACTGACCACTTTTCTTAATTGTGCCACCAGCTGTTTTTCCAACTTTAGCAAGATCCTTCGAGCCTGTTGAGACAGAGGACTTTCCGCCTTTCAATAACAGAAGACTTCCGCCCAAGTAAGTAACATAGTGTAGCCGCGTGTATGCATCTCCGTGAATCATTTTTTTATCCCAATTATCCTTTAGTGTGTCAACCATGCTAAGAAAGGCAGCTTGATAGTCGTATTCCAGAACGGTATCCAGCACTTTTTGAGGATCTTTGTTTAAGTTGTCAATTGTCCAACCGATATTCCATCCGAATTGAATAGCTCCTTCACCGGTATCCTTGGCAAGATCATATACACCAACAATCGCACCTTTAGCGCCATCACCTATGATTCGCAACACTTCTTTTCCGTTATCCATGAAAGCTTTACGCTGTTTAAGAAATGAAACAAATTCAAGCTGTTCAGGGGTAAGATTCTTATAGCCGATTTTCTTGGCAATGTCTAAGTATTCATCCGGATCCGTCACTCCGTCAGCTAGCTTCTTCTTTAAATTTTTGATTTCTCGTTCTTTTGCTTCATCTTTCTTAATCTTCAAATAAGCTTCAGTCTGTTTCTCAATATCGCCTTTTTTCTTATGTATATCACTTTCTCGATAAGCTTTAGCATTGTAGTGGATGGGTGTGGCATTCTTGCCCTTGCCTGTGGATTCCTCAAGCTTTTGGAAGTCCTTCTTGATGAATTGCTCGTTAGGCTCTGACTGGGCATATTCAGAAACAAGTGCTTCGTCCACGCTGTCTAGTTTATTGACTGTTTTTTTGCGATGGTTCTCCGCATCGGCGAGTTCGTCTTTAAAGTCTTCAGTTGAAAACAGATCAAGCGGAAGGATGTCGTCAATATCATGTAAGATATATTTCATGGCTTTCTTTTGTTCAGACATAATCGATTTTGATTTTGTGTAGGCGTTAGCCAGCTCGTGTTCTAAGAAGGATTCTTCTATATATGCATCAGATAAGCTGGCGTCCTCTAGAGTGCCTGAAATGCTAGTCAAGAAAGCAATTTTCATATCAAGTAAGTCAATCCAATTGTCAGCTACACCAGCGTGATCTTGATAAAATGCTTTAATGTTGTCGGCGCCTTTGCCGGAAAACTCACTGTCATCTAAATCAGCTACAGCTTTAAAGGCTTTCTGTAGATTGATCATCTGACTTCTTAGCTCTTTGTATTCTTTTGCACGTTTATCTGCTTCGGAAAGCAGTGATTTGGCTTCAAATACTTTCATGTTCATATCCTTTCATGTGAAAATCTTCAACTAGATTTTACCATGGGGGAATGAAGAAAAAGACAGCGATGTGATTCAAAAGTGCGAAATGAATAATTTGATCTGTGTCAATTTACCTACCTTGGCTTGTTTGTTTGGGAACTGATGAATCAGTCAGACGGTTCCAACTGATGAATGGACTAAATCCTGATGGCATTTATGGACCGAAAACGAAAGCGAAGCTTGAATCTCTACTAAAATAGTTCTGCCGGGTCTTCTCTTTAGAGAAGGCCTAATAATAGCATAAATGTTATTTCCATATTATTGAAATAAAAGTAAAAATATAGTATGTTAGACTAGAAAACAAATTAAGGAGGATTTACATGAAATTGTTAAAAAATTCGATTTGTTTGCTCGTCTTAACTCTATTGATTGCTACTATTGGATTTTCACCACAAACGAAAGCATCAGAAGATAACTCATTTGGGTTAGCAAAACCAGTAACCATTGAAGAAAAAGAAACTTTAACAGTAGATAAGAATGGTGTGGCTAAGAGCAAAAATGATGATCAGGCTTCTGTCATTAAGAAAGCACGACAACTTGCTAACCAGAGTGATCACAATGAAATAACCTATAAAAATCCTGTAGCTAAAGAAGAAAACAACATTGTTAATGTGCCAGTCGTTGAGAAAAAAGATGAGAAAGCACATCCCAAAGCAGCCAGCTTAGTTTCGATGTCCTACACAACAATATATGACCCCAACAAAAAATCCATCACAACTACAATTAAAATAGCAAGCGTAGTTGGCGAAAAGCCGATAGTTATTGAAGCTAGAAATGATTTATACGATAGCAACACTTATAGCGGAAAATATGGAAGGGTTTTTGTCCATAGCAGAGAATTCTTAGGGAAGGATATTAAAGTAGGTAAATCATATTCAAAGTCCTATTATCCTAAAAAGACAAAGTTTTATATGTCCCAACATACTACGGTAGCCGGTTGGAAAGGAACAGTACCTGATACTTCCACTGGAACGTTGGCTCCTGTTCTTGCCAATAAAATAGGATGGCTGTATCCAGAAATAAGAAATAACCACAGCAAAAAGACAATGCCAATACCAGCTAAAGCGAATTTCCCAGTTGTACCTGCAGATAAAAGAGAAGAATGGAATAGAAAGGAAAGAGGCAACTATATAAAGAAGTACATCGACAAATACGGTGATCCAAAGTGGAATTGGTCAGCATTAGATGTTCACCATGTACTTCCGTTAAAGTATGGGGGAAAGAATAACTTTGATAATTTGTTCCCTCTTCCTCGTGATATACACCAAAACGTATTAAATCGTTGGTGGGATAAATATTAGTAAGTAAGAGGTGGCTTAATGACAGTTTTTGTTGAAAAAACGATCCAAGGTCTAAAAGAATTAATTGATGAAAAAGGACGTTTGAAAATTTTAGGGGATGAAGGAGCTCTTTTAGAAACAGAATGTAGTTTCTCTAAAGGTGCAACAGATCTAGAGATTGAGAGTTTTGAGAAGAAAATAAAAGTGTCACTTCCTGAAGATTATAAAACCTTTTTAAAACTGCATAACGGGGCCAGAATATTTGATTTGTTGATTTACGGCGAGAATGTAGGTGGGGGGTTGCATATTCTTAATTTAGAAGAGATTGAAAAGTATATGCAAAATGGTTTTTTAAAGCCTCAGTTTATTCCCGTCGCACATCTGTTAGACGGATGTTATTTGTTAATTGACAAAACCAGAATTTCCACAGATCCAAACTATTTATGGTTCCTCAGGTTTGTAGATTATGAACCACTGCAACTTAATTTTGAGATATTTTTAGATCGGTATATTTTATCTCAGGGATCGAATTTTTGGGATTGGGGAATCTATACCGCTGAGAATTATTACAGAACTCACCGTGCTGAGGACTAAACCCTTCCTACAGTCAATAGCAGTCTATTAAGATAGAGAGAGCAGGTGTAATACTTGCTCTTTTTTTGCTAAACCTATATACAATTGTTTATAGATAGTGTATAATAAGAGTATAAGGAGGTGAGGAAATGCTAGACAATATGTTAAAAGTCCTTCAAATTATCTTCTATGTTGCATCAATCGCATGGATTGCCCGACAATCACACGATGCAAAGAAGAATAATAAGAAGGACTAAGTGTAAAGGGAAGCGAGTTGGTCGCTCGCTTCTCAATATAATTATAAACAGTCTAGCATACAATATGAAGAGAAAACAAACATTCATTTTTTCCATGATACTGCTTAGTGTTGCATCCATTGGTCTGCGCTCATTTTGGACAAACCCTTTTACAACAGGCGTTATGATCTTTGTCTTAGCGTTAACCATTTACACGATCATTAAGGATTTAAGGAGAAGATAACATGGAATATCATCTTAAAAGCCGTCAGGAGGTCGAGGACTTCATCAGGCGTGAAGTCCTCACCACTAACGAGGCAGCAGAGTTACTCGGGGTTAATCGGGCGCGCATGAGCCAGCTTATAAGCAGCGGGAAGCTTAATCCAATTAAAAAGCTGAGGGGAATCAGTTTGTTTCTTCGGACTGATTTAGAGGAAAAGAAAAAAGAATTAGAAGCCGGCCGGAAGAAATACCGACCGTATGATGACTGAAGCCCTTCTCGAGATGAGGAGGGTTTTTGTTTGTCATACGTTTGCCACTTAACTAAAAAACTCCTTAAAAAATATCCAAATTTTTCATTGTTGGTGTATAATTGCATTAAAAACGAAAAAGAGGGGTATACTTGCAGTCAATCCAGAATATATCACTTATAAAAGACATCGTAACTTTACCGAAGGATTCATTAGTTGATATTTGTAAACAAGCTGGTTTGCCTACTGAGGGAACTATAAGCGACCTATCCAGCAGAATTTGGGAAGAAATAAAGGGAGATAGAGAGGTTCAAGATGAGGTATTAAGCGTTGTAAAGTCAAGAATACTTTCAGGGAAAACGACTGTAACGTGGTATAAAGCTGAAGGTTCACTTTTAGGCGCAAAAGACCTTATAATCAATAATTTAAGTTTTAATCCATTTCAGACAGTAAATTTACCTGATCGGAATGAACTTACAAATGAACCAGTGTTATTTGCTGCTGCTGAAGGCAGTAATGAGAGTGAATATTATTTAAGATTTATTTATAAATCAGGAGTCGTTAGGGACTACTATAGTGAAGTTGAAACTAGACCTTTAACTAAAATGTGTACAGTTTATGTTAATGAAGAAAAGGGAATTGTTGAAATAAGAGCAGACCATAAAGCATCGAAAGAAATCACTTCAGTCCTTTTTAATTTACTAAGACAAGAAAATTTCATGGAGCAACAACGTGTTTTAGCTCCTTTTGGTGATGATATTGAAAAACTTGCTGATGCACTCGATGGAGAAGTAATAGATACAATATCTAAGCCTGAATATTTATTGGAAGAGTTTTCAGACGAGCAAGAAGAAGCGACAGTCAACATTTTAGCAGCTTTGGATGAATTTTTTGGAGAGAATGATTTAGAGAAATTAAGTCATAATTTAGAGCAAGCTCAAAAAACTTTTGGGGAAAACTTATTGGAAACGCCTTTTACGGCAATAATCCTAACAGGGCTTCAAAAGGTATCTATGGGATCTAATAAAGAGTTAAGAGGTCAGCCTCTTTATGATTTCTTGAGACCTTATTTACAACACCAGACTGGATTTATTCGGTTTCCTTTTAAAGAACCGGAAACTGGTACTGTTGAACAGTATACTATTAGGGTAGGAACAAGTGTGAATAGCATTTATTTCGTTAAACCGGCTACAGAAAATGTAATGAATTATGTGCGCGAAAGAATAGTTATATGATATTATTAACTCAGCTTTTAAACTGAAGGAGGGATCTGTTGTGTCGGATAAATGGGAAGTTGATTATTGGATTGAAGATAAAGCCAGCTCAATGATAAAAAGCTTTTATCCCACTATCGTATCTAGGGACACAGATATACCCCTTTCAGTGGTTTTCGGTAGGCTATTAGAGTTATCGAAGGATAACAAGTTGAACTTAAAATGGGAAATAAGGTGCCCTGAATGCTATTATACGTTAGCCACGCTTGATGATTTTCCTGATTTAGTTAATGGAAAGACTGTTTATTGTAATGAACTTTGTCATGAAGAGCATGAAATAACAGCAGATTGCATTTTTCCGGTTTTTGAATTTTCCCCGGAATACAAAACATCGATAAAAAAAAAAGCAGTGGCACTAAAACCAGGGAAAGAAACAGAAAAAGAGGACAAAGTCCTAGTCCCGTGTCTATTGTAGAAAATGGTTTGTTTGATCAATACAGTTTGGATATTCTTAAACAAATATCACCTAACTTTGATAAGGCTTGTAATAGTGGGGAAGTAAACATAAGTATTACTACTACCAATAATTATGGGGGAAATAATATGACTGATAATAGACGTATCGGTAATGTAACTGCAACCGGAGACAATATTAACGTAATGGGTGATGATAACCATTTCAATAAAGTAACGGGTGCAGACACACAAGATGCTAATAAAGCATACGAAGAACTTTTAACTCAAATTGAAAAAATTCAAGATGAGAATATACGAAATCTGACGAAGAATATTGCAAAGGAACTAAAAGAGGCAATAGATCAAAAAGATTCAAAAAAAGGTAAAAATTTAATCCCAATGATACAAGGAGCTATCGGCACTGTTGGATCATTAACGACAATCGCAAGATTTTTTGGTTTGACAATATAAGCTCACTTATTTGTGAGCTTTTTATATTTATATTATCCACTTTTTCTGCTTTTTATCCCACTTCAATTCACCTTTCATCATTAAGCTTTTCACAGCTGCACGAATATCCTCTTCGCTCTTTCCAGTTTTCCTTTTCAAATCGTTCAGAGTTGGATTCTTTGCATATAGATGCATATTCACTATGATCTGATATACTTTCCGTTCAAGATCAGTCATTTGATCATCTCCTACAAGGATGATATTCAAACGTATGTTTCTTTGTCAATAAGTTGGATTTGGGGACAGATGGGGACGAATTGGGGACCAACTTCTTCATTTTTAATCAAAAAGGAATATTTTTAATCAGAAACTTATGTAAGAAAACCCTATAAAAATTGGGTTTGAATATAAAACTTCTGTTCGTATCAGAAACACATCTCCACACTGGCAGTGTAGAGGTCAGGGGTTCGAGCCCCCTTGGCTCCATACCTTTAAACCCTTATTCTATAAGGGTTTTTTTGTTTGTTTTTGAGGAAAAGGTTCGTTCGCTGAACTTTTGTTGAACATGTCACGACAGGATTTTCCGGTGAACTTTAAAATGGTCGCCTGAGGGAGTAAGCAGGGACTCATAAGTGGAGTTTTAGCCCGCTTTGGCTCAAAATTACGATATCGGGCAAAAGCTGTTCAGGCTTTCGTTTTTATACTTGAAATTTCTGTCATTGGAAAAACCTAATCGATTAGGAACAATATTTGAACATATGCTCACTTTTTTACATATTTAAATTAATATCATTTCCCATGATAGGGAGAGTATTAGAATGAAAGCTAATGGCATGCAAAATCTATTAGCTTCTTTTGTTTTTAAAATGGTGTTTCGTATGCATTTATAGGAAGGAATGACAACATGAAGACAAAACACTGTTGGATGATTTCTTTGCTCGCTGTTTTAGCTGTCGAGCCGGGATTAATGTCTAACACGGCATTGTCGTCAGTTTAAGGCCTTGTTCAGAAGGAGGACTTCACATCAGTGAATCCAATAGTAATCGGCAATATGGCCTTTGCATTATTTTTGTCGGCAGGTCCGCTGCTGAGAAAAAAATTCGGCGCCTGTCCGATCTATCTAGCTCTGCAAGATTCTATGATGCTTCCTTATCATGATTTCTTTTGTCCTGAGTGTCCTGCTCAAACGCTGCTGTCACCGTATTCTGCGGAAGTCGGCTCCAATGTCGTCCTTCCTAGACTTCAAGGATTTTGTCAACAATCTGAACCATTTCTAGTGAAAAGGTTTTTTGTTTGCAATCTTTTCCCAACTTTCTGCCTAAAGAATTGAAAAATATTAGAAGTCAAAGTAAAATTCTAAAAGGTAGATTCTTTTACATTCGTAATCTTTTAACTCGAAGGAAGGTATTCATGGCCCGTAAAAAACTGAAAAAACGCAGACTCTTGATTACACTATTTTTCATTGTATCGATTCCGTTAGCCTTTTTTGTTTTAGCCACAACTTTATCAAAGCCGATTGAAACATCCAAAGAACCCGAAGAAATTGATGAACAGCAAGTATTTATTGACAGCCTGTCCGGGCATGCGCAAATTCTGTATGAGAAATATCATGTCCTCCCCAGCATCACGATCGCTCAGGCCATTCTCGAATCTGACTGGGGGAACAGCGAGCTTGCTGCTCAGGCCAATAACCTTTTTGGTGTAAAAGGAAATTATAAAGGCCATCACGTCACGATGGAAACGGATGAATTTGAAAAAGGGGAAAGAAAAACCATTCGCGCAAAGTTTCGCAAATACAGCACGTTTTTTGAATCTATGGATGACCATGCCCAATTGTTTGTCCGCGGCACATCATGGAATAAAAAGAAGTATAAACCGGTGCTTGATGCTGGGGATTATAAGGAAGCGGCAACCGCCTTGCAAACAGCAGGATATGCTACAGATCCTGATTACGCTGACAAACTCAGCGCTATTGTGGAAAAATATGATTTAGATGCGTACGATGAGGTCAATCCATCCTTGAAATCTGTGGATTTCATCGGCTCCATTAAAGACAGTGCCGTTCAAGACGTATGGTCCAAGCCTTCTACTGATGAGCAGTCCATAAGACTTACCTCTGCCCAATCTTACATCGGAAAGGACATAAAGGTAGTATCTAAAAAGCAGAAGGGCCAGTCCGTATGGTACCAATTTCAAATCAATGATAAGCTCATCGGCTGGATTGACGATTCAGCTGTTGAAATAAAGGAAGCAACCTAAGCTGTTTTTACTGGTATTTTTATTTCTATGTTCCATTCAGGGGAATTTGAGGTATAATATTCCACGGAAGTTATCACTTATTGACTATGTTTTCAGGAGGAACAAAGATGCAGAAATATAGACGGAGAAACACGGTTGCTTTTACAGTATTAGCTTATTTCACTTTTTTTGCGGGAGTATTTTTGTTTAGTGTCGGACTCTATAATGCTGATAATCTGGAACTCAATGAAAAAGGCTATTATATTGCCGTTATGATACTTGTAGCGGTCGGTGCGATTCTTACACAAAAAGTGACCCGTGATAACGCAGAAGATAACGAAATCATCGCGGAGCAGGAAAAAAGACATAATCAATCTCATATCGAATCATAAAAAAAATCCGGCGCCTGCACGCCGGATTTTTTGCTATCACCCCGTAAACACCTCACCATCAGGATAACGAATATTTGATTTCTCTGTTTTCGCGAATGAAAACACGAACGTCAGAGGACCAATTCTTCCGATGAACATGATGACAATAATGATACATTTTCCCGCTTCTGTGAGTTCGGGAGTCAATCCCATTGATAGACCGACAGTACCGAATGCAGAAAAGGTTTCAAACACAATTTGAATAAACGGAGCCTGTTCTGTAATCGTTAGGGCGAAAATCCCTAAAAACACAATGAACAAGCCGGTGACGCTGACAGCTAGAGCTTTTATGATAATCGGGTATTTGATGGAGCGGCGGAAAATAACCGTTTCTTTTTTTCCTCGCAGATAAGCGATAACAGACATTAAAATCACGATGAACGTGGTCAGTTTAATACCGCTCGCTGTTGAAGCGCTGCCTGCTCCGATAAACATCAATAATAACGTAAATACAATCGTTCCTTCTCTCATACTCCCAATATCGAGGGAATTGAAGCCTGCGGTTCTCGGCGTTACAGCCTGAAAATAGGAAGCCCACAGTTTATCTCCTATATGCAGGTGGCCGAGCGTGCCGGGGTTGCTATACTCTAAAGTGAAAATCACCAGCATAGCAACTGCATTCAGAATCAATGTACCTGTAAGCATGAGCTTCGTATGTAAGGAAAAGGCTTTAAATCGCCGGTTTTTCATGATGTCAAACAGAACTGTAAATCCGATCCCTCCTGTAATAAACAAGCAAGTAATTACTATGTTAATTGTAGGATCTCCAACGAAGCTCATCAAGTTATCCGGCCACAACGAAAACCCGGCATTGTTAAAAGCAGATATTGCATGAAACAGACTGGCAAACAAGCCGAATGCCCAGCCATACTGGGGCACAAACCGGATGGATAAGATAAGAGCTGCTATCAGCTCAATACTGATCGAAAACAGGAACAGAACCTTGACAAGACCTACGACACCGCCGATTGTCGGCTGGTTTAAGGCTTCCTGAACCAGCATTCGTTCTTTTAATCCGATTTTCTTTCCTAATATCATGACGATCAAAACAGCAAAAGTCATAAATCCAAGCCCGCCGATCTGAATCAGGGCCATGATGACAGTTTGCCCGAAAAGTGTAAATTCTGTACCGGTATCGACAACTGCAAGCCCTGTTACAGTTGTCGCGGAAGCTGCAGTAAAAAGGGCATCTATCCATGACAATGGCTTCGCTGCAGAAATCGGGAGCTTTAACAGCACAGCCCCGCTGATAATGGTCAGAAAAAAACCAATTGCAAGCACTTGAGGTGGTGTAAAACGAACCCATTTGATCACTTTATCCTTTTGAAGTGTCACCTTTGTCTACATCCCTTCGTTTTCAAAACGTCTAATATCCTTTTTGTGCCCCATGATCACCAGGCAATCTTGTTCGTGAATGATGTCTTCAGGTGCTGGAGAAAGCCGGATATCTCCATGGTGTTTAATGGCAAGGATTGTACAGCCGTACTTCGTTCTTACATTCAGATCAGTAATTGATTTTGAATTAAGCTTGCGTGTTGCCAGCAGCTCGACAATACTGTACTCATCAGATAAATCAATGTAATTTAAAACGTTCTCATCAGAAAGGCTTTGTGCGATCTTGACGCCCATGTCCTTTTCAGGGTGAATGATACGGTCAGCGCCGATTTTTTCAAGCACCTTATGGTGATAATGGTTTTGAGCTTTGACCCAAATATTCGGGATGTCAAATTCTTTTAATAATAAGGTGGTCAGGGTACTTGCTTGAATATTCGCTCCGATCGCAACAACCACATATTCAAAATTGCGTATTCCTAACGATAGCAATTCGTTTTCTTCGGTGGCGTTGGCAATCACCGCATGAGTTGCGTAAGAAGCGTATGCATTTACCTTTTCTTCGTTGATATCAATTGCAAGGACCTCATGCCCCATTCTGTGCAGCTCTTTGCAAATGCTTCCGCCAAACCGGCCCAGCCCGATCACGGCAAATTGCTTATTTTTTATTTTTCCCAATGTTCATAACTCCCTTAGTAAAATTAACGTTTTTGAAGCAAAAAAGACCATCTCGAAGAATGGCCGTTAATAGACCTCCTCTCTGGATACGCCTACGAGGTTAGCTGTCGGATTAGGGATTCAGAGTACCCCCTCTTACTAAGTAAGATTCACCCCTAGGCTGTGAATAAAACAGCCAATCGTTGGTTCCCCCGTTCGTGTTTGATTAAGCGGTAAAAGAGACTTCTATGAAATTGAACACTCAAGAATTTACTCCTGTTTCTAGAGTTTGTCAATTTAAATTTTTATCAAGAAAAAAGATAATTGGAAATAGAGGGTAAAGGGGAGGTCAAAACACAAAAAAAGACCGGCGTTAACCGGTCTTCATGTTTAGTTGCAGCCGCATGGCTGAGTCGGAGGAGTGCTGCGCTTAGCAACGTCAATACTGGCTTCTGCATAAAATTTATTTCCGATGCTCAATGATTTATTCTCCGCACGGAAAGTATATGTACCAGCGGCAGGAAGAGTTTTGTTATTCAGTTTTAATTTGAATTCGCCAGCTCCTAACAAATCAAGTGCCAGAGGGATTCTTACTGTTTTCCCGTTATTAAGGATCTGTGTTTCACGCAACGCACGCCCGTTCATTGTGTCTTTTGTATTTGCAGTAAATCCGCTTGGCAATGTAAATTCCATAACGCCAAGGCTGAGAAGCGTATTTGGACGGTATGTCAATTCGATATCGGAGAAAGACCATTCCGTTTTGCTGGTCCCTGTGATTGTTGCAAATAATGAAGCTGTTGACTGTGTTCTCATAGTAGACTCAGTATGAGCGGAAGTTGATTTAGATTCAGCCGCGAAAGAAGCTGTAGGTGCAGAAACGAGTAAACCGAGACTTAATGCACCAATTGCCAAAGAAGATAATAATTTACGTTTCATAATAAAATTCCCCCTTAAAAGTTATAAAATATACAGGCCTGCCCGCTTTTCACCTCCACTGAATGGCCAAATACAAATTTTACCTACATAAAATTAACATCAAATATTTTGGAAGTAAATGGGGTGTTTTTCCCGTATTTTTCAAATTTGTAGTAATTACATACAAACGAACAGAAAAACGCCCGGTTTCCCAGGCGTTTTCTTCTTTACTTTCTTTCGATTGGTATAAACTTAAAAATTTCCCCGCTCTGCACCGATTCAGCAAGCCGTTTCAGCCAATCATAGTAGGCTCTAGAGCTTTCCAGCTGCTCGTAAAGCTGCAGCGCTTCATTTTTGAGGTCTTCATTGAGGCCTTCCTTGTTTAAAACCTCTTGTAAATCAGCCTGGGCTTCCTCAATCGCTGCTACATTTACTTGAACTTCCCGCTCCCATTTAGGCGGAAAGAAATTCGTGAAAAATTTGAAAAAATCTTTTTCAGCTACAAATGTATGCTTGCGGATGCCCCGGTGAAAAGTTTTTTTCACCACATTTAAGTCCTGAAGTTTTTTGACACCTGTGCTCATGCTTGGCTTGCTCATTTGCAATTCCTCACGCATTTCGTCAAGCGTCATCTCATCCCGCATATACATCGTCCCATATAAAATCCCGACACTGCGGGTAATTCCGTAAAGATCCATCGTTTCAGCAATGGAGTCGATAACAAGATCCCGAGCCTGTTCTATAACTGCAAATTCTGGATTTTCATCCATACTGACCCTCTTTTCCTTTAGAGAATTAAATTCGTTAAGTTATTTCTTTATGTTCTTTATCTTAACGAAACATAAAGAAAAGTCAAAAAGAAAAATCAAAATGGGGCTTTGACAGTTTAAAAACCATATGTTAGATTAAGGTTGTTAAAAACATTAAATTTTTATTTAACAAACTTTACTTACGTCAAGGAGGCTTATATGAGTCAAACATTATACATTGACGGTGAATGGATCAGCGCCGAAAAAGAGCAGATCCGCAACATTATCAACCCATTTAATCAAGAAGAAATTGCAACCGTAAGCGAGGGAGGGCGAGAGGACGCCATCAAGGCGATCGAAGCCGCGCGAAGAGCCTTTGACAAAGGAGAGTGGTCATCTCTATCCGGGCTTGAACGCGGGAAAATTGTTCTGAAAATTGCGGGATTAATTAGACGTGATCTTGATGAGCTGGCTGAACTTGAATCTCTTGATACAGGAAAAACACTCGAAGAAAGTAAGGCCGATATGGACGATATCGCCAATGTATTTCAATATTACTCCGGATTGGCAGACAAAGATGGCGGAGAGATCATTTCTTCTCCGATCCCTGATTCAGAGAGCAAAATCATCAGAGAGCCAATCGGGGTTTGCGGCCAGATTACTCCATGGAATTATCCGCTCCTGCAAGCGAGCTGGAAAATCGCGCCTGCACTGGCTGCAGGAAATACGATCGTCATGAAGCCGAGTGAGATCACGCCGCTAACGACAATCAAAGTGTTCAAGCTGATGGAAGAAGCGGGTGTTCCAAAAGGTGTCGCAAATCTCGTCCTTGGACCGGGAGCAACAGTGGGGGACGAGCTTGCCGCAAACAAAGACGTCGATTTGGTTTCGTTTACAGGGGGAATCGAAACAGGCAAAAAAATCATGCGGGCGGCAAGCGGAAACGTCAAAAAAATCGCACTTGAATTGGGCGGGAAAAATCCAAATCTCGTTTTCAAGGACGCAGATTTAGAAGTTGCGGTCGATCAGGCATTAAACGCTGTATTTTTCCATGCCGGCCAAGTATGCTCCGCCGGTTCCCGCTTGCTTGTTGAAGATGCTATTTACGATCAATTTTTAGCAGAGCTTGTCAAACGGGCAAAACGCATAAAACTCGGAAATGGTTTTGACGCAGAGACTGAAAGCGGTCCGCTTATTTCTGCAGAGCACAGGGCAAAGGTAGAAAAATATGTAGAGATCGGAATAGAAGAAGGCGCGAAGCTCGAGACAGGCGGTAAACGTCCGGAAGACCCTGCGCTGCAAAACGGCTTTTTCTATGAACCTACTATTTTCTCAAACTGTAAATCGGATATGAGAATAGTTCAGGAAGAGGTATTCGGTCCTGTATTGACCGTCGAAACCTTCAGCTCGGAAGATGAGGTAATCGCGCTTGCGAATGATACCATCTATGGCTTGGCCGGAGCGGTATGGTCTAAAGATATTGAAAAGTGTGAACGCGTAGCAGCCCGCTTGAGAATGGGAACGGTTTGGATTAACGATTTCCATCCGTATTTTGCGCAGGCGCCATGGGGCGGCTATAAGCAGTCCGGATTCGGACGCGAGCTTGGAAAAATAGGCCTTGAAGAATATACAGAAGTCAAACATGTGTATCGCAATACAAAACCGGCAGCGGTTAATTGGTTCAATTCATAAGAGGGAGAGATTATAATGACATTAAATATGAAAGTAGAAAGCATGCACAAATTCCACACATTTGAAATTCCGACTGTGATTAAGCACGGAATCGGAGCCGTCAAGCATACGGGAGAAGAAATAGCTGCGCTGGGCGTTTCGAAAGCACTCCTTGTCACAGACCCTGGGATTTATAAAGCCGGCGTCGTTGACCCTGTAATCGAATCACTAAAAGGAGCGGGCATTGAAGTTGTGCTCTTTAATAAAGTAGAGCCAAACCCGCCTGTCCGTCTTGTGAATGAAGGGTCTGAGCTATACAAAAAAGAGAACTGTAATGGTTTAGTGGCAGTCGGAGGCGGAAGCTCCATGGACACAGCGAAAGCAATTGGAGTAGAAGCAACACACGAAGGAAGCGTACTTGATTATGAAGCGGCAGATGGAAAAAAACCGCTGGAAAACCGGATCCCTCCGCTGACAACAATTCCGACAACAGCCGGAACAGGTTCAGAAGTAACCCAATGGGCTGTTATCACGGATGAAGAAAGAGAATTCAAGTTCAACACGGGCGGTCCGCTGATCGCAGCGCACCTGACCATTATTGATCCTGAGCTTCATATTTCAATGCCTCCGCATGTAACAGCCATGACGGGAATTGATGCGCTTGCTCATGCCATTGAGTGCTATACAATGAAATTTGCTCAGCCAATCACGGATGCAGTTGCCTTAATGGCGATTGAATATGCCGCTCATTACATTAAAAGAGCATTTGCTGACGGAGAGGATCTGGAAGCAAGATACGGAATGGCGCAGGCTGCGATGCTTGCAGGTCTTTCTTACGGCAGTGAATCAGCGGGCGCGGCTCATGCGATGAGCCAAACGCTTGGCGGCATTATTCCAGTCGCTCACGGTCAATGTGTGGCTGCGATGATGGGTCCTGTCATGGAATACAACTGGAAGGGCTATCCTGAGAAATTTGCACGTATTGCAAAAGCGTTCGGTATTGATACTAGCAATATGACAACAGAAGAAGCTGCGAAAGCATCTGTCAATTGGATGTATGACCTGGTCGGAGACTTAGAAGTACCGACTTTAGAAGAGCAGGGAGTATCGCCTGATATGATCGAACGCTTGTCAAAAGAAGCGATGAAAGATCCGCAAACCTACGGAAACCCTAGAGACTTAAATGAAAAAGCATACAATTGGATCTACAAGCGCTGTTTTAACCTTACACCTAAAACTGTATAATCAGATGTCCCGCTCCTTTACAGAGCGGGATTTTTTTGGATAATGAAACATAAATGGACATGTTAAAGAAGAAGGAAGGTGCCGAATGATGTGGAAGCGTATGACTGCAAAAACAGAAGGCTTGTATATCGCAGATACAGAAAGTTTCGTAACAAAGCGAATGGACAAGCTCGATATTGATTATGGCGGCATCCCCGGTGACTTGCATTTTGGACTGACCAAAAAAGCGGGAGCCAGAGAACCAATGTTTTCAAGGGGGACCGAAATTTTCAACCGCAGACAAATTTCAATTGTTTCAATAGAGGAATGTGATGAGTTGGCTTTAAAAATGGGAGTGTCGAGTATTTTGCCGGAATGGCTCGGGGCGAATATCGCAGTCAGCGGAATACACGATTTCACTTCATTAAAAGAAGGGAGCCGGCTCATTTTTCCAAGCGGTGCCGCTTTGCTATGTGAGGGAGAAAATGATCCGTGTATCCAGCCGGGTGAAGTCATTCAGTCTTATTATCCGGACAAGCCGAAGCTGGCGCCGGCTTTCGTCCGCCACGCATTGGGCATAAGAGGAATTGTCTGTATTGTGGAGAGACCGGGCGCTGTTTACGCAGGCGATGAAATCGAAGTTTATTCCTATCATAGAAAAGTCAAACGAAAAGCAGAAAGGGTCTGAATAATCAGGCCCTTCCCACTTTTTCTTTAATTTCTTTAATCTGGCTGAGATGCCGTTTTTCGTGGTGACCGATAAAATCGATCCACTGTCTGACAGTCAGCTCCTGAAACACAGGATGCGGAAGCACTCTCTCAAAATCTTCTTCTTTTAGCGAGGCAATTGCAGCTGTCAGCTGTTCTCTCACCACGTCAAGCTCGCGTTTCATTTGGCTGCCTGAAATAAAATCATGCTCAGGCTCTAGGTGACTCGGAGCTTTCCGCTTATTGTTTCTGTCCTGTGCAACCTCAAGCGTTTTTTCTTCAACTTCTTTAACAGGAGCTTCCTTTACACGCTCCTTCAGCATTTGTTGTGCGGCCATATCGATTTTTTTCAAATGATCAAGAACTTCCCTTATACTCCATTCTTCAGCAGAAGGCTTTTGATTCAGCCTTTCATCAGAAAGTCTTTTTACTTCGTTCCACGTCTCTAATCTGGCTTCATTAAAGATACTCATCATATCTCCTCCTAAAATGACATTACCATATATATAAGCAATTATCATTTATAAAGCACTTCGAAACGGGTGTTTTATCTAAAAATTTCGAAACCTTTTTTCGTTATGTCTCGTATAAATGGTAACGGCAGCCGTTCACCAATGCATTGATGAAGAAAGGATGAGGAATTTGGAGTTGTTTGGCGTACCTATACAAACGATTTATCTTTATACGCTTATTATTGCGGGCAGTCTTACGCTATTATTTTTATTTTTCGGAGATGTATTTGCAGGACTGTCAGAAGGCATTCCGTTTCTTAATCCAACATTGGTGCTCGCGTTTTTCACATGTTTTTCAGCAGGCGGGTATATAGGCGAGCTCATATTGCCCCTGTCCAGCCTGTTGACCGCTCTTTTCTCTTGCATCCTTTCGCTCATTCTGGTGATATTGCTTCACATTTTTGTTCTGGTACCATTATCATCCGCAGAGGAATCATTGGCTTATAAAGAAGATGATCTAAGAGGGAGAATCGGTAAAGTGATTACAGCTGTTCCTGTTGACGGGTTTGGTGAAGTGGTCATTGAAGGGATAGGCGGCACCATCTCGAAGTCAGCGGTCAGCTTTGAGAATCAGCAGATCAGTTACGGAACAACGGTTTTGGTCGTAGATATCGACAACGGAGTTCTTTCGGTTACTCCGCATGAATCTATTTAAAACAAGGAGGAATGTGAAATGACTATGCCGATCATTATTGTCATCGGAGTTGTATTCTTTTTATTAATTGCACTGTTAGCCGTTTTTATCACAAAGTATCGTACGGCAGGGCCTGACGAAGCGTTAATCGTAACGGGGAGCTATCTTGGTAATAAAAATGTTCATGTCGATGAAGGGGGCAACCGTCTTAAAATCGTTCGCGGCGGAGGAACCTTTGTCCTTCCCGTCTTCCAGCAGGCAGAGCCGCTAAGCCTATTATCAAGCAAACTTGATGTTTCGACACCTGAAGTCTATACAGAACAAGGAGTACCTGTAATGGCTGATGGAACTGCGATTATTAAAATAGGCGGTTCTATAGGGGAAATCGCTACAGCGGCCGAACAATTTTTAGGAAAATCAAAAGATGACCGGGAGCAGGAAGCGCGTGAGGTTTTAGAAGGCCATCTTCGTTCCATTCTCGGCTCAATGACAGTCGAAGAAATTTATAAAAACAGAGAAAAATTCTCTCAAGAGGTGCAGCGTGTCGCTTCACAGGATCTCGCAAAAATGGGGCTTGTGATTGTCTCCTTTACCATTAAAGATGTACGTGATAAAAACGGTTACCTTGAATCATTAGGGAAACCGAGAATTGCTCAAGTAAAACGTGATGCTGATATCGCAACAGCAGAGGCTGATAAAGAAACCCGGATTAAGCGGGCGGAAGCAGATAAAGATGCAAAAAAATCAGAACTTGAACGGGCGACGGAAATCGCTGAAGCTGAAAAAACCAATCAGCTCAAAATGGCTGAATACCGCAGAGAACAAGATACGGCAAAAGCGAATGCCGATCAGGCATACGATTTAGAGACTGCAAGAGCGCGCAAGCAAGTCACAGAGCAGGAAATGCAGGTTAAAATTATCGAACGCCAAAAACAAATCGAACTAGAAGAAAAAGAAATTCTTCGCCGTGAACGTCAATACGACTCAGAAGTAAAGAAAAAAGCAGATGCAGAACGTTATTCAGTCGAACAGTCCGCGGCAGCTGAGAAAGCCAAGCAACTCGCGGAAGCTGATGCCAACAAGTACAGTATAGAAGCAATGGCGAAGGCAGAAGCGGAGAAAGTCAGAATTGACGGACTTGCAAAAGCAGAAGCTGAAAAAGCGAAAGGGGAAACAGAAGCTGAGGTTATCCGTCTAAAAGGTTTGGCTGAAGCGGAAGCAAAAGAGAAAATCGCCGCTGCTTTTGAACAGTACGGACAGGCTGCGATTTTCGATATGATCGTAAAAATGCTTCCGGAATACGCGAAACAAGTGGCATCACCTCTTTCAAATATTGATAAAATCACTGTTGTTGATACAGGGGGAAGCGGTGATTCAAGCGGCGCCAACAAAGTAACCAGCTATGCGACAAACTTAATGTCAAGCCTTCAAGAAAGCTTAAAAGCCTCATCGGGAATTGACGTAAAAGAAATGATTGAAAACTTTTCAGGAAAAGGAAACGTAAAACAAAGCCTTCACGAATTAACAAATGAAATAAAAGAAGCAAACGGGTCCAAACAAGAGAAGAATGACTAATGAAAGGATAGAACCAAATGGCAACTGTGAGAGAAGCAAAGTTAAAGGATATAAAAGACATTGCAAAAGTGCATGTCGACAGCTGGAGAACAACATATCGCGGCATCATCCCGGCTGACTACTTAAATGGTTTGGACTACAAGGAATTTGAAGACAAATGGAAAAGCCGCTCGTTAAAAGGTGTATTTGTCGCTCAAGATGAAAAAGACTCAATATTCGGCTTTGCTTCATTTGGCCCTATTCGCTCTGAACAAGAAGGCTATGACAGCGAGCTATATGCGATTTACCTTTTAGAGGAGCATCAGCGGCAAGGTGCAGGCAGAGCGCTCTTAGCAAAAGGAGCAGAGTTTTTGCTTCATCATGGCTTTTCAAGCATGTTTGTTTGGGTAATTGAGCAAAACCCCTCGATTTCATTTTATCAGGCCTATTCTCCTGAAAGAAAAGCGGAGGACAGCTTTGAAATTGCCGGAGAAAGGCTGAAAGAAATAGGGTTTGGCTGGCCGGATCTTTCTGCTTTGAAAAGATCTCTTAACAGATAACAAAAAAACAACCCCCGGCGGATTGCGCTGGGGGTTGTCACGTTAGGCTTTGTCTATTTTGAGTAAACGCGGTGCTGTCATAAATAATAAACAAAGGACAATTGCACAGATGATGAATGAAGGAACCATATAAGTAGCATTATAAGTTAAAGAATAAATCCATACCGGCGTTCCCTTTGGAGCGTAGCTGCCGAAAAACACAGCTCCTGAAATGACGTGCGAGGCATAACGCAGGAAACTGCCGATAAAAACTGCGCTGACCACTGAAACAATCAGTTTCCCTTTATTTTTTGCTGTTGCTGCTTTGCGGACAGGATAAGCGAAATAGCCGCTTATCCCAATTGCTGTGAACGCGATCATATAGTCCAAAAATAGCTGTACAGGATGCTGTGGGAATAAGTTTCCGATTGCTATTTGAACTAGTCCTGTCAGCAGGCCGGTAGTAAGGCCTGCTTTAACACCCCATCGAAACGAAATCAAAAAGATCGGAATCATCATGATGGAGATCGAGCCTCCTTGAGGCATTCTGAGAAACATTCCTGAGACGATGTCTAAAATGACAGCAGCCGCAGTCATAATTGCAATTTCAATAAGGCGAACCAGTTGCTTAGATTGATTCATAAAAATCCCCTTCCATCGATAGACAATCCAAAAGGACAACAAAAAAGCAGCACGCGGAAGGATGAGAAAAGTTCCACGCACTGCTTTACGATCTGCAATTCATTTGACTTTGCCACATCCCTACGCCAGCGTTAACTAACAGGTTCAAAGGGTCAGAACGAAACCGCTCACTCTCAGCTTTAATGCTCCCCTTGTGGTCATCAATATTTAATTCGTTTCTACTATACAAGAAAAAGAAAAAAACAACAAGATCATTCTACTGATGTAGATGTTCTTTTAATATAGTTATATGATAAATACACGATAGATGACATGACGAGGATTATAGTTTATTTGTTTTATAGAATTTTTTTCGTCAAAACTATTGCAATAAATAAATACAGATGTTATATTATTAAACGTCGCTGATGAACAGCGGACAAAACAAGAAGCTTCAAAACAATTTGAAAAAAGTTGTTGACAATAAAGAAGTGAAATGTTATATTAGTAAAGCTGCTTCGTTGAGAGGTAACGGATGATCTTTGAAAACTAAACAAGACAAAACGTACCTGTTAATTCATTTTTTATATAAATCGCACAGCGATGTGCGTAGTCAGGGGCCTGCACGATGCAGGTCATGCAGATGTTGTCACAGGATGTGACGAACTTAATCTGCGCTCCATTACTTCATGGAGAGTTTGATCCTGGCTCAGGACGAACGCTGGCGGCGTGCCTAATACATGCAAGTCGAGCGGACAGATGGGAGCTTGCTCCCTGATGTTAGCGGCGGACGGGTGAGTAACACGTGGGTAACCTGC
>NZ_JAESPO010000030.1:0-424 GCF_016757475.1 Bacillus sp. RHFS10
TCATAGAGGTCCAGCAGTTCGCGGATCTCGGTCAGCGACAGGCCCACGCGCTTGCCGCGCAGGATCAGTTGCAGGCGCACGCGGTCCTTGTGGGAATAGACCCGGTTCAGGCCCTCGCGGGCCGGGTTCAGCAGACCCTTGTCTTCATAGAAGCGCAGCGCGCGCGGGGTCGCCTTGAATTCGTTGCAGAGCTGGCGGATCGTGAAGGTCCGCTCGGGGCGTCGCAGGTCGGCCATGGGTTAAAACCTCCCGAAAAGAGGGCCTGGCTACCGCGGCCGGGCCGCTTAGTTATCGACGATCACCGTAAACCCGATCTCGGGCGATCGTCAACGCTTACGTAAACGTCAACTTGTGGGTCGGTGATAGGTTTACTTTCCTAGGTCGCGCGGCCTATTTTCCGGGTGAAGGCCGACTGCAGGAGGAG
>NZ_JAESPO010000031.1:0-422 GCF_016757475.1 Bacillus sp. RHFS10
GTATTCCGAGGAGCTTCATCTCTGCGGCTCTTTTTCTTCAGATGAATCTGCGGCGAAAGACCGGAGAGAAAATCTGATTGAGGGCATTGCAAAGATGATGTCAAGTATTTTGAAGATTGACAGAAAGGAAATAGAAGAAGAGACTTCATTCGGCGAGTACGGATTTGATTCTATTACGTTTACCAGACTCGGAAATGAAATCAATCAACAATATGGTACGGAATTATTGCCATCCATTTTCTTTGAATGCAATTCACTGGCTGAAATGACTGATTATGTAATCGAGCAATACGGAGAAATCCTTTTTGCTGAGACAGAATCTTTTTCTGCAGCTGACGAAAAAACATTGTACAGCACGCATCCGCCGGAATCTTATGAACGTTCCCCTGAGCCTGAAAATAAAACTATGCAAGAGGAAAGAC
>NZ_JAESPO010000032.1:0-418 GCF_016757475.1 Bacillus sp. RHFS10
GATCTGCGACATCGGCGATCCCACCGGTCCCATGCTGAAGGCCAGAACGTACATCGTCCGCCCCTGCATGCACCCGTCGAAGAGATCTTTCAACTTCTTGCGCATCTCATACGGGTTCACCCAATTATTCGTCGGGCCCGCCGCATCCTTCGAAAGCGAACAGATGAAGGTCCGGTCTTCCACCCGCGCCACATCGTCGGGAGTCGAGCGCGCATATTAACAGCCCGGCCACAATTCCTCGTTGAGGTTGGTGAAAGTTCCGCTGGCAGTCAGCAGCTGACACAGGCTCTCGTTCTCCTCGGGCGATCCATCTACCCAATGAATCGCCGCCGGCTTGGTCAGCCGCGCCATCTTTTCCACCCAGCGGATCAGGTGACTGTTTTCGCACAAGGGTGTTGCCGGGTTGCGGTTAGGCATC
>NZ_JAESPO010000033.1:0-410 GCF_016757475.1 Bacillus sp. RHFS10
GGCGGCCACTACCTCGCGCGGATCGCGTTCGGTCATGGCCTGACCTTGCGCGAGCGCAAGGTGAAGATCGGTGCGGTACACGCCATCGGCGGCCAGCGCGGCGATGTTCCGGTCGGCGGCGCGCACGTCGGCCGCGCCTTTCACCTCCACCACGGCCCCGCTCGGGTACTGCTCTAGCTCGGCATGCGGCGGCAGCGTGACGTAGTGCGCCTTGCCGTCCGTGCCATCGACGATCAGATAGCCCTTGTCGTACAGCTCGTCGGCCAGCCCCTTGCCGACGACGCGACCGACGACGGCGCGGCCACCCTCGCCGGCCTGGAACACGGCCAGTTCGCGCTGCTGGCCGCTCATGGCGCGCTGCATGGTGCGGATGATGTCGCCACGCTCGCCCATTGCCCGCAACGTCGGCT
>NZ_JAESPO010000034.1:0-408 GCF_016757475.1 Bacillus sp. RHFS10
CGTGGAAGACGTGAAGCGCGGCATCCTGCAGGCCGGTGGTTTCCCCGTGGAGCTACCGGCCATTTCTTTGTCCGAGAGCTCGGTCAAGCCGACCACGATGCTCTATCGCAACCTGCTGGCCATCGAGACCGAGGAGCTGATCCGCTCACACCCCATCGACGGCGCCGTGTTGATGGGCGGCTGCGACAAGACCACGCCCGGCCTGCTGATGGGCGCCACCAGTGCCGGCGTGCCGGCCATCTACGTGCCCGCCGGGCCGATGCTGCGCGGCAATTACAAGGGCCAGGTGCTGGGATCGGGCTCCGACGCCTGGAAGTTCTGGGACGAGCGCCGCGCCGGCAATATCAGCAAGACCGAGTGGATCGGCATCGAGGGCGGCATCGCGCGCAGCCACGGCACGTGCATGAC
>NZ_JAESPO010000035.1:0-386 GCF_016757475.1 Bacillus sp. RHFS10
CGCCGCTAACATCAGGGAGCAAGCTCCCATCTGTCCGCTCGACTTGCATGTATTAGGCACGCCGCCAGCGTTCGTCCTGAGCCAGGATCAAACTCTCCGATAAAGTAGTTTGACTGACTACGCACATTGCTGTGCGATTTATAAAAAATGAATTAACAGGTACGTTTTGTCTTGTTTAGTTTTCAAAGATCATTTCGTTTGTTCGCTTTGTTAAAGCAACTTTATTAGTATACAATGCTACTTCTTCAAAGTCAACAACTTTTTTAAAAAATGGTGGAGCCTAGCGGGATCGAACCGCTGACCTCCTGCGTGCAAAGCAGGCGCTCTCCCAGCTGAGCTAAGGCCCCATTGAAATGGTCGGGAAGACAGGATTCGAACCTGCGACC
>NZ_JAESPO010000036.1:0-382 GCF_016757475.1 Bacillus sp. RHFS10
CCCAAGCGAAGTCCGTGCTGCATCGTGTCCTGATCACCGGAGCCACAGGTTATGTTGGCAGCCGACTGGTCCAGCGCCTGCTGTGGCGCGGACACACGGTCAGGGCCCTGGTGCGGTCGGCCGGTCGTGCGCTTCCTCCCGGCTGCGAGGTTGTAACAGGGGATGCCCTGGATGATTCATCCGTCGCAGCGGCGGTGCAGGGCATGGACACTTTGGTGCATCTGGTCGGTGTGGCGCATCCGAACCCGACGAAGGCCGCTTTGTTTGACTCCGTCGATCTGGCGTCGGCCCGCGTTGCCGCTCGGGCTGCTGGGGCCGCCGGCATTGGCCACATTGTGTATGTAAGTGTCGCTCGGCCGGCCCCAGTGATGCATGCATATGT
>NZ_JAESPO010000037.1:0-382 GCF_016757475.1 Bacillus sp. RHFS10
ATCCTCGGTCAACTGTCAGCTTCGCGCCCGCTATGTGCAGGATTCCGATTGCCGCCGTGCCTTCTGCCGTGCCTTCTGCCGTTGTCCTGGCGTTATTGCTGGGTGGCTGCGTGCCCTATTACCGGGTTCCGTCCGGCGCGCCCTTTGCCAGCGTGCGCCTGATGACCAGTACCGACGACCGGACTACCTTCAACGTGCTCGACCCCGCAAAGGGCCCGTCGCCGCGGCCGCAGGTGCTGGCCGGTACGGGCAAGCAGCTGGCGTCGTTGGGGCGCGAAGATACGCTGGACATGGCCGGCATGCCGCCCGAGCCGCCGTCGCGCACGCGCGAGCGCAAGGTGGTGCCCGGCAAGCGTCTCTATGTCGCGGTGACGTCGTACGC
>NZ_JAESPO010000038.1:0-335 GCF_016757475.1 Bacillus sp. RHFS10
GCGTTCGTCCTGAGCCAGGATCAAACTCTCCGATAAAGTAGTTTGACTGACTACGCACATCGCTGTGCGATTTATAAAAAAATGAATTAACAGGTACGTTTTGTCTTGTTTAGTTTTCAAAGATCATTTCGTTTGGCCTTGTTAAAGCAACTTTATTAGTATACAACGCTACTTCTTCAAAGTCAACAACTTTTTTCTTTTTTAATTACACTAGCGTGCAATTGCTTGGCGGCGTCCTACTCTCACAGGGGGAAACCCCCGACTACCATCGGCGCTGAAGAGCTTAACTTCCGTGTTCGGCATGGGAACGGGTGTGACCTCTTCGCTATCGCCAC
>NZ_JAESPO010000039.1:0-260 GCF_016757475.1 Bacillus sp. RHFS10
AAGATGATCAGGTTGATAGGTCTGAGGTGGAAGTGTGGCGACACATGGAGCTGACAGATACTAATCGATCGAGGACTTAACCACATTTTGAATGATGTCACATCTGTTATCTAGTTTTGAGAGAACACTCTCAATTTGTTTGGTGGCGATAGCGAAGAGGTCACACCCGTTCCCATGCCGAACACGGAAGTTAAGCTCTTCAGCGCCGATGGTAGTCGGGGGTTTCCCCCTGTGAGAGTAGGACGCCGCCAAGCAATTGC
>NZ_JAESPO010000003.1:0-376630 GCF_016757475.1 Bacillus sp. RHFS10
CGCCGCCAGCGTTCGTCCTGAGCCAGGATCAAACTCTCCATGAAGTAATGGAGCGCAGATTAAGTTCGTCACATCCTGTGACAACATCTGCATGACCTGCATCGTGCAGGCCCCTGACTACGCACATTGCTGTACGATTTATAAAAAATGAATTAACAGGTACGTTTTGTCTTGTTTAGTTTTCAAAGATCATTCTCACTTCTTGTTGAAGCGACTTTATTAATATAACATTTCGACTTTCTTTTGTCAAATGTTTTTTATTTTATTTCTCCGCCGCTGTGAGCTTGTTTTTTCAGAAGCGCATCAGCGACGTTTAATAATATACCATGGTCAAGAATCAGAGTCAACACCTTTTTTAAAAGAATATCCTCGGTGATAGACAGCCTGTCCTTTCGTTTCTATCTGGCAGACGTTAATAAGTCCCTTGTCAGTCAGGTAATCCAGTATAACGCCAAGGTCTTGGGTAAAGTGCTTTAAGTCAGGATGCTGAAGAAGCTCACCGAATTGCCAAATGTCTCTTTCTTTCATCACCTCGAAAAGATGTGCCGAACCGATTTCAGATTTAGAATGGATGAGGAAATCATTTGCTAAGAATAATAATTCGAGTCTTTTTTCCAAGCTCTCGTGACTTTCAATCAGCTCGGAATATAATTTGTATACTTGAGGCTCCATCTGGCGCACTTGGCTCCATACCGTGGTTTCCGGATGGAATCCTCTGTCGATTACTTCTATACGCGCTAAATGATGCAGCGCATGAACAACCGCGTTGTAGGCATCTAAAAATTGATTGGCTTCAAAAAAAGCTTTTCCTTCAACATATCTTCTGATTAATTTGCCGTATTCAAGTCCGATCTTCAGTTTGCGTTCGGCAAACGGAAATGTATTCAGCCTGTCAATCAGCTCGGCAATGTATTCATTGCGGTCAAACATGACTTTGCCATTTACAATCCAATCTATGATTCTTCTATTTGTCCCGAGCAAAATCCATTCTTGAATCTGAGAATCTGTTACCACATGCAAAGAAGCTGTTTTTTGATCAAATTCATAATGCTTTATAAAAACAGGCTCGTCAGCCTCCTTTACAATCACAAGCAAAGCGGCATCAAAGTTATCTGTTAAGGAAGATGTTTTGTTTCTTCTCTCGATCATAATGACAGCCAATGTGTTGGGATGACTTGCTCTTTCTTGGTAAATTGGACGGAGAAGATTATCCATCACTATTCCTCCAATACAAATGTTCAATTTTTTTATTTTCTATTTGATTCAATTCTATGGTTAAAACGAAATTCCTTTATTCTAAACACATTGAACTATTATAAACAATTTCACAGTAAGTCTCCATATGTAAATTCCAGTTCAACCGAAAACATGAAGAAAATCCCATTGGGTTTATGCTATAGTTAAAGTCAGAGGGGGATGGACATGGCGAAATACTCCAGCAAAATTAATAAAATCAGAACATTTGCGTTAAGTTTGGTTTTCGTTGGGTTTGTCATTATGTACATCGGGATCTTTTTCAAGGAGTCCGTTTTGCTTTCTAGTTTGTTTATGATACTAGGGCTTTTATCCATCGGGCTCAGCACGGTTGTTTACTTTTGGATCGGTATGCTTTCGACCAAAGCGGTCCGCGTCATATGTCCGGGCTGTGAAAAAGAGACAAAGGTTTTGGGAAGAGTAGATATGTGCATGCATTGCAGAGAGCCGCTGACTTTAGATAGGGGCTTAGAAGGAAAAGAATTTGATGAGGCTTATAATAAAAAGAAAATGTCCAAATAAAATAAGCTGACCGTACGAAACGGTCAGCTTATTTTTAATGGTTTTCTTTTTTTGAACACTCTTGGCAGACGCCGTAAATTTCTAAACGGTGGTGACTTACTTTAAAGCCCGTGACATGTGCAGCAAGCTGCTCCACTTCGTCAAGGCCCGGGTAGTGGAAGTCCACAATTTTGCCGCAGTTTTCACAGATCGCGTGATAGTGATCGGATGTGACAAAATCGAATCTGCTGGAAGCATCACCGTATGTGAGCTCTTTTACCAAACCGGATTCCCGGAACACACGCAAATTGTTATATACCGTCGCTACGCTCATGTTAGGAAACTTCCCTTCCAGAGCTTTATATATATCGTCCGCTGTTGGATGAGCCATAGAGTTAACGAGATATTCCAGAATCGCATGACGTTGAGGAGTAATGCGAACTCCGGTTTCCTTCAACGTTTCTAAGGCTTCTTTTAGTTCATGTGCAGCCATCCGTCATGCACCTCTCTTCTAAAAAAAATTCTTACATTGTAATGTTTATAATTAGTGTAACTCTTTTTACGATAATTTGTCAATTGATATCAGGGTGAAAGTAACCAAATCAGTTTACTTTTCCGACATATCCTTGAGTGTCTGAAGCGCTTCGGCTACATGGTCTTTTACTTTTACCTTTCTCCATTCTTTAACGAGCCGACCTTCCTTATCAATCAAAAAAGTAGAGCGCTCAATTCCCATATATTCTTTTCCAAAGTTTTTCTTCAGCTTCCAAACATCAAATGCTTCCGCCAGCTTATGTTCGTCATCAACAAGAAGCAGAAATGGAAGGTTATGCTTCTCTTTAAATTTTCCGTGTTTTTCCTGGCTGTCCGGGCTGACGCCGATAATAACAGCATCAAGTTCAGCGAAGCTTTCATGGCTGTCCCGAAAATCGCATGCTTCAGTTGTGCATCCCGGTGTCATGTCTTTTGGATAAAAGTAAAGCACGATATACTTCCCTTTATAATCCGATAATGTTACTGTTTCCCCATGATCGCCCTTTAACTCAAGATCAGGCGCTTTTTGTCCGATTTCTATAGTCATTGCTTTACCTCCGAATGTTTTTTATTAAGCGTATCCAATTCTTGTCCAGATTACAACCATCGTCCTCTCCATCTTAAGCCCGAATCCGTTGTTCTTATTGGGAAGCATGCTACAATAGAAAGGACGCATGGAGATATAGGAGGTTTTTATTTTTGCATACAAAATCAATTGAACTTCACAACGAGGCATTAACGCACATTGTCGGCGGAGTAAACAGCCCGTCTAGATCATATAAAGCGGTCGGCGGCGGTTCTCCCGTCGCAATGGAGAAAGCAAACGGCGCTTATTTTTGGGATGTTGACGGCAATAAGTACATCGATTATTTAGCGGCGTACGGTCCGATCATCACAGGGCATGCCCACCCGCATATTACAGAAGCGATTAAAAAAGCGGCAGAGAACGGTGTATTATATGGAACACCGACAAAACATGAGGTTACATTTGCAAAAATGCTCAAAGAAGCCATTCCCGCTATGGACAAAGTAAGATTTGTCAATTCAGGAACAGAGGCTGTGATGACAACCATCCGCGTGGCTCGCGCATATACAGGCCGGACAAAAATCATTAAATTTGCAGGCTGTTATCACGGGCATTCGGATCTTGTTCTTGTCGCAGCCGGCTCTGGCCCGTCTACTCTCGGCACGCCAGACTCAGCCGGCGTACCGAAAAGCATCGCAAACGAAGTAATCACAGTTCCATTTAATGATATCGCAAGCTATAAAGCAGCCCTTGATAAATGGGGCAGTGAAATCGCGGCGGTTCTCGTTGAGCCGATTGTCGGCAACTTTGGAATTGTTGAGCCGAAAGAGGGCTTCTTGGAAAAAGTAAATGAATTGACACACGATGCGGGCGCTCTCGTTATTTACGATGAAGTCATTACGGCTTTCCGCTTTATGTATGGCGGCGCGCAGGATCTCTTACAGGTGAAACCGGATTTAACCGCACTCGGAAAAATTATCGGCGGCGGACTTCCAATTGGCGCCTATGGGGGTAAAAAAGAAATTATGGAGCAGGTAGCTCCGCTCGGACCGGCTTATCAGGCTGGAACAATGGCCGGTAATCCCGCTTCCATCCTATCAGGCATCGCTTGTTTGGAAGTGCTCAAAGAGGAAGGCGTGTATGAAAAGCTTGATCATCTTGGCGGTATGCTGGAGGAAGGCATTTTACAGCACGCAGAAACACATGGCATCACGATTACTGTCAACCGGTTAAAGGGTGCACTCACGGTTTATTTCTCTGAGGAGAAAATCGAAAATTACGAGCAGGCTGAACGCAGTGACGGTGAAACATTCGCTACGTTTTTCAAGCTGATGCTGGAACGCGGAATTAATTTAGCACCATCTAAATATGAAGCCTGGTTTATTACAACAGCACACACAGAGCAGGATATTAAAGACACGCTTGCAGCTGTCGAGGATGCTTTTAAACATCTTAAAAACTAGGATCACACCCCTTGGACAGGAGCATAAAGCTCCTGTTTTTTCATTCATTCCCACAGCGTGTAAGATTTTGGTCTTTTTCTTGAAAAAATAGCTTGAATATTTGTATTGATCCCTGTATATTACTTAATTGTTTAGCAAATAAACTGACCGGGAATTTTAAGGATAGCCCATTTGCTTTGTCACATAATTTATTATAGAAAGGAATGCACGCACAAACCAATGAAACTTGGTGCCCGCATTTTCAAAACCGGGATTGCGATTACACTGGCTCTTTATTTGGCTTCGTGGATCGGGCTTCCCGCGCCGATTTTCGCTGGGATTGCAGCGATATTTGCGATTCAGCCGTCGATTTACCGCTCTTTTCTTATTATTATTGATCAGGTTCAGGCCAATATTATCGGAGCTGTTATCGCCACAGTGTTCGGCCTTATTTTTGGACCCAGCCCGATTATGATCGGGTTGACAGCAGTTATTGTCATTACAATTATGCTGAAGCTTAAAATTGAACATACCATTTCAATTGCACTTGTAACAGTTATCGCGATTTTAGAATCCGCCGGTGACGACTTTTTAATGTTCGCGCTGATCAGAACAAGCACAGTCATCTTGGGGGTGCTGTCTTCTTTTATCGTCAACCTTGTGTTTTTGCCTCCTAAGTACGAAACAAAGCTGATTCACAATACCGTTGAAAATACAGAAGAAATTATGAAATGGATCAGGCTGAGCATGCGGCAGTCAACAGAGCATTCGATTTTGAAAGAGGATATTGAAAAGCTGAAAGAAAAAATGATCAAGCTTGATCAGACTTATCTTCTATATAAAGAAGAAAGAAGTTACTTTAAGAAAACGACTTATGTGAAATCAAGAAAGCTTGTCCTGTTCAGACAGGCAATTATTACTGGAAACAGGGCGCTTGATACATTGAAGAAGCTGCATCGTCTTGAAAACGACATCTATCATATGCCGGAAGAGTTTCAAGAAACACTGACTGAAGAACTTGATTACCTGCTTTACTGGCATGAACGGATTTTGATGCGGTTTGTCGGAAAAATCAAGCCGCATGATGACGCAGATGAAGAAGGCATTCAATATAAACAGCTTTTAACAAAGTCATTTTTAAAAAATCAGCAGAACACAGATGATGAGCTAATCGATTACAATATGCTCAGTATTATGGCAAGCGCCGTAGAATATCGTGATCAGCTTGAACATTTAGAAACTCTGATTACAAGTTTTCAAACGTATCATCCGAAAGACTGCGAAATAGAGACAGAAGAGTAACCCGGTTGAACAGCCGGGTTTTTAATATACAAAAAAATCTTATATCCTTCGTTGAAAGGATATAAGATTGATGTTCAACTCAAATTTTGAATGGTAAATAAGTGCTTGTACTGACTGTCATAGTCCATGAGTTCATGATGGTTTCCTGTTTCGGTGATTGTGCCGTTTTCCATAACCACAATCTTATCCGCATGTGTGATGGTTGATAAGCGGTGGGCGACAACAAAGGTTGTTCTGTCCTTTGCCAGTTTATCCATCGCTTCTTGAATGTAATGCTCACTTTCCAGATCAAGAGCTGATGTCGCTTCATCTAAAATGAGGAGCGGCGGATTTTTCAGAAATACCCGCGCGATTGAGATCCGCTGCTTTTGTCCGCCTGACAGCTTCACGCCTCTTTCTCCCACCCGGGTCTCATACCCTTCTGGAAAACTCATAATAAATTCATGGGCATTGGCAGCTTTGGCGGCTTCGATAATCTCTTCCAGCGTGGCATCAGGTTGGCCGATTGCGATGTTTTCCCGAATCGTTTCGCTGAATAAAAAGGTATCCTGAAGCACCATACCAACCTGGTTGCGAAGGCTTCTCGCTTCATAATCGCGAATATCTGACCCGTCAATCAGCAGTCTGCCGCTTGTCACATCATAAAATCTCGGGATTAGGCTGACGAGTGTTGATTTACCTCCTCCGCTCATGCCGACAAGGGCTACGGTTTCTCCTCTATGTACTTTTAAAGAGACATCATGGAGAATGTTTTCTTTTTCCTTTTCATATTGAAAAGAAACGTTTTGAAATTCCACTTCTCCGCGAATCCGACCGGCCTTAATGGCATTTGGCTTGTCAGTGAGTTCATACGGCTCGTCAATAAATTCAAACACCCTGTCCATTGATGCGATTGACTGCGTTAATGTTGTAGAGGAATTAATCAGCCTTCTAACTGGGTTGTACATTCTGTCAATATATCCGACAAACGCGACCATTGTGCCGACTGTCAGCGGCCCATTAATGACAAAATAGCCGGCGCAAGCAATTACGATGAGCGGTGCCAAATCTGTAATGGTATTAACGACTGCAAAGGTTTTGGCATTCCAATTCGTGTGGCTGATGGCTTTATTTAAGAAATGGCTGTTTTTCTCATTAAAATTAGCTTGTTCATGATCTTCTATCGCAAAACTTCTGATGACCGGCATGCCTTGAATGCGCTCGTGCAAATGCCCCTGCACTTGAGCTAGCGCCTGCGAGCGCTCCCTTGTCAGCTTTCTTAAACGGCCGTAAAAATACTTCACTGATATGCCGTATAATGGGAATAATACGATAGAGATCAGCGTTAATTTAATGTCCAGTGTCAGCATGATAGAGATCACAATCAAAATCGTCAGCATATCAAGCCATATATTCATCAGACCTGTGATGACAAAATCCTTTGTTTGTTCCACATCATTGATCACCCGGGAAATGACTTCCCCTGTTCTTGTATTCGCATAAAAACGAAGGCTCAGTTTCTGTATATGGTCAAATAGCTTGGCTCTTATATCGTAGAGCACCTTGCTGGCTGTCCACTGGGCAAAATATTGCCTATAGTATTCAACAGGCGGGCGCAAAATTAAAAATAAGGCGAACATAATCGCCATAATGGTCAACAATGACGTTGTTTTGTCACTTGCTGTGCCGCCTCCTTGAATAATATCGTCAACTACGTACTTCAAAAGCAATGGGAGAGCAAGCGGAATGGAGAATTTTACGATTCCAATTAACACTGTAACGAAAATTTGCTTCTTATAAGGCTTGACGAACTGCATGTAGCGTTTCATAACCCCCACGTTGATTCCCCCTCTCTTTATCATGATGTGTGTGAGCCCATGTGAAAAACCTGTTGTACCCCCCAACAGGTTTTTACATAACCATTATTTTGTATAGCGCAAATACCGTTCATACCACATATCGACAAACTCGGGAGCAAACGGTCCCTGACGCTGGTGAATCCAATGGAGCAGCGTGTTTAGGTAGTCTCTTAAAATACTGTCGATTTCTTTTGGATAATTCATGGCTTTCCGATGATCATCATATTCGTCTTCATCGAGAATATTGTAGGTCATGTCAGGAAAAACCTTAACATCTAAGTCATAATCAATATATTTAATTGCTTCGCCATCGTAGGCAAATGGAGAACTGATATTACAATAGTAATGAACTCCGTCTTCCCTCAGCATCCCGATGACATTAAACCATTGTCTTGCGTGAAAATAACAGATTGCGGGCTCTCTGGTTATCCATGTCCGGCCGTCTGATTCGGTAACCATCGTCCGGTCATTGGCTCCAATGACACACATTTCTGTACTTTTTAAGATTGTCGTCTCATTCCAAATTCTATGAATCAGCCCGTTATGCTTATAGCTGTGAATTTGAATGGTTTCTCCTTCCTTGGGATAGCCCATATTTCTCCCCTACTTTCTATAAAGCCCTACAGTTAGTATGTCCAAATTTTGCTTACCGACAACGTCTTTTACCTATTATAACGTTACAAATTGAAAAATGAAAATAAAAGAGCCATTCCGGCCGGGGAATGGCACATTCCTGCTCTACACAAAGGAAGACGGCTTTTCTGAGCTGCGATATGAACGAATCACCTGCTCTGTCTGTTTTTGAAACATATCCTTTATATCGGCAAGAAGTTTCCGTTTTACCGCAATTTCATTCTGAATACCGCGCAGCCTTGCATCTCTTTCCAAATGCCGGAGTTCTGCTTCAATTTGTTTGCAGCGGTCGAGCTCTGATTGGAGCTCGAGAAGCTTGTCCATCGTTTTCATCTGTTCACTTACCAGCTTTTCAAATTCCGTCATCGGTTCCTCCTTCAGCCTGGTGAAAGTCTAAACGTTTCCTCCTTTCATTATTTCGATCTTATGAAAGCAAACCCTTTGACTCATTATGTAGACCTTGCACAAGTTTTGTCGTTTTACAAACAGAAAAAAGCACTTTCACCCGAAGATGAAGTGCTTTTTTCTGTTTCAGTGATTAGCTGTTTTGTTGTTTGTTTTGTTCAGCAGATTGGTTTTGTTGTCTTACCTGCTGTACGTTTGTTTCGCTAGCGAATTCAGTGCCGAATTGACCTTGTTGGCCAGCAGCTGATTGCTGGTTTTGTTTTCTAACTTGCTGAGCGTTTGTTTCGCTAGCAAATTCAGTGCCGAATTGGCCTTGACCAGCAGCTGATTGTTGGTTTTGTTTTTTGACTTGTTGTGCGTTTGTTTTGCTGAATTTTTGGTTTGCCATTGTTATCACCTCCACGGTCATTAGAATGTGCAGGTGACGGTATGGCTATTCCTCTTTTTTAAAATTTTTAAACGAGCAGCGAGCGTCCGCCATCGATGATAATGGTCTGTCCGCGAATCATGTCAGCCTTAGATGACACTAAAAATTCGACAGTATCAACCATGTCTTTAATCTCAACCATGCGTCCTGCCGGCGTGTTTTGACGCGCATCCTCGAGCAGGTCTTCTCTATTCGGGAAGTGTTTGAGCGCGTCTGTGTCAATCGCTCCGCCCGATACGGCATTGACGATAATTTGTTTTGGAGAAAGCTCAACCGCGAGATAACGGGTTAACGCTTCTAATGCCGCTTTAGATACCCCAACTGTCGTGTAGTTTTCCAGGTAGCGGATAGAACCTAGTGAACTGATGCTGACGATATGCCCGCCTCCGTTCTTTTCCATTAGCTTGGCCGCTTCCTGAGCGCAGAAAAGCAATGCCTTCGCATTAATGTTCATCGTCCAATCCCAGTGTGTTTCTTCTAATTCCATGACAGGTCTCAGGACGCCTGAAGCGGCATTATTAACAAAAACATCAAGTCTGCCGAACGTTTCTTCAATTTGCTGAAACATTTCTTTGATTTTTGCCTGCTGTCCTACGTTTGCTTTTACGACAAGCACTTTGACACCAAGCTTTTCGATTTCTTCCGCTGTTTCCAAAGCGGCTTTTTTGCTGCGTGCATAGTTAATGACGATGTTATAACCGTTCTCAGCGAGCCTGATCGCTACCGCTTTTCCGACACCTCGGCTGCTTCCTGTTACGAGTGCGCATTTATTTTGTTCCATTTTTTCCTCATCTCCTTGTAGCGTATAGTTTTTTTTTTTCCACAAACAATAATGGCAAGAACGTAAAGGGGGATCTTCTGTTATGTATGTCGGACGTGATATGAGCGAATTAAACATGGTTTCCAAAAAAGATTGGAAGAACAGTGAACTCGCCTATTTTCATCATGCCTTTCAGCAAATTATGCCTTATTTAAACGAAGAAGGCCAATCAAAATACCGGGAATTAGCGCAAGAAATTGAAGCGCGAGGCGGGATGAAACGAAATGAAGCGGACTACACCCACGGCACGCGCGTCACTTACGATTAAGAACGTTTACGGAGCAGCCTTGTATTCGGCTGCTTCCACTGCCATCTTCCAGATTTTTTGATGTGACACCGGGAACGCAAATTGTTCAAGCTCTTCTTTCGTTACTTTTTTCAGCTCTGCGGTATCCGACACTTGTTTTACTTTACCGAAAAACACAGAAATATTCCATACCAGGTGGGTGAAAACGTGCTCGACTACACCTTGCAGATCACTGATCTCAGCTTGTATCCCACATTCGTTTTCTAAAAATGCAGTGAGCTGTTCACGCTCGGTTTTGATTCCTTTCTGTGTTTCAAGATTAGGGAATTCCCACAGGTTGGCGAGCAAACCTTTTGACGGGCGTTTGTGTATATACACTTGTCCGTCTTCATCAGTCAGAACGATCGCGGCCATTGATTTGACCCCTGGCTTTTTCTTTTTGCTTTTTACGGGAAGCTCCCGTTCAGTGCCTTCTTCAAATGCTGAGCAATGCTGCTGAACCGGGCATAGCAGGCATGAAGGTGATTTCGGCGTACAGATCAAGGCTCCCAGCTCCATCAGCCCTTGATTAAAATCAGATGGTTTTTCTTTTGAAATAAATGCACGAACTGCATCTTCAAAGATCGTCCTTGTTTTTGGTTTGGCTATGTCATCCCAAATGGAAAGAATTCTGGACATGACACGCATCACATTTCCGTCAACCGCAGGGACGGGTTTATTGTAGGCGATGCTGAGCACAGCTCCCTTTGTATAAGGGCCGACGCCTTTTAAGCCGCCAAAATCTTTCTCGTCTGGAGGAACAATGCCCCCGTATTCCTGTTTCACTTCTTTTACCGCGCTTTGCAGATTTCGGACTCGCGAATAATAGCCGAGCCCCTCCCATGCTTTCAGCACTTTTTCTTCATCAGCATCAGCGAGCGCTTCCACTGTCGGGAATTGTTCCACAAACCGCAGAAAATAAGGAATCACTGTATCTACTCTTGTTTGCTGCAGCATCACTTCAGATACCCACACTTTATATGGATCTTGATCCTCTCTCCACGGCAGAATGCGCTGCTCTCGTTCGAACCATGAGATTAAATCATCGCGAAATTGCTGTATGTCTTTTTGTTTTAATTTGTCTTCAAGTACGTTCATATGTGTTTCTCCCCAGTCTTTCGCGCCCCGCTTTTCTTTAGACTGTTTTTTGTTGTACACTAAGGGCACAGTACGATAATATGTTACATTAAATAGAAGTAAAGAAAAAGCGGAAACATATGAGAACGATTAAATCGGTTGAAAAATTGGGTATATGAAAATGGGGAATATCTTATAAAGTCAATGTGCAGGACAATCCTGCAAGGAGGTCACCTATGGATACGGGCACACATGTCGTCATGGGCATCGCACTTGGCGGTATTGCGACGCTTGACCCTGTTGTCGGATCAGATCCGGCAATGGCTCACGCTGTTATGATCGCAACGCTTGCGGGCTCTCAGGCTCCGGATATTGATACTGTGTTAAAGCTTAAAAATAATGCTGTTTATATAAGAAATCACAGAGGATTTACCCATTCAATTCCCGCTGTTTTGTTTTGGTCTGTGATCATCCCGGTCATTCTGTATTTATTTTATCCGCAGGGCGATTTTCTGCATCTGTGGCTGTGGACGCTGCTGGCAGTCGTTCTGCATGTTTTTGTTGATATTTTTAACGCATACGGAACACAAGCCATACGTCCGTTTTCGAAAAAGTGGGTTGCACTCGGGCTGATTAATACGTTTGATCCTTTTATTTTTATCAGCCATCTGGCGGCTATTGCGATATGGTACGCGGGCGGCAGTCCCGGCATCACGTTTCTCAGCTTATATATCATATTGGCAGGTTATTATATGGTGCGCCTGATCATGCAGCTGAGAATTAAACGGAAGCTTCATGAGATGATTCATGATGAAATCGAAAGCATCATTATTTCTCCGACGATGAAATTCAGGCAATGGCGGATCGCAGTTACGACAGCCCATGCTTTCTATGTGGGAAGAAGCATGGAAGGGCATGTCGTAATTCTGGATACGTTTAATCGGGTGCCTGTTCCTGAAACCGAAGTGATGCATGCCGCAAAGCAGGATGATAACATTGCGGCGTTTCTGTCATTTTCTCCTGTTTACCGATGGGAAGTGGATACGTTTAAAGATCATTATGAGGTGAGATTTATTGACCTGCGTTACCGAAGCAAAGGCCATTATCCGTTTGTGGCCATCGTTCATATCGGCCATGATCTCAAGATTCGCTCATCCTATACGGGATGGATATTCAGCGAAGAAAAGCTCCAGAAAAAATTAAAGCTCGGCTCTATTTAGAGCCGGGCTTTTTTCGTCTTATATATAAAACAGCAAGCAGCAGACTGACGAGAGATATGAGCGCCGATCGTTTAAAGTATGGCGGATAGTAGGCAAGCTCAATGTGATTGTCTCCCTTTTGCGCCTTAAAGCCTATGAAAGCATAGTCCGCTTTTTCGATCGTCTGTGGTTTCCCGTTAATTTTCAGCTCCCAGCCTTTTTCATAAGGGATGGGAAGCATGATGTACTTGTCTTTTGACAGATGATAGGCAAACTTCAGTTTGTTTTTATCCCATTTCAGATTGTCTGCTTCTTCTGTTTTATTTTTCCGCACAGCGCTTTTCAGTATTTGATAATTTTCTTCATATAGCGCTATGTTTCTCAGTTCATATGATCCTTTCGGAAGCTTGATCGAGATATGGCCTGATTTAGGCACTCTGACCGTGATCTCATTTACTCCGGTTTTATAAATCGATTGGTTCGATTTCCTTGTTGTGGCATAATCATTGACTCTTAACGTAAATCCTTTGTCTTTTGCTTTGCTTTTTAAATAAAAGCTGACATAGTAGTCTCCCGGAGAGGATGGCGCCTCTTGCGGGGTTATGATCAGTTCTCCTCCGTTTTCTCCAGACACAGTGAGCAGTCCGTTTTGATACTGGGCATGCTTTGCGGTGATGTCCGACTTGTGAATTAGATTGGCCAGTTTTGGTGCCTGCTCCGTTTTCTCCGCTGGATCTGCTACTACAATTCCTTGCAGCATCGCCTGTTCTTTCGCAAGAGCGGGCAATTTGTCCAGCTCGGTTTCGCTGTATATGGCATCGGCTGTTTTGACAAAAGGAAGCATGTATTGATTTTCATAAACCGCATAATGCTCTGATTCCAAGTGCTTTTTGAAGCCGTACGGGACATTGGCTTCGTTTGTTTTTTCCGTCATGTAATATTTTCCGTAAAGCAGGCTGTATAAATTCGCCCTGTCTCCCAATGACGCATAACGGCTGACGCTTTCCCTCCCCATATCGATGCTCAAATCATTCCAATAAAAGGTCAGCAGATCTTTGTTTAAAATGCTGGAATAGGCGCTGAAGCCATTAAACCCGTAAATGATTGGCGTGTTATTACGGACCCCGTTCATCCAGTCGATTCTCATGAGCGGATCATCGTCTTCCTTCTGTAAACGCTTGATGAGCTCAGAAGATTCTTCCCCTCTGTACTCCTCACCCGTGAGATATGCTCTTGTCACTCTGTCCAGACCGCCGCCTTCTGAGAGTGCGTATTTTTGATAGGTGTTGGCGACGAGCAGCGAGGAAAGAATGACCACACCGTACACAGCTACCGTTGCCTGTTTTTTCGCAATGGCTGAAGTAAACAAGGCAGCGATTGTCAGGAATAATAGTAATAGAATCCATTCATTCGCAGGCTTCCATATATCAATCTTATCCCTTTGGATATGATATAAGTACAAAAGCAGGACAACGGACGCAGCCGGGAGCAGTTCTTTCCATTTCAGTTCCGACAGCTGTGTCAGGCCCGCCGCAGCGGCTCCCGCGATGGTAAAGGCCAGAACATATTCAAACCGGTTTTGCGGGGCGGAAAAGCCGTTAAATGCGCTTGCCGCATACGGGCTGAAATGAAACAGAATAAACAGCAGGCTCAATCCGGCAAAGAGACGAAACACGCGGTTTTTGTAAAAAGAAACAATAAATAAAAACAGCAGAAAGGCAGCCGGCAAAATGATGATCCGGCTTGTAAATAAGATATTATCATCGAAATTAAGCCACTCTATGTTCTGGCTGTACGGAGGGCGCAGGTTGTTTAAATACCCGTATACCACCGGCATAAACGCCGCCGCACTAATACCAAAAGAAATCAGGCCTGAAACGACAAACATTCTGCATTGAATCCATCTTTTCTCTTCATGCTTTTCCAGCCGGATGAGCCATCTGAACAGCACGTAAATTCCGATGAATATCAAGTTTATGTATGCAAAGTAAAAATTGTTGATTAACGTCAGCGAAGACGCAATGATAAACCATGCCGGACGCCGTTCCCTAATGACTTTTTCCGCTCCGAGCACTAACAGCGGAAGCCAGATCATTGTATCGGTAAAAAATTCCCAATACGCTTCGTGTCGGAAATAAATGATTGAGGTACCATATAATACGGCCCCCGTAAACGACGCCGCTCTGTGTATGAGAAGATAGTGAAAAACAGAAGCGGCCGTAAAGATGATCAGGCTCAGTTTAAAAATACTGATAAAAACAGCTGATTCCGCCCAAAAAAGCGTATCCGCTTCTCCGATCAGCTGGACGGCTTGAAGCAGCCAAACGACGGCGGACGCCGCAAGAAAAAGAAAGGAAGCAGAAAAATAATAGCCAAGCTGACTGAACGTACCGCCGCCGAGTCCGAATGAATAATTGTAGAAAAAATTCCCATGTGTATATTGTTCAAATAATATTTTTTTAAATACGATCATTTGCGCAAGCCCGTCACCAGGACCCGTCATATATCTGCCGTCCGTCCATTCTTTCACAAAAAAAGCGTGTGCCAGAACGGAAACCAGCAGACTGGCCGCATAGATCATGACATATTTTCTTTTCATATGAATTCTCCAGTCTTGCTTTTGAGATGGTAAACAGGCAAAAAAAAGCACTGCTCGGTGATTTCAGTGCATTTTTGTCAGGCGCCGCATGCTTTTCAGTTCGTTCGTTTCAGGCATGTCTTTGTTCGGGATATTCGCTTCTTTAATCAAATAATGCGGGCGTTTTTTTGTTTCATAATAGATTCGCCCGATATATTCGCCTATGATTCCGAGGCTTAACAGCTGTACTCCGCCGAGAAATAACACTGCTGAGATAATCGTGAAATATCCGGGCACAGAAATGCCGTTCGTCAAAATTTTAAAAAATGTGGCAATGATATAAATGATGGAAAGCAGTAAGATGAAAATGCCGGTATAAAAGCATATTCTCAACGGCTTATGATTAAATGAAACGATGCCGTCCATTCCGTAGTTAAACAGACTGCTGAACGACCATTTTGATGTGCCGTTTTTTCTTTCAACATTTTCATAAAACACGATTTTCTGATCGAAGCCGATCCAGCAAAACAGACCTTTTGAAAAGCGGTTGCCCTCGCTCAGCTTCAAAAGAGCGTCCACAGCTTGGCGGCTTAACAGCCGAAAGTCTCCGACACCGTCACGCAAATCAACCTCCACCGCTTTATTGATGAACTTGTAATACAGAGATGACAGGAATGAGCGGACAGGGCTGTCGCCTTTTCTGTTCCTTTGGGCAATGACTTGATCATAGCCTTCTTCGTAGCCTTTGATAAACTCCTTCAACAAATAGGTCGGATGTTGCAGGTCTGCGTCCATGACAATTACCGCTTCGCCTTGAACATGCTCAAAGCCCGCCAGAATCGCAGCTTCTTTTCCAAAGTTCCGTGAAAAAGATATGTATTTAACACGGCTGGATACGGCTGTTAAATCTTTGATCTGCTGAAGCGTGTCATCGACACTTCCGTCGTTTATGAAGAAAATTTCGTAGTCATAATGAACGCTCTTGAATTCCTTTTTCAAGGATTCATGAATGAGTTTGACATTATACCCTTCATTGTAAGACGGGATAATAATCGAGATTAAACCTTGTTTCATTAAGGCACCTTCTTTTTATATTCTTTTTAAGCACTGCCTTAGGGGAGTTTTACACAAATCTTCAGTAAGGCTATTCCTTTTTTAAAAGTCGTTTAAACCTGTTTTTTGTTACATTTTATGGTGACATTCATGATTTTTAATGTTATTTTGTCATGTTTAAAACAGACTATGAAAAAAACGCACAGAAAAAGTCTGCCATTACGACAGACAATTGGGAGGCATTCTGACTTATGTTTTTTTAAGATATTCGAGAATAAGCTGATTGACGATGGCTGGTTTTTCGTGGTTAATCCAATGGGAAGCTTCATCAACAAATATGAGATGCCCATTCTGGCAATGCCTTGCCGTTTCTTTCGCAAGCTTTCTGCTTAAAAAGCGGTCTTCCATTCCCCAGATCATCCGGTAAGGTGCTGTTTCGCAAGTTGCTTTCTCTGATAGGCTTCCTTTTCTGAGGGCTCTGTACCAGTTCAGCATAGCCGTCAGCGCGCCAGGCTGTTTCCACGCTTCTTTGTACCTGCTGACATCCTCGGACGAAAAAAGCTCAGGACGTGTCGATAATCCAATCGCTTGATCTAATGTTTTATAATCATTTTCCTTTAGTGATGCCTCAGGTATGTCAGGCAGCTGGAAGAAGGCGATGTATGAGCTTTTCAGCCACTGTGGAGGATAAACCGGCGTTATACTTTTCATGATATGTGGGTGCGGGATGTTAATGGCGATCAGCTTTTCAAGATATTCGGCGCGTGTTGAAGCCAGATGCCATGCGACAGCACCTCCCCAGTCATGCCCGATAACAATTGCTTTTTCATCTGTGAATTGGGTGATAAGCCCGATGATATCATCTCTTAATGTATCAATCCGATATGATTCAATTCCCCCCGGTTTATCACTAAGATTGTAGCCTCGCTGATCAGGAGCAATGACTCGGTAACCCGCATCGGCGAGCGGTTTGATTTGGTTTTTCCAGCCGTACCAAAACTCAGGAAATCCATGGAGCAGGACAATTAACGGGCCGTCCTCCGGCCCTGCGGCTGCAACGTGGAGCGTGATTCCATTTGTTTTGACAAACTGGCATTTAACTCCGTCCACTTCTATCTCCTCCTTGACTGTGCGTCATGTTTTTCAGCCTTTTCTCCGTTAGCATCATTGTGATGACACAGGCCGTTACCAGAAGGCTAAGCTGAAGAATGATCAAGTTCGACTTCAGCAGCACACCCATTCCCGCAATCAACAAGCCTGACAGGATCATCAATGATGCACTGTAACGGTTCGCTTCATTCCATAATTTTTCATCTGACATTGAGCGTCTCGTTCTATATCCGTACACACTGTTGATGGATTTGGGAGGAAACAGCTTGGTCAGAATACCTGCTATGACCATAAGGCCTCCGCCTACTAAACCAACCATATCATCATCTCCTTTCTCATTGTTACGTACAGAAAGAAGAAATGTTTCATACTCAGCAAAAAGACAAGCCTCGGCCTGCCTTTTTTATCGTAGGTGTAAGTCCTTTGTCTGAACATAGCCCATGACTCCGCCGTAATCAACAAATGCCCAGGTGAAGTCAAATCCGCCGTTTTCACTGAATCCCCATCCGAGTAATGTTACCTCTGTTCCAGATGAGAGCTGTTTGGCTTTTCCGTTTTCGGGTGTCGGTGCATAAAAGGCTGTCTGTTTTGCCGTTTTCGCTTGGCTTGCGGTTTTCATTAAGAAGTGTGTTGAAATATATGCTTTTTTTCCTTTGAAGTGAATTTGAGCCCAATCGGCATTTGCGAAACCATTGACTGTAACTTTTTGTTCTGATGATAAAGTGCCAAGAATTTTGCCTTTATGATTTGGCTCAGTCCGGACATTCAGCTTTCCTGCTTTTATGATGTAAGAATCGGATGATGGCATGCTGACAGATATGTTGTGAAGGGGCACAGCTTTTGCTGCGGGCACGGAGTGAAGTGCTGTAAAACCCAGTCCTGCTGCAGCTGTTAAAGCGAGCATTACTTGTTTCTTTTTCATACAAAGCTCCTCCTCGCAATTTGACCAAGATATAGGTGGTATTCCCTGATTGACAGGCGGGTGAAACACATATTGTTTATTTTTTTATCCTGTTAAGGTAATTTTAAGGAATGTAAGGTGTACATTACGTAATAATTCCTGTATCGTTATTTTTGTAAAGTAGACGTTACATATGGAGAGGACCTATCAAGATGAAGCATGGGGTGCGCAATTGCGTAAAAGAATACAGAAAAGACAAAGGGTGGACACAGGACCAGCTTGCAGAACAAATCCAAGTCACAAGACAGACAATTATCGCGATTGAAAAACAAAGATATGAACCTTCAATTGGTACTGCAATTAAATTATCTACCGTGCTGAACTGCTCATTAGATCAATTATTCTGGATAGAAGGAGAAAGGTAATATGAACATGACGTATCGTACCGGATTATTTTTTCAAGCACTGCTTCCTATTTTATTATATGTCCTTTATTGGCATTCACCATCAAGGTTGACACTCTTATTAGCATTTATTGGAACTTCAAGAGTTCTCTATTCTGCCCTGCGTATCCATAAAAATAAACTATGGAGAAAAGTACATTTGCAAAATGACCAGCGAACTCGATCAAATTCTCATTTTGCCGGTTACATATCTCATTGGGTAATGATTGTTGTTTTACTTCTAGGGGTTATATTGATTCATCAGTCTATGCTTCCTCTATCATATCTGCAGCTGATTACTTATACTGCTCTTCTTGGTTTTTTAATTAGAATGGTGGTCAAAGATGTACTGAATACAAATGTATAAAAAAACCTGCCGGATGATAACGGCAGGTTTTTTAATGCAAAAGGCCTCTGCTTTGGTTTAAGTAATCATTCACGTTGTCACGGGAGCTTTGGAAGAGGTGGAGCTGGCCGCCATAGTTTTCGATCCATTGTGTAACGATTTTTTCGGTCATTTTTTCACCCTGATAGGCGTGTCCGGCTTTTGCATAGGTTGCTTCGAAGTCGCTCCATAACAACTCCACCCATGTTTTTGCCTGTATATAGCTGATCATCTCGTTCTTTTCCAGAAGCAGATTTGTCAGTTTCTCAATGTACGTATTCATGTGTGCAGTCTCCTTTCTTCAGGAAAAAAATGACGCTTTAAAACGTGCTGTTCTCCATATACTAACCTTACGTCTTCATCTGGAAAGACGCAACTTTTTGATCTCGAACCTAGGGGGAAATGACATGGTCCGGAATAAAGAAAAAGGATTTCCTTACGAAAACGAAAACAAATTTCAGGGTGAACCGAGAGCAAAGGACGACTATGCTTCAAAGCGTGCTGACGGTTCAATCAATCAGCATCCTCAAGAAAAAATGAGAGCCTCCGGCAAACGGTAAAGAAGAACAGCTGCATGCGCTGCAGCTGTTTTTCACCCTTTATTGACCTGATACTCATAGACGTTCTTCTTTTCTGATAAGTGGGCAAGGGTTGAAAGCACGAGTCCGCATGCGGTCATAAGCGCTCCGCCCGCAAATAGCCAGGAATAAGAACCTGTTCCGCTCAAAATCATCCCGCCGATCCACGCACCGAGCGCATTAGCAAGGTTAAACGCCGACACGCTGACAGCGGCGGCAATCGTTGTGCCGCTCTCAGAAGAGGAAATGACCTTCGTTTGCAGCAGAGGTGGTGTGCCGAATGCGCAAGCCCCAAATAAGAATGTTGCAACAATGGCTGCGGCCGAGTAAATGGCGATGTAAGGAAATACAGTCAGGACACCGATCAACCCGATCATCACACCGATCATCGTCCGAGTGAGCAGAGGAAGCGGCACTTTTCCCGCAAAGAAATTCCCCGCAACGCCTCCCAATCCGTACGCAAAGAGAGCGCCTGTAATGCCGACTGTGCTGAATCCCGCTGAATGTCTCAAAATGGGTTCGATAAAGGTGTAGGCGATAAAGACGCCGGAATAGCCTAAAATCGTAATCGCGAAGGAATACCGCACTTGTTTGTTTTTAAATACCCCCCACTCATTCATAAGCGTGGGGATCACTTTTGGTTTTCTGTTCGGAACGGCAGCCATGAGGCCCAAGAATCCGATGCCCCCAAGTGCGGTAATGATAGAAAATACCGCTCTCCAATTCAGGACATCTCCGAGATAAGAGCCGAAGGGAACACCAAGCATCAGAGCCACTGTCAGTCCGCCGTTCATTGAGGCTGCGGCTGCGGCACGCTTTTCCGGCGGAACCATTTCACTGGCAAATACCATGGCGATCGCAAAGAAAGCGCCGTGAATGGACGCGGATAAAATTCTTGAGACGGCCAATACCGCAAAATTAGGTGCCAGCGCGCTCATCAGGTTTGAAAGGATAAAAATCGCCATCAGCCCAAGCAGCACAGGCTTTCTCGGGAGCTTGACGGAAATGATGGTGACGAGCGGGCCTGTCAGACAGACGCTTGCCGCGTAGGCCGTGACAAGAAGCCCCGCGGATGAAACCTGTATATGAAAGTCATTGGCAATCGACGTCAAAATCCCCATCACAGCGTATTCTGTGTATCCGATTGAAAAGGTACAAATCATAAGAACAAAAATAATAAATTTCACTGATGGTTTTTTGATACTCAACGTCGATCGCCTCCTTCGATTTTAAAAAACAACGAGTTTCATCTTAAAAGATTTATGGAGTGAATTCAATGATTTTTTCTTTAAGATTCAGTGTAAATGTGCTGCAAATAAAAAGAGGCTGATATTCAGCCTCTCTGTTACACTTGCTTCTTTTCTTGCAATACTGAGATTGGCAGCGCTTCTTCTCGCTGAGGAGACGAGGTTCTGTATCCCCATGCGAAAACGCCATTTAAATAACTGATGGTAAACTCGTCCTCAGTGTCTTCCACACGATACGTTTTTCCCGGTGAGAAATCTTCCGGAGTCAGCAAATATGCCTTTGCCATCGTAATTTTCCGTTCGAGCACTGCCAGTTCGTTGATGATCCCATGCTGTTCCGCTTTTCTTGCTTTTTCAGAAAGTGATGCGATTTCGGTATTGAGTTCGTGCGGTGTCATTTGACTGTATCGTTTCTCCATTTTTCAGCTACTCCTCTTCTTGCAGAAATTTCTCGATTAAATCGAGTGAGAATCCTTTGCGGAATAAAAATTGTTTGACCTTCATGGCGCTTTCATATGAGCCGTCAAAGCGGTATTTTCTAAACGCTTTTTCGGCGTGAAGGCGCAGCGCTTCTTTCTCTGTGTCTTCATCATTTTCATATTCAATCTGCTCTAGCGCAGCGCTGATGACATCAAATGAGAAGCCCTTGCGCTGAAGCTGCATCTGAGCGCGCTGTTTGAGTTCTTTCGTCGAAAGTTTTTTATCTTTTTTGAGAAGCTTTTCAACATGCTTCACTGCTTCTCTCGTCTGATCTTCAAAGGAAAAGGAACTTAATGCCTCCTTAATTGTATCGTCGTCGATCCCCTTCGCTCTCAGCTCTCTGAACAAAACATCAGGGCCTTTTCCGTTCGTTTTTTTGTGGGTGCTGACATAGGCCGCGGCAAATTCCTGGTCGTTTAGGTACTTATAGTCGTTGAGCTTATGGATGACTTCCGCAATTGCAGGCGCTGAGGTTTCTTTTTTCTTTAAGTGGTCCTCGACCTCTTTCGTTGACCTCATTCGGTAGGATAAAAAGTCAAGCGCACGGTTGAAGCCTTTTTTTACTTCATCACCGTATTGAATCTCAATGATATCAAGGTCATCAAGCTCTTTTCCCTTTTTGAGCTCAAATTTCACGAGCACGTCCGCGTCCACACTGAAGGCGTATTTTTCATCCAGAAAAATATTGAAGCGTTCCGTATTCTTTTTTTGCGTTGATATTTTTGTAATAAATGGCATCTTAATCTCCCTTCTCAGGCCTGAAACGCGTTTTCTTTGATTAAAATGAGGTAAAGTATAGTTATTAGAACGATGAGGAGAGATGTTTATGAATATCGCAATGACAGGCGGAACCGGTTTTCTCGGCCAGCATCTGACAGGCGTTCTTACCCGCCAGGGACACCATGTTTATATTTTATCAAGAAACGCAAGGGAAACTGAACAAAAAAATATGACATATGTTCAATGGCTGACGGAAGGAGCCGCGCCGGAGCAGGAACTTCCTCATATTGATGTCTGGGTTAATCTTGCGGGAAAATCGATTTTTGGCCGCTGGACAGAAAAAACGAAGCAGCAAATCCTCTCCAGCCGTATCAATGCGACACGTGAAGTGCAGCGGCTTATTCATAAACAGAAGGAAAAACCGAAGACGCTGATTCAGGCCAGTGCCGTGGGCATATACGGCACAAGTCTTGAGAAAACCTTCACAGAGGATTCCGCAACGTCAGATGAGGATTTTCTCAGCCATACTGCACATTTGTGGGAAAAGGAAGGACAGAAAATTGAGGCGATGGGCATCCGAACGGTTTATGCGAGATTTGGCGTGATGCTTGGGGAAAAAGGCGCTCTCCCGCTTATGGTTCTTCCCTATAAGCTTCTGGCCGGCGGAACGATCGGGACGGGCAGACAGTGGCTGTCATGGATTCATGTCGAGGACGCGGCCCAGATGATCCGATATGCGATGGAAAACAGCGACATTTCAGGACCCATGAATGTCACCGCGCCAAACCCTGTGGAAATGAAGCAATTCGGAAAAACGATTGCGCGGGTGAAGCACAGCCCGCACTGGCTCCCCGTCCCGGAATTCTTTTTATCAAAGGCATTGGGTGAAATGAGTCTTCTGATTGTGAAAGGACAGCGCGCCCTGCCTAAAAAAGCGATGACCTCCGGATTTCGTTTTGCATATTCGGATCTTGAATTCGCGCTCTCACAGTTGATTACGAACCGAAAGGCTGTATAAAAACGGAAGGAAGCGTAAACCTTAAGAATAACATGGTTGAAGGAGGTCCTTTTATGGAAAAGAAGAGGGAGAAGCATCAGCAAGGCGCCAATCTGAAGAAAATGCAGGAAGTTCTTTATTCAGGCGAATTTAAAAAAGCGGAAAAAGCTGCTAAGCGCAAGTAGGAATACATAGCCCCTTTATGCCAGATACTATGTTTGTTTGATATCACTTTTTAGGGGGAATTTGATATGGGCAGAAATCATATTCACAAAAACCGTGATAAAAACAAACAAAAACTTCCTCAAGTTCCCGACGCATTAAAAAGGGAAACTGACGGTGTTTACGAAGAATATTCAAGCGAGCTTGCTGATGCGAATGACCGCGAAGCGCAAGAGCGTGCGAAAGCAGCAGACAACAGAGCGAAAAAGAAAACTCGTTAACGAAAAACCCCTTGTCTCCGTTTGAGACAGGGGGTTTTTTACATGTCGGTGAACCGTTCACGGATCGGCGTGCGCTTTTTCACTTCCGGCGCTTCGTCAGGATAGCCCGTTTGTATGATAGCGGCGAATCGTTCATGATCCTGTAAACCAAAGGCCTGATGCACCTCTTTGTCGTAAAGGATTTTTCCGCTTTTCCAAACCATGCCGATTCCTTTTTCCCAGGCAAGAAGCTGAAGATTTTGAATCAATGAGCTGGTTGCCGCAAAATCATCGTCTCGCGCTCTTTCGTTTTCATCTTCTTGAAACACGACGAGCAGAAATCCCGGTACGCGTCCAAGTGTGTTTTTGAAATTTTGAAGCTTTTCCTCTGTTATATCCGGCTTGGATTTCTTAGAGAATGCTGCAAATGTGTTGATCAGATTTGCTTTTCCCGTCTCACTAGAAACGTAAATAAATCTCCATGGCTCTGTCACTCTGTGATTTGGCGCATATTTCGCCGTTTCAAGCATGTCAAGAATATCTGCTGAAGGTACTGGCTCTTGTTTAAATTTTCGAATCGATCTTCTGCTGCGTATGATGTCCCGCAGGGCTGAATGTTGATGTATCTGTTCGGTTTGAGGCATACCGTCTCACCTTCCTAAGCAATTGAAAATGATTATCATTCATAATGATAACGGATAGTGCATCTTTTTGTAAACCATCATCCGTATTAGATTTTTAGAATACGGGTTTCTGAGTAAACAGCCGTTCCTGTCATATTCACTTTCACACGGCCGCCGTCTTCGTTCATTTCGATTTCCACTTTCCCGTCTTTTCCTATTTCCTGCCCTTGTTCAATGATAAATTCTCGCTGCCCGGCATTGCCGTACTGTTTCATATAAGCCCCCATCACGCCGGATGCCGTGCCCGTCACGGGATCTTCTATCGTTCCCGAATACGGGGATGAAAAGTGGCGTCCGTGCAGGTCGCTGTCGGGATGAATGGTTTCAAAGGTAAACGGGTGGACTGAAGCGTTTGGCAGATCAACTAATACTTCCGGAAATTGTTTGTTATCAGGCACCATTTTTTTGGAGGCCTCTAATGATTTAAGCGGAACGATGGCTGTCCATATGCCAGTGCTGCCAAACACAATCGGAAGGTCTTCATGCAAATCTTCTTCAGAGATTCCTAGCGCGCCCGCAAGTTTTTCCCGATTGCCTGTAAATGGTTTGAATTGCGGAGATGCCTGTTCAAGTGTGATATGAATGCGGCCTTCTTTTTCAGAAGTCTTCACAGGCAGGATACCGGCTTTTGTCTGGATACTGTATGTTTTACCGCTCTCCAGCATTCCTTTTTCACATAGTGCGTAAAGAGAAGCAACTGTTACATGGCCGCACAAGTTCATTTCGTGTCCAGGGGTAAAGTAACGGAGTTCAAGATCAGCCGGCTCGCTTTTCCGGATAAAGGAGGTTTCTGAATATCCGGCACGCTCAGCTATGATCTGCATCTCTTCGTCAGTGTAATGGTCTCCCTCCAATACAACGCCTGCGGGGTTTCCTTTGCCGGGACTGCTTGTAAATGCTTCATATTTTAATACCTCTATTTCTTTCACTTGTCTGCCGCCCTTTCTTTATCAATGTCTCTGTCAGTATACCAAAAATGATTATGAATTTTCAGTCATTATCAAAAAAACCCATTTTCTTTTGAAAATGGGTGTAGCCATCAAGTGTTTCTCGTTTTATAGAGCAAATAAATAAAATAAGGGGCGCCGATAGCGGCTGTAAAAACGCCGGCTGGCACTTCCACCGGAGCAAATAAGGTTCTGCCGACGATGTCAGCTGTTAGGACGAGCAACGCCCCTATGAGTGCCGACGCCGGGAGGAGCGCACCATAAGACGAGCCGACGAGGCGTCTTGCAATATGGGGCGCCATCAGCCCGACAAAACCGATTGTGCCGGCAACCGAAACCGCACAACCCGTAAGAGCCGTGCTCAAAAGAAGCAAGAAAAAACGATTGCGCTGCACGGCGCTTCCCGCACCCGCCGCAATATCTTCGCCCAGCACCTGTATATTCATATTTTTCAGCGCGATAAAACAAATAAAAATGAGAATGACAGATAAGATAATTGCTATTTTTACATGCTGCCAGTTTGATCCATAAACTGATCCAGTGATATACACATTGGCTTGTGATGCTCGGTAAATTGGGCCTTTGATCATCAGCAGGGTGGTCAGCGCCTGTGCCGACATTGAAAATCCGATCCCGATAAGCACCAGCCGAAATGTGGAGGCGCCATTTTTGTATGCCAGTAAATAGACGATGAGCCCAACAGCTGAGGCACCGATAAATGCAGCCGCCGGAAGCCATGACAGACTGATCGTAAGTGAACTGCTGCGGTCTGTAAAAAACATCATCACAAGCACGACTGCTACCGCCGCTCCCCCCGTTATTCCGATAATATCCGGAGATGCGAGAGGGTTTCTGACGAGCCCCTGCAATATCGCGCCTGCCGCCGCCAAGCAAACGCCGGCGCATAAAGCGGTCAAAATTCTTGGCAGGCGGAATGACATGATCATCAGTTCATCCAGCTTGGAGCCTGCACCAAAAAATGTTTTTGCCACATCCCAGGGAGGAATAAACCTTTGTCCGAGACCAGCGCTAATGATCAGTACAGCCGCTGTTAATCCCAGTAAAACGAAAAAGACGATCCATGCTTTCTTTTCAGCCGCGGTAACGCCAAAACGAAGTTTCATAGTTTTGCCCCCCTTCTTGCGATGTATACAAACACAGGCATACCGATGATGGCTGTCATGACCCCGACAGGAACTTCCTGAGGCATAATGATATATCGGGCCCCGATATCCGCGGCAACAAGCATAACCGCACCCAAAACAGCGGAAAACGGCAGAATCCAGCGATAATCATTGCCGACGATAAACCGCGCAAAATGCGGAATAATGATGCCGATAAAGGAAATCGGCCCGGCAATGGCCACAGCAGATCCGGCAAGCAAGACAACACAAAGCGCCATCACAAATTTCAGCAGGCCCGTTTTTTGGCCGAGTCCTTTTGCCACATCTTCTCCCATAACGAGGAGATTCATTTTCTGGCCAAGAAAGAAGCTGATCATAAGCGCTGCGGCTGCATATGGAAGCATTGTCATCAGCAGATCCAGACTCCTGCCCTGCACAGAGCCGGTCAGCCAAAAAAGCACCTGAGCGAGCTCGAGTTCATTGACAGAAAGCAAGCCTTGTGTCAGAGAAGAAAACATGGCCGCCATGGCAGCCCCCGCCAGCGTCAATTTGATTGGCGTCAGCCCTTCCCTTCCAAGCGAGCCTGCGGCATAGACGATCGCAGCGGTAAATGTTGCACCGAGAAAAGAGCTCCATACTAGCGCCTGAGGTGATTGAATATGCAGAAAAAACGATCCGGCAACAATAAAAAAACCGGCACCGGCGTTAACTCCGAAAATCCCCGGTGACGCGAGCGGATTTTTTGTGAGCGCCTGCATGAGAACGCCTGCGGCTGCAAGCGAGGCGCCGACAACTGTGGCAACCACTGCACGCGGGAGCCTGACGTCTTTGATGATGACATGTTCATTTGTACCGTTGAAAGAAGTAAACGCCTGATAGACCTGTCCCCATGACGTACCTGTATAGCCGTAAACAACGCTTGCACAGACAGCCGCCAATAAAGTCAAAATCAGACATACTAACACAATCCATTTTGAAGATGCCTTTTTGCAGATCATGATCTAATTCTCCTAGTTTTTTACTATGTCATGTTTGTTTTTGAGAATAATCCTCAATTAGGGATTGACACTCTCAACACTGCTTATTATGATCTAAATGATAATGAATTTCAATATTGGGAGGAAAAAGATGAAAAAGCGCATCAGCACGCTATTCGTATTTTTAATGGCCCTTATGGTGCTTTCTGCCTGTAATAGTTCAGAAAGTTCAAGCGACAGCGAGGGGACAAGCAGCAAAACCAGAACGGTTAAACATGCAATGGGGACATCAGACAACATTCCCGCCAATCCAAAACGGATTGTTGTTTTAACAAATGAAGGAACAGAGGCGCTCTTAGCGCTTGGCATTAAGCCTGTCGGAGCCGTAAAGTCATGGAAGGGCGACCCGTGGTATGACTATCTGAAAGATGACATGAAAGGTGTTAAAAACGTCGGTCTTGAAACGGAACCGAATGTGGAAGCGATCGCAGAATTAAAGCCTGATTTGATTATTGGCAACAAAGTGCGCCAGGAAAAAATTTATGATCAGTTAAATGCGATTGCGCCGACCGTTTTCGCCGAATCTTTGGCTGGGAACTGGAAGGAAAACCTGACTCTATATGCCAACGCGTTGAATAAGGCGGACAAAGGCAAGGAAGTCATTGCCGATTTTGATAAACGCGCTGCCGATTTAAAAGAAAAGCTTGGCGATCAGACAAATAAAACCGTTTCTGTCGTACGCTTTTTATCCGGCGAGTCAAGAATCTATTATACCGATTCATTCTCGGGGATTATTTTAGACCAGCTTGGCTTTAAACGCCCTGAAAAACAGGTGGAGCTGTTTAAGAAACAGAAAGATCAATTTACGTTCTCAACAGACAGTAAAGAGTCCATTCCTGAAATGGATGCCGATGTGCTGTTTTATTTCACGTATAAAGCCGATAACGCAAAAGAAAATGAAAAATGGGCCAGCCAGTGGACGAGCAGTTCACTATGGAAAAACCTGAAGGCCGTGAAGTCAGGTAACGCCCATGAAGTCGATGACGTCGTATGGACAACCGCAGGCGGAATTAAAGCGGCAAACTATCTGCTTGATGATATTGAAACCTATTTCTTAAAGGCGAAATAAAAAAGGACTCCGTCTGGTTAGACGGAGTCTTTTTTGCTTTTACCGATCAGCCGCGTAACGAGGAACATGGTGACAGAAAGAGATCTGTTTTTCCGGTACGCCAAGTATTTGCCGCGCCACTCCGGTTTATATTTTTCTTTAAAGGCCCTGAGCCCGCTGAAACTGTACATGTATCTGACATTATTAAAAATGACAGCGGCAAATCTTTCTGACCAGAAGGATGTAAAGGCGGTGCCGACATTGGCCAAGGGCGCCATTCCCATGTTAAACGACGTGCAGCCTTCCTCCTTCGCCCATAAAAACATGCGGATGAACAATGCGTCCATAATGCCGTTCGGGGCGTCATCGCGGTAGCGCATCAGATCGACTGAGATTTCCCCTTCCTGATACATCGGCATGACATTTGCGAAGGCAACGATCTCTCCTTCTGCATTTTTCATGTAGGCGATCGGCGCTTTCTGTAAATATGAAGGATCAAAAAATCCGAGCGAGAACCCCTTCTCCTTTTTCGAGCCGAGCCATTCATCCGAGATTTGTTTCAGTTCCTCCAAAAACGCATCAGAAAATGGGGGATGATCGATATGGAAGGTATATCCCTCCCGCTCAAAGCGGTTATTGATTGCCCGAAGACCGGCTTTTTTCTTCCCGGTCAAGGTAAATGTATTTAAATCCACATAGGCTTCCTCGCCCAGTTTAAAGAAGTTATAGCCGAAATCGTGATACAGCGCCATGTCCTCTCGTTCAATTTGATAGAACAGAACACTGAATCCTTTCTGATGCGCTTCGTTCAGAAATTCTTCCAGCACGAGCGGGAACGATTCTCTTCGGCCTGACGGATCGCCGAGCACGACCAGCCTTCTGGCGATTTTCCCAAACAGAAGCAGTGCATTCCCATCACTTGAAAAATAAAACCGCTTATCTCCAAGATAGCCGAGGTGGCTCAGCGCGTTCCCGCCATTTTGATTTAAAAATAAAGCAAGGCGATCGGGATCAGCTTTTTCCCCGATTGGTTTTGTCTTTTTATGATACACCACTGTAAATAAAAAGAAGAACAGCGGCACAATGATGATCGCCATGATAGTTGCATAGGTAATATGCGAGTCGCTGTGGACGAAATATTCGTGGCGCATCACCTTCTTCATATGTTCCCAAATGAAACCTGCAATGACGTTATAGTTAAAGAGCGCCACAGTGAAAAGCGCTGCAGCGAAAATCATTTGTCCGAGCGTATAGGATGCCTGTTCTCGAACAAATTGTTTTTTCAATAGCACAAGCAATACAATAATCACCGGCAGTACGAATATCGCACTGATGTTGAGTCCTTTTAAGAAGCTGAACACAAAACCGCCGACAAGCGCTGTAATCGCCATCGTATAGGAGCGTTTTGTCCGTTTATAAAGCTCGATAGGCAAAATCAGCAATATAAGCGCTGAGCTTAAGGACAGGCCGTTGAACAGCAAAAGGGCCGGGCGCGGAATGTGCGGAATAACCGTCAGCCTGTCAATCGGCAAAGATACTGAAGCCAGGACAATCAGCCCGGCAACAAACACAATAAGGGAAAGCGAGCCCTGCAAAATTCTTAGTAATATCGCCCGCTGGACGACAAGCAAAACGTTTGTCGTCTCAATTGCCGGTGCGATGCGCGGATTCGTTTCGAGCCGTCTCATTGTATTTTCGGTCAGGTTGCCGGCAGCAAAGAACAATCCCAGACCGAATGGGATAAATGAATAGACGATCCTGTACAAGAGAATAGATGTCACAATGGCCTCCTGATGATAGCCAAGCTGCTCCATCCCGAGCAAAAACAAAAGGTCAAATGAGCCGAAGCCGCCCGGCACGAGACTAATCATCCCTCCGATCGCCGCAATGACGAATACCCCGAACACATACCGGATATCAGCATGAATACCCATGGCGAACAAAGACAGATAGATGACGCCTCCAGCCATTAGCCATTCGGCAACGGAAGCGCCGATATAAGCGAAAATCGGATTTTTCACTTTGTCCGCATTTTCTTCGTCTCCGGTTTTACGGCCTTTTAATTTAGAAACCGCTAGTGATAGCGGCAATAACAGCGCGAAACCGATAATGACCGCCCACAGCCAAGGCTTTTCATGAATCACTTCATCCACTGGCAGCACTCGTGCGGCGACGAAAATGCTGAAAACAGATAACCCGAGAAGCATTGAGGATGTAAGCCAGGCGATTCCTTTTACGAGCGCCTTATGGTCTTTCGTATGCTCTTTATAAAACATCATTCTTAACCCGACTCCGGCTAAACCGCCGAACCCGAGCACATTATTAAATGAATTGGCGATCCAGGAAACCCTGAATACCTTTCCGTTTGTGATCGAAAGGCGCAGTGAGTATTTCAAGACATAATCATACAGCGACATGGCCGCAACAGCCAGCAAGCCGACCAATACAAGGATAAATAAGTCCGTACGTTCCAGGCCGTTGATGACCATGAGCGTGCGTTTGAATGACAGATTTGTCAGTTCTTTTTTTGATTGATAAATAACAAATAGTAAAACCGCAATAGGAAAAACAATTTTTAAAACGGATAAAGCATTCTTTTTAATCAGCAATGGTCTCTCCAATCATATTCTAGTTCAATCTGCTTCCCTAATAATCTCCCACTCATTATACACTACTGTTATTTTTCGGACAAAGTCCCGCATGCGGTTTCTGCTCACTTTCTTTCGAGAGTGAAAATCGAGTAATATGGTAAGAGGAGCGAATGATGAGGAAGTGATGAAATGGAATATAATTTACATGATACAACGGTATTAAACGAAAACATTCTTTCATCTGAGGAACGGGAAATATGGGTGCTTTATATGAAAGTCTTAACCTCTGCCGGGCTCGGTGACGTGTCCGAGTGGATGAAGCTGGATATGAGCATGCCGCAAATGAAAGTGCTGATGCTATTAAACAACCATGGAACACTGAAAGTAAGCGACATTGCTGAAAAAATGGGGGCTTCCCTGTCCAATACAACAGGGCTGCTTGACCGCCTTGAGAAATCAGGGTTTGTCAAACGCTCACATTCTGAAGAGGATCGCCGCTCAGTAGTTGTTCAGTTGACTGAGAATGCAAAAAATATTTTTCGTGGTCTTTATGAAAAGGGCCACCTGAAATTAAAGCGTTCACTGGAATTGCTGTCTCCTGAAGAAAAGCGGGCTGTTTCCGAAGGGCTTTCTATCCTTTCAAAAGCATTAGAGAAAGTGAAAAAAGAATAAATCTTTAAGTCTGTCCTCCGCAAACCGCGGAAGCAGGCTTTTTTTATTTGACATTTAGTTCATTATGAATGAATAATATATTCAAAGTGAACAAAAAGGGGTTGATGAATATGTCTGAAGCATCGGTAGAGCAGAAAAGCCAAAAGTGGGCGATCAGCCTGTTTACCATCGGTGTGTTTATGGCTGCGCTGGATAACGGAATTATTTCGGCGGCTTTAACAACGATAAACGAGTCGTTTGCCGTTTCTCCTTCCTGGGGGTCGTGGGGCATTACCCTTTATACGCTCGGCCTTAGCGTCAGTGTGCCAATCGTCGGAAAGCTTTCCGACCGCTACGGCAGAAAGAAACTCTTTCTCATTGAGGTTTGCCTGTTCGGACTTGGTTCTTTGCTTGTTGCTTTGAGCCAAAGCTTCCCGCTTTTTCTGATCTCACGGCTGATTCAGGCGCTTGGGGGCGGCGGGATTTTCATTATCGGCAGCTCACACATTCTCGCTACCCTTCCAAAGGAAAAACAGGGGAAGGCGCTTGGGCTGCTTGGCGCGATGAACGGGATGGCCGCTGTGCTCGGGCCGAATATCGGAAGCTTTCTGCTTGACTGGACCGGATCTTGGCATTGGCTGTTTTTGATTAATCTGCCGATTGCCGTGTTATTGGTTGTTTTCGGTGCATGTTTTATTGCGGAAACAAAAGCGCCTGAAGCTAAACGCCTTGATACGGCGGGAATCCTCCTTCTATCCCTGTCGATTTTAGCTGTGATGTACGGCATGACGAATCTTGACGGAGCAAATCTCTTAAACAGCTTGGGAGATCTAGAGGTTTATGGATGTATTGGTTTTGGCATTCTTTGTTTTGCAGGGCTTATCTTGTTTGAAAGGCGGGTTGAAATGCGCGGGGGCGATCCGATTTTGGCGTATTCTCTGCTGCGGAACCACATGTTTCAGCGCACGCTTATTATCGGTTTGTTATCTGGCGGACTCTTGGCGGCGGTCATTTTTATCCCGTCATATGTTGAGCAGTATTTGGGTGTCCCTGCTGCAAAAGCAGGCTATTGGATGACACCGCTTGCGTTAGCTTCAGGAATCGGCGCTTGGCTTGGCGGAGCGCTCACCGACAAAAAAGGTCCGGTGAAAATCGTTATTCTTTCAGGAATCATTTCATGTGCGGGATTTGCTTTATTTCCGCTTTGGGTGACGGAGAAATGGGAGTTTGTAATCGCTAGTGTGGCGGCAGGCATCGGTTTTGGCTTTCTGTTAGGCGCCCCGCTGAACGTCCTTGTATCAGAGGCGGCGAAAACGAATAAAGGCACAGCGCTTGGCACGCTTTCATTGGTCAGGCAAATCGGACTGACATTGGCGCCTACTCTTTATGCAGGTTTTATCACAGCCGGTTTTGACCAAATCGGTGATGAAATCAAAAACCGCTTATCGGATAGCAGACAATCAGAAACGGCGATGCAAGCGATTCCGAAAATCGACAGTTCTGATGTTTCTGCTTTACAAGCACAAATCGAACGCATTCCCGTGCCTGAAGTCAAAACCGCGATAAGCGATGCCATTCACGCGAGTGTCGCCAGCGGCTATGATCATTTATATGCAGCGGCGGCTGTGATTTCACTGCTGGTGATTGCCGCTATGACTCTTCCGGCTTTCCGCCGGCAAAAGCGTTAAGACCACCCCATCCGTTTGGAAAGCTCCGTAATATGGGCGATATGATGATGTGAGTGCCAGACATACAGCCCCAGTGCGTTCTCCAGGGTCATGATCTCTTTTGTGTCGGGGTGATAAAAACCACACTGAAATTGATGATCCGTCAGGGTGCGGAGAAGAGCCGCCCATCGCCCGTGAAGCGCCTGCAAAAGTGCGAGTGAACCGCTCGGATCAGCTGTTTTCGGGTCCTTTAGCTCCGACCACGCTTTTTCATCATATGGACGGATGGCCGGTGTCTCTTCCGTCAAGCTCAGCTTAAATCGAATATAGCTGTTCATATGACTATCAGCCAGATGGTGAACAACTTGCCGAACGGTCCATCCCCCGTCCCGGTACGATGTGTCAAGCTGGCTGTCCGTCATGCCTTCAACGGCTTGTTTCAGCTTTGCCGGCACTTCTTCAAGGGCTTGAATCCATTCTGCTTTTTGCTCCTTCGATACAGATTTCCTCGGCCTATATTCTCCAATTGGATAGCTTAGTTTGGCTATTGTCATGTACGTTCTCCCTTCTGATTCATCTTCTCCTTTATTTTACAAGAAAAAGATTGTATCTTGCGATTATTTCTCATACAATAAAAACGACAATAGTGTCATTTTTATTAAACAGGAGGATGAATCATGGAAAAACCGTTGTTTCGCAATCAAAAAGGGCTGATGACACTGTTAGCCTCGCAAACCATTTCTTCACTTGGAGACTGGCTTCACATTTTGGCCGTGCTAACGTTAGCCGCTTTTCAGCTTCACGCTTCACCGTTAGATATGTCATTTTTGATGATGTCCTTCGCTTTGCCTGTCATTGTACTCGGTCCGGTATCGGGTTTGCTTGCCGACCGCTTTGACAGAAAAACGATCATGTTTCTATCGGAAATCGGCCGTGCCCTCACCGTTATCAGCTGCGTTTATGTCAGTGAGCTTTGGCATCTTTACATATTGCTAAGCCTCCAGAGCTGTTTTTCTTCACTTTTTTCACCTGCTAAAAACGGGAAGCTTAAGGAATTGACTCCAGAAGCGCACATTCAGCAGGCCGTTTCCGTCAGCAGCATCATTGATAACAGCTCTAAAATTTTCGGTCCTGCCCTTGGCGGCATGCTGATCGGCACAGTCTCTATTCATTCTGTTTTCTATATCAACGCCGGCGCCTTTCTTCTATCCGCTGTTATTTTGTTTTTTCTCCCCAAAGATGCTTTTTTACCAAAAGCCCATACACCTCAAGAAAAAACATCGGCACTTGCTTCTATAAAAGAAGGCCTTCAGTTTATGAAACGGGTGCCGCTTCTTTTAACAGGCTTGCTCACCGCTTGTATTGTTCTCTTTGTTTTGCAGATTGGTGATTCGCAGGCGATCATTCTCATCCGCTCCTTTTCCGGCGCTCCTCCCGAGCTTGCAGGCTGGTGCATGGCCGTAAGCGGAGCCGGAATGCTCCTTACAGCGGCAATTGCCGGCAGGCGGCGAATCACTTCTTATTTACTTTATTTCTCAGCTGGAACCTTTCTGCTTGGAATAGCGGCTGGGGGTGTGCCATTTCTCAGCGGCATGGGAATAGCCGGCATCGCTCTTTTTATTTTCGCTTTTTTCATCATGGGAGCGGCTTTCGGTCTTGTCCATATTCCATTTCAAATTCTCGTGCAGACAACAGTGCCTGTCGATTACAGCGGCAGAGTGTTTGGCGCCATTCAGAGCGCGACGACCCTCGCCTCCATCCTCGGCATGGCGGGCGGGGGTGTACTGGCGGAATGGATCGGTGTATCACTTGCATTTCTTGTCTGCGGCTGCTTGCTGATCATGGTTGGGTTGATTACACTTGTAGGTAAGAAAATTGCAGAAAGCAGGCGATATCTTGTCACCGAAAGTAACAAAGGAGCACAAGGATAAACGGCAGGCCGAGATTTTAGAGGCTGCCAAAACCGTTTTTAAACGAAAAGGATTCGAATTAACGACAATGAAAGACGTTGTGGAAGAGTCAGGTTTTAGCCGAGGCGGTGTCTATCTTTATTTTTCAAGCACTGAGGAGATGTTTCGCCGCATCATTGAAGCCGGGCTTGATGAAGGGCTCCGAAAGCTTGATAAATCAGCTGAGCACCAAAGCGTTTGGGCCGCCATTTCCAGCTACTTGGATGAACTGGCTGATGGCCTGCTTGATGCAGCGGATACATTGGCGCCGGTGCAATTTGAATATTTGGTAACAGCTTGGCGCAATGAAGAGCGGCGGCAGTATTTGGAGAAACGGTATGATCTTTTTGTAGAAAGGTTTTCAAAGCTATTGCAAAAAGGAATTGATCAGGGGGAATTTCAGCCTCTGCAGCCGCTGGCGACGATTGCGAAGTTTTTCCTCAATATGAATGACGGCATCATCCAGAACGCGCTTTATTTCGATGAGGAAAAGGCTGATGTATCTGGACTTGCTGAATCTGCAAAATTATATTTCAAAACGGTACTGCAAGTGGATGAGAAATAAAAAACACGGCAGGAGAGAGGCTCCTGCCGTGTTTTTCACCCTGCGTGATCACCCACTTCTACTGTTACTTTTTTCTGTTTTGGCTGATAGACCTTCCCCACAAATAAATAACCGTATTTGAATTTATTCAATGCCCATGAGGTCAGGATCGGACCGGCTGTGCACACGGCAAACAACAGAAGAACAGCAGGTACGGCAGGAATTCCTGGCATGTTTGTAAACAAAACATAGCCTATGATCATAAAATAGGCATGCAGCAGATAAATCGAAAAGGAATAGTTGCTGATAAACATCACGATTTTCGGCACATGCTTCATGTTAGAAAACAAGTGAAAGCACAGGAAAATCACGCTTGTCGAATACAGCATAATATCAGGCCGTTTCGAACTGATCATGCCGGTTTCTCCGCCATAAGAAACAGTGACAACCAGCGCAGCAGAAGCTAGCGCGGCGCCGTATATCACCCAGCGGTATTGGTTCAGCAGCGCTAAAAAACGCTTGTACTCTTTTCCGCAATAGTAGGCCAGACAAAAGTAGAAAAGCCAGCCTGTGAACGGAACCCAGAAGAATGGAAACGCCCCTCCCTCTTCAGAAGCAGGAGCCGGGCTGGCTGCTGAGAAATAGCTTAAATAAGCGGCTGTCACCACAAATGAGATGGACAGCACCCATTTCGGCGATGCTTTTTTCAAATACTCATGAAAAATTATATGCAGAATGTAAAACTGAAAGATAACGAGAATAAAGTATCCGATAAAGTTTCCTAACAATACGTTCGCCAGGTATTTTTGCACAAACGCGAGAAAGGTCACCTCTCCTCCCATCGCACTGGTCATCAACAGTGCATCAATAGACGCGATAAATAAAAAAGGAACGAAAATCACTTTTCCCCGTTTCTTTAAAAAACCGTCCGGAACCCCATCAGGATAAGAACGGGCCAGCAAAAATTCAGAGATGAAAATGAAAGCAGGCGTGCTGAACATCAGGAGTGTGCGAAAAGAATCTACGGTGTGAGAAATATTAGCGAGAGCTTCTGCCTGAAGCATCAGGACCATTGAAATGATATGGAGCAGGACAACACATAAGCACGAAATGCAACGGATCATAAAAATTTCTTTAATTTGCATAACAGCGCTCCTTTATTACAAATTTTTAGAAATCGTTGGTTGTACCTTAACACACCTGCTCTAATTGAAAAAGTGGCTGATGTCTTATCTTTCTCTATGCATGAAAGACTAGCAGCCATATATATCCCTGATTTTTTGATAGGCGCTCTCCAGCCATTTGTTCTGTACATCCAGAGTGCTATGTTTAACGTGTGAAAACAAAGTCCTATTCACATGTTCGAACCCGCAAAATTGCAAAATGCCTTTCTTAACGGTAACCCGATCCGCATTACGTCTTATCCGATTCATATACGGGCGCATCAGCCGTCTTTTCATAACCTTTAGGAAGCGTCCTCGGTTTCTTGTTCATGCTTCAAAACCATAGTCACATACGATAGAATGTTTCAAATACATATTTCTATAGTATAGAAGTGAGTGATTACTCACTTTACAATCTCCTCCATTCATGATAATTTATAGATGAGTGATTACTCACTTTTAAAAATAAGGAGGTCAGATTAATATGGACATCATAGAATTGCGGGATGTCAGCAAACGATTCAGCACCAAAACAGTTTTAGAGCCTCTCACCTTTTCTGTGAAACAGGGCGAAATCTTTGGATTGCTGGGCCCCTCCGGATCAGGAAAAACGACGCTGATTAAAATGATGATCGGGATGCTGAAGCCATCAACAGGTAAAGTTGCTGTGTGCGAAACGCCGATGCCGAATTTGAACGTGTTTCACCGTATCGGTTATATGGGCCAGTCTGACGCGCTTTATGAAGATTTGACCGCAAAGGAAAATCTTTCATTTTTTGCCGGACTGTTTGGAATGAGGGGAAAACGAAAGCGCGAGCGGATGAATCAGGTTCTTCACTTGGTTGACTTGACTGAACATGCCGACAAGAAAGTGAATGCTTTTTCTGGAGGGATGAAAAGAAGGCTGTCCCTTGCGATAACACTCGTTCACGAGCCGGACGTTTTCGCTCTTGATGAACCGACTGTCGGGATTGACCCCGTTTTGCGCCGGGCGATCTGGGAGGAACTCGGCCGCCTGAAAGAAAACGGAGCCGCCATTGTTGTGACGACACATGTTATGGACGAGGCTGAAAAATGCGACCGGCTTGGGCTGATCAGGGATGGTAGGATGATTGACAGCGGTTCGCCTAACGAACTGATGAACAAATACGAAGCAGCATCTATTGAAGATGTTTTTCTTCTTTCAGGAGGAAACCCAACATGAGAGTAGCTGTACTTGCTGTAAAAATCATTCTGCAATTTTACCGGGATAAACGAACACTTCTTTTGATGCTGCTGGCTCCGCTTTTGGTCTTGACTTTGGTTCACCTCATCCTTGATCATAAGGAGGACTCATTTCATGTCGGAGGGTATCATCTGCCGGACGAAATGACACAGCAGCTGGAGACAAAAGACATCAAAGTGACGCAATTTTCATACGCCGATGCAAAACAGCATATAGATGATGACCAGATGGACGCGTTTATTTCATTCACGGATCAGCATATGAAAGTAACACTTGATGGCAGCCAATCTAAGAATGAACAATTGCTTCAGATCATCACAGCTGAAGGCAATCAGCAAAAACAGCCGGCAGAGATCTCTTATGCGTACGGCAAAGAGGATTTGAGCACGTTTGATTATACCGGTCCGACATTGATCGGCTTATTTATTTTCTTCTTTGTCTTTTTAATCGCTGGTATTTCTTTTTTAAGAGAACGGACGAACGGCACGCTTGACCGGATTCTCTCAACGCCTCTGCGCCGCTGGGAAATTGTGGCCGGCTATGGATTAGGGTTTGGATTGTTTACAACCCTCCAATCTTTGTTGATCACTTGGTATGCTGTTCAAATCCTCGGATTGTACCAGGATGGATCGTTCTGGCTTGTTTTGCTCGTAACGGTCATGCTTTCTTTGACAGCACTAACACTTGGCACATTTTTATCCGCGTTTGCCAATAACGAACTTCAGCTGATTCAATTTGTTCCGCTCGTCATCGTGCCGCAGGTGTTTTTCTCAGGCCTATTCCCGATGGACAGTCTGGCAAGCTGGCTACAGTCATTGCAGCTGGTGATGCCCCTGTACTACGGGGCCGACGCCTTACAGCTGATTATGATGAAAGGTCAAGGCGTCTCACATATTACGTCTGATTTGCTTATACTGGCGGGCTTCACCATTTTATTCGCATTATTAAACATTCTCATTTTGAAAAAATATCGAAGACTGTAAAAGAGGTGTTCTCTGATTGACAAATCGAAGTGAAAAAATCGCTATTATCGGCGGAACGGGTAAAGCCGGCCGCTTTATTGCCGGTCAGGCTCTTGAAAAAGGCTATCAAGTCCGCATGCTCGTCCGGCACCCGGAGCGGCATCCCCATCTTGATGAAAGAATAGAAGTCATTCGCGGAGATGCCCAGCATCCCCAAAGCATCCGCACGCTGCTGGAAGGATGCAGCGCCGTCATCAATACGTTTGGACAGCCTGAGAGAGCTGTCCCGTTATACAGTACAGTGACAGAACTCATCCTTACTGTCATGGAAGAATACAACATAGACAGATATATCGGTGTGACCGGCGCTTCGTTAGATATCGAAGGCGACCGAAAATCATTGGTTTATAGAATAGGCGCGCTTCTCTTTCGCCTCCTCTATCCGCAAATGATCGCCGACAAAAAGAAAGAGCTTCATATAGTAATAGACAGCGGATTGGACTGGACGCTTGTCCGCCTTCCTTTTGTAACAGAAGCTCAGGCTCAAGGCGCTGTAAAAGTTGATTTCCTCAATTCACCCGGAATGAGGATTACCAATTCAGATATTGCTGCCTTTTTGGTTCAGCAGATTGAGGGTCATTCCTTTTCACAAAAAACACCGTTTATCTCAAATTAACAGCGGGATTGGTTGTGTTCCCTGTCCGCCTTTTCTATAATAAAGGGAACAGGCTTTCAGAAGGAGTACGAACAATGGATGCGAAATCTCTTGAAGAATTATTGTATATAGAAGGCGAACAAATGAAAATGAGCGAAAAACAGCGGCTCATTCTGAATGCGGCTATTGAAATGTTTGCCGAAAAAGGTTTTGCCTCAACATCCACAAGCGAAATAGCAAAAAAAGCCGGCGTTGCTGAAGGGACGATTTTCAGGCATTATAAGACGAAAAAGGATTTGCTGCTGTCAATTGTAATGCCGACGGTAACAAAGGTCGTTGCTCCCGCTTTTGCCAAAAACTTCAGCAAAGAAGTGTTTGAGCAGGATTACCCGTCTTATGAGGTGTTCATTCGGGAAATGCTGAACAACCGCTTTGAATTTGTTAAAAAGCACTTCCCCGTGTTGAAGATTTTTATTCAGGAAGCCTTCTATCAGGAAGAATTCAGAAATGTGTATAAGCAGGTCTTCAATGAACACGTATACGATAAGTTCAAGCACATTATCGAGCATTTCCAAAGCACCGGCGAACTGCGGGACCTTCCGGCGGATACCATCATCCGCACGACGATCTCTTCTATCATCGGACTTATCATTACTCGATTTTTGCTGATGGGAGAAGAAATGGATGAAGAGCTTGAAAAAGAGCGGACGATTCAATTTATTTTGTATGGAGTTAAACAAAAAAGATGAGCGCTGGCTCATCTTTTTTATGAAACAGCCATAGACACGGAGGATAGCATGAGAGTATTAAAATACGCCATATTAGGGCTTTTGCGAAAAGGCGAATTGAGCGGCTATGATATTACGAGTTATTTTAAAGAGGAGCTCGGCCAATTTTGGAGCGCCAAGCACAGCCAGATTTATCCTGAGCTCAAAAAGCTGACGGATGAAGGGTTTATCACGTTCCGCACAACGATTCAAGGCACGAAGCTGGAGAAAAAGATGTACACCCTGACAGACAGCGGAAAGCAGGAGCTGCATGAGTGGCTGATCCGCCATCAGCCGATACCGGAGACGGTGAAGGATGAATTTATGCTGAAGGCTTATTTCATTTCTTCCCTGTCGCGGCAGGAGGCTTCTGATTTGTTCACAGACCAGCTGCGAAAACGCAAAGCCAAGCTGTCTGATTTGCAGGAAAGCTATAAAAATCTTATAGTTTCAGCGGAGCCGATGTCGTTTACTTCACCGGACTTCGGCCACTATCTCGTGCTGACGAAAGCGCTGGAGCGGGAGAAAAATTACGTTTCTTGGCTGGAATCGATTTTAGCGATGATAGATGAGGATTAGCGGGAGCAGCCTTCAGGCTGCTCCCATACTTTATGCGGGGGGACGAACGATGAATGTGACATTGCGTGAATTAACAGGGGAACTGATCCGGGTGGTGCCGATGGACAAAAGCCATATTCAAGGTTTATATGAAGCTGCAAATGATGAAACCATCTGGGCTCATTTACCGAAAACGATTACAACACTGCATGATATGGAGGATTTTATAGAGGAAGCGCTGCAAATGAAAGCGTCCGGAGCAGAATTTCCATTCGTGATGATTCATCGTGAAACTGGCAAAATCGTCGGCACGACGCGATTTCTGTATATGTCATCCGCTTCAAGGAGCCTTGAGATCGGCTGGACATGGCTGCACCCTTCAGTGTGGGGCACCTCGGTCAACACAGAATGCAAGTATTTGCTGTTACAGTATTGCTTTGAACAGCTCAAAACGATTCGGGTGCAGTTTAAAACAGATGAGCGGAATGTCAGATCGCAAAAGGCGATTGAACGGCTGGGAGCAGTCAAAGAAGGCATATTGCGAAACCAAATGATTAGAAAAGACGGAACATTCCGTAATTCGGTGTTTTACAGCATTATCGACAGTGACTGGCCGTCCGTGAAACAACATTTGGAACAGAGACTGAAGCTTACAGAAAAAGCAAAATGATCCTAAAAAAACATCTGCCCCGAAGGCAGATGTTTTTTAGGATCGGAGCGCTTTCAGCCCCGCTGCGAAGGTAACCGCCGCAAAAGCAAGCAAGATGCCGCAGATCCCGAGAATATCTGTGACGTGCGCACCGTTAGCGATAATCTCAGTCAGCCCGCTCATCGCCCACTTTTGCGGAAGAAATTCAGCAACGGACTGCATCAATTTCGGCTCAATGTCTATCGGCCAATACATTCCGCTTACCATACACGTTGCGATGACGAACAAGTTGCCGAACGCAAGCTGCTGTTCCGGCGTTCTGACATTGGCCGCAATGGCCAACCCGATGCCGACAACGGTCAGCAGGAAAAGCGACACTAACACAATCACCGCAGCCGGATTGCCCCAGCTGATGCCAAACAGCCAATGGGTAGCGAGAAGCAAGATGCCGAATTGAATCCAGCCAATGACGAAGAAGGACAGCACATACCCCGCACCGATTTCCGCCCGGCTGACAGAGGCTGTAAGCAATCTGGACCAGACGCCGTTTTTTCTTGCTTCTAAAATGGTTCCCGCCGCCCCCATCATGGTCAGCATGACAAACAAAATAGAAAAGCCGGCTGCTCTGGAGGCTGTGTCACTTCCGCCCGCACCTTCTTTTTTATCGCTGAGCGTCTTTCGTTTGACGGCTGGTGCCGCATCTTCATGATCTTTGGCGATAACTGTCTTATACGCTGCCTTCCAGTTCTCCCCCGCTGCCTGAGCTGCCGTTTTCGCCGCGGTAACCTGAATATTGAGTTTTGCCAATGTGCTTTCCGCATATTGTTTGGCCATCGGCGCTTCCGACAGTTCTGGGCCGTGGCGGAAGATCAGCTCAGGATGTTTTCCTTTTTCCAGCTGTGCTTGGAACGAGCGGGAAATGGTGATAATCCCGGCAACTTTCTTCTGTTTCAGCTTTTCTGACGCTTTGTTTTCAGACATGTTATCGAATGTATACATATCATCGTGTGCCTTCAGCTGCCGAATATAATGCTGCGAAAGAATCGTGTCGTCCTGATCAACGATCGCAAGGCGCAGCTTGTCGTCACTGCCGCCGAGCATCCCTCCAAATACAAAGGTCAGCAAAAGCGGGGCAGCGAACATCATCAAATAGTTCTGCCGCTTCTTGAAAATAAGAGAAAGCTCTATGCCGCAAATGGCTAAGATTTTTTTCACTTGGTGTACCTCCTTATCTTGTATGAAGCCGTCTGATGCCAAGCACGAGTGAACAAAGGCCGATCGCCGCAAAAAGAAGCACAGGCTTTTGAAGGTCAGCCCAGCCTCCTCCTTCCATTAAAGAAAGAAAGCCGTCAAGCGCCCATCGATTCGGCACCGCTTTGGATACAGACTGCAAGAAGTCCGGAAATTGGTACAGCGGCAGCATGGACCCGCCAAGAACCGCAAGCAATTGAATGCCGAATCCGCCTATCGCATCGGCCGATTTCATGTCGCTAATGCAGGACGCAAGCAGCATTGAAATGCCGGATACAGCCGCAGCGTATGAAAGCCCGAGCACACTCACAAACAGCAGGTTGCCGCCCCAATCCACACCAAATACATTGATCGTGACAATCAGAAATATAAAAAATTGTATGATGGCAAACAGATAGGTTCCGAGCCATTTTCCGAAGAGGATGGCGTATGTTTGCGCAGGCGTCATTAGCATTCTGGCAAACGTTTCTGTATCCTTTTCTTGTAAAAACGATTTCGCCCCGACTGTCATATGAAACAGCATAAACATGCAAAGCATGGCCGCCGAATAGTATTGAAAACTGGTAACAGCCTTGCTGCCGACTGATTGTTCCTTAATAGTAATCTGGTCACCCGTTTCTTTTTCAAGCGTCTTGACCAGCTTTTCGGCAAGCTGTGAATGTTCAAGTTTTCCTTGTTTGACAGCTGCTGTTTCACTGACGTAGTCCATTGAGGCTGACGCGGCTTCTTTTACCGCTTTAAATTGGTCTATGAAAGATGCGGCGGCTGTTTCGATGATGGAGCTTTTTAATGTTTGATCAGGATCAGCATAAACAAAAGCCGCAGTTTTGCCGGCTTCCCAATCGTTCGGGATGACGATGCCGACATCAATTTTCTTTTCTTCAAGCAGTTTCTTCATCTCGTCTTCGCTGCCGGCTTGTTTGACCTTTATCGACTTCATTTTTTTGAGCACATCTGTTTTAAACATGTTCGCTGCATCTGACTGGTCTGATTGGACATAGCCGACTTTGATGTCTTCAATCTGATTGCCTCCGTCAACAACCGATCCGAGCGCCGCCCCTAAAATACAGGTCAAGATCAGCGGCATTAAGATCAGCATCATAAACCCTTTTCTGTCCGTGATTCTGATTTTGAGATCTTTCCATGCGATCCACATGCTTTTTTTCATAGCCGTTCCTCCTAATCCCGCAACGTGCGGCCGGTCAGATTCAGAAACAGGCGCTCCAGATTTGGTTCCTGCACTTGAAGAGACAGCAGGTTGATATGATGGGCAGCGGCCTCCGCAAGCAGACCGGTGACGACTTTCTCATGGCGGGCCGCAGAAATGTCAATTTTGAGTCCTGACTCATGTACGGTCACATCATTCACATGGGCCAGAGAACGGATCGCAAAAAGAAATGCTTCATCGAGCCCGCTGACAGTGAGCTGAATGATGGTATCGCCTCCAAGGCGGGTGCATAAATCGCTTTTTGTGCCGATCGCAATCATTTCTCCCTGATCAATAATGCCGATCCGGTCGCATAAATACTCGACCTCTTCCATGTAATGACTCGTATAGATCACCGTCATGCCCGTTTCATTGAGCTGTTTCACCGTTTCTAAAATATGATTTCTCGATTGAGGATCGATGCCGACAGTCGGTTCATCCATGATCAGCAGCTCAGGCTTGTGCATTAAGGCGGCACCGATGTTGATTCTCCGTTTCATTCCGCCTGAGAATGTTTCAATTTTATCTTTGGCCCGCTCAGTCAGGCCGACATAATCAAGGACCTCTGCCGACCTTTTTTTAGCCTCGCCGTGCGTTAGTCCGTACATTTTCCCCCAAAACATAAGATTCTCATGGGCCGTCAGCGTCGGATATAAAGCAATTTCCTGCGGCACAACGCCGATTTTTTGTTTCGCTTTGGTGGTTTCTTTGCCAATTATATAGCCGCCCACTGTGATATTCCCGCTATCATGCGGCACGAGGCCGGAAATCATCGAGATGGTTGTGGACTTCCCCGCACCGTTCGGCCCGAGCAGCCCGAACGACTCCCCTTTTTGGAGGGAAAAAGAGATGCCTTTTACGATTGTTTTTTTTCCATATGCCTTTTTGATGTTTTCTGCTTGCAGCACGTCGTTTCACTCCTTTTTTATACCCATTGTCATTGTAGAAAAAAGAAAGGCGTAGGGCATGTAGCGGCAGATAGAATGTAAGGCATGAAAAAAAGGCCTATTGCAGGCCTTTTCAGAGAAACGTGATGCTGAATGTCATATGTCAAAAGTCAGATACACCATATCTGACCGAATAGATGGCGGCTTGGGTTCTGTCTCTGACAGACAGTTTGCTGATAATGTTCGACACGTGGTTTTTCACTGTGCCTTCTGTAATGTACAGCTTTTCGGCAATTTCTTTGTTATTCAGTCCGTACCCCAGCTCAGCCAGAACTTCCAATTCGCGCTCGGTCAGTTCGTGCAGCTCCTTAGGTTTATCTGTCTCGTTTATTCCTTTCAGATGTTTTTCACGCTTCCATTCATTCAGCATCTGGGCAGTCAGTTCCGGGGGAAGCACCATTCCGCCAGATTGAACGGTCATCACCGCTTTTACAATCGTATCGGCTGACATGTCCTTCAGCAGGTACCCGCTCGCTCCTTCTTCTAGCGCTTCTGCAATCAGCTCTGAATCCTTGAAGGTTGTCAGCATCAAAACCTTTACGCCGGGCAGCGAGCTTGTAATCAGTTTTGTCCCTTCAACTCCGTTGGACACCGGCATTCGGATGTCCATTAACACAATATCCGGCTCAAATTCTTTCGCCTTTTCGAAGGCTTCCTGCCCGTTTCGCGCTGTTGCGATCACCTCAAGCTCTTCTCTAAGCTGAAGCAGCGATGCCAGGCCTTCTCTGACGATATCCTGATCGTCGGTAATGATGATCTTAATCATGATAAACTCTCCTTTTGCTGCGCGGGCCCGAAACTCCATTTTTTATTGGCAAGTGAAAATTCCGCGATTACAGTAAATCCTTGATCCCGTTCGCTCTCAAAGCGGATCATTCCGCCATGCTCCGCTGTCCGTTTTTTCATATTCAAAAGGCCAAAGCCGAGTACCGCCTCGGGATTTCCTTTTCCGTCATCCTTAATGACAAGGCTGATGCTGTCTGTGGTGCAGGCAAGCTGGATCGAACAGGCTGTGGCGCCGCCATGCCGTTTGGCATTGGTCAGAGCTTCCTGCACCGTCCTGACCAGAGTCGGATGAAGAGACAGCGGGATCGTCGCCGGATCGCCGCTGACCTCAAATTCGGTTGTGACGCCCGCATTTTTGTAAAAGTCTTCTGTCAGCTGTTTTAGTGAATCGATGACCGAAGGAGCATTTTCCGTTTGCAGAGTGCGCACTGATAAGCGGACATCATCAAGCGCTTCACGGGCAAGCGTTTCACATACCCCGACCGTCTCCTCAGCTTTTTGGCCGTCTCTTTTTTGCCATTCACGCAGAAGCTGCAGCTGGACGAGCAGAGCCGTCATTTTATGCCCCACTGTATCATGGATTTCCCTTGCCATTCTGTTCCGCTCGTAAATGGCAGTCAGCTCTTCAACCTGCTTCGCATATAAATGCAGCTCCTGGTGCGCGGCAGACAGCGCCAGATGGGATTCCGTCAATTCCTGATACTGCTGTTTTGCCGTTTCCTGCGCATCCAAAAGCTTGCGGATTAATTTGCCGACGACTCCGCAGAATACGACGAATGTCATGCTCGACAAATGATCGATGACAGATTCATTGCCGAACATCAAATATGTACGGATGAGGACGATCAAAAACAAAATAGAGCATAGACATAAGACAGACCAAGCGATTCTTTTATGAAACCCGCACAGAAAAAAGGCGACTGCAACCGGACAGAGCATGATAATGAATAAACCTGTGCCGGGAAAGATAAATCCGAACGAAAAGCCGACCGCGATATCAATTAAACAAAACCAAACGGCATTTGTCTCTGGCTTCTGTAAAAAATGATTGGCTGCATACACGGCAGCACCTGCTGCTATAAATGCATATTCAAACCAGTTATTCTCTTTCACAATGGACAGATACATCAAACAGCTCACCATCAGGGTGAACATTCTCGTCAAAAACAGAGCCTTCACGTTCATCACTCCCGTTACCCAATTCCCTTCTTATCATACCTGCCTCAAGGTATTTTTGACAGGAGTTTCTGGAAATCAAAAAATCCCCCTGCCGTTTTTTCGGCAAGGAGATTACAGTTAACTAACAAACATAATTTGGACGCCGGAAACAGGATCTTTCACACGGAAGCTGTTTTCCGTTTCTTCGATCGAATATCCGGCATGTTTGACTCGGTCTGCCACTCGATCCAGTTCCTCTTGATGAGGCAAGACAACAGTGTAATCGTCTAATCCACTGGCATTTGTCGGTTTAGGCGGCGCGTTTCTTCCCGCCCAAATGTTTAAGCCGATATGATGGTGGTAGCCTCCTGCTGAAACGAAGAGGGCGGACATGCCAGCATAGTTTCCGACAATATCAAAGCCCAGCACATCTGTATAAAACGCTTTTGCTTCGTTCAAATCACTGACATGCAAATGAATGTGTCCGATGATGGTATCGTCCGGAAGCGCTGTTTTCCGCTCATCTCCGGCTTCTTCCAATAGACCTTCGATGTCAACAGCGGCTGTCCTCATGACGTAGTTTCCTTCACGATCACGCTGCCACGTGCTGCGGGGGCGGTCAGCGTACATTTCAATGCCGTTCCCATCAGGATCAGACAGGTAGAGTGCTTCGCTGACTGCATGATCCCCTTGTCCGATCGCAATGCTATATTCAATCAGCCGGGCAAGCGCGATACCAAGTTCTTTTCTGTTCGGAAGAAGAATTGCAAAGTGATATAGGCCCGTCACAGACCGTTCAGGCAAGACGACGGCGCTCGGATTTTCTTCAAGAATAAGCAGTACGCGTTTTCCATCAGCCGTTAATTCAGCTTGCCGATCCGTCTTTTGTAAGACTTGAAAGCCGATGACGTTACAGTAGAACTGAAGAGAACGCTCGAGACTGCGGATTGTGAGTTTGACATAGCCAATATTTGTATCATCATGAATGCTGGTCATGCTGAATGCCTCTTTTCTTATGCTGCTACGTTTTCGCTCTTTTTTCCTTTAAACACAAATGGATCCAGTGCCAAGAAACGGCTTCCTGAAAGCGCCAGGTGGATGGATGTCAAAAGCAGAAGGTAATCAAATTCTGCATTGCCCATGAAAGGCGCTTTCAGCTTGACTGTGATGATGGCTCCGATCAGCGTGAGCGCAAACAGAACACCGACAATACGTGTAGCCAATCCGAAGAAGACGAGCACGCCGCCAACGAGTTCAATTGCTGCGATGACATACGCCATAAAGCTTGGAAGGCCTATGCTGCCGAAAAATTGGATGGTGCCCTCCATTCCCTGAAACTTTGATAAACCGTGAACAAAAAAGATAATACCTGTCATAACTCTTAAAAGTAATGTGCCAATTTCAAATGATTTATTCATTTTATCCTCCTTGATAAATGTTATCAGTTACTTAATGTAAGTTAGTATATATACATAACTTATTTACGTCAAGTAATTTCGTTACATTTTACAAAAATGAAATAAAAGAACTATAAAACTGTAACAAAAAAGACCTTTGTGCAGGACAAAGGTCTATTTCTCAAATTGGCTTTCATATAAGTCACTGTAAAATCCTTTTTGCCGAAGCAGCTCGCTATGGCTGCCTTTTTCAATCATTTCGCCGTCTTTTAGCACCACAATCTGATCCGCTCTTTGAATGGTATTCAGCCTGTGGGCAATGATGACGCTTGTTCTCCCCTCCATTAAACGGGCGAGCGCTTCTTGAATGTTGACTTCTGTTACGGTATCAATGTTGCTTGTCGCTTCATCCAATATGAGAAGAACCGGGTCGGCAAGCACCGCCCTCGCTATAGAAATCAATTGTTTTTGTCCTTGGCTGATGCCTGATCCGTTTTGCGTCAACACGGTTTCGTATCCTTTTGGCAGCCTTTCAATAAAGCTATGGGCGTTCGCTGTTTTTGCAGCGGCTTCGACTTCCTGATCAGAAGCATCGAGCCTGCCGTAGCGAATATTTTCTCTGATCGTTCCCTGAAACAAGAACGAATCCTGAAGCACAAACCCCATGTTTTTCCTAAGGCTTGCTCTAGTAAGGGTTTTAATATCTGTACGGTCGATTAAAATCCTTCCCTCATTAGGTTCGTAAAAACGGGCGAGCAGGTTCGTGACGGTTGTTTTCCCCGCTCCCGTCGGGCCGACAAACGCGATGGACTGTCCGGCAGGCACGGTAAACTGTAAATGCTGCAGTGTCTGCTGCCCTTCATCGTAACCGAAGGACACATCCCGGAATTCAATACTGCCTGTTTGGAACGGCTGATGAACGGCGTTCTTTTCATCCTCGCGCTCTTCTTTTTCATCAAGCACGTCAAACACCCGTTCAGCACCGGCAATGGCGGACAGCATTGTATTAAACTGGTTAGCCAGATCGTTTAAAGGGCGTGTGAATTGCCTTGAATACTCGGCAAAGACGACGATGGAGCCGATCGAGATCCAGCCTTTCAGCGCGAACAGACCGCCGATTGCCGCAATCATCGTAAAGCTTAGGTTATTCAAAGAGTTCATGACTTTCGGGATAAACCCGGAAATCGTCTGTGCCCAGAAGCCCGACGTCTTGAGTGCGGCGTTTTTTTCGAGAAATTCGGCTGTGATTTGCTTTTCACGCGAATAGGCTTTGATGACCTTTGCGCCGGAAACGGATTCCTCAATATATCCATTCAGCTCACCAAGGTTTTTCTGCTGTTCTTTAAACAGCTTTCCCGTCCGGTTGGTGATCCATTTCAGGCTCACAGCCATCACCGGAATGATGGTCAGGGTAATCACTGTAAGGAGCGGGCTCAAGTACAGCATGACCGCAACCGTCCCGACAAAGGTGATGACGCTTGACAATATTTGAATGACTGACGTGTTTAAGGTCGAGCTGACATTTTCGATGTCATTTGTCACCCGGCTCATCAGCTCGCCGTGCCGCTGTTTATCAAAAAACGGAATCGGCAGCTCATGCAGATGGGTAAACAACTCGCTTCTCATTCTGAAAACAGTGCCTTGGGAAATCGTAATCATCCAATAGTTTTGAAACCAGAGTGACAGGGACTGAATTACATAAATGACAAGCAGAAGAAGCAAAACGGGAACCAGTCCGCTTACCGTTCGCCCGACAATGAAATGGTCGATGGCCTTTCCGATCACAAAGGGGCCGAGGAGCCCGAATATCGCGCTGATGACAACCATCAGCATGACAAGGATGAGCAGTCCTTTTCGTTCAGCCAAGTAAAACCAGATTCGCTTCAGTGTGCCTTTTGCATCCTTTGCTTTCGTCCGCTTTTTCGCGCTTTCTTTTTTGTCGATTGGCAGTTTAGGATATTGGAAAGGCTTGCGGATGTCTTTTAGCACGACTCACTCCCCTCCCTTCCGAATTGCGACTCGTAAATGCGCTTGTATAACTGAGATTCAGAAAGCAGCTCACTGTGCGTGCCTTTTTCAATCAGTTCGCCATCCTCAAGCAGCAAAATCTCATCAGCTTTCATCGCCGTGGTCATTTTTTGCGTAATGATCAAAGTTGTGCACTCATAGGTGCTGATCGCCTCAAGCAGCTTTGCCTCCGTTTGCAGGTCGAGTGCGCTTGTGCTGTCATCTAAAAGAAGGATGGCCGGCTTTCGGATCAGCGCCCGCGCAATGGAAATCCGCTGCTTCTGGCCGCCGGACAGGTTGACGCCTCTTTGTCCCAATACAGTGTCATATCCATTCGGGAGCTTCATAATCGTTTCATGAATCTGCGCATGTTTGGCCGCTTCCATTATTTCATCAAGTGAAGCATTTTCTTTGCCCCAAGCGATATTTTCTTTGATTGTGCCGGAAAACAGGAGCACTTCCTGCGGTACATATCCAATTTGCTTGCGAAGCCCCTCGGCCGGAACATCACGAATCGGCTTTTCATCTATGTAAATGCTGCCTGAATCCGGCTGATAAAGCCGCGGAATGAGCTGAAAGAGCGTGGATTTGCCCGCTCCCGTCGCACCGAGAATCGCGATTGTTTCCCTTGGATTTACGGAAAATGAAACATCTCGCAGCGCTTCTCTGTCCATGTCAGGATAACGGAAGGATACATGCTGAAACACAATCCGTCCCGACAAACGATCAGTTATGATCCCTTCCTCTCCTTCGTCGCCCTCCGTTTCAAGCACCTCGCCGATTCTATCTCCAGAAGCTTTAGCCCGGGTGAAAATCATAATCAAAAATGGAAACATCGAAAGCGCGCCCGTAATTCGTGTTGCGTAGTTAATAATCGCGACAACATCACCGACCTGAGTGCTTCCGCTCGTGATACTGTGGGCCCCTGCCCACAAAATCAAAAGAATGCAGAGGTTCATCAGCAGCATCAGCACAGGCATCGTGAATTCCACAAGCTGAAATGCTGAAACTGTTTTTTCCATCAGCCTTGTGTTGGCTTTGATAAATCTTTTGACCTCGTGGCTGCCGCGAAGCAGCGCTTTGATCAGCTTGATTGCGGTTAAGTTTTCCTGCATGACGGTGTTCACCTGATCCAGCCGTTTCTGCACTGAGCGGAACAGCGCCCCGCCTTTCTTTAATACCCATAGCAAAAACAAGATCAAGATCGGAATGGTCACAAGCAGAAAAAAGCCGAGCTTCACATTAACGGCCAGCGACAGCACAATGCCGCCTGCAATCATTAACGGAGCCCGCAGCATAAACCGCAAACTCATAAAAATCATATTTTGAACCTGTGTGACATCGTTTGTCAGCCTTGTGATATAAGAAGAGGACGAAAACTGTCCAAATGTCGAATAGGAGAAGGACTGGATTTTTTGAAAAAGCCCTTTTCTCGTATCATAGGAAAAGCTTTGGCTGACATGGGCGGCATAAAAGGAATTCAGCATTCCCGCCGCAAATGATAACACGGTCAGTCCAATCATGACCGCGCCCCATGTCCACACATGCCGGAGATCTTGCTTCAATATCCCATCGTCGATGATTTTTGCGATCAATAGAGGCTGCACCAGTTCAACCGCAAGCTCCGTCAGCATGAGAACCAGGGCAATTCCCACCAGGAATGAATGTGGTTTTAAAAATGATAAAGCCTTTTGCATGTAAAAGCCTCCAAACCCCTTTTTACTCGATTGTCTCTTTCTTTACTTTACTATGATGGTCTTTTTGACGGCAAACGAAAACCCTCCCGAAAAGGAGGGCTGGCTTTATTGATTCAATATTTTTTCCACACGCTCCCGCATCTGCGGAACGCTCAATCCGATAATCACCTGAAACGCCTTTCCATTCCTGACGACCCCGTGTGCGCCAAGCGCGCGGAATACGCTGTCGGATTCAACCTTTGTTTCATCCTTGACACTGACTCTGAGGCGGGTGGCGCAGTTTGTGACTTCTGTGATGTTGTCTTTTCCGCCCAGCGCTTCAACATACAGAAAAGCGGTGTCATCTGCCGTTTCAGCAGCGGCGGCCGTTTCGTCCCTCTTGTTTTTTCTGTCTTTGTATTCTTGTTTCGAATACAGCTTTGTTTCCTGCTGGTCATCCTTTTCCCGTCCTGGTGTGGCGATATTGAATTTGAGGATTAAAAATCGGAAGACGAAAAAATAAATAGCTGTAAAAGAGAGCCCGATCAAAATTTGATACACATACGTCATACCGTGGCTGCCAAAGAGCGGAATCCAGTTCAAGGTAGCCGCTTCGATCAGCCCGCCTCCCATGTTTCCGACGACACCAGCCAAATACATGACGGTCGACATTGATGCCGCAAGCACGGCGTGAACCGCAAATAAGAAAGGAGAAATGAATAAGAAAGTGAACTCAATCGGCTCTGTAATACCGGCGACAATCGCCGTCAGCGTAACAGGAATCAGCAGTCCTGCGACGAGTTTTTTCTTTTCCTTGCTGGCTGTGGCATAAAACGCTAGGGCGATCCCCGGAATGCCGAAGATTTTCGAGTTGCCGTGGAGCGCGAAGCCGCCTTGCGGGAAAAGCTCCTTCAGCGATTTGGCACTTTGCGAATATTCACCGAGATGCTGTGCCCAATATGTGACGATCCCGCCTTCCGCTACAGCAGGCCCGTAAATAAACGGCGTGTAAATAAAGTGATGAAGCCCGGTCGGAATCAAAATCCGTTCCAAAAACGTATAAATCCAAACGCCCACCGCCCCCGAAGCAACCAGGAAGCTTTGAAGCGAGCCGATTCCCGTCTGAACCATCGGCCAAATATAAGACACGGCCAAGGCAATCGGGATCATAATGAAGAAGGAAATCATCACAATATACGTTGAGCCTTGAAAGATGCCGAGAAAATCGGGCAGTTTTTTATCGAAATAACGATTATGCAAATAGACGACAATCGAAGAAATAAAGATGGCCCCGATAATGTTGGTATCAAGCGTTTTGATGCCCGCGATCATCGTTAACCCACTCGTTCCGCCGGCCTCTTGGTTCATGTCGACGCCAAATGCGCCTCCCCATACCGTCAAGATTGAGCTCACAAAGTAATTGAATGTCAAGTAAACCGTAAGCGCTTCCAAACAAGCGCGAGCCTGAGCTTTCTTCGCCAAAGCAACCGGGATTCCGATGGCGAATAAGAGCGGCATTTGATTAAATACTGTCCAGCCGCCCTGCTCAATGATATACCAGCACTGATACCACAACCCGTCTGGATCGGCGAGCGGACCCATGAGGGTTTGATTTTTAAATAGCGTACTAACTCCGACGATGATGCCGGCGAACGCGAATAAAAGAACAGGCACAAACATCGCGCTTCCAAAGCGCTGAATTTTTTGCATCATACCAGAAACCCCCTGTTACTCAATGTCATTTTTTTCTGCCTCTTTGTAATCAACATATGCGCGGAACAATGCTTCGCCAACGATAAAAAAAGGTGTAAAAGCGACAATTTCCGTTTTATCGCTTAATGTCACAGGTTTGCTTGTCGCATAAAGATTGTGCGGAGTCAGCTGGGCGAGGACATTGTTTTTTAAATTCGTAATGGAAATAAAGGGAATCCCCTTTGCAGAAAGCATTCTTGCCTGAGGAATCAGCTCCGGTGTTTCTCCGGAAAGAGAAATGATGATAAACAGATCGTTTACTTTAAAATCGTCCCGCATCAGATTAAATTCATTTCTGTCTTCAATCATAATGAGATACCGATGGCGCGGAATAAACATTCTTTGCAGATCACGAGCGCAGATCTTTTGCGCATTTCCTGATCCGTACACGAAAATGCGGTCTGCTTCATCAATCAGCTGGCACATGTCCGTCATGTCCTTTGTCCTCAAGAACTTCAGATTTGATTCAATATCGTCAAGCAGCTTTTGAAAACTCATATTCTCGCCTTCTTCCGGCTGATCTTCCCACTTTAAAAAGACGCGAAATTCACTGTAGCCGCTGAAACCGAGCTTTTGGGCAAGCCGCAAAATCGAGGAACGCGATACGCTGCAGGCTTTGGCCATTGCGTCGATTCCAAGGTGATAGCACGTGTGCTTGTGATTCAATATATATTTTAAAATATGAAAATCGTTGTCATTTAATTTGTTATAGTGCTGATTAATCAATTCTTCGAGCTGCATATCAGATTCCCCCATTTTCTTTCTATTATATACAATTACAGATTCGAAAATGGGGGAATTTCAGTTATGAAATGCGGGTTGGGCTTTGATCAAGCTGTGGCCAATAGTCTTTGTTGGCCTCTATTAAATCCTCGAGAATGAGCCTTGCCACACGCGTGTTCGGCACTGTTTTTGACAGAATCAGCGCTTGCCAGAGCTTTTGGAACGATTTCTCTGCCCACGCTTCAACCGTCAGTTTTTCAACCGATACCTGTTGCTCCATCAGCCCCTTTTGGAATTGCGGAATGGTGCCGACTGTGATCGGTTCAGGCCCATTAGAGCCGACGATACATGGCACCTCGACCATCGCAGTCGGGTCAAAGTTCGCAATCGCGCCGTTGTTTTCAACGATCAACAGCATTCTTTCACCTGTGTTGTAGGCAATTGCCCGGGCCAGATCAACGATATATGATGCGTGATCATCTATTTTGATTTCGCTGTTTTCCGAGGACTGCTCGCGTGTGATCATGTCACATTGACTGAAAATGAAGGCTTCGCGCCCTTCCATCACTTCGTTTGCCCGCGTATGATTCGGATTTGATTTTTTCACCATATCATCCGGGAACAAATAATATTGCAAATACGTATTCGGCAGTGTGTCAGGATCTGCGGCCTGTACGTCACGCGCTTTGGCGAACGTATCATTCCAGCTCGCCTCTACAGCTTCAGCATCCGTCTTCGGAATATACCCGTATTGAGATACATGCTCCTTCAGCTTCGGCATTAAATCGTTGCCCTCTTGATCATGAATCGATGTCCACCAGCCGAAATGATTTAAACCGTAATAGCGGACCTTCATGTCTTTTCTTGAGGACAGGCCGAGAATGTGCGCCATCCGGTCTTCGATTCCGACCGGCATATCACAGATATTAAGAATTTTCGAATTCGGTCTGAGGCGTCTCGTAGCTTCGGCTACAATCGCCGCCGGGTTGGAGTAATTAAGCATCCATGCATCAGGCGAGTATGTTTCCATGTAATCTACTATTTCAAGCACGCCGCCGATCGAACGCATGCCGTATGCGATACCGCCCGGCCCGCACGTCTCCTGGCCGACAACTCCGTACTTCAGCGGAATTTGCTCATCGAGCGCACGCATCGCGTATTTCCCTACCCTAATGTGCGCCATGACAAAATCGACATCTGTAAAAGCTTCTTCCGGGTCAGTCGTCGCTGTAAATTCAATGTCCGGCGCTTTTTCTCTAATAAAAACATCACAGGCGCCCGCAATGCGATCCTGTCTTTCCTTATCATTATCATACAGCTTGAGCTTTCTGATCGGAAACTCCTCCAAATGATCTAAGAGCATCAGAACGATCCCTGGAGTGAAAGTGCTTCCTCCGCCCGCTATTACGATTGAGAATGATTTTTTCTTCATATGACGACCTCCTTGATAACGTTTACATTTTTATTTATACCATGGGAGAGCCCGTCCCGTAACACGTTTGGGCCACTTAGATCATTTAATCAACTTTAGTGTTTTTTCTCATAGAGCGGGAAATTTCTCATTTACCTTGCGTCTGAGAGATTTGGTTTTTTTACCTTTTTTGTAATCTTAAAGTCTCACCAACTGTGAAATTTAAGTGAATATACACCCTTCCAGTTCTTATGAAAAGGTTCTTTTGTACGATTCGGATACATGCCGAATTATTTATAATCATTTATAGAAAACATCCATTTGTGCGTGATTTTAGGAAAGGCAGGGGACAAAAGTTGGACTCATATAAAGTCATTGAGCTGGCAAACAAGTACAGTGCGGCCGCGGAAGAGGTCAGAAGCTCCAAAATGCTCCTTGAATCCCGGTTATCTGCATTAGGGGATGCTTGGCAGGGGAAAGCAAGAGATTCGTTCGACCAGGATTTCGAGGAAACGAAAGCGGCCTACGATCAATTCGAACTGGAACTGCTTGAAACAAGCCAAGAACTTAAAGCAGCCGCCGTCAAAATAGAAGAACGAAAAGCAGAGATTGCCAGAATGGAAGAAATGGAACGTAAAGCCAGAGAGGAAAGACATAAACTCAGGGGGTGAACAGTGTGTCAGGAAACATTGCAGTTGATCCGGATAAGCTCGAACAGCTGGCAAATGATGTTGTCACTGAATTAACCGATATGGAAAACAAATATAAGGACCTGCATGTGGAGCTGGGGCAGATGATTTTGCAATGCGATCCCCGCTACAGCAGCTGTTTTTCCGGAGTCGGCGATGCGTGGAGTTCAGGAAAAGCGCTTGTCACCAAGCTGAGTGACAATGACATTTTCATCAGGAAAACGGGCGATAAATTTGTTGAACAGGATGATATGTTACGAAAGCTTTATCATGCTTATGACAAATATGGGACAATGACAAGCTTAACCGCTCTTATGCTGACGCAGGGAAAATACTACGGGCTCGGGCTTACGAAATTCGAAAAACAGCCAAGCGGATTACATACCGCCCGTCATTCCAAGCTTCTCTTGGATATTTCCGGAGCCGTCGACAGGTCACGTTATCAAAAAGCCGCCAGAGTGCTTTTGAATCCTAAATATTTGTTTAAAAAGACAAACCGGCCATTTTCAGATTTGGTACATAAAAAGTTTACAAAGTACTTCCCTCAGGATACGGTGGATTTTTCAAACAGTGTCAGAAGCTACACAAGAGGATTTCTTAATGAAGCCGGCGTACGCTCGACTTTGAAGGATGTCGGAAAAACAGGCTTGAAGTTCGCCAAAGGAAATGCCATTACCGCCACACTGATCACCGGAGCGACTGAAACGTTCGGAGCAGGCTTGAAAATTGCTGAAAATTACGCGAAATACCAAGACAAACCGGACGTTCTCAAGCGTGAAAACGCCAAGGCTGTCGGGAATGCTGTGAATAACACCGTATTTATTGCCGGTGGAGCGACAGCAGGCGCTGTCATCGGCGGTGCGCTCGGAAGCTTTGCAGGACCTGTGGGTACTGTTCTTCTTGGGGCAGCCGGTGCATATGTTGGCGGAGTCGTCGGAGAACAAATCGCCAAATATACAGCCGGTTTCGCAGAAAAAGCAGCCTTAACGCTGAAGGAACCCATTCATGCTGTCGTTGATAAAGCCAAAAAAGGGCTGGAATCGGCCGGTAAAGTCGTCAAATCCGTGAATGACGGCATAGATGCTGCGAATGAAACGATACATAAAGGGATAGACAGCGCGAAAAAAGGCATGGAAAAAGCAAAGAAAACAGCGGATTCGCTTATACATGGCGCAACCCATTTCCTTAAAGGGAAATTTTCATTTGGATAGGAGAATAATCAATGAAGCAGTTTACAATCAGCATAGAAGAGCTTTTATTTTGTTTTTACAGTGAAGGTTTTTTTGAACAAGGCATGGCCTTGAAGCAAGCCTATTTTCCGGAGATAGAAGATGAACAGCTGGGCGCTTTATTTGAAGCTGCATGCCGTTCACTCTTAGCTAAGGATGCGGCGGAATATCGGAATCATCAATATCGGCTGAAGGACGAGTATTGTCCGTTTATCCATGTATTAAACGACGCTGACTATACAGTGAAGCTTTCTAAATTTGACGGACAAGGCGCCGAACTGAATGTTTCCTGCCATGTATCAAAGTTCGGTACCTACTCTCACGAACTCCTTTTTGACGAACAAGTGCATCGCATCACAAAAATGGAATCAAGTGAAGGACTAATTGATAAGACTGATGAGTTTTTACGTATAATAGATACAGAGGATAAAAGAGACTCGATTGTGTCATTGACATCAAATGAATTTGAAAAACTCTTGGAGGGCGCTTCGGACAACCCTTCATACCTAAAAGAATTCCTTGAAAAACATGACCACCAAGAGGACGTTACCCGATTTGTAAATGATCTGGCTTTACGAAAAGGGAAAATGGATACACTGATGCGCCTGGCGTATGACAAAGATAACGCTCCTGAAGTAGCTGACATGGCATTTGTTCTGCCCGGAACCCGTCATACTTGGCTTGTTACAGGCATCACCCAGAATGAATTTTCTGTCCTCCCTGCTCATAAGGATGTTGTAAATCAAATCATTTCAAAAAGTGAATAAGAATCTGAATGGACAAAAGGAGAAAAGCATTGAAAAACCAAGAAATTGTTGAAGTCAAAAGCAGAATGTTCCTAAGAATATGGGCTTTTGTCGGATCTGCCGGTATGGGATTAGCATGTTTGTGGCTCTTTTATATGGGTATTACCTTTCAAACGAAATATTACCTTTTAGCCATTCCTGCCGGCTTTCTGTTCACCTTGTTTTGTTTATATTTATTTATCATCTTCTTTCCGGCGTTCACCCCGCGGGGAAATACCATCTTCCGCATCAAAACAGGAAAAGATGGAGAGTTGTTCACTGACAAAGTGTCTGTGAAATTTATCGATATAAAGAAAATTGAGATGAGCCGGCATAAATCTAGCCTAAAAGGGCTTTTTCAGGAAGATGTAATGATTCGGACTGTTGACCGGAAAACTATTCGCATTCCCACTTGGAACATTGTTCCGAACCCTCTGTTTTTTGAAGCGGTTGAACGCTATATCCTCCCCCATCTGAATGAAGAGGCGAAAAGCAACTGGATCAGCCAGTTTACGGAGATTCAGAGAAACGCGTATTTGAAGGAATTTGAGGATCATCCGAAGCTTTAGGAGCAGTACATTGATTGAAGTAAAAAGCATGATGTTTCTAAGAGCTTGGCTGTTCCTCGCCACAGGGGGCGCCTTTATTGCGGGAGTGTGGCTGGTGTCTGAAGCACTCACATTTGAATCTAAGTATGCCCTGCTTTATTTGGGCGGAGGATTAATGGCGATTGTTTATGGATTAATCACATTTTTTATGGCTTTTCCGGCGTTCACAAGCCGGGGAAATATTATTTTCAGCGTAAAAACAGGTCCTGATGGCGAGATTTTCTCGCGAAATCGCAGTGCGCGTTTTTCAGAAATCAAACAGATTTATATGGGACGGCATCATAACAGTTTGAAAGGGATCTTTTTTGAGGATATCATCATCGAGAAAACAGATGGCAAGGCCGTTCGCATCCCTACCTGGAACATTATCGCGAACCCTCTGTTTTTTGAAGCGGTTGAACGCTATATCCTCCCCCATCTGAATGAAGAGGCGAAAAGCAACTGGATCAGCCAGTTTACGGAGATTCAGAGAAACGCTTATTTGAAGGAATTTGAGGATCATCCGAATCTTTAACAGCATTCCTCCTTTATAATGAAAGAGAAAAGCAAGTTGAGGAGTGCGCGTGATGCTGATGACCATTCTTTTATTTCTCGCGGCGGGGCTTGCCGAAATTGGCGGCGGGTATTTGGTTTGGCTGTGGCTGAGAGAGGCAAAGCCAGTCGGCTACGGGATCGCGGGAGCGCTGATCCTGATTGTCTACGGCATTCTTCCGACGTTTCAGTCCTTCCCTTCCTTCGGCCGTGTATACGCCGCTTATGGCGGGGTATTCATCGTGCTTGCGGTCCTGTGGGGATGGCTTGTCGACCGGAAAACACCTGATCTGTATGACTGGGTCGGCGCATTGATTTGTCTCCTCGGCGTCTGTGTCATTTTATTCGCGCCGCGCGGATAACAAAATGGCCTGCTTATAAAGCGGGCCATTTTTGATTAATCCTCTTTTAAGTTGGTCAGCTGCACTTCATGCTCCTCTTGCGGCTCATCGAGCGGATAAATTCTCGCTGTTCCGTCTTCTTCATTCACGTGCTGAATGTAAATAGGAACTCCGTTATATGTTACTTTCTTCATGTCGGGAGATTCTACAATTTCTTTCGCCCTTTGAATATTCATTCTAACACCCTCCTTCATACATAACGTTTCCATTTCTTGAAAGAAGTATGCTTTATGATTCAGCGGCCAAGTTGAATTTTTTCAGCCGTTTGTAGAAAGTGCTTCGGGGGATCCCGCTGATTTTGGCGGCTTGAGAGACGTTACCTTTTGCGGATTCAAGCGCTTTGATCATCATATCTTTTTGGATTTGCTCACGAAGGGTCAGCGCGCCGGCCGCATCCGGCTTTTTTTCTGCCGGGCTGATCGGCAGTCCGGCAGCTTCCAGTAAAGCGGTGAGCGGCTCATCCTTCAGCCGGCCGTCCGGAAATCTGATGGAAAGACGTTCAAACACATTAAACAGCTCGCGAATATTCCCCGGCCACCTCCATTGTTTCAGCACATCCAACAAAGCAAGGGGAAGTTCGCCAGGCCAATGATTTTTCTGTTTGTAGTACTGAAAGAGGTCCGGAATATCTTCGGGGCGGTCGCGTAAAGGAGGAAGATCGATTGGATAGACATGAAGGCGGTAAAACAAGTCCTCTCTGATTATCCCGCTTTCAGCAAGCTCGCGCAAATCACAATGTGTGGCGGCAATGACTCTAATATCAACCGGAATTTCTTTCGCTCCGCCGACCGGCGTAATCTTGCGTTCCTGAAGCACCCTTAAAAGCGCAACCTGCATTGAATGGGAGATTTCTCCGATCTCATCTAAAAATAAGGTCCCATGATTCGCTTTTTGAAAGGCGCCTTTGTAGCCGTTTCGTTTCGCTCCCGTAAAAGCGCCCTCCGCATAGCCGAAAAGCTCGCTTTCAATCAAGTCAGACGGGATCGCTCCGCAATTGACAGCAACAAACGGGCCGTGCCGCCGCTCGCTGTTCTCATGAAGCGCGCGTGCCGCGACTTCCTTCCCCGTACCCGTTTCGCCCGACAGACAGACCGTTGCATCCGCCGCAGCCGCTCGTTCAAGGTTCTTCAGCATTCCTTGCGATCGGCCGCTTTGCCCGATAACTCCATTGAAACGAAATGCCGGCTTTTTCTTTTGTTCCGAGAGATAAAAACACATGCCTCCATCTCCCATGGTGACTGCTTTTTCGATTGAAAAGCCCCGTTCTTTCAACTCATACAGGTGTCGGCCCTGCCAATCCGGTATTGAGGTTCGAATCGGCATGCTCGCGCTGATAATGTGCTGTTTGGTATTGCAGAGAACCATTGGCACACGGGATGCAGCCCTATCTCCAAAACGGCTGATCAGCTCCAGCTCTTTCTCGCGGCTTTTAGCTGCCAGTTCCCGTTCCGCGGCATAAGCGATCGCAGTGGCTATACCGAGCATGTGGGGATGCGCGCCTGCCGTTGGACACGATATGTCAATCACACCCGCAAGGCTGCCATCCTCATGGTGAATCGGAGCGGCTGAACAATTCCAGTGATGGGAAGCGATGGAGTAATGTTCTGATCCTTGTATCGCAACCGGCTCAATCACGTGGAGCGCCGTGCCAATCGCATTTGTTCCGACAGCCGTTTCCGTCCAGCACGCGCCCTTGACGAAGTTGATGCGTTTGGCTTCATAGAGCGCGCGGGGATGGCCGTCGAGTGACTGAACAACACCCTCTGAATCAATTAACAGCGCCATCATTTCCATTTCTTTTATGGCAGGCAGCAGTTTTTCGAGGTAAGGCTGTGCGGTCTTCAGGAAAAATGAATGCTTTTTTGACTGCTGATCCAGCTCCGTTTGCTGTAAAACCTTTGGGCCTTTTTCTAAATATGGGTTGACCTCAGCTTTTTTGCAGCGATGCCATGACTCGGCGATCCGTTTTCTTAACCGGGCTTCATCAAGTACACCGTCTTTCACAAAACGTTTCCAGGTTTGCAAATCGTTTGGGATCGAATTCATTTCCTTGATCGCTCCTCCCTTACACGCCGTTTTCATCTATTGTAGGGGAAAAATTAAGCGCTTTCAACAATAAAAAAGCAGGCGCCTTGTATCCCCCGCGCCTGCTTTTTTCCGTGTTATGCATGCACTGCAAGCCCAATTGTGCTTAACAGCGCCTCGTGTAATGTTTCCGACAGTGTCGGATGGGCGGCGATAAAATGCTCCGCCATATCAGTGGTCATCTCACCATTCATGATCGCAGCCGCCTGGCCGATGAGCTCGGTGACATCAGGACCAATCATCGAGACACCGACGATTTCGCCGAATTCAGGTTCCGCCACGATTTTGACCTTTCCTTCCGCTTGCTGTTTAATGAGCGCTTTGCCGTTTGCGGAAAAAGGAAATTCACCAATCTTCACATCCCCGTATTCGCTTCTTGCCTGTTGTTCTGTCATTCCGATACACGCGATTTCCGGTGATGTGTAAATGCAGCGGGGCACATGTTTCTCATTGATTTGGACATCCCTGCCGGAAGCATGAGAAGCAGCGATGATGCCCTCATGGAAAGCCGCATGCGCCAGCTGAATGCCTCCAATTGCGTCTCCGCACGCATAAATATGAGGCACGTTCGTCTGCATGTGCCCGTTCACCGGAATGCCTTTTGGAGAAAAATCTACTCCGGCCTGCTCCAGCTGCAATCCGTCAAGACGGGGTTTTCTGCCGATCGCCACCAGTACATAATCGGCCTTCGTTTTAAACTCTCGCTGCCCGCTTTTCCATATTGCCGTTTTGGCCGCTTGATCCACCCGCTCTAACCTGGATGCAGTGTGCACTTCAACACCGTCTTTTTCGAGCTTCTCCTGAAAGAGACGGGCAATATCTTCATCCTCAGCCGGGATCAGCTGGCCGGCTGTTTCAATGATGGTCACCTTCGATCCCAGTCTGGCAAACAGCCCGGCATACTCGCAGCCGATAACACCGCCGCCGACAATGACAAGTGAAGACGGAATCTCAGATAGAGAAAGCGCGTCCTTGCTGTCGATAATCCATTCGCCGTCAAACGGGGCGAATGGCAGCGCAATTGGCTCTGATCCCGATGCAATCAATACTTGGTCCGCCTCTCTGATTTCTTTTCCGTTCTCTCTTTCGATCAAGAGCTTTCTGTCAGAAAGAAAGGAGGCCGTCCCCTTCACAACCTGTATTTGATTTTTCTTCATCAAGTATTGAACGCCTTGGACAAGCTGACTGACAACCTGTTGTTTTCGGTTCTGCATTTTGCTCCAATCAACCGATATCGCACCGGGCGGAAGTTCGATTCCAAAGTGTCCGGCATGCTTGATTTTATCAAGAACGTTTGCGTTTTCTAATAAAGACTTTGTCGGGATGCAGCCTTCATTCAGGCAGGTTCCCCCAAGCGGGCCTTTGTCAATCAGCAGCACGGTTCTGCCCTGCTGTGCCGCGGAGACTGCAGCCGCATAGCCTGCAGGTCCGCCGCCGATAATGGCTAGTGTCATGTCGTTTTCACCTGCTTTTCCTATAAAATTAATACTGCCGGTTCTTCTAAATATGTTTTAATCGCCTTCAGAAATGCAGCCGCAGGAGCACCGTCACAGGCTCTGTGATCAAATGTCAGGCTAAGCGGCAGGATCGTGCTTCTCACAATCTCTTCCCCTTGATACACGGGCGTGTCATAGCTTGCTCCGATGCCGAGAATGCCTGTTTCCGGCGGATTTAATATCGGTGTGAAATGCTCGATTCCGAAAGCGCCAAGGTTTGTAATGGAGAAGGTTGAGCCTTGCAGTTCTTCGCTTCCCGCACGTCCCTCGCGCGCTTTTTTGGCATGTTCTGAGATGGATTGGGCCAGTTCGACCAGCGATTGCTTTTCAGCGTGGCGAATCACAGGCACAACTAATCCATTTTCCAAGGCCACAGCCATTCCGAGGTGCACATAAGGATGGGTGATGATGCGCTCATTTTGATAAAAACTGTTCAGCATAGGATGAGCTTGCAGGGCGAGAACGGCGGCTCTCGACACAAAATGAGTCATCGTCAGCTTTGTGCCGTACCTCTCTTCCGCTGTTGGAGAAAGCTGTTTTTGAAGGGCTGCCAGCTTGGTGATATCAGCCTTCATCGTAATCGTCAGCTGCGCGCTGTTTGCCAGGCTTTCCTGCATTCGGGCCGCGATGACTTTTCTCATCCCTGTCACCGGCGTTTCTTGCGCCTTCTGCTCAGAAACCGGCTCTGGCCGATCTTTTTTCTGTTCAGCAAGCGCCTTTGTTACGTCGTCTTTTACGATTCGCCCGCCTGGCCCTGTGCCTTTCAGCTGTTGCAGGTCTAATCCCGCTTTTTCCGCTATTTTTCTGGCGACTGGAGATATTTTGATTCGTTCTTTTTTCGCTACGGGTTTGTTTTCTTGTTTTTCGGGCTGGACGGCTAGCGGTTCGTTATCTTCTGCAACAGGTGCTTTCGCCTCTTCCGGCACCGATTCATTGGCGTCCCCGATGTAGCAGATCGCTGTGCCGGGCGGAACCTCTTCACCCTCTTTTACTTTGATATCGATCAGCGTTCCTTTTTCAGGCGCCTCAACATCCATTTCAATTTTCTCCGATTGAATGCTGGCAATGCTTTCTCCTTTTTCAACCGGATCGCCTACTTTTTTATTCCATATCGATACTTCCCCTTGTTTCATGGCCATTCCCAATTTTGGCATCACTACTTTTACCGCCATTTGTGTCCCCCCCATTAATTCATTGCCGGCTCGCCAAGCAATTCTAGCGTGACGCTGACAATTTGATCTGCTGTCGGCAAATATTGATCTTCAAGCACTGGTGAAAACGGCACCGGTGTATGCGGCGCTGTAATTCGTTTAATCGGCGCATCAAGCAAGTCAAAGCCCTTGTCGGCGACAATCGCAGCAATATCTGTGGCAATGCTGCAGCGCGGATTGGCTTCGTCAATGATGATCAGCCGGTTTGTTTTTTCCAACGATGTGAAAATCGCTTCCTCATCCAGAGGAGACAAACTGCGGGGATCAAGCACCTCGGCTTCGATGCCTTTCTCTGAAAGCTGTGCAGCCGCACTAAGCGCGGTATTGACCTGCTTGCCGACCGCAAACAGCGTGATATCGCCGCCTTCGCGTTTGATGTCCGCCTTTCCGAGCGGGATTGTATAATAATCTTCCGGCACCTCGCCCTTCATGTTGTAGGACGTTTTGTCTTCAAAAAAGAACACCGGATCATTGTCTTCGATTGCTGCAAGCAGCAGTCCTTTAGCGTCATACGGATTGGACGGAACAACCGTCTTCAGTCCCGGAATGCTGGTGAAAAGGCCATACAGCGCCTGTGAATGCTGGGCAGCGGCCCGGAACCCCGCTCCATATGTGGTGCGGACGGTAATCGGCACTTGCGCTTTTCCGCCGAACATATAGCGGAATTTCGCGCCTTGGTTGATCACCTGGTCAAAGCACGTGCCGATAAAATCGTTAAACATCAGCTCGGCAATCGGTCTCAGCCCTGTTGATGCCGCAGCCATGGCCGCACCCATGTAGCCCGCCTCAGAAATCGGTGTGTCCAGCACTCTTGTGCGCCCGAATTCCTGTACGAGCCCCTTTGTGACCCCTAATACACCGCCCCAAGCTTCATCATCCTGCAAATGATCGACCGCCGCTCCCCCGGCGACATCCTCGCCGATCAAAAGCACATTTTCGTCTCTTCTCATCGCAAGCTTCATTGCTTCATTGATCGCGTCTGACATGCTTATGACTCTCGCCATCTCACATTCCCCCTTTTTCATATGACACGTAGACGTCTGTCAGCAGTTCTGATTCTTTTGGATAAGGACTGTCTTCACTGAACGAGACGGCTTTTTCAATTGATTCATTGACACGCTCTTCAATGTCTGACAGTTTATTGGCATCAGTTTCTTTTAAAAGGTAGTTTTTAAAGCCTTGAATGGCATCCTTTTCTTCAAGATGCTCAGCTCTTTCATTCTTCGTTTTATACGTTTGGGCATCCCCTTCGAAATGGCCGTAATTTCTGTAGGTCATACATTCAATCAAAGACGGGCCTCCGCCGTTTCTTGCTCTTTCTATCGCTTCCTCGGCTGCCTGGTAAACTGCTAAAATATCTTTTCCGTCCACCGTGACCCCAGGCATATTATAGGCAGCCGCCCGATCAGCGATTGAATCGCAGGCCGACGCGTATTCAAATGGGGTGGCTTCGCCGTAGCCGTTGTTTTCATTGATAAACACGACAGGAAGGTTCCATACTGCCGCTAAGTTCAGCCCTTCATGGAAGGTGCCTTGGTTGTTTGCTCCGTCTCCAAAAAAGCAAACGCTTACATTTTTAGTCTGTTTATATTTAGCGGTGAGCGCTGATCCGCATGCGAGCGTAAATCCGCCCCCGACGATTCCATTTGCCCCTAACATGCCTTTATCGAGATCCGCAATGTGCATAGAACCGCCCTTGCCTTTGCACAGTCCGGTCGCTTTCCCGAAAATTTCCGCCATCATGCCGTCCAGATCACAGCCTTTAGCGATACAATGTCCATGTCCCCTGTGCGTGCTTGTAATGCTGTCGCCATTATCTAAATGAGCGCACACGCCTACCGCTACCGCTTCTTCACCGGCATACAAATGGACGAATCCGGGAAGCACTCCCTGTGCGAACAGTTCATGCACTTTGTCTTCAAAGCCCCTGATTTCCAGCATCTTTTGGTACATCCACAACGCTTTCTCCTCAGTTAATGACAAGCCTTCACGTTTTAACAATTCCATTTTGTGCGCCTCCTTCTATTTAGGGTTCACATTTATCAATGCAAGAAGTGTGCCAGTCTTTGATGCCCGTAAAATCAGTCTTTTCATTTTTACACTAGAGACAGTTTGAGACAGGTGTCTCATTTTGTCTCGATCTGATCCATTTGTCTCGTTTTATGGCATGCAAAAAAGACCGGGCATCACCCAGTCTTTGACAATGATCGACGTATTTATTTCCTCGGAAATCTTTTAACTCCCTAATTCCTCTGCATCGTTTGGCTGAATGGCTGTTTTCGGAAGAAAATCAATTGAATATTTGACATATCCGAAACCGCCGTCCCCGTCCTTCTGCATACAGTCTACCGTGCCGTTTGAGTATGTATATCCCTTTTCATTAAGTGTTTTTCTTACTGTTTCCGCCATCTTTGCGGCTTCTGTTTTTGATAACCCGCTCGCGTCTAACTGAATCGCCATGTTCATAGGCGCTTTTTCAGCCAGCTGTTTGTTCCATTTTGTATCTAATGTGAACTGGCCGTTTTCAATGATCAAAGCAGCGTCAGCTTTTATGATTTGCGGCACCTCTTTTTTCAGATCTGCTTTGATTTCCTTCGATGCTTCTTCATTTAAGTGTTTTGCTACTGATTCGGTATACGCTTCTTCAATTCCATCGCACGTGACTTTCGGATGGAGAAATCCCTTCGTGCACATTGGATAGCGATGAGATTGGATGTTTGCTTGGAACACATATTCAGTGGTTTTAGCGCTATATACCCCATTCGTGATGTTGATTTCTTTTTTAGGATAGGTCTGTTTCATATATGATGTGAGCTTTTGCTCTGCGGCATTTTTCGAAAAAGGATCACCGAATAAAACATGATAGATATACAAGCCACATCCAAATACAGCAATGGCAAGGAAGCCGAACACAATTCTTTTCATTTTCACACTCTTTTCCGAAAATATATTTTTACAGTTCATGCTTTTCTTCAACCGCTCTGTTCAGTGCCTGAAGCATGTAGCCAATGCCTTTGTACGGTGTTAGCGGCCAGCTGATGTGCTGGTGTTCACTGATGACGGCGTTAAGGACACTGCGATATTTTTTCCCGCCGAGCATGACGACCTCTTCTTTTTCGAAAAAGTCCTTTTCGCGAAATTGGCGGCTCAGCTCCTCCGCTGTCATGATCTCCGGATGACCGGTTCCAAAAGCCACATCGTAATTTTCGGGTACGATATCATCTGGGCGAAGGAATCCGTGCTTTGCAGACAAAGTGACCCACTCGTCAAAAAACGCTTTTGCATACCGCTCGCACGCCTGATGAAACGGGCTGAGATAAGCGTCTTCCGCCCTTGTTGGACCCGCGTCAGGCCGGACGTCCCATATTTTTTTCTTGCCGCAGGGGATGATGCATAGTCGTTTCATTTTTCTCTTCCCCCTATTTCTGTTTCATATAATAGTTGAAATAACAAGTGTCCCCTGTTTCATTTTTCATATCCCGGGCAGTTAGTTCCTCACATTATTGTGAAAGAGGCATTAGTTAAAATTCATTTTCCCAAACCAGATGTAAAATCTTCTTTGATCATTGAATACATATATAAATCTTCAAATTTACCACAAGCAAATTCATAGTGTCTCAGCAAGCCCTCTCTGCTAAAACCTTGTTTTTCCACTAGTTTTATCGATGAAATATTAGAAGGTTCAATAAGAGCTTCAATTCTTTCCAACTGCAAGTGGTTATATCCATATTTGACAACAGCCTCTAGTGCTTCACTGACGATTCCTTTTCGCCAGTAATCTTTGCTTAATTCATACCCAACTTCAGCTCGATAATGTTTTGCAAGTCTATTAAGAAATCCACAGCTTCCTATGACGATGCCAGAATCTTTAAGTGTAATGCCCCATCTGATACCTGTACCTTTTTCATATATGGATTTATACCACCTAATCTCTTCCCAAACATCACTAGTTGTTTCAAAGGGTTCTAACCCCATCGACTTAACAACATCTTGATCCGAAAGATATGTTAGCATATCTTTAGCATCTTCAACGTTTACTTCTCTTAACAATAATCTTTTTGTTTCAATTATAGGAAATTCTTTCACCATAAACTCCCCCTTCTTTGTATCCGCACCATCTCCTGTTATTACCACATTTTATCTGATCCTTTTCGATAAAAAAAGATAGCAAGGACAATTATCCCTGCTATCTTGATTCTTATCATACTTCAACAGCTTCTCGGCAGAATGTCTTCCCGCATATCAAATTTTTCGCAGGAAAAATCGGATTAAATACCGCTTCCACCAGTTTAACGTCCCACTTCGCTTTACCCTTGAATTGGGATCCTTATGCTATTGCTCCGCCCCATTAAGATACTTTCGCTCAAATTCATCGAGCAATGCACGCACTTCATCTGTTGAATTTGTGTTCATGCATTGGTTTCTTAATTCACTTGCCCCGCGGAATCCACGGAGATATATCTTGAAAAAGCGAGGAAGCGGTTTATATGCTCGAGCTTCTGTTTTTGAATATTCATCATGGAGATCCAGATGCAGTCTCAAAAGATCAATCAATTCCTTACTGCTATGCTCTTTCGGCTCTTTTTCAAAAGCAAAAGGATTTGTAAAAATACCGCGTCCGATCATTATCCCGTCAACGCCGTATTGTTCAGCAAGTTTCAAGCCAGTTTCACGGTTAGGTATGTCACCATTGATCGTCAAAAGTGTATCTGGTGCCACCTCGTCACGAAGTTTCTTAATTTCCGGAATCAGTTCCCAATGCGCATCTACTTTGCTCATTTCCGCTCTTGTACGCAGATGGATGGAAAGATTCGCAATGTCTTGTTTCAGTACGTGTGTCAGCCAGTCGCGCCATTCGTCCACATCCGTGTAACCAAGCCTTGTCTTCACACTCACAGGCAATCCTCCTGCTTTTGCTGCTCGTATTAATTCTGCCGCAACTTCAGGACGGCAAATAAGGCCGCTTCCCTTTCCATTCCCCGTCACATTAGGTACAGGACAGCCCATATTGATATCTAGACCCTTAAACCCTAATTCCGCCATGCCAATACTCATTTGCCGGAAGTTTTCAGGCTTATCTCCCCATATATGCGCCACCATTGGCTGTTCATCCTCAGTAAAGGTCAAACGGCCTCGCACACTATCCTTTCCATCTGGATGACAATAGCTCTCCGAGTTTGTAAACTCCGTAAAGAACACATCAGGTCTGCCTGCTTCACTCACAACATGGCGAAAAACAACATCAGTCACATCTTCCATTGGTGCCAGTACAAAAAATGGTCGTGGCAATTCACGCCAGAAATTATCTATCATCACACATTCAAATCCTTTCATTATGGATACCAGGCCAAACGTAATGAAGCAAAAATGTTCTTTTACACTTATAGCATGCTGAAGCGCTTCTTATCAAACGATAGTAAATTTTGAACATTTAAACGTTTACCCATAACACATAAATAGCGATAAAGTACACCGATCACAGGGTTAGGCACATGACTCGGGTTTCTGCCTCTATGGCTCTGACATTATTCTTATCAATAGCTGGGGGCTTATTACATATTGTTTCTTTGGCCCTAGTTACATAAAAGACAGCAGGGCAACGTTGGCGCATGAAAAAGACCCGGAAATCGGCAATATTCTTCTGCCGAAATCCAGATCTGATTAGGAATCGTTTCTTTTAATTAGACGATTTTAATACAAGCTTCGCCACGGCTTCAACATGAGCCGTCTGCGGAAACATATCCACAGGCTGAATATATTCTACACGATAGTCTTTTGACAGCGCCTGCAAATCCTTCGCAAGCGTGGATGGATTGCAGGAAACGTAGACAAATCGTTTCGGTTTGACTTTTTTGATCGTGTCCAGGAACGTGCTGTCACAGCCGGTTCTTGGCGGGTCGACGATGACGACGTCCGGGCGGAAGCCTTCTTTCGTCCATTTTGGGAGCCAGTGCTCGGCTGTTCCAGTTACGTATGTGGCATTTGCCATACCGTGTTTTTTGGCGTTTTTCTTGGCGTCATCAATCGATTCCTTGATGACGTCCATGCCGCGGACTTCCTTCGCTCCGTCCGCTACCCACATGCCGATGGTGCCGACGCCGCAATACGCGTCAACGACTTTTTCTTTTCCGGTCAGCTGCGCCGCTTTTTTCACTTCGCCGTACAGCTTGACGGTTTGCTCCGGATTGAGCTGGAAGAAAGCGCGGGCGCTCAGTTCAAATGACACATCGCCGAGCACCTCTTGGATCACTGTATGTCCGGCGAGCGGTTTTGTTTTCTCACCGAAAATGACAGAGGTTTTCGCTCCGTTTACATTTTGGATAATGGATTTGACCTCAGACAGGCGCTTTTGGATCGCTTTGACGATTTCTTCCTTGTGCGGAAGCGTTTCTTTTGCTGTCACAAGCACGACCTGCACCTCGCCTGTTTCAAAACCAACTCGCGTCACAATGGTGCGAACGTCGCCTTTTCGTTTCCGTTCATTATAAACAGACACATTGAAGTCCTCTAAAATGCGGCGGACGATGCCTGTTGTTTTGTTGGTTGCCGGATGCTGAACGATGCAATCTTTGATCGGCACGATGTCATGAGAATCGAGGCCGTATAAGCCGGCGATGATGCTCCCGCTTTGCGAGCGCCCGATCTGGAATTGGCTTTTGTTGCGGTAATTCCACGGGTTGTCCATGCCGATCGTTTCTTTGATTTCCATGTTTTCTACTTTAAACTTCGTATGGCGTTCAAGAGACTGAATGACGATGTCGCGTTTTTCCCGAAGCTGTTGGCTGTATGCAAGGTGCTGAAGCTGACAGCCGCCGCACTCTTCGTATACAGGGCAAGGCGGTGCCACGCGGTGCTCCGACGCCTTGCGGATCTTCTTCACGCGGCCCTCGGAAAACTTCGGCTGAACCTTTGTGGCCTGCACGACAACCTCTTCACCGGGAAGCGCGCCGGGCACGAAGACGACTTTTTTCTTAAAGTAGCCGACGCCTTCTCCGTTAATGCCAAGACGCTTAATCGTCAGGGGAAAGGTTTGTCCGACTTTCAGTTCAACGGGCGCCTGTTTTTTTTGTTGGTTCACATTGTTCTCTCCGTTTCTATATAGAGCTTTCTGCAAAATCGCAGAAAGTGAAATGTTTTTTTCACATCTTTCTAGTATAACACGCTTGCCTAGATTCCTTCATATTTTCCAAAAACTTTTCCAATTTTACTCAATCATCTAGCAAGACAGCCGATACAAGTTATGACTATTACATAAAAGAGGGATAAAATGAAGAAATTTCTAACCGCTGCCTGCGCATTAGGGTTACTATTCAGCGCAGCAGGATGCGGAAACGACAGCACCGCGACTTCTGCGAAAACAGAAAAAACAGCAGAAGACGAAAGCAAAAATCTGGATTTGCTAAAAAAAGACTTTAACAGTATTACCAAAGAAGATTGGGATAAAATCCATATTTCCAAAAAGGATTTAAACGGCGCATTTGAGAAAATGACAGAAGCCAATTCCGATGGAGAAAAAGTGGTTAAAAAAGTGGAAATCAAAAACAATACGGTTGTTGTCACCTTCAACAACTCAGACGGAAAATCGATGGAAAACGGTCTCTTGGCCATAGTCTTTGATCAGTTTCTTCGCGCATTGTATAAGCATTCGTCTTATTATGACAGCAGCGAACCAACCATTCGATTTGTCGATCTTGACAATCATCTGATTCAAGAAAGCGATAAGCCGCTGGATACCGACAATGAAACAGATGATTCAAGCCAAGACAGCGAGCATAAAATTCTTTCCAAGCCCGGTGAAACATCCACCGAGGACAATGGAGAAATCGTTACATTAGATAAAATAGCTGATATCGAGAAACAAACAACGATGAAGCCGTTAAAGATTACTGTCGATCAAGTCAAATTGCTGTCGCGTACCAATATCAGCCCTTTACAGCTGAAACTCTTTAAAAAAATGACAGACCAAAAAGTGTCTGAGCCGCTTCGATACATTCAAATCACTTATAAAGCCGAGAATACCGGAGACACACAAATGGATTGGAACGGCATTGAATCTGTTGAAACAGATGACGGACAAAAGCTGACCGTTGCAGATAATAATATCCTAAAAGGCAATGAACATCAGATTGCGCCGCATACAGAAAACGAAGGTGTGATAGGAGCGGTATACAGCGGAAAAGCGGAAGATCTTCACCAATTAAAAATCACGTTTTCCCCTGTTAACAGTGCCGACTCAGGCCAAAGCGTGACAGTGAAGCTTGATTAATCTCAGAGGCTGCCGAAAAGGCAGCCGTTTTTCATTCAATACTTCTCCACAAATACAAAGACGCATAACTTAAATAAGGCTCCCACTCCTTGCTCATCGCCTGCATGACATCCTTTGCCGGTTTGTCGTCCAGCTGAAAATGGCGTTTGAGCGCATTTTGGAGTCCAATATCGGCAAGCGGGAACAAATTTGGGCGCCCAAGCCCGAACATGAGAACGTTTTGCACGGTCCACGGGCCGATGCCTCTGATTTTGACCAGCTTCTTCATGATGTCTTCATCTGTCATCTCCGGCAGCTTCGACAAGTCGAGTGTGCCTTCAGCGATCATCCTTGACGTATCAATGGCGTATTCCGCTTTCCTCATGCTGAATTGCAGATCGCGCAGATCCTGATAATCGAGTTCCGCAATCGTTTCCGGCGTTGGATAGCACCACACGCCGTCCTTCTGTTCACCAAACGCATGAACAAACCGTTCGGTTAACGTATAAGCGAAGGAGAGGTTGAGCTGCTGGTGGATGATGCATTTCATGATGCAATTGTACACGCTATAGTCCAGTACAAGCGGCGTGCCTGCATGCGCTTCAAAAATGGCGGACAGACTCGTTTTTGAAAAATGATCGAGAACGTGCTGCAGATCATGTTCCCATTGAAAAATCCGCTTGATTTCCTTCATCATCTCTTCCTGATCCGTTTCCCCGCTGACGAGAAACTCAGGCTCATCAGCATGGCCCAACGCCTGTACCTTTACAATGCACACGTCTCCCCCTTGGTTTCTGATCGGCACGCGTATTTCCCGCGCTTCTTTATCTGCCGCATTGAGAGGGTCTAAAGACAGTCTGTCCAACACGCGGTCAAAATGGTACGGAGGCGTGACAGATACGTTTTCCTTCCACATGCAATCCACCCTTTTTCCGTTTTTTGTCCAGTATAACACGCCGCTGGAAATAGGCAGAACACCGTATACTTTTCTCATAAAGGCAGCATGATATAATGGCAGGTGGAGGGTTGTTTATGATCAACATTACCGCAATGACAACAGAGCATCAGCTGCTGAAAAATATACCGATCGAACGAGTGGAACAACCTGATATTGCGTGGTACTGGGTTGATTTATACGGCCCGGAGGATACGGAAACGGCATTATTGAGAGATTTTTTTCATTTTCATCCGCTTGCCATTGAAGATTGCTTCCAGCATATGCAGCGGCCGAAGCTTGACCATTATGACGGCTATCGTTTTTACGTGATTCATGCGCTGAATAAGGAGACGCTGGAGACTGAGGAAGTGGATATCTTTCAAGGCGAAAGATTTGTCGTCACCTTTCATTTACACGAAACGCCCGGGATCGCCAAAGTCCGGGAGCGTTTGTATGCTTCACCGGACCTATTCAAAAAAGGGCCTGGGCATATCTCTTATATGATCATGGATCAGCTTGTTGATGAATATTTTCCTCTCGTGTACAAAATTGAAGACCGGCTGAACGAAATTGAAGAAAGCCGGCCCCACAAAACATATGGAACACTGATGAATGAGGTGTTTGATCTGAGGACAGATCTATTGCATCTGAGACGGACGGTTATTCCGATGCGTGATTTGCTCTATCGGATTTTAACCCTTGATCATGTGAAAGAGCATCAGGAAACGAAAGCCTATTTCAGCGACATATACGATCATTTGTTAAAATTATCTGAAATTGTGGAATCCAACCGTGACATGACGTCCGACTTGCGCGACAGCTATGTGACACTGAATACAAACCGGATGAATGCGATTATGATGACACTGACGATCGTGTCGACCATTTTTATCCCGCTCACCTTTATTGCCGGTGTGTACGGGATGAACTTCGACTACATGCCCGAGCTTCATTGGGATTACGGATATTTCGCCGTACTCGGCCTGATGGCTGCGCTTGTGATCGGGATGCTGATATGGTTTGTACATAAAGGATGGTTCAACATATTTAAATGAGGACAGCGTAAAGCTGTTCTTTTTTATATTGGCAAGCCGCTTTTCATGCATATGATGTTCAATTTGTTTATAATGGAAAAAATGTTCAGGGAGTGATCAGTTTGAAAATTGCTGTTATCGGACTCGGCAATATGGGACAGCCCATTGCCCGAAACGTGCTTCAGGAAGGCTATGAATTGACTGTTTATAATCGGACTAAACAAAAGACGAAGGAATTTGTAACAGAAGGTGCACAGGCAGCTGACACGCCGCGACAGGCCGCAGAGTCCGCTGATATTGTCATAACGATGCTTTCAGATGACGATTCTGTCAGCGCCGTGACATTCGGAGAAGACGGGCTGATTGAAGGATTAGCCAAGAACGGCATCCACATTTCAATGAGCACAATCAGTGTCGAGTCCTCTGAAAAGCTCGCAGCGGCCCATGCGGAAAAAGGACAATCCTTCCTCGCCGCTCCAGTACTCGGAAGACCGGATGCGGCCGCCAAAGCCGCGCTCCGCATCATAACAGCCGGGCCGGCTGAAGCGAAGCAAACCGCCAAGCCTCTGCTTGACAGCCTGAGCCAGCAGGTATTTGACGTTGGCGAAGAAAGCAAGACGGCAAACGCGGCCAAAATCAGCATCAATTTCTTGCTCGTGTCTATGCTGGAGGCGTTATCTGAATCATTCTTAATGATGGAGAAGTACGGCTTAGAACAAAAACAATTTTTAGAAATCGCCAGCGCTCTCTTTGGCTCTCCTGTCTATCAAAATTACGGAACCATCATGGCTGAGCAGAAATTTGAGCCTGCCGGTTTCAAAATGTCTTTAGGACTGAAGGATACCAACCTGGCACTTGCCGCCGCTGAACAAGTGTCTGCACACCTCCCTCTTGCCGAGCTGGCCAAGAGCCATTTTGAAAGCGGGATTGAAAAAGGCTTCGGAGATCTGGATTGGGCCGCACTCATTCAATGTATGAAATAAGAAGAAAGCCTCTCCGTTTATGGAGAGGCTTTCAGATTGTAGACAAAGTCCTAAAACGGTTTTCGTTTTGGGACTTTGTCATCTTTTCAGCGTGATTGAAAACCCTTGAAGTCTAGGAAGGGCGAGCATTGGAGCGGAGGGAATGTTATCATTCGTGAGCACCAACGCGCAGGACTGACAACGAATGCGAGGGTTTGTCGACACGCTGAGCCTCTACGTTCATGGAGAGGCTTTCTCGTTACAAGGAAGGCAGCTTCATTTCTTTCTCAAACATCAAATCATCAATGCTTTTAAATGTGTAACCTTGTTTTTTCAGGTCTGTAATCGCATCATCCAGTGCTTCGGCATTGTCCTTCGATACGGTGTGAAGCAGGTAAATGGCTCCTGGGTGCGCCTGCTTGATCATATGATCGTAGGCATATTTCTTCCCCTTTTGGTTTTTGATTTTCCAATCAACAAAAGCGACCGACCAGAAAATGGTTTGATAGCCTAAGCGTTTCGTTTCTTTCAGCACGTATTCACTGAACACGCCGCGCGGCGGGCGCAGATACAGGTTGTCCTGCTTTCCCGTAATTTTATAGACCTCTTCGTTGACTGAATCGAGTTCGTCCTGAATCTGGTCCGCTGTTTTTTTCGTCAGATCCGGATGGTGAAAGGAATGGTTGCCGATAATATGCCCTTCATCTGACATGCGCTTAATCAGCTTAGGCTGGTCCTTCACGAAATGCCCGGTGACAAAAAAGGTTCCTGTTACGCGATGTTTTTTTAAGACATCAAGCACTTTTGGCGTATAGCCATTTTCATAGCCGTTATCAAACGTTAAGTAAATCGTTTTTTCCTTTGTATTGCCTAAATAAAACGCCTCATATTTTTCAATTAAACTGTTCAGTTGCTCCCCGGCATCAGGCGGCTGATGATTGACACTTCGTTTAAAGCCCCAGTTAATCGGGTCATTCGGCACCGCTCTCGCCTGTACTGCTCCCCCGGCAAGCAAGACGGCGGCACAGCATATTGAACACATCCACTTCATGGCCAGCGCTCCTTCTGCATTTTTTTATATTTTACAGAAAGGCGCTTCGTTTTATACTGACGCTTTATGTCAAAATAAAAAACCGCAGCGTGCGCGCGGTTTTATTCCCAGTCTTTTTTAAAGCGTTCGTATTTCGCTTCCAGATCATCAAGCATGCTGATGAGTCTGTCTATATCTTCAACGTCAGTTGCTTCAGGGTCTAATGAATCAACGACGTTCATAAACATGTCGAGTCTGTTCTTTAAATAATCAAGCTGCTGATCCTTATTATTTACGGCGTTTCCCATTCTGTTCCTCCATTCATTTTTTATTATGGTAGCTCATTTTTTGCCGTTTTTCAATCGCTGCGCTACTTGCGATCTTGACAAATCAGGTCTAAAATTAACTGTTGGCAGCATTAGTATGCCCCATTTATAAAGGAGTTAGATAGTCATGACACAAAACACGAAGCTGCATCCCATCACACCCGAGTTTGATCCTTGGGAAGCCTATATGGATGTTGAACAGTATGGAGACATGCAGCTGACAAACGTTGAATTCACAACAACGACACTGTGCAATATGAGATGCGAGCATTGCGCTGTAGGCTATACATTGCAGCCTAAAGACCCGAATGCTCTGCCAATAGACCTTCTGTTAAAACGGCTGGAGGAAATCCCGCGTCTGAGATCCATCAGCATTACAGGCGGAGAGCCGATGCTTTCATTAAAATCAGTAAAGGAATATGTCGTTCCGTTATTAAAATACGCCCATGAACGGAGCGTGCGGACGCAGATCAATTCCAACCTGACCCTTGATATTGATCGATACGAATGGATTATTCCGTATCTTGATGTCCTGCATATTTCGCATAACTGGGGTACAGTTGAAGATTTTGCAGAGATCGGCTTTGCCATGATGGACAGAAAACCGACTTTCGAACAGCGCGCGCGTTATTTTGAAAAAATGATCGAAAACAGCCGCACGCTCGTGGATGCCGGGGTGATGGTTTCTGCGGAAACGATGCTGAACAAACGGACACTTCCGCATATTGAGCATATTCACCGCCAAATCACAGAAGATATGAAATGTCAGCGTCACGAAGTCCATCCGATGTACCCGAGCGATTTCGCAAGCGCTCTTGAATCTCTCAGCCTGAAAGAGATGAGACAGTCCATTCACCGTTTGCTGGACATTCGTGATGAAAATACATGGATGCTGTTCGGGACACTCCCGTTTTATGCCTGCAGTTCGAACGAAGAGGATCAAAAGCTGCTTCACCGGCTTCGCGCCGCGAAAAACGTCACGGTGAGAAACGACCCTGACGGCCGTTCCCGCCTGAATGTGAACATTTTCGACGGAAACATTATCGTAACAGATTTCGGCGATACACCGCCGCTTGGCAATATCCAGACGGACAGCCTCCCTTCCGCCTATGAAAAATGGAGAGAGACAAAGCTTGCCAAAGAGCTGAATTGCCACTGCCCGAATGTCCGATGCCTCGGGCCGAATGTTCTCGTCAAAAACAGTTATTATCAGGATGCAGATTTCACAAAACGTCAAGCCAGGAGTTAGATGCGAATGGAAGAAAAACTTACAGAGATTTTCCAGAATAAAATCGTCGATATTCTTCTCGTTGCTGTCATTCTGTGGATCGGTGTTTTTATCATCAACCGGCTGGTCCAGCTATTTTTTAAACGGACGGACTTCATTGAAGAAAGAAAAGAAAAAACAATTGAAAGCCTTATCCGTTCTGTCACCCAGTACACAGCGACAATCGCTTTTATCTTTTATGTTATGTCTTTATTTGTTCATGATTTCGGCAAAATTTTAGCCGGGGCGGGTGTAGCCGGTATCGTCATCGGTTTTGGCGCCCAATCACTGATTAAAGATGTGCTGGCAGGTGTGTTTTTGATTTATGAACGCCAGCTGCACAAAGGCGATTATGTCACCGTTAACAATTTGTTTAACGGAACTGTTGAGGAAATCGGCCTTCGCTCGCTGCAAATCCGGGAATGGAGCGGGAAGCTGCTCACCATCAGCAACGGCGAAGTCAGGCAGATAGAGAACTATAATATTGATTTTATGCGGATTACCGAATCCTTTGTCATCAGCTTTAAGGAAGATCCGGACCGCGTGTACAGTGTATTAGAAGAGGCATGCGACACGCTGAATGAAGAGCTTCGGGATTCATTGAAGCTGAATGAATTCGGCAATCCGGCAGAACCCTTTCAAATACACGGGATCACCGCATTGAATCATATCAATCGCGGCGTCGAATTTACGGTAAAAGGCATGGTCAAAGATGACGATTATTTCAGCGCCAGCCTTGCAGCCAGAAGGATTCTCGTTCGCCAGCTGTACCAAAACAATGTGCAAATGCTTGAAGAAGCGGTCAGAATCGAGAGAACACAATAAACAAAAAAACTGATTCCGCCTGAATGGAATCAGTTTTTTATTTATCTTGGCTGCGAGGAAAGCTGAAAGCCAAATGTGACATGGTCTTGAACCGGAATCCAAGCACCGATACCCTGTGATGTGACATTTTTCACGACAAGTTTTCGTTTATTCCCTTTCAGCACTAAGTATACTTCTCCGTAAGTCACTTTTCCTTTTTCATTCACAGCCGGCGCATATGCGTTTAGATAACCAAGTTTCTTAGGAGCGACTTTATAAATTTGATCCCGCTTTGTACCCGCTCCGACGACCGTATCAAATGCCAGCGGAAGGTTCGTTTTCTTCATTGCTTTCAGCATCATCATGCTTTTAACATCTTCAGCATTTGGAACCTTAGCTGTCAGGCCGCCCTTCACTTTGTATTGCTGTTCCTGGGCATAGTGCATTTCAGCCGTTTCTTTTCCGCCGCGGTTATCCGCACGGTTTGTATTGATTTTTTTATATTCCCAATTTGCGACTGTTTCGTTTGATTCATAGCCGAGCGCCCATTTCCCGAGAAAGATTGTCGCCCGGTAGCCGACCGCAAGCGGTGTGCCGGATATGTTGGATTCATTCAGCATTTTGATGAGGTGCGGGTTTTCAATCTTCACATCAGAATGATCGAGCAATTCCTTTGCAAGCTTGCTCGGCTGAAGCATCGGCTGATCCTGTGAAGCATTCGGATACGTGTTTTCCTTCGAGATGCTTGCGACAGAGTCAGGAACCTTAAACTGCTTTTTCGCGTGGATGGGCTGAACGCCGAAAAAACTAAAGAATAACAGCACAATAAGTGTGGAATGAAATAACTTTTTCATCATATCACTCTTTCTATGGCATTTTCCCTTAGTCTTTTCAACCCGCTTTGTTGTTATCCATCATTTTTTCAAGTTAAAGAAGGAAAAAGCCGATCGCCATAATGACATAGGCGGCAAGCAGTGTCGCTCCTTCAAACCAGTTGGAATCGCCGTCATTCGAAATCGCGATCATCAAGAGAACCGATGATACCATCGCAACGAGCTCCGGCAATGTAAACACAAGCGGCATACTTACCGGGAAAAAGATGGAACAAATCACAAGAACCGGCGCAACAAACATAGCAATCTGCAGCGTCGAACCAACCGCGATTTCAACCGCAACGTCCATTTTATTTTTATAGGCCATGATAATGGCTGATGCGTGCTCCGCGGCATTACCGACTATTGCCACGATGATAACCCCGATAAACAGCTCGCTCCAGCCGAACTGCTCAGCTACCGAGTGGAACGTGTGCACCAGGTTTTCGGATATGTATGCCACAGCAATCGTTGCCGCAAACAAGACAATTGTGGCAATTTTGCCCGACCATTCCGGCTCTTCCTCTTCCACGTGCTGGGTGGAATTGTTCTTCGGCTGATAAACACCGCGGTGTGTGACAAGTTTAAAGTAAAGAGCCGCCACATATAACAGCATCAAAATGATGCTGATGCCTATGCTTAAATTGAGCTTGCCCACGTTACCCATACCAACGGAAAATACCTCCGGAATCACAAAAGCGACAATAATGGCAAAAATCAAAAGACCGGAGTTATGGCGCGCATCATGGATATTAAACTCCTGCCGCTTATATTTTAAACCGCCGACAAAAAACGATAGCCCCGCCACCAGCAGCAAATTCCCCAGCACTGAACCGGTTAAAGAGGCAAGCACGATTCCGGTCAGGCCCTCCTTTAGTGCAAATAAAGAGATGATTAACTCAACCGCGTTCCCAAAGGTGGCGTTCAACAAACCGCCGATCCGCGGGCCTGCGATGATGGACAATGATTCTGTCGCCCTTCCCATATAGCTTGCAAGCGCGATAATCGTTACGCAATACAAGGCAAAGAGAATGACAGAAGGCCAATGCATCAAACTGCCGATCACAGAAAGCGGAACACCCGCCGCCACTAAAATAAAAAAAATACGATTCATGGTGAATTGGCTCCTTTTATATGACTTGTTTTATTTTTATTCTTCACAAAAATCATCATGCTTACACGAGGTCGCATGTTCACATGTGATATAGGCTTTTTTCAGGTTGCCCGCTTTTGGAAAACATTGTACGATCAACATAGATTCCACGTAAGGAGAACAGACAAAATGTCACGATTTCATTTCTTTATCCTTGTCTTGCTCGTTTCCATTTCTGGGTTTTCGCAAGGCATGCTGCTGCCTGTTATCTCGATCATCTTTGAAACAAATGGTGAATCGGCCGCTATCAACGGCCTGCACGCGACGGGACTGTACATCGGCGTGCTTTTGGCTTCTCCGTTTATGGAAGCGCCGCTTAGAAAGCTCGGATTTAAGCCGCTGATCGTCATTGGCGGAAGCATTGTCATTTTAAGCTTATTTGGATTTATTTGGCTTCAGTCGGTTTGGATCTGGTTCCTGCTTCGCCTGTTTATCGGAATCGGCGACCACATGCTTCACTTTTCTACGCAAACGTGGGTGACTTCCATGTCATCAAAACAAAATCGTGGAAGAAACCTGTCTGTTTACGGGCTTTCCTTCGGCCTTGGCTTTGCCGCGGGTCCGTTCATGGTTCCGCTTGTCAAGCTGAACCCGGCGCTGCCTTTTATCGTGTCCGGCTGCTTCAGCCTGTTTGCGTGGCTTTTTGTTTTCTTTCTACAAAACGCATACCCGCAAACCAGTCCTCACGAAACCAAATCAGACAATAGTTTCAGACGGTTTTATCAAGCGATACTGTTTGGATGGGTTGCCTTTATGCCCACATTCGGTTATGGCTTTCTCGAGACGGCGCTAAACGGAAGCTTTCCGGTGTACGCGCTCCGGCTGGGGATCTCTGTGGACGCAGTGGCGCTGATCCTGCCCGCATTTGCGATCGGAAGCATTATTTTTCAGTTTCCACTCGGCATCCTCAGCGATACATACGGGCGGCGGAATGTCCTGCTTGTGATTTTGCTGACAGGGGCGCTTTGCTTTTTGATCGCCGGCGTATTCCCTTTGCCTTACGTGATCGGATGCTGCTTTTTTATGGCGGGAATGGCAGTCGGCTCAACCTTTACACTTGGCATCAGCTATATGACGGATCTTCTTCCGCCCCACCTGCTGCCGGCGGGGAACCTGCTTTGCGGCATTACATTCAGCCTCGGCAGCATCCTCGGCCCGATTGCCGGCGGCTGGTATATGCAGACATTTGATAGCGCAAACTTGTTTTATTTTATTACCCTCACGCTTAGCGGTGTCTGGCTTGCTCTTGTGCTGGGCAAACCGAAAAGCTGGTCGCCAGCCGAAACCTATTCTTCATCTTCTTAAACCAAAAAGCCTCCTGACATGGTGTCAGGAGGCTTTTATACTAATGATAGCCGTTTTGCCCGTTGGCGCTTCCGCTTGTTTTATGGCTCGGTTTGCTTTTCGAATTTTGTTTATTATGGCTTCCGCCTTTTTGCTTACTCATCACGTTGGCCCCCCTATATCTTTTTGAACCGAAGTTCATTTATAGGGTGCGCTAAAGATAGGGATTTTCATCAGGAAGCTTTTTACGTTTATGTAAAAGAGCGTTGATTTCTCCCCCTAAGATAATTAAAATGCCGCTCAAGTAAAACCAAATCATCAGGACGATGATTCCCCCGATACTCCCATACGTGGCGCTGAAGTTCGCAAACGTGCTGACGTAAAATGAAAACAGGGTGCTGACAACTATCCAGCCAAAGGCCGCAAACACCGCACCCGGCATGACAAACCGGAGGGACAGTTTTTTGTTCGGCGCGATGAAATACAGTGCGGAAAAAACGATCAGCAGCACAAGCGGACTGACACCCCAGCGCACTGCTGCCCAAACGGATAAAAACAGATCCGACGCGCCGACGAAGTCTGAAGCGAGCACCCCGATCTGCCGGCCGAATACCGGCAGAAGCAAGGCCACTAAAATCGTAAATACCATGGCAATCGTCAAAAAAATTGAGGTTAGACGAACGATGATAAAAGAGCGGTTTTCATCCACTTCATACGCGTGGTTTAGCGATCGGACGATGGCGTTCATTCCATTAGACGCAGACCACAAAGCCGCGATAATCCCGAATGACAGCAAACCGCCATTTCGGTTGTTTAAGGTTTGTTGTGTAATGGATTCAACGAGGGACATCGCACTGGCGGGCGCGTATTGTTTGACAACTCCCAGAACATCATCGGTAGAAATCGGAAGATACGCGGTGAGCGTCAGCATAAAAATCAAAAACGGAAACAATGACAAAAGAAAAAAATACGCCAGCTCCGCTGATTTGCTCGGCCCTTCATGAAGGGTGTATCTGCTGAAAAGCTCTTTCAAAAAATTCATGTCGCCTCACCTCGCATATTTGATCATTTTTTTGAAAAATGCTCTTTCGTTTCTTGCACAAGCTCCATCACTTGCGGCGTTGTTTTCTTCAGCTCTTTCACCTGCTGATTGACAAACCCGACTTCATTTGACAAGGATTGGGCCAGCTTTTTGGCCTCATCCATCTTTGTGCTGACCGTGTTTTTCAACAGCTCCGGATTGCTTTTGTACAGTGAAAGTTTATGCTTGCATGTCAGCCATCTCATGCCGCATGCCTGTCTTGTCGGCTTATGGAGCAGCGATAACGCCGCGCCTGCCGCAGCTCCAAGAAAAATACCTTTCAGCATTAAACGTTCGTTGTTCATGCAAATTCTCCTTTCACTCACAATTGTTTTTCTTTTTGAATGGATGCAAGCAGCTGCTCACAGCCCGACTTGATTAATTGGCAGACCTCTTCAAAATTTCCTGTGTAGTAAGGATCAGGAACATCGGCAAGATCTGAATCTTCAACATAGTCCAAGAGCCTTTTGATATGCGAGGTATTCTTAAAACCCGCCATGCTTCTGAGGCTCCCGATATTTTCTGCGTCCATCGCAATGATGTAATCAAAATCGGCCAGATCCTGTTCGCTGACTTGACGTGCAAGCATACCCTCAAAGTTGATTCCTTCTCTCTGCAAGATCTCCTGTGTTCCTTCATGCGGCGGATTGCCGATGTGCCAGCCGCCGATACCTGCTGAGTCTGTCTTGATTTTCCCCTCTAATCCTTTTTTGGCTGCCAGGTCCCGAAAAATCGCTTCTGCCATCGGAGACCGGCAAATATTTCCTAAACAAACAAATAACACGCTTATCATGTTGTGCAACCTCCCTATTCTTTGCCCATATTTCTCTAAAAAAAAACCTTCATGAATATCTTAGTAGGATGTTCATTTTCTTTTCAACTGATGACTCCACTTTTTTGAAATCAAAAGCTTGCTCTTAGAAGAGGGTTTTTTTCTGATTGAATTCTGTTAGAATAAAACATACCGAATATCGCATAAAGAAAGGATGGAACCATTTGTCCAGCCCAAATACAGAGACATTGACTCAAATGATTGAAGAGATTTCCCAAAAACTGAACATGCTGAACGTCGGCGTGATCAAAGCGGAGGATTTCAGTGATGAAAAGATAGAAGACCTCACGTACCTTCACAGCATGGTGATGAAAAAAGAATCATTCAGCCCTAGTGAAATGCAGGCGATAGCTCAAGAGCTCGCCTCGCTTCGTAAATAATTGAGACTGGCCGGAAACCCGGCGAGTCTTTTTTATCATTGGAGAACACAGCTGATCGGATGATTGCAGCACTGAGCGGTTATAAAGCAGGTTATAAGGGCTTGGGCCTGATCAAAGCGGGTGAAGAAGGCTTCACATGATGAACACACCCGGCATGCCGGCTGTTCGCTTTCCTCGGTAAAGAAATCCATATTAATGAAAATGTTCGAATAAGATTTGAAGGAGTACAAGCCATGAAAACGACATCTATCAAAACAGCCTCCGGAATGTATATCAACTACTTCTTTCTGGGAATGGTCAACATTATTCTCGCATCCAATATGTCCTCCTTAACAAAACAGTGGAATACCGACCCGACCGGCATTAGTTATGTCATTGCCGCTATCGGGTTCGGCAAGCTGCTGACCTACGGCATTTCCGGCGTGTTATCAGATAAAATCGGCAGAAAACCGCTTGTTGTCGCTTCCGCGGGGATCATGGCCGTCTTTTTAGTCGGTATTCCTTTATCACCGAGCTATGAACTGGCGTTTGTGTTCGCCTTATTAGCCGGAGTCGCAAATTCAGCGATGGATGCCGGAACATATCCGGCCCTGACCGAGCTCTTCCCGGCTGCGCCCGGCTCGGCAAATGTTCTGGTCAAAGCCTTTATGTCTCTGGGGGCCGCACTTTTGCCGCTTTTGATCACATTTTTAGCAGACCACCGCATGTCTTACGGATTTACTTTTTATCTCCCGGCTGCCGTCTATGTACTGAATATCGTTTATTTATCAACGCTTTCGTTTCCTAAGAAACAGAAGAAACCAAATAACAGCGGCCAACAGGAAGCTCCCGCTTTCTTGTCTGAACCCGTTTTTCGGAAAGAAGGCACCGCCCTGATTATGATCGGTTTTACATCAACAGCTTTATTTACGGTTTCTCAAATCTGGCTTCCGAGCTACGCGCAAAAAGCAGCCGGTTTAGCTGAATCAGCTTCCGTGCAATTGCTGAGCTATTATAGTGTTGGATCTCTGGCATCCGTTTTATTATTAGCCCTTTTGCTGAACAGATGGGTAAAGCCAGTGATGATTACGCTCTTGTATCCGGTTATTACTTTATGTACGCTTGCGGTCATGCTGACGGTTCATGTGCCGGTTGTGCTGGACATCACCGCCTTTTTCTTAGGCTTTTCAACCGCGGGTGTGTTTCAAATCACCATTACATTAATGACAGAGCTTTTCTGGAAGCGAAAAGGAACCGTTACCGGAATTGTAGCGACCGCTTCAAGCCTCGCGTCGATTTTGCTGCCGATTGCCACAGGGCTTATCGCAAAAGCGGGAGGCATCGCCCATATCTTTATGTTCGACTTCTGTATTGCGGTTATCGGAACAGCTGCAGCCGCCTTCTTGTATTACAGATACAAGAAACTGACGGGTGCTCAGGCCGATGTCAAACTGTAATCAACCGAAAACGGACGCCCCGCCAGGCGTCCGTTTTTCTTATTTCTCAAGCAATGCCAACGATTCACGATTAAATGCCGGAATATCATCCGGTGTGCGGCTAGTGACCAATTGCCCTTGGCAAACAACCACTTCCTTGTCCACAACGTCGGCACCCGCGTTTTCCATGTCAACACGAATGGACGTATAGCCTGTCGCTTTTCGGCCATCGAGCGCTTTCGCGTTGATTAAGAGCTGCGGACCGTGGCAAATGGCGAATACCGGTTTTTTGTCAGTCATAAACGCTTTTGTAAATTGGACGAAACGGTCATCAGCGCGAAGCTGGTCTGGTGAAAATCCTCCGGGAATTAAAAGCGCATCAAAGTCTGAAGGGTTTACATCATCAATGGACGCGTCTACTGTCACTTCCGCGTTCCCCTGCTTGCCTTTTACTGTTTTGCCTTTTTCATTTTCGATGACAGTCAGTTCATGTCCCGCTTCTTTAAAGGCTTTCGCAGGTTCAGTGTACTCGCTATCCTCAAAATAATCTGTCAAAACAACTGCTATTTTTTTCCCCATTTTTCATAACCTCCCGATTAATCTGTCTACATAAAACACTCTTCCCCAGCCACACTAAAATAAACATTTTCGCAGACCTGACAAACAATAAGCATAAATACCCGGCATTTGTCGTTTGACGATATTACATAATACTCATTTTTTTCCCTTTTACAATAATCATAAAGAAATACCTACAAATGATTACAAAATATTCTTACAATAGTAGTTGTAACACAAATTTCGTTGAAAGGTGGAGAACTGGTGAGAATACAGAAAAGACGAACATACGTCGGTAACATTCTCCGTATTCTTTTGCCCCCTATTATGATACTTAGCCTAATCCTTCCAACACCACCCATTCATGCAGAAGAAAGCGCGGCTCCTCAGGTGCATCTGAGTATTTTGGCCACGACTGATATTCATGCCAACATGATGGATTACGATTACTATAGCGACAAAGAAACGACGGATTTCGGGCTGGCAAGAACGGCACAGCTGATCCAAAAGCACCGCCAACAAAACCCCAATACCCTGCTTGTGGATAACGGGGACTTGATTCAAGGGAATCCGCTTGGAGAATACGCGGTGAAGTATGAAAAAGACGACATTATTTCCGGCGCGAAAACCCACCCGATTATCAGTGTCATGAATGCGCTGAAATATGACGCCGGCACACTGGGCAATCATGAATTCAACTACGGGCTCGACTTTCTCGACGGCACGATTAGAGGAGCCGATTTCCCGCTTGTAAATGCAAATGTCAAAACAACAAGCGGTGAAAACCGGTATACGCCGTATGTCATTACAGATAAAACCGTCACTGACGAAAACGGCCATGAGCAAAAAATAAAGGTCGGCTACATAGGCTTCGTTCCGCCGCAAATTATGACATGGGACAAAAAGCATCTCGAAGGTCAGGTGCAGGTGCAGGATATCGTAGAATCCGCCAATGAAACGATCCCGAAAATGAAGGCGGAAGGCGCTGATGTCATTATCGCCCTCGCCCACAGCGGCATTGAAAAGCAAGCCCAATCGCCAGGCGCGGAAAACGCTGTATTTGACCTAGCCACCAAAACAAAAGGCATTGACGCGATCATCTCTGGCCATCAGCATGGACTTTTCCCTTCCGCCGAGTATGCAGGCGCTGCCCAATTCGATGTTGAAAAAGGCACAATCAACGGCATTCCAGTCGTCATGCCAAGCAGCTGGGGCAAATACTTGGGCATGATTGACCTTAAACTCAAAAAGACGGACGGCTCATGGAAGGTAGCAGATTCGAAGGCCAGTGTTGAATCTATCGCAGGCACCGTCACATCCGGAAATGAAACCGTCACAAACACCATCAAGCAAACGCATCAAAACACACTGGAGTATGTTAGAAAACCAGTCGGCAACACAGAAGCCGATATTAACAGCTTCTTCGCTCAGGTCAAAGATGACCCTTCCATTCAGATCGTGACAGACGCGCAAAAATGGTATGCGGAAAAGGAAATGAAGGATACCGAGTACAAAGACCTCCCGATTTTGTCCGCTGGGGCGCCGTTTAAAGCAGGCGGCAGAAACGGAGCCAATTACTATACGAATATTCCAGCCGGAGATCTCGCCATTAAAAACGTCGGTGACTTGTATCTTTACGATAATACCGTTCAGATCGTCAAGCTGACTGGAAGCGAGGTCAAGGACTGGCTTGAGATGTCAGCAGGCCAATTCAATCAAATTGATCCGTCAAAAGGCGGCGATCAAGCCTTACTGAATGAGAATTTTCGCTCCTATAATTTTGACGTGATTGACGGCGTCACATATCAGGTCGATGTCACAAAACCGACGAAATACGATGAGAACGGAAAAGTGATCAACGCGGGCTCGTCCCGGATCATCAACCTTTCCTATGAAGGCAAGCCCATCAGCACAAACCAGGAATTTCTCGTCGTCACCAATAATTATCGTGCGTCCGGAGGCGGCGGTTTCCCTCACCTGACAAGCGATAAAATCGTCCACGGCTCCGCGGTTGAAAACAGGCAGGTGCTGATGGATTACATTATTGAACAGAAAACAGTCAATCCAAAAGCGGACAACAATTGGTCAATCGCGGCTGTTTCCGGCACGAATTTGACGTTTGAGTCCTCACTTTTGGCCAAGCCATTTGCGGATAAAGCAGACGATGTCGCTTATGTAGGCGAGTCTGCGAATGAAGGCTATGGTGTATACAAGCTGCAATTCGACGATGATTCAAATCCCGAGCCCCCTAAGGACGGACTGTGGGATCTGACTGTCATGCACACCAATGATACGCATGCCCACCTCGATGACGCGGCGAGACGAATGACGAAAATCAACGAAGTGCGAAACGAAACAGACCGCAACATTCTACTTGATGCGGGAGATGTGTTTTCCGGCGATCTGTATTTCACAAAATGGAACGGTTTAGCCGATTTGAAATTGATGAATATGATGGGCTATGACGCCATGACCTTTGGAAACCATGAATTTGATAAAGGCCCGACAGTGCTTTCTGATTTTCTCAGCGGAAACAGCGCAACAGTCGATCCGGCGAACCGCTATCACTTTGAAGCGCCTGAATTTCCGTTCGTCAGCGCAAACGTAGATGTGTCAAACGAACCTAAGCTGACTTCCTATGTCAAAAAGCCGCAAACCTTTACGGCAGGTGAAAAGAAAGAGCCCGGCATCCACCCTTACATTCTGTTAGATGTTGACGGTGAGAAAGTCGCTGTATTCGGACTGACAACGGAAGATACAGCCACTACGTCAAGCCCGGGCAAAAGCATCGTATTTCATGACGCGTTTGAAACAGCGCAAAACACTGTCAAAACGATTCAGGAAGAAGAAAAAGCAAATAAAATTATCGCTTTAACCCATATCGGGCATAACCGTGATCTTGAGCTGGCCAAAAAAGTAAAAGGCATTGACTTGATCATCGGCGGACACACCCACACCCTCGTAGACAAAATGGAAGTCGTGAACAATGAAGAGCCGACGATCGTGGCGCAGGCAAAAGAATACGGCGAATATTTGGGACGCGTCGATGTCGTGTTTGATGAAAACGGCGTTGTGCAAACAGACAAATCAAATCTGAGCGTGCTGCCAATTGATGAACATACAGAAGAAAACGCAGAGGCAAAAAAAGAGCTTGATCAGTTCAAACATGAATTAGAGGACATCAAAAAGGAAAAAGTCGGCTACACGGATGTAGCGCTTGACGGCCAGCGTGAGCATGTGCGCACGAAGGAAACGAACCTCGGAAACTTCATCGCGGACGGCATGCTGGCAAAAGCGAAAGAAGCAGCTGGCGCCAGAATAGCGATCACAAATGGCGGCGGCATCAGAGCCGGCATTGACAAAGGCGATATCACACTCGGCGAGGTGCTGAACGTCATGCCGTTCGGCAACACGCTTTACGTGGCCGACTTAACCGGAAAACAAATTAAAGAAGCCCTTGAACAAGGATTGAGCAATGTGGAAAACGGAGGCGGCGCCTTCCCTCAGGTGGCCGGAATCCAATATACGTTTACATTAAACAAGGAACCCGGACACCGAGTTCTTGAAGTCAAACTCGAATCACCTAACGGAGACATGGTTCATCTCGATTCCGATAAGACCTACCGCGTGGCAACGAATAACTTTGTCGGCGCCGGAGGAGACGGATACTCTGTCTTTACGAAAGCATCCCATGGTGAGGACCTTGGTTACGTAGATTATGAGATTTTCACTGAACAGCTGAAAAAACTAGGAAACAAGGTATCTCCTAAAATCGAAGGACGAATCAAAGAAGTATTCCTGCCGACAAAGCAGAAGGATGGCAGCTGGACACTCGATGAAGACAAATTTTCGATATATGCCAAAAATGCCAACACGCCGTTTGTCTATTATGAAACATCAGAAGGATCTCACGAGAAGCCTATCAATCTTAAAGTAAAAGAAGATCAGGTCAAACTTTTGAAAGAAAGAGAGTCAGATCCTTCATTGACGGTATTCAACTATTGGTACAGCATGAAGCTGCCAATGGCGAACCTCAAAACCGCAGACACTGCAATCGGCATCAAGTCAACGGGAGAATTGAATGTTTCACTTGCAGATGTATATGACTTTACAGTGAAACAAAAAGGAAAAGAAATAAAATCATTCAAGGAACCTGTTCAGCTTTCGCTTCGCATGTTTGATATTGAAGAAGCCCATAACCCTGCTATTTACCACGTTGACCGGAAAAAGAAAACTTTCACAAAGACTGAAAAGGGTTCAGTCGACGATGATATCGTGACAGGATATACAACCCATTTCAGCGAATACACGATCTTAAATTCCGGTGCGAACAACAAACCGCCGGCATTCCCGTCCGATCAGCCGACAAGCGGTGATAACGGCAGCAATGGCGGAGGTTCTGACAAACCAGGCGGAAAACAGCCGACTGACGGAAACGGAGGACATGATACACCTCCCGGCACTGACCCGACAAACGGATCAGGAGGAAACGGATCAGGTACGGACGGCCCGGCTGGCGGCCTGCTTCCGGACACAGCCACATCCATGTACTCGATCCTCTTGGCCGGATTTCTGATCAGCGCGCTCGGAACGGCATTGTACTTGCATCAGAGGAGAAAACAAAATAAAGCGAATCAAGCATAAAAAAGAGCTGCTCGTCATCGAGCAGCTTTCTTTATTACACCCACTTCACAACATCTTCAACAGCCGCTCTTGTTTTCGGGCGAGGGTCTCTCACGCGGTAGCCGAACGCCACCATCACAGAAATGTCGAAGCTTCCGTTTTCCAGAAGGCCTTCTTCTTCAAGAATACGGTGAATGTGATCATATTGGAAGCCTTCCACAGGGCAGGAATCAACACCGATTTGCGCAGCGGCAGTCATCATGTTGCCAAGCGCAATATAAGTTTGTTTTGAAGCCCAGTCAAACAATGTTCTGTCACTTTCAAGCAAATGCAGATCGTGTTTCTGGAACTCTTCCGTTTTGCTGAGATAGCCTTCGCAAACGTCCTGAGGCATTTGTTTCACTTCTTTTAAATGACGTTTGATGTAGTCCGCATCGTATTTGATATCCTTCGCTGTACGCGCAAGAATCAGAACGAAATGGCTTGCGGTTGGAAGCTGCTTTTGAGCGCCCCATGTGTATTCGCGAAGCTTCTCGCGAAATTCCGGATTTTGAACGACAACGAATTTCCAAGGCTCAAGGCCGAGTGAGCTCGGAGACAGTCTTCCTGTTTCTAAAATAAATTCAAAATCGCTGTCTGATACTTTTTTATTCGGGTCAAATTCCTTTGTCGCATGTCTGAAATGGTACGCATCCAGAATTTGTTTCTTTAGATCTGCCATGTAAAACACCTCTCCTTTTGGTTACTCTCAACTCTATTGTAGCCGTTATCGCAAAAAGTAAAAGTACGCACATTTTTGTTGGATAGTATCAATTTTGATACCAAACAAAAAAAGCGCGCTGCCGCAGGCAGGCGCCTTTCTCATTTTCCCCGCCGCGCAAAATCGACAAACCGGAATTTGTCCAGGCGGTGTCTGCTTTCCGTATATTGAAAGAGACTCGTATCCTCCAAAAAGACGTAGTTTCTCACCACGACCATATGGTCATAACCTCGTAAATCAAGCAGCTCCCTGTCCTCATCCGTACACGGCTCGGCTACAATTTCTTTTTGCGCATAACTGATCGAAAGACCGAGCTCTCCTTCTATATATTCATATATAGAGTTCTCACAAATTTCTTTCGTCAGGTGGGGCACATGCTTTCTGAAAAAGTAATCCTTGTCCAAAATCACATGTTCTCCGTCAATCTTTCTTGACCTGATGACTTCCCAGATGTCCTCATCCGAGTTAGCACGGAGCTGTTTTTGGATCAGCTCTGACGGAGGCCCGAGCCCGAATTTGTGTACAGTTGTTTTCGTTTCTTTGCCAAGTGTTTGCGCGAGCTCCTTGAAACTGACAAGGCCCGAGACAGGAAACTGCATTTTTTCACGGTTGAGAACGACGGAGCCCTTCCCTCTGATTTTCTGGATATAGCCGTTTTGCGCAAGCATGTGAAGCGCCTTTCGGACCGTTTCTCTCGATGTACCGTACTGTGCGGTCAACTCATGTTCAGACGGAAGAATCTCCTCCGCTTTCCACCGGCCGCCTTCAATTTGCTGTGCGATGTCTTTATAAATTGTAATAAATTTATTCGCCTTCATTATGGACCACCCAGCTTAGTTTAACACGGTTTCGTTAAACGATAAACAATGGACTCATACGGACGGAGCGTCATGTTCTGCAGCCCTTCCCTCACATCATCGTTGGTCAACAGCACCACTGCCTTCCACTCGCCAGGCGCTAAAGAGTCCGGCATTGTAAAGGCTGCCTCAATCCCGTAAAAGTTATTGATCACGAGCAGCTTTTCATTGTTGCCGTGTCTGAGATATGCAAAAATGTTCGGATCATCCTTTGCGATTAACTCATACGTCCCCTCTGTCACAATGTCATACGTTTTTCGAATCTGGATCAGTTTTTGATAATGATAGAACACTGAGTTCTGATCCTTCAGCGCCGCTTCGGCATTGATTTCATGATAGTTTCCGGCGACCGGTATCCATGGCGCGCCCGTTGTAAAACCGCCATTCTGCGTATCATCCCACTGGACAGGCGTTCTGGAGTTGTCTCGGGATTTCGCCTGTAAAATCGCTGTGATCTCTTGATCAGCCATCCCTTTTTCCTTAAAAGCGTGATACATGTTCAGTGATTCGACATCCCGATAGGAGCTGATGTCGGTAAACTTCGGATTCGTCATTCCCAGCTCCTCGCCCTGATAAATATAAGGCGTGCCCTGCATCATATGAATGGCGGCAGCGAGCATTTTCGCCGATTTCACCCTGTACGCGCCGTCATCTCCATATCTGGATACAACGCGCGGCTGATCGTGATTGCACCAGAACAGAGCGTTCCATCCCCCTCCAACGTGCATCCCCATCTGCCACTCGGATAAGATCTTCTTCAGCTTCAAAAAGTCAAACGGCGCCAAGGCCCATTTTTCACCGTTTGGATAGTCGACCTTGAGATGATGGAAGCTGAACGTCATATCAAGTTCTTTATTGGCGGGATTTGTATACCGGATACAATGGTCTACGGTCGTTGAAGACATCTCGCCGACCGTCATACTGTCGTAATGCGAAAACACCTTTTCGTTCATTTCATGCAGATATTCGTGCACCCGCGGCCCATCAGTGTAAAAGGAACGGCCATCGCCTCCGCCTTCCGCATTCGGAAAGCGCTGATCTTTAGAGATCAGGTTAATGACATCAAGCCTGAAGCCGTCTATTCCCTTTTCAAACCAAAAATGCATCATGTCATAGATATGCTTTCTAACCTCTTCATTTTCCCAATTCAAATCAGCCTGCGTCACATCAAACAGGTGCAAATAGTATTGGCCCGATGCTTCATCAAGCTCCCATGCGGAGCCGCCGAATTTCGATTCCCAGTTTGTCGGAACAGAACCGTTTTCCTGCGGGGTTTTCCATATATAAAAATCACGGTATGGGCTGTCTTTTGACGAAATCGCCTCTTGAAACCATTTGTGCTCTGTTGACGTATGATTGACGACAAGATCCATGACGACTTTCAGGCCTCTTTTATGCGCTTCGGACAGTAACCGCTCAAAATCGTCCATCGTCCCATATTCAGGATAAATCGAGTAATAATCACGAATATCGTACCCATTATCATGCTGCGGGGAATCATAAATCGGTGTCAGCCAAAGCACATCCACCTGAAGTGTTTTTAAGTAATCAAGCTTTTCAATAATGCCGTTCAGATCGCCGACACCGTTCCCCGTCGTATCGTTAAAGCTTTTCGGATAAATTTGATAGACCACAGCTTTTTTCCACCATGGTGTTTGTTCTGTTTTCATCTGTCTCCACCACCGTTTTATAAAATAAAAACGGGAAAAGGGAACGTTAAAACACGTCCCGCTCCCATTCGTTATTTATGTTTGAATCTTGCATACGCGTATGTTCCGGCAAACGGCACGATCAACACAATTGCCATCCCGATTGCAAACGCGCCCCAGTACGGGCTCATGATTGAGAAAATCCCCGGCACGCCGCCGACACCGACGGAGCTTGCCAGCACCCCTTGAGTAGAAATATACATTCCGGCAATCCCGGAGCTGACCATCGCAATGATAAACGGGAATCTGTATCGCAGATTCACCCCGAAGATGGCAGGTTCTGTAATGCCGAGATAAGCAGAAATCCCTGACGTGAGGGAAAGGCCTTTTTGTTTCTCATCCTTCACGATAAACATCATGGCCAGCGCTGCCGAACCTTGTGCGATATTCGAAAGCGCCAGCATCGGCCATAAAAATGTGCCGCCGAGCTTTGAGCCGATGAGCTGCAGGTCGACTGCAAGAAACGTGTGATGCATGCCGGTAATCACAAGCGCCGAGTAGAAACCGCCATATAACAAACCGCCCACTGCGGCAAAAGAGCCGAACACCGAGATAAGCCCTGAAGTCAGCACGTTTCCGATCGCAAATGTAACCGGGCCGATGATGATAAAAGAGGCAAAACCTGTTACGAGAAGCGTAATCGGCGCGACAACGAGCAGCTGTATGCCTTCAGGTGTCCTTTTTGTTAAAAACACCTCGATTTTCGCCAGCATATAAGAAGCAAGCAAAATCGGGAGCACCTGTCCCTGATATCCGACTTTCTGCACCTCAAGGCCGAACAAATTCCATACCGGAATCTTTCCGCTTTGTTCTGCAGCGCCATATCCCCACGCATTCAACAAATCAGGATGCACGAGCATCACGCCGAGCACAATGCCAAGCAGCGGGTTGCCGCCGAACCGTTTGACCGCTGACCAGCCGATTAACGCAGGCAGAAACGTAAAGGCCGTTCCCGCAATCAGGTTAATCATATTAGCAAGATCCGCCCACTGCGGATAGACCTGCACAATCGATTTTGTGCTGAAGAAAATGCCTTGCGCCGTTAAAATGTTATTGATCCCCATCAAGAGACCCGCCGTGACAATCGCAGGCAATATCGGAATAAAAATATCTGCAAGCGTTTTCACAGCACGCTGCAAAGGATTCATATTGTTTTCTGAAGCTTTCTTCACTTCGTCCTTTGTTGACTCGCCAATCCCCGTTTCCTTGACCAATTCTGCATATACTTTGTTGACCGTTCCTTGGCCGATCACGACTTGAAATTGCCCGTTTGTTGAAAACGATCCCTTTACAATGTCAATTTGATCAAGCACTTCTTGGTCAACTTTGCTTTCATCTATCAATGCAAAACGCAAACGTGTAACACAATGAGTTGCCGCTGCAATATTTTCGGCGCCGCCGACTGCTTCGACAATCTGCCGTGCCGATGTGTTCAGTTCCTCCATGCCAACCCCTCCGTATCCGTTTTTTATAACTTGTATATACAAATCATGATTACATTGTATTCCTGTATATACATGTAGTCAACAACTTTTTATAGCGCTTTCATCCCAGACTGAGAATATCTGAAGCAGACAAGGTTACCCTAAAAGTCACAAGCACTTGTTGAATAAGACATTGAAATAGCAGGATCAACCACTTGGGATAAACGCGAAAAAGCGCTTCAGTTCATCAAAGAACTTGAAGACAATCAGGACAGACCGATCTCTCCCGATTTAAGGAAAACCTCGATCATCTGACCTTATGAACAGAAGGCTGCTCAGACATCGTATTTAAGCAATTTGACTTCGAAAACGGGCTGTGCGGGTTTATTGTTTATATTGAAGTTGAACAAATACAGGACAACGCCTTCCGTCCTTTCTTGAGGCATCTGACAGATCAAATTGATGAACATGAGGAAGCGCTGCAAAACACTCTATCGATATCAAACGTAGCGGCAGAAACGAGTGTAAGCAAAGTGGCTGAATCCATCATTGAGGGAAACGCGGTTTTGTTTGCAGACGGGCATTCAAAATGCCTGATCCTTAAAATAAAAGGTGGGCAAAGAAGAAGCATTGAGGAACCGATCACAGAATCGATCATCAGAGGATTAAGAGAGGGGTACCGCTCTTGTGCGCTTTCGCGTCAAAACGCTTCAGCTAAAAATGATCTCTTTTAAAATCGGTACATTGCCTTGGCCTATATTGACGGGATTGCTGATCCAAAGGTCATTGACAAAGTGAAAAAAGAAGCAAAAACATCAAGATTGATGCCGTGTTAGAAAGCGGATATATTGAAGAGTTTATCGAAGACGACACGTACTCGCCTTTCCCCAGCTGCAATACACGGAAAGACCCGATACCGTCGCCGCCCAGCTTCTAGAAGGCCGATTTATCATTTTTCTGTTTTCTTTCTATTTCCTGTTAATCAACGCTCATGATATAGGTTTTTTCATCAATCTGATTCATATTTTATTTCTCCCGAACACCAATGGCCGTTCTTGGCGGCGTCATTATTTCTGCAGTGATCTGTATTGCCAGAGAAGGAAAAGAAACGTTGAACAGAATGGCGCGGCTCTTTTTAGTTCCATTCGGCACCTTGGCCTTGTTCCTTCCGTTTACACTTGCCGAACAAATTGAGCTGCAAAATGTAACACCGGTCTTTGAAGGACCGATCCAATACCTCCAATCAGTTTTGATGCCTTTGGGACGATGGAGGTATTGATCATCCTTCCGCTTCTCTTCTCAAGCTGGAGCATCCCGCTGAAACACACCATTATCGCGATACTGCTAGGAGCTTTATTGCTAGCGGTGATGTCCCAACCTGACATCTACTTTTTTTGATCCGGCCTATATGGTGATCAGGCATATCCGAATTACTGATTTTTTAGACCGTTCAGATCGCAGCCTTGCGGATCCCCGTCATTATGGTGAAAATCGCAGGTGGTATACGGGCTTTCCTTCTTACATTCAACAATTGAGGTAAAAGCTATGTACACACCGACCGGCATGTTTTCTCTAGTATGCAGCTTTTGGTTTTTCCAAAACACAAACCATCTGATCGACTTTAACAGAGTCAAACCGGTCATCAATGTGTTCATTTCCTTTTTGCTGCCTTTGCTCATTTATCTATTTGTCAAAACGAAATCGCTAGCCGGTGCGAGGGCAAAACACTAAGAGTTTTTGGTTTCTTTTGTCTGATAAACAGCATTCTGTTTGGTTTTTCCTCTGTCTTTCAGGTAGTACTGTTCAGATGTGAAAAACTCGGTATATAGTGCTTTTACCTTTCTGCTCAATAACAGCAGCGCAATCACATTCGGAACGACAATAAAAACTAATGCTAAGTCCAGAAATCCCCAGATGGCTTTTGCTCCGCCTGCGGCCCCTATGATAATAGCCGCTAAATATACGATTTTGATCACATGTCCTGCCAGCCGTCCGAACAGAAATTCAGCTTGCTTAACGCCGTAAAAAATAACAACCATAATGGTCGATATCACAAAGAAGACAAGGGCAATCGAGACGAAGTACCCTCCGCCGGAACCGAAATAGTGCTGAAACGCAGCCGTTGTCAGTGCTGCCGGGTCATTTGAGGCATTTCCTCCTGTCCAAACACCGGATGTAATGACGATAAAAGCCGTGGTAGTGCAGATGATCAAGGTGTCAATGACAATGCCGATCACAGACCAGAACCCTTGCCTCACAGGGTGATCAGTCATGGCCGCCGCATGTGCAATCGGCGCTGTTCCCATTCCGGCTTCATTAGAATACAGCCCGCGGGCAAAGCCCCAGCGAACGGTTTCAGCCAGCGCAGCACCTGCGAACCCTCCAACTGCTGAAGTTGAGGTAAACGCATTCGAAAAGATAAGAGAGAAAAACGCCGGCACCGCTGAAAGATTCGTGAGAAAAATCAAGAGACCGGCCCCAACATATGCCCCTGCCATAAGAGGCACGATGAACTCTGTTACTTTTCCAATCCGCTTTACCCCTCCTATCACCACTAATCCAATCAAAAACGCAATGCCGATTCCCGCATATATTTTATTGAAAGAAAACGTTTGGGCAAGAGAGACTGAAACCGAATTCCCCTGAACCATAATGCTCGGGATCAGCTCCACGATCAGCGCTACAGAGAAAAATACGCCGAGCCATTTCATGCGTAGCCCTTTTGTTATGTAATACATCGGTCCCCCGACAAATTCCCCCTGCTCATTTTTTTCTCTGTAATGAACAGCAAGCACACTTTCAGAAAACTTAATCGCCATGGCAAATAAGGCAATAAACCACATCCAAAAAACCGCTCCGGGACCGCCAAACATAATAGCGGCAGGCACACCTACAATATTCGCCGCACCGATTGTTGAGCTGAGGGCTGACGTCAATGCCTGAAGCGGTGTGACTGTGCCCTCTCCCTTCGGCTTCTTTCCTACGCTGCCGATCGTTTGCTTGAAAATGTATAAAGGATAGCGAAATTGAAAACATTTCAGCAAAATGGTGAAATACAATCCCGTACCCGTCAGCAAGATGATTAGCGGCGGCCCCCACAGCCAATCAGATATACGTTCTACCCATTCTAATAGTCGTTCCATCCCATCACCCTTTTTTCGTTTATGAGTCATTTCCCCCACGACGGATAAACATAAACATTTTAGACAGAGACCATTGGAACATAAAGAGGATGGCTTTTATCAATCACCATCCTTTTAGACAAGACAAATCAGCTGGAAGAAGGTCTGTTTCGTCCAAGCCGGTCATATACTTTATTCTTATAAAAAGCGGATGCTGGCTTTGAAAACATGCCTTTTTTGCCGACAAGCTTATCAAGCATCATCTGCTTTTCAGTTTTTTTTCTGATTAATTGTTCCCGTTCTTTTTCGTCAAGACACTTTGCGATTAAATGGTCGATGGTCATGAGTTCTTTTTTGAGCGCGCCCTCGTCCTCTGCCATCCCCGCATTTTTTAACATACGGTAGCTCATGCGGAGCGATTCCGGCAAGTGTGCCGCGTCATCCTTCGGCAGCGGTTTTCCCATTCCCGGCAGGTTTTCAAATTCTCCGTCTTTGATGGCGCGCTTTATTTTATCTTCAGACACAATATGGGAAAAATCCATCCTTTCACCTCTTTTCAGCCATTTCCTCTATTTTACCATACAGTAGCCATCGTTCCATTTTATTCCTTCGTTTCCACAAAGAAACCTTTTTTATATTAGGGCACTATGTAAAGAAAAACATTGATTCGACGGCGTTTTTCGCCACTTTTTCCACCAGACGATTTTCACTTTTCTAATCTGCTGATTCGTGTTATATTTGATACGTTCGTTTTTTCTATCGTTTCGCTCGAACTGTGATCGGAAAAAAGGAGTGTAACAATGAAAACATTTATAAAAGAAAGAGGACTGGCCTTCTTCTTAATCGCGGTCGTCCTATTATGGATCAAAACGTATGTCGGTTATGTCCTGAATTTCAACTTAGGAATAGACAACACGATACAAAAAATATTGCTTTTTGTGAATCCTCTCAGCTCAAGCTTGTTCTTTCTTGGCTTTGGACTTTTGTTCAAGAAAAAATTACAGCAGACAGCCATCATAGTGATTCATTTTTTAATGTCTTTTTTACTGTACGCAAACATTGTGTACTACAGATTTTTCAATGATTTTATTACAATTCCGGTCCTTATGCAGGCTAAAACAAACGGCGGCCAACTCGGCGACAGCGCATTTTCGCTGATGAGCCCGGCTGACGTCTTTTACTTTATCGATACGATCATTCTGATCATCTTGGCGATCAAAGTGAACAAGCCTGTAGAAACGTCGAGCAAAAAATCGTTCCGAATCGTTCTTGCGTCTTCGATTCTTGTTTTCCTCATCAACCTGGCAGTTGCGGAATCAGACCGCCCTGAATTGCTGACAAGATCATTCGACCGAAACTATCTGGTGAAATACTTAGGCACATACAATTTCACGATTTATGACGCTGTCCAGAATATCAAGTCCAACAGTCAGCGCGCGCTTGCCGATTCCAGCGACGTGACGGAAGTGGAAAACTACATGAAAGCCAATTACGACGTGCCGAATAACGTGTATTTCGGCAAAGCGGAAGGAAAAAACGTCATTTATGTTTCACTTGAATCTCTGCAGTCCTTTATCATCGACTATAAAATTGACGGCAAAGAAGTCACACCGTTCTTAAATAAACTGGCACATGATAACGAAACGTTCTACTTTGATAACTTTTTCCACCAAACGGGACAGGGTAAAACATCCGATGCGGAATTTATGATGGAAAACTCTCTGTACCCGCTGGCTCAAGGTTCCGTTTTCGTAAACAAAGCGCAAAACACGCTTCAATCCGTTCCGGCGATTCTGAAGTCTAAGGATTACACATCTGCTTCGTTCCACGGAAACACGCAGACGTTCTGGAACCGTAACGAAATGTACAAAGCGGAAGGCATTGATAAGTTCTTCGATTCTGCCTACTATGACATGAACGAAGAAAACACGAAAAACTACGGCATGAAAGACAAACCGTTCTTTAAAGAATCAATGCCGCTGTTAGAAAGCCTGCCGCAGCCATTCTATACGAAGTTTATTACCCTGTCTAACCACTTCCCATTCGGAATGGATGAGGGGGATACAGACTTCCCGGCTGGAGACTTTGGTGACTCTGTCGTCAACAACTACTTCCAGTCAGCCCATTACCTTGATCAGTCTATTGAACAATTTTTCAATGACCTGAAAAAAGACGGGCTATATGACCAATCGATTATCGTGATGTACGGAGACCATTACGGCATCTCTGAAAACCACAATAAAGCGATGGCCAAAGTGCTTGACAAAGATGAAATTACCGATTATGACAACGCCCAGCTTCAACGGGTTCCGCTCTTTATCCACGCTGCCGGCGTGAAGGGCGAGAGAGTTCATAAATATGCCGGAGACGTCGATGTGGCTCCTACCATTCTGCATTTGCTCGGAGTGGATACGAAAGACTATCTGATGTCCGGTTCTGATATTTTATCTAAAGAACACCGTGAAGTGATTCCGTTCCGTAACGGAGATTTTGTTTCACCGAAGTACACGAAAGTATCCGGAAAGTATTACGATACAAAAACCGGAAAAGAGCTTGAGGAATCTGAAGTCGACAAGTCAGAAGACTCCCTCGTCAAGAAAGAACTTGAAATGTCCGATAAAATCATAAACGGAGACCTGCTGCGTTTCTACGAGCCGAAAGGTTTTACGAAGGTGAATCCTTCTGATTATGATTACACAAAACGTGACGAAGATTCTTCCGAAACGTCAACGGAAGATGCAGATCAATAAGAAAAAGCGGAGAGGATGCCCTCTCCGCTTCATATTGTTGACAAAATCCTAAAACGGTTAAGTTTTAGGATTTTGTCATCTTTTCAGCGTGATTGAAAACCCTTGAATTCTAGGAAGGACGAGCATCGAAGCACAGCGAATGTCGGAATTCGTGAGCATCGACGCGCAGGACTGACAACGAATGCGAAGGTTTGTCGACACGCTGAAGCGGAGAGGATGCCCTCTCCGCTTTTTTATTTTACCGCAGCTCTCAATTCCTCCGCCGCAAATTCCACATTTGGGCCAATGATGACTTGAACCGATTGTCCGCCTGATTTGACAACCCCTTTTGCGCCTGCTTTCTTTAGCAGCGCTTCATCCACTAAAGCGGTATTCTTCACAGTCAGCCGCAGCCTTGTGGCGCAATGATCAATGGTTTGAAGGTTTTCTTTTCCGCCGAGCCCTTTGAGCATGATGTTTTCATTCACATCCTGAACGGTATTTTCATCCAGCACTTCATCCACATCATCATCTTCCCGTCCCGGCGTTTTTAAATTCAATGCCTTAATCAGCACATAAAACACAATAAAGTATACAGCCGCATAGCATATGCCTACCAGAAGCAGAAGCAGCGGCTTTTCTGCAATTCCGTAGCTGAGCACATAATCGATGGCTCCTGCTGAAAAAGAGAAGCCTGAGCGGATGCCGAGCAAGTTGACGATAAATAAAGACAGCCCGGTTAAGACCGCGTGAACAGCGTATAATAGCGGAGACAAAAACATAAACGCAAACTCAATCGGCTCCGTAATCCCTGTGATAAACGCAGTCAAGGCAAATCCGATCATCATTCCCGCCGTTGCTTTCCGTTTTGACGGCTTTGCAGTCACAACCATAGCCAGACACGCCGCCGGAAGACCGAACATCATGATTGGGAAGAAACCGGTCATATATGTGCCCGCAGTCGGATCTTTCGCGAAAAAGCGCGCCAGGTCTCCCGTCACTCCGTTATATTCTCCGAATTGGAACCAGAAAATATTGTTCAACACGTGGTGAAGACCAAGCGGTATTAACAGCCTGTTGAACAGGCCGAATATGCCAGCCCCGATGCCGCCGAGCCCCAGCATCCATTCTCCAAACGTATTAATCCCTGATTGAATCGGCGGCCAGACGGTTCCGAAGATGCCGGCTAAAATAATCGTAATAATGGCTGTTACAATCGGCACAAGCCGCCTGCCGCTGAAGAATCCCAGATATTCAGGCAGCTTTGTATCCTTGAAGCGGTTATAGGTGTAACCGGCAATTAAACCGGCAATGATTCCCCCAAACACCGCCATGTTGTTTGTTTTATCAATTGTCTTTGTCGCTGCGTCCAGCATCAGATATGAAATCGCGCCTGATAAACCCGCGGCCCCATTGCTGTCCTTTGAAATGCCGATGGCAATTCCGATCGCGAAAATGAGCGGCAGATGATCAAAAATCGCCGCCCCCGCTTGATAGACAAACGGGATATTCAATAAATCCTCTCTGCCAAGCGCAAGGATAATTCCAACCGCAGGAAGAACCGCAATCGGAAGCATAAATGACTTCCCGAGTTTTTGTAAAAATGAAAGCATACCCATCCCCCTCATACCCTTTTTTTTCAAATATACCATATAGGATATCTAGTGATCTATACCAATTTTCCCGGGGTGTTTCTTTTTTCCCAGGTCCGTGTGTTTCCTATTTTTAAGGCAGTTGTGGTAAGCTTAAAATAGATTATTTAAAAAGAAAGCGGGAATGACAGATGATTGTAACAAACGATCAAGAATTAGAAGGCCTGAAAAAAATCGGAAGAATCGTAGCGCTGGCGCGTGAAGAAATGAAACGGAAAGCAGAGCCCGGCATGAGCACAAAAGACCTTGACCTTATCGGAAAAGCGGTTCTTGATGAGCACGGTGCAGTTTCAGCTCCTGAGAAGGAATACGATTTTCCGGGTGTGACATGCATCAGCGTAAATGATGAAGTGGCTCACGGCATACCAAGCACTTCCAAAATTTTAAAAGCGGGAGATCTTGTGAACATTGACATCTCCGCTGAATTCGGCGGTTTTTATTCCGACACAGGCATCTCATTTGTGCTCGGCGAAGGAGAAGAACGCCTTCATAAGCTTTGCCAATGCGCGGAAGACGCTTTCCAAAAAGGGCTGCAGCAGGCAAAAGCAGGCAAGCGCCAAAACCAAATCGGAAGAGCCGTTTATCATGAAGCACGCTCTAAAGGCTTTACCGTCATCAAAACCCTGACCGGACACGGAATCGGCAGAAGCCTGCATGAAGCGCCGAACCACATCATGAATTATTATGATCCGTTTGATAACGCGCTTTTCAAAAACGGCACAGTTATCGCGCTTGAACCGTTTATTTCAACGAAAGCGGAAACGATTGTTGAAGCTGGAGACGGCTGGACGTTCAAGACGCCTGATCAAAGCATGGTTGCCCAAGTTGAACACACCATCGTTATCACAAAAGATGAACCGATTATCCTGACAAAACTGTAAAACACATCCCGGGCTGCCGGAAGGTTTAACCTCCTCCAATTGCAGGTAAATCATCACTATTCTGCAGGAGGAGGTATTGCAATGAACAGAGATCCAGAAAAAATCAAAATTGAAAATGAAATGAATGCGATGCATGGCGCAACAAAAGAAGACATTTTAAAAGACTTTGAGGAATTTAAAGGCTACCTGAGTAAACAAGTGAACCGAGGCAAAAAGCTGGGATTGGATGACGGCAAGCTTGTGAAAAGCGCCGCGATCCTGGGAGACTACCTCGCGAAGCATGAAGAGCCGCACAACAGTGAAGAAATGCTCCTGCAAGAGCTTTGGAGTGTTGCGGACGAAGACGAGAAAAAACATTTGGCACAGCTGCTGGTCAAATTGGTTGATAAGCAATAAAAAACAAGAGCCGGGCGCATATGCTGCCCGGCTTTCTTGATATTGTCACAGCCCGGCTCTTCCAGATATGCTACACTACTATTATGTCTGCGAAAGGAGCCTTTATCTGCATGTGGTTTATTATTTTCGGCATCATTTTTTTCATTGAAGGTATTATTATGACCGTTTATGGCGTGAAGAAAAAAAACGGGATGCTCACATATATCGGCATTGTTTTCAGCATTATGACATTGGGCGTTGTCATCATCAAACTGACCGGCCATTAAATCATACTCAGCCTTTTCTCCGCATATACATACAGAAGAAGATTCTTACAGCTAGTGCAAAAGGCTCAGTTTTTCCCGCACCTCTTTTCAGCATCTTTCCATAGATGTTACAATGCCAATCGCTTGGTAAAATCCTCTCCAGCGGGAGAGATAGGGAAAGGAGTTTTCTGACATGCATTACGGCAGTAAAGGCTGGTATGTGGCAGAATTAAAAAAGCAGGGGATCACGCACTATGAAGGAAGAAAGCTTCAAAGCTATAAAACCTATTTTCTTGCCAACCTGCTTGAAACAAAGAAAAATTGATCTTAAGAATAGTAAAGCCGCGCACGTTGTATGCGCGGCTTTTTTTCTATTCAGCCGGCTGCAGCCTGTCCCTTTTTTTCATAAAGGACGCTCTCCAGCTTTCCGACAGTGTGTCTTCACTTAAAATCCGTTCAATGGCGGCGAGGTTTTTCGCATCATGGTATTTGATACGGTTTGCGAATTGAACGGATATGTCTTTCTCGCCTCTGGACAGCAATTCAAGTTTGGCGCCGGGAGACACTCTGCCCGCTTCCAGCACGCGAAAATAAAATCCGGTATAGCCGGTTTCTTGAACCTTCATCACCATATCCTTTACGCCAAACTTTTTCGCCAGCTTTACACACGGCTGGCGCGGCTGGCTGACCTGGACAACAGCTTCATCAAGCTTGTACACATCCCCGATGCAAACGTTCTCCTCGGTCAGGCCCTTGACGGTCAGATTTTCACCAAACGCAGCGCTTGGCAGCGGTCTTGAGAGGAACTCTTCCCAAAACGGATAGTGCTCTGCCGGATAGACACAGACCGCCTTATCAGGTCCCCCATGATTGATGAGATCCGCCTGTCCGTCTCCATCAAAATTCTCCCGATACAGCATGACAGCGGAATCAGCCGGCTGCTTCATGATGCCGGTTTCGATTTTCTTTCCGTCATATTCAAGCGTCTGCGGCTTCCCGAGATTAAGAGAAAGAACTGAATAGTGCGGTGGTTTCATACGAACACATCCCCTTTACAGGTTGTAAAATGATTGATTATCATAAAAAGAAAAGGTGGTTTTTCCATGCTTCAATATCGAATCGTTGCAGACGGCCGGGTTCAAGGTGTGGGCTTTCGCTATTTTGTTCAAATGGAAGCTGACAAGCGAAAACTGGCAGGCTGGGTCAAAAACCGTGATGACGGCCGTGTCGAGATTTTGGCGGAAGGCCCGGAAAACACGTTACAATCGTTTCTTGAGGCTGTAAAAAAAGGCAGTCCTTTCTCAAAGGTTACCGACCTCTCAGTCACTGAATCCAGCAGCCTTGAAGGCCATCAACGATTTTCCATTGTTTATTCGTAAGGCTTATCCTGATAAAAGTAATTCGGCTTAACGATTGCGTTGTCATAGGAACGGTGGAAGATATGAGTGGCAGCGGATGAAATCGGCGGAATCAGCCACGTCCAGTCTCCCGTCAGCTCTCTGCCCGCTTCTTCCTCCTGTTCTTCAAACCGTTTAAACTGGCTTGCTGCCGTATGATGGTCAACGATGCTGACACCTTGCTTTTTATACGAGTGCAGCACAGCTTTATTCAATTCAACAAGCGCTTGATCCTTCCATAAATCCGTATTGTAATCAGAGGAAATGCCAATAACGGACGCCACTTTTTTGAGCTTGTTGTACCGCTTTTCATCTGCCAGGTTTCTTGCCCCGATCTCCGTGCCCATATACCAGCCGTTAAACGGCGCGGCATTATAATGAATCCCCCCGACCTCAAGCTTCATATCAGAAATAATTGGCACGCCGTACCATTTCAGATCCAGATCAGAAAACGCTTCGATGTCCGGATGTGTGATTGGAACCTCGATGACAAGTGAACGCGGCAGTTCATACCAGACCGGCTGTTCATCGCCTTTCATGCGAAAAATGAGCGGCAGCAAGTCAAAATCGGTTTGCTCTCCGCGCCAGCCAAGCTGCTCGCAGGCTGCGGTAAGGGAACGGGAAGCCGGGTCGCCGATTCTTTCTCCGCCTGACTCATAACCAGCATACCGTATCAGCTGATGATTCCAAATCTCGACTTGCTTTTCACCCTTCTCTTCCGGAGGAAAAATCGTAATGGTCGGCCTGATTTTCCCGTTATTTGTGGCGGTTTCAATGTGATGAAAAAGGGCGCCCCGCACATCCTCCTTCGTACGGACGTCACGCCTGTCGATGACATTCAGAGAATTCCAGAACAATCTGCCGATGCAGCGATTGCTGTTTCTCCAAGCCATTTTCGCTCCGTGAGCAAGCTCTTCCTTCGTATGTGTATAGCTCCCGGTCCGGTCAATTTCACTTTTTATGCTATCGAGACGGTCTTTCACTTCCTCTTCCTTTCCCAACTCCTGATAGCATGCTGCAATAAACGCTTTCGCTTCGTTCCAGAGTATTTCTTTTTCTTTCAACAAACTCTCTCCTTCAAATCGCATTCATGCTTCTCATTGTATCGTTTTTAAGCGGGAAGACAAATGGTTTCCCTGCATCTTCTTGGAAAAACAATAAAAACACCCGCGTGTGCGGGTGTCAAAGAGACGATAGGCGATTTGCCAATTCAGTTAAGTCGCTGCGAAAGTTTTTGCCGGTCATCGGTATGCCGTGCCCGGTCAGCAGCGCTTCCGGTTCAAGGCCGGCAAGCTTCTGAATGGATTCTGCTGCCGTCTCTGTATCAGGCGTAAAATAAGCCGGCGGCCCATGAAGCTCCTGTTTTTGAATCAAGACGTCCGCCATTTTCTCCTGTTCCACTGTAATGACAGCATCTCCTGCCACAAGCACGCGTCCATCCTCGCGGAATAACGAAATATGGCCGGGTGTGTGACCCGGGGTCGCGATCCACACCCACTCCTCAAGAAACGGAACAGAGCCGTCTTCCGGCAGTGCCTGTACTTGTGACGAAATATCGATAGAGTGCCGCGGAAACAGCGGCGAAAGCTTGGCAACCAGCCCGCTTTTGCTGTCAGGACGAGCCTGAGGATAATCCTCTTTACCTGTTACATAAGGCATTTCCCGAGAATGGACATAAACAGGAACATCCCAATGCTCAAGAAGCTCTTCGATTGCCCCGATATGATCAAAGTGCCCGTGTGTAAGGATAATCGCCTTGAGCTGAAAATCATCGCCAAATCGTTGTTTAGCTTCATTGACTATCATGTCGGCTGATTGAGGCATGCCGGCATCAATTAAAACAAATGAGTGAGGTTCAGAAGGCAGCTGAATAAAATAAACATTCGCAATTTGCACAGTTACGCCGTGCACTCCTTTTGCCGCTTCAAACCCCGTTCCGCTTCTGACTGAAGTCAGCGGCATATAAGGATCACTCATGAAGACACCTCCGGTATGTTGATGCCGTTAGTGTATGTCATTACGCCTGAATTATCATACGGAAATAGAGATGGTGCCTATCAATAGAGCAACAGCCGTCATGACGATGACTGCGAGAACCGCCCACTTCAATGCAAATTTTTGATGATCGTCAATAGAAACCCCGACAAGTCCGACAAGCAAATGAGTGGACGGGACAAGCGGGCTCAGCATATGAATGGGCTGGCCGATGATAGAAGCTCTGGCAATTTCCACTTTATCCACACCGTATGCGACAGCCGTTTCTGATAAAATCGGCAACACCCCGTAGAAATACGCGTCATTCGGCATCAGGAATGTGAAAATGCCGCTTGTTAAGGCCACAATCGCCGGGATCAGCCCGCCCATTTGTTCTGGAATCATAGACACGAGCGAAATCGCCATTTCATCAACCATTTTGGTGCCTGTCAAAATCCCCGTAAAAACCCCCGCAGCAAAAATCATCGAGCCAATCGCAAGCACGTTGGCGGAATGCGCCGAAATGCGCTGTCTCTGGTGCTCAAGGTTTGGATAATTCACAATCAGTGCGATGCAGAACGCAATGACAAACAGTACGGTTAAACTGACTTTCCCCGATACTAAACATCCTATCAAAGAAAGCGTTAACAATAAATTGAACCACCATAGCTTCGGCCGCTTCCACTCATCTTCAACCGCAGCTGCCGGTTCATTGGCATTGGCCGGCTGTTTCAGTTCAATGACGCCAAGGCGTTTTCGTTCTGCTTTTCCAAGCACATACGCAACCGCAACCATACAAAGCATCCCGCTTGCGATGACAGGAATCATCGGCCCTGTTAGCTCAGCCGGATCAACCCCCAGCGCACTCGCCGCCCGCGGCGTCGCGCCTCCCCACGGAATCGTGTTCATGATCCCCATGCCGACACCCGCGATGCCCGCCAGGATAATCGGCCGGATGCCGAGCAGCAGATAGAGAGGAAGCATCGCGCTTGTCGTAATCATATAAGTGGTCGAACCATCCCCGTCCAAGGCGACGAGCATCGTGAGAACCGCGGTCCCGACAACAATTTTTAACGGGTCGCCTTTGACCATGCTTAAGATTTTCCCAACCACAGGATCAAACAGTCCTGTATCAATCATAATTCCAAAATATAAAATCGCAAACATTATCATGACCGCAGTCGGCGCTACCTGCTGAATCCCAGAAATCATCATGTCCCCGACTTCAGTAAATCCAAATCCGGCGATGAGCGCAAACACAATCGGCGTCAAAACTAACGCTGTCAGTACAGAGAGCCGTTTTGTCATGATCAATGCCATAAACACGAGCATCATGAGAAAGCCTAAGATTGCTAACACATCCATTCCCCCTTAAATGAATCCGCTTACATTTCTTCTCCCTTACTCCCCTTTTTGTCTTGCCTTTTTGCCATCGTATGGGAAAACCAATCACAAGTAAATAATTTGGTTTTTTTGTATTTTTAAATTTTAAAAACCGTTATGTTCTTTTTGATCATTTCTGGGCACATAAAAAGATAGCGTGATTGATACCCTTTGAAGTCTAGGAAAGGCGAGCATTGGAGCAGACTTTCACAGGATGTGATGACGGTGGCGTTTATGCAGGACGCCCGAGCGATTAGCCGCCGTTCCTTTCATAACTGGTGAGCACCGACGCGCAGACTTGACAATGAATGCGAGGGTTTTTCGACACGAAAAAAATCCCGGACATGCCGGGATCTTAATTTCCTGTCATAATGCTTTGATAAAAAGCGGATTGCTGTTCAAGAAACCGTTTCGTTTCCCTGCTGTTCAAATAAAAGCTTTCCCAGTCCTGTTCGTTTATTTTCCGCTTCCACTCGGGCGAAGATGTGACCTTCTTTAGCGCTTGATCCCAGTAAGAAATCTCTTCCTCCGACATGTTTTTCGGGCCCAAAATCCCTCTCCAATGAGAAAACACAAATGGGATCCCCTGCTCCTTCCACGTCGGTACGTCTGGGAAACCGGAAAGTCTTTTATCAGACGTTACAGCAGCTAACGTGATATCTCCGTGCCGCTCATATGGTTTCGCTTCAGAAAGTGTCATTGAAGCCGCTTCTATCTCATGTCTGATCAGCGCCTGAATGAGCTGTTCACTGCTTTCATACTGCAAAAATTGAATATTAAAAGGGTCAATGCCGTACATATCTGCCGCTCTGACGAACGAAAGCTGATCATCATTTCCAAACCCCGGCGCAAAGCCGATTTTTACCTTACCGGGATTCATCTTAATCTTATTCAGCAAATCCTTGCCGTTTGCTATCGCCGATCCTTTTGGCAATGCAACCGTATGCCATTCCTTAGAGAGAATGGCAAGCAGAGTAAAATCGCCCGTTTTTAATTTGCTCTGCCCGAGAAGATCATTGCTCAGGATTAAACTGGACGTCATGCTGATGGTCTGTTTACTGCTTTTGTTGACATACTTCCAGCCTTTATCTCCCCCGCCGCCCGGTTTATAGACGATATGAACTTCACCCTTTACGATCTGCTTCTGCCGCAGAACGGATTGGATCGCCTGCGCTGTGACATCCCAGCCGCCAGAAGGCTCGGCGGGGACGACAATTTCAACCGGCCCGTCCGGCAGGCGCGGCGCAGCCGCCTGCCGGATGTCACCCTGCATAAAAAGCAATAGCGCAATCAATAGAATCATACATTTTTTCATATCTAATCCGCCGCCAAATAATATTTTCTCTCCGGCCTGCCGATAATCCCGTACTCAAGCTCGGCTCGTGCTTCTTCCTTTGACACAAGGTACTCTGCATAACGGCGGGCAGTCGTTCGTGACGCCCCCATTTTTTCCCCAAGCTCTTCCGCTGTCAATCCTTCTAACGCATTCCGAAGCGCTTCCTTAATTTTTCGCAGTGTAATCGAATTAATGCCTGTCGGCAACTCCTCTGCCGGCAAAGATGTCTTCACACCGTTCCCGAATATATGATCGATTAAAGATTGGCTGACCTCCGGCTGAGACAAAAGTAGCTTCCTTTTTTCTTTATACTGAAGCAGCACCTGTCTGAACTTGTCAGCCGTTACGGGTTTGATCAAATAGTGGGCTATCCCGGCCCGGAGTGCTTCTTGTAAATGCCGGGTTTCTGTTGCCGCTGTGATAATCATAATATCCACTTCGGGAAAACGCCTTCGTATCTCAGGTATCAATGTGGTCCCAAGCTCGTCCGGCATATAAATATCCAGCAGAAGCAAATCAGCCCTTTGTTTCTCCAAAAGCGCCATTGTTTCTTTAGCGTTTGCCGCCTTGCCGATAACCTTGAATCCATCAAGCTGTTCAATCAATCTCTCATGGATTTGCGCAACCCGAAAATCATCCTCCGCAATCGCGATGTGAATCAAATGGATTCCCCCTTTGTTTCTCCTTCGGTATAAATACAGTGAATACCGCACCGCCAGTTTTTTGATTCGCCAGTTCAATCCAGCCGCCCAGTTCATGCACTGAGTCTTTGACATTGGCCAGACCGTAGCCTCTCTTCATCCCCTTTGAAGAAAAGCCTCTTTGAAACACAGCTTCCATCTTATCGGGCGGCACACCGGGCCCTGTGTCCGATACTTCGATGACAATGTCATGCCCTATATCCGTGATGAAAAACAATACCTCCTTCACGCTTTGATCGACTACAGCTTCGAAAGCGTTATCAATTAGGTTCCCGATAATCGTAATGAGATGGGATAAGCCGATATGTGCAGGAAGAGGCGCGAGCGAGCTGTTATCATCGATAGCCAGCTTGACCTTTTTTTCCGAAGCTTTGCCCATTTTCCCCAGCAAAATCGCCTGTACCTGCTGTGAATCGATGTTCTGGAATAATATATCATGCTGTTCATTTTGTATCGTGTATTCTTCTTTAATCAGATCAACGGCTTCATCATACTCCCCAAGCTCAAGCAGCCCTAAGATCGCGTAAAGCTTATTTGAAAATTCATGGGTCTGAGCCCTAAGATCCTCTGAATATTTGCGGACCTCTGTCAGTTTGTCGATCAGTTTTTTCAGCTCTGTTTTCTCCCGGAAACTGACGACAATCCCATACGCCTGCCCGCCTTGAGTCATCACTTTCGTATTGATAATAAAGACTTGATCGTTGACACTTACCTCCTGGTTCGGCAGCATCTCTCCTTGCTCAAGCACATTCTTCAGCCCGGCGCCCGGCATGACATCATCAATAGGAAGATGGATCACAGGCTCGGGAAGCTTCAGCATCTCAGCAGCCGACACGTTCATCATCGTGACGACGCCTTCCCGATTGGTAGCAATAACCCCTTCTCGAATCGCGAAAAGCATTGCATTCCTCTCCCGATAAAGAGACGCGATCTCATGCGGCTCAAGGCCAAGCGTATCCTTCCTGATGCTTTTCGCCAGCGCGGCGGCACCGGCAAATCCAAGCAGCAGCACAAGCACAGCGATCACACTCAAATTTCTCAAATGTTTTTTGATGCTTTGCTCTGTCTCCGTTTGCAGAAAATCAACAGATACGCTGCCGATCACTTGGCTGTATCCCTTCTGTTCTTTCATAATCGGGGCGCTCCCTCTGATCACCCGCCGTTCATCCGCTTTTGTTTCAGAAACGTGTGAGCCGCCAAACAAAATTTCTCTGCTGCGCTCCAGCTTCTTTTGGCCGTTTTTGCCCGAGGCGCTCCGAATGCCTCCTTTTTCATCTAAAATATAAATAGCATAAGCGCCAGTCTGTTCTTTCATTTGTTCAATGACCTCTTGCGCCTCTGCCGCATGTCCGCCTTTTCTCTCAATAAGCTCTTTAGCCGGCGGCATATAGGAAATGGTTCTCGCCGTCTGAACCGCAAGCTGCTCAGCCTGTCTTCGTTCTTCCTGTGTATGCTGAACGGCTAACGTAATGGTCAGCACACCAATGACAAAAACCAGCAGAGCCGCAATCAGCCCCATTATTTTTGTTTGCAGAGAAAAATGGAACCGCTTTTTCACCACAGCACCAGCCGTCCTTTCTACCTAGATCATACCATTTTTCATAGCTAATTTTCTTATTTTTCAAAATCCATTATCTTGAAAAGGGCAAAATATTGGAGGAATGTAGATTCGTTGAATGGAGTGAATATAAAAAAGACAGACCGCGTCTGCCTTTTCTTTCTACCATATTCCTAGTACTTTCCACCATAATCCACCGATAACAAGCCATACGACAATATGGACGATTGACAGGATAAATCCGATGGACCACCATTTGCTTTGCGGAACATAGCCTGCTCCGAAGAAAACCGGAGCCGCTCCAGCGCCGTAGTGAGTCGTTGAACCGAACAGGTTGCTGAAGAACGCGAGGCTCAATGCTGCCAAAAGCGGCGGTGCGCCCGCTGCCACGATCACAGCCAAAAATGCTGAATACATCGCGCTGATGTGGGCTGTCGCGCTTGCAAAGAAATAGTGTGAATAGAAATACACAACAATTAAGATTAAGAATGCCACAATCCAAGAGAACCCTGATACAGATGATTTCATGGCATTACTGAACCAAGACACCATGCCTAACTCATTCAGGAAGTTGGCCAGCATGACAAGCGCCGCAAACCAAGTCAGCGTATCCCAAGCGCCCTGTTCTTTCTTAATGTCATCCCAAGTCAGAACCTGTGATAATAATAGAACAGCCAAACCGATCAATGCGGTTGTGGTTGCGTCGATGTTGAAGCTGCCGCCAAAAATCCACAGCACAAGCACTAAAAGAAATACGATAACCATGGAAAGCTCTGATTTTTTGAACGGTCCCATTTCTTTCAGTTTTTCTGTTGCGATTTTCGCAGCATCCGGTGTTTCTTTGATCTCCGGCGGATACAGTTTGTAAATCACAAGCGGTGTGATGATCAAGCTTACAAGCCCCGGTACAATCGCGGCAATTGCCCAGCTTGTCCATGTTAAGTCCACTCCTGCGACATCATGGGCCAGCTTGGCAATCAGCGGGTTCGCTGCCATCGCCGTTAAGAACATGGCAGATGTAATCAGGTTCCCCTGAAAACCGGTTTTTAATAAGAAGGCGCCGATTTTTCTCTCTGTTCCATTTGCCGGGCTTGATCCGAATGTTTCGGATAATGATCTGATAATAGGAAAGATAATGCCTCCTGCACGCGCCGTATTACTTGGAATGGCAGGTGAAAGTATTAAATCACTGAACAGCAGTGAATAAGAAAGCCCAAGGGTTTTTTTTCCGAATTTCTGAACGAATACATACGAAATCCTCGCACCGAGTCCGGTTTTGATAAATCCCCGGGAAATAAAGAATGCGATGACGATCAGCCAGATGGTCTTATTCCCGAATCCGCTTAATGTATCCTCAATTGATAGTGTTCCAGTTAGTGCAGTAACCGCCAATGCAAAAATGGAAATTGCACCCATTGGCAAGGGCTTGGAGATAAAGCCGATAATTGTCGCGACAAAGATCGCAAACAAATGCCAAGCTTTAGGTTCAAGTCCGGACGGAGCGGGAATAAACCAGATGATCAATCCCACAGCGACAGTAATAAGCAATGGTACAAGTTTTACTGCTGACTGTTTTCCTGCGTCTTTTTCTGAAGCCATAAATAGGTCTCCTCCTATATACTTGTTTTCTAATCCCCTTTCCCATTCTACTCCTTAACTAAATTAATAAATAATTTAATTAATTAAAAAAACACAAAGGTGAGCAGCCCTTTGTGTTTTTCATTTCTTAATTTACTTTACCCGCACCCGCTTGAGATATAACATTCGATTTCACATTCGCGGAATCATCGATTGTGCCGTGGAGAGATGGTTTCCAGCCGACAGAAGAGCTCAGCCCGTTTGCAGCTGATGCGCTGATCTGCGTGCCATTCAGCAATGTGCCTGAGTCATATAAAGCCGTTCCACCCTTAAATACGCTGATTGTTTTCTCAGCTGACAGTCCCGGTACGTCAATGACATTGTTTTGAGCATAGATTTTAGATGACTTTCCGATTCCCCATGCATAACTGAAAGCATAGCCGGAGGAGCTTTTGCTGCCTTCATAATAGTTGTTGTATACGTGCACTTGCCCGAAGCGGACTCTCGGTGCGCGCTGAACGATATTTTTGTAGCGGTTATGGTGAAGCGTAATTTTTAATTTGCCATCATCGGAGGTTTTGCTGTCGCTTGATCCAAAAATGGAGCTTTTATCGTGATCGTGATAATAGTTGTAAGACATCGTGATATAGTTGGCGCCGTTAGAAGCATCTGTTTGGCCGTCATGATGCTGATATTCTCTTCCATAATACTTTGGTGATGTACTGTCAGGACGGGATCCGTCATTAAATGTGCAATGGTCAATCCATATATGCGTGCCGCCGTTTATTGTGATGTTGTCATATTGTGAGTTCCAGTTTCCTGAGCTCCCGTCAGTCGGGTCCCATTGCGGAAAATAGTCATAAGCATCCTGGAATTCGATGTTGCGGATGATGACATTATCACTCTTGATTTGGAAGTTTCCGCCCACGATTTTGGCATTTGTCCCTGAACCGACAATCGTTGTATTCGCAGGAATGTCAATCATCACTCGTGCTTTTTGGTTTTTTTGAGAACGTTCTCTGGCTTCTTCCTGTGTGCCGGAAGGCTCTTTTTTGCCCCATGTGCTTGGATCATAAGCTTTTAAATATTTGTTGAAATCGTACTCTGGGTCAGCATAATCATCTGCGTCAAGCGGCTTCAGATTGTCATCGACATTCATGTCAATCGTACCCTTGATGTAAATGATTTTAGGCGTCGTATCCGTTTTCTTGCCTAATGCAGAGACAAGTTGGTTTCTGTTGCTGACGGTATACACGTTCGAGGACGATGCTTTTGATCCGCCTGTCGTGCCGGTCGAGTACGCGCCCCAGCCATCATTTGACCCTAACGTCTGATGGCCTAAATCCGCCGCGTTCGCGCCAGCTGGAGTCAACCCTAAGAATAGAGCCGTAGCTAACATCACTTTTTTCATTCTCTATGAACCCCCAATTTCTATTTTGTGAGATTATATCCCAATTTCTCACAAAGATTATGATAGCAAATTGAGGGGCATGCAGAACCGAAAATGTTCCGCTATCTTATTGCGGCATTCTGCAAACCATACACCGCAAAGACCGCAAAAAACCCAAAAGGTCAAAGTTTGCCTTTTGGGTTATATCCCTGCTTTAAGCCCAGGATTTCACTTTTTCATTATCTGTCACAAAAAGAAGCACTTTCCCTTCATCTAAACGTTTTTCGAATTGAGCGGCCTCATCTTCAGAAAAGCCGATTTCATGAATTTGATTGCGGAGCTCGTCACCTTTTTTATTAAACATGTTCCCTACCGCGTGCTTGAGACCCGTTTCTTTGGCTCCGATCGTGTTGGCATTCGTGTTGTCTGCAAGCCGTTCCGTTCTATCATCGTCGTGAGCTAAGACGTATACATCCTCTTTCGCAACACCCATTTGCTGTAATTCTTCCACATCCTTCATGAGCTGTTCGTCGTTTGTATACTCTTTTACAACTGGTTTCATCTCAACATTCCTCCTTCATGTTTTCTATATTTTTTTATACCCGATCGCATATTGATAAAACAGATTCCAGAACATTGAGGAGAAAAACAGGAAGAATGGTAGTAGCCATTTATTTTCCGCCCATGGTAAAGTGATAGGAACGACAGATATTTTCAGAAAAGTCAAAATCGAAGAGAAACCGCTGCACGGAGCAAACGATCATGAATGGCTGTCTTTATCCGTACAAGCAGGAGGTATGTCTAATGCAATACTTTTCACCAGAACAGCAATACAATGCATGGATTGTGAGTGATTTAGTCAAACAGATTTTCCATCAGCGGACCGGCTGTTCACCCGGAATTCACGAGCTGGCGGTCTTTGCTGAGGAAAAATATCAAATCGATATCGACTTTGTTTTCTCGATTATCATGAATATTGGCGACATTGAATTCGCGCTCTCAGAGGAAATAGAAAAGAAATTGTCCGGCTATCTCGGCGCTCTCCTTCCATATGTCAACGCTGACATGCTTGAAACCTCTAAAGCCAATGCCAATGCGTTTTTATCCCGCAGACACGGCAATGCTGTATACCATTTATTTGTGTCTGATGATGCTTTCATGAAAAAGCAGTAAGCCCGCATCTTTCTTTATTTAAAAAATATTGACATGATGAGCCATGTTATTATAGTGTTTACATGTGATAATGATTCTCATTACTAAATCTAAAAAAAGGAAGAATGACATGCGCACCTATTCTAACAAGTTGATTGCCATCATGAGTGTTTTATTAATCGCCTGCTTCATTATATCGGGCTGTTCATCCAGCCAGAATAACAGCGGAAGCAGCGAAAGCAAGTCTAAGGATTCCAGAGTGATCCAGCACGAAGAAGAAAAAACAACAGTAAGCGGCACACCTAAACGAGTGGTTGTCCTTGAGCTTTCATTCTTGGATGCTGTATACAATCTCGGCATTACGCCGACGGGCATCGCCGATGACAACAAAAAAGATATGATTAAAAAGCTTGTCGGCAGCTCAATTGATTATACATCTGTAGGTACACGCAGCGAACCGAATCTTGAGGTCATCAGTTCCTTGAAGCCTGATTTAATCATCGCTGATGCTGAGCGCCATAAAAACATTTATAAACAGCTGAAACAAATCGCCCCAACGATTGAATTAAAAAGCCGGGAAGCGACATATGACGAGACGATCGACAGCTTTACAACCATTGCTAAAGCATTAAATAAAGAAGATGAAGGAAAAGAAAAGCTTGCCGAGCACAAAAAAGTCATCAACCATCTAAAAGGGGAACTTCCGAAAGATGAAAACCGCAGCATCGTCCTCGGGGTTGCAAGAGCAGATTCATTCCAGCTTCATACGTCATCATCTTATGACGGAGAAATCTTTAAAATGCTCGGTTTTACACACGCTGTCAAATCGGATAACGCCTATCAAGAGGTCAGCCTCGAGCAACTAAGCAAAATCGACCCGGATATTTTGTTCATTTCAGCCAATGAAGGCAAGACCATTGTAGATGAATGGAAAACGAATCCGCTCTGGAAAAATCTCAAAGCGGTGAAAAACGGACAAGTCTATGATGCGGACCGTGACACTTGGACAAGATTCAGAGGCATCAAGTCTAGTGAAACAAGCGCCAAAGACGTGCTTAAAAAAGTGTATAATAAGTAGGACAATGAGAAGCGAGGGGAGATCCTTGCTTCTTCGTTTTTGCAACCAGACGCAGTAAGGAAGTGAGACTGTTGTATCATTCAGCCAAACGGCGTTCATCATCAAGACTGATGATGTTCCTCATCGCACTAATCATTTTGATATTCGGGCTTGGGCTGAATCTTTCAGTAGGAGCCTCAGATATCAGCATCATAGATTCATTGAAATACCTTTTTGTATGGGACGGTTCAAAGGAACAGCTCATCATCTCTACTCTTCGCCTTCCCCGCACATTAATCGGCGTTTTCGTCGGCGCCAGCCTGGCCGTAGCAGGGGCGCTGATGCAGGCCATGACCAGAAACCCTTTGGCTTCGCCTCAAATTTTCGGTGTGAATGCGGGTGCGTCTCTTTTTGTTGTTGCCGCTCTCGTCATTCTGCCGGCATCGCCCTATTCCTCCGTTGTATTCGCTTTTGCGGGTGCGGCCGCAGGAGGCGCGATTGTGTATACGATTGCCTCATCCGGCGGAATGACACCTGTCAAGCTGGCGCTGTCGGGAATGGCGGTGCATTTGTTCCTCTCCTCCATGACACAGGCCATCATTATTTTAAATGAGTCGGGAGAGGATGTTCTGTACTGGATGACAGGCGCGATAGACGGCAGCAATTGGCAGGACGTCATGACCATCGCTCCGTTTTCTGTCATCGGCATCGGGCTTGCCCTCATGTTTTCCGGTTCTATTTCTGTTCTCGGTCTCGGTGACGAAACGGCAAAAGGGCTTGGGCAAAATATGAACGGCATCCGGATTCTGATTAGTTTTGTCATTTTAATTCTTTCCGGCGCTTCCGTAGCCGTCGCCGGGCCGATCGGCTTTGTCGGACTGCTCGTTCCGCATATTGTCCGCAAGCTGATCGGAGAACATTATCAATATGTGCTTCCGTTTTCAGCGCTGTTCGGTGCTATTTTGCTGGTGTACGCAGATGTTCTGGCCAGATGGATTGCCTTTCCTTATGAATCACCGGTCGGCATTGTCACCGCGATTATCGGAACACCATTCTTCTTATATTTGGCAAGGAAAGGGCGAAATCTGAAATGAAGAAAACAACCAGAAAGCAAAAACGCCCCTTGCTGGCGATACTCATATTGGCTGTGCTTCTGATCGTTCTGTCTATCATCAGCATCGGCTTCGGTGCATTATACATTTCCCCGGATGCGGTGGTGACGAATTTGCTGGGCCTGGATCAATCCTTTGAATTCATCATCCAGCAATACCGCCTTCCACGGATACTATTAGCGATTTTGGCCGGTGCTGGACTGGCCGCGGCCGGAGCGATTTTGCAGGGCGTCATCCGAAATCCCCTTGCGTCTCCGGACGTTGTCGGCATTTCAAAAGGGTCCGGACTCGCGGCGATGACAGTGATTCTAATGTTTCCTGAATCGCCGGTGTACGTGCTTCCGTTCTCCGCATTTGCCGGAGCAGCCATTATTGCTGTACTATTGTTAATGATCGCCCGAAAAAAAGGCATTCAGCCCTCTTCATTGGCTTTATCAGGCATCGCATTAGGCGCGGTCTGCCATGCCGGGATGCAATATATGATGGTCAAGTTTCCGGGCGACGTCAATGCAGCGCTCATTTGGCTGACAGGCAGCCTCTGGGGAAGAAACTGGGAAGAAGTCAAGCTCCTTGCGCCATGGCTTCTTGTCCTTTTGCCGATTGTCTGCATCCTCATTCCGAAGCTGGATCTGATGTCACTCGGAGATGAGCTAGCACAGGGTCTCGGCGAAAACGCAAACAGGCTGAGATTCATCCTGATTTTCACCGCAGTTGCACTGGCGGGGAGCTGTGTAGCCGTCGTCGGATCAATCGGTTTTATCGGGCTGCTTGCGCCGCATATCGCCAGAAGGCTTGCCGGAGAAAAAGCTAAATATTTACTGCCTGCATCGGCATTGATTGGTGCTATTATCTTATTAATTGCAGATACGTTAGGGCGCAGCATCATGCCTCCGGTTGAAATACCTGCCGGAATATTAACAGCCGTGATCGGAGCGCCTTATTTCTTATATTTATTGAAATTCGAAGCGAGGAAACAGTAGGGAGAGGATACCATGGGAAAACTGGCTGCAGACCAGCTCACTCTTTCATATGACAGCACGGTGATTATTGACGGAGTCGACTTAAAGATAGAAGAAGGAAAAATCACTGCGCTCATCGGTGCCAATGGCTGCGGGAAATCAACAATCCTCAAATCGCTCGCCAGGCTGATGGCTCCAAAAAGCGGTACGGTCCTATTGGAAGGAAAAGATATACACCGCCAGCCGTCAAAAGAAGTCGCCAAAAAGCTGGCCATTCTTCCTCAATCGCCTCAGGCGCCTGAAGGATTGACAGTGGAGGAATTATGCTATTTTGGCAGACATCCTCATAAAAAGCTATTATCCAAGCATACCCAAGAGGATCACGATATGGTAGAGTGGGCGCTAGAAGCAACGGGAATGATTGAGCTGAAAGAACGGACACTGGATGCCCTCTCAGGCGGCCAAAGACAAAGAGCATGGATTTCCATGGCGCTTGCTCAAGGCACTGATTTACTTTTGCTTGATGAACCGACCACGTATTTAGACATTTCACACCAGATTGAAGTGCTTGAACTGCTGAAAAAGCTGAACCGCGATCACGGCCGCACCGTTGTGATGGTGCTCCATGATTTAAACCAGGCCGCTCAATATGCCGACTATCTGATCAGTGTGCTGGACGGAAAAATATACAATGCCGGTACACCGGAAGATGTGTTTACCCAGCCGTTTTTCCGTGAAGTCTTCGGCTTGGAATGCTGCATCATGAGAAGCCCGATCGACCAGAAGCCCATGTGCCTGCCGACGGGGCTGTGCCCGAAATTACGGGCGACATAAAAAGGAGAGGAAACCCCTCTCCTTTTTTGTATGCCAGCTTACCTTTTGTATTTCTCCTCCTCTCCATGTTACAGTGGTGTCAATGAAATGATAGGAGGATGAAAATGACAGCATCTCAGCAGCAAATTCAATTAGCAAAACGTCCGCAAGGTGTTCCCGTTCATGAAGACTTTCGCTTTGAAACCATTCCGGTCCCCGAGCCGAAACAAGGGGAAGTGCTTGTCAAAACGCTTTATGTATCCGTTGACCCTTATATGCGCGGCCGTATGCAGGATACGAAGTCATATGTCGAACCGTTCGGCTTGAATGAACCGCTCTCTGGCGGGGTGATCGCTGAAGTCGTGTCAGACGGTGAGCATCTGAAAAAAGGCGATATCGTCATCGGAAACCTCAACTGGCAGGAATTTTCCGCTGTGAGCGAGTCTGCCTTGCGAAAAATTGATACAAGCCTCGCTCCCGCTTCGGCCTATCTCGGCATTTTAGGAATGACCGGCTTGACGGCATATTTTGGACTGCTGGACATCGGGCGCCCGAAAGAAGGCGAAACCGTTGTTGTCTCCGGAGCTGCGGGAGCCGTCGGTTCAACGGTTGGACAAATTGCCAAAATCAAAGGCGCGCGAGTTGTCGGCATCGCGGGCTCTGATGAAAAAATCGCCTATTTAAAACAGGAGCTGCAGTTTGACGAAGCCATCAATTACAAAACAGCTGATGATATTCAAAAAGCACTTGAAAACGCTTGTCCTGACGGTGTCGACGTATACTTTGACAATGTCGGCGGGCCGATTTCAGATGCGGTCATGAACCTGCTCAATGAATTTGCCCGCATTCCGGTGTGCGGTGCCATTTCTTCCTATAATGCGGAAAGCGATGCGGATGACATGGGCCCCCGCGTCCAATCGAAGCTGATCAAAACGAAGTCGCTGATGCAAGGGTTTATCGTAGGCGACTACTCCGACCGTTTTCCTGAAGGAGCAAAACAGCTGGCCGAATGGCTGAAGGATGGAAAGCTTCATTACGAGGAAACCATCACAGAAGGCTTCGAAAACATTCCTGACGCGTTTCTCGGCTTGTTTAAAGGCGAAAATAAAGGAAAACAGCTGATCAAAGTCAGTGATCCGAGCTGATATGATAATGAAAACAAGGAGGGCTTTTCGCCCTCCTTTTGTTTTTGTATGAGGTCAGATACGAAGAATCAAAGTGAGAAAGCCATCTTCATCAGGTTCAGTGTCTTCCAACGTAAATCCCGCTGCTTGAAAGCAAGCCACACTAATTTGATTGTCTTCTTCAATGCACGCGGCCCATTCCCGCACTCTCGTCAAATCAGGATGATTACGCAGGTTTTGCAATATCTGTTTTCCATACCCTTGAAGCCGGTACAAAGGATTGACGATCAATCCAATATACGCCCGCTCCTCCACGAACTCCATAACGACCATTCCCGCCGGCAGCTGCCCGTCATATGCCATGATGACAGAATCGTTTTCATCTTCATTCACTCGTGCATACCACACATCTAATGGCAACATCCCATCCATTCTCCGCCTGGTATCCTCATTTCGGAACCAGTGTTCAATGATTTTCAGCTCAGGCTCCTTCACTATTTGAAATCTGTCTATTGAAGCCATCTCCCCACCCCCGCGCATAACCTTTTCTATTATTTTACAACAAAAAAGAAGGGCTTTTCGCCCTCCTTTTTATTTCGTTTTCAGTTTTCCGCCTGCATACACAGCTTCACTCAGCTCCACACCAAGCTTCTTCGCCATTTTCTTCAGCTTTGACTCTTCCAGTTTTGTGACGAGGCTCAGTACGTTCCCTTCTTTCCCAGCTCGGCCTGTTCGGCCTGATCTGTGAACGTAGCCATCTTCGTCAGGAATATCGGCATGAATCACGTACGGCAGGTTTTCAATGTCCAAGCCGCGTGCGGCAATGTCAGTCGCCAATAAGAGCGGGAATTCCCCGTCTTCGAATGCGGCAATGATTTTCGCACGCTCCATTTTTTTCGCTTCACTGTGCAGCACGCCGAGATCGACATGGTGATACTCCAGCTTTTCCGCATACACACTCAGGTTGCCGATATCTCTCACAAACACGAGTGCCTGCATGCCTTGAAGCCTTGACAGCTTTTGCAGCAGCTTCACTTTATCACGCTGGTCGCAAATCAGATATTGATGTTTCACTTTCCCAGCTTCCGCCTTGCTTCGCTGCACCTTCAACACCTCAGGCTCATGCGCCAATTCGCGGATCACGTCCTCTGTTTCCTGTTTGAGCGTGGCAGAGAAGCACAGAAGCTGGCGGTCTCTTAATGTCGTTTTCATGATTTGCTTGATCGTTTCGCGATGCTCCGGCAGGATAAGTTGATCCGTTTCATCAAGCACGATCGTTTTCACTTCATGCATCTTTAATTTCTTCGCTTTAATCAGTTCAAACACCCTGCCTGGCGTGCCGACAATGATATGCGGATGTTTCTTCAGCTTTTCGACCTGCTTCTTCACGTTCGCCCCGCCGATTAAGGAAGCCGCGCGCAGCTCCGAGCCCGCTTTCCAATCCTGAATCACCTGAAAGATCTGCATCACCAGCTCACGCGAAGGCGCTAAGATCACTGTCTGCGGATGCTTCTGATCTGGTTTGATCCGCTCCATGACCGGAAGCGCGTACGCCAGCGTCTTGCCTGTGCCTGTCGGCGATTCCGCGATGACATCCTTTCCGTCCATAATCAGCTGAGCCGCCTGTTCCTGAACAGGCGTCGGCTTTTGAAAGCCGGAAGCATTCCAATTCTCTTGTATAAATGATTGTGCATTATGTAAAAATGGCCAAGTTTGCGTCATTTTTGTTCTCCTCAATTCGTGAAATCTATTCCATAGTATCTCAAAAGCTCGCCCAGAACGCAATTTTTCTTTTTCTTTCCTATACCTTTCAACATTTCGATTCCTCCTTTATAATCATAAGGGTGAATAATACACGCCGATTGTGCGTGTTTGATAAACGATAGAGGTGTAAATATGAGTATTTTATCTGTAAAGGATTTAAGTCACGGCTTCGGTGACCGGGCCATTTTTAATAACGTCTCCTTCCGCCTGCTAAAAGGCGAGCACGTCGGGCTGATCGGCGCAAACGGTGAAGGAAAATCCACCTTCATGAATATTATTACCGGAAAGCTTGAACCTGATGAGGGAAAAGTCGAATGGTCAAAAAATGTCCGTGTCGGCTATCTGGATCAGCATACCGTGCTGGAAAAAGGAAAATCCATTCGTGATGTCCTAAAAGACGCGTTCCATTATTTATTTGCGATGGAAGAGGAAATGAACGAGATTTACAACAAAATGGGCGAAGCTGATCCCGATGAACTCGAAAAGCTGCTTGAAGAAGTCGGCGTGATTCAAGACGCGCTGACGAATAATGATTTTTATGTCATTGATTCTAAGGTGGAAGAAATCGCCCGGGGACTCGGTTTGAGCGATATCGGATTGGAGCGTGATGTCACCGATTTGAGCGGCGGACAGCGCACCAAGGTTCTTCTCGCCAAGCTTCTCCTTGAAAAACCGGAAATTCTGCTTCTCGATGAGCCGACCAACTATCTTGATGAGCAGCATATTGAGTGGCTGAAACGCTACCTGCAGGAATACGAGAACGCGTTTATCCTGATTTCCCATGACATTCCGTTCTTAAACAGCGTCATCAACCTGATTTATCATGTTGAAAATCAAGAGCTCACACGCTATGTCGGCGACTACCATCAGTTTATGGAAGTCTACGAGGTGAAGAAACAGCAGCTTGAAGCAGCCTACAAAAAGCAGCAGCAAGAAGTCGCGGAGCTGAAGGATTTCGTTGCCCGCAACAAAGCCCGTGTCAGCACAAGAAACATGGCGATGTCCCGCCAAAAGAAACTCGATAAGATGGATATGATCGAGCTTGCGGCAGAAAAGCCAAAACCGGAATTCCACTTCAAGTCGGCGAGAACGTCAGGCAAGCTGATATTTGAAACGAAGGATTTAGTCATTGGTTACGATTCCCCGCTGTCACGCCCGCTCAACCTCCGCATGGAGCGCGGGCAAAAAATCGCCCTTTACGGCGCAAACGGGATCGGAAAAACGACCTTGCTGAAAAGCCTGCTTGGCGAAATCCAGCCGCTTGAAGGCTCGGTTGAACGCGGCGAGCACCTTTTTACCGGCTATTTCGAGCAAGAGGTCAAGGAGTCAAACAACAATACGTGCATCGAAGAGGTATGGAGCGAATTCCCTTCTTACACGCAGTACGAAATCCGGGCCGCTCTGGCCAAATGCGGGCTGACGACAAAACATATCGAAAGCCGCGTATCCGTATTAAGCGGGGGCGAAAAAGCGAAAGTCAGATTGTGCAAGCTGATCAATTCAGAAACAAACCTGCTGGTGCTCGATGAACCGACAAACCACTTGGATGTCGACGCGAAGGAAGAGCTCAAGCGCGCGCTTAAAGAATACAAAGGCTCCATTCTGCTCATCTCCCACGAGCCAGAGTTTTATATGGATATCGCGACAGAAACGTGGAACTGCGAGTCTTGGACGACGAAAGTGCTTTAAATCGAAGAAAACCCGCCTGCTGAAGGGCGGGTTTTTCACTGCCATTTTTTCTGAACGATTCTCAGAAGCTCTCTGTCTTTTAAAATGAGCTGCAATGGCGATGTGAATTCATCAAGTGTCAGCTCTCTTTTCGCCGATAGCTTAAAGTCCTCCTCATCAGCCCATGCGGTGAACCACTCGACAGAAAAGCTGTTTTTCATGACGCTGTGTATGTATTGATACAATGCCTGTAAACACTTCTGATCATATTCGTCAGGCTTTGCCTTATCCATGGCAAACGTCCCCTCTACAGCATGGACCATCACATGATATGGCAATCGTAGATGAACGGATACATCCTCAGTTTCTTCAAGATAAATGCCCGCCGCGTCGATGCCTGACCTAAGCGGATGCCCTTTCCGCGAATGCCGTTCTTGCTGCCTGAAAAAACCGGTTTCTAAAGGCGTTTTAGCCGTTAAATAGTAAAATTTTGTCATAAAGGCTGTCCTTCCCCTGCACCATTTCGATTATGATGCCATTATAACGAATAACACATACTGACAGTAAAGGGGTATAACATGATCATCGAAAAAAAGAATTCAATGTAAATGGGCTTCAGTATACTATTCGATCAGCTCGTGTAGAAGAGGCACAAAAGCTGTCTGCCTTAAGGCTGAAGATTGATGGTGAAACGGAATACATGGATCGAGAGAAGGGCGAGGATTTTATAGATGAACTGGATTTTGAACAACGGATAAAGGAAGATACTGAGAAAAAGAGAAACTTATTTTTAGTGGCTGAAGTGCAGGAAAGGCTCGCGGGGTTTTCCAGATGTGAGGGAACTGATTTAAAACGATCCTCTCATAAAGCGGAGTTCGGTGTATGCGTGTTAAAAGAATTTTGGGGTTATGGCATTGGGAAGCATCTTTTACAGCAATCTCTCTCTTGGGCGGATACCAACGGAATGAAAAAAATCTCACTGAATGTCCTGGAAACAAACGAAAGAGCCATTTCACTATATAAGACCTACGGATTTGAAGCAGAAGGAATCTTAAAAAAGGAGAAATTGCTTTCTGACGGAAACTACTACAATACGGTTGTAATGGGAAGATTCCACGATTAAAAAAAGACACTGCCTCACGAGCAGTGTCTTTCGTTTTAATGTCCCGCCTTAACTCCGGCAAGATGTTTACGTCCCATGAGAAGGACAAGCATGCCGACAAAAACGACAACTCCGCCTACCGTATACGGTGTGCTTGCGGTGAAGTGTTCTGAGAGCATTCCCGCAATCCACGGAGCGAGCGCGCCGCCGATGAAGCGGACTGAGCTGTAGGCTGAAGACGCGATTGAACGTTCAACCGGCGCAGAACCCATCACAGCGGTTGTCATGATCGTATTCACCATACCGAGGACAGCACCGGCGACAACGATACATGTAATAATCAAAGTCTGATGGTCTGTCCAGATCCCCATGATCATGAGAATGACTGCAAAGGCGATAAAGAGAACGACAAGCGAACGCACTGTACCCAGCGCTTTATGCAAGATTGGCGCCGTAAAGACTGACGTAATGGCTAACAGCAGTCCCCATCCAAAAAAGACATATCCGAGACCGTGTTCATCTAAATCCAGCACGAACGGAGAATAAGCAAGCAAAATAAAAAATCCAAAGTTGTATAAGAACGCAGATGCCGCCATCGTCAGCAGGCCTTTATATTTGAGCGCCTTCATCGCATCAAACATACCGACTCGTTTCGCCGGTTTCGGCAATTTCGGCAGCATCAAAGAAATCGCGATTAACGCAATAAACATCAGGACAGATACGCCGAAGAACGGTGCGCGCCATGAGATGCTTCCGAGTTCTCCGCCTGCAAGCGGCCCGACCGAAATCCCGAGTCCGAGCGCCGCCTCGTACAAAATAATCGCTTGAGCGCTGCCCCCGACAGACACACCGACAATAACCGCAAGCGCTGTTGAAATAAACAATGCGTTTCCTAATCCCCAGCCGCCGCGATAGCCGACTAGCTGAGCAATTGAGCTTGAGCTGCCGCCAAGCCCCGCAAACACAATAATAAAAATAAGTCCGAGAATTAATGTCCATTTCGCGCCAATGCGGCTGGAAATGGCTCCTGAGAAAAACATCATAAATCCGGTGACAAGCAAATAACTTGTAAACAAGAGTGATACTTCACTAGGTGAAGCATGTAATTGTGCGGCAATTGCCGGAAGAATTGGATCGACCAGCCCGATTCCCATAAAGGAAATCACACAGGCAAACGCGACAGCCCATACCGCTTTCGGCTGACTGAGCAAGCCCGGCTTCTGATTCACTTGTGTTGTCTTATCCATTTGACTTGACCTCCATTTTTATTCCATTAAAAGAAACGCTACAAAATAGCGTTTGGAAAATTTTTCATTCGATTGATTGAATGGCACGTTCCGCTTTATTTTTCATGCCTTGCAGGCGTTCTTTAAAGCTTTGGAATGTACGGATTTTCTCATCAATCAAATCCAGCTGGTGATTCAGGCTTTCCTGAATTTCCTCCAGTTTTTCTTTCCGTTCCTTAGGATCCAGTGACAACAAATACCCCTCTTTGTTTAACTCTAATTGGCGGCTGGTTTCCATGAAATGCTGAAGCTCCTGAAGAGAAAACCCGAGCACCTCTTTTGTGCTGATGACTTTTTCAAGCTCCTCCATATCATCCTCTGAATATAGCCTTACGCCGCCGTCTGTCCGTTTCGGCGCGGGAATCAAGCCGATTTCTTCATAAAATCGGATGGTACGCTTAGTCAGCCCGCTTCTTTTGGCTACTTGATCAATCTTCATCCATTCCAAGGTAAATCCCCCTTCGCCGTTTCTGTTACCATTATACACCTTTTGAACCTTAACGTAAACGTAAAGTTTTGAAATACAATAAAAAAACGAGTGGCACAAAGCACTCGTTTTTCACCTTCCTATTTAAGCTAAACTTCCTGTCACTGACAGAGACTGCTTTTGAAGGCTTTCAGAAAGCAATTGATACGCAATGACTTTCTTCTTGTATTGTTTGATGACGTCGATATGGTCGTCATAGCTGTATACAAACAGTTTCACATCTTTTTTGCCTTTTTTCGTATCTATCACCAGCGGCGTGCCGCCGTTTTCCGGATATAAATAACGCTCTTCGTCACCTGGGTAAATATAATATTTCTCCAGGAAGACAGCTTCGTTGAATTGCGCAATCACTTTCTGTTTCTCTTCGCCCTCGAGACATTTTCCATCTAGAGAGAGAACAGCATTTTCGTCACTCAGCTTGGCGTGCACCGCGAATTTGCTGAGCAGCCATTCCATGACGCCTGTTGGCAGACAGGTTAATACGATTTTTACCAGACTCATGAGGATTAACATCACGATCGTCCATGTCATACTTCATCATCTCCGTTGGTTTTCCGTGTGCCGCTGACACACAATTCCATCCTATCATAAGCTGGCCGGTTCGTTTTTGTACATTATGTGAAAAAAGCGCGGCACCTGCGGGCCGCACTTTTTTCAGCTTTCCAGCTCTTCTATCATGAGGGACAATTCTGTCCACCGGTCCATGGCAGCCTCAAGCTCTTCCGCTGTTTTTGCCTGCTCGGCCATCAGCTCTTGGATTTTTCCAAAATCGCTGCCTGCTGCGGCGATGTCAGCTTCGAGCTGCTCATGCTTTTCTTCTAGCTGGGCAATTTTATCTTCGATGCCATCCCATTCAAGCTGATCTTTGTAAGAAAGCTTTTTTCGTTTTTTCTTCGGCTCGGCTTCAGCAGGTTTTGCTTCAGCAGCCGGTTTTTCAGCTGTTTTTTTCGTTTTTGACTCCTCCATATAATCGCTGTAGGAGCCTTGGAAGCGGGAAATGACGCCATTTCCTTCAAACACAATCAAACGATCGACGACACGGTCAAGGAAGTAGCGATCATGGGATACAGTGATGACGACACCGGGGAACTGGTCAATATAATCCTCCAGAACGCTTAATGTTTCAGTATCCAAATCGTTCGTCGGCTCATCGAGAAACAGGACATTCGGCTCCTGCATGAGAACCTGAAGCAAGTATAAACGGCGTTTTTCTCCGCCGGACAGCTTGCGGATATACGTCTGCTGCATCGAACGCGGAAAGAGGAAACGCTCGAGCATTTGTTCAGCTGTAATGATATCACCTTCCGCTGTTTTGACGACTTCCGCCGTTGCTTTTATATATTCAATGACCTTTATCTCGCCTTTCATTTCACTATGATCCTGCGTATAGTAGCCGATTCTGACCGTCTGTCCGATCGTAATATGGCCGCTGTCAGGAGTATGCCGGCCGGCAAGGGTGTTTAACAGCGTTGTTTTTCCGATGCCGTTCGGCCCGATAATCCCAATCCGTTCACCCGGTATGACCAGTTCATGAAAGCGATCGACAAGCTTGCGGCCGTCATAAGCGATCATCACGTTCTCCGCTTCAATGACCTGTTTGCCAAGACGATGGGAGCCAATCGCAAAGTCGAGTGAGCCCGATGACTGAGTGCCTTTCTGCTCCTTAAGCGCCTCCACTCGGTCAATTCTTGCCTTTTGTTTTGTGGAACGGGCTTTCGCTCCCCGTCTCAGCCAAGCCAGTTCGCGGCGCAGCAGGTTTTGGCGCTTCGTTTCCTTTTGCTCAGCCTGCGCTTCCCGTTCCGCGCGTTTTTCTAAAAACACTTCATAGTTGCCTTTGTACGTGTAGAGGCTGCCTCGTTCGAGCTCATAAATGCGGTTCGTGACACGATTTAAGAAATACCTGTCGTGCGTCACCAGCATGACAGAGCCGGGATATTGACTTAAATATCCTTCAAGCCACTCAATTGTTTCGTTATCCAAATGGTTCGTCGGCTCGTCTAAAATGAGCAGATCAGCGGGCTGAATTAAGTTTTTGGCAATGGCCACCCGTTTTTTCTGACCGCCTGAAAGCTCGTTGACCGGCTTTGTTACGTCGTTGACGCCCAGCTTAGACAATACGGTTTTCGCCAGGGTGTTCGCATCCCACGCGTTGTTCGCGTCCATTTTTGCCTGCGCCGCCAGCAGGTGCTTCTGGCGCTGTTCATTTTCCGGATCTTCGCCCAGTTCATACAGCGCTTTTTCATATTCACGCAAGGTTTTCATCACAGCCGATTCACCGGAATAGATATGCTCCAGCACAGTTTGTCCCGCAGGCAGCTCCGGATCTTGATGAAGAAATTCGACGTGCACGCTGCCGGATTTCGTGATGTCTCCCTCTTCGATAGATTCCAAGCCGGCGATCACTTTCAGCAGCGTTGATTTTCCTGTTCCGTTCGGTCCGATCAATCCGATTCTCTCATTCTCTTCAATATGAAAGGAGATACGGTCAAATAATGTTTTATCTCCGTATGTTTTATACAGATTTTCCGCTTTTAATATACTCATGATTCCTATCAATCCTCACGTAAGTTCATGTGTACATTTTAAATCAGCCGCTGGAATAAAACTAGTAAAACGTCAGACAAATTTCATGGAAATGCAGGATAGAAAAAGACCGGGGACGTTTGTCCCCGGTCTCTTATTCTTCCTCAAGCGCATTTTCTGCCATTTTTGCGAGATGCTGCGCGCTTCCTGAAATCTCCTGCATCGTGGCGGAAATTTGTTCAACGGCAGCGGCTTGTCCATCTGTATGCTGATTAATCGACTCAATGGATTCCTCCAGCCCTTTCAGCAGGCTGTGGATTTTTTTCGTGATCTGGTCAATCTGGCCGACATTTTCTTTCGAATGCGTTGCAAGCTTTCTGATTTCATCTGCGACGACAGAGAAGCCTTTTCCGTACTCGCCCGCTCTCGCCGCTTCGATCGCAGCGTTTAAGCCAAGCAGATTGCTTTGGTCAGAGATGCCTTTCACGGTTACTGAAATATCGGCGATTTCACCCGCGCTTTCGCTGACCTTTTTCGCCTGGGAGGAAATCCCCGTCATTTGAGATGAAAATCCGTTGATTGAATCAGAAATATCGGAAATCGCTGCGGCTGTTTGTTCAACAATGGCTGATAAGCTTTCCGCCACATCATGCAGCTTAGACGACTCCTCGAGGCTCGTTCCGAGGCCGACGCCCCCAATCACTCTTCCATTTTCGTCGTGGAGCGGGATGGCGCGTGCGATCAATGGAAATCCGAACAATTCTTTCGGAACCATGCTCGTCTTCTTCTGATTGCTGCGGATGGCGTCTGTGATAATATCCCCTTCCTGCAGCGGATCACCGGCTTTTACGTTTAGAGAAAAGGTTTTGGCCGGTATATTTACGAGCAGTTTTTCCGTATCGTAAATGCCGATAGTGATATCGTCCTGTATCAGGCTGTTTAAATATGGGGCTACTTTGACAAACGCGTCCAGAAGGTCTGCGGTTTCTTTTTCCGTTATGCTCAATTCCATTCACTCCTTTTCTTAATAAGGGAAGCTGCGTTTTTCGTGCTGGACCGAGATCCATTTCAGTGTCGTAAATTCTTCAAGGCTCCATTCTCCGTTCAAACGGCCGAGACCGGATTGCTTTTCACCGCCGAAGGCCACATTCGGTTCATCATTGATGGTCGTGTCATTGACATGAATCATGCCTGTTTCAACTCGCTTCGCAAAAGCCACGCCGCGCTCAAGATTTGATGTATGTACAGCACCGCTCAAGCCAAACGGGGTTTCGTTTGCGATATCCACCGCTTCATCTTCTGAAGCAAACTTCATAAAGGAGACGACAGGTCCGAACAGCTCTTCCTTGGCGATGCTCATGAACGGTTTCACGTCTTTTAAGATCGTCGGCTCCACGATCGTCCCGTTAAATCCGCCAAGCTTCACTGGAACAGCGCCTTCTTCAATCGCTTGCTCCACAGATTTCATTAGCCCGTCCGTCTGTCTGCTGTTGATTAATGGTCCGATAATCGTGTCAGGGTCCATCGGATCGCCGACTTTCAGCGATTCCACTTTTTCCTGATACAGCTCTAGGAACTTGTCATAAATAGAAGAATGAACAAGCACCCGGTTGGCTGACATGCAAATCTGTCCTTGGTGTGTAAATCGGCTGAACACCGCCGCATTGACCGCATATTCAATATCAGCATCCTCAAGCACGATGAAAGCGCTGTTGCCGCCGAGTTCAAGAAGCGGCTTTTTAAAATGCTTCATCGCAAGCTGGCCGATGTAGCTGCCGACTTTCGTAGAACCTGTAAATGAGATGATACGCGGCACGGGGTGTTCGACAAAGCTGTCTCCGATTTCTGCAATGTCGGTGACAACGACATTCAGCAGCCCCTCTGGAATTCCCGCGTTCTCAAAGATTTTTGCAATCAGTGTACCGCCACAAATCGGAGTTTCCTCATGCGGCTTTAACACGACGCCATTGCCGGCTCCGAGTGCGGGCGCCACTGATTTCATAGACAAAAAGAATGGGAAGTTAAATGGACTGATAACGCCGACAACACCTGCCGGCACGCGATATAATCTATTTTCCTTGCCGTCTATTGTTGACGGAAGAATTTTCCCTTCCATACGGACAGGGAACGTTGCCGCTTCTTTCATGATGTTTTTGACAAGCCCGATTTCAAAGGCCGCTTTAAGCCTTGTTCCTCCAAGCTCTTCCATAATTAAATAAATGATGGCTTCTTCGTTCTCTTCAATATATGTGACGGCTTTTTCTAAAATGGTTCTTTTCTCGAATGGATTCACCGCATCCCATTTTTTCTTCGCCAGCGCCGCTGCCCGATACGCTTCATCTACATCGTCAGCAGTCGCTTTTTTGAAGGCTGTGAATGTTTTTTGAGTATAAGGATTTTTGTTTTCCAATACATTTGGGCTGCTGCCTTCCTGCCATTTCCCGCCGATAAACTGTTTATTCAACTCTTCATATTGAAACATGGTCAGCATCTCCTTTTTAACCGCAAGTCAAAATATGGGCGAATCTATTGTTTCTATCGGTTCAGCCTGCATAAAATTGAATATCTAATTAGTAAAAATTACTATCCTGTGATACACCAACGCTTTTTCGCTTCTATCATTTAAAGTAGAAAAACATTTTATTGACTGCGCCAAATTTCGACAATATAATACAACAAGAATTGGCTATAATGATTAGAATATTTTGAATTTTCCAGGAGGAACTATTGATGAGTTCATTATTTAGAAAAAAAACGCTCGAAACATTGAGTGCGCAGAGCAAGTCAAAAAGCCTTGCTCGTACGTTAAGCGCATTTGATTTAACCTTGCTCGGTATCGGTTGTGTCATCGGTACAGGGATTTTTGTCATTACAGGAACAGTGGCCGCGACCGGCGCAGGTCCCGCCCTCATCATATCGTTTATTTTAGCGGGGCTCGCCTGCGCGCTCGCTGCCTTCTGCTATGCTGAATTTTCGTCTTCGATTCCGATTTCGGGAAGCGTGTACTCATACTCCTACGTGACACTCGGAGAGCTGCTTGCCTTTTTGATCGGATGGGATCTCATGCTTGAATATGTCATTGCGCTGTCGGCTGTTGCCACCGGCTGGTCTTCATACTTTCAATCACTGCTTGCCGGCTTCAACCTTCATATTCCGGCCGCATTGGCAGGGGCGCCGGGGAGCACGCCGGGCGCCGTGTTTAATCTTCCGGCCGCAGTGATCATTCTCATCATCACTGCGATTGTCAGCCGGGGCGTCAAAGAAAGCACACGGTTTAACAACGTCATCGTGCTGATGAAAATCGGGATCATTTTATTGTTCATTATTGTCGGCATCGGTTATGTCAAACCGGATAACTGGTCTCCTTTTATGCCGTTCGGGATGAAAGGCGTCATTGTCAGCGCGGCAACTGTATTCTTCGCGTATCTCGGATTTGACGCGGTTTCTAACGCTTCAGAGGAAGTGAAAAACCCGCAAAAAAACATGCCCGTCGGCATTATTTCAGCTCTTGCCGTCTGTACGGTTCTATACATCACGGTATCGCTTGTGCTGACAGGCATGATGCCTTATACCAAATTGGATGTCGGAGATCCGGTGTCCTTTGCGCTTAAATTCGTCGGCCAAGATGCTGTTGCAGGAATTATTTCTGTCGGTGCCATTATCGGGATTACGACGGTTATGCTCGCTTTGCTGTACGCTCAGGTCCGCTTGACATTTGCCATGAGCAGAGACGGCCTTCTGCCTGGATTGTTCGCAAAGGTTCATCCGTCGTTTAAAACCCCGTTCCGCAACACATGGCTGACAGGTATCGTTGCGGCGGGAATCGCCGGCTTTATCAACCTCGGAACGCTGGCTCATCTGGTGAACATGGGAACGCTGGCCGCGTTTACGGTCATTTCCATCGCTGTTATCGTATTAAGAAAAAAACATCCGGAAATTAAAGCGTCCTTCAGAGTGCCGTTCGTTCCGGTTGTGCCAATTATCAGCGCTGGCATCTGCCTATGGTTCATGTACAGCCTTCCCGGCGTCACATGGCTTTCATTTGCCATCTGGATCGCAGTTGGAACGCTGGTTTACTTCCTGTATTCGAGGAAACATAGTTTATTAAACAAATAATCTCTTTTCAGCCGGCTGTGCCTCACCAGCCGGCTTTTTCCTTTTTTTATGTGCTATACTTTGAAGGACATATGCAGAAAGGGAGACAAACCGATGAAACAATTCCGCACTTTATTATTTGATGTAGATGATACCATCCTTGATTTTAGAGCGGCAGAAGCATTAGCGCTGCGTTTGCTGTTTGAAGATCAGAACATTCCTTTAACAGATGAAATGAAGATGCAGTATAAAACAATCAATCAAGGTCTCTGGAGTGCCTTTGAAGAAGGAAAAATGACACGGGATGAAGTCGTGAACACCCGTTTTGCCGCTTTGTTCAAGGAATACAGTTATGAGGCGGACGGCGCCTTGCTTGAGCAAAAATACCGTAGCTTTCTTGAAGAAGGGCATCAGCTTGTTGACGGCGCCTTTGATCTCATCTCAAACCTGCAGTATCAGTTTGATTTGTATATCGTGACAAACGGCGTGTCTAAGACGCAGTACAAGCGTCTCCGTGATTCAGGATTATTTCCGTTTTTTAAAGATATTTTCGTATCTGAAGACACCAGCTACCAAAAGCCAATGAAGGAATATTTCGATTACGTGTTTGAACGGATTCCCTCATTTTCAGCAGAGCACGCATTAATTATCGGTGATTCGCTGACTGCCGATATCAAAGGCGGACAGCTCGCCGGGCTTGATACTTGCTGGATTAACCCTGACATGAAGCCGAATAAGTCAGAAACAGTGCCAACTTATGAGATTCGTAAGCTTGAAGAGCTGTATCACATTTTGAATATCAAAAATAACGTCAGCTGCTCATTAGGCTGATGTTTTTCTTTTTGGAGAGTCTTTTTACCTCTTGATAAATTCTTCACCTTATGAATAATATGGTGGTATGCTTTGGTTATATATGTAAGGAGGAGACTCAATTGGCTATCGCCGCCCCGTTAAAAGAAAAAACCGTTCAAAAACCAGGCACCACGGTGTATCCGATTTTGGTGATCATTGGAATCTGCCATATGCTCAACGATTCGCTGCAAGCCGTGATTCCGGCCATGTTTCCTATTTTGGAACGCTCCATGAGCCTGACGTTTACACAGCTCGGCATCATCGCTTTCACATTAAACATGGTGTCATCTGTGATGCAGCCTGTCGTCGGCTGGTATACCGATAAACGGCCGCTGCCTTACGCGCTGCCAATCGGCCTGACCGCCAGCATGCTCGGCATTTTTGGCCTTGCATTTGCCCCCTCATTCATAACGATCTTATGCTGTGTGTTTTTCATCGGATTAGGTTCGGCCATTTTCCATCCGGAAGGCTCCCGTGTGGCATACATGGCCGCCGGCACAAAACGCGGGCTCGCCCAGTCGATCTATCAGGTGGGCGGAAACTCAGGCCAGGCGATGGCGCCTCTCATCACCGCGCTGATCCTTGTGCCGCTCGGGCAATTCGGCGCCGTTTGGTTCACGCTTGTCGCCGCGCTTGCTGTTATGTTTCTGCTTTATATTGCGAAATGGTACGCCGCACGTCTCGGAAGCCTTACCCAGAAGTCCGGCAAACAAAAGAAAACGGCTGAAAACACGGCCATTACCAAGTCTGTTATTTCTGCTCTTATCATGATTATATTTTTAATTTTTGCGCGTTCTTGGTATATGAGTGCGATCGGCAACTTTTACACGTTTTACGCGATCGATACATATCACGTAAGCATCCAGCAGGCGCAGAGTTATATTTTTGTCTTTTTGCTGTTCGGCGCTGTCGGCACGTTTGTCGGCGGCCCGCTCGCAGATTGTTTCGGAAAACGCTTCGTGATCCTCTGTTCGCTGCTGTGCTCGGCGCCGCTGGCGATTTTTCTTCCATTTGCAGGACCTGTGCTCGCCTATGGCGTGCTCGCATTAATCGGCTTAGTGCTGATGTCGAGCTTTTCAGTAACGGTTGTCTACGCACAGGAGCTTGTTCCCGGAAAAATCGGTACAATGTCCGGTTTGACTGTCGGGCTCGCCTTCGGGATGGGCGCGATTGGCGCTGTAGCGTTGGGCGCTCTGATTGACGCCGCGGGACTGACCCCGACGATGATTGCCACCGCCTTTCTCCCTGTGCTCGGCATCCTAGCCTTCCTATTGCCGAGCGATCAGAAGCTGAGAGAATGGCATAAGTGAGCACCAACGCGCAGGACTGACAACGAATGCGAGGGTTTGTCGACACGCTGAAAAACCCCTGCCATGCGGCAGGGATTTTTTAATCGAGCTGTACAAAATGAGTATCCGGCACCGCGTGCTTTGGAATAAAACCGTCCGCAAAGTCCGGGAACGCCGCCTGTATTTCGTCAATCCATCTTTTCAGGTTTAACACATACGGCATATAAATCATTTCAATTGCCGCTTCGTCTTCAATCTGATAATACCAGCAAAGATTAAACTCTTTTTCCGTCACCAATGTGAACCCGGAGAAATGATAGAACACCAGCGGCGTTTCATCGACATACACGCGGCCGTCCTTTTGCCCGACCTTATAGTTTTCGATATTCCAAAGCGCTGTATTGGCCCCGATTGATTTGACAATATGCACATCCTTATACTGCGACGGCCACTTCTCCACATACCTTTGGTCACCGTATGTCTTTCGTTCCGTATTCATTTCTACTGTACAAAATGCAATGCAGTCCTGTCTCCACTGCCACACCGCTTCATATGCTTCTTTCGTATTCGCGGCACCGACAAAGCCTGTGTTAAAGCGGCCGGTCCGTTCATAGTAGGACAGGAACCGCGGCGAGTTCCGGTGATCAGTCAAATATAGAGAAGCCGCTGGGTTTTCGGCAAAAATACATGCTGGATCAGAAAAGAAAAACAGATCGGTATCCATATGGGCAAAGTATTCCGCATCATTCCATTTGCTCATAACATGGAACAAAAAAGCGGGTTTTAATGTCCAGCAATATTCATGAAACGTTCGATTGCTTTTCGCTTTCAGCAGCTCCGGGTCTTCCATTTCATGCAGCTGCACAAAGGTCACATGCTCCCATGGCACGTGCTGAAGCAACTCATACGCTTTTTGATCGACACACAGCACATACAAATGAAAATCATCGCAATGCTCATGGAGCGAATGAATCATCGGCATGAGCTTAAAGATATGCGTCCTTGACACTATTGTTGAAAAATGAAATGTACTCACCATACCACATCCAATTATCTAAGATCCACGTGCAGCAAATCGTTGACAAGCGCATACAGCGCGTTGGCGAAATCATTTACGCCAAGCTTTTTCTTCGCTTTTGGCAGAAGCTTACGGACAGTTTGTAAATCAAAGTTTTTCGCCGTCACCCTAGGGGCTTTCTTTTGCCAATCCGGGTCAATGTTGCGTTCTTTGACAACATGAAGCAGCTCAAGAAACAGATTCAGCAGCATGTCGTATTTGCGAGCTTCCAAAAGCTTTTGAATATCAGCCATGATGCCGTTCGTCATGTCAGGCGGGAACGGCCCGTTAAAAGCGAGATGAACGTCTAAGGAGCGGATGTTGTTGTATTTATCGCACATGTAGGCAATATTTGCCCGAATATCGTCTACCGACTTACAATTGCTCGGGTGCTCTTGATGAACACTGACAATATCGCGATGCAGCCTGAACGTCAGCCCGGCCTGATGAAGCCTGATTCCGAGGTCATAATCCTCAAATCCGTACCGCACAATGCCTTCATCAAATAAACCGAGGTCAGTCACATGCTTGCGTTTGACAGAGGAATTATTCGTGATAAAAAAGCGCCATGGCATATGGTAGCCTTTCAGGTCATCGCCGTACTCATCTAAAATCCGCTTGAGCACGTCAATAAAGTCGGTATCAAGGTCGAAGCTTTTGTCCAGAAAGCTTCCGTTTTTGATGTCCTCTTCCTTCAGCAGCTTTTGTTTGTCTTTCTTCGGCATTTCGTCTACGAGCTTTGCGAGCTGTTCCTTATGTTCATCTTCAAAGCGTTCATAATAAAAACTGTAGATCCGTTTCCAAAACAAACCGCACACCACAAGATTCTCTTCGTTCTCATGGGCTTTAATATGCTTTGCCACAAGGTCCTTTGCCGCAAGCATATCGCTGTCATGAAAAATCAGGATATCTCCTCTGGCGTTGCGAAGCGCTTGATTTCGTCCATACGCAATGCCCCTGTTTTCTTTAATCCGTGTAAAGATCAGCGGAAAATCTGCTTGAAATGTCTCAAGCATTGGGAGCGTCCCATCCTCAGAGCCATTGTCTGCTACAATGACTTCAAATTCTTCATCGCACTCCTGCTGGTTTAATGACAGAAGGCTGTTATAGAGACGCTCCTTTGAATTATATGCAGGAATAATAACGCTTGCTTTCACTTCATTTTCACTTCCTGTATTTAATCATTTATTTGTTATCATCTTTTGAAGCAAAACCGTCAAATTCAGGGTCTAACGTGTTGATGTGCTGAATGATATGCGGCAGTGTTTCTTGATACAGCTCATGCACAAACGGCAGGTCTGTGCGGGTTGTTTCATGAATCTGTTTGATTTCATTGATGCTGACGATTCGGTATCCGCTGAAATGGTAAAAAATCAGCGGGCTGCCATCCTCCAGCACGATCCTTCCATCCTCCCAGGAAAACGTATGCTGCCCGTAGTTCCAGTGGCCGACGTTGACACCGGGTGTCGTGATGTCACATACGTTCGAAAACAGCCCAGACATATAATCCAAATAGCCTTGATCACCGAATTTCCCTTCACCCGGGGCATTTTTACACTCCTCAAGACAGCGTTCCTTCCACCATTCCAAGCAGTCCGTGCCGTCATCATCACGCTTGAAGCTGATAAAGCCGGAGTTATATCTGCCTAAAAGGCGCTGCAGCATGACAATCTGCTCTTTTTCGAAGGAAGGGATGACGATATCACCCCGTGAAAGCAGCACCGAGCAGTCCGGCTGGTTTTCAAAAATCGGCGATGGATCGGCATAGAAAAAGAGATCCCCGTCAATATACGTCACACGCTCCAGCTCGGGGTTGCTGTTCAGCACAGCTTGCAGGAAGATCGGCTTCATCGTCCAGCAGTACTCGCTTTGATCTCTTGTTTCCTTGAGCTTCAGAAGCCGTTCATTTTCGAGCGCGGACACCGGCACAAGGTTCAGCTGCTTCATCTTCAGTTTCTGTAAGACACGGTGCGTATCTTCATCCATGCATAATGTAAATATAGGGCTGTTTGGATCAACTTGCTCCAACGACTTAAATAAGGCGACTGCCTGATATAATCTCCCTTTTGATAAAACGGTGCAATATGCGCTGGTCACAGTCATGTTCACCTCGTTTCATATTACTTTTTGAAGAATTCCGTATACCACTCAATCGTTTTTTCAAGTCCCTCATCAATGGTGTAGACCGGTGTCCAATGCAGCAGCTTTCTCGCTTTTTCCGCGGATAAATATTGATGTTTGATTTCATTGCTTCCCTGATTCAGCACCTTTGGCTTCAGGCTGCTGCCCATTTTCTTCAATATTTTTTCAACCAGTTCAAGTACGGTCAGCTGAATCTCATTGCTGAAGTTAAAGGCCTCTCCGGCAAGATTGTTTTCTTCCATTTTTTCTGCCAGAAGCAAATAAGCCTGAACGGCATCTTCGATATAAAAGTAGTCGCGGACAAACGTGCCATCGCTGCGGATTTCCGGCGCTTCCCCGTTCAGCACAAGCTGAATCGTTTGCGGAATGATGCGGTTGAAGTTCAAATCCCCGCCGCCGTACAGGTTTCCGCAGCGCGTGATGCAGACCGGAACCCCGTATGTGTGATAATACGTGTGGCTGATCAGATCTGCGCAGCTTTTCGAGACGTCGTACGGATGTTTGCCTTGCAGCGGCATATTTTCATCGTACGGAAGGTTCTCTTGGTCGCCGTAAGCTTTATCACTTGAAGCGACAATGACCCTCTTGATTAATGGGTGCTTCCGGCAGGCTTCAAGAACATTCCACGTACCGAGGATATTCGCTTCAAAGGTGGAAATCGGGTTGCGGTTTGCCACGCCGACAATCGCTTGTGCGGCGAGGTGAAAGACTGTGTCAATTTCATACTCGCCAAGCGTGCGTTCAATCACAGGCAAGTCTTCAAGAGAGCCCCGCACGATGTTCATTTTCTTGATATGTTCTCCCTGATAAAGATTGGATTCCGGCACATGATCTCTGACAAGCCCCGTCACGTTGGCGCCCTGTTCGATCAGTTCTTTCACCAAATAGCTTCCTAAAAGACCTGTACACCCCGTGACAAATACGTTTTTATTTTTCCAGAAACTCAAATCAGTTCACCATACCTTCCATACTTGTTGTCCTTGATCCCACATTTTGTTGACTTCTAAGAGATTTTTATACGTATCGATGGCCGTCCAAAATCCGTAATGGCGGTACACGGCAAGTTCTCCGTCTTTGGCAAGGTTCTTCAGCGGTTCATCTTCGAACATCATGTTCCCGTCCTTCGGCAAATATTCGAAAACCTTGGGACTGAGAACAAAGAATCCGCCATTGATGATTCCGTCACTCGATGTTTTCTCAGAAAATGTTTTCGCCATGCCGTCTTCAACCGTCAAGGTGCCGAACTGCGAGACTTTGTCAATACCGGTGACAGTCGCGGCAGCACCTTTTGCCTGATGATAGCTGATGAGATGGAAAAGATTGATATTGGCCAGCCCGTCCCCATAGGTGAGCAGAAACGTTTCATCGCCGATATAGTCTTTTGCCTGCAAAATTCTTCCGGCTGTCAGCGTGTCTTCCCCTGTCTCCAAAAACGTCATTTTCCACGTTTCAGGTTGCCCCAGCATCTGCACCTCTCCCGTAGAGCTGTCGAGAGTCAGGCTGTTGTGCTTCCATTCATAATCGAGAAAGTATTCTTTGATTTTTTCTCCTTTATAGCCCAAAAGCAGAATAAACTCGTTTACTCCGTAGTACTGATAGATTTTCATAATATGCCATAGAATCGGTTTGCCGCCTATCATGGCGAGCGGTTTAGGAATGTCGTTCGTGACTTCACTCATTCTCGTTCCTTTTCCGCCGCAGAGAATGACCGCTTTCATCTCTACCCCTCATCTCTATGAATATTGAGTTCGAAACCTGGTAATCTTTACAATCTACCAAGGCGTTTCCCCGATAATTTGTCCACTTCAATACCGGTTTCAAATTCTACTGTAATGATATGAGAGAAAGCCGGCCTTGGTGACCAAATGGAATCTATTTTTTCAAGTTGGTTATGTAACCAAAAAAAGAGCCTTGAGCGAAGGCAATGTGCCCGCTCAAGGCTCTTTCTCGTCTTATTTGATTTCTTTTTCCTTGCCGTAATGATAGTCAGACGGATCAACGGCTTTGAAATCACTCAGTTTGTGGAATCTCAGCAAGTCTTTGTACAGGACACTGTCTGAGAGACTCAGCTGCTGGCTCACTCTTGTTTTCAGATTCTTCGTTTCTTCATTCGCTTCCAGTTTTTCACCTGTCTTCGTATCGTAAATGATATTGTCGACTGATGTGTACTTCGGCGTCACGAAGTCGCCGTTTCTGAACGCCACTGTATCATCGTGGTCTTTAGACAATAAATCAGTGCCGAAGTTGATATATTTCTGCGAATCAATACCTTGCAAGTGCAGAAGTGTCGGCATAACGTCAATTTCGCCGCCATACGTATGGTTCACTCCGCCTTTTTTGCCAGGCACGCGGATCATCAGAGGCACGCGCTGGTTCTGCGCGTTTTGGTAATCTGTAATTTCTTTTCCGAGAATCTCTTTCATTGCGCGGTTATGGTTTTCAGAAATACCGTTGTGGTCACCGTAAAGCATAATGACTGAATTATCATAAAGGCCGGCTTCCTTCAGTTCCTTGAAGAATTGCTCAAGCGACTCGTCAAGGTAACGGGCTGTCTGGAAGTAATTATCAACTGTTTTATCACCCGTTGTCGCTTTCTTAATGGTCGCATCTTTTTCATCCAGGTTAAACGGATAATGGTGTGTCAACGTAATCAAATGCGCGTAAAACGGCTGTTTAAGAGATTCAAGTTTTGGAATCGATTCTGTAAAGAACGGCTTATCCTTGAGTCCCATATTCACGAGGTTTTCTTCAGACATGTCATAACTGCTTGCGTCGAAGAACTCGTCATACCCAATATGTTTATAAACCTGGTCACGGTTCCAGAATGATTTGTAGTCACCATGCATAACAGCGCTTGTGTAGCCTTCCTTCTGGTCTAAAATCGCCGGAAGCGACTGGTATGTGTTTTCGCCCTTCGTCACAAACGCGGAGCCTTCAGGAAGGCCGAAGATGGAGTTGTCCATTGTCAGCTCGGCATCGGATGTTTTTCCCTGGCCGGTTTGATGGAAAAAGTTATCAAAATACATCATATCTTCTGCGCCGTGTGCGAGTTTATTTAAGAAAGGCGTCACCTCTTCACCGTTCAGCTTATAATCAATCAGGAATGTCTGGAAGCTTTCCAGGTGAATCTTAATGATGTTTTTGCCTTTGGCAGAACCGAAGTACTCGGCATTCGGTTTCGCATAATGAGACGTCGTGTAATTCTCGACACTTGTTAAATCATCGCTGCTGGCGTAGGCTCTTTGTGATTCCGTTTGAGCCGTCTGCACACCGTCATAAATGGTGTAATTGTAAAGACCTAAATATTTCACGATATAATTGCGGTCAAACGTTCTTGTCAGCAGCTGCGGTCGGTCTTTTTCCGCATAGTGCAGGTTGATGAAAAACAGTGCGACCCCGGAAAGGATCACCAAAGACGCAAAGCGTTTTTTCATTTTGTATTCTTTTAATTCAGGTCTCCAGATCAATACCGCAATCAAAATCATAATATCTAAGAAATAGAAAATATCATGAGCGGCCATGATGCTGAAAATCCCGTCTCCCATGTTTCCGACGTTGCCGGACTGTTTAATGTTCGGGAACGTCAAGAAATCGTCAAAGAAACGATAGAATAAAATATTCGCGTATAACACAAATGTCATCACAAAATCGATTATCAGCATGATAATCGCTGATTTGCGCCCTTTCGCAAGCAAAGCCAGTCCTAAAAAGAAGACAGCGCTTGAGAACGGGTTAAATACCAGGAGGATCTCCTGGGTTGTGCCTTTTACCCCTAGGTTAAACTCTGCCTTGTAGGATAAATACGTTTTTGCCCAAAACAGTATAACAGCCAGCACAAAAAAGCTAAGTTTGTAAGAGAAAAGTTTCTTCATAGCAACCTCTACTTTCTTAAACACTTTAAGTCTTTATTCATATTTACCTGCTCTTTATCCTGTCTTCCAATTCCTTCTTTCCAAACAAAATCAAGGCATCACACAACAAATAAATACACCGCGGTAAGCCCGGAATATTTATGTTTTGCACCATACCATTTTTATTGCACCTATTTCAGACCAACCATTGGACGCACGAAGCCTTCGTTTCGTTTCACATTTTTTCTCGGAAATAAAAAAGACTTCTTTTTTCATGTGTGCCTTTTTTTAAAAAATAGATACCGACTATAAGAATAACATAAACTAGCAAAAACGAAAAATCGCCATTCAGACGGGCTGTGGTGATTGTATGCGCGATCACAATTTTTTTGCAAGGACAAAAAAAGACTGGATGTCTCCAGTCTCCATGATCTATATCCCTGACCAGACATCTTTAGCATACGCGCCCGTATCCTGCAGATGTTTCAGCCAGTTTTGCGATTCTTGTTCGCCGGTGCCATGAACAGCCTGATACGCTTTTTGCAGTGCGGCCTCCACATCCGGGGCCATTTTGCTGCCGTCGCCGCATACGTAGAGCCTGCCTCCGCGATCAAGAATTGAAATTAATGTTTCTGCATGATCAGCCATGAGATGCTGAACATACGTTTTCGGCATGCCTTCTTTTCTGGAAAAAGCTGTGTGGACAGTGGCGATTCCGTCTTTTTCAAACTGCTCAAGCTCATCCCGGTAAATAAAATCACGATCGTTCCTGCATCCGAAATAGAGATGAGCTTCGCCGAGCGTTTTTCCCTCTCGCTTTAAAGCTGCGCGCGCTTGGAGAAAGCCGCGGAATGGCGCTACCCCTGTGCCCGGACCGACCATAATGATCGGGGTTTCCGGGTCTTCCGGAAGCTGAAACCGGGATTCCGGTGTGCGGATAAACATCACGACATCATCACCCGTATGGCGCTCAGCTAAGTCATTTGAAGCCACGCCCCTGTACTCGACAAGACCGCTCCATGCAGGACCGCGCACAACACCGACTGTAATGGATGCTTGCTCCGGATTCACCCTTGGCGAGCTGGAAATCGAGTAATATCTTGGTTTTAATGGCCGTAAAAGCTCTAAAAATCGTTCAAACGGCATGTCGCACGCTTCATATTGTTCAAGCAGGTCTAGCATGGAAATCCGTTTTTTCAATATGTGTTCCTGGTAGACACCCTCTGCCGCCAGTTCTTCCAATTCGCGTTTATGAGGCGGACAGACAGTAAACGCCGCCAGCTCCCGGATTTGCGCCCTAGTGGCGGCTTCCTGCACCTCGACGCTGTAGCTAAGAAGGTCTTGCAGGCTGACAGGTCGGCCTAAAGGCAAATGCCCCGCACTGCGCCCGCTTGCCGACAGTGTCACTTGGTCGGTTCCCTTCAGACCGAAGCGGTGAAGAATCCGGCTGACATTGGTTTGGCTGTTCCTCGGCAATACGCCAAGATGATCCCCCTCACGATATTCAACCTCCGGAGGCAATGCGATTTCGATATGGCGAGTGCTGCGATCGCTGTCCGCGGACTGGAGTTCACGATTTTCGGCGATAGATGCGTGAACCGCTTCGTACGATCGGGTCAGCGGGGACTCTCCAAGCTCTCTGACAAACTGGAGGCTCAGCGTGCTTCGTTCCTTATCGGCGTTTTCATTAAGCTCCAGTCCGAATGCTTTGATGGCGTCCGCCCACATGCTTTTTTTCCAATCGTCAAGCTGCCCTTCAAAATCACCGCTTACATCACCTTCTCCGCGCGCAGAAAACCGAGTCGCGCCTTTCTCCGCAAGCTGCTCATCAATGAATCTCGGCACGTCCTGATACGTGCTCGCCCAGTTATGATCACCGCAGCCAAATACCGCGTAACGGACGCCCTCAAGCTCACCCGGTTTGATCTCTTGAAGCCACTGCACGAACTGCCCCGCATTGCTTGGCGGTTTTCCGTTATAGGAAGAGGTCACAATGACTACCGCTCCCTCTTTCGGCAGCTTTCCAATCTGGTCGTTCAGAGGCGCCACTTCAGTTCTTACGCCGTGAAGACTGGCTGTATCGGCAAGCTCCCGGGCGACGCCTTCCGCGGTGCCGGTATCAGAGCCATACAGAACGAGAAGCGGCCGGTTGTTGAGGCCGATGACCGATGCGCCCTTTGCTTCCGCTTTCTCTTTTTGCTCATCAGACGCCGCCTTGTCAGCTGCCGGGACGTCGGCATGAATGGCTTCCTGGTTCCGTGTTTGAACCCTGATACGAAAATCGCCCGGCTTGAGTGTCAAGGTTTGCTTGATATCAAGCTCATAATTCTCATGATCAATCAACGTGAAATATTTTAATATCATGCCCAGCACAAGTGTGGCTTCATGAAGGGCAAACTGCATACCGATACAGGCCCGCTGTCCATTTCCGAACGGTTTGTACGCATGATGGGGCACCTGGTCCTGCTGTTCGAACCGTTCTGGACGGAATTCCTCGGCATCCTCTCCCCAAGCGTCTCGATCTCGGTGAAGCTGCGGAATCAGCACAGAAATTCTGTCTTTCGTCGTAATCGGGTACTTTCCGCCAATGACTGTGTCTTCCTTTGGATAAAGGCTGAAAGCCGGGGCTGTCGGCCATAAACGCAGGGATTCATTTAAAATCATCCGGATGTATTTCAGCTCAAGCACTTGTTTGTAGGTCGGCGCTGCATCCGTCAGCACCCGGTCGACCTCTTCATACGCCTTTTTCAGTTTGTCGGGATGATTCAATAAAAAGTAGATCGCAAAGGATAGCAGGCCGCTCGTTGTTTCATGTCCGGCAATCAAAAACGTAATGATCTGAAAACGAATATTTTCATCGTCAAGCTTTTCTCCGGTCTCAGGATCTTCCACCTTCAGCATGCGGGCGAGCAAATCTTTTTCACCCTGATCCCCATCCGCCTTGCGCTCTGCAATAATGCTGTCGACTAACGAAAACATCGTTTGAATATCATGATGAAATTGTCGCTTTGTCCTCACCATAAGCTTATCTTGAAAATCAAGCCGCTGCATCTGGTGCATCGCTTCATCAAGCGCGCGCACCATGCTGTTGATAAACGGATGGGGCGTTTCTCTGTAATAGCTGTTAAAGCGATAGTTAAACCCGCACAGCCCAATCGTGTCCAGCGTCAGCCGCGTCATATCAGCGGGAACATCGACTGCTTCATTCGGATTGAGCCTGGCCCACTTTTGGATGAGCTGAACAGCGATATCGACCATTTTTTCATGATAATCCTTCATTGCCCGCTGGCTGAACGTCGGCATCAGAATGTTGTGCGCTTTTCTCCAGTTAGGCTCATGCGTCCAGCTTGTAAACAATCCGTCACCCGAAAACGCGCGAACCTTCTCCAAGGCGCCTTCAATGCTTTTGTCAAATCGCTCTTCATCACAAACCTCCTTCACCAACTCATGGCCGGACACCACAATAGTCGTGCCCGCAGGTGTATGGATTTGAAAAATTGGCCCCTGCTCTTCCGCCAGTTTGATCAGCGAAATCGTCGGTTTGTCTTTATCAATTAAAGGCAGATTGCCAAGCGGCCCAAACGTCTTCGGCTGAGGAATCGGGTTTGTTTCCTTCATCGAACCATTCCTTTCCGTATGAAATGCCTTCTATTGACTACATTTCCCTTTCATGGTGATGATTATTCCGTTCCTCAGATTGACGTATGAACATTGTTTTTTCTATACTTGAGAAGCTGTACAATACGCAAATAAGGTGAGTTCATTTATGGATTTTGAAATTCGATTTTTATCCTTTTATGTCATACAGGTGGAAGGCAAGGATGAGCAGGCGAACAAGCAGTTCAAGCACTTCCAAACCCTTGATACGGGTGAATTTGAAGAAAGCGAGCTGAAGGACTTTCTAGACGGAGAACTGAAAAAAATCGTCAAACGGAAAGCCGACCGCCATCCGCAGTCTGAGCAGGTGCCGACGAAAATCGGCCATTTTATCGTCGAACCCGGCCACGAGCTTGATTCCAACCCGAACTACAACATGTTCAACCGGGCGCGCCTGGCGGAAACAAAAGAAGACTTTAACGAGCTGAGCGAGCAGTTCGTCCGCACGTACCTCGACACGAGCGCGGTCCGCGGCGGCGTGTTCCTTGTGGCTTCGGCCGTTCCGAGAAAATACTTCGACGAGTCGTTTGTCTTTATTATGAAATGTGATTTCGAGCCGAAAGTCGCCCGCATTTCAGACGCGTCTTCTCTCATTAAAAAAGTCGAAATGGCGATTACGACAAAAAACATGAAAAGCATCCAATACCCGTACATGCCGGAGGAAGGAATGATCGAGGAAGGCGAGCTGAAAATCCACCAATCCTCGCACGCCCGCTATTTCGAGGACTTTCTCAAATTCGTCGAGTACGGCGAATCAATGCCGGAAATCATGAAACACCAGGTCATGAACATGGTGCAGGAGCACGTCTACGAGACATTTGAAGACAACAGCGAAGAGCTGAAGCAATTTGAACAAGACATCGAAATTTGGGAAGCAAGCGAAAAACGCGAAATCCAAGAGCGCCTCGACACCCATCAGGTCATCGAAGCCTCCGCCCAAATCATCGAGCACACCCCGGAAGCCCAGCTGAAAATGAAAGTCGGAGATACCGAGATTAAGGGATTGCTAGCTGATTTTGGCGAGTCGATTCATCTCGCAAAAGTGAACGGGCGCTATGTCGCGCTGATTGAAGCCGAAACGATTTCATTTGAGAAGGGCAGTTCCCCGGTGGAGTTTTATAAGCCTGAGGGGCTGCATGAGGTGATTGAGCGGATACGGAATAAAACAGAGCAAGAATAAAAAGTCCAGAATTCAACTCTGGACTTTTCCTATTTAATATCCTTCCCTCAACACCGCAGAGCACTCCCCAATCAGCTCTTCCGCGATCTTTTTGAAAAACTGAGCGTGTTTAAAGACTAAAAAACCCGTCCGACCGGACAGGCTACAGCGTCTTTTCTTTTGAAGCCGGATACGTATCCGGCTGTTTTTTCTTTATGACCGTAACAAATATGCCGCTGATGACGCATACAATGCCGATCAGATGCACTAGCTCAAACGGCTCCTTCAATATCACACCTGACAAAATGACAGCGGAGACTGGAAGAACGGATGTGAAAATGCCCGATACCCCCGCCGTCACCTTCGTCACTCCGCTATACCATAAGTAAAACGCCAAAACGGTGACAAAAAGCGCGTAATACAGCACATACGACCACTCCAAAACTGACGGAACGCTGAAATCAAATGAAGAGGCCTCAACCAAAGCAAACGGGAGAAAAAACAGGAAGCCGAAGAGCGATACGAAGGTTGAAATCGCCAATGCCGAAATATGCGGAGACAGCAGCTTGGCCATCAATGTAAACAACGCTTCGCCTATGACTGCAGCAATGATCAGCATGTTGCCAAATAAGGCGTGCGGCGTCCCGTCTTGGCTCCCTGTTCCAAACAGATTAATCGCCATCACGCCGCAAACCGCAAGCAAAATGCCGATCAACGTCTTTTTCTCTATTTTTTCTCTCAGCAGGAAAAAGGATAAAATACCGATTACCATCGGTGTTGTGCTTGTCAAAATGCCGCTTTCCGTTCCAGTCGTATATTGAACCCCATACAGCAGGCAAATACTGAACAAAAACACGCCTGTGAATGATTGCACCAGCAATACAAGCACATCTTTTTTCGTCAAAGCCGGGAACCCTTTTTCAATGCAAAACAGCAGCGTCAGCAATACAATAGCAGCCAGCAAAAAACGCAGTCCCGAGGATAGAAAGACCGGAATGCGCTCGACCATCAGCTTGCCGACGACGACAGAGCTGCCGACGATTGCCATGGCTGCTGCCAAGGAGACATAAGCGCCTAGTTGTTTTTTCATCATCACTTCACCTGCCTTTTTGAGGTATGGAAAAAGCGCCAATCAATGACAGGCGCTCTCTGATTAATCATCGCTGCTCAAAATGCCGAAGAAACGAAGCAGGTTGATGAACAAGTTGATAAAGTCAAGGTACAGCGATAATGCCATAACCGGAATTAAGTCTTCCGTAATATGGCGGTGTTTGATTTGGTTCAAATCATACAAAATGTAAAGGGAAAAGACGATGGTTCCGATCACGGAATACGCCATCATCGCCGCTGAGTTTAACGGACTGAAAATGTTGAAAATGCCGACCGCTACAAGTGCGAGCACGGCAACTAGCAGAAATGACGACAGGAAGGATAAATCCTTCTTCATTTTCGCGCCGATTGTGCCTAGAACAGCAAAAATGACAAATGTAGAACCAAAGGCTTCAAGCACGACATAGGCGCCGGCGATGGAAGCGTAGTGGCTGACGATCGGAAATAAGGTGATGCCGGAAACAAACGCGAATGTATATACAAACGCATACCCAACCGCTTTTTTTCTGCGCATCCAGAAGGCCAGAATAATCATTCCCACTTCAAGAATAGAAAGCGGCAGCATCAAAGCGGCAGGAACAAATTGGCCGATAAAAAGACCGACAGTCGCGATTAATAATGTGAAAACAAAGACTGTCAAAATACGCTGCATGATCGATTGCTTACTCTCGTGAACCGTAGCTTGCATGTCAAAAATCCTCCCAAAATATGATCTTAAAGGTCTATTATATAAAAATTGGATGAAATATGTATGTGTTTTAAGGAAAATTTAAAGAAACCAAACGCCTTTACGCCAAGACTCCCTTCTTTCCTTTTCAGCGACAAACGATGATTTTCTATTCAATACCTTTTGGCAAATCAAGAACTGTCACGGTGCCAAAACTGAGGTTGGTTGGGAAAGCCAAAAGGCATATGATCATCCGTTGGCGGACAATCATATGCCTGAACAACTTCCTATTTGTTTTCTTCTAATTGCTCCACAATACAGCGGACGCCCATGTTTTCTAATGCCTGCTTCAGCGTGCCATACGTTTCGTATTCACTGAAATCAAGCCCCAATTGAATCGATGTCTGGGCCACATCCGGGCGAATCCCTGAAAATACAGCTTTTACGCCTAGTAAGAAAAGTGTTTTTGACAGGTTGTACAGCTGCTGCGCCACCATGGTATCCACAATCGGAACACCCGAAAGATCAACGACAAGGCTTGTGATTTTTCTCTCGATACAGCTGACCGGCACTGTTTCTAAAATGACCTGTGCCCGTTTTGTATCAATGGAGCCGATAAGCGGCAATATCCCGATTCCATCTGCAATGGAAATCACCGGACAACCCAGCTCAGAAATCAGTTCCTGCTGAGACGTGAGCCTCAGCAGCATAAATTTTTGATACTGCTCAGAAAACTCAATAATCAGCTTATCAAACGACTGATTCACAATCCGGTTCCATCGGTCGGCATCCTGATTTGTGACGATATCCCGATTCTCTTTTATAAAAGAAACGACTGCGCCCCAGAATGAGATTCTGGAGTTTGAGATGGCTTCTACGACCTCATGCACCTGAACATCTTGCTCTACCCTGTTTTTCGCAACGGTTAGCGCCCATTTTGCCAGATTTTTTTGAAACTCAGTTTGATCCTCCAAAAACGCGCTTGCGATTGTGATATTGGTAAACGTATGCTGCTCGGTTAACTGCTTTTTCATTTCTTCACTTAAATTGTCGGCGGAATATAGCTCACCTTTCAGCTGACATCGTAAACTGAACCATTTCTCAGTAATATCCGCAGTGTTGTCTATGATATATTGATATAATAATTGATCGATATTCACGGTCTGTCTCCTTTTTCATAGTAGAAGCTCTTTTATTATAAAAGTATAAATCGGAATTGTGAATGGGACTAGAGAAAAATGATATGATTCTGCCTCCGGAGCGCATTCCAGTTTTATCCATAGGCGAATGCACCAATCTAAGTCCGCATGCATAAACTGCAGATGTACAGTTTACAATGAGAAAGGACGTTATCACATGTATTATACTGATCCTTATATGTTTGCCGGGCATTTTTATGAACCATGGCCTGTTTTTGAATATGATTACCGTTATCCAGATGGCTATCCATGGTCTGGCATTGGCGGCGGCGCTGTGCCAGGTATCGGCGGCGGCTCCGTTCCCGGCATCGGCGGCGGTGCTGTGCCAGGTATCGGCGGCGGCTCCGTTCCTGGCATCGGCGGCGGCGCGCCGCAGGGTCCCCCGCCTTCACAAAAACCGGCGAAACCGAAAAAGCCGCAGAGCGCTCAAGCAGGCACTTATTTAGTTGAGCCCGTTGCCATTCAGCCATGCCTCTTCCGATTTACCTATGTTTGGTTAACCAACGGCAGCTCATTCTGGTTCTACCCGATTATCCTTGGCAGAAGATCCGTCGGCGGCTTTTATTGGGATTCTTACCGGCGGCGCTGGATTTATTTCGCCTTAGACACAAATTTGATAGATGTTGTAAGCTGCTCGTATTAATCGAAAAATCAGCCGGTTTTGCCGGCTGATTTTTTATGTTACTTCGGCCAGGAATAGGTTATAGTATCATTATCTTTCAAATTGGAGGTTTCCCTATGATCAAACAAATTGGCACTGTTGCTGTATATGTTGAGGACCAGCAAAAAGCGAAGCAATTTTGGGCGGAGAAGGTTGGCTTTGATATTGCGGCGGACCACCCGATGGGACCTGACGTAAGCTGGCTGGAGGTTGCGCCAAAAGGAGCCCAGACTCGTTTAGTCATTTACCCGAAAGCCATGATGAAAGGCTCTGAACAAATGAAAGCTTCCATCGTGTTTGAATGTGAAGACATCTTTGGTACATACGAGAAAATGAAAGCAAACGGTATAGAATTTCTTGGTGAGCCCAATCAAATGGAGTGGGGCACCTTCGTTCAATTTAAGGACGAAGACGGCAATGTATTTTTATTAAAAGAATAACGATGACGGTAGCTTTATTCCGCCGTGCTCTTTCTTTGACATTGAGAATGAATTTCATTTACAATTATTCATATATGAGAATGATTGGAGAGAGACAGATGTTTGTTCAGTTGAGAAAAATGACGGTAAAAGAAGGCCATGCAGACAAAGTAATCGAACGTTTCAGTGCTGAAGGAATCATTGAAAAACAAGAAGGCATAATTGATGTAACAGTGCTTGAGAAAAACGTCCGCCGCGGTGATGAGGAAGTTGTTGTCATGATTCGCTGGGAATCTGAGGATTACTGGAAGCAATGGGAAAAAAGCGATGCGCATATCGCCGGCCATAAAGCGAACAAGGGCAAACCAAAGCCTGACTACCTGATCAGCACTGAAGTGAGCATGTATCATGTAAGAGCTGTTAAACAAGGGACTCATGAATAATGAAAAGAGCTTGCATGAGCTGCAAGCTCTTTTTTACGGTCATGACGAACTGCCTTCTCTATATGTGGTGACATATAGCTGCTGGTCGGCATGCCACTCCGCGTATAGGACGTCCTCAGCCTTTTCAACGCCTTGCTTTTGCAGCGATTGCTTCAGCCATTGTTCATCCACACCCGCTTCTGACAGGTTATCATACACAATCTCCCCATCAAGAATTAACGTAATCGGCAAAGACACTTCATTTATCGGAAGGTTCATATCTTTTCTGGTCGGTTTACCGAAATCGGCTTTCGGGAGTACACTGATCATTCCGTTTGTTTCCAGAATCGCATATTCCACTTCCTGAATCGAAAAACACCCTTGTTGCCTTAGAAGGCTTTGCAGCTGATTAATATCGAGCTTGTTTTTCTTCAGCATCTTGTATTTCACTTTTCCTTTATGAATCACAATATTCGGTTCGCCTTCCAGAAACTTTCTGGTTCCTTTTAGTTTTTGTGTAATCAATTCAATTAAAAAGATAAGAAAGCCCCATAGGAGTGAAGCAAAAATAATTTCTTTTATCTTGATTTCATGATCGTAGACGGCATTTCCGACCAGTTCTCCTAAAACTAAGGCAGAAATAAAGTCAAACGGGGTGAGTTGAGAGAATTGGGTTTTCCCAAGGAATTTCAAAATGACAAATAAAATGCCGAGACCGCAAACTAATTCAATTGCTACATTTACATAATCTCCCACAGTTGATAGCACCTACTTCTTAAGAGCTACTACCATTATGGACAACTGAACTTTTTCTAAACCGAAACTGCTGATTTCGATAAAAAAATCAGCCCGTTCGCCGGCTGACGTTTTTCACATCATTTGGTGCTTTGCCAGCATGTCATCAAAAAGCGGTTCTGCATCACTGCGGTCACTCGTGACAAGCGGATCATTGAGAAAGGCCTGGAAAGCGAGCGTGCGATTCTTTGTCAAACCGGCTTCCACCACTGCCTCCTGATTGGATACGTGCCTAGACGCCAGCATTTCCACACCTTTCGGCAGCGCTCCAGAGAAAATCGGCTGGACGCTGTTGCGGGTAATCAAGGCGTTCGTTTCGACAATCGCTTGTAAAGGAAGATTGGAAACTTGGCCTTGATTCGGCGCATTTACATTCGTGACAAGTTCACCCACTCCGATAAGAGCCGCTATGATGTTCACCCCTTCTTCTCCCGAGGCCTTCCCGGCAGCGCCCCGTTTTTGCACGATTAATCGTTCTGATTCTTTTCGTTTCTCCTCTCTGTCTTGTTTTCTGAATGATACAGGTGTGAGATGAAATTTCCATGACTCAGGCTGTTTGAGGTAAGGGCCGGGAAGAAATTCCGCCAGGTGCCTGTCTCCCGCAGCGGGGATGGCGCCATACGTTTCAAATAAATCAAACGCCACACGGTGTGCCGAACAAAAGACGCTGTCTTTCCAGCTTTCCCCCCCCAGCTCATATCCTGATTCCCCATAATGCGCGCTGAATTCATGGAATATAGGCAGCAGGTCCATATGGCGGTAAGAGGCTTCCGTCATCCACGTAAAATGATTAATGCCAAGTACGTTGACGCGGATATCTTCACGCCGCAGCACCTCTATTCCCAGCCTTTCCGTGACCATTTCCGCCAGCAGTTTTTGTGTGCCGAATACCTCGTGGCAGCAGCCAATCGCTTTGATGCCGGGAAACACTTTATACAGCACTCTTGTACAGACAGACATCGGGTTTGTATAATTAATGACCCATGATTCAGGTGCGTAGTCTCTTATCGCCCGGGCAATTTCCGCAAACATCGGAACAGCCCGCAAGCCTCTGATGATCCCGCCCGGCCCGACAGTATCACCGACAGACTGATAAATGCCGCAGCGCTCAGGCAAGTGGACTTCGATTTCCATATCATCCAATGAACCCGGCAAAATGGAAATCATGACGATATCCGCTCCCGATAACGCCTTTTTCAAAGTAGAAACCGCTTCGTACCTCCATCTGCCGTCTTCACTGTGATTGCCGATCACTTCATTTTTCTGAGCCGCTTCAAAATCAAGGTCATAAAGCGCCACCGTGCCTGACATCCGTTCTTCAATCGACAGATCACTCATCAAGCTTCGGGCCCAGCCTTGGGATCCCCCGCCGATATAGGCGATTTTAATCTGATCTAACGTACTGATATGAAACACTCCCTTCCTCAGCCTTTCACCGAACCGATCAGCATTCCCTTCGCAAAGTGTTTTTGTAAAAATGGATAGACCGCCAAAATCGGCAGCGTCGCAATGACAATGACCGCGAGTTTAATTCCCTGCTCCGGCGGAACGGTATTTTGCATCGTATCACCATTGGTCGCCGTTAAATCCGATAAAATCGTGACTTGGCGGAGCACCATTTGCAGCGGCCATTTTGCACTGTCATTGATATATAAGAGGGCGTGGAAGAAATCATTCCAAATCCCGACCGCATAAAACAGCGCAAAAGTCGCAATGACCGGCTTTGACAGCGGCAGGGCGATCCGCCAGAAAACGCCGATTTCTGAACAGCCGTCAATTTTTGCCGATTCCTCCAGCTCCCGCGGCAGCTGCTGAAAGAAGTTTTTAATAATAATAAGGTTGAACGGATTAATCGCCATCGGCAGAATCAATGCCCAATACGTATCCAAAAGGCCAAGTGATTTCACGACAAGGTACGTCGGGATCATGCCGCCGGAAAATAGCATAGAGAAGATGACCAGGTTCAACAGCAGATTCCGTCCCTTCACATGCCGCTTCGCCAGCGGATACGCCATCGTAAAGGTGAAAAACAGCTGCACAGCCGTCCCGACCACGGTGATGAAAATGGAGACGCCCATGCTTCGGATGAACGTCGGTGTCGAAAACACATACTTGTAAGCATCAAGTGTAAAGGTTTTCGGGAAAATAAAGAAGCTGCGCTGGGCGAGTTCCGCTTCTGTCGCAAAGGAACCGGCGATAATATACAAAAACGGCAAAATGGTAATCGCGCCGACTCCGCCGAGAAACAGAAAGTTGCAGACGTCAAACACCCGTCCGGCTTTTGTGTTGTGCATCGTGTGAATGTCAGCCATACCTCTCCCTCCTCTAAAACAATCCTTCCTGATCAAACTTTTTCGCAATGTAATTGGCGCCGAAAATCAAGATAATCCCGACAACCGATTTAAACAAACCGACAGCCGTGCTGTAGCTGTACGCGCCTTGGGTAATCCCCATCATGTACACATACGTGTCAAAAATGTCAGCCACGCTCCGGTTGAGCGAGTTCGTCATCAAATACACCTGTTCAAAACCGAGATTCAAAAAGCTGCCGATTCTTAAAATTAACAGAACGATAATGGTGCTTCTGATCGCCGGTAGCGTAATATGCCACATTCTTCTGAACCGGCCCGCTCCGTCCATAATGGCGGCTTCATACTGCTCCTGATCAACCGTCGCCAGCGCGGCCAGAAATAAAATCGTACCCCAGCCTGTCTCCTTCCAGATGCTTTGCATCACAATCATCGGCCGGAACCAGTCCGCATCCGATAAGAAGGAAATCTGCTCACCTGTCAGGCTCATGATCAATTTGTTGATCACACCTGTATCGACAGTAAAGAAAACAAAGGTGATGCTGACCACAATTGTCCATGACACAAAATGGGGCACGTAAATAAAAGTTTGGATGCACCTTTTATACACGGCCTTCCTCACCTCATTCAAAAGCAAGGCCAAAATGAGAGGCGCGGGAAAAGCAAACAAAAGGTCCAGGCTCGCCAGCATGAGGGTGTTGCGCAGCAGCCGGAAAAAATCCGGATTCATAAAAAAGTCTTTGAAATAATCAAAGCCGACCCATTCGCTTTTCCAGAAGCCGAGATAAGGCGAATAGTCTTTAAATGCGATCAGCACGCCCCACATCGGCAGGTATTTGAATATCAAAAAATAAAGCAGGCCGGGAATAAGCAGAAGATAAAGCCATTTGTCCCGTTTGAGCGCAGCCATCCAGCTGATGCCTTTTCCAGCAGTGAGAACAGGTGCGTCTCCCTTCTTCGGCACAGTTTCCATATCTGTTCTCCTTCCGTGATACCGGCGCGCCCGCCGAACGGCAGGCGCATCGGTTTATTTTGTCGATTGATACAATTTGTTCAAGTCCTTCATCAGTTCATTGCCGCCGCTTTTTTTCCAAAGCTCCACCGCATCCCCGAACCCTTTTTCATCAATTTCTCCGATGATAAATTGCGTTCTCGCGTCGAGAATGATGTTGTCAAGCTGGGCTCCTTTTTGGGTATAGACATCAGATACAAGCGACTCAGCCGGGTTAAAGACGGCTATTTTTTCTCCTTCGGTTATGATGTCCTTGCGATGCTGGAAGAGCTTTGTTTTCTGGTCTTCGATGTAATACTCGCTTTTCGGAATCGACATGCTGAACTGCGCCAAGCCTTCATGCTCATAAAGAAGGGATTTGTTGTTTTTTTCAAGCGAGGTGAATACGCCGTCCTTGAGCTCATAATTGCGGCCTTCCACTCCGTTGTTCGTGAGAATCTGCGCTTCCTTATCATTCATTTTATCCAGGAAGGACAGCACCTCTTTCAGCTCTTTTTCGGTTTTGACGCTTGATTTTGGTATCGTGATCATCCCTGAATAGCCGGATGTCGGGAAGGTGCGCTTGCCATTCGGCCCCTCAAGCGAGCCGACGATGTCAATCACATCCTTGTTCGACTCATCCGCCTCCTCCATCGCGCTTTGGATTTGAGACGCTCTGGAGCCGGTATCAACGATGACACCCGCTTTTCCTTTCACAACCGGATCATTCCACTTCGCTGAATCCATGACCGCAAAGTCCTTATTGATCAAGCCCTCATCATAAAGCTTTTTAAAAAACTTGAGCGCATCCATGTACTCCTTCGTTGTAAAATCAGGAGTGAGCTTTCCATTTTCAACGCCGTAGCGGTTCGGTGCGCCGAACCAGATTTGCAGAACATCCCACGGGCTTCCGTTGCCGAGCCCCATCCATTTCGGCACGACCATACCGTACGTATCATCCTTGCCGTTTCCGTCGGGATCTTTTTCCTTAAAGGCTTTCAGCACTTCATAGAAATCATCAATCGTTTCCGGCATATCCAGACCGACATTTTCAAGCCAGTCGGTTCTGATGATCATACACGCTCTGATCAGGTCCCTCGTTCTGTAGATTCCGTACACCTCGCCGTTCACAGAGCTGTTCTTCAAAATCTTTTCATCTGCCTGGCTTAAATTCTTGTAGTCTTTTAAATAAGGAGACAGCTCCCAAAATGCCCCTGCTTTGACAGACTTGATAAAGCCGGCTGACTTATCTTTAATCACAATCGCATGAGGCATCTCTCCGGAGGCCATGACGATGTTGAACTTGTCGTTGTAGGATGAATCAGGCACCCATGTGACCTTAATCTCTTTTCCTGTGTATTTTTCGAGCGCTTTTAATGAAGGGCTCTTTTCACTCGGGCTTTCCGGCGATAAAAGCGGCGCCATGATTTTGATCGTGTCTTTCGAGCCGCTTGCTGAATTGGATGTTTCCGAATTGCTGCATCCGGCGATCAGCATGGCAGCGAGCGGCAAGGCCAGCCATTTTTTTCGCATTCTATTTTTCATGATGCGTAAGTCCCCCTTTTTCTCATTTTGCAATTCCCCTTTGCCCCTCCTAATATAAAGCGCTTACATAAATTCTTGCAATCTTCATTTTTTGCACCAATTCTCCTATGAAATTCCGGCTGTTATCCTTTTTTGCCGGATGTCTCTTTTTTTGCCGGAAGGGCATCTCCGATTAATTCCAGCGCCGCAATGACGTTTAAACACCATTGAGAGACGGTGTTGGTTGTCACCCACGGGAGCTCTTCCAGCTGCGTCCATGTCTCAATGCGCTCTGGTTGGATCGGAAGCGGCGTATGGCTCAGCTTATTATCAAGCAAAAGATTCCACGCTTTGGCGGCGAGATTCTGATCCTGTTTGTTTCTCGCTGCATAGGCTGTCATGGCAGCGGCGAACATCGGCCAGTGAAAATGCCCGTCATGAAGCGCTCCTCCACTTTGTTTCCGTTTTTCTTCATCACTGAGTGTGTAAAATTCGCCGAATTCACTCAGCATTTCCTCCCATTCCCGGTCATCAAGAAGCTCAGCCAGCTCCATCCACACTTGCGGCGCGCCGAAGGCAATGATCATATGATATCCGCCCGCTATGCCGTCGCCCATAAGATGAAGCATCGAGGTCGCCGGATCATATTCGAATGTCGGGCCAGATAATAAGCGGAGCGGCAGCCGCTTCAGACAGCTGATGCCCGTTTGGATTTTCTTGAGATAATCTGGATTCTCGGTTCGCTCCCATTCCGCCAGCCAGTTCGAGCAAAACGCCGCCCAGTCAGGTCCCGTTCTGGCGTGGGTCGGATGCTTGCCTTTCTCGTAAAAAGCGCGCATCGGATCGGTTTTGACGAGGGCGTAATCGGCGTCCTTCACTTCTGTCAAAAGATCTCCCGTCCGCTCATCTCCCGTCAAATAATAATAAAATTTATAAAGACCGGCCATGCTGATCCTCGCTTCCTTGCAGCCGCATCCCCAATGCACAACGTTATGCCGTGAGCCAAGACCCGCGTATTCACCGAGATGAAAGCTGTCCGTTTCGCTCGTGTGGCGGGTCATGGCTTCTGCCATGCGATAGATATCCTCACGGCCTGAGCGGAAAAACGCCTGCCACAGCCATAAGGTCGGAACGAGCTCATTGTTTTGCCATGCGTATCCGCCCAGATCATAGCGCCACATATGCCGGATCGGATCATACGTATGCATGACATCGCCATAATGCCAAAACCCGTACCACCTGCGCTGCTCTACTTCCTTTTTGTAAAATTGAAAGGCAGCGTCGAGCTGTTCTTCCAGTTCTTTTTTGAGCGGATGGGAGGTGTCGATGACACTCCAAACCCCTAGCGCTTTTGACTCGTAATAGACGTCCGGCTCGCATACAAGCAGCGGCGGCGCTTGCCATTTGTCAGCGAGCGCATTGAGGGCATCCTCAGACGGCATGCGCGAAAAACACGACAGGCTGATTTCATTTGTGTTGGCAATGCCGGTCGGGTCAGAACGCATTTCATCAAAGCCTTCATAAGCGCTGGCCACATAGGTGTTTCCTGTATAATGCCGTAAATCCATCGCTTCTCCGTCCGGGGGCCAAAGCCAGACGGTCATTTTTGGATGGCCGCTGGCGAGACCTTTGATTTCCAGTGCTGACGGATATTTTTCAAAGAAATACCGCAGGCCGAGAGCCATGCCGCCATTTTCGCCGCCCGCATAGAAGAGCCCCTTCGCCCGGCTGCCATGCAGCATGCCGACCCACGCATAGTCTTTTCCGGTCCGTTTTGACAGGCTGTAATGATCGCTGGAATCCTGAACGATTTTGACATCATTCCAAACCGCGTTCTGTGTGCCGTGAGCAAACCATTCTTTATGCTCTTCACTTGGTGACAGCGTTTCGCCATTGATTTGCTTTTGATAAAGCGGATACCGTTCATTGAATTTACGTGTGCCAAACAGCTGGGCGGGTTCTTTATACATCCCTTTCTCTCCCGCAAAACGGAAATGGCGGTTGTACGGCTCCCCTTCCAAAAAAAGATCAAACACGATGCCGAGCCCTTTAATGAATTCTTGTTTGCCATTTCTGTCGATCAGCTGCGAGTGCACGATGCCGATCTCAGAAAGCCCGGCATAAAACGTCAATCTGACCACAAACGGCAGCCATTCCTCATTTGTTTTTTGAAGGATATGCACACCCTCTATTTTGATCACCGCTTTGACAGGGCCTTGCTTCTCAATCACCGCACGTTTGATGAGGCTGATAGACGCTTCCTGAAAAAGAACCGTTTCCGCCGCCGACTCCCGTCTCGTTTCTCTTATGGCAACGAGCCTCCCGCCTGCGGCGATCGGCTTTCCGTTGATCTGCAATGATTGAATGAGATCGGAGCCTGTTTTATGGATGGTACAGACGAGCGTTCCTGTATCCACTTGCATGTCATGCTCTGACTCATTGATGCTGAGGGTTTCTATTGGCTGCGGGGCTTCTTCTATTTGCACTGTAAAGCTTTGATGTTCCTGTCCGCCGAACACCGCCGCGTGCTTCGTCCACTTGATGCTCCCGTCCGGCCAATAGGCTGACGGTTCGCTTTGCACAAATTGGCTTTCCGCCTTTTCATTCACAAGCGCCAGAGGGTCACCTTTTTTCAATTCTCCTTTTTTCCATGGCACGCCCCACGTTACACCGCTTGTCACCTTCGGCTGCTTTGATAACCATTTGATCTTTTTCATCAGTTCTCTCCCTCCATAGAAAAAAGCTGATTCAATGCAAAGAATCAGCTGTGATTGTCAAACTGAATCACATGGTATTCATGCGGTCCGACCGCCAGCCTCCCCGCTTTCGCCGAACGGTTCGTCAACAGATCCGTTCCCGCTTCAGGCAGTGTCACGCTTCCGCCTTCTCCATCCATATTGACGATGATCCACACCATGCCGTGATCCCCTTTGCGCGGGGCAACGATCGTGCCGGGTGTCACATCCGACCGAACGGAGATGGCTGCTTCCGCTGCGTAATGCCTGACGAGCGCTTCCAGCATCGCATCCCCTTCTTGACCGGATGGAAGCGATCCAAGCATGACAATTTTCCCTTTGCCGAGTTTCCGTTCTGTCAGAAACGCATGGCCTGCTCCAGGTCCTGATTCAACCGTGCCAAGCGTGCTTCCGCTCTCTGTATCAAACACCGCACTCCACAGCCCGAGCGGCGCAGTGATGCCAAACGCTTTTCCTGTATTCACGTTCTCGTTCATTGGAAAGGTATATAGCGTTTTGATCCCGGCTGTTTTCTCAAGTTCTCCAAGCCCGCAATCCGTATGAATCGTATGCTCATTTGTGCGCCCGCCTGTCAGCGGCCCGGCGATCCAGATGCCTCCCGCTTCAGCGAATGCCAAAGCTTTGTTGATAAATTCGGAAGACAGATACGGCACAAATGGCGTAAACAGCAGGCGGTAGCCGTCCAGCGGAACGCCTTCCGGAATAAGGTCACGGTGAATCCCAGTATGGAGCATACGCTCATAAAAATGCGTCACAAGCGAACGGTGCTGGAGCCCCCGATGAGGCTCTGTTTTGATAAAAGCTTTTGCTCTGTCGGAGTATGTCATCGCCGCCTCGGCTTGAACAGGTTCTGTCGATAGAATAATTGATTCGATCTCCTTTCTTGCCCGCTCGACCGCCAGCACATTCTGGTAACCAACAGCCGGCTCACCCCAGGCACTGAGAACCGAACCGTGTGAAATCTCGCTTCCTGAACGCTGCTGGCGCCACAGCCAATAGCAAAAGCCATCGCTCCCTAAGGCGTAGGAAGATACGGCTTCGGCCTGTAAATACCCATCAGCATGCGGAAAAGCGGAGCTTTCAAGCGAAGCGGCATATGACGGACTCGTTTCCAAAATCCAAAACGGGCGCCCTTGTTTCAAATTCCTCCACAAATCACAGTTCAGTAAAAAGGCGGAGGCGTTTTCCTGCGAAGCGTACGTATCATAGGAGGCAAAATCGAGATTCTGAAAGATCCGCTCATTGTCCACACTGAACATGACAGAGCTGTTATGCGTGACCGGCGCATCCGAATAACAGCGGATGATTTTGGCCTGTTCATCCGCAAATGAAGCGATCATCTCCATCGAAAACAGCTGATACATTGTGCTTAGAGAGGCGTGATGCAGAAACGGGGCCGGCCCCGGCTGCGGAACCTGCTCAAACGCCTGGTACGTTTCGCTCCACACATCGGTTCCCCATGCCTCGTTTAACCGCTCAATCACGCCATAGCGGTTTCTGAGCCAGTCATGCCATAAGTGCAAGCACGTCTCACACATGCATGCAGCAACATGGCATTTAAACTCATTGTCTAGCTGCCAGCCGATCAGGCCCGGGAGCTGGCCAAGCTCCTTGGCGATGCTTGTGGTAATCATGGCGGCTTTTTTTCGGAAATACGGGTTGTTTGTACAAGCATGCTGACGGGAGCCATGCCCCATGGCCTCTCTTTTTTCATTTACATGCATGCGCTCCGGCCGGCCGTGAGACAGCCAAATCGGCGGTGTAGGCGTCGGCGTGCACATGATCGTTTCGATGCCGTTGTCATACAGCCGGGTGATGATCTCTTTGAAAAAACCGACGTCAATTTTCCCTTCTTCCGGCTCCATGACAGACCAGGCAAACTCGCCGATCCGCACAACATTCACGCCAACTTCACGCATCTTGTCAATATCCTGCTGAATCGTTTCCTCATCCCATAATTCCGGGTAATAGCAAGCGCCATGATACAGTTTTCTCCTCACATTCTTCACCCTTCTTTGATGATCGATTCTGTCAATGGCAGGCCGAGCTCCTTGATGCCTTTTGCCACGAGTTTGGCCATTTCATTTGCGCCTTTTTTTGTAAAGTGTGTGTAATCGTTTATTCCTTCCGATACCATAAAATAGGTGTACACCTTTTCCTCACCCTTCTCGGTAAAGAAAGCGAGGCTTTTCTCCATGAGATCAATGAGCTGGACATTCTCCTCAGCAGCCGTCTGTTTCATGGCAATGCAATAATCAGGAAAGTCGTTCAAAAACACGCCGTTTTCGTAATGAAAGCGGGCTACAGGGGTGATGAGCAGCGGCTGGGCGCCTTTTTCCCGCGCGCCTGCGATATACTGCTTTAAATATTGTTTATAGGTGGTATAAGGCTCGGTGTAGCGCTCCGGCTTATTTTTCGACGCGTCATTATGGCCCATCTGCACAAACAGCCAGTCACCCGGCTCAATCACATCCAGAATCGCCTGAAGCCTGCCTTCTTCCACAAATGTTTTCGAGCTTCTTCCCCCGATCGCTCTGTTGATCACCTGAATATGCTCCGGCAGATGCGAGCCGAGAAACTGTCCCCAGCCCCCTTGATTTGTGCTGTCTCCATACCTTTGAACCGTCGAATCACCGGCAAGATAAATATGATTTGCCATTCCTCATTCCCCCTCGTTTTTTTTGTTTTAATATGATTTCGATCATGGTCAGAAAACCGGTGCGTGCAACGCCTGAACCTGCCCGTACGCCATCCTTTCAAAGCGACCAGCTTTTGCTTTATATACGATACGTTCCTCCTATAGCCGCGTCTCCGTTTTGCTTCCCGCTGTGTACAGGGCGGGCTTCGGCGGTTTTTTCATTCCCGTTCCGAGATAAAAGCCCGTGTGCGGCGGCTGGTTGTAGGCGGTGTTCTGCCAGGCGATGCCGAGCCGGTAAACCGGGTCGTGCATGAGCGTGTACAAGCGGTGGCGGGTGAGATGTGTCGTTGTATAGATGCAAAGCGCGCTGCTGTCTTCTGTTCTCCATATCACTTCTTCCCGCCAATCGCCGAACAGGTTGGCCTGAAGAACAGGGTTTCCTTTTGTCCCGTTGTTGGACAGCACGCCTTCCGGCTGAAAAATCGTCTTCAGGCAGCGGTTTTCAGCATCCCATTTCTCAATCTTTGGCCTGCCGGCCGTTCCGTCCCAGTCATGATCGAGCAATTCCCTGACCAAGTCGCCGTCCCACCAGATGGCGAAATTGGCTGAGGCGAGGGCTTGATCGCTGATTTTCTCTCCTTTACTGGTGAAAAGGCCGTATGACATTCCGTCATTGCCCGGCGGGTCGATTCCCCAGACGAGCGAGCCTTTGTAGTTTGGGTCGATATGAGCCGCCATGCCCCTGCCGACATCAGTTCCGGCATGAACGCCCCACAAAATCTCACCGGTTCCGGCATCACGAAGCGACAGTCCGTACGGCTTGGAGGCATCCTCATGCACCTGAAACACTTCAAGCCCTTTTCGGGACGGATCCAGATCCCCTACATGCATCGCGTCTCCGTGTCCGAGCCCCGTTGTATACAAGCCTGTGCCGTCATGATCAACCGCCATGGCGCCGTAAATGATTTCATCCTTCCCGTCTCCGTCAACGTCCGCCACGCTCAAGCTGTGGTTCCCCTGCCCTGCGTACGCTTCATGGCCCGGCTGATTGGAGTCAAATATCCAGCGTTTTTTCAGCCTTCCGTTTCTGAAATCGTATGCCACGAGCACCGCTCTCGTATAGTAGCCGCGCGCCATCACGAGGCTCGGCCGCTCCCCGTCCAAATAAGCGATTCCGGCGAGAAAACGGTCCATCCGGTTGCCGTAGCCATCTCCCCAATCCTCCAGCTTGCCGCGGGGCGGTTCATATTCCACGGTCGTGATCGCTTCACCGGTTTCTCCTTTAAACACCGTCAAGTATTCCGGACCGGACAGGATTCTGCCCTGTTCGTTCCTAAAATCGGCCTGTTCATCGCCAATGACGTTTCCTTTCCCGTCTGTTGTGCCGTCGGCTGTTTTCATGGCGATTTCTGCTTTTCCGTCACCGTCCAGGTCATAGACCATAAACTGGGTATAATGCGCGCCCGCTCTAATGTTTCTGCCGAGGTCGATGCGCCACAAAAAGGTGCCGTCCAGTTTATAGGCATCTATGAGAACGTCCCCGGTATATCCGTCATGGGCGTTGTCTTTGGAATTGGACGGGTCCCACTTCAAGATGATTTCATATTCTCCATCCCCGTCCACATCCCCGACACTGGCATCATTGGCGCTGTAGGTATACGGCTTTCCGTCCGGCGTCACACCGCCTTCCGGTTTGTTAAGCGGAACCTCTAGGACATTTTCCATCCAGACTGGAGCTTCTTTGGAGCGCTTTTCTTCCCGTCCTTTATTGACGGCCGCCACCTGATAAACAGCGTCCGCCGTCCCGTTTTGATCAAGAAAATTCGTGCTGTCCGCGATCGGCTCGCGGGTGATCCGCTTTCCGTCCCGATAAAGGTGAAAAGCCGTCGTCTCATGATCGGTTCCGAGAAAACGCCAGCTGACAAACACGCCCTGCTCTGTCTTGACCGCAATTAAACCTCTGGTCAAGTATTCCATCTGCCTCTTTTTTGGTTTCATTTTAATGGGAACGGGCTGTGCGCAGCCCGTTCCTTCCCCCTTTCTGTTAAGGTGTATACATATTCGGTTTTGGCTGTTCCGCCATGCCGTCTCCTAAAAAGAAGCTTGTGTGCGGCGGCTGGTTATACGCGACATTTTGCCAGGCGATGCCAAGCCGGTACACAGGATCGTGCATCAGCGTGTACAGCCTGTGCTCAGTCGGAATGGTCGTCGTGTAAATGCGCAGCGCACTGCTGTCCTCCGTTCGCCACACAACTTCCTCACGCCAGTCACCGAGCAGATCAGCCTGCAGCGCCGGTGTTGCTTTTGTGCCATTGTTGGCGGCCGCCCCTGAAGCAGTCAAAATATTTTTCGATACGCCGTTTTGATAATCCCACTTATCGATTCGGTTACTGTCCAGCTGTTCCCGCAGCAAGTCGCCGTCCCACCAAATGCCGAAGTTGGTCGAGGACGGAACACTGCTTCCGATTTTGACCCCTTTCGCTGTGTAAAGAGAACCGTTCGCCCACACTTCCTGTCCCGGATAACGCGGGTCAATATCAGCAGCCATGCCCCGGCCTACATCCTTGCCGGCATAAACACCCCAAAGGATTTTCCCGGTTGCCGCATCACGGAAGGATAAGCCGTATTTTGCGTTTTTATCCTCATGCACCTGAAACACCTCAAGACCCGGCCGGCTCGGATCAAGATCCCCGGTATGGAGGGCATCCCCGTGGCCTAAGCCAGTCGAATACATGCCTTTGCCGTCATGATCAACAGCCATTGAGCCAAAAATGATCTCATCTTTTCCGTCTCCGTCAACATCCGCAATGCTCAGGCTGTGATTCCCCTGTCCGGCAAACGCTTCATTTCCCGACTTCGAAGAATCGAGCGTCCATAGCTTTGACAGCTTTCCGTCTCTGAAGTTATAGGCGACAAGCATGGTTTTGGCATAATACCCTCTAGTCATAATCAGACTCGGCCGCTGTCCGTCGAGGTAGGCAATCCCGGCTAGAAACCGGTCCACCCGGTTGCCGTAGCTGTCTCCCCAATCTGACACATTGCCGCGGGCCGGTTCAAAATTTGTTGTGACAAGCTCTTTCCCGGTTGCACCTTGAAACACAGTGAGATATTCAGAGCCTGAAAGCACACGCCCCTGTTCATTTCTGTAATCAGCATTGGCATTTCCAATTACTTTGCCCGTGCCGTCTTTTGTCCCGTCCGCCGTTTTCATCGCCACTTCCGCTTTTCCGTCACCATCAAGGTCATACACCATAAACTGGGTGTAGTGCGCTCCCGCTCTGATGTTTTTGCCGAGATTAATCCGCCATAGCTTCGTTCCATCCAGTTTATACGCGTCAATCAGCACGTCACCCGTATAGCCATCCTGTGAGTTGTCCTTTGAATTAGACGGGTCCCATTTCAGGATCAGCTCATATTGCCCGTCGCCATCCACATCGCCAACACTGGCGTCATTGGCGCTGTACGTGTAAGCTTCACCCTTTGGCGACGTGCCGCCAGCCGGTTTAACCAGCCGGACGGAATGATACGGCTGCGCCCATACGGAGGCTTTTTCAGAAGCCGCCTGTTCGGTTCCGTTTACGATAGCCCGAATCGTATACGTGGAGGCCGCCGATCCGTTTTGATCCACATAGTTCGTGCTTTTGACAGGTGCGGCATTCAGCTTTTGCCCGTCTCTGTACACATTGAACAAAACAGATGCATTTTCAGTGCCAAGAAACCGCCAGCTGACAAAAATGCCGCCGTCCGTCTTGACTGCCACAAGCCCCCGGTTCAGCCCTTCCATCTGCCGCGCTGCCCCTTCAGCTTTCACAGGACATACAGAGGCCCCCATCACCAACAAGACCAGCAACATCACAGCGGTAAACATGCGTTTCCTTCGTGTATTCATCAGACAGCTCCTTCTCATTCATTTGTAAGCGCTTACTCAAATTGGATTTTATGCGCTGTATGAGCTGCCTTCAATTTCACTTTTTTGCATCCGCCTTATTCAGACACTGCACTCTTTTGCGAAATGGTCACTTTTTTGTTACCCGGCTTGGCGGTGCTGGGCCTCCGTCTTTTGAAACCCCCTGAAAGCAAAAAACATCGACACAAGCCCAAATAAACAAGGGCCGTAAAAGGGGATCAGGCCCGGGAGCGTATACAGCAAATAAAGGACAAATCCGCACCCGATCAGCATACAGCCGGTCGTCAGCGGCCGCATGGCGCCATACAGCAGCGCTTGCGGAATATATTTACGAAGCGGGAGCTGGTAGTGCACGTAAAGGGGAAACACATACATTAAGGCAATGATATACAAAAACCCAGCAAGCAGCGTGCAGCTTGTTACGGCAAAGGACAGCCAATCCGTACTGGCAGAAAAATAATGATAATTCGCGGACAATATGAGCAAAAGAGCCGCAAACGCCAATCCGATCGCATTGACCTTGAGAAATTCTTTTTTGTAGATATCGAAAAATAACGGAAACACCGGGACATCCTTTTGCCCCATCAGCCATTTTCGTATGACCGCACACATCGCGGCTGTGCTCGGCGCCCAGCCGAAAAGAATCCCGCCCAAAAGCGTAAACAACAGCCATAACCCGTTGAGCCACGCGATTTTCACCACCGCTTCGCATCCTGCGTAAAGCGCATCCGTTACCGTTGTTTTCATCTTCTCACCGCTTGGTGCACGGCAAAATCTCGATAAGCCGCCTTCATGGGCGCCATCTGCCGGAGCCCGATTTTTCCTTTTGTTAACACAGGCCCATGTGCGCTGCCGTCGTCCGTCCACTCAAGAATGGGCAGATCATTGATTGAAAAGTGCACATAGCCTTTGTCTTTGATGAGCTTCATCTGATACGGAGAATCAGCGTCGTCTGGAGAAGGCAGCGGGTCAGCTCCCATCGCGGCGAGGTGGAAACCGCGGCTTTTTCTTAAATTGCAGGTGCGGAACGCTCTTTCTTCCGCGTATTTTCTGCGGAAATACGACAGGTGGAGCGCGTTGATGTCTCCTGAATGATATTCAGGGTACTTTCCCGTTCTTTTCTTGAGACTTGGATCAAACAAATCCTCGCCTCCAATCCCCGCAGCGGAAAAAAACAGCATACAAAGTCCAGGCTGCTCAATCGGCGAGAAATCCCACGTCACAATGATGCCGTCCGGAAAGGTTTCCGGGCACCAATAGACAAAGTGTGCTTCGTCCTGAACATGCGACAGGTGCAAGCGGCGATCGTCAAATGAAATCTGTCCGCCCCCCTCCATCCGCCAATCCTTCACATCGCTTGCTGACCGAAGCGGATTGCGGTACAGGCACGCGCCTTCCTTATACATATTCTTTTCCCTCCCGGCTCACGAGATGGTCCTTCAGCGGAAGGCCGAGTTCCTCAATGCCTTCTGCCACAAGCTTCGCAACCTCCATCGCCCCTTCTTCCGAAAAATGCGTATTGTCCGCAATGCCTTCCGGATAATTCGGATGTTCATTCGGCTGAAGCCAAACGAACAATCGCTTCGACTCCTCCGGTCCGTATGCTTCATACAGCACCTTTGTTTTCGCCAGCAGATCGATCACGGGCACAGCAAGCTCCTTTGCCAGTGCTTTCATCGCATCAGGATATTCGTCAAGCGTATGCTCGATCCGCCCGTTTTCATCAAAGCGGCGGCGCTGCACTGATGTGACGAACACAGGATGCGCTCCCTTTTCGCGTGCCGTATCTGCAAACAGGGTGAGAAACTGCTGAAACGTAGAGTACGGCTGCGTCCCCCGCGGTTTCTGGTCATTGTGGCCGAATTGAATAAACAAATAATCGCCTGGCATGATACGGTCAGCAATCGCCTGAAGCCTTCCTTCCTCCACAAAAGAATTGGTGCTCGCTCCTCCTTTGGCGTGATTGCGCACCTTCACATCTTTAGAAAACAATTGCCCGAATACCTGCCCCCACCCCGCCATAGGCGCTTCATGAGGCGGGCAGTCACTCACGGTGGAATCCCCCGCTAAAAACACTTGAATCGCTTTTTCCATCACATGCCCTCTCCTTTCACGGCGTTTCCTGATACATTTGCCTGAAGACACCCGGCGGCACGCCGACCTGTTTTTTAAAAATCCGGTTAAAGTAATTGTGTCGGTAGCCGACTTCTTCTGACACGTCAAGAATTTTCTTATTCGTATTCACCAGCAGCTCTTTCGCCTTTTCAATTCTGATTTGGGTCACATAATCAATAAAATTAATGCCGGTTACTTGCTTAAATGCCTTGCTTAACGTGTATGAATTCATGCCAAGCGCATCGGCACAGCTTTCCAGCGAAAGATCCGCCATATACTGTTCATGAATCATGGCCATCACACGTTCCGCCAGCTGCTTTTCCTGTCTGTTTTTTCTGCCCTCAAGCTTGGAAAGATATGGTGTAACGACAGCATCCATCAGCCAGGCCGCCGCTTCACCGGATTCGCGCAATTCTGAAATCTCCAGAAGCAGATCCCGATGCTGAAACAGTTCGCTCGGATTGAGCCCGGAATGCAGAATATCCTCCTGAATGCGGGAAAACACTTGAATCAGGGCGGAGTGCACATGTCTGTCTATGCCCGCCTTTTCCGCCAGTTCCTCCATGCAGACACGTATCAGGTCCTCGGCTTCCTGTTTTCTTTCCAGACGGATGGCCCGAACAATTTGTTTTTCCAGCTCAAAAGGGTAATAAGGGGCGGACTGCTCATCCTGAGGGAAGCCGGCCTGTAAATCAATCACCTGATGCCGGTTGGCAAACCGCCTGTGGGATTTGCCGCTTTTCACATCCTGATATAAAGAACGGATTTCCGCGACGAGCTCCGTCTTCCTGCTCATCGTCCCGGTCAGGTGTAATCCGGTGAGATCGTCAAATTGGTGTGCAAGCTCCGTTACGTACGCCCTCAGATCAGCTCTGTTTGTTTTCATCACAAGCACGGTGACGGAAAGCCGGCCGACATCAAGAATGGAGGGCTGAAAACAGCGTTTTGCCGCAAGCTCCTCGGCCAGATTGGTCAGGGTAAATACAGCGAGCTGTTCATCACCGGCGCGGAAGATGCTTGTTTCGCAGCGGAGCCCTGTCACCTGAAGATCAAGCACCTGAAACACGTTTTCTCCGATGTTCCATCCAGCCTCCTCCATCCGTGATCTGAGACTTGCCTCGTTGTCATAGTAAAAATCGCCCTGCAAGAGGTGCTGCAAAAAACTCTTTTTCATATGGGGCGTCTGCCGCAGGAGCTGCTCCTGAAGCTTCCGGCTTTCAAGGGATAGGTCATACCATCGCTTTTCAATCCACTTGAATTCATCCTGCCCGGACACCTGCCATGTTTTCTTCTCTCCCCCGGTGAACAAGCCAAGCAAATGCTGAATGGGGCGATAGATTTTTTTTGATGCATACCACGTCATGCACACCGCTAAGCCGATGCAAATGCCAAGCATGACGATGATCACTTTTGATAAAAACACCATCGGCGCTGTAATGGCTGAAAGAGGCGCCGCTGACACAAAGGTCCACTGCTCATGCATGCGGTTCATTTCTCCAAAGGAGACGGAATACAACGTGCCGCCCCATTCCATCTGAAAATGCCCTTTCTCGTCCGGCTGTTTTTTTATCTCTTCAATTAAAGTCTTTTCTAAATCCTTTTTTCCTTCCTGAAAAAGCACTTCCCGATTTTGGTCCAGAAGCAGCGCACTGCCCTCAGGATAAGGGGACAAGCTTTGCAGGATCGACTCCATTTCTAACGGATCAACCGCCAGCATGATCGCACCGAACGGTTTCTCCGCCGAACCCGGAATGAGCTGGATCAGCATCGCTTGATTTCCGGATCGGTTCCAATAAATACTGTTGCCCGAGGCAAGCAGCGAGCGATACTTGCGAAGCGTCTCCTGTTCTGTCAAAGCGCTGTATTCAGGGCTCAGCACCAGAGGCCGGGGGCTGTTCAGAAAGATGGAAGCCTGCTCGATCAGCGGCTGCTGGTCCCGTAAAAGAAACAGCTTTTTCGTTAATTGATAGGAGAACGTATAATCTTTCTCCAAATCCTTCTCTTCCAATCCATTCATCAGCGAAGAATCGTACGCCATCTGGGTGAGAGTCAGCTCCAGCACTCCCAGCTTTTCATCCATCCGGCTGACTTCACGCGCCACCTGTGTTTCATGCGACCTCTGCAGTTCCTTCTCCACCTTGTCGATCGAAAGAAAATAGATAGCGCCGCCAGTCAGCAATCCGGGAATACAGGCAATCAGCAAAATGAAGACAAAGTTTCTTTTGAAATACGTTCCCTTCCAGCGTGAAACCCGTTCCTTCTGTTGAGGCTGTTTTTTCATCCCTTTCCCCCCGCCGCCGCTTTACTGATACACGCGTTTTTTCGTTCTTAGCACATCAGCAAGAAAAGTCAGCGCAAGTCCCTGTCCCCATCCTTGTATTCGTTTGTAAGGCACCTGTTTGTATCCTTCGGCATTTTTCATGACGGCTGTTCCGGCCGATACCTTGCTGACCCGTCCGTCCTCTTCCACCGCATCCAAAATGGCGGCAAGCGATTTCTGCGCGTATTTTGTATACAGCTTTCCGTTCGGCAAAAGAGCAGATGCAATACCCGCCGAAGCCGAAACCTCGAGATACGAATCCGGATCATCCAAAATGGTGTGCCAGAGCCCTGATTCATCCTGCAGCCGGACGAGCGCGCTCAGCTGGTCTCTGAGCGAGCCGTCAATGATCATAAAAGAAGGGTGCGTCACCTCAATGAGCGGAAGCGCCTTCGCCATCGTGAGTGCCGCCCAGCCGTTCGCCCTGCCCCAATAAATCCCCGACAGATGATTTTGCGCTTTGTTGTCCCAGGCGTGATAGTACAAATTTGTGACAGGATCTTGAAGCACATCTTCATGTCCGTGGAACTGGCGCAGACCGTCTTCAAAATAATCCTCACGCTCCATCACCCGCCCGATTCTCAGCATAAACAGCCCTGCCATCATCAGCGTGTCCGCCCATGCCTGCTCAGGAAACACGTATTCCGTCGAATTAACCGTATGCTGAAGGATCCCCTCGCCAAAGCGCGGCGCCTTATGCTGCACATATTCCGCCATCTCACCCGCCGTTTCCAGATACACGTGATCACCCGTCACCTTGTGGAGAAACAAAAGCGTATGGCCGATGGAAACTCCGTTGATCGAAAGCGGCGGCAGCCCATCCTCAAGCTGTTCATCAACCCACGTTTTTAACAGATTGATATACTCCTCGTTTTCCGTCGCTTCATATGCCTCCGCCACGCCGTAAAACGCCACGCCGCCCGGCCAATCCCATGCAAAATCCATTTGGAATGTCCTTTTTACAATCCGGTCAATGACGGATGTGACCTTTTCTTCATCAAAGATAAGCTGTGCCATCTGCAACACTCCTTTTTATTTTAATCCGGTCGTACTAATGCCCTGAACGATATACTTCTGAAACAAAAAGAATACAAGAATCACAGGCAATAACGAGACAGCCGACATGGCAAACATCGCACCCCAGTTCGAAGCTGATTCCGTATCGAGGAAAAGCTTCAACGCAAGTGAAACAGGGTAAAGCTCAGGTTTATTCAAGTACAAAAGCGGCTGAATCAGCTCCTCCCACTTCCAATAGAAGGAGAAAATCGCAGACGTCGCAAGCGCTGGGGCAATCAGCGGCAGAATAATCCGCCAAAAGCAGGCAAAGCGCCCGCATCCGTCGATTCTCGCCGCTTCATCCAACTCCTCGGGAATCGTCCGGATAAACTGGATCATCAGAAAAATAAAAAACGCATGCCCGAAAAATGGCGGAACGACAATCGGTTTAAAAGAATTCAGCCAGCCTAATTTCGCAAACAAAATATACTGCGGAATCATCAGCACTTCATGCGGCAGCATTAACGTCCCCATCATGCAGACGAACCAAAACGCTTTTCCCTTAAACGGGATGCGCGCAAATCCGTATGCAATGACAGCCGATGACAGGACGGCGCCGATTGTGGACAGCCCGACAATGATCGCCGAGTTTTTAATAAAGGTCAGAAACGGCTGCCCCGCAATGCCCTTCCATCCTTCCGCATAGTTGCTGAGAATAAAAGGGTCGGGAATGAGAGAATGAGAGGTTGTAAAAATACTGGAGCTTTCCTTAAACGAGCTGACAAACAGCCAAATGACCGGGTACAGCAATAACACCGCCAGCGATGCCGTAAAAACATGGAACATTATGCGCTTGAGCCTGACGCGTCCGGCTTTTTTTCTCTCAAAAACCGGGGCTTCTCTGACAGGCTCGTTGACCGGCTCCATCCGTCATTCCTCCTTTGACTCGTAATGAACCCAATAGGCCGATGTCTTAAACAAAATCAGCGTAATCAGCCCGACAATGATCAGCATGACCCACGCCATCGCCGATGCGTAGCCCATTTGAAAATAGTTAAACGCCCGCTGGAACAAATAAAGCGAATATAAAAGCGTCCCGTCAAGCGGCCCGCCCTCTCCCTTTGAAATGATATAGGCAGGTGTAAACGTCATAAAAGCAGAAATCGTCTGCATCACTAGATTAAAGAAGATAATCGGCGTGAGAATCGGAAGCGTAATTTGAAAGAAACGCTGCACCCGATTTGCCCCGTCCACACTGGCCGCTTCCAAATACGAAGACGGAATGTTTTTCAGGCCGGCCAGAAAAATCAGCATCGATGACCCGAACTGCCAGATGGACAGCAAAATCAATGTCCACAGCGCACTTGTCGGGTCCTGATACCAAAGAATTTTTTGATCAATCCCCACAAAAAACAGCAGCGCATTGATGACCCCGTCATTGCCAAAAATATTGCGCCACATAATCGCCACGGCCACGCTCCCGCCGATGATCGAAGGCAGATAAAAGAGCGTTCTGTAAATGGCCGTTCCTTTTGATGCATTGTTTAAAATGACAGCGATAAAAAGCGCGAAGCCGAGGCGGAGCGGAACCCCGGCAAGCACATACGTAAACGTCACCTTCAGCGACTGCCAATACTTTTCGTCACCCGTAAACATTTCCTTGTAGTTATCGAGCCCGATCCATTTCGGCGCCGTAAACAAGTCATAGCTTGTGAAGGACAGAAACAGGGACGCTCCCATCGGAATCACCGTAAAACAAAGGAACCCGATAATAAACGGAGAAATAAAAGCGTATCCCGCCAGATTGTCTTTTCTCATACTCCGGCTTTTTTTCATTGCGTCAGCCCCATTTCCCGTCAATTATTCCTCTCTAAAATGTCATTGGCCTGCTTCCGGAACGTTTTGGCGGCTTTTTCCGGCGATACCTTCTGAAACAGAATTTGATCAGACGTATCCTTCAGCAGCTTGATGACCTCCGCGCTTCCCACGGGCTCCGGCGGATCGGCTTTGCTGATGTGTTTTGAAGCGGTTTCTACATATTCAACGATATTGGCTTCTTCCTCATTCAGCTTTGGTTTAATCGCATCCGCCACTTTGTCGGATACCGGCACACCCCGCTCGCCTTTAATCAGCTGATTCGCTTCATCATTATTCACGAAGAAATCAATAAACTTCGCGGCCTCTTTTTTATGCTCAGAGCTTTTCGGAATCGAAAACAGCATACTCGGCTTCAGCGTCAGCGCCTTTTCCTTCATTTGCTCCGGCGGCAAATAAAGAGACAGCGGCGAGTCTGTCAGCTGGGCAAAACCCAAATATTGATTGGAGTAGTTCCACGTAATCGCCGACTTGCCTTTGACGATAAAGTCGTCCTCCATCCCTTTAATCTGTGCGCTTTCATCGGGCGTTGGAGATGTTTTCGCTTTCACCAGCCTCAGCTGCCGTTCAAAATAATCGACAAACAGCTGATCATCCTGATACGCGAGGCCTGTGCCGTCTTCTTTATAAAAACGCTCACCCTTCGTGCGCAAATAATAAGGGAAGAAAATATCAGGCGGATGCATGCCGTTGGAGCCGTAGACGCCGGCTTGTTCTTGAAGATCATACGCCAGCTTCTCGTAATCCTCCCACGTCCAGTTTTCCTGATTGACGGACGCACCGGCTTTCTTCAGCAAATCATCATTGGCAATCACAGACAGCACGTTGACGCCCAGCGTAAACCCATAGAGCTTATTGTCAATTTTTCCGCCCGACAGCATATTCTCGTCGATTGAACTGACATCAATCGTTCCATCCTTTGTATACGGCGTTAAATCTTCCAGCTGGTTCTTCTTGCCGTATTGTGCCAAATAAGCGGTATCCATTTGAATGACATCGGGAAGCTGGCCGGCGGCAGACATCGGCGCAAGCTTTTTCCAGTAGTCATCCCAGTTCGCAAATTCTGCGTCAATATGGACGTGCGGATTCTTTTTTTCGTAAAGTTCAATTACCTTCGTTGTATAATCATGCCTTGGCTGCCCGCCCCACCATGCGATTCTGAGCGTAATGTCTTCTTTTTTCCCCGATGCCTCTTCACCCGCGGAACATCCGCTGAAAAAAAAGACGCAGACAAGCGACAGCAGCACGTAGCAAATCTTCTTCAAACCAATCCCCCCTTTAATGTAAGTGCTTACATTTTATTTTAAAGCGTTCAGATAGGGCGAAACACTCAAAAAACAGTGGGGAAAGTAAAAAAAACAGAGATGGCTATCCTGCGGAAGCGCCTCCCTGTTTTTTTCTGAATTCTGACGGTGTCAGACCGGTATATTTTTTAAAGACGAGACTGAAATACTTCGGATTATCGCCAAACCCGATTTCTTCCGCGATTTCTGAGACACTCGCGTCCCGCCTGATTTTCATCTGCTTCATCGCATGTTCAAGACGCACTCGCGTCACGTATTGGGAAAATTTCTCGCCTGTTTCCTGTTTAAATAATTTTCCCAGATAATCAGGATTCATAAACAGCATATCCTTCGCCGCCCATTTTAAGGACAGATTCGGATTTCCGAGCTCATCGGCAACAAGCCTGATCATTTTTGAAATCACTGCGCTCCCGTGCAGGTCACCAGACGTTTCGATGGTGTCCCGAAACAGCTGCCCCGCGTGCCGGAGTTCTCCCGCCTGGCTGATTGCCATCCGATCGTCCCCGAAAACGTCCGCCGCCTTTTCAGCGGCGTTTTCCTCCACGGCGAGCACCGTCCATTCTCCGCTGCTGCAAACCGCTGTCAGCGCCGAACCGAATGTCTCTCTGGCCCCGACATCAACAGGTTGTTCCCCTTTTAAAATCAGGAGGCGGACCTTTTTTCCGGCAAGTGAAGGCAGCGGTGACAGCTGGGCTACACCGGCGATCAAGCCCTCCAAGTATTGATCGGCGGCAAAGGAACGGATATGATCGAGCTCATGCTTCAGATGAGCGGTTCTCTTTTTCCGCACATCGAACTGCTTCAGCTCGGCCATGATCTCCTCCAGCGAGCTGATAATCTGCTGTTCATTGCAGGGCTTCAGCAAATAATGCTTTACCCCGTATTTCATGGCTTCCTTCGCGTACTCAAACTCTCCAAACCCGGATAAGACGATAAATTGAACCGACGGACTGGCGGCTGACACCTTCTTAATCAGCTCAAGCCCGTCCATACCGGGCATTTTCACGTCTGTAATGACAATATCCGGCTGCTTGCTTAAGATCTTGTCATACGCTTCATTCCCGTTCTGCGCTTTGCCGATCAATGAAGCGCCAAGCGCCTCCCACTCAATGATTCCCGCCATTCCGTCAAGAATAATCCTCTCATCATCAGCCAGCAGTATCTTATACATCACGCCACCTCATTTCGGCACGGTATTGTGATCACAATCCTCGTTCCCTTGTCTTGCTCACTATGAATGCGCAAGCCGTACGGCTCTCCGAATGTCAGCTTGATGCGTTCACGAATATTCCAAAGCCCGATTCCTCTTCCGCCCGATGTTTCGAGCATCTGTTCATCCATGCCGGGACCGTTATCTTCGACCGTAATACAGGCACAGTTCTTCATTTTTTTCGCCTGAAGGCGGATGGCGCACGGCCTGGTGAAGGGCTCAAGCGCGTATTGAATCGCATTTTCGACCAACGGCTGAAGCGTCAGTTTCGGAATAAGGCAATGCTTTACTTCTTCGTCGATATCCAAAGTAAAATTCAGGCGCTCTTCAAATCGAAACCGCTGAATGGTCATATAGTGAAGAACGATGTCCGCCTCCTCCTGAATGGTCACTGTATCTTTTTTCATATGAATGCTGTTTCGCAGCAGAAAGCCGAGCGATTCCACCATTTTTGAAATTTGCTTTTGCTGATTCGCCTTTGCCAGCCAATTGATGGACTCGAGCGTATTATATAAAAAGTGCGGGTTGATCTGGGCTTGCAGTGCCTTCAATTCGGTTTCTTTAATGATGAGCTGCTTTTCCACATTTTCTTCCATAAGCTCGTTAATCCGTTTCATCATGACAGTAAAATGGCGGTTCAGCATGCCGGCCTCATCCTGTGTATGTTCCGGCAGAGAAAGCGATACCCCAGCCTCAATGCCGCCGTCCTGCACCGATTTCATCGCGGACACAAGCTGCTCAATCGGCTCCGTGATGCTGTTGGCGATTTTTCTTCCGAAAAGCAAAACCGCACAGAAAAACAGGAGAAAACACGTGCCGATCACCGTTTTCATAAAGGAAATTTTTTCGAACATCTGATCAAAGGGGATGACGTTATAGTAGCTCCAATTTTGATAGGATGATTGAAGGAAAGAAATAAAGTAACGTTTGCCATTCTTTTTTATCAGGTCATAACCAGGGTGCTTCAGCGTCTCCTTTGCCGCCTCGGACGCCAACACCGAAGCATGTGCCGAGTACACCAAATTCCCGCCTTGGTCGGCGATCATGATGTCTCCGACCGCATCGCCCCAATCCTTTGGCAAATCACGAATCATCTGTTTCACCTTGACTTGAATCAGCACCATGCCCAAACCGTTCAAACTCAGCTGATGATAGGATCTGATCTGCCGCGCTGAAATGAGGACAGGATCTGAACCGCCGAGCGTCATCCAAAGATTTCTTCCATTTTTCGCTTTGGCTCGTGTAAACACCTCTTTCTGCTGCTGCTTCAAAAGATCTGAGGAACTGCTTCCGGCTGAATACTCTGAGCCGCGGGCGTCAATCAAATGAATGGAATCGATGTACTTTTCATCGCCGGCATATTCCGCCAGCTGATCCCACAGCTCCTGCTTCATTTGATACTGATCGTACGTATCATCACGATTTTGCATGCTCAGGATGCGCTGAATCTGTTCGTTCGTAATGATTTCATATGACACATCCTCTATCTTTTTCAGCTCGTCTTCGATCCTTTCAGAAGACATCCGCAGCACCTCCGACGACTTGCGGTAAATCTGCTCATCATACACATGAAAGGCGTACTGCACCCCGCTGTATACAAACAGAAAGGACACGGCCATAATCAAAGATAGAAACACAAACAGCTTATCCTTAATCTTCATCCGTCTGTACCAGCCCGCGACTCTTTTTTTCATGCCGCCTTTTCTTTTTCCTGACGCTGATCCATTGACCGAAACGCTTTAAAGGATAGCTTCGTTAAGATCAGGCTAAGTAAACTCCCGCTGAAAAACAGCAGAAACACAACATGAAAAAGCACGAGAAACAACACACCGACAGCGCCCGCCGCCATCATGAGCGTCACCGCCGGACGGCTGAAGGCAATCAAAAAACTGATGCTCAGCACTTCCCTGATTTTCACATCAAAATGAGAAAACACCGGAAACACGTACAGCACAACAAACGCGAAAATCAAGCTGATGCTCAGGAACACATTGACGAGCACAGGCTGATTCATCTGAGCCGCAATCCGCATATCCGCAAACAGAAACAGGCCGGCCGTCACAAGCATGAGCCCGAGAAGCTGCGATGCCCTCCACTCCTTTTGAAACGCCCGAAAAAAGACAGAAAACACCGGTGCATCCGTGTTCCCCTTCGCCCATTCTCTCGCCACTGAAAACATCGCGGCGGTAGCGGGCAACAGCCCAAACACAACCAGACCCGCAAGAGAAAACAAGAGCCAAAGCACATTCAAATAAGCTAGTCTCATCACCCACGTACAAAAACGATTCAGCCCATTCGTCACACTGTGTATCATTAACATCACCTTCCCGATTCAGAAAACGCTTTCATTTTAAAGTAATATGTATTTCTCTTTTCGAAAGAAAATTCCTGCCGCCCCGTGAAAAATTCGACATCTTTTGAGACAGCAGACGCCCTTATCTTTTCCTGTATCGCTGAATGGCCTTTTCGATCAAATATCCAGCAATAGCTCCGCAAATGACCTGAAATCCAAGCATGCCGAGCGCAGCCCCCTCCCAGCCGCGTACATACACGAGGCTGTACCAGATGGCAAGCACACCAAGGACAATCAGCCCGGCCAATATCCATTCCGGCCACCTTTTGTCAGGAAGCTTCCCCCGTACAAAAACGGATACGCTAGCGAACAGACAAGCCGTTACGATCCCTATCACAAAAACAAGTGACCCCATCCCATGTCCCCCCTTTTTAGAAAAAGACAAAAAAGCCTCCTATAAAGGACGCTTATTCTGCCGCAAGCTCTTTCTCAAATAAATGATAACCGGATGCATCAGCACCCATGAACTCATATCCCATACGCCGATAAAACGAGTGTAAGGCGTCATTATCAGCGACACAGTCAAGCCGAATCCGTGTTTTCCCCGGATAGTCAATAGCCGTCTCCGCCCAATGAAGAACGCGCGCCCCAAGTCCTTGTCCCGCAAACCGGCGGCTGACCGCCAGACGATGCAAATAAATGGACGCCCCATGCCCATCGTCTCCCCAAAGCGTCTGATCCCACTCGCTCGGTTCCGGCAGCAGCATCACGACAGCCGCAAGCTCTTCACCTTTTTTAAACACAAACACATGTCCATTTTCAATTGAACCCATGATATCGTGTGTATCTTGCCCTTCCAGCAGTCCGCTCCATTGGTTAGAGCCCCGATCCCGGAGCCATTCAGCTGTTCGGACGAGCAGCCCGGTAATCGATTCTGCATCCTCATACACGGCCGGACACGCGCAAATTCCATCAGCTAGTGTTTCATTCGTAATCTTAAAAGATGACATAAAGGCCTCCCAATCCAAAAGTAAGCTTGCACACACCTTGATTATAATGCAGACCTTCCAGCAAAAACAGACATTTTCTCTGTATGTAAAAGGGGTGCATGAAAGAGAGGCCCGGCTGCCCGTTAGAAAAACTTCTTTTTATCCCGCTCTTCTTTTAAAATTTCAACCGCTTCTCTGAAGCGCATGGAATGCACAATTTCACGCTCACGCAAAAAACGCAGGGAATCATTCAAATCAGGATCATCGGAGATATCTATCAGCCATTGATACGTCGCCCGCGCTTTTTCTTCTGCCGCAATGTCTTCATATAAATCGGCAATCGGATCGCCCTTCGCCTGAATATAAGTCGCTGTAAACGGCACACCCGCCGCATTATGATAAAACAGCGCGCTGTCATGATTCACGTAATGTTCGCCAAGCCCCGCTTCACGCAGCTGCTCCGGCGTGGCGTCTTTAGTTAACTTATACACCATGGTCGCGATCATTTCCAAATGGGCAAACTCCTCCGTGCCGATATCCGTTAAAAGGCCGATGACTTTATCAGGAATCGTATACCGCTGGTTCAAATAACGGAGAGCCGCGGCCAGCTCGCCGTCCGCTCCGCCATACTGTTCAATCAAATATTTCGCCAGCGTCGGATTGCACGTACTGACCTTAACAGGGTATTGCAGCTTCTTTTCATACACCCACATTCAGGCATTCCTCCTTATACTTGCCACGGCCAAGGCCCTTGATTCCAATCCCAATCCTCGCCCGCGGGGCTGTTGCCGTACTGCAAAAGCGGTCCGTAAGAGGATTCGAACTTTCTTTTTAAGTGCCTTGAATAGCCGGAATATTGATTGAATTGCTTCAGCGCGTCTTCATCGTGAGGATGTGTATCTAAATAAAGGCTCAGCTCAACAAGCACAAAATCCGCGGCTTGAATTTGCTCAAGCTGACGGTAATACTCGGCATCAACCTTTTTTGCCATGTGCGTCTCCCCCTCGATAAGGGTTTTCATAAAAATCATAGAGATCCTTCCAAAGGGTGCCTTTCCTTAAAGCCTCCATCGGCGAAAACTGCTCCATATGCTCAGGCTGAAAGGTCATATAGAGATTAGGCGGCGTTCTGTAATATTTCTTCCCTATGGGCGGACAGGGATCAAAACGGCTGTGAAAGGGCGTGTATGATTTAACAGGCGTAAACGGCTGCATATCCTTCATTCCCGCTCCTCCTTTCTTAAATACAATGACCTTAATAGGTATGAGGCAGGAGGTATGATTATGACCGAAAACGCAACTGAGCTTTTTCATTTCAATTAAAAGATAAAAAACACCCTTGGTCTGCAAGAGTGTCCCTTTTTACATCATCTTTATTTATAGCAGTCTTTTCCCCAGTGGCCCATATGGTGGTGATTATCTTTTCCTTCATGATGATGGGGATTATCCTCTTGATGATGTGGATTCCCATCATTCTCATGGTACATGCCGTAGCTCGGAGAACTTACAGATCCCGGATAGCCTCCGTCTTGCATGCCGTAGCCCGGGTAGCCTCCGCTTTGCATGCCGTAGCCCGGGTAGCCTCCACTTTGCATGCCGTAGCCCGGGTAGCCTCCACTTTGCATACCGTAGCCCGGGTAGCCTCCACTTTGCATGCCGTAGCCGGGGTAGCCTCCGCTTTGCATGCCGTAGCCCGGGTAGCCTCCGTCTTGCATGCCGTAGCCCGGGTAGCCTCCACTTTGCATGCCGTAGCCCGGGTAGCCTCCGTCTTGCATGCCGTAGCCGGGGTAGCCTCCGTCTTGCATGCCGTAGCCGGGGTAGCCTCCGTCTTGCATGCCGTAGCCGGGGTAGCCTCCGTCTTGCATGCCGTAGCCGGGGTAGCCTCCGTCTTGCATGCCGTAGCCTGGAGAAACGCCAAAACCAGGTCCGCCATAGATATGTCTTGTATCCATATCAGTCATATTCACTCTCTCCTTCACATAGGTTACAGTCCAGAGTATGAGAATATCTTACAGATCGTATAGGCGGCCGCCCATTACAGCTCATACAAATTCAGGGGACAAGAAAAAAGCAGGCCACCACAGCCTGCTCATTTCTCATTCACCTAAATCAACGTTGTGGTACACCTGCTGAACATCTTCCAAATCCTCTAATACATCAATCAATTTTTCAAATTGTTCCTTCGCATCATCCGGAAGCGTCACTTCACTTTGCGCAAGCATCGTCAGCTCGGCAACAGTAAATTCCTCAACGCCCGCGTTTTTAAACGCCTCCTGCACCGCATGGAATTGATCCGGCTCTGCATATACGATGACGCTCTCATCTTCTTCTAAAATGTCACGGACATCGACATCGGCTTCCATCAGAATTTCAAGCGCTTCGTCAGCTGTTTTGCCATCCACACCGATAACTGCTGTCGCGTCAAACATGTAAGCGACAGATCCGCTTACACCCATATTTCCGCCGTTTTTCCCGAACGCCGCACGCACTTCCGGCGCCGTACGGTTTACATTATTCGTCAGTGCATCAACGATGATCATTGATCCGTTCGGTCCGAAGCCCTCATAACGAAGCTCATCGAAATTCTCTTCCGCTCCGCCCTTCGCTTTCTCAATCGCACGCTCAATGATATTTTTCGGCACGCTGTACGTCTTCGCGCGCTCAAGCACAACCTTCAGCGCCTGATTGGATTCCGGATCAGGCTCGCCCTGCTTGGCCGCCACATAAATCTCACGGCCAAACTTGGCATAAATCCGGCTCGTATTCGCGTCTTTAGACGCCTTCTTCTCTTTAATATTGTTCCACTTACGGCCCATGATGCTCCACTCTCTTTCATATATATCTATCTACATATTGTTATTCACTTTATCCATTATACCTCAAATGGTTTGTTTGTTTCGAGTGTCTTGCGTTAGAAATAGAAGGAATGCAGCGGTGTAAAAGGATGAACTTCTTCCGTAAAGCAAGAAAAAAGCCCTAGCTAAGGGCTTTCTTCTCCTGATCAGCAATACTATTGTGAGGGGAATGATCGATATACGTCGTGTTTCGATCCGTTGATTCCTTAAAATCGCCGGACTTTGTCAGGAAAGGAACCGAAATGCTTCCGCAAATCAGGGTAACAGCAAGGCACATCATCACTTTTTTCTTAATAAGCATATAAACACTCTCCTTTTTGAATATCTTCTTGGGCTTTCAGCACTTTTCGATAAAACGCGGCAGCGTGTTCAAAATGACAGCGGCTCTCAAAAACAGCGGCAGCACTTCGGGCACATGCTTCAATGTAAGCGTGCAGGTTCTTTTTTTCAAAAAAGTTTAAAAGATCATAAATTTTGCTTTCGTCAACAGCCTCTTTGTACACGGCCTGCAAGAACGTATATAATTCTTTATAGAATTTATAAGACGTCCGTTGCGGATATGTTGTAATATGTGCTAATCCTTCTTCTATTGACTGAAACGCCTCTTGTTTCCGGCCAGCTTTACATCGTGTCCAGCTTAAACCTAACAAGACTTTCGGAAGCAGATCAGGTACCGTTTTCCTGCTTACTTTCGCCGCTTTTTGATAGTGTTCTACCGCCATATGATAGTCTCCTGATCTGTCATAGCTGTTCGCGATGTTCAACAAAGAAATGGCGATAAACCGGTCGTTTTGGATGTCCATTGCTAATCCCAACGCCGCTTCTAAATGCGGGAGCGCTCTGTCATAATGCTTGAAGTCATCATAGTTTCCGGCGATCACAAACAAGCTTTGTATGGTTCTAACACTGTATAGAGGATGTTTTTGATAAATGTCTAAAGCTTGAAGGATATGATGCATCGACACATGCGTTTGCTTCATATGGTAATACGCTTCCGCCACTTTAAAATGGAATTCCGCTTTCTCGATTTCATCTGACACAAACGGCAGCTCGTTCTCCGCCTCGCGATAAAACCCGATCGCTTCCACATATTCTTTCTGATCAAATTCATACATGCCGCGGAAAAACAAAGAGTAGTATTTCAAAAGGCCTGTGAGTTTTTTCTGAGGAGTTTCAATCGTTTTCCGAAGCTCTGTCACTGTAGGGCGATTCCCGTATGTTTGTCCCGGCTCTAAATAATCCAGCATCAGCTGGTGCCGAAAACACATGAGAGAATAATAGATCAGCAAATCCTGATCCTCTTCCATCTGCTGAATGTCCTGCTCCACCTCCGCTTTGAGAATCTCAGCATCCGGAACACTAAATTGACGAATCATCTTGTACCATTCATTAATCTTAACACCAACACGCGAAGACGGTATGGCTTGACTCAACGGCTTCCCTCCCTCTATGTAAGATATGTCATATTTTATCAACCCAAAAATTTGAAAACAAGATAAAAGGAAGAAATTGTTTTTTCATCCTGTCAATTCGTTTTTCCGTAAACAACAAATGCCTGACAGAGAAATCATATCGGAAACTGTCAGGCATTACGTGTTATCCATTCATTTGATTCATATGGGCCGCAATCTCTTGAGACACCAATAAAGGATTGTCCAGCATGGAATAATGGCTGCATTCCGGAAGCACTTTAAACGTGGAATTCAGGACCGTTTCCTGCAGCTTGAATCCCCAGTATGGAGGAAGGTACCGATCATATTGTCCATATAAAAACGTGGCCGGTACGCGCACTCCCTGAAGCCCGGGAACCACATCTTCTGTTTGATGATGTTCAAGCGCGAGGGAAGCTTCCTGTAACTCCCTTGGTCCGTTTTCATGGTCAAACGGCGCGATAAATGCTTGAAGAATCTCAGGGGTAACCATCTGCTGATGAAAGACCCCTTCCCTGATCATCCGCTCAATGAAATATGGAGACGGCTCAAACTCAGGCGCTGTCGGATACCGCAGCGATACAACTTTAGGCAGCGGCCAGTTGCTGAAGGTCACGTCATCAATGACAACAAAACTCTCTACCCGATCCGGATACTGGACAGCTAATATTTGAGCGACTCCTCCGCCCAGATCATGCCCGACAACGTTTACTTTCTGAATGCCAAGCATATCAGGAGCAATAACAATGTACTCCTTTGCCAGCTGCGGAATCACATTCATCCACAAAAAAGAGTTTGTCGGAATTCCATGTAACAGAAAATCGTTTTGCTGCCGACACCTGCAGTCCGGTAAAATAATCTGTGCTCCCCAACCTGAATTTCTTTCTGAAGCATGTCCAAGCAAAAGCACCTCCTCAAATAAAATTCATTATTTGGGGTTCCCTTTTTATGTATCTTTCACTCAAAAAAGCCTTTCCATTTGATCATTGGAAAAGCTTTCACCTATGGTTCACTCATTCCCGACATGCTGATAGTGCTGCAGCGTCAGCCGCTGCATTTGTTCACTGGCCATCGGAACAAATTCACCATTTCCTCTTCTGATCAGACGGGTATACAGCATTTGCAGCGCGGCATTTTGGAAAGACATTTGAAGATGAATATTCCTCACGTTAGGATGTTTCATCATTAATGCCGAATTAAAATTATCGCTTCCCATGAGTTTTGCGGTCGACCTAGCCTCCAGAGCGATATCTTTTTCAGCAGCCGAAAGAGCTCCTGAATGCTGGTGAAAATGAACGTGCGGCATTTCAGGCAAATACACCTCACTCGTTTGATCCGGATTGATCAGTGCCAGCATCGCCGTGACATGAGTTCTTAAAAGATTCGCATGCAGGTGGAGCAAATCCCTCAAATCGCGATGCCGAACAGTAGATCCGTATGCTTTCAGCTTAGAAATCACACCTTCATGGGTGCTCAAATGCTCTGCCATTATCCCCAGATCCGCGGCAGGAAGTTTCATATGAACATCCCTCCTTTATTGTCTATATAGGCTATGAACGATTGAAAAAATGGTGCATTGTTTTCCCAAAGAATGATGAAAATAAAAAACATATGAATCGAATCTATATAGAAGGAGCTTTCGCCAATGCCTATTCCTCAACTGATCATTAGACTGATCATCGCCTTTATCACCTTGTTGGTGTTAACGAGACTGATGGGCAGAAAAGAAATCGCCCAGCTGACCTTTTTTAACTTTGTTTCAGCCATTTCCATTGGAACCATCGGAGCCTCGCTTGCCATTGACTCCACCCTCAACATCAGAAATGGATTCATCGCCCTGTTTGTCTGGAGTGCTTTTACAATCATCGTCGGATTTCTGGATATTAAGTTCCCCGCTTTTCGGTTTGCTGTTGAAGGGCAGCCGGTCATCTTAATAAGAAAAGGTAAAATAATGGATAAGCAGTTAAGAAGCGTCCGTCTTGATCTCGATGCTTTACAAACCTTACTGCGCAAAAAAAATATATTTTCCTTAGCCGATGTCGATTATGCCATTTTTGAAACGGACGGCAGTTTATCCGTCCTGAAAAAGCAAGCAAAACAAAACGTGACGAAAAAGGATATGAACGTTCAAGGAGAAAATGCGAAGGTTTCCCATCCCGCTTCAGTCATAGCCGATGGGAAAGTGAGAGAAGACAACTTGAAAAAATTGAATCTGAACAAACAATGGCTGATGGACCAGCTAAAAGAATCTGGCATCCAACATCCTAAAGAAGTATTTTACGCAGAAGTTCAAACAGACGGCACTCTGTATATTGATAAAAAAGAAAATTCTCCATCTGAATAAAAAAGGGCTTGAAACAGTCTCATCTCCACTATTTCAAGCCCTTGTTTGTCTCAATGTTTAAACCGCCTGTTTACAAGCCTCGGCACAGGAAAAACAAGCCTCGGCGCAATCCTGGCAATGCTCTTTGTCATGCTTTTTGCATTCATTTCCGCAAGCCTCACAAATCGCCGCACAAGCCTGTGTCAGCTCAGAAACAAACGGCGTGCCTCTTACAATCGCTTGCGCAACATACGCACAAATATCAGCACATTCCCGGTCCAGCCGAATGCAATCCGCCATCATATTTTCATTTTCTTCTTTTAAACAGGCATCATAGCAATGGTTGCATGCCACCATGCAGTCGTGCAGCGTCTCAACTAATGATTGATATTGTTCATATGCCATTCGTAAACCTCCTCAAGAATGATTTCATTTATACCATATCCACTTCCCCCGTTTGTAAAACATGACTCCCTTATCAACAAAAAAGGCCTATAGATACGTTGCGGCATAGGCCCCCTTGTTGATCCGTTCTCAAACTGGAAGGCGTGTTTTTATTTGTCTTATTCTAAGGAGTCAGACCTGTTTTAACAACAGGGGTACTGGGTATCGTCGGAATATACATCAAAACGGAGGTTGGTTATGAGTACACTCGATGTGATAGCTTATACCGCGATACTTTTAGGAGTTTTATCTTTTTTCACTATACTCGCAGATGTGGTTAGATACCCGCAAAAGATGAAAATTATGAGTGTGGTTTGGCCAATACAAGGACTCTATTTAGGGCCATTTGCGATTTGGTTTTATTGGACGATGGGACGTCAAACGAAAAACCAAAAACATTCACAAATGAATACGAATCACGGGGAACATTTTCATCATAGCACTCATAAGGAAATGAATCATCAAAGTCACGGGCACGGTAATAAGCCCTTCTATCAAAGCGTTTTTGTTTCTACAAGCCATTGTTCCAGCGGATGTGCTATCGGGGATCTTATTGGCGCACCTTTGGTTTTTCTAACAGGTCTTGCGATTGCGGGATCAACTTTATTTGCGGATTATGTCGTTGAATTCATTCTCGCATACCTATTCGGGATATTTTTCCAAGTCTTTTCTATTGTTCCAATGAATAAAGGAATGGGCTGGGGAAAAGGTTTTGTGGCTGCCATTAAAGCAGACACGTTATCCTTAATAGCCTTTGAAATCGGCATGTTCGGTTGGATGGCAATTGTTCATTACGGAATTTTTGCCTCTAATGCGCCTGAACCTAACGATCCCGTATTTTGGTTCATGATGCAAATCGCCATGATCTTAGGAACAGCAACAAGCTATCCCGCAAACTGGTTCCTTGTTAAAAAAGGCGTTAAACATGCAATGTAGCACTTAATATATGAATCATAAAACTAAATTTATAGATCAAAAAAAGAGTAATCAACGATTGTTGTGAAAACCATGCTTTTCTGGGATAAAAGAGAAGTCTATGTATTGATACATGTTGTCGGAACAAGGATTTTCTTCGTACCTCATTCGCCCGCTTTTTGAGAAGATTTCTTGTGCGGAACATCGACGATATGTTAAGAAAAAAATTACGGCTGTCGACATTTTCTCGGCAGCCGTTACTTTCAGAAAAGGAGAGATTGGAATATACTGTTTGCCATATAGTCTGAATGATCCCAGTTATTAATTTTTTGCCTTAGCTGATGGACCTGCCCCTGAAATGTCATTACATCCGCAGAAACTAGTGTCATCAAATGTTACTCTTTTCATTATCAATAACCGCTATCAAGCTGAAGTTAACAAATTCTATTATTCAGCCGAAGGAGATTTTCAAGACTATAGCTTTGGACTCTAATCAACCACAACAAAATCCTGAACCTTCACCTGTTCCTCAGGCAAATCAAACTGATAAAGCTTCTTCTTAGATTTAATATCAAACACACCCACGTACCCGCCAATGCCCTTCTTATGCTCTTCCTGAGCAACAATATACAGTTGATTCCCCTTAAACTTCGCCTCCATATAAGGGAATTTCAAATCGTATGCGTGAAAAGAAAAATCCTTCCCATATTCCAGCAAGTTAGCCTCACCCTCTTTGTCTTCATACGTCACGTGAAAATGGCCGCTTTCTTTGTCATAGTACACGATATCAGCGTATTCAAGATCTTCGGGATATGGAATATATGTCGTCTTCCATGTCCCTTTTTCAATAACACTCAGTTTGTGCTCCGAGCTCGCGACAATAAAATTCTCGGAGTCTGCGAATGTATCTGCGTATGAGGCTAAACCCAGAGTCTTAACAATTTCCTCTGTTTTTCTATCGATCACATAAAGAGACATGCTTTGGATGATATAAATATAGTTCTCATCATTAGACCCCATCGTGACAAGCGAAGGAAAAGTAAGACTATATTCCTTTTCCGTTTTTCTATCGTTTATATGGATCTCATTCCCCGTCGTATCAACGTTATAAGCCTTTACAGAAACATCCTTCCCCTCATACCAAAACGCAAATGGATCTGATAACGGATGCTCTTTGATCACATCCTTCTCCAGCGTGTAATAAAAAGACTCGTGCTCCGCTAATAACACAAGGTCTGTTGATGCGTCAGATTTCGTTTGAATATAAGGCACATCCGCCACCTTGAACGTGCGCCTATTAAACCTGTCGCCTGTTGAAGTCGAAAGCAGCGTGCTTTCTTTGATGAAAGGATTGGAGTAAATAAAAAAGATGCGGTCTTCTTCGGGGTGTATGGCGGAAGACTGGACAGGATGCGTATTCTTATTTTGAAAATAAATATATACAGCCAATATAAAAACACTTGCGCACAAGCCCAATAGTATAAAACGCTTTTTCATATAAACAACTCCCAGTATATGGTTCAAAACTCTATATCGTTTTCAACATACTCTGTACATTTCCCTTGTAACCCCATAAAAAAAGAACTCCTCAATGGAAGCCCTCACTTATTTTTCTCATAGGATTGCTTGATCAATCCCATGATATATTCAATGTTTTCGTCGTCTTTTATAAAAATTTCATAGTCGCCATTTCCCCAGTGGCCGGTCTCAGAAACATCGCGCATTCTCTTTTCCGGATCGTGCAATTCTCCCTTTTTCATATTCACCCACACCTTAAGCCCGCTTTTTAAAAGAGAAATATCCACGAAGTTCCGCTTATTTGACGTAAACGCGATATAAATCTTCGTCGATTTGATTGAAATATGATCATCCAAATTTAAAATGAACTCCTTTAGCTGCTGATAAAGCTCTGTGGTGTCAAACGGCTTATCTGCAAGGTGATCCTCTTCAGAAAACACTTTAATTTCTTTACTGACCTCTTGAATGGTCTCACTTTGCCGCGAAATGGTCTTAATCGACTCGGATACGCCATCCGCTTTCATTTGGTTCATATGAATCAGATCATTTTCGTATCTTTTCATCTCCCACAATTCAATTGGCAGATCTTTAAAATGGATGGATTGCTTTTGATACACCGTAAAAACAGGGGAAATAAAAATGACCTTCGACTGCGACCAGTCCACATCATCCCGCTTTAACGGACGATCATGATTCTCATTGTATTCAAGAATAAAATCAGCTTTATGATTAAGCATCGCCGCTAAATAAGCATACCCTTGGTCGACAACACTAAAGTTCTTCGTATTTTTATACTCGATAATCACAAAAGCGTTCGTCTCATCATCAAACGCCAACGTATCAATGCGGAAATGGCTGATCCTGAATTCCGATTTCACAAACCTAAGACCCAACATCTGCTGAAGATTGGCTTCACATAAATCCTGAATCTCTTTTTCTTTTTTAAACGGTTTCTCACGAATATCTTCGATTTGGTTTTGATTGTTTACTTTATAGAGATACATGCTGGGCTCCTTTTAATTTACTAGTTCCATTAGGGTTTCTAAGGATAGACTCGAAACTGGATTTTGCGTTTTCGTTTTCAGCATATTGCCAATCAAATAAGAATAATCACGGCACTCTGCCAATTGAAACCGAACTCTATTATTCGTTTTAGTGATCTTGGCGGGTTCATCAGATTCCCAAGCGTCTACGATCTTGTAAACATTTAAAATCACACCGCTCCGAACAACAATTGCCCGTTTACATTCCTTTGCTCTGGACAATTTCATATCCCAGTTCCCGCAGGCGCGGTTCGTTAGCGTGTCGTCTTTTTGAATATCCTTTATCTTTATGATTAAGAATTCTTTATCCAAATGAGCTCTTCCCCTTTTTATTGATCTATCATCATCATATCAAACCTATGTATATAGACACACGCCTAATGACTCATTTTTCCACCAAAACATGTTCTCACAGCCTCTCTCATCCCGCTTCGTGGTAAAATTTTGATATCGAGCGAACAAAAGAAGGGAAATGGTCATGAAAGTATTTGAAGCGAAAACACTGCTTTCGGAAGCGACAGATCGTGCAAAAGAGTACAAAGAACTAAGAACGCAAATGGTTAACTTGAGAAAAGCGTTAAAAAGCGTTGCCGATCTAAGTGACAGCGAATTCTCAGGAAAAGGCGCCAGCAACATCAAAGCCTTCTACCACGACCACGTCGGCGCCACCGACCAATGGATCGACTATATCGACATGAAAATCGCATTTTTCAACAGCATCGCCGGAGCCGCGGAGGACAAAGGCATCTCTGATGCATACATCGAAGAATCCTTCCTTGAACATGAACTGGCAAACGCCCACAAAAAATCGAAATCCATCATGTCCGAACAGAAAAAAGCAATGAAAGACATCTTAAACGATATCGACGACATCATCCCGCTCGACCTGTTTTCAACAGAAACCTTCAAAGACGAGCTGGCCGATGCCAACGACAAACGCAAAAAAACACTGGAAAAATTGGACGCCTTGGACGAAGACCTGAAGACAGAATACGCCCTGTCAGAACCAAACGAACAATTTATCAAGTCCGACTTCCAAAAGCTCCAAGAGGCAACGGGCAAAGGCAAAAACGCCACACCTATCCACTACAACGCCAAGGCATATCGTGAGAGTGACATACATAAGAAAAAAGGCGACATTGAAAAGCTGACGGATGCTTACTTGAAGGTTAAGAAAGAGGAAGCGAAGGAACGCGAGATTGAAAAACTGAAAGAAAGACTGAAAAACTACGATTATGCGGATGCTGATGAATTCTACTCAATGGCAAAAACGATCGGCTATGAAAATCTGACAGCAGAACAGCAAAGATACTTCACCCAAATTGAAAACACGCGTGAACTTGAAGCAGGCTTCAAAGGGGTTGCCGTCGGCCTGTATGATTCTGGAAAGGATGCGGTCGTAGGCCTGTGGGATATGGTCACAGATCCTGGCGGAACCGTTGAAGCGATTACTGGAGCGGTGGCTCACCCGATTAAAACGTATGAAGCCATTTCAGCAGCAATCGAAGAATCGTACCAAAAAGACATGGTGAATGGCGACACCTACTCAAGAGCAAGATGGGTGTCATATGCGGTTGGCACTGTTGTCACATCAGTTGTCGGCACAAAAGGCGTTGGCGCCGTCTCTAAAACAGGCACAGCTGCCAAAGTGACGACCAAAGTCAAAACAGCAGCAAGCAAATCAGCAAAAGCTCAAAAAGCCATAACAGTCTCAAAACAAACCATTGATCACATCAAACAAAAAGTAAACACAGGCATTGAAATATCAAAAAAACACGTCAAAACCAAATTAAATCAAATCGGAGATCTCAAACTTGCGGATATTCTCCCCTATCATCCCCGTCACGATTTAGTGCCGGCAGGCGTACCTTACAACGCAGTCAACGGGGTCACACTTAAAGAGGGACTGCAGAAATTCGCCAAAGTCATCCTGCCGAAACCGTACGGAATCTCAGCAAGCGGAAGACGAACACCAGCGCCACATGTACCGCCGGTAACCGTCAAATACGGCGAGCATTACGCAAAATGGAGCAGAAAGAAAGTGCTGAAGCCGAATGTCGTTTATAAAACAAAAGAAGGCTACACGTACACCACAGACAACTATGGTAGAATTACAAGTGTCAAAGCAGACCTGCAGCTGGGAGAAGCAAAACGAAATCAATATGCACAATCAAACGCTGGAAAGCCCCAAGACCGAAAGCCCGACGATGACGGAGGCCATTTAATCGCCACCCAATTCAAAGGTTCAGGCCAGTTCGACAATATCGTGCCGATGAATTCTCAGATTAATAGGAGCGGCGGGAAATGGTATGAGATGGAGCAGGAGTGGGCAAAGGCTCTTAAAGAAGAACCTCCCAAATTAGTAACAATTGAAATTAAGCCTATTTATAATGGAGACTCTTTAAGACCTAATTTATTTAAGGTCAAATATAAGATCGGGAATAAAAGATTTAAAAATGTTAGAATAAAAAATCAAGCAGGAGGCTGATATTGTGGAAACTGAAAAGATGGGAGTACTATATCAAAAAATCGCTGAGCAAATAAATGAAATTATCCCCACTGAGTGGGAGAAGGTTGCTCTTTATGCCGAAATTTTAGATGATTCTTCAGAAGTTTACTTTTTCTTTACTATTCCACAAAATCAGGAATATATATATTCACACGATATTCCTGAACACTTTAATGTTAATGAAGATATATATGACGAACTTCTATATGAATTGCATGATTATTTCGAAGAGTTACGAAATGAATTTAAAACAAACAATGAGGACTTATGGACAAACCTCACTTTACATTTAGAAAGAAGCGGGAAATTTTCAATAGAATATGATTACACCGATGTCATTGCCTCAGACTTAAACGGTACTCAACGACAAGTGGTATGGGAATATAAAAATTTAGGAATATTGCCTGAAGATGAGGATGATAAACAGTTTGTAATAAACTACTTCGGTCTATAATTCAAAAATTGCTCAGCTTTTTACTGCTGGGCTATTTTATATTCTCAGGTTGGCTTTTATGGAAACCGAAAAAACAAACCTATTATAAAATTTGTTAACCGATCAACTAATAATTTGATTGCTTCTGAATGGGTTAAAGTTTTCTATACGACGAGATTTTAGATGATTCTAGACTTTTCTTTAATACAGAGGATATTAAGGTTTTATATTTATCTCATATCTCTTTATAAAAGGAGCAACATTTTGACAGTAAGAAAAGAATTAATAAAACAAATCAATTTAACAATCACAGCAATAAAAACAAACAATCAAAAGAATCCAACTCCAATGGTGAAAAACATATTAAAAAGGTACGAAGAGGCAAAAGACTTTATCCAACATTCAACAGAGGAACAATTCGAAGAAGACCTCTCTAAAGTTAAAAATAAACTAGACACTCTGACAAGAGCATATCTTGAATCAGCTAACGACTACATGAATCCTATGCTCAGAGAAATGCATAAGACAGAAAAACTGCTAAAAGAGTATGACGAAACTCCTCAGTCGTAATAACCGCAATCCAAAATTCAAAATTGAGATCGCACTAAGCTCCCAAAACCAAATATAACGTGAAACACCCAAACTCCCTTTTGCGGATCACACCGAAAATTTTTTTTGCGGTCTCTCAACCCCTTCCTATTAAATTTCAGTATTGATAAAATTTACATAATTAGTGAGAAGAGGAAGGGTGAGAAGTTTGGGCATGATTTCGTCTCCGCACGTTGGGATGAAAATTAATGAGTGGAACCGGCATATTCAAAAGTTTAATGTGACAGATGCTGAAATGCTTAAAGCTGAGATCGAACGGGACATTGACATCATGGAAGAAGACCAAGACCTCTTGATTTACTATCAGCTCATTGCATTTCGTCATCAGCTTATGATCGACTATGTGATTCCATCTGAAGGAAACCAAATGGAGTTATCAGAATATTTAAAGAGAATTGAAGGCAGCAACAGGAAGATGGAGAAACTCGTTGAACACTACTATTACTTTTTTCAAGGAATGTATGAATTCAAACAGGGCAATTTCTTAAGTGCCATTACATTCTATCAAAAAGCGGAAAACACAATTCCCTATATTTCAGATGAAATTGAGCGGGCGGAATTTTATTTTAAAATGGCTGAAGTGTTTTACCATATGAAACAAACCCACGTATCCATGCACTATTCTTCTCAGGCATATAACATCTATAAAACGCACGACCTTTACTCAGTCCGCCGCATACAATGCCATTTTGTAATCGCAGGAAACTACGATGATCTAGAAAGTCATGAAAAGGCGCTCCCTCACCTTGAACAGGCACTAAAAGGCGCACGGCTGCTTGAAAGCAAAAACAAGCGGATTTACGGTCAAGCTTTATTCAATATCGGTAATTGTTATCTTAAAATAGGTGAATTGACGAAAGCAGCAAAATACATGGAGAAATCGATACTCCAATTTAGAAAATCAAATTTCAACAACTTGACACAAGCTTACCACGATTTAGCCTTAATTTATTTTCTTCAACATAAACAATACCAAGCAATGGATTGTTTCAGAAAAGGCGTACGCTTCGCATGTAAATTCGACGATGACCTATTTAAAATCATGTTTGAAGGATTACAGGCGCTGTTTATCAAAAAAGGAGAAGCATCCATTTTATTAAATGTTTTCAACAAATTAGAGACATCCCAAGGATATCCTTATATGGAAGAGTTGGCATTATTAGCCGCAAAGTTTTATACTGAAATTGGGCAGATGGATGATTCTGTTATCTGTTTCAAAAAGATGGTTCATGCCCGCAAACAAATTCAGAGAGGGGATTGTTTGTATGAAATTTAAACTGACTTTGTGCGCTGTAATTGCTTTGATCGGTGTAAGCTTTATCAGTTTTTCCTTGGGTAATGAAGTAAACGTAGCATCCAGAAACATGACAAGCAAAGCTGCAAACGATTCAACGAACTCCCTAGCAGACAAAGCCATCTTTGACAAGGAAATGACGATTGCAGAAAACGGAACGCTTGGGTAAGGACAAGACGCAGCTTAGGCTGTGTCTCTTTTTCTGAAGAAAATACGATGACAAAGAATAGAATGTTTTATGTTCAAACTCTCATATGCAGACCAAAAAACTCATAACCGATTTATCTGATTTGCCTAACAAGACCGATACTTATTTTTCCATGAACTAAGAGAAATAAAACACGATCTGGATTATAAGTTGAGCCATTTAATTCAAATATGGAGATCAGTATTTGCTGGATGTTATACATTGGGACCTAGTCGATCAGTTATGGACTTACTTACTGAATGTAATGGAAGAAGTTTTAAATATCGAAAAAATGTTGACCTCACTTGAGTCGCATATTCCAAAATTAGTGATTAAATATAAGAAGATCACTAAAAGATGCAACTCCCTCCATAGGGGCAAAGTAGGAGTGGCATTAATTCCTTTTAGTAATTTTTCATTTTTCAATGCTCTTACTCATAGAAATTTCCAACCGTTGATTTAATCTTTTTTTAGAAGGATAGTCACCCTTAAGTTTTGGGAAACGAATTTTCTGATAGTCTACTTTACTATTTGGATCTCGAACAATGATATCTCCTTCAGCGGTTATACATATATTCCCTCTTTCATATGCCTTGTCATGATTAGAGCATAAACATATCCCATTATTTACACTATCATCACTACATAAATGTGCAGGATAAATATGAGCCGCCACGAGGGAAGAACGCTCATTTACTTCACACATAGCACACTCATTACTGTACGCAGAGAGTATTTTCTCTCTAAAACCTTTATCCCGTACTACCGTTCTAACTACTTTTTCTACGTATTCTCTGCCAGGCGGGTAAGGTCTTCTGGCATTCAGTGCTTCTTCTGACTCTAATTCGATTGTTCCGTCTTCATTAAAAGTTGCTTGTGGTAAATAGTTATATCTTTTTTTGGTCATGTCTAAGAAACCACGTGCCCCTTTATCATCAAACAGAATTTGTACCCTAATCTCTCCTCTATTATGTTCATCCATAGCTAGTATAATCGGGAAAACTTTATCTTCTGGCAAATTCTCTAAGTAGTGTTCGTTAAGTTGGCGATTTCTATCTTCTCTAATTGCTGCATTATTTGCTTCTATTAGAATCGCTTTGGTAAAGTATTTACCTTGACTATTGATGAAATGCATATAATTCCCCCTTAGTTCATATGTTTTCTCTATAATATTACAGAAATGAAATCTTACGAACAATATTTAGCAGAGATATTGAAGATGAGCACGTATTAAAGCAAGTTCTACAAAGGCTTATTGATAAAATTGAAGTAGTCGGGGGAGAAAAAGATAAAAATACATTATTATTTTCCCCCTACTCTTTCATGTTAATTAGATACAGTTTAGCTAACTGTATCCCTTAAAACAAGTTTTACTGTAACCTCCACATGATTCGTATGCGGAAACATATCCACAGGCTGCACTTCGCGCGTCACGTACCCGCCATCCTCAAGCACCCGCAGGTCTCTTGCAAGCGTGCCCGGATTACAGGACACATACACCACCCGCTTCGGTTTCATCTCCACAATCGTCCGCAGGAGGGCTTCGTCACAACCTTTTCTTGGCGGGTCGACGACTAGCGTATCGGCCGTGATGCCTTCTTCATACCACTTTGGAATCACGGTTTCCGCTTCTCCAACCGCGAATTCTGCGTTTGTGATGCCGTTGAGCTCAGCGTTTCGTTTCGCATCTTCAATTGCTTCTGGCACAATCTCTACGCCGTACACTTTTTTCGCCTGCTTCGCCAAGAATAGAGAAATCGTTCCGATGCCGCAGTAGGCGTCGATGACGGTTTCCTCGCCTTTCAACTCCGCGTACTCAAGCGCTTTGTCGTAGAGCACTTTTGTCTGCTCCGGGTTGACCTGGTAGAATGATCTGGCGGAGATGGCGAATTTGACGTCTCCGATGAGATCGTAGATGTATTCTTCGCCCCAGATAACGTTTGTTTCGTTGCCGAAGATGACGTTTGTCTTATTTGGGTTGATGTTTTGCACGATGGATTTAACGTGCGGGAATTGCGCTGTGATGTCTTCGATAATCTTCGCTTTGTGCGGGAAGTCGTTTGTTTTTGTGATGAAGACGATCATCATTTCACCCGTAACGACGCCGTATCTGACCATGATGTGGCGAAGCCAGCCTTTGTGGCGTTCTTCGTTGTAAGCTTTGACACCGTATGTGGCGCAAATGTCTTTGACGGCTTGGACGGCTTCGTCGTTTTTAGATTGCTGGATCAGGCAGGCGCTCATGTCGATGATGTCATGGCTTCTTTGCTGATAAAATCCGGCGACGAGTCCGCCTTCCCGTTCTCCTACCGGCACCTGTGCTTTGTTTCTGTAGTTCCAAGGGTCTTCCATGCCGAGGGTCGGGTGCACGGTGACGTTTGACAGGTCCAGCTTGCCGATCCGTTCTAAGACGTCTTTGACTTGTTTCTGTTTAAACAAGAGCTGGCCTTCGTAGGTCATGTGCTGAAGCTGGCAGCCGCCGCATTGCTTGTAGATCGGGCAAGGAGCATCCGTTCTATGCGGGCTTTCTTCCTTCATCTCGATCAGGCGGCCGAAAGCGAAGCCTTTTTTGACGCGTGTCACTTTGATTTGAGCTTTCTCTTCCGGCAGGGCGTTTGGGACAAAGATTGGGAAACCTTCAACCTTGGCAACACCCGCTCCTTCGTGGGTCAAATCCTCAAATGTCACGTCGTAGTATTCGTTTTTTTCTACTGGGGGTTTCATTTTCATCTATAATCACCTCTAGTTTTAAGCGAAAGAAAAACTTGGCCTATTTAAGCCAAGTTTTTAGTCATCCAGCTGTTCCGCTTTCTCTTCCGGCATGATGACGTGAATGTGCCGGTACAGATTCACGAATTCGCCCGGCAGCATGCCGCCGTATTCGCCGTCCAGATTCAGCTGCATCTTTTCTGATACATTGACTTTCACGCGGTTCGCTTTTGTATAAATAATGTGCTGGTCGTTGATGTGTTCGCCGCGGAGCGCCATCGTTGCGACCCTGATAAATTCAGCAAGGTTTGCTTTCTTTAGTATCATCAAATCAAACATGCCGTCATTCAGGCTGGAATCCGGTGCGAGCTTTTCGAACCCGCCGACGGAATTTGTCAGCGTGACCAAAAACAGCATGATTTCACCTTGAAACAGCTTGCCGTCATATTCAATCTCGACTTCTGTCGGTCGAAGTGAAGGCAGCATTTCCATTCCCTTTAAATAATAAGCAAGCTGGCCGAGCATCGTTTTCAGTTTGCTTGGCACGTCGTACGTCAGCTCCGTCAGGCGGCCTCCTCCGGCGATATTGATAAAATACTGGCCGTTGACCTGTCCGATATCAATCGGGCGGGCAGCGCCGTTAATGACCGTATCAGCCGCTTTTAAAATATCCTCGCGCGGAATATTGAGCGCTCTGGCAAAGTCGTTCGTTGTGCCGACAGGAATCACACCGAGTGTCGGACGGTTGTCTAAAGGCGCAAGCCCGTTGACGACCTCGTTGATCGTTCCGTCTCCGCCCGCTGCAACAATTAAGTCAAACTCACGCAATGCCGCTTCCTTGGCGGCGTGCGTTGCATCTCCTGCGCATGTTGTGGCATGGGTAGAGGTTTCATAGCCGGCTTGTTCAAATTTTTGCAGGACCTGGGCAAGATGCTTTTTAAAGATCTCCCGTCCTGAAGTCGGATTGTATATTATGCGTGCACGTTTCATTATCTCATCATCCTACTTAAGAGTATCCGATCCATTTTTACACTAACAACCTTTAATTATACTATGAGTTAAAAAAATCGCAACAAAATGTACATAATCTTACAGGTGAAAACGCACAAAAGCCTCAGCAGAGCTGAGGCTTTTTGTTTTTTACTCTTCTTCCGTTCCCGGTTTTTTCTTGCGGAACTTCGCCAATACTTCATATACGATTGGCACGATCAGGAGCGTCAGAAGCGTTGAACTGATTAAACCGCCGATAACCGTTACGCCGAGTCCTTTTGAAATGACCTGGCTTCCGCCTTCAAAGCCGAGCGCTAATGGAATCAAGGCGCCGATTGTCGCAATGGCTGTCATCAGGATCGGACGGAGTCGTGTAGAGCCGGCTTCTAGAAGCGCTTCTCTCGTAGACAGTCCTTCCGCTTCCTTATGAATGACGCGGTCAATTAAGACAATGGCATTCGTGACAACGATACCGATCAGCATGAGCATACCGATCATCGCGTTCAGACTGATCGTTTCACCTGATACATAAAGTCCGACCAGGGCACCGATGACTGTGAACGGCAATGAGAACAGAATCGCAAATGGCGCTAGGGCTCCGCCGAATGTAATCACAAGCACGAGGTAGACGATCGCTATTGCGGCCAGCATCGCTAAACCGAGCTTCGTGAAGGAATCAGCGATATCTGCGGATACGCCGCCTGTATCAATTGATACGTTATCAGGAAGGTCAAGCTTATCAATTTTCTTCTGGACATCAGCTGATACAGCTGTGACGTTGTCTGTTGTCACTTCACCTGTGACATCCGCATAGACTTTTCCATCACGTTTTGACACGGTATCAGAGGTTGATCCTTCTTTCACTTTGGCGACATCGCCGATTTTGACTTCCTGGCCAGTCGGAGAAGTGATCTTTTTGTTCTCTAAATCTTTCACACTCTTATACTCGTCTTTTTCCGTCTTAATGTTCACATCAAGCTCTTTGCCGTCTTTTTTCACGGTTGTGAGCGGTTCTTGTGCTGTTTGTGTCATTAAGGCCTGAGAAATGTGAGACGCGGTTAAACCGAGTTTGCTTAATTTTTCTTGGTCAGCGACAAATGTGTACTCATCATATGTGCTGGAAAGGCCTGAGCTTACGTTTTTCAGATCCTTTTCATCTTTCATGATTTTTTCAATGTCTTTGACCGTGTCTTTAATATCGTTTTCTGAATCGCCATACACATAATATGTTAATTCATTGTTATTGCCTGAAGAGCTGAAGTCCTGTGACTTCCATTCTCCGCGATCTGACTGATCTTGGATTTTCTTTAGCACGTTGTCTTTTTCTTTATCAAAATCAGGCGTGTCGCTTTCATATTTGATATAGAACAACGCACCGTTTGAATCTCCCCCGGCAAGCGGGCTGCCAGAGCCTAATGAGTACTGGACCGTATCGACATGCTTGCGGTCAAGCAGAATTTTTTCCGCTTTTTCAGCTTCAGCTTCGGCTTCTTTTTTCGTTTCCCCCGGCTCAGGGCTGTATGTGAGCTGCATCGTTTTTTCTTCTTGGGACGGCAGGTAGCTGGCACCGATTAACGGTACGAGGAACAAGCTTCCCAGCAGCATTAGAACAGCGATGATAGACGTGATCCATTTGTGGCTCAGCGCCCAGTTCAGAACTTTTTTATAGAAGCCTGCCAGTCTGCTAGGTTTATGTTCTTTCGCTTTGACCGGCGCGCCCGATAATGATTTTTTGAACAGGCTGTGCGCGAGCATCGGCACAAGCGTGATCGAAATCAACAGGGATGCGGCAAGCGCAAATACGATTGTTAAAGCGAATGGAAGAAACAATTCACCGATTTGTCCGCCTACAAGCGCGAGCGGCAGGAACACCGCGATTGTCACGATCGTCGATGACATGATCGGTTTAAACATTTCCTTCGTCGCTTCACGGACCAAGGCTTTTCCGCGGAGCGGTTCATCTTTGAGCCTCATGCGGCGGTAAATATTTTCGATAACAACGATCGAGTCATCGACTACACGTCCGATGGCCACGGTCATTGCGCCTAGCGTCATGATATTCAGTGTGATATCCAGCTGGTTCAGCACAAGAAGCGCGATCAGCAGTGATAATGGAATAGAAATTATTGAAATTAATGTTGATTTGATATCTCTTAAGAATAAGAGAATAATCACAATCGCGAAAATAGCACCGAAAACGGCTTTGCTTAACATCGTTTCAACTGACTGTGTGATTGGCTCTGCCATGTCAAGTGTTGCGCTGTAATCGAAGCCTTTATGGTCTTCTTTGAACTGCTTCAACTCATCTTTGACATTGTCTGCAACCTCTACTGTATTCGCATCGTTTGCTTTAACGACGTTGATGCCGATGCTGTTTTTGCCATTTGTGCGTGAAACAGATTCAGCTTTTTTCACATCTTTCATTGTGGCAATGTCAGAAAGCTTGACCGTCGGCACATCTGTGCTCGCGCTTTGTTGCGCCTGCGCTGCCGCTTGTGCATTTTGGGCCGCCGCTTGAGACGCCGCGCTGCTGCCTGCACTTGAAGCAGATGCCGTCGGGATTCTCATATTCTTCAAATCTTTAATGGTTTCAATATCGCCGCTGACGACGACAGATTTCTCTTGATTTCCGAATGTGTACAATCCAAGCGGAGTTGTCACATCAGAACCTTGAATCACTTGTTTGACTGTATCTTCATCAAGGCCGTAATCTTTCAGTTTGTCTTCTTTGAAAGAAAATTCAACTTCTTCAACCTGCTGCCCTGATACTTGGACTGAAGCAACGCCTTCTATACCTTCAAGCTTCGTAACGAGGCTGTCCTCCACTTTTTTCGTCAGCTCTTGCAGATTGTCTTTATCGCTGGACACGCTCAGCGTCAGAATCGGGAAGGAGTTCAAGCTGTAGCGTGAAATTTCCGGATCCTTCGCGTCATCAGGCAGGCTGGCGTTTTCTAATGCCTCAGCCGCTTCTGTTTTGGCTTTGTCCATATCTTTCTCATAGTCATATTCAATCATGACCGACGATGCGTTTTCATAGGAGGTCGAAGTCACAACACTGACCCCATCCAGATTCTGCACCGCTTGTTCAACCGGTTTGGTCACCTCATCAGCCACTTGGCTTGGCGTCGCGCCCGGATATGTGGTGCTGATCGTCAAGTAAGGCATGTTCACGTCAGGAATGGATTCTTGCTTCATATTCATACCCGCATACAATCCGGCTGCCGTTACAATAATCGTCATCAGCCATACGGCGAATTTGTTTTTCAGAACAAAATTAATAACGTGATTCATCATATCCTCCATTACATTTTTTATTGACTGACTGGTCATTCTATATAATACTAAACGTTATATTGCAACAACGTCAACTCATATACGAGAAAATTTTACTAAATTTTTCAAGGATTAAGGGGAAGCACGTCATGAATGAAAAAAAAGAAAGAATCATAAAAACCAGCATTCATTTATTTGCGACAAAAGGATTCACAGCTACGACAATCCAGGAAATCGCCAATGAATGCGGCATCTCGAAGGGCGCTTTTTATTTGCATTTCAAATCGAAAGAAGCGCTGCTGTTATCAGCCTGCGAATATTACATCGGCATGTCTATGAAAAAAATGAAACATATAGAAGAGGATCTCGCCGAAAAATCGCCTAAGGAAGTGCTGAAAAAGCAAATCGGCGCTCAATTTGAAGATTTCCGGGATCATAGAGATTTTATTGTTCTTTTGCTTACCGAAAATATCATTCCGGAGAATCAAGAGATCAAGCAATACTTTTACAAAATAACCGCGGAGACGGATAAACTGTACCGGAACGCCTTGCTGGCGTCTTATGGCGAGGGAATCGAACGGTACGTCGCAGACCTTTCCATCATGGCAAGAGGCATTGTGCATTCCTATATGAATGTCATGATATTTAACGGTGAGCTCAGCATCGATGCAGAAGAAATCTCAGCCTTTATCATCGAAAGACTGGATGACCTTGTACAGGGACTGAGTCGTTCAACTCTCAATCCGATTGTGCCAAAAGACATTTTCAGACTAATGCCCGCGGACAAAGAACAGCTGCTTGAGGACATTCAGAAAGTGAAAGAAAACAGCACGCTGTCCGAGGATATCACCGTGTCGCTTGATGTCATCGCGGAAGAACTGTCTCAGGATAAACCGCGCAAGCCGATTATGAAAGGCATGCTGTCCAATTTAACCGGGACCACCGACAAAGAAGTTGAAAAGCTTCGGACTCTGATCTCTGTCTTCATCTCCATTTGACCATAAAAAAGCAGCCCCCTCTCTCAAGAGGCAGGCTGCTTTTTTTATATTAGCGTTTTTTAATTTCTTCAAGCAGGATTTTGTTGACCATCGGCGGGTTGGCTTGTCCTTTGGACGCTTTCATAATCTGTCCGACAAGGAAGCCGATCGCACGGTCTTTCCCGTTTTTAAAGTCTTCGATTGATTGAGGATTGTTGTCAAGCGCCTCTGTGACAAGCTTCAGAAGCACGCCTTCGTCAGAAATCTGAACGAGGCCTTTCTCTTTGACAATCTTCTCAGCGTCGCCGCCTTTTTCAATCAATTCCTTAAACACTTTCTTCGCGATCTTAGAAGAAATGGTTCCTTTTTCAATCAATTTGATCATGCCGGCAAGGCCTTCAGGTGTCAGCGCAACGTCGGCAAGCTCTTTTTGCTCAGCGTTCAGATAAGCTGATACTTCACCCATCAGCCAGTTAGACGCTTGTTTAACTTCAGCGCCGTTTTGAACGGTTTCTTCAAAGAAATCAGCCATTTCTTTTGTCAGCGTCAGAACCATCGCGTCATATGCAGGCAAGCCAAGCTCTTCAATGTAACGCTTGCGGCGCTCATCCGGAAGCTCAGGAATGCTTGCTTTTACGCGCTCCTTCCACTCATCGTCAATGTAGAGCTCGACAAGGTCTGGCTCCGGGAAGTAACGGTAATCGTCAGATCCCTCTTTGACACGCATAAGAATGGTTTTCTTCGTTGCTTCGTCGTAACGGCGTGTTTCCTGCTGGATGACGCCGCCGGAGAGAAGAACCTGCTCCTGGCGTTTTTCTTCATGCTCAAGGCCTTTTTGAACAAACGCGAAGGAGTTCAAGTTTTTCAATTCTGTTTTTGTGCCGAATTCCTCTTGGCCGATCGGACGAAGGGAGATATTGGCATCACAGCGAAGCGAGCCTTCTTCCATTTTACAGTCAGAAACGCCTGTGTATTGGATGATGGACTTCAGCTTTTCCAGGTACGCGTACGCTTCTTCCGGCGTGCGGATATCCGGCTCTGATACGATCTCAACTAGCGGCGTCCCCTGGCGGTTGTAGTCAACAAGAGAATAGCCGTCTCCTGTATGCGTCAGTTTTCCGGCATCTTCTTCAAGGTGAAGACGTGTGATGCCGATGCGTTTTGTTTTTCCGTCGACTTCAATTTCGATCCAGCCGTTTTCGCCGATTGGCTTATCAAATTGAGAAATTTGGTACGCTTTCGGGTTGTCCGGATAGAAATAGTTTTTGCGGTCAAACTTCGTATCCGTTGCGACCTCACAGTTGAGCGCCATAGCGGCTTTCATTGCGAATTCAACGGCTTCTTTGTTCAGAACAGGCAGGACGCCCGGGTATCCGAGGTCAATGACGCTTGTCTGTGTATTCGCCTCCGCGCCGAATGGCGTTGGAGAGCTTGAGAAAATTTTTGATTTTGTTTTTAACTCGACGTGGACTTCAAGTCCGATTACCGTTTCAAAGTTCAATTCTTTTCACCCCTTACAGTTCAGGTTTTGCTTTATGATGGTCTGTCGCTTGTTCAAAAGCATGAGCAACGCGGTATACAGTGCTTTCATCAAAGTGTTTTCCGATGATTTGCAGGCCGAGCGGAAGTCCGTCTGCTAAACCGCATGGCACGCTGATTCCCGGTACGCCGGCAAGGTTGACCGGAATCGTTAAGATATCGTTTGCGTACATTGTGAGCGGATCTTTTGTGTTTTCACCGATTTTAAACGCAGGTGTCGGTGTCGTCGGTCCGACAATCACATCATATTTCTCAAATACGTCTTCGAAGTCTTTCTTAATCAACGTACGCACTTTTTGCGCCTTTTTGTAGTACGCATCGTAGTAGCCTGAGCTTAAAGCGAACGTTCCAAGCATGATGCGGCGTTTGACTTCATTTCCGAAACCTTCAGCGCGCGTTTGCTTGTAAAGGTCGATCAGGTTGTCCGCGTTGTCTGTGCGGTAGCCGTAGCGGATGCCGTCAAAGCGTGCAAGGTTGGCTGACGCTTCAGATGATGACAGCAGGTAATATGTCGCAAGCGCATATTTGCTGTGCGGAAGAGACACTTCTTCCCATGTAGCGCCGAGGCCTTCAAGAACTTTCAGCGCGGCAAGAACAGATTCTCTCGCTTCTTTGCCGACACCTTCACCTAGATATTCTTTCGGAACCGCGATTTTCAGTCCTTTAATATCGCCAGTTAATGAAGAAAGAAAATCAGGAACATCCACATTTGCGCTTGTAGCGTCCATTTTGTCTGCGCCGGAAATCGCTTGAAGCAAAAATGCGTTGTCCTCAACCGTGCGAGTAATCGGCCCGATTTGGTCTAATGAAGACGCAAATGCGACCAATCCGTAACGGGGTACACGTCCGTATGTTGGCTTTAATCCGACAACGCCGCAGAAGGATGCCGGCTGGCGGATGGAGCCGCCTGTGTCAGATCCAAGAGAAAACGGAACTTCTCCCGCAGCAACCGCAGCCGCTGAACCTCCGCTTGAACCGCCGGGAACTGTATCCAAGTTCCAAGGGTTTTTCGTCAGCTTGTAAGCTGAGTTTTCGGTAGATGAGCCCATGGCGAATTCGTCCATGTTCAATTTTCCGATTGTGACTGCTTCAGCATCTTGAAGGCGCTGAACAACAGTAGCATCGTAAATCGGATCAAAGTTTTCGAGAATTTTGCTCGAGCATGTTGTGCGCAGCCCTTTTGTTACGATATTATCTTTTACGCCGATCGGCATACCAAAAAGAAGACCGTGCTCAGAACGGCCGTCAACCGCTTCATCAAGCTCCTTGGCGTACGCTCGCGCTTTTTCTTCATCTAATGCCAAAAAGGCTTGTACCTTATCATCAACCGCTTGGATGCGTTTATAAGATTCGTCAACCAGATCAGAAATCTTAATCTCATTTTTATGTATGAGCTGTTTTAATTCTGTGATTTTATGGTCAAATAATGACATTCTTGTGTCCCTCCTTTAGTCCAGAATTGATGGCACACGAATATAGCCGTCTTTATGGTCAGGCGCATTTTTCATAACGTCCTCAACCGGAAGGCCTTTACCCGCTTCATCTTCTCTCATGACATTTTTCATTTGCAGCACGTGAGTTGTAGGCTCTACATTGTCTGTGTTAACCTCATTAAGCTCCTCGGCAAATGAAATGATGCTGTCAAGCTGTTCAGTGAACATTTTTGCTTCTTCTTCTGTAATCGCAAGTCTCGCAAGGTGCGCAACGTGCTTTACTTCTTCTATTGAAATTCGTGACATCTGGTCCACCTCCACATATTTCTCCGTTAAGTCATATAATACTGATCATATCAAAAACAAGCCCTTTAAAGCAACAAAACGCCTTGGAACAGGCCTGTGTTTTCGAGACAATACCTCATATATTTTATACTAAAAAGAGACGAAGGAGAAACAAAATATTTTTCTGAATATTTTTAATTTTATTCATTTATGAAAGCGCTTTATCTCTTTGTCCCTTCTAGGTTTTCAGCGGTATTTCTTACTGCTGCTGAAAGTTTCATCGCTTGAATGGCCGGGAATACTTTGTTAGGTTAAGTTAACAAGTGCACCAAAATAGGTCACACTTGCGCCAGACTTAACTGGCACCATCAATTGGAGAGGTGATGTCACATTTATAGGATTGAAGAGAGGGTAAAACGTGAGTATTGAAATTATTATATCGTTAGGAATTTACTTTACTGCCATGCTGTTAATCGGCTGGTATTCATTTAGGAAAACAACTGATATCAACGATTACATGCTTGGGGGAAGAGGACTCGGCCCGTTTGTCACTGCTTTGTCTGCCGGTGCGGCGGATATGAGCGGATGGATGCTGATGGGAATTCCGGGGGCCATGTTCGCCACAGGTTTGTCGACATTATGGCTTGCACTCGGCTTGACAATCGGCGCGTATTCGAATTATCTTCTTTTGGCTCCGCGTCTTAGAGCGTATACGGAAGCGGCGGATGACGCGATTACAATTCCCGATTTCTTTGATAAAAGATTCCAGCATTCTTCATCAGTGCTTAAAATTGTATCAGCTTTGATCATTATGATCTTTTTCACATTGTATACGTCTTCTGGTATGGTATCAGGCGGAAGATTATTTGAATCTGCTTTTGGAGCCGATTATACACTTGGACTCCTGCTGACTGCGGGCGTTGTCGTGTTATACACACTGTTTGGCGGTTTCCTTGCTGTCAGTCTGACTGACTTTGTACAGGGTGCGATCATGTTTGCAGCACTAGTGCTTGTGCCGATCGTTGCTTTTACCCAGCTGGGCGGCGTCTCTCCTGCTTTACATGAGATTTCAGCCGTGGACCCGAAGCTATTGGATATTTTTAAAGGCGCGAGCGTCATTAGCATTATTTCTTATTTGGCCTGGGGTTTAGGCTACTATGGTCAGCCTCATATCATCATCCGTTTTATGGCGATTAAGCATATCAAAGATTTAAAACCCGCGCGCAGAATCGGGATGAGCTGGATGGTGATCTCCATTCTCGGTTCAACTTTAACGGGTTTGGTCGGTGTGGCTTACGCACATAAATTCGGAGTAGTTGTAAGTGATCCTGAAACGATTTTCATTATTTTTTCTAAAATATTGTTCCATCCATTGATTACGGGATTTTTGCTGTCTGCTATTTTAGCAGCGATTATGAGTTCGATCTCTTCTCAGCTTCTGGTCACAGCGAGCGCCATGACAGAGGATTTATACCGGACATTTTTCAGACGTGAAGCATCAGATAAAGAATTGGTCATGACCGGCCGTCTGTCAGTGCTCATTATCGCGGTCATTGCGATTCTGATGTCCTTGAATCCGAGCAGTACGATTCTTGATTTAGTTGGGTATGCGTGGGCCGGATTCGGTTCTGCTTTCGGGCCTGCCATTCTTCTGAGTCTGTATTGGAAACGGATGACTGAATGGGGCGCTCTTTCAGCCATGGTTGTCGGAGCTGCGACAGTATTAATTTGGATTACAACTGGTTTAGCTGACTCTACAGGCCTCTATGAAATGATACCTGGATTTTTCCTGAGTATGATCGCGGGTATTATCGGCAGCTTGATCACGAAACGTCCTGCAAAAGCCTCGTATCGATTATTCGGTGTCATGGAAAAGCTGTTAAAACGCAAAAAGTAAGCAATAAGCCATCAAGCACCGCTTGGTGGCTTTTGTGCTCTTGTTTTGCTATAAATACTGTGAGAAAATCATATTTATTTAAAAACACCTTAGAGAAGGGGGAAGTTGCTGTTGAGCTGGTATATTGATCCTGATATTTTATTAAAATTGGGCATTGCCACATTGATTGGCATGGTCATCGGGCTTGAGCGCGAATTAAAAAATAAGCCGCTCGGATTAAAAACCTGTATCGTTATCGCCGTCAGCTCATGCATGCTCACGATCGTCAGTATTAATGCGGCATATCATTTCCCTAAATACTATCGCATTATGATGGACCCGCTGCGTCTCCCGGCCCAAATTATCTCCGGCGTCGGATTTATCGGTGCCGGTGTCATCTTGCGGAAAAGCAACGACGTCATTTCCGGCCTGACAACATCAGCTATGATCTGGGGTGCAGCGGGGCTTGGGCTGGCAACCGGAGCCGGGTTTTATAAAGAAGCCTTTGCCAGTCTTCTGTTCATCCTGATCAGCGTGGAATTTTTACCATGGGCGATCAGAAAAATCGGTCCCGACCGCCTGCAGGAAAAAGACATCCGCATCAGAATGTCGCTTTCGGATAAAGACAAAATGACAGATATTTTAAAAGAAATGAAAAGAAAAGATATTAAAACGCACTCCGTCCGGATCGACGACCTGGGTGAAAAGGAATTTCCAATCATGGAAGTCAAGGTCCGCGTTCATAAAAACAGGTACACGACCGATGTCTACTATGACATTAAAGACATTGAAGGCGTAGTCGGCGTAAAATGTGATACATTGTAAAAGCCAATGGGGTTAGATTCCCTATTGGCTTTTCGCTGTTATCGAAAAAAGCATTGAAGTCTCTATTATTTTCAAATAAAATACATATTAGTAAATAAATATAACAAGGGAGATGTTTCTTATTACCAAAGCGCGTTTTACAGTAACTGTCACCCTCATTTTGACTGCTTTCTTAAGTGTTTTCGCCATAACAGAATTCATATCCTCTCCTCATTCTCAATCATCTAAGACAAGCAGCAAGAACCCTAAAAATGTGATCTTAATCATCGGAGATGGAATGGGTATGCCGATGATTAACAGCTATAGGACATTAAAAAGCGAAAAGCTGAATACCCCCGTCCAAACAGCATGGGACCCTTATTTAACAGGCATGCAGATGACACATCCTAACGATCCCAGAGACAATATTACTGATTCTTCGGCTGCTGCAACCGCCATGGCAACCGGAACGAAAACATATAATGATGCGATTGCAGTAGACAACAAACATCAGCAGCTCAAAAGCGTAACAGAAGCTGCCAAAGAGAACAAGATGTCCGTCGGCTTCGTCGTGACTTCGGACTTAACCGACGCCACCCCCGCTGCTTTCGGTGTACATAACGTCTCACGGAAAAACTACACTGAAATTGCGGACCAATTCTATGATGAACGTATTAATGGTTCTCATAAGGTTGATGTTTTACTCGGAGGCGGAGCGAAATATTTCATTCGCAAAGACCGAAATCTTGCTGAAGAATTCCAAAAAGACGGCTATCATTATGTGAACACAAAGCAAGACTTGAAAAAAAACCAGCACGATAAGCTGCTCGGACTGTTTGGAGAAGTTGAATTAGATAAAGCGATTGACAGAGAGAACAGCACACCTTCTCTAAAAGACATGACAGAAGCGGCACTCACCCAGTTACAGAAGAACGAAAACGGTTTTTTTATGCTTCTGGAAGGAAGCAATATAGACAATGCAGCCCACGAAAATGACGTGGTGGGCGCTCTGAGCGAAATGGAAGATTTCGAGAAAGCTGTTCAAGCTGCTCTGGATTTTGCGAAAAAAGATAAAGAAACACTGGTTATTATTACAGCTGATCACTCTACAGGCGGTTTCTCTTACGGTGCAGAGGGAATGACGCGCGAGACCGGCTATAAATGGGATCCTTCCCTAATCATCGCCGCTAAAAAAACGCCGGGCTATATGGCAGAGAAGATCGCTGAAGGCCAAGATGCCGAAAAGGTGCTCAGCACTTATATTAATATGAAGCTGACGGAAAATGAGATAAATCAGGTTAAAAACGCAGCCTCACAATCAAATACAGCTGCTGTCCAAAAAAGCATTCAATTGATTTTTGATAAACGGTCTTTTTCAGGCTGGACAACGTTAGCCCACACCGGTGAAGACGTACCGGTTTATGCTTACGGTCCGGGAAAGGGAAAATGGAAGGGGCTCATCGACAATACGCAGCAGGCGAAAAACATTTTTGCTATTTTAGAACAAAAATAAAAAACTCCGGCTCACAGCCGGAGTTTTTTAATAAGGGGATCGGCGCAAATTTCTTACGCTAACTTCGAAAAGTCAAATTCGGTTATCGGCGTTTGATTTTCGATATCGTTTCTGAATCCCTTAAGCATTTCTTTTTCTTCTTCTCCTATTGAATCAAGGTCAAACATTTGATGCAGCAATCCATAAATCAGCATATGGCGCAGACGGAGGAAATCCGGGATTTTCTTGAGCCACTCGGCGGCAATTTCATTTTCCTCCCTGTATCCCTTTATAAAATGCGTCATAAATTCTTCTGTAAAGGCTGCTTTATTTTCATATGGGACGACTGGATACCATAGGACATTGTAAAGGAGAATGCTGATATCATTCACAAACCAGTTGTACCCAATATCATCAAAATCAAATGTAGTGATCTTACCATGATCCCAGTTAAAATTACCATGGTGAAGATCTGCGTGAACAAGGCCGTAGCTGTCACGGTTTTTTTGCAGTTGACGCAACTCATTCATTAAATCGTCCGCCTCTTGAAAAACCTTTGTCTGATCTTCGGGGACATATTTTCTGAGCTTTAATTGCTCTTCTTCATCCCACTCCTGTCTTTTAAATCTAGGATTGCTCAGTTTATAGCTTTTTGTCAGGCTGTGCATCTTCCCTGTATATCTGCCAAGCTCGAAAAATAGGGTTTCGTTCCACTCAGATTCGTCTACTTTATGACCCGGCGCCTTTTCATAGACTCTCAATAAAAATGCTCCGCCGTTTCCGTCCGGCACTTCCTCAACATCTTTACCGGTTAACGACGGAATTGGTTTGGCGACTGAAAGCCCGCCTTCAGCAAGATGGTGGAGCCATTCCATCTCTCCCATTATATAATCCGGCGACCGGCGAATCGTGTGTGTAATCTTTAAAATATAAGATTCATTGTCTTTGGCAAACTCATACACATAGTTTTCCGCATCCGCTAAAAACTGTACTTGATCTCTAGTAAATCCATATATAACGGCAGCTTCTGCCAAAACCTTATCTTCATCAAAAATTGCTTTAATATCTTTATGCATGCTGATTCTCCCTCTTCATATATTTAGATAATTCCCTTATCGTGTGTTTTTTCGCATGATTCAACTCATCAACATACCAGCCTTTCTTTTCCATCTCTACTTCCATTTTGACAGCGAGCAACGAATTTCCTCCCAAATCAAAGAAATCGTTGTCAATTCCTACATAATCCAAGTGGAGGATTTCCTTCCAAATGTCCACAAGTATTTTTTGCTGTTCTGTCTTCGGTCCGCTATCTTCTGCTTCAGCTCCTAATTGTTCCTTTACTAGCAGCGCCCGCAAATGCTTCGGCTGATGAGTATCTAAGGCCAGTAAATATGGAGAATGCAAGGATTTCTCAGCATGCAGCACTTCCCAATGAGCGCTTGTGTTTTCCATTAAAGCGGGTTGCAATCCGTCATCCGCAATCGCTTTCTCCTTTTTGCCAGACGAAGGCTGTAAAGAGGATGCCCATTCAATATGCCTGCTTTGATCCTCAACATCATGCACAGAGATTTGACAAACTGTTTTTAACGGACCCGCTTCTTCCGCAAAACGATGTGCAGCCAAAAATTCAGAAAAGGCGCGGTTTCTGCCTGAATCCTTAAACTCCAAGGACAACGTCGCAAGCTGTTTTTCCCTTGCATATGAAGCAAGACCCGACAGCAATTTATGTTCAATGCCTTTGCCTAGTGCGCGGCAGCTGAGAAGGAAAGTATCTAACTTTAATGAATCTTCTGTTCGAATTCCCATAATTGCACCGACGATGCCTTCATCACTGAATCTGTCCGCTGCTTCAACGATCCAGCCGATATGGCCGTCCGTACTGAGCCGCTGGGCAATCTGCTCCTCACGGTAGACTGACGGATTCATATTGAACTGATTAATTCTCGCGCTCATTTGAGCAACTCGCGGCAAATGCTCTTCTGTCATCTCAGTCAAGGCTATACGCAGATGTAAACCGGAAAGAAATTCTTCAAGCGAACGGGACGTATTCAATTCTATTTTTCTTTCTTGCGCGGCCAAATATCGTTCCGTGCGCTTTTGATCAGCTTCTGTCACTGTGAACCTGTCAAATGCCCAGACATGTTCTAAGAACATCGGAATAGAATCTGTATCAGATGGCAGAAGCAAGGTCAGAACCTCTGGCAGGCGTTCGGTCATTTCCAGGCATTGAGCCGGATCATCATCTAAGAATATGAACCGATCCACTGAAATGTTCAGCTCATCGGCCATTTCTTTCATGTTTCTGGCTTTCTCATCCCAATTAATGCGTGACAGGACAAAGTCCTCTTTCTTCAAAATCATATCTGGATGTCGTTCAAACACATTCCAGACGTCTTCTTCATTATTTCTGCTTGAAAGCACAAGGAGCAAACCTTCTTCTTGTTTTCTCTTTAAAAATTGCTGCAGCGCTCGATGGGCAGGCGTAATCAAGATCCCTTCCGCCCCAGTTTCAGACACGGTTCCGCTCCACAAAGTGCCGTCACAATCGATGGCGGCCGCTTTAAACGGCGGTTTGAGCCATGCCGCAAACTCACGGGCCACCCGTGTTCCCATCGCCGCATAAAATTCTTCAGTAAACGGTATTCTTGCCGCTCTTTCACTTTGCGGGTCAAATATGGCATCAAGCTGGTATGTTTGATGCAGCTGTCGGAGATCAATCAAATGTACATCCGTTTCTCCAGCAAGCCCCGTGATCCAATTCTGCTGGGACTGTACAAGAATATCCCGAAGCTCCTGCTCTTTCACATTTTCCAGCGGCAGCAATCCAATGAAATAAGGCACTTCTTTTTTCTTTTGTTTAATGATGGCGAGCAGTTCATCTGAATTATATTGAACGTGGGCCATTCTTTCTTCCAAAGAAAGGCCTGAATCCCCCGCCAAATCCTCAAGGCGAATCAACAGCAGGCTGGCACCATTTTTTTGCTGTGACAGTAAACTTTCTTCATTAAGCAATTCTTGAAACACCTGTCCGTAAGGAGACAGCTTGATATCAAGCTTGATATCAAACTGTTCGCCCCACCATTTGAGGTAAGGCACAATCGGATCAGCCGTAAAATTGGAACAAATGGTTAATGGGCACGCGATGACTCGATTTGACTCTCTCTCCCTTTTTCGTTCGGCCTCTTCCTGCTCTTTTTGGCTCAGCACCGGAATGTCCTTTATGCGTTTTTCAGGCTCTTCCGCAGCTTTTTCAGCAAGAGAGATAAAATGAGAAACAAATGCCTGCATGAATTCATGAGTGAAAAGAGATCGGTTGTATTGAAGCACACATTTAAGCTCTCCCGTCACTTCCTTGACGACGTCCATTTTCATATCAAGCTTTGAAATGCCTTTTGCGAATTCATATGTTTCAAATGTTAATCCGCCGGCCTCCATTTTTATATTCGGGTCATACTCATTATGATAGATCAGCATGGTGTCAAAGAAAGGGTTGCGGTTCGGCTTGATCACCGGCTTCAGTGTTTCTGCCATTTGATCGTACGGATAATCCTGATGGTCATAAGCTTCAAGCAGAGTTTGTTTAGTGTGTTGAAGGTTGCCGGCAAACGATTCTTCAGGATTTAAATGAATTTTGATCGGCAAAAAGTTTGTAAACATTCCGATCGTATTCTCAATATCCGCATGACGCCGGCCTGCCACCAATGACCCGATCATCAACTCCTGCTGTTTTGTATAGCTGGACAAAAGCATGGCATAGAGCTGAAACAGCATGACATTGTTGGTCAGCTGCTGCGCCTCTCCGATTTTTTCAAGCTTTTCTAAAACGCGCGGCGGGATTGTAAACTTGATTGCCCTGCCTAAAAAGCTTTGTTCTTTGCGTTCATAATCAAGAGGCATATTCAGCACAGGCACTTCACCCTCAAGCTGTTTCAGCCAATACTCTTTTTGGCGTTTAAACATGTCACTATTAAAAAATGTCTGCTGCCACTCCGCATAATCTTTATACTGAATGATTTTTTCTGGGAGCTGTTCCCCTCTATATAATTGAGTAAATTCTTTTATGAAAATATTCATCGAGGCGCCGTCCGCCACAATATTGTGCATATCAACAAGCAACGCATGTTTTTCTTCTTCAATTTTGACGAATTTCACCCGAATTAATGGAGAGACCTTAAGGTCAAACGGCCGTATAAATGAACTGATTTCGTCATCGAGCTCATCCATTCTCGCTTCGGTCTGTTCAATCGAAAAATCAAAGTTATGATGGATTCTCTGAACAGGTTCTCCATCCTTAATTTCAAAGGTTGTACGCAGTGTTTCATGCCTTTCGATCAGCTTTTTGAATGTGTCCTCGAAGCGGGCGGCATCAATTTTCCCGAAGCATAAAAGGGCCATCGGCATGTTATATGTGGTGACTTGCCCGATTCTCTGATGAATCAAATACGTTCTCCGCTGTGCCGCTGAAAGCCTGTACACGTCTTTTATTTCTGAAGGCTGAATGGATGTATATTGATTTCGGTCAGAACGCTCAATAAGTGCGGCAAGCGCACGGATTGTCGGATGCTGAAACACGTCGCTTAATGTAAGCTCCGCTCCAAATTCCTTGTGAATGCGGGAAATCAGACCAGTGGCGTTTAATGAATGCCCTCCTGTTTCAAAGAAATGTGTATCGAATGTGACATGTTTGACTCCGAGAATGTCCTTCCACATGGCCGCCAAAGCCGCTTCTGTCTCATTCAATGGAACATCTGATTCTGTATCCGCTGCCTTCTCGTCATTTACTTGCTCAGGCACCAAAAGCTCGACATTTTCTGCCGCCGGTGTGCCCGGCTGTTCTTTTGTCCGGCCAATCCAGTATCTTTCTCTTTCAAAAGGATATGTCGGAAGCGGAATAAGCTGGCACTGCTCCTTCTCATAAAAAGCTTTCCAGTCGATCGGAACCCCGTGCAGCCACATATCTCCCAGCCTGCTCAGCAAATACCGATAATCGGATGCTGACTCCTTCGGGTGCCTTAACAGCTGGATCGCGATTTGCGGCTGATCCTCCGCCTGATACAGCTTGCTGACAAACGATCGCAAAGCGTTTCCAGGGCCAACCTCTATAAAAATCGGATTTAATTCTTCTTTTAAACGTTTTGCGCAGTCCATAAATCTGACGGTCCCACGTAAATGGTGAGCCCAATATGCCGGATCTCCGGCTTCTTCGTCTGTGATCCAATTCCCTGTTACATTTGAAACAAACGGAATCTTTTGATTTTTAAATTGATAGCCAGAGAGTTTATGTTTCATGCTCTCTAAAACCGGTTCCATCATATGTGAATGGAAGGCATGAGATGTATGGAGTTTTCTGCAGCTATGCCCCTCGGCGCTCAACTTCCTTTCCAATGCCTCAATCTCGTCTAGTTCCCCTGAGACAACACATGAATTTGGCGCATTCACCGCAGCGATTGAAACAGTTTCGTCTGTATACGGTTTGATGTCTGCTTCGCTTAAGGATACGCTAAGCATAGATCCGGACGGAAGATTTTGGAGCGCTGCCCCTCGAAAGCTGACGATGTCAAGCGCATCTTCCAATGAGAGCACACCCGATATGGCTGCAGCCGTATACTCACCGATGCTGTGCCCCGCCATTGCTTTCGGCTTAATTCCCCAATCGATCAGCATTTTTGCAAGTGAATATTCGATACAGAACAGAAGAGGCTGCGTATATTCAGTTTGGTTAATCAGTTTCGCATCATGCTGCTTATTGTCAGAGAAAAGCACCGAGCGCGGATCTGTATCCATATGATTTTTTAATATGTCAAAACAGGCGTCGAGCTCCTCCTTAAAAATCGGTACAGTATTGTAAAGCCCTTTAGCCATATCAACATACTGCGCCCCCTGTCCCGGAAAAAGAAAGACAACGGGCCGGCTTGCTGATTGAGAGCTTCCGGTTTTAACAGACTCATAGTCATTTTCATGAATAGCCTGAATAAGCTCAGACACATCCGCTGCCACAATCGCTTTTTTATAAGGGAACGAATGACGCCCTACTTTAAGGGTATATGCGGCGGCTGCCAAATTGGCTTGCTGATTTTTCATGAAATAGTTTGATAGCCGGTCTGTCATGTTGTTTAAAGCGGCCGGTGTTTTGGCTGACAGCAATAAGAGTTCCGCGTCGTGTCTTTCCGCTTCTTTGTGATGCGCTGGTGCTTCCTCTAATATGACATGGCCATTTGTTCCTCCTATGCCAAATGAACTAACGCCCGCTCTGCGCGGGAATTCGTTTTCTTCCCAAGGGGTGAGTTCCGTGTTGACGACAAATGGTGATTGCTCAAAATCGATTTTGGCGTTTGGCTTTTCGAAACTCAGAGTCGGCGGAATCATTTTATGCTTTAAGCTTAGAACTGCTTTCATAAATCCGGCCACACCTGACGCATCATTTAAATGACCAATGTTGGATTTGACAGAACCAATTCTGCAGTAGCCGCGACGGTCTGTTTGATAAGCTTGTTTTAGCGCTTCTATTTCTATCGGGTCACCGAGTGTCGTCCCTGTGCCGTGAGCCTCGACATACGTAATGGTTTCAGGCTCCACCTCTGCCATGTGCAGGGCTGTTTTGATAGCTGTTACCTGGCCTTTGGTGCTCGGCGCTGTATATCCAACCTTTCTGCTGCCGTCATTATTGATTGCAGTACCTTTTATAACAGCATAAATATGATCTCCGTCTGCTTCGGCATCTTCTAGCGTTTTTAAAATGACCGCTCCTGCCCCGTCTCCAAATACTGTGCCCGCCGCCTCATCATCAAAGACGCGGCAATGCCCGTCTGGAGAATGGATCATACCTTCTTGGTAGAGATACCCGGATTTTTGCGGCAGGCGGATAGAGACTCCGCCTGCAACCGCCATATGGCAGTCTCCATTTAACAAAGCCTGGGCAGCAAGATGAATAGAGACCATCGAGGTTGAGCAAGCAGTCTGCACCATCATGCTCGGCCCTTTCAGGTTAAGCTTATAAGAAATAAGTGTTGCCATATAATCTCTCATATTCAAAACAGCTGTTTCCAGCGTCTTTGAGTCTTCTCCATGCTTTGCCCCCTGAAGAGCCCTCAGCACCCATTCTGCATTGAGGCCGGCTCCTGTATAAAGGCCGATCTGCCCTTTGTAAGTGAAAGGATCGTATCCAGCGTCTTCCAACGCGGTCCACACACATTCATGAAAGATTCGGAACTGCGGATCCATCATAGCAGCTTCCTTTGGCGTATAGTCAAAGAAGCCGGCGTCAAACAGGTCTACGTCCTCCACAATTCCTTTTGCTTTTACAAATCGCGGATTATTCAGCAGCTCTTCATCCACGCCTTCTTCTCTCAGTTCCTCATCAGTGAAAAAAGAAATCGTCTCTTTCGCATTTATCAAATTGCTCCAAAACTCCTGCATGTTTTTCGCACCCGGAAATCGGCCTGCCATTCCGATAACAGCAATTTCAGCTCCGTGATTCGAATTGTTAGAATTACTCATTCTATTCGCCGCCTCTCAATCTTTTATCTCGCTGATTGCGTAACCGCGTTTTTCTCCGTACGCTGGATACAGCCGCCATTTCCTCTGTCTCCTCTTCACTTTCTTCTTGATCAGGACTGATAAATTGCGCTAAAGCAGCCACTGACGGGTATGTGAATAAAGTCACCACTGCCTCATTCGTTCCCAATTCCTTATTTAAGCGGTTTGTCACTTGTACGATATCTAAAGAGCTGGCCCCAAGATCAAAAAAGTTATCATGTATGCCGACTTGCTCCAAACCCATAAAATCCTGCCAGATGCCGCAAATCACTTGTTCTGTTTTACTGCGGGGAGCGACATATGGATTATTCAATTCAGGTCTTGTGTGTACGGCGGCTGCTTTTTTCTTCTCACCCGCTGCGCTTTCTGTATTCATGGATATCCATTGCTTGATTCTATGGCCCAAATCACCTGTTGAAACCAATAGATGGCGATTGTGGATATCAGACAGCACATATTGAAAAAGCTCGGCCCCTTCTTCGGGCAAAATCGCAAGATCAGCAATGGATTCACCAATTGTAGATTCAAGCTGTCCCCAGAAGTTCCAGGCATCCCAATTGACGCATATCCAAGGAATCTCGCTGCGCTGATTCATCCTCGCGGAAAAGGCGTCCATATAAATATTTGCTGCAGAATAAGCGGAAAAGCCGAGACCGCCGAGTAAAGCACTGATCGATGAAAATAAGAAGCAGAAATCTATTTTTTCGTTTTCCAATAACGATTCAAGCACTTCCAGGCCCCTTACTTTAGACTTGAATTGGTCCTCTCCGCCTTCAATTGCCCCGGGTATATCTTTAATAGCCCGGAATGACGAACTACCCGGGAGACCAGCGGCGTGAAAGACGCCGTTCAGCTGTCCGAATTCAGCATGAATCTCTCTCATAACAGATTGCATATCTGATAGGCTTCCTGCATCCGCCTGAAGAGCTGTCACCTTTGCGCCCAGATTCTCCAATTCTTGTATTTTTCGGATTTTCGCAGTCATCGGATCATCTTCCTGATGTTTTTTGCACCAGCTTTCCCACTGGCTTGGCGGCGGAAGTTCACTTCTTCCTGTCAGAATCAGACGGACATTCCCTTCTTGCGCAAGCATCTTAGATAAAATAAAACCGATTCCGCCCAATCCTCCGGTGATAAGATATACGCCATTAGGGCGGATCATCTCCGGTAAGGCGGATGCTTTATTTAACTGTACAGGCTGATACGCCTGCACCCATCTGCGGCGGCTTCGGTATGCGATAATCTGATCTGGGTCTGGGTCTTCGGCTTCCTCAAGGATTTGGTCGATCAGCTCCTCTTCTTTCCATGTCAAATTGTCCGGCAAAGGAGGGATATCGATGTTCCAGCACTTCATATGGTTGTATTCTTGCGGAATCACTTTCAATGGCCCTAAAACCGGAGACTTTTCTGCATCGATTTGCTCTTCTCCCGTCACCTCATGAATGCCGCTTGTCAGCACAAATATGTCACATTGGTTCATTTGTTTTTGATTGGCTGCTGCCTGTGCAGTAAAAATCAAACTGTAATAGCCGCTTTCACTGTAAGCACTGAAAGATTGCTGAGATTCACTTTGTTCAGAAACGCTCCAGAGATGCATGATGCGGTTTGGAAGAAGTCCGTCTGAAGCAAGTGAAAAAAACAAACGCTCATAATGCGTGCTGTCAGCCGGATTGATGATATACAATCCGCTGCTCACCTTTTCAAATTGCCGGCCCCTCGTGACAACTGCCGCTTCACGTCCATGACGGCGTATCGATTGCACAAGCAGGTCTCCAAAGGCTGTTCCTTCATGAAACACAAGCGTTTTTCCGCTTTCAGCCGGCTGTTCTTGTTTTCGGACATTCGCGGACTTGATCTTTCTTTCCCATGATGGAAGGTAGAACCATTGATCCATCTGCTCCTTTTTATTTGGCTCATCAGCGGAGGCGATAGCAGTAGCCGCATTGTCAGCCGCTTCTATCCAATAGCGTTTTCTCTCAAAAGGATAAGGCGGCAGCGGTACGAGGCGCTTAGGCTTATCACCGCTATACCGATTCCAGTCAATCTCATAACCGCATACCCAAATCTGCCCTAGTTTCTTCAAGAAATAAGCATGGTCATCAGCTGGTTCTTGAGCATGCCGGACTGTATGAACAATGTCATGCCGGTTTGATCGCTTCTTGTGCCTTTTGGCAAATGTACTGAGTGTGCTGCCGGGCCCGACTTCGATCAACAGCACGTTTTCATCATTTAGAATTTGCTCTAATCCTTTATGAAAACGCACTGTGCCTCTTAAGTGCTGAGACCAATAAGCCGGATCTTGTGCTTGTTCCGGCAGTATCCAAGTCCCTGTGACATTAGAGACAAAAGGGATGCGGGGAATATGCATATCCATCTGCTTCACAAGCGCTTCAAATTCCGCAAGAATCGGCTCCATCATATAAGAATGAAAAGCGTGAGAAGTATGCAGCTGCCGTCCGGCAATGCCCTTCTCTTCAAGGAAAATGGCTAACGCCTCAATCTCCTCACTTTTTCCTGAGACTACGCATAAGTCATGAGCATTGACAGCCGCAAGTGACAGACCGTTCGTTAGCAGCGGCTGCAGCTCTTCCTCTGATAGCTGAACACTTATCATTGCTCCAGATTCCAGCTGCTGCATCAATCGTCCCCGCTCCATGACGAGCGTTAAAGCCGTATCTAATGAAAACACGCCTGACAAGCATGCAGCAGTGTATTCACCAATGCTGTGTCCAATCATATAATCCGGCGAGATGCCTGCACTTTGCAGCAGCTTTGCGAGCGCGTATTCAAATATGAACAGCAGCGGCTGCACTACAGCGGTCTCCGTCAGCTTCGCCCCATCAGTTGAATCCGGGAAGACGATTGCCTTCAAATCGACCTGATGTATTTTTTCAGCCAAGGCAAAACAGCGGTCCGCTTCTTTCTGAAATACTGGTTCAGCTTCATATAAATTTTTCATCATATCAATATATTGAGAACCTTGGCCGGAGAACATAAAGGCAGTCGGGCGCCCGCTGTGTCTTTGATAACCGGTGATCTCCGAACCGCTTTCCCATTCCGTTGATTTTGACAGCACGACGGATTTTCGGTATGAAAATTGTTTTCTGCCGACTTGCAAGGTGTATGCCACATCTTCTAATGGAACGTTTGGATGCGTTCGAAGAAATTCCTTTAATCGATTTGTCATCAGCTCTAAGGCTGTGTCTGTTTTTGCGGACAAAACAAGCAAATGCCGCTGGCTTTCGGAAGCTTCTCTGCCAGACTCCGGCTCTTCTTCCAGTACTATATGTGCATTTGTGCCGCCAATTCCGAAGGAGCTGACACCCGCCCGCCTAGGATAATCGGATTCCTTCCAGTAAGTCGCCTCGGTATTGACATAAAAAGGCGTCCGGTCAAAATGAATATGCGGATTAGGTGTTGTGTAGTTCAAGCTTGGCAAAATTGTTTTATGTTTTATCGATAAAACGGCCTTAAAGAGACCGGCAATGCCGGAAGCGCTGTTCAAATGTCCGACATTGCTTTTCACTGACCCGATTGGAATTGACATTGGCTTGTCACTTTTAAAAACCTGGCTCAGCGCTTCTATTTCAATTGGATCACCCATTTTTGTACCGGTTCCGTGAGCTTCGATATACCCTACTGTGTTCGGATCAATACCTGCATTCTCGTATGCATTCTTTAACACTTCGGTCTGGCCTTCTACGCTCGGGGCGGTAAAACCGACTTTTCGGCTTCCGTCATTATTCATTCCGACCCCTTTTATGACTGTATAAATGGTATGCCCTTCTTTAACGGCGTCCTCATATCTTTTTAAAACGACAATTCCCGCGCCATCGCCAAAAACTGTACCGCCCGCTTCCTCATCAAAAGGCCGGCAATGCCCATCCGGTGATTGAATCATGCCATCCTGATAAACATAACCTGACCGCAAAGGCGTGCTGACAGTTACGCCTCCTGCAAGCGCTGCGTCACATGCTCCGTTTTGCAGCGCTTGGCATGCCGCTCCAATATTCACTAGAGAAGTGGAGCAGGCTGTTTGCATTGTGATGCTCGGCCCATGCAGGTTTAATTTATAAGCAAGCTGGGTGCTGAAAAATTCTCTGTCATTTAACAGCATGGAGCTGAACTGTTCAGTCCCATCCAGTTTTCCTGCAAAACGTGTGATCCATTCGAGGTTCGGACTTGTCCCAGTGTAGACGCCAATTTTCCCTGTTGTCCGCTCAGGGTCACAGCCCGCATCTTCTAAAGCCTCCCATGCACATTCATGTAAAAGCCTGAATTGCGGATCCATCAATTCTGCTTCTCTTGAGGAATATTGAAAAAAATCAGCATCAAACCTATCAGGATCTTCGAGGATACCCTTCGCTTTTACATAATTGGGGTGCTTCAAGAGCTGATCATCCATACCTGACGCTTTTAATTCTTCATCCGTAAAGAAGCTGATAGATTCTTTGCCATTTACAAGATTTTTCCAAAACTCATCCAAATTGCCGGCTCCGGGAAAACGCCCTGCCATACCGATAATCGCGATATCCGATCCCCGGCCATTCGAATGGGTTTGAGGCACCTTTTGATGCTGCATCATTTCCGGCTGGCCGGCCACCGTTTGAACCTGTTGATGAAGATGCTTCGCCAGGCTGCGAACTGTGGCAAATTGATAAAGCACAACTGGTTCCACTTTCCATTTCAAATGATCTGTGAATTTTGCCGCTAATTGAGAGATATCAAGCGATGTAGCCCCCAGTTCAAAAAACGGCACCTCATCGTCCAGTTCATGGAATCCAAAATGCTTTAGGACAATTTCTTCGATTGTCTTTTCAACAGCTGATAACGTCAGTGCCGGCAATTCGGGATGTGTATCCGCCAGTTGCCGAGGCGCTTCTTCCTCCCTATCCTGCGCTGAATTGTCAGGCAGCGGGAAATGCTGCTTTGTAAAAGGGTAAGTCGGCAGGGCTAACCTTTTATTATCCTGAGGTTCGTGCAGGACGCTGAAATCAATCTCAGCCCCGAGACTCCACAACGCTCCGTATATATGTAACTTTAAAACGTCTGTGTGTCCTTGTGTGCCGAGTTTATCTGTCACGCCAACTGAACGGCGCTCTGTAAATACTGATGCACCCTGAGTCAAACGCAGATCTATGCAAACAGCAGGTTCCTTCCGCAAACAAGACGAGATATGTTCAAAAAATCGTATCGGCTTGCAGATTTGGCCGGCCCAATAGCTGGGATCCGCTGCTTCTGAATCTGCTATAACTTTTCCAGTAACAGACGAAACGACTGGAATGTCTGGTGATTTCATGTCCAGCGTTCCAAGGAAGTGCATGAATTCTTCGGCCGCGTCAACCAGCAGATCCGATTGATACGCGATCTCCCCATCAAATAATTCAGCAGCTATCCCTTCTTGTTCAAGCCGCTCCTTCAGCTGATACACATCCTCTGGCAAACCGGAGACGGCACAATACCCCTCATCAATCAGCGCCAAGGATAATGATTTTTCTAAGTATTGAACGATATTCGGTTCTGACAGGCTGACACCGAGCATTTTTCCTGCCGGCGACATACTGATGAACTCTCCGCGTTTATATGCAGCAACAGCCCCTTCTTCAAAGGAGAATATTCCTGCCGCACAGGCCGCCGTAAACTCCCCGAATCCCCGCCCGATAAAGCGGCCCGGTGTTATGCCGATGTGTTGTAAATAACGGGCTGCGGCGTATTCCATGATGAACGACAACGTATGGACCAATCCCAGATCTTTCTCTTCCCGGTATGTGTTTGGAGCAGAAATGCACACTTTAAAGAAACCGAGAACATCCTGCTGAAAAGCGTTATGCACCTTTTCAAGGCAAACATCAACTTCTTTTTTGAACAGGTTCTCTGTACGGTATAGTTCCGCATATCGGTCAAAGCCCTCTTGAACGTCTCCCGCAAATACAAACATGGTGCTGCTTGATACAGCCGCCGATTCGCTGATTTGTTTCTCATCCCGATGATCAGAAAGCTGATCAAGCAGATCCTTTTGATCTGAGGCAACAAAAGCGACTCTGTACTGAAATTGCTTTCTGCCAAGCTGTAACGTGCGAGCTATAGCTGGCAGCGGCGATTCCGGGTTCCGGCGAAGAAAATCAGCCATTTGATCCATTGAGCGGGCCAGCTCCTGTCTTGTTCTCGCAGAAAGAACAACTAACTCAGGACCGCCGGCTGGCATTTCATCAGTAAGAGATGGGGGCTCTTCAAGAACAACGTGCGCATTAGCCCCGCCGATTCCAAAGGCGCTCACGCCGGCTCTTCTCGGCTCTTGCAGGGATGCCCACTCAGTCAGCTCTGTATTGACGAAAAACGGCGTGTTCTCAAATTTGATGCGCGGGTTCGAATTTTGATAGTGAAAAGCGGGCGGCAGTTTTTTATGATGGAGCATCATAACGGTTTTGATAAATCCAGCTACCCCAGAGGCGGCGTCCAGATGTCCGATATTGGCTTTGACAGAACCAATTCGGCAGTATGCTTTTTTATCTGTATTGAAAGCGCGGGTCAGCGCCTCAATTTCAATCGGATCTCCGACAGGCGTTCCTGTCCCGTGAGCCTCAACATAACCGATGGTTTCCGGTTCCGTTTCCGCCATCTCCATAGCTGTGGCAATGACATTCGCCTGGCCTTCAGCACTTGGAGCCGTATACCCGGCCTTATTGTTTCCATCATTATTAATGGCAGAGCCTTTGATGACGGCATAAATCGCATCGCCGTCAGCTTGTGCGTCTTTCAATCGCTTTAACGCCACCACTCCGGCTCCTTCACCAAAAATGGTTCCGTTCGCCTGTTCATCAAACGGACGGCAATGACCATCTGAAGAATAGATCATTCCTTCCTGATAAAGGTACCCGGATATATGCGGCAGGCTCAGGGTAACACCTCCGGCTAATGCAAGGTCACATTCTCCCCCAATCAAGCCCTGGCACGCCATATGTATCGCGACAAGAGAAGTCGAGCAAGCGGTTTGAACTGATACACTCGGCCCTTTTAAATTAAGTTTATAAGCGATTCGTGATGCGAACGACGAATCATTTAAATGCATGATTTGAAAAGCGTCTTCATGCTTATGAAGAGAAGACATATGCCGGCCCATCCAGGACAAATTGCTGGAAGCACCAGCATACAGCCCGATCAGCCCGTTAAACCGTTCAGGGTCACAGCCCGCATGCTCCAGCGCTTCCCAGGCACATTCATGCATGAGTCTGATTTGCGGATCCATTAAGGCAGCTTCTCTCGGTGAATAGCCGAAAAACTCCGCATCAAAGTCAGAAACTTCATCAATGATCGGTTTTGCTTTTACATACGCATCTTGGCGAAGCAGCGCCTCATCCACTCCGGCTTTGATTAATTCTTCATCGGTAAATTGAGTGACCGATTCTATTCCTTTTGAAATGTTGCTCCAATACTCATCAATATGTGCCGCGCCTGGAAACTTGCCCGCCATACCGATTACCGCTATTTCCAGTCCTGTTTCTGTCCATTGTTTTTCGTCAGCCATGGAAATCAGCCTCCCATCTATTTTCGTCTCATTCGCTGTTTTCGCCGGTTTTTCCCTTCATTTATGGCTTTTTGGCGATCTGGCTCTACTCCTTTTATGTGTAAGTCATCACCGCTTTGCTGCGCTTTAACAGCTTGGGTTAACGCCGCAACCGTCGGGTGGGCATACATCATCACAACCGGGATATCCACGCCGAGTTCGTTTTTGATTCTCCCGCTCACCTGAAGCAGATCCAGTGAAGAGGCTCCTAATTCAAAGAAATTCATATTTACATCTGTTTCAGAATGAAAATAATCTTTGAAGATATTCATTAACCTATCTTCAAGTGTATCTAACCGGTCTTTTGTCAGCACATGCTCTGCGGTTTGTCTGTCCTTTTTCACATAGCTGTCTTTCATTCGTTTGTTTACGTCCTGCAGTGAAATCAGGACTTGCGGGTAGCTCAGCTGCAAAGCTCTCATAAACGCTTTTGCGCCTTGACTCGGCTGAATTCCTTGGTTTTGCTCTTCTTTGTTCGCTATCTTCGAAAGAATGGTCGCCGTTTCTGATTCATATGCCATCCCTACTTGTTCCCAACGGTCCCAGTTAACCGTCACCATGTTTTCGCCTTCTTTTTGGCATGCGTGAGCATAACTGTCCAAAAATGCGTTTGATGCAGCGTAGCCGACTTGGCCCCCCGCTCCCAAAAATGAAACAAGAGAGGAACAAATGAAGAAGAAGTCCGGCTGTTTGTTTCTAAGCACTTGTCTTAACAGAGCCGTTCCTGTTATTTTGGCTTTCGCCATATGCCTCTCATCGTCTGGCGTCCTTGCGTGAATCACTTTGCCATCAGGAATGCCTGCCGCATGAATAACGCCATGAATAGCTTGTCCGAAGCGAGATGCTGCTGTTTGCAGGGCTTTTTGAAGCTCTGCCTCGTCTGAAATATCCGTCTGCAATACCAGCACTTCGGCTCCAGCCTTCTCGAGCTCCGCTACAGCATTGCGTTTTTTTGCTTTAGCGTCTGCTTTTAGTTGATCGGTCAGTCCTGTCCGGCTTAGCAGCACAAGCTTTGCTTGAACCGTTACAGCTAAATGAGATGCAAGAGATAATCCGATACCGCCAAGGCCGCCTGTAATGATATAAACTCCTTTATGCCTGAGTTTTCCGGTCATATTCATCTCATCTTGCTTGGCCGGCTGCTTCGCCTGCCGAATCCATCTGCTGTTTCCGCGGTAAGCCACAATAGGCTGATCATCTTCTTTTTTCAGTTCATAAGAAATCATTTCAGGCCAGCTTGATTGGCCCCGTCTCGGATCCAGATAAAGATCAACCGCTTTACAGCTGATCTGCTTATACTCTTGCGGAATGGTCAAACAGACTCCGGTCAGCGCAGCCTGATGAGGCTGAAGTTCCTCCGTTCCCGTCACATCGTGGGCTTGATTGGTCACTGCGGTTATGTTGAATCTTTTATTGCTCTCTGTTCCAAGTAAACGGACAAGATCAAGAAGAGGGAGATAACCGGCTATTGTGTGCTCCGCAATGTCTCCATCACGGCAATCACAGTCTTGCAGCCACATCCAGATGATTTCATCAGGGACAAACCCTCTTGAATTGAGTTCATCCAGCAGCTTCCGAAAGTGGGACGTATCCCCGCGGTTTACCGTAAACGTGTTTATATCTGTTTCCGCAAAGCAATCACCCGGCAGGACAGACACTGCCTCCGCTTGCTGTTTTATGAGATGTTGGCTGACATCACCGTTTTCTTCAAAAACAAGTATCCTCTTTCCTTGATGAGTGAATGTCTCATTGACTGGTTCCATTCGTTCCCAGAACGGAACGGAAAACCACTTATCAAAAGGAAGCTGTTTTTCACTTGAAGCAACGTTTAATTTCAATTCGTTTTTGATCTTTTCTTCCATTCCACCCTGAGATATTTGCGGATCGGGAAATACTTGATGCTCAAAAGGATAAGTCGGAAGCGGGACCCTTTCGTATGAGCCCCCCTTTCGAAATTGCTCCCAGTTCATGTTTACACCATGCGTCCAAAGCCTGCCGATGCTGTTTAACAGATAGACACGATCAGATGATACTTCCTTTGGATGCCTGATGATATTTACCGCGGCATGCCGCTCTGTCATAAAACCCTTATGCTTTCTCACAAACTGCGTTAAAGTGTTCCCTGGCCCGATCTCAACGAATACAACATTGCCCATTTGTAAAAGTGTGTTCAGCCCTGAATGAAAATCAACCTTTTCTATGATTTGCGAAGCCCAATATTCCGGATCTGCCGCCTGCTCTCTTTGTATCCAATCGCCTGTCACATTCGAAATAAACGGAAGGTCAGGTACTTGGAATTCCATGTTTTTCAGAATATCAGCAAAACGAGAGGCTGCCGGCTTCATCATGCTTGAATGAAACGCATGGGACGTTTTTAAGTGCTGAAGTGGCACTCCTTTGGACTGAAGGCGCGTGGCAAAAGCATTGATTGGCTCCATAAAACCTGATACAACGGATAAATCAGAGCTGTTTGAAGCCGAAAGCTCAACGCCCTCCGTCAATTCCATTTCTATCTCTCTGCCAGACAGCCCGACGCTCAACATTTCTCCCTCCGGCATCTCCTGCATCAATCGGCCTCTCACCACAACCATATGAAGCGCGTCTTCTAATGAACAAATGCCTGACAGACAGGCTGCCGTTACTTCTCCTATGCTGTGGCCTATCATGTATTGCGGCTTTAAACCTTTTTTGATCAAGAAGGACGCCAGCGCATATTCAAAAGAAAATAAAATAGGCTGTGTATATGAAGTTTCATGGATAAGCCGTTCGGCTTCTTTGCTTTCTGCTTCATTAGCCGGAAACATGATGCTTCTAATATTGAGTCCTTCCTCAGCTTGCAGAATGGCAAAACAGCGGTGCAGCTCCTCCTGAAATATGGGCTCCATTTCATACAGTTGTTTCCCCATATTGACGTATTGAGAGCCTTGACCGGAAAACATAAAGACAACCGCCGGCTTTTCCAGGGCTATTGAAGAAGTTGCCTTATCGCTTGTTATTCCTAAAGGACCCGCCGTAAATGCCTGACGATACTGAAAATGCCTGCGGCCCTCTTGCAGCGTGTATGAAATGTCTTGGAGCGGTACCTCTTCATTCTCTTTTATAAATTGCTTGACTTGATCCGCAGCCTTAGTTGCAGCTTTTTCAGACCGGGCAGAAATAAGCATAAGGCAGTCTTCATGATCCTCTTTATGGCGTCTTTCCTTCATCGGCGGCTCCTCCATGACAACATGAACATTCGTGCCGCCGATCCCAAAGGAACTGACCCCTGCCCGAAACACACGGTCAGATGCTGTCCATTGTTTTGCTGATGTGCTGACATAAAAAGGACTGTTTTCAAAATCAATTTTAGGATTGGGCTTTTTGTAATGAAGAATTGGCGGCAGGATTCTCGCTTTGAGACTCAGCGCCGTCTTAATAAACCCCGCAATTCCCGCGGCAGAATCCAAGTGACCGATATTTGTTTTAACAGAGCCGATCGCGCAGTATTGCTTCTTTTCTGTTTGAAACGCTTGGTTAAGCGCCTCTATTTCAACTGGGTCTCCTAGCGAAGTGCCCGTGCCATGCGCTTCGACATAAGAAATACTTTCGGGCTCTACACGGCTGATGTTCAATGCTTTTCTAATGACATCTGCCTGCCCTTCGATACTTGGCGCGGTGTAACCGACTTTACGGCTGCCGTCATTGTTATATGCTGATCCCTTAATGACAGCGTAAATATGGTCTTGATCCTTCAGCGCCTGCTTTAAGGTTTTGAGCACTACAACACCGCAGCCCTCGCCCCCGACTGTCCCTTTTGCTTCCGCATCAAATGCGCGGCAGCGGCCGTCTGGCGACATAATCATCCCTTCTTGATACATATAACCCTTTTTGTGGGGACAAGTCACCGTTACACCTCCGGCCAGTGCCATTTTACAGTCGCCGGTAAGCAAAGCTCTGGATGCGAGATGCACAGCGGTCAGAGAAGAAGAACAAGCTGTATCCACTGCGATACTCGGCCCTTTCAAATTTAATTTGTAAGAAATTTGCGTATTCATAAAGTCCTTGTCCGTCAACTGCACAGCAGCAAACTGCTCAGAAGAACTGCTGCTTCTCAGCAGCATTGAACTTGCCTGCCAGTACAAATTCGCAGACGCAGCGCCGTATAAGCCGATAGGCTGGGAATAGTTTTCGGGATTGTACCCGGCGTTTTCAAGGGATTCCCACGCGACTTCATGAAACATGCGCACTTGCGGGTCCATTACCTCAGCTTCGCGCTGTGAGTAGCCGAAAAACGCTGCGTCAAAGTGGTCATGCCGGTCTACTTTTCCTTTGGCCCTGACATAATTCTTATGATCGAGCTGCTCTTTAGGCACACCAGCTTCCATAAGCTCTTCTTTTGAGAAAAATGTAATGGATTCCGTGCCCGTTTTGATATTCTCCCAAAACTCTTCAATATTTTTGGCACCTGGGAAACGGCAAGCCATTCCGATAACCGCGATTTCCAAGCCTGTTGTTTTACTCATCAGAGATCCCGCCTAACAGTTGTGAGACATTTTCTAAATCTTCCGCTGCCTCTTCCACTCTCTCAGCGTTTGCCTGAGAACCCTCAGACTCCGTTTGCCGGCTGAGCTGGGCAGCTATTGTTGAAATGGATGTATATTGAAACAGCTGAACAACTGACAGCTCTTGTCCAAACTGCTCTTTCAATTTGTTCGATAGTTCTACGATGTGAAATGAATTTCCGCCGATATCAAAAAAGTTATCTTCCATGCTGATTTCAGATTCAGGTATATTCAAAATGCCAGCAAAAATGGAAACCAGCTTTTTCTCTGTTTCATTGTGCGGTTTTATGACCTGCTCGTCAGATTCAGGCTCTTCCAAAGGATCTGGAAGAGCCTTGATATCAAGCTTTCCTGACAGGTTCATCGGAAACGAATCTATGCGAATGAATCGTCTTGGAATCATATAAGCCGGCAGCTTTGCTGCTAAAAATTCTCTCATTTTTCGAGTTTTCAGCTTTTGATCGGAAATGAAATACGCCACAAGAAACTGGTCATCCGATTCCTTTTGAACTGGAATAATCACCACGTCATGAATGATTTGTCCGGACTCACTGTAATCAAGCAAGGCTTTTCTAATCTCATCCAGCTCTACTCTGAATCCTCTTATTTTCACTTGATCATCATACCTGCCAAAAAATTCGATTAAGCCGTCAGAACGCCATCTCGCCAAGTCACCGGTATGATAAAGCTTGCTGGCGGGGATATGCTGCGGTACTGTAAACTTTTCAGCCGTCAGCTCAGGCTGGCCGATATATCCTCTTGCCACACCGTCGCCGGCAATGCATAATTCTCCGTACAAGCCAATGGGCACAGGCTGGCCGCAATGATCCAGAATAAAAATCTGCTCATTTGGCATCGGCCTGCCGATCGGCACGGCGGCTTCATTCCAAGGCTCAGGAATAATAAAAGCCGCTGACTGTACAGCGCATTCCGTCGGGCCGTAATTATTTGTCATCACAGGCTTGCCGGCTTGAAACGTTTGTAAAAACTGGTGAACCAATTGAGGCGGAAGAACTTCGCCGCCTGCTAATATTAACTTCAATTCGTTAACGTGGTGCGGCTCTTTCTCAGCGGCTTTAATCATTAGGCGCAAATGAGAGGGGGTCGCATCTGAAATATGAATGCGGTTCTCTTCATAAAAAGACCACAGCTGCTTTCCATCCATCCTTGCATGATCCGGTGCAATATATAAGGTGTGTCCGAGAAGCACTGCAGGAAATAACGTTTGCACAGATGCGTCAAAAATATGAGATGCAAGCATGCCGATGCGGAGATGCACTTGTGAAAACGGCTGAAAATGAAGGCTGTCTATGCCATATACTAAATTGATGACTTGACGATGCTCCACCATCACGCCTTTCGGTTTGCCTGTTGTCCCGGATGTATACAGCACATAAGCGAGATTTTCTGGAGACGGCAGACGCCCATGCTCCGCCGTCCCTTCAAATTTCATCATTTCCTCTATCAATAAGCTTTTTTTATCCCCAGCAGAAATGTCATGATCCTCGTTCGTGATCACAAACCGCGAACCGCTGTTTCTCAGCATATAATCCATCCGTTCGGACGGCATATTTACATCTATCGGCAAATAAGGACAGCCGGCTTTTAATATGCCTAATATGCCGATAACCATCTCTGCCGAACGATGAACCATCAGCCCAACAGGCTCCTCATGACGAACACCCTCTTTTATCAAAAAAGCAGCGACCCTGTCTGACAATTCATCAGCCTCACTGTATGTGAAGCTGACATCTTCATAAACAATCGCAGGCTGATCCGGCTTGCGATCGGCCTGTTCTTTGAATAGATCGACAATTGATTTGTTTTTCGGATATGGCTGATTTGTTTGGTTAAATGTCATGATGATTTTCTCTCTCTCTTCTTGAGAAAGAAATTGCAGCTCAGTAACCGGCGTCTCTGGCGCTGACATCGCCTGCTCTGCCAGCGTGCAAAAATGGCCTGCTATCCGTTCAGCCGTTTCAAAGGTGTAATGCCTTAAATTCCAGCTCACCTTACCAGTCAGTATCCCTTCGTCACGCTGAATGGAAATCAACAAATCGGTGTCCATCTCTTTCAATGAGGCGGGCTGCTGAAGATCAGCCATTGCCACGGAAATGCCGAAGCGGGGATCCCCTTTTATATGCAAAGGATAGAGCTCATCCAACAGGATTTTCACAGGATAATTTTGATGGGCATACGCTTGTTGAAAAGACTGTTTCACGCGCTCAAGGCAGTCTCTGAAACTCATAGAAGGGTTTATTTTCACCGGCAGCGGAAGAAGATCATTGATCACCGGCTGTGTTTCCCGCTGTCTCAACACAGGGGCCGACGCCAGGATATCCGTTCTTCCGCTGTACCTGTGCAGCAATGTGACTGCCACAGTCATAAAAATGATAAACATACGCAAATCTGAAGCTCCGGATGCCTTTAAGATGGCCTTTTCCAGCTGAGCCGGGAATGAAAAAGTGAATGAAGCTTCTTCATCGTTTTGATCAAGAAGCTGTGAATCATAAGGAAACCGGCAGTCCGACGGGATTTGAGATAATAGAGAAGTCCAATATTGCCGCTCCTTCACTTTTTCAAGAGCTGCGGTTTTCAATTGAAAGACATCGGTTTGGTTCATTGTTATTCACCTATTTCTGCTAGATTTTCAGATCGTCTAGTTCCAGCAACGATACCTTTTCTAAATCATTGATGCCTGAAGTCAGGTCAATATCCTTGAGAGCGGTTTGCTTACAATCAATCACGGCTGACAGCACCTTTTTAATCCCTTTCGCAACGCTTTCAATGGTTTCTCTTGTAAACAGCTCAGTACTGTATTCAATGACAGAAGATAAACCGTTTTCGTCTTCTGAAGCGATCCAAAGCAAATCAAACCGGGAAACCGCTGTTTCATATTCATAGTCGGTTAATGTGATCCCGTCTACCTCTAAAGCAGGCTGGCTTAGATTCTGCAGTGCAAAAACAGTATCAAAAATATGATTACTATTTAACGTCCTATCTAACTTCAAATCTTGAACCATATGTTCATACTGATAATCTTGATGATCAAAGTCATCAATCACCAGCTGCTTGACATGGTGCAGAAATTGAGTGAACGTCATCTCTTTTTTCGGATAAAACCGAAGCGGAAGCATATTAACGAATATACCGATGATCCGCTGCAGTTCCTCCTGCCTTCTCCCCGCGACCGGAACGCCGACTACAATGTCGGACTGCCCAGTGAGCTTGTGCAGCAGGATTTGATAGATTGATAAAAGCCCCATAAACAGCGTCGCATCCTCATCGGCCATAATGGCTTTGAACGCCTCCAGCTCTTTTTTGCTTATATAAAAACGATAATGGGCGCCGGCAAAGCTTTTGACAACAGGTCTCTGATAATCAGCCGGCAGCTGAAGCTCACGAAATCCGTCAAGCCGTTTCAGCCAATATGTTTTCACCTCATTCAGATCATCAGACTGAAACATCAGATTCTGCCATTCTGAGAAATCTTTATATTGCAATTCAAGTGGCGCAAGCTCCTTACCGTCATACAGATCCATAAATTCGCTGACCAAGATATCCTGAGATAAACCATCTGAAATAATATGGTGCATATCGAGCATCAGAATATACTCGTTTTCAGAGTTCTTCATAACACCAGCTCTCATCAGGGGAGCCTGATCAAGCTGGAACGGCTTTAAAAAGCCGCTGATGACTTCTTGTTCTTTTTGATTTTGTCCTTCCTGGCCTCCCACATTTGATAGGTCAAAAAAGTCCGCATGAAATTCCGCATGCTCAGCTATGCACTGCATAGGAACACCGTCTATTGCTTTAAAGGATGTTCTTAAACTCTCATGACGTATAATCAATTGCTTGAACACATTCTCAAGCCTTTGCATGTCAAGCTTTCCTGCAATCTTGCCGGCAGTGAACTCATTGTAGCCTGTGCTTGTTTGATCTAACTGCTGTACAAGATAAAGCCGTTTTTGCGCTGAGGATAACGGATAATAATCCCTTTTCGCAGCTTTTTTTATCTTTCTGTAAATCTTCTTGTCGGCTTGGCTGATAAATTCGGCCATCTGCCTGATCGTCGGAATGTTAAAGAAATCCGGCAGCGCAATTTCCACATTGAATGCTTGATGAATAATGGAAATGAAAGTAATCGCCTTTAACGAATCCCCGCCCATTTCAAAGAAATCATCGTCTATGCCGATTTGATCAATCTTGAAAAACGACTGCCATTGAACAAGAAGTTCTTTTTCCATATCAGTCACCGGTTCGGCATATTCAGCGGTAAGTTCCGGCCGTCCGTACAGCGAAACTTCCTCTTGCTCTTCACCGTTAGGCTTCTGCAGACGGTTCACATATTTTTGTATCCTTTCCTGCAGATCCGTGGCAGACACTACAATCTGATCCATATGATCAAATGTAAAAATCTTCTCAAAGATCTCTCTGCCCTCATGCGTACGAATCAGGGTATTTTCTAAATCCCCTCCGATTGGAATATCCGGTTTTTTGCCGTCCTCAAATTCCCAGCCGTCTAAATTTAGGGCTGTCCACTGAACAGGATGCTGTGAATTATGTTTATATACAAAGGCATCAACAAACTGGTTAACGGCAGTATAGGCGGTAAATCCAAGTCCTCCTAATATCGGAGACAAGGACGAAATCAAAAAGCAGAAATCAAGTGGTCGATCAGCCAACACTTTTTCTAATACCGCAACGCCCGTCATTTTTGCTTGAAAGTGAGCATTGGAGAAACTTTTATCCGTTTGTTCCATCATCCTGAATGATTGTTCGCCTGTTATTCCAGCTGCATAAATTACACCGTGGATGGAGCCGTACTTACGTTCAGCCATATGAACCAGTTCAGACATATCCGCTTCACAGCTTGCATCCGCAGCAACAGCAGTGACTTCTGCGCCTGTTTTTTCTATCTCATATATTGATTTTATTTTTTTAACGGTTGGATCATCCTCAGCATGCGTGCTGATTAAGGACTCCCATTCACTCCGCGGCGGTAGGCCGGAACGGCTTGTCAGAATAAGTTTTCCTTTTGTTTTCTCAGCAATGGTTTTTGCAGCATGTAAACCGATGAAGCCCAGCCCGCCAATCAGAATATATACACCTCCGGGACGAAGGTGCCCCTGCGATGATTCTGCAGGCACTGCTTTGTGAATAAAATTCCTAGTGTACCTTTTATTATTTCTGTAAACCGTTAGGAGATTACCGGATTCAGTCATCAGCTCTGATCTGATGAGTTCCAGCAGCTTGTCTTCTTTCCAGGAATCTTCTTTCTGTCTGTCTATATCAATCACTCGATAGCGAAGGAGCGGTGTTTCCTGAGAAATGACCATACACGGCCCCAGATGTACGGCTTTCTCTGGATACAGTATGTCTTCTCCGCCAAGCTGATACGTAAGGGACGATAACACAAAGATCGAAATTTCCTGCTTTGTTCCTTTCTTTTTCAATGCTTGCCCTAAGTAAAGCAAAGAGTAATAGGATTCGTTTTGCATCTGCTCAATCCACTCGGCAGCAGCTGATTCATTCTTCTCTGCCAGCCCCCAGAGGTGCAAAATCCGGCTGTACTGGATGTTTTCCTTCTCCAACACTTCAAAGAGACGGCAGTAATCTTCCGCAGAGTCCGGACGGAGTGTGTACACTCCTTTTTCAATCTGCTGAAAGCTATGTCCTTTTTTAATGATGACACAAGAAGCACAGGCTGGTTGAAGCCCCCGAATAAGCTTATGGCCAAAATCACTATCCTCCATGAAGACAAGCAAACTTTGTTCCGTCGCTTCAATCTCGCGAGAAATCGGCAGGATTTCTTTCTCCCATTGCGGCAGATAAAACCACTCCTGAACCGGGAGCTTTCCTTCGAAATGTTTTTTGCCTTTTCCGCTGGCTGTATGTTTCCGTTTGTACCAGAAGGATTCCTTTTCAAAAGGATATTGAGGCATAGAGACCTTTTCAGGATTTCTGCCCTCCTGCATCCCGCGCCAATCAATGTTCGCACCATACATCCATAGCGTGCCAATTCTGCTGAGTAAAAATTGGACATCTGACATACTCTGTCTGCTGTGTTTCAGCACATTGCAAGCATGCTGGCGCAGCTCATCCTTAATCGATCTCTTCACCAGCACACTTAAATCCTGTCCCGGGCCGATTTCGATAAAAATAGCATGTTCCTGCTTCGTTAACACGTCAATACCCTCGGCAAAGCGAACAGTCTCAGTCATGTGCCGCTTCCAATAGTCATAGTCCGCGGCTTCTTTATCCGCTATCCAGTCTCCCGTTAAATTTGAAAAGAAAGGAACATCCGGTTTTTGATAAGAAATGTGCTTTGCTGTATTTCCAAATCGTTCAGCTGCGGAAGCCATGACATGCGAATGAGCAGCAATTGAACCTTTTACTCTCATACAAAGCACTTTTTTGGCTTTTAACTGTTCTTCAAATACGGAAATGTCAGACTCAATCCCTGACACTATACAAGAAGCGTCATTAACAACAGCCAAGGAAATGCAATCAGGGAGAATCGGTTTCAATTCTTCCTCTGGCAATGGGACGCTTAGCATGATGCCTGACGGCGCTTCGTGCATAACTTGTCCACGTAAGCTGATTAGCTTGATGGCGTCCCTGAGCGTAAACACTCCCGATACCGCGGCAGCCGTTAGTTCACCAAAGCTGTAGCCGATCATAGCCCACGGCCGCAGCCCCCACTTCATCAGCAAAAGTGACAGCGCATATTCCAGCATAAAAATAGCAGGCTGGGCATATTTCGTCTCTTGAAGCTTTTTCGCGGCAGAGTCTTCATCCTGCTGGTCAGGGTATAGAATATCCTCAAGCCTCTCACCGGTCGCTTCATAGAATTCTAGAAAACAATGATCCATCGTCTCTTTGAAAAACGGCTCCTCCGTATACAAATCACGGCCCATGTTCACATATTGACTGCCTTGGCCCGAGAACATGAAAATCAATTTTTTATCCTTTTTCTCCTGAATCCGCGACATTCGGCTGAGTCCTCTGTCCTTTTTCTCGGAAAGCAGGCGGATGACATCCTGTCTGTCCTTTGCCACAAACATTTGCCTATAATCAAAGTGCTGTCTCCCAGCCTGCAGCGTATAAGCGGCGTCTGCTGCATTAAGCTCTATGTTCCTTTCCATGTGCTCGAGCAAAAGGTCTTTCGTTTTTTCTAAAGCATTCATCGTTTTTGCTGAAAGCGGAAACAGCTGATACGAACGCGAATGTTGTTCACGTTCACTGACAGGCGCTTCCTCCAGAATCACATGGGCATTGGTGCCGCCCATACCGAATGAGCTCACGCCTGCTCGTCTTGGGGTATTTGTTTTCTTCCACATTCGGAGCTTGTCATTCACAAGGAAAGGACTGTTTTCAAAATCAATATTCGGATTCGCTTCCCTAAAATGAAGGCTAGGCACAAATTGTTGATGCTTCAGAGAGAGAACTGTTTTAATGAGACCTGCCGCTCCAGCAGCAGCATCAAGGTGCCCAATATTCGTTTTTACGGAACCAATCCTGCAAAACGCGGTCTTATTCGTTTGAAACGCTTTTGTTAAGGCTTCAATTTCAATTGGATCTCCGAGAGCTGTGCCTGTTCCGTGAGTTTCCACATAGCTGATTGTTTCCGGTTCAATCCCCGCGTCAGCAATCGCATCTCTTATGACCTCTGTCTGGCCTTCCACACTCGGCGCATTAAAGCCTACCTTTTGGTCACCGTCATTGTTGACCGCAGACCCTTTTACAACCGCATAGATCCTATCGCCGTCAGCCAAAGCGCGGCTCAACGATTTCACTGCGACAAATCCGACTCCATCGCCTCCTACAGTGCCTTTCGCGTCTTTATCAAAGGTTCGGCAGTGACCGTCTGGTGATTTCACCATATTCTCTTGGTAGATGTAGCCTGACTTAACCGGATGGAGAATGGATACACCGCCTGCGAGAGCCACATCAGATTCTCCATTCAGCACTGATTTGCAAGCCAAATGCAACGCCACCAAGGAGGTTGAACAAGCTGTCTGCAGTGTAATGGCTGGACCTTTTAAATTAAGTTTATGAGCAACTCGCGTGCTGATCGTATAGGTATCATTTAAAGAGCCGATTTCAAACAGCTCTGACATCCTGCCGTCTAATGAATCAGCGAAATGCTGGAGCCATTGAAAATTTGAGGTTGTTCCAGTAAACAAACCGATTTTCCCTTCATATTCAGCTGAAACACACCCTGCATCCTCCAGCGTTTTCCATACATACTCATGAAGAAGACGGATTTGCGGATCCATGACCTCTGCCTGTCCCGGTGAATAGCCGAAGAAGGAGGCGTCAAATAAATCGGGGCCGTCGATGATTCCTTTCGCCCTTACATAATCAGTTCTCGTAAATGTTTGTTCATCAATGCCTTCCGCAAACAGTTCTTCATCAGTGAAAAAAGAGATGGATTCCTTGCCATTTTGCAGGTTATGCCAAAATTCATCTATGTTTTTAGCTCCGGGGAAACGCCCGGCCATCCCGATGATGGCGATGCTGTCATCTGAAGGATCCTTCCGCTTTGATATGAATGGTGTTTTCTTTTTTGATTGCTCTTCATCATGACCTGATAAGAATTCAGCAAGCATCTGAACTGTTGGACGGCGGAACATCTCAACCATCGGAATACTTTTTCCCGTTTCCTTAGAAAGCTGCTGATTGACTTGGATCAAATGCAGGGATGTGCCGCCGATTTCAAAAAATTTATCCTGCACATTGATGCTGTCTTGACCAAGTACGCGTTTCCAAACCTCCAGCACCATCTTTTCTGTTTCAGAAGCGGGGGCCGATGCAAACACCTCTCGTTTTGTCTCTGCTGCAAGCTCGGGCAGTGCTTTTTTATCCAATTTTCCATTGGCCGTCAGCGGCATCTCACTCATCACAATAAATCGGGATGGGATCATATATTCCGGCAAATAACGGCGCAAGTAAACGCGCAGCTGCTTTTCATCAATCGTCTCATCAGTGAAAAGATAAGCAGCCAGGCACGGCGTCTGGGACGCATCCTTCTTCACGACAGCCGCTGCCCCTTTTATACGCCCGTACCGGCAGAGCCAGTGCTCAATTTCCCCGCTCTCAATCCGATAGCCCCTAAGTTTGATTTGGTCATCGTTTCTGCCTAAAAACTGAATGGTTCCATCCGGTAAAAAGCGGGCTGCGTCTCCTGTTTTATACATTTTTTCTCCGGGTTTAAAAGGATTCGCCACAAAGCGCTCTGCCGTCAGTTCCTCCCGGCCTAAGTAGCCTTCTGCTACTCCTTTTCCGGCAATATATAGTTCTCCCGCTGCTCCTTGAGGCAGCAGATTCATATGTGAATCTAGAATGTATATATCAGTATGTGCTGCCGGCCGGCCGATCGGCACATACAGACCTTTATCCCTTTCAGATGAGTAGCGGTGAATCATGCAGCCGACTACCGTTTCCGTCGGGCCATATTCGTTAAAGATTTCAATTTCCCCATCGAAGTTCTGTTCAATTTTCGCCGCAAGAGAGGTTTCTAATTGCTCTCCCCCCAGTATCAGGCACTTCATCACACTGTCCCGAAACGGCATTCCGGAAATGAAATGCAGATGGGATGGCGTTAACTTCATAACATGGGCTCGATTATCTTTCAGAATCTGTTCCACAAGAAGCTGCTTGTTTTTATCACGATACACAATAATTGCGTTTCCTGTAATAAGCGGGGTAAAGATAGAAGTTACAGTTAAATCAAAAGATAGGGACGTATAAAGGGCAAAATCTCTTTTCTCATCTCTTACATATTGCTCGGCGGCCCAGGAAACATAATTTTCAAGACCAAGATGCTTAACAAGCACCCCTTTTGGCCTGCCTGTTGTTCCAGAGGTATAGATGCAATACGCAATGTCCTGCGAACCGTATTGTTTCACCAGATTGCTGTCGTTTCCTCGATAAAGGTTTTGATCGGTAATATCTATTTTCACACCATCGAACGAGTAAACCAGCCCCTCAATATCTTCTGTCAGCAGCAGTTTTATCCCGCTGTCCTGCAGGAGATATTCAATTCTTTCCGAAGGATAATCGGGATCAACTGGGACATAAGCGCCGCCCGCTTTTAATACAGCGAGACAAGCGATCACCATTTCAATTGAATGTTCTGTTAAAATACCGACTCTTTGTGCAGGTTTGACTCCCCGACTTTCTAAAAAGCGGGCGAGCTGATTCACTTTTTTATTTAATTGATCATAGGTCAGGGATTCCGAGCGAAAGTCCACAGCAAGCGCATCCGGCGTCTTTTCCGCCTGCTGTTCAAACAAATCAATAACAGTTTGATGTGTGTTGCCGGTCATACCTTTATAGCTGCAAAACTCTTCAAGCTGATAATGCACTTCGTCTTCGGAAAGCATATTCAAGCAGTGCACAGATCTGTCTGCCGGATACTCAATAACTTCCGATAACAGGTTGAGAAAATGATCTCCCAGCTGCTTCACTTGAAGAGCAGACATGACACCAGGATTGTATATAAATGAAAAATGGATATGCTCATCAAAAGCTTGTACGCTCAATGTCAAATCGAATTCAGTTTGTTCAAACATGTCGTATTGCTCGATTGAAAGAGGAAGACTGTTTGACTTAAGCATCTGGTCAAGTGGATAATTTTCAATCACGACAATCGTGTCAAATAATGACTGCTCAGCGGTCAGACCCGCATAGGTTTTTAAATCAGACAGCGGTGTATGTTCATACTCACTTCTCTTAGCAATCTGCTCATGTGCAAGCTGAATCACATCTAAAGGAGTGGAGTGAGGCGTGAAGCGGAGACGAAGCGGAATGGTATTGATAAACAGCCCCGTCATTTGTTCTATTCCAGGTACATCCGCGCCTCTTCCGGAAACGGTTGTCCCGAACACCACTTCTTCTTGATCAGAATAATTCTTTAGCAGCAGACCCCAGACACTATATAGAATTGAAGCCAGTGTAACCTGCCTTTCAGAAGCGAGTGAGCGCAGAGCTTTTCCTGCTGAAGCCGGAAGCTGTATTTCATGTTTAGAAAAAATAGCATTTCGCTTCCCTGGTCTTTCTGTATTCGGCAGCAATTGCACAGGCTCCCAGTCTTTCAATAATCCTTTCCAAAATGACGCCTGGCTGTCTTTTGTTTTACGCTGCTGTGCCTGCTGCCATTTCACAAATTCTTGATATGACGGTTTTTGTGGTATAACAGGTGTTTGACCCGTGGCTAACGCTTGATAGGACTCCATCCACTCTTTGAGGACAATCCCCATGCTCCAGCCGTCCATCAAGATATGATGAAAGCTGATCATCATCCAGGTCCCGTTTTCTTCTGTTTGATACAGTGTGACACGGAAAGGTACTTCTAGAAGTTGAAACGGCTCTTCCCGATCACTCTCCGCAAGCTCTTCCTTCAGCTTTTCCTGAGAAATGCCTTTCTCGAACGAGAGGCTCAGATAACGGATATCTATTTTATGATGCTTTAATATAACCTGAATTGGCTTAGCTGTTTCCTTCCACCTAAACACCGTCCGAAGCATTTCATTTTGCTGAACCGTTTGCTGCCATGCTTTTTCAAAAAGATCGCGGGCTGGCTCACTCTCTAGCTTGATTAGCATTTGTTCAAAATAAGCATTACCTTCCGGCTCCATTAAATGATGAAAAAGCAGACCTTCCTGAATGGTGGTCAGTCCGAGAATGTTGGCTATGTTATTTTTATCTATTTTTTTCATTTGCTCACTCACAGAATCCTCTCCATCCTCTGCCTATATATGTTTGACAAAATATCGTCTCAATCCATAATTCGCTATGACTTGCTGCTGAATTTGAGATGTTCCTTCAATGATTTCCAACACTTTGGCTTCTCTGTATAAGCGGGCAGCTGAATGATCTCTGCTGAAACCGCTTCCTCCATGGATCTGCACATTTGAATTGGTAATCTCCACAGCAATCTTTGAAGTGAAATATTTCGCGATAGACGTTTCCGTCACGGCCTCTGGATCTTGTTTCATCCGCATTTCGCCTGCTTTCATACATAAGGCTCGGGCTGCATGCAGCTGTGTTACAGCATCACCGATCATTCCTTTAATCATTTGATGTTTGTAGAGCTTCTCTCCAAATTGGCTTCTCTTCCGTGAATATGTGACTAAAGAATCGACGGCTTCCTGTGCAATCGCCAAGCCGGCCCATGCCACACTGTACCTCCCATGATCCAAGGCTAAATTAACGATGTAATTAAAGCCGCCCCCGATTGGCCCTAATATCTGATCTTCAGAAACCTCGACGCTGTCAAACTCTATTTCCGCAAGATAAGAAGCTCTATTGGCCATCATGCCTTCCATTTTTTTAACCGTTACTCCGCTCTGACGGCTGTCTACGATAAAGGCTGTAACCACTTCTCTATCACGGGCTATAACCAGAAAAAAGTCAGCAATGGCGCCAAAAGAAATCCATTTTTTTCTCCCGTTGATGACATAGCTGCTTCCGTTTCTTGTATACGATGTTTCAATGTGGTTTGCGTCTGAACCAATATTTGGTTCAGACAATGCAAACGCTCCGATTTTCTCTCCTTTTCCGATGGGGACAAGCCATTCTTCTTTTTGGCGCTCTGTACCGTACCGCAGCAGAGATTCACCGACTAACGAATTTACAGTCAAAAGGGTTCGAATATTACAGCACGCTTTACCTGCTTGTTCAGTAAACAAACCGTACTCGACAGGGTTCAATCCCAATCCGTGATAAACTTCCGGAATACCCGCAGCAAAATAAGATTTGCTCCCTAACTCTTTTATTAATTCTGCCGGGATGCATTCCTTCTCATCAAATTCGCCTGCAAAAGGTCTGATTTTTTCATCGCAGTAACCTCGGAAATCTTGAATGATGTCGGCTTTCATCTCAGCTGTTTTCATTAGCAAGCGCTCCGTTCTGTTTCTTTTCAATTAGGCTGACGATTCGGTTTACTGTGCTGAAGTTAGCAATATCTAAATCTTCGTTATCAAGCTGAAACCCAAAGTTTTGCTCAAGAAATGTTACAAGCTTCATCGCAAATAAAGAATTTACAAATCCCATTTCAAAAATGTGATCATCATTGGTTAATTCGATTTCATCGTCAAAGACCACCAAATTTTGTTCAATATATTCTCTAATTTGTTCATGAAGATTCATCTATTTGCTCTCCCCGCTATTTAGATTAATTGCTGCTTCCCGCAACAGGTGATTGGCTGAATTCCGTTTTGACCTCGACATACGCAGGATACGGCTGAATCCGGCTCAGGTCGTTTTCAAATAGAATGAAGCCGTCCGGGCCCTTCGTATGTTCTTTGAAATTGGCAAATTTATAGGTGATATACATGACTCTGTTGCGATCTGTTTGTTTAAAATCGGCAAACAGTTTTTTTCCTTTTTGTTTCGCTTCATTTAAAATAGCTGTCAGTAATATGGTACCGACACCGCGGGACATAACCCGGCATGACATTAAAAGAAGATTAATATGCCATTCATCTCCCTTTTCTTCTATTAAAGAGAGTCCGATCTTTCCATAAGAGCCGTACTTGTCCTCAAGCTCGCAGACTAACAGCATATGAGAATCTGACTTTCGGAAATCATTTAATTCCTGATAATCATATGTTTTTCCGCTTGCATTCAGCTGGTTTGTACGTACCGTTAGCTCTTCTGCCCGCTGCAAGTCGCTTTCTTGCGCATGGCTGATCGTAAACTTCATATTCAGAGTGGCAAGGAATTGTTCGGACGGTCCTTCAAACTGCTCTTCGTCCTCTTTTCTGCGGTCATCCTCAAGATACATCTGCCGGCGTCTTTTGGCATCCTCCGTTACGAATGCAGGCTTCAGCAAAGGATCGACGATGAGATCCTTATATCGAACGGCATCCCAGCACGAAATCTCCGGATGGGCATTTTTCACTTCTTCCCTTTCAAACGCTTGGTCGTCAATAAAGAGAAGCGTATCCTTATGAATATTGAGGTTTTTGCTGATTTTTTCTAAAGAAACCGATTTGGCATTCCAGCTGATTTCCGGATATAAAAAGAAATGATCTATTCCAAATTCCTTTAATTTTTCCATAGCAGCAGCTTCGTCATTTCTGCTTGCGACAGACAGCAATATGCCGCGTTCATCAAGCTCAGTCAAAATTTCTTTAATATTGTCCTTCAGCTTTACATCATCAGATTCAAGCAGAATACCATCCCATAGCGTATGATCTAAATCCCAGACAACACACTTAACTCCCTTTTTCAATGGTCTGCTCCTCCTTTAACTGTATTGAAAGAATCCTTGTCCTGACTTTCTCCCTAACTTTCCTGCGTCTACCATTTTCACGAGCAGCGGACATGGCCTGAATTTTGAATCTTTGTAGCTTTCATATAGAACCAGCAAGGAGTTAAGGATCGTATCAAGACCAATTAAATCCGCAGTCGCGAGCGGACCCATTTTATGCCCGAACCCGCCGCGGAAGATTTTATCCACATTGGCTGGGGTGGCCACTTGATCTTGAACCGTCCAAATGCTTTCATTAATGGTCAGCATTAATACACGATTTGACACAAAACCAGGCAAATCATAAACGACGACAGGATTTTTATCGAAAGATTTCAAAAACTCGACGGCTGCATTGACAGTCTCGTCAGAAGTGGCATCGCCCCGAATCACCTCTACAAGTTCTTTCAGAGGAACAGGATTCATGAAATGCGCTCCAATTACCTTATCCGGACGATTCATCAGTGAACCAACCTTCGTGATTGAGATACAGCTTGTATTTACAAGGTAGATGGTATCCTCTCGGCAGATATCCTTTAGTTGTAAATACACTTGTCTTTTTATCTCCCAATCTTCTGTTACGTTTTCAATGATGATATCAGCCGGCTCCAAATGGTGCGGCTCAGTCGTAAATTGAATGTTAGCAAGCACATTTTCCAGTGACATGCTGAATTTTTCTTTCCGCATTAGTTGAACAAGCCTGAATGTCTTTTTAATATTTTCCTCTGCGGCTTTCAGTTTTTCATCACTGATATCCAGCAAAATCACTTGATACCCGTTCGCAGACAAATCAAGAGCCATATCGGCCCCCATAACGCCTCCTCCGATAACACCGGCAGTTCTGAAATCCATTTCACACCACTCCTGTCTGATTCAAAATTTGATTGATTTTAGCTGTCACTTCTTCTGTCTTCTGATTAATGAAAAAATGATCCCCTTCAAATTCGTAAAACCTGCATGACTGATCGGTGTACTGATTCCAGTCGGATAAATCAAACAGCACTGACGGCAGATCACGTTCTCCATACAAAACCGAAATATCGCAGGATAAAGGAGCAACAGTTGTATTCTTGTATGTTTCCAGCAACTCAAAGTCAGCTCTTAATATAGGAAGGAAAAAGTCAAGCACCTGCTCATTTTTGCTGAATTCTTCTGGCACACCCCCCATTTCAATAATCGCTTGTTTTAAAGCGGAATCTGAAAGCTGATGAAGCACTTTCTTTTCCGGGATGTGGGGCGGGAAACGTCCGGAAAAGAACATATGGATCGGCTGTTTATGTTCCGCGGCTAACTTCTTTTGCAGTTCATATGCAAGCAGCGATCCCATGCTGTGTCCAAAAATGGCATAATCCGAATGGCCCAAATGGGGTATTGCTTGTTCCAAAAGATCTTCCGCCACGGGTTCCGCATGATGCAGCAACGGTTCAGACATTCTCGTTCCGTGTCCGGGAAGTTCTAAGGCCACCAATTCAACTGACGCATCAAGAAACCTTTTCCATCCGCTGAAGATGGTGCTCGAACCCCCGGCATACGGCAGACAGAATAATTTGATCATTTGACCCTCTCCTCTTTACCAATATCCTTCAAACATTCAATATGGGCTGCTTCCAGCTCCAGCACTTTCTGCAGTGAATCTTTGATCCGGTCTTTATAACCAGAAGAAGATCTTCCTGAAAAATAAAGCTTAGCCGCAAGATGCCGCGCTGCTTCCCATTCATCAATAATGTCAGATGTCACAGCGGCAAGCTGTTCAAAAGCCGGAAGAAATGCGAGACGGTATCGCTCTGTTTTTTTCACATTTAAAATTCCATTAAATGAATGAAGGAGTTTTTCGCTGTCTCTTATGCCGTGAAATTCCTCAGTAAACCGGCTGAAGCTCGCCAAACCGGATAACATCCGATCTAAGTGCTCGGTGATGTTATGAACAAAAAAGGCAGCAGCATCTTTGAAAAGGCTTTGCCCTGAGCGATCCCTGCCCGGATCATAAGAAAAGGAGGCATAAGAATGAAAAGCGGCAGGAGTCTGGAAATAACGATGAAAGCCTTGATAGGCTTTGGCCAAATGATCATATGAAATGTGTCTGGCTTCATATGACAAGTTATCGGGATAACGGTTTTCAAGGGCAAGAGCAGTTTGATTTGCGTCATGTAAGCCATAAATCAGTATGCTGTTCCGATTATGCTTAGACATATATTCCTGTCTATAAGGCTGTGCATATGTATCCAACCAAATGATGACGGGTTTATTTTTAAGAACATCCCGTTTGACATCATCTATGAGACTGCTGCTCATCGATTGCTTATCCGCGCTTATTCCCTGCTGATTCATGACATACTCAGGATCGTAAACTTCTGTCCGATCGATTATTGGATAACCGTCTTCATCTAATTGATATGAATACACGTCATTTAAAAGATAAGGATAGATTTCTTGTTGAAACGAGCGAACCACGGAAAAATAACAGTTGAAAAAACAGCTTCGATAAAATAAATCGTTAAACGGCTGAATACCAGGGATGTATGCTTCACATTTCATGCGTTTCACTCCTTCTTGCGGCACGGTGATTGAAAAAGCATGCGGCTAAACCGAATAGACAGGAGGCAAAGAGCAGTATATAATAAACCGCTGCCAAATAAAGAAGAGAACCGGGCCCCCAAATAAATATCATGCTCCAAGGCAATCCATTAAAGGCGAAGACTGAAATGAGCTTAGGCGCCACTATTCCCGCTGCCAGCAAAATCCCCCAAAGCAGCGCCTTTATTCTGATTCGCTGCTGAACAGGAACATTTTTCGATTTTACGCTTTTTAGAAAAATATAAATTCTCCACAGCAAAACAATAAGCAATAAACTGAATAAAACCAGCATGGCAACCGCAACTTGATCAATGACCTGAAACGGGTCAGTGACAGAACCTGCCTGTTTTTGCTTTTGGTCGGCAACCACTTCTAAAACAGAACGTGCGATTTTCTCAGCGTACGCGCTGTTCATATTTGCCAAAACCCCTACAGCCGCATTATCGTTAGGGCTGATGATAATAAACGAAGAAAAGTTAGGGTTGGAGCCGGCATGGAACATTTCTTTGACTGCGCCCTTTTTTTCAAAAATTGACCATCCCGCACCATAATAAACGCCCGGCTCATCCGTTTTTACGCTTTTATCAGGCAGGTGGCTCTGCTCGATCAAACGGCTTATATCAGTGTCACTGCGATTGAGCTGAAAACGAAGCCATTTGGATAAATCTTCTGCGTTCGTGATGATATATCCAGCAGGCGTGTTCCCTCGATACTCAGGCGCATTATAGGCTCTGGCCTTTAGAAATCCAAATTTAAAACCTGATGATACATAGCCGGCCTGTCCAGCGTGACGTCCAGCATACGTGTTTGACATATCTAACTGCTTAAAAACGTGCTCAGCCATATATTGCTCGTACGGCTGGCCTGATGCCTGTTCGATGATATATCCCAGTACATCATAATTGATTGTGGCATATTCAAATGTGCTTCCCGGTTTATGGCTAAGCTCAACTCCTCTTAATCCCTTCGCCGTTTTCCCCAAGGCATCTTCTTTTGAATCAACTTTGATATCAGCTATCGATAAAAAAGGAATCCCGCTTGTATGATGCAGCAGCTGATCAATTGTGATATCTACTTTCTTTCCGTCATAAACTGGATAAAATCCGCTGATATACCGGCTGACAGGGTCATTTAGACTGATTGCCCCCGAACGTACAAGCTTAAGTACACCCAGTGCAGTAAACGCTTTAGAGGTTGAGCCCATCTCAAATAATGTCGAAGTAGTTACAGGGCGGCTATGCCTTTCGCCGGCATAACCAAACCCCTTTTCATATACAACATCATCTCCTTTTACCACTGTCATAGAGATCCCGGGTATTCCGCTTTCCTTCATTTGCTTTTTAATCAGGACGTCAATGCGCTTATCAACTGGCGTCTGAGCGTTTACCTGCCCGCCATCCCAGACTAGAATTGACAGACAAAAACATAAAACCAGCCATACGTTTCTCATCATTTGAACAAAGAATCCAATTCTTCAATAGATAATGAGGCGGTCTCGAAATCTGATGGCGTATATTCGACAGACTCTTGTTTACAACAATGTTCTGCCAGCTCCTTCAGCTGTAGAGAAAACTCATCTAAAAGCAGTTCCATATCTCCTGTTTGATAAAGATCGGTGCAGATTAAATCCAACGTTAGCTGTCCGTCATAGATTCCCGCTGTCAAATCAAGACTGACTGTCAAATCATTTTCCGGTGATGACTCGGCTCCTGAATTTAAATAAGTTATCCGGTATTCTGATTTGTCTGCTAAAAAACGGTCAACTTCTCCTAGATAATTAAAGCGCAGCTCAGGCTTCCTGTGAGCCGGCATTCGTTTACTCAAATAGGTGAGAGCGCCGTAGCCAATACCCTTTTTGGGAATGCTTCGCAGGTTTTCTTTCACTGACCGGATTTGCGCCGGCAGTTCAGCCTCTGCCTGAAATACGGCAGGATACATCGCTGTAAACCACCCGATCGTTCTTGAAAAATCTAAATCTTCTTTTATTGGTTCTCTTCCGTGACCTTCTAATTCCAAAGAAATAACCTCTTTGCCTGTGCAATGATGGCAAGCCCGGATTAACGCAGCGATAAGCAAATCATTGGTTTGGGTTTGATACGCCTCATTTGCTTCACTGAGCAGTTTTTGAGTCATCTGGCGGCTCAAAGCCCGTTTCAGTTTTAAGCTATTTTTAACTTTGGAATTTTCCGAACAAAACTCATAGAGAGGCTCAATCTGTTTCACTTTTTCATCCCAATAGCTGCATTCTTCTTCCGCTTCACGCGAATTAGCATATTCATGGATCGAATCTGAAAATTTTTGATAAGAATGTGTCTTTAAAGGAAGTCTCCCCTCTTCCTTCTTATCTATTGAATGTAAAAGAGTAAGAAAATCATCAATCAAAATTTGCCATGATACACCGTCCGTGATCAGGTGATGAGCTGTAAATAACAAATGCGTTTTTTTGTTTGCTTTGATCACTCCGGTTTTAAAAAGCACTCCATTGTATAGGTCAGTGCTTTCTCTCATTTCCTGTCCGATTACCGCTATTTGTTTGGTTTGCTCATCCTCGGAAAAATTAGACAGATCCCAGTATTCGGTATAAGGTTCGATATCTGTATTGTGATAAAACAAGGTATTCGTTTCTTTTTCTACATTCATTCGCAAGCTGTCGTGATGATTGATCAACATAGATAGAACCGCTTTTACATCTTCAAGATGAATCTCTTTTTCAGCAGTTAGCATAACCGATTGATGCCAGAAATGAGCGCACTTTAAATTCAAGGACCAGAACCATTGGGTAATCGGCGTTCCCATCACTCTGCCTTCTGCTTGTTGTTGAGAAATTGAAACCGATTGTTTGCTAGTCACGGCACTGACAAGTTCTCTAAATACGGGATATGTCATCATATCCTGAGTCTTGATAAAAAGACCTTTTTCTTTCATTTTTGAAACGAATTGAATGGCTTTGATAGAATCTCCGCCAAGCTGATAAAAATGATCCTCTGGGCGAATATCAGTCTGGCCGAGAATCTCCTTCGCGGTTTCTAAAAGAACCGCCTCCGCTTCTTTCTGCTCTTCAGTTAACAATCCATAATCTGTCTGCTCTTGAGACAGTATAGGGTCAGGGAGAGCTTCTCTGTCTGTTTTTCCATTTTGCGTCAGCGGAATCCGATCCATATGAATAAAGTAGGCCGGAACCATAAAAACAGGCAGTTTGTCAGAAAGCTTTTTCCGGAGCTCCAGCGCTGCCGTTTTGGTTGAGCTGACAACATATGCCGCCAATTGTTTTCTGCCCTGTGAATCATCAAAATCAATGACAACCGCCTCATCTATGTCTTCAAGCGAAAGCAGAGCTAATTCAATTTCTCCCAGTTCAATACGGTAGCCTTTTAATTTGATTTGATGATCTTTCCGCCCCGCATATTCAAGCAGTCCATTATTCGTTCTTTTCGCCAGATCGCCTGTCTTATACATTTTTCTTCCCTTCATGAAAGGGTTATCCAGAAAACGCTCGGTTTGCAAATCCGGACGCTTCCAATATCCTCTGGCGACATTATCGCCTGATATATACATTTCACCTTGAGTTCCCGGCAATACAGGCTGCAGCTGTTCGTCTAATAAATAAATTTCAGTGTTCTGCATCGGAATCCCTATTGGCACCGAAGCCTGCTGATCTTGTTTTAGGTCATATTTGTGGATCATACATCCCACTGTCGCTTCTGTCGGTCCGTATTCATTGAAAATCTCAATGCATTGATCTGATGATTCTGTTATTTGGCGTGCTAATAAAACAGGCAGCTGCTCTCCGCCGACGATCATTCTTTTTATAGAGGATTCTGACAAATTTTCATCTTTCAATAACGCTAAATGTGCTGGTGTCAGCTTGATAACAGCTGTTTTCTTTTCTTTTACGATTCGATGGAGTACAAACTCCGGTATATCTTCTTGTCTGTAAATGATGATTTTATTTCCTGTCACTAATGGGGTATAAATGGATGTAACGGTTAAATCAAAAGCTATGGATGAGTAGAGCGCAAAGCTATCATCTTGGGAAGAAGTGTAATTCTTTGAGGCTGATATAATGTAGTTTACAAGGCTCTGATGTTCGATCATCACGCCTTTCGGCTGCCCTGTTGATCCAGAAGTGTAAATCATATATGCAATGTCGGAAGGATCGTTCTTGATGTCTAACTGTCCCGTATCTAAATCATGAAACATGGCGCAGTCAAAACTGATTTTTTTCACTTGGCTTGGCAAACGGCAGTCTGTCTCAAAAAGCGGATCTGTGATAAAAAATGCCGCTTCGCTGTTTTCCAAAATATATTGAATGCGTTCGGCGGGATATTCGGGATCGATCGGCACATAGGCGCCGCCTGCTTTTAAAATGCCCAGCAACACAGCGATCAAATCGGGTGAATGTTTCATGCTCACGGCGGCAAAATGACCGCGGCTTATTCCTTTATGGATTAGGTAACGAGCAATCTGGTTGGAGCGTTCATCCAGTTCTTGATAGGAAACCTGTTTTGTTCCATCCTCAATCGCTGTATGAAACGGATACTGTGCGGCTTTTCCTTGAAATAATTGATCGATTGTGAGATCTTTCGGATAATCAGCCCGTGTCTGATTCCATTTCACGATTTCGTCTCTTTTTTCTTGTTCAGTTAATAGAGACAAATTCCTTAATTCCAGATCTGGATTCTCGATGACTGATAAAATCAAGCGCTGTAAACGTTCATTCAATAGCTGAATGTCCGCTTCGCTGTGATCGGATACCTTGTAGTCAAACTGCAATTCGATCGCTCCGCCTTCATCCCACTCTTTAACAGCGATCTGCAGAGAATAAGGCTGTGACCCGTTATATAATTCATCATATTCGACACGACACCCGCTTATATCAGAAGCCAGGTCGGTGTTATATGAATTCATATAAATTTGGAAAAGCTGGTCGTATCCCTGTTTTGCAAGCTGCAGTTCCTTCACCAATTCATCATAGGGGTATCGTTGATGGAGAAAGTATTTCATGTAATCGGAATTGACTTCTTTTAAAAAGTCCGAAAAACATACATCACTGTCTGTTTTCTTTCTGAACGGCATCGTACTGACCGTCATCCCTGCAGTGCTTTTTTCCTTCTTGCCTGATCTGTTTAATACCGGCGTGCCTATAATAAAATCATTCTCTCCGGTTACCTTGCTTAAATACCAAAACAACGATGCAGTAAACAAAGCGTTTAACGAAGAGCCTTGTCGTTGAATAAATTCATAAACTGCGGCAGAATGCTCTTGGTCAAGCTTATACCGCTTGCGCTTTCCGGCAATGTGTGCAGAGCTTTTTGACAGGAAGCTGTCCGGCAAGTGAGAAAATTCAGCTTTCCAGAACGCAGCATCTTTGTCATATCGTGATGAAGAAAGGTATTTTTTCTCTTTTTCTATAAGAATCGAATAATTGTCAGCTCCTTCTGTAAGAAGTTCACCGGATGTGAGCTGCATGTACAGATTCTTAATCTTATCAATGATGATTTTCATAGACCAGCCATCAGCGACAATATGATGGCATTTGATTAAATATCCGCATGTCGCTTCATCTGTTTGAAACACATAAAATTGAGCAAGTGCGTTATCATATAAAGAGAATGGTATTTTAAACTCCCGTTCTGCCCAATCCAGCATTCTTTCATAAGGATAATCCGTTTGGGTAAAATCGGCTGACGGCACTTGCGCCTGAGTTTTTCCGTCTATGTATTGAAGAACTGATTCTTCCTGCTTCACGAGCCGTATTCTGAGGGATTCTGTCTGTCTGATACAAAGCTGAATGGCTTTTTGTAATGTCTCCAGATTCAGCTTTCCATTGATTTGTATAAGGCCGCCGATATGATTAATAGCTGTATCAGGATATAAATTTTCGATATTTAAAATTCTTTTTTGATGATGAGAAAGAGGAAATAAATTCAATTTATCATTCAAAAATTCCCACCTCTTTACAAAAATATTTAACAACACCCATTTAAACATACAAAAATATCTTTGTAAATATTTATAATATATTGTCTATATTTGTTCATTTTTTAATTTTATTGATAGAAGTGCTGAAGCAGTAAAAATGATAAAATTCAAGAAAAAGACATATTGCACACCAAGCCAATCAGTAAGACTGCTCATAATTAAGATGGAAGCGCCGTATACAAATGTACTTATTGTATGCTGAGCAGACAGGATTTTCGGCAGCATTGTTTCGTTTATGTTCTCCTGTACATACGTTCTGATCGCAATCCCCCTGAGCTGAAATGATGGTCCCAGAATAAAGACAAAAAGCAGGGATGCCAGCGCATACTTGTTTAGTGCAAGACATAATGTGCAAGCGCCTATGGCAAGTGATGTCCATAAGATCATTGAGAACAGTTTTCCACTGATGTTTTTCGAAAGTTTCCATACAATTAAACCGCCTGTAATGGTGCCGGCGAAATAGCTTGCATTAATAAATCCCCACCATGTCTCACTTTTATGAAGCACTTCATCGACATAAACAAGAATGATGGCCCCAGTCCAAATGCTTCTGCCAAACATAGATAAAAGTTCTAGAACAGTCAGCATTCTGATGACAGGCATTTGATAAATCGCTTTCCAGCCAGCTGAGATTTTATCAATAAAAGACTCATTTTCTTCTTTTTCAGCATCTCCTTTCCCGGCATCCTTGACAAAAAATAAAGACACTGTCGAAGTGCCATAAAGCACAAAAGTCAGCATTAAAAGCAATTGGGGCCCGAGCCATTTGATCAAAATGCCGCCGAGCAGCCAACCGAGCAGGAGCACGATTTGATCAGAGGTTAATACAAGACTATTTGCTTTCAATAGCATGGATTTGGGAACAAAACGGGGAATCATAGAATTTCTGACCGGGATGGTTCCTCCATCTAACAGCGACATGAAAAATACGATCAAAAAAAAGATAAAAATAGATTTAAAATCTATGATAAATATAACAAGCAGCAAAGATAAAAGAATAGTTTGCGTCAGCTGCAAAAAAATCAAAATTTGTTTGAGCCTGTATTTATTAATAAAAACAGGTATAAATACTGCGCTTAATGACTGTCCGACAAATTGCATCATAGCCACAAGCGATGCCAAAAAAGCTGAGTCTGTGACTTGATAGGTGAATAGGGTCAGAACCAGCACATATAGAGAATCCCCTAAATTGGCAATCGATTGACCCGCCCATATGAAATAAAAGGATTTATTTTTCATAATTTCAACCCTTTTCTATTTTTAGAACATCATAACATAAATATATATCCCCTCCAATGATACCTAAATTCAACACAAACGCAAAATAACCCCAGCGCCGTTGCGACGCAAGGGGTTACCTTATTTTAGTCATAAATATGAACAGTCGGCTCTTTATCTCCTGCATTGCGGATAATGACCGCTTCCTGTCCATCTGAAGATTTGATATTCACTTCGAGATTAAGTGAGCTCTTAGAGTAGTAATCCATCACTTCACCCGTTAAGAACTGGGTAAACGCGACGACTTCACTTTTTCCATAGAATTGCATTGGAATGTCGATCTTCATTTTCGTCATTTCATCATTTTCATACAACGCTGCACCTACAACGCCTGTGTAGTTCGGGAAATACTCTTCGATTGAGTTTTTGAACCGCTTAAAGACCTCGGTGTCATCCGGGTATTTTTCTGCTGTGGTTGTATCCGCCGGATAAAAAACATAAGTTTCATTGATGTCATCCCAATTCGAGATATCCGTGGAGCCTGCTTTGACTTCTGTTTTGGAGATGAAGTTCCCCGGTACAATCGATGTTTTTGACGCCTGCTTGTAAAGCGCGATGGTGATCGGCACATTCTTCAGGTTATCTTTTTTACGGAGGCGGTTAATGACCTCCTGTGCGATTTTTTCTCCCTGTTTGCGGAGCGTGCTGTCCTTAATCTCCACCTCTTTTTGAGGGTCGCCTGTTTTTTCACGATAGTAATACACAGAGTTCAACGCCAGTCCGATCATCACGCCGCCAAGCTGGATGGAATTCTTGTCTTTTCTGACTAAATAATCGTGCTCCAGCATGGACGCTAAATAAACCGGGCTGCTTTCGTATTTCTCTTCTGTTGAACCGGAGTTTGGCAGCGCCGGGTTCAATCCTTCATTTTTGAAGTCTTTATCTTCTTTTTGGGCTTTTTTCAGATCTGAGCCTGTTTTTTTCCGTGCCAGCCAGCTTAATACTGTATCTTCATCTAAATATTGCCCTTCTTGGAACAGGTAATCTTCAGTCGAGAAAGAATCTTGGGCAAGACGCATCAGCCCTGTTTCAAACTCATCAATGTCCAGTCTTGTATTCAGCTGTTCCGTCGTCAAGCCTCGCGCTTTTCCCGCCTTAAATGGCAGCACCATTTTGTAATAGGAGTCAGAGATATTATATTTCGGGACAATCGCTTTTTCTGACGATTTCGCTGTCTTTTGCGTGATCTCTTCCTCCTTCTCCCCCCCAAAACCTGACGAGCAGGCAGACAGCATTAACACTGCCGCCGTTGCCGCCATTGCCAACGTCTTTTTCAATAGAAAACACTCCTCTTATTTCTTTAGCTCTCCTATTAACTGCTCTTCATTCCACACTTCAATGTCCAGCTCTTGCGCTTTTGTCAGCTTGCTTCCCGCCGCTTCTCCGGCGATGACCAAGTCTGTGTTTTTGCTGACGCTTCCAGTCAGCTTTCCGCCGAGCGCTTCGATTTGCGCTTTGGCTTCGTTTCTAGACAGTTCTTCCAGCTTTCCTGTCAGAACAATTGTTTTACCGGCAAAGTAAGAATCGCTGTCCTCTGCTTTTACTTTTTTCGGGCCTTTGTAGAGTGTGTTTACGCCCAGCTCCTGAAGTTCATTCAAGAGATCAAGCATTTCTTCTTTATGAAAATAAGTGATGACCGCGTCAGCCATTTTTTCACCGATTTCATCGATCGCGAGAAGCTCCTCTTTGGAAGCTTTTTTCAGGTTCTCCAAACTTTCAAAATGCATAGCGAGCGTCTTTGCGGCCTTTGAGCCGATAAAACGGATGCCGAGCCCGAATAGCAAGCGTTCTAACGAATTTTCTTTTGATTTTTGGATGGAGCCGATCAGGTTTTCAGTGGACTTTTCTCCCATTCGTTCGAGCTGAATGACCTGTTCCTTTGTCAGCTTATACAAATCCGCCACATTGCGAACAAGGTTCTCCTCAAACAGCTGTGTGATGACTCGTTCGCCAAGCCCGTCAATGTTCATGGCATTGCGGGAAACGAAATGGATCAGCCCTTCCCGGATTTGCGCCGGGCATTCAGGATTAATGCAGCGGAGCGCCACTTCTCCTTCGATACGAACGAGCTCGCTTCCGCATTCCGGACATTCCGTCGGCATGCTGAATTCCTTTTCTTCTCCCGTGCGCTGTTCAACTAGGACGTTTACGACTTCCGGAATGATATCGCCCGCTTTTTTGATGACGACCTTATCCAAGATCCGAATGTCCTTCTCTTTAATTAAATCTTCATTATGCAGGGATGCTCTTGAGACCGTTGTGCCGGCAACTTTTACCGGCTCGAGAACCGCTGTCGGCGTAATGACACCCGTTCTGCCGACATTTAATTCGATATCGAGAAGCTTTGTCACGACCTCTTCAGCAGGAAATTTATACGCGATGGCCCAGCGCGGGCTTTTCGCCGTAAAACCGAGCTCCTCCTGCTGATCGAGGGAATCTACTTTAATGACGATGCCGTCAATTTCATACGGGAGGTCAGCGCGCTTAGCCTGAAACTCATCGATCAGCGCGATGACTTCTTCTATGCTGCGGCATTTTTGTCGTTCCTGATTCGTTTTAAATCCGATTTCATCGAGAAAATCAAGTCCCTGGCTTTGCGTCTCCACCCCAATTTCATCAAGCTCCGCTATACTGTAGACGAAGATATCGAGATTTCGTTTCGCCGCAATTTTCGGATCGAGCTGTCTGAGTGAGCCCGCGGCGGCATTTCGCGGATTGGCAAACGGTTCTTCTTCATTTTTGATCCGTTCCTCATTGAGCGCTTCAAACGAAGGCTTCGGCATATACGCCTCGCCGCGCACTTCGATGGACAGACCACGTTTCATTTTGAGCGGGATATTGCGGATCGTCTTCAGATTCTCCGTAATATCCTCACCAGTCGTGCCATCACCTCTTGTGGCGCCTCTGGCAAAATAGCCGTCTTCATAACGGAGAGAAACAGCAAGACCGTCTATTTTCAGCTCCACATTATACGCCACATCGTCACCGACCGCCTGACGCACCCGGCGGTCAAAATCACGGAGATCATCAGCATTAAAGGCGTTGCCCAAACTGAGCATCGGCGTGCCGTGAGTGACTTTCTGAAACGCTTCAAGCACGGCTCCGCCGACACGCTGCGTAGGAGAGTCAGGCGTTCTGAGGTCTGGATGCTCCTCCTCGATCGCAATCAGCTCCTGCATCAATCTGTCGTATTCGGCATCAGGGACGCTCGGTTCATCTAAGGTGTAATATTCATAGCTATACTTGTTGATGGTGCGGCGCAGTTCTTCTGCCCGCTGCTTCGCTGTTTCTTGGTCCATCTGCTTCTTCCTTTCCTCTTCAATTACTGCTTTTCAATAGGAGCGAATGCCGCTAATAGGCGTTTTACGCCGACAGGGCTCGGGAAGGCGATATCAAGCTCCGTCCCTTCTCCTTCGCCTTTCACACTGACGACAGTTCCTGTTCCCCATTTTTTATGGCCGGCCTTATCTCCAACTGCCCAGTTTAAGGAGTCACCGCCTGTTTTGCCAGCGTAGGATACCGGACGTGAAACAGGGCCGCGTCTCGGCTGCATTTTTCTCGCAGACGGCGTTCTCGTTTCTTTTTTCTCATTTAGGTTTTCCAATAAATCATCCGGTATTTCAGCAATAAAGCGAGATTCCGGGTTCATATTTGTTCGGCCAAACAAGGTGCGCATTTTGGCGTTGGTCAGATAAAGCTCCTGCTCCGCTCTTGTAATCCCAACGTAAGCAAGGCGGCGCTCTTCTTCCATTTCCGCTTCCTCCATCAGTGAACGGCTGTGCGGGAAGACGCCTTCTTCAAGCCCCATCAAGAAAACAACCGGGAACTCCAGCCCTTTTGCGGCGTGCAGCGTCATCAGCGTGATCGCATCCTTGCCGCCGGATTCCTCTTCTTTCTGGTCGAGCTGATCGATATCGGCGATCAGTGCCAAATCTGTCAGGAACGCAACGAGTGTTTTATCTTCGCTTTTCTGTTCAAAGTTTTTCGTGACAGACAGGAACTCGTCGATGTTTTCTAAACGGCTTTGGGCTTCGATTGATTTCTCAGCCTTCAGCATTTCTCTGTATTCGGTCTTATCGAGAATTTCTTCTGTCAGCTCTGTAATAGACAAGTAGTCCTGCATATTGGTCAGGTTCTCAATCATCTGTCTGAAGCTGTCGAGCGCGTTGGCCGCCTTAGCGCTGACGCCGATAAAATCAACCTGCTGAATCGCTTGGAAAAACGACAAGCCGTTCATCGCCGCATACGAAGCGATTTTTTCAAGTGAAGTGGCGCCGACTCCGCGCTTCGGCACGTTGACAATACGTGTGAAGCTGATATCGTCATCCGGGTTGGATACGAGGCGCAGGTACGCGAGAATGTCTTTAATTTCTTTTCTGTCATAGAACTTTGTGCCGCCGACAATGTTATAGTTCAAGCCAGCTTTGAGAAGCGTTTCCTCAATTACACGGGACTGGGCGTTTGTCCTGTACAAAATGGCGATATCCGACAGCTTCCGCTTGCCTGAGCTGTGAAGCTGATAAATTTTACCGGCAACAAACTGTCCTTCGCCGAACTCGTTATCTCCGCGGTAGTAAGCAATTTTGACGCCATCATCGTTTTCCGTCCACAGATTTTTCGGTTTGCGGTTTGAGTTGTTTTTGATGACCTCGTTAGCCGCGCTCAAAATCCGTTTCGTTGACCGGTAGTTTTGTTCAAGCAAAATCACGCTTGCGTTCGGATAATCTTTTTCAAACGAAAGGATGTTGGCGATATCCGCGCCGCGCCATCTGTAGATCGACTGATCCGAGTCCCCGACCACGCAAAGGTTCTGGAAACGCTCCGCAAGCTGCTTAACAAGCATGTATTGGGCTCTGTTCGTATCCTGATACTCATCAACATGGATGTACTGGAATTTGCGCTGATAAAATTCAAGCACTTCCGGCACACGGTCAAACAGTTTAATCGTTGTCATAATTAAATCATCGAAATCGAGCGACTGGTTTTTCAAAAGCTTTTTCTGATAATCAGCATATACGTCGCTGACCACCTGATCGTAATAACCGCCGGCAACTTTAGAGAATTCCTCCGGTTCGGTCAATTCGTTTTTCGCACCGCTGATCGTGCCCAGGATGCTTCTCGGATCAAACTTTTTCGGATCAAGATTGCGTTCCTTCAAAATCCCTTTGATGACCGAAAGCTGGTCCGCCGTATCAAGGATGGAGAAATTGCGGTTGATCCCGATCCGGTCGATATCTCTGCGCAAAATCCGCACGCACATGCTGTGGAATGTGGAAATCCAGATATCGTCCGCGCCCGGTCCGAGAATGCTTTCCACACGTTCTTTCATTTCTCGTGCCGCTTTATTTGTAAATGTGATCGCCAGAATGTTCCACGGCGCCACATGTTTTTCCGCCATTAAAAAAGCGATTCTGTGTGTCAGAACACGCGTCTTTCCGCTTCCCGCTCCCGCCATCAGCAAGAGGGGCCCGTCCGTTGTTTTTACAGCTTCCTGCTGAACAGGGTTTAATCCGCTTAATAATTGATTGCTAATGTAATTCAAAATTCGTTCACCCGCCTATACAAAACATATGTTCTATCATAAACCAAATCCGTACAATTTACTACTCGCCTTTCACAGCCGCTACTGTTTTTAAAGCCCGGTCAAAATCTTCATACACCGCATTGCCTACAACAACCACGTCCGCATGCTCCGCAAACTGCTTTGCCGTTTCCGCGTCCTTGATGCCGCCGCCGTAAAACAGGGTGGACGTTTCCAATACAGCCTTCGTTTTCTTCACGGCTTCTATGTCTCCAAGCATACCGCTGTATTCCAAATAAAAAATGGGAAGCTGCAGCAGCTCAGACACACGCGCATAGGCGGCAATATCGTCAACACTCAGATCGGCATTCGCCTCAGTTAATGCAGCCGCTTTGCAATCCGGATTTGCGATGCAGTAGCCTTCCGCCACAATTTCTTCCATAGACATCAGTTCTCCGTATTCCTTCATGGCCTTCTGGTGCATTCCGACAATCCAGTCCGCGTTTTTGCTGTTTAGTACACTCGGAATAAAATATAAGTCAAAGCCGGGAACGATCGCTTCAATCGCTGACACCTCAAGGACACACGGCACTAAAAACCGTCTCACCTTTGACATCATGCGCAAGACATTGTCCTCTGTCACACCATCGCTTCCTCCGATAATGACCGCATCCGTTCCTGATTCACAAAGAATCTCCAGCTGTTCATCAGGCAAATCTTTATTTGGGTCGAGTTTAAAGACATGCTTCCACTCCGTTACATCGTACACGTCATACGTTCCTCCATTCGTTTGTTACCATTTAAACATTATAACAAATTCACATAGCGCGTAAAAACGGAAAAAGCCGTTAATCTCGTTATTCACTGAAAAAGGTGTTTTGATTCTTTTTTCATAAAAAAAGAAAGCTCTAGAAAGCCTTCAATAGCATCAAGGCCTAGGCAAATGACTCCCTTCTGTTATTGTTTGGAAAGCGCTCAACTGTGGAAAAGGTTACATAAAAAAGGGAGGATGACAGATGGAAACCCTCATCATTGCACTTATCGCTTTTCTTATCGGGATCATTGCCATCCCCATCGTTTTGTTTCTCTGGATCTACATAAAGGATGAAAAACAGCAGGAGCATTCGATCCTCCGCAACTACCCCTTGCTTGGAAGATTTCGATATATCCTTGAAAAAATCGGGCCGGAACTCAGGCAGTATTTATTCAGCAATGACAATGAGGGCAAGCCCTTTTCACGAAAGGAATATGAGCAAACCGTTATCTCGGGCAAATACAAAAGCAGAATGATGGGCTTTGGATCTGTAAAAGATTTTGACAAACCGGGCTTTTATATCCGTAATGCTCTATTTCCGAAACAAAAAAAAGAATTGCACGTAAACCAAACACCTAAAATTGAAACCCAAATCTATGAAATAGAAGCTGACAATCTGTTCAAACGAAAGGAACACGCCGAACAAATCAAGGCCGATCCGTATTATCTCCACCCTGATGATGTGCAGGTGATCGGCTCCCATACATGCGAGAAGCCTTTTTATGTGAAGGGATTAGTCGGCCAGTCCGCCATGAGCTACGGTTCCCTTGGAGAACGAGCGATTACGGCGCTCTCAAAAGGGCTTCATCAGGCTGGCGGCACATGGATGAATACCGGTGAAGGGGGATTATCTGAGTATCACTTAAAGGGCGGCGCCGATATCATTTGCCAAATCGGTCCGGGTCTTTTCGGCGTGCGCAAAAGAAACGGAGAATTTTCATGGGAGGAGTTTAAAAGAAAAAGCAGGCTTGACCAAATTAAAGCGTTTGAGCTAAAGCTGGCGCAAGGAGCGAAAACCCGCGGCGGCCATGTGGATGGCGCCAAAGTATCAGAGGAAGTGGCAGACATCCGGAATGTCGAACCCGGGAAATCAATTGACAGCCCGAATCGCTTTCATGAATTTTCAAACGCTCCTGAAATGCTCGACTTTATCGAGAAACTTAGAGATGTCGGGCAAAAGCCTGTGGGAATCAAACTTGTCGCAGGCCACCCTGACGAATTGCGCGAGCTTTTCTCTTATATGCAGAAAAGCGGAAAGCATCCGGATTTTATTACGATAGACGGGAGTGAAGGCGGTACTGGCGCTTCCTTTTATGAGCTCGCTGACACAGTCGGCCTTCCGATTATGACAGCGCTGCCTATGGTTGATACACTGCTTAGACAATACGGCTTGCGCGGCCAGCTGAAAATCTTTGCTTCCGGAAAGCTCCTGACTCCTGACAAAATTGCGGTCGCCTTAGCCCTCGGCGCTGACTTTGTCAATATTGCGCGCGGGATGATGTTTTCTGTCGGCTGTATCCGCGCCCTCGTCTGCCACACCAACACATGTCCGGCAGGCGTAGCGACAACAGATCCAAAACTGCAACAAGCACTGAGCGTTGAGGAAAAACAGCATCGTGTCTGCAACTACGTCATTTCGCTGCGCGAGGGACTGTTTAATCTCGCAGCCGCAGCCGGCATCAATTCCCCCATCCACTTTTCCAAGGAGCATGTTGTCTATCGAAAAGAAGACGGAAGCATCGTCGACATCGACAAACTGATCAACCAATTTGTTTCATAAAGAAACCGCCCATGCCAAACGGCAGGGCGGCTCTTTGTTATTTTGAAGAAGACCCTGTTTCCGTCTCCTTCACACGATCAAGCGCCATTTCATAAGCGTCATTTCCGTAATTTAAGCAGCGTTTCACACGGGAAATCGTAGCCGTGGAAGCGCCTGTTTCTGTTTCAATCTTATGATACGTGTTACCTTCGCGAAGCATGCGCGCCACTTCTAGGCGCTGAGCCAGCGATTGAATTTCGTTAATTGTGCAAAGATCATCGAAGAACCGGTAACATTCCTCCAGGTCTTTCAGCGATAAGATCGAGTTGAATAACTGGTCCAGCTCTTTGCCGCGTAATTTATCGATTTGCATCGTTACACACCTTCTCCTTTACTAATGGAAGCCGCATCGAGATCAGGCACGATATTGATCCAAGTTTTTCCGGGCACAAGCGGCAGCCATTTGCCGTCTTTTACCGGCACAATTCTGCCGTTTACTTGTTTCCAGTCTGTTTCAATAACGTTTCCGCGCTGAAACAACAGACCTTTCCCCCCTGATTCTAGATCGATGTCCCGCCTTCCATCTTGATCAATAATATGATGGCTCGCTTCAACAATGAAAATATTCTGCATTGCAACCGGCTTTCCGGTTTCCCGGTCTGTCGTAATGACACCATCAGAGCTTCTTGTATAAGCTTCGGCTTTTTTATCATAGTTGTATTCGACAAGATTCGTAACGTTCTTTGTTCCATAATCTACCCGAACATTGTAAAAGTCATTTGCAGGTTTTGCTTCTGATGTTTGAAACAGCAGCGGATCTGTTTTCTGCTTCAGCTCATATCCCATTTGCTCCGCCGCCTTTTTTATGTAATCATAAGACGTGTAGGAATTGTGGGGCGGTTCGCTGAAATCAGCTCTCCAAAATAAGCTTCCGTCAAAATCCAATCCGTTCATATAATCGGCAGCTCCGGATTCCAGCTGCTCTTTGGCGCCGGGACTCCAGCCGTGATGGACAAATATGCTGTCAAAGCCATTGCTGAGAGTGACGAAATATTCCCGCGCGCTCCGCACAGGCCCGACAGTTTCGGGCATCTGGCTTTGGAAAATGGCCAGAAATCTCGTAATTTGCCCTTCGGCAAGCGCTTCTATGACAATATCGGCTTTAGACAGTCCTGACTGCGGCCTCGCCTTCGGGTGATTATTCACCATAACAGCAACAGGCCGGCGTTCAGTCACCTTCTGTTCCGTCTCCAGTCCTGTCAAAGGAGCTTTCGGCTTCTTTGCAGAATCCGGGACAGCATCCTTCTGCTGGCAGGATACCAGCAGAAAAAACACGATACACAGCACGCAAACTGTCATCCATTTTTTCATATGTCGGCTCCCCGCTCTTTTATATTTTAACGCATTATCGATGGAAAGAGTACAGTTTTTTTCATGACGTCGAAGATTCCTCTAGGCGTAATGCGTATATACGGAAGGTGCGTACTTTGCAAAAAGAGCAGCGTATAGACGGGATCACAAAACTCGTAACCTCTTTCAGTCAAAAGATCTTTCAGCTTTTGTTCCTTCTCCAGCACGTCTTCATACGCTTCCGAAGAGGCACAGCCGCACAGCGCAAGCGGAATTTCATGCAGAATGTTCCCGTTTTCCGCAAGAACGATTCCTCCTCCGATCTCTTTCATGCGGGCGAAAGCGAGCAGCATATCCGCTTTATTTTTTCCGATCGCGACAATATCACCTGTCGTCGTAAAGGAGCTCACAAATCCCTGCACGCTTGAGGCAAAGCCTTTTATCATCGTATTGACACGCCATTTCCCATGTCTGTCAAGCATCGTCAAATAACTTTCATCATGGTCAAATGAGAGCTGTTCCATCGAATTGTCGATCTCAATCATATACGGCTCCATAATGACCGCATTCCGCATTTTCACGCCCATCGGCATGGAAAACTGTAAATCATCCATCGTCATATCATATGAAAGCTCAAGCGGGACAAGACCGCCTTTGCTCCAGCCCGTCTTTGTAAACGCCTTCAAATCACAGCCATCTTCACGAAGGATGACCCCTTTTGAGAGAACGGTCACGGGATTGGGATTTAACGGATCTTCTAGTACGTTCAGCGATGCCAGCCTTCCCGGTCCGACAACTCCTAAATAATCATCCATTTGATAATACTTTGCAATATTAAATGATGCCATATTGTAGGCGTCGATTGCCGAGACTCCTTCTTCTAACGCGATGCGGATCAGCTCGTTTGTCATGCCACCTTTATAAAAATTAGGCGTCGCGCCGTCTGTCGTGTAAAAGAAATGGTCATAATAGCGGAAACCCTTCTCATGCAGCTCCCGCAAGATTTTTCTTACATCAGGGCGAATGGAAGAGTTCCGAAGGGAAACATAGTAGCCCAGTTCCAGCCTTCTCATCACTTCATCACCTGTCATCGCTTCATGATCACAATCCGCTCCGAACAGCTTCATTTTTGTAAGCGTTTTATTTGAAGCGCCGGGAAAATGCCCTTCAATGCGTTTTCTCTGCTTCTTTGTAGCTTGCATGCAGTGAAGCATTAAATCATCACCATCTACCAAACGCGGCCATCCGGTCATTTCTCCGCCTTGAATCACATCCGGATGTTCAATCCACTGCTTTCTGACATCAAACGGAAGAACATGATCCTCGTTCAGAACTTCGGTTTGGAGGTCATAACGTGACCACCAAAAATATTGAACAGGCTGCTTTTTGAGTTCATTTAAAATGGTAAGCGCTTTCTTTTTTCCGCTTTGTAAAAGCAAAAATAAGTTATCATTCACAAATGTCGTTGTTCCGTATTGAGACACATATTCCGCCAGGGTTTGGGGATTATATATTTGAAAAGGATGTGCGTGCGGTTCGATATACCCTGGCACAATGTATTTTCCTTCACAATCAATTGTATGAATTTCTTCGGCTCTATTCGGAAGTTCATGACCCACATAAACAATGCGGTCCTGATAAATCCAAATGTTTTTTTTCAGCCATTGTTTTACATATGGATTTAAGACGAGAGCATTCCGTAAAAGGAGCGTTGGAAGCAGCTTTGAGTCTACAACATCAACCTGTGCCCTGATGTCTTTGTTTTTCCAGTTAAAGGTGCGTTCGGACATTCACATACTCTCCTTTACATGTATTAGACTCATGTTATCACATCCTTCCTCATCACGCATGATAAAAACGTTACAAATTTTTGAAGGTTCAATTAAAAAACTTTTTTAATTAAAAAGGAGCGGATTTCCATGAAGCCAAACATCAGTCTCATCAATGCCGTCTTCAGAATCGCCTGCGGACTGACGATTATGTCAGCCGCCAGCGCAAAGTTTACGAAAAAGCCTTGGTGCAGAATGCACCTCTTTTACATCTTTATGGGGGCCATGAAAGCAGGATCGGGAATCCTGCGCTTCTGCCCTGTGACCTACATGCTTCAAAACAGCGCTTCCGGTCATAACGAACAAGAGCATCAAGACAGATGAACAAAAAAAGCTTGATCACGAAACGTGATCAGGCTTTTTCTCATGACATTTCTTTGTCTTCATATAGAGATACCCTGCGGCTGCCAGTGCTGCTGGATAAAGGACTGCCCAGCCGCTGAATGAGTAAATCACTGCGCACGCCGCAAAAGCCCCTAACGCCATCCACCAGCCTGAATCTCTCCAGCTCAACAGTTTTAGCGCTGCCGCCATTGTACATATGTATGATGCGATGAATGCCGCACTCGGCCCTTTTAACAGTGTTGTTAAATCGGTTTTAAAAAGGCCATATGCCGCAAGCACGAAGCCAAACACTGCGGCCAGCGCTGTTAATACACGGATAGGCGTAAGTTTTGTCTCACTGAGTTTCCCGAAATATACGGGAATGTGCCCCTCTCTCGCCAATGCGTACACCATTCTGGAAAAACCCGCAATATTAGCATGAATGGTGGCGAATGTGATAAACAGTGCTAAACACACCGTTACATATACTCCGCCTTCACCGACTCCTTTTGATATGAGCATGGCAAGTGATGCGATTTCTCCATTCACTCCGTATGAATGAGTACCTATCGTCACAAACGACAGCATGATATACAGCCCTGCCACACAAGTTGCCGCTAAAAACAAGCTGAGCGGGACATCTTTTTCAGGATGTGTAAACTCTTCAGCCAATGGTGTAATCATTTCCCAGCCTACAAAAGAGAAAAAAATCATTACAGAAACAGATCCTGCGGCAGACCAGCCATGCGGAAGAAACGGCTTGAATTCTGCTGCTTTGACGTGAGGAAATGACACGGCAATCGAAGTGACAAGCAGAATTACGATGACACAAATAACGAGTGTACTGATATTAGCGGATAGTTGAATGCCTTTTATATGAAGCAAAATGGAGACACCCAACATACAACCTGCAATCAATGTAATCTGCCAATCCGAAGCATCTGTGACGTAACTGACGTAATGCGCGCCAGTCAAAGCGATGACAGGAACACCGATTGGAACGGACCCTAACATGATCCAGCCCAAAACCGCTCCGGCTTTTTTCTGAAAAGCCAACTGCACATAAGCCGTGATTCCTCCGGCGCTGGGCGCTATTTTCACAAGCCGGGCCAGCGTGCCGACAAGAAGAAATGATAAGAAAGACATGAACACCCAAACAAATAAAGAAGCAGGACCGGCTGCGTCAGCTGTGACAGACGGCAGAATTAATATCCCGCAGCCTAAAACGGCCCCAATCGTTAATGCCGTCCCTTGTATCCAAGTGATCGAACGCTGCAATTCTGGCAACATGATGCCTCCTCTCCCGTTGATGGCTTTATTATAGGAAAAATAAGACGGCATCCATATGCTACAATTAAGTTAAATCGACAGCATCACCTTATGATAAAAGGAATTTTCACGAATTCTCTTAAACATGTAAAGGAGCCAGACAAATGGACGAAACAGACCTTCACATCCTCTCGCATTTGCAGCGAAATGGCAGATTAACGATGGTTGAGCTGGGAAAGCTTGTTGGACTCAGCTCTCCAAGCGCGGCGGAACGTGTCAGGAAGCTGGAAGACAAAGGAGTGATTACCGGCTACAGCGCGAATATCTGTTATGAAAAACTAAACAAGCATGTTACCGCTTTTATCCTGATGGAACCGAAAAGCTGCAAACACTACGCCGCCTTTGCCACAGCGCATCCGGATGTGACAGAAAACCACCGCATTACAGGCATGTACAGTTATGTGACAAAAGTGGTGACAGAATCGGTACATACGCTTGAAGATTTTATTGACGCCTCGATGGTCCACGGAAAACCAACCACGCTGGTTGTGCTTTCTTCTTCCGCACACCACCCCGCTTTTGCATAACAAAAAACCCGCAGTTCAACCTCTGCGGGTTTTCTTCACTTTATTTTTGGGCAGCCTTTAAAGCGCGTGCCCCAATGTCTTTTCTGAAAAAGAGTCCCGGCTTGATGATCTCATCAACGGCTTTGTACACTCGGTCTCTCGCCGCTTCAAATGTTTCATCAAAAGCCGTCACATTGGCGACGCGGCCTCCGTTTGTGACGAACTCTCCGCCTTCTGCTTTCGTTCCGGCATGAAAGACCACAACCTGATCAGTTTCCGCTGCAAGGTTGCCAATCGGCGTGCCCTTTGCATAGCTTTCCGGGTACCCTTCTGAAGCAAGCACCACACTCACTGCCGCGGTATCCTTCCATTTCAAGTCGACTTCTTTATCTTCTAAAAGATCAAGAAGCACCTGTACCAGATCAGATTCCATGCGCGGAAGCACGACCTGTGTTTCCGGGTCGCCAAAACGGGCATTAAATTCGATGACCTTTGAGCCGTTTTCAGTGAGCATCAATCCCGCGTACAAAACGCCAGTGAAGGAACGGCCTTCTTGTACCATTGCTTTTGCAGTCGGCTTGACGATCGTTTCCACCGCATGGCGGACGGTTTCTTCTGAAATTTGCGGAACTGGAGAGTAAGCGCCCATTCCGCCCGTATTCGGGCCTTTGTCTCCATCAAACGCCCGCTTGTGATCTTGGGCAATCACCATTGGATACACCTTTTCTCCTTTGACGAATGCCATCAGAGAAAATTCTTCGCCGGAAAGAAATTCTTCAATGACAACAGACGCGCTCGCATCACCGAATTTTTCATCCTCAAGAAAATCATGCAGACATGCAATCGCTTCTTCCTCTGTCATAGCAACGGTTACGCCTTTTCCAGCCGCAAGTCCATCTGCTTTTATGACAATCGGAGCGCCTTTTTCCTGCACATATGCCTTTGCCTCTTCAAAGGATGTGAACGTGTCATATTCTGCAGTCGGAATATCGTATTTCTTCATTAAATCCTTAGCGAACTGTTTGCTGCCTTCGATGATCGCAGCGGCTTTTGACGGGCCGAACACACGCAGACCGGCCTTTTCGAATTCATCCACCAGACCTTCAATTAAAGGAACCTCGGGGCCAACAATGGTCAGGCCGACCTGATTTTCTTTTGCAAACGAGACAAGCCCGGCGTGATCGCTTTCCTCAATGTTTACAAGCTGTGCGGAATCAGCCATACCGTCATTTCCTGGAGCTGCAAATACGTTCTCTACGAGACTGCTTTGCGCCGCCTTCCATGCCATCGTATGTTCTCTTCCGCCTTTACCGATAATGAATACATTCACGTCGTTTTCATCCCCTTAATGTTTGAAGTGTCTAATGCCAGTGAATACCATGGCAATGCCGTACTCATCTGCTTTTTTGATGGAATCCTCATCACGGATCGATCCGCCTGGCTGAATGATGGCCGTAACGCCCGCTTTTGCCGCTTCTTCGACAGTATCCGGCATTGGGAAATATGCATCAGAACCGAGCGCGCTGCCTTTCGCTTTTTCACCTGCTTGCTCAATGGCGATTTTTGCTGATCCGACACGGTTCATTTGGCCTGCTCCCACGCCGACTGTCATGTTGTCCTTCGCGAGAACGATCGCATTTGATTTCACATGCTTCACGACTTTCCAAGCAAGCTTCAAGTCTTCCCACTCTTGCTCGTTCGGCTCTCTTTTTGTCGGAACGCTGATCTCAGCATCATCAAAGCCGTGCATATCCAAATCTTGAATCAGCAGTCCGCCTTGAACAGATGTCAGCTGTTTTTCCTTTTGAGCAGCAGCTGTCATATCAAGTGTCAGCAGACGAAGATTTTTCTTCGCAGTCAGGATGTCAAGCGCTTCTTGGCTGAATGAAGGCGCAATGATGATTTCTAAGAAAATGTTGTGAAGCGCTTCGGCAGTTGCCTTGTCCACTTCGCGGTTCAGGGCGATAATGCCGCCGAAGATCGAAGTTTTATCCGCTTCAAACGCTCTGTCAAACGCTTCTGCGATCGTTTTTCCAGTTCCTACGCCGCACGGATTCATATGCTTGACGGCAACCGCAGCCGGCTCAGTGAATTCGCGAACGATTTGAACTGCCGCGTCCGCGTCTTTAATGTTGTTGTAAGAAAGCTCTTTTCCGTGAAGCTGTTCTGCTTGCGCAATGGAGCCTTTGACAGGAAGAGCTGTTTGATAGAATGTCGCTTCCTGATGCGGGTTTTCTCCGTAGCGAAGTGATTGTTTTTTCTCAAATGTCACAGTGAATTGCTCTGGTTCTTTTTCACCGACAACATCTGTCAGATAGTCAGCGATCAGTGCATCATACGCCGCAGTATGACGGAATACTTTTGCCGCCAGCTCGCGTTTTTTCTGAAGTGATACGCCGCCTTCTTCTTTGATTTGATTCAGCACTGGGCTGTAATCCGTCGGATCGACGATAACCGTTACATCCTGATGGTTTTTTGATGCCGCACGCAGCATGCCCGGGCCGCCGATGTCGATATTTTCGATCGCTTCTTCATATGTGACATCTGCTTTAGAAATCGTTTCTTTAAATGGATAGAGGTTGACGACAACGAGGTCAATCGGCTGAATCCCATGTTCATTGATCTGCGCCATATGCTCTTCATTGCCGCGAACCGCCAGAAGGCCGCCATGAATATTCGGATGAAGTGTTTTAAGCCGTCCGTCCATAATTTCAGGAAAGCCTGTCACTTCAGAAATTCCGATGACATTCACACCGTTTTCTTGAAGAAGCCTTTTCGTTCCGCCTGTTGAAATGACTTCAACGCCAAGCTCTGTCAGTTCTTTTACGAAAGGAACGAGATTTGTTTTATCTGAAACACTGATTAATGCACGTTTAATGGTCATGCCTTTTCACCTCTGTTATTTAATTCTAATAGCTGTTTAATCACAATGGGATACCATTTATGCTCAAGTTTGTGAATCCGCTGTTCGATTGTTTCCAATGTATCATGTTCGTTAATTTCGATTGCCTTTTGAGCGATGATCGGGCCTGTATCCATTCCTTCATCGACATAATGCACGGTGATTCCGGCAACCTTCACACCCGCGCGGTACGCCTGCCCGACTGCGTCGATTCCGGGGAACGCCGGAAGAAGCGACGGGTGAATGTTAATGATTTTTCCTCCGTAAGCCTGAAGCAGCGTGTCACCGATCAGCCTCATATAGCCGGCGAGAACGATCAATTCAACGTTATGAAGGTGAAGCTGTTCAATAATGGCCCGTTCAAATGCGGCCTTGTTTTCATAAGACTTCGGTTCAAATGCAAAGGATGGAATATGGAACGTTTCCGCCCGTTCGATGACTTTCGCCTGCGGTTTGTCGCAAACGAGAAGCGATACGGACGCATCCCAGTTCTCCTCTTTCAAACAAGTGACGATGGCTTCGAAGTTTGAACCGTTTCCGGATGCAAATACCGCAATTTTTTTCATGAAAGTGCCGCACCGCCGAATGTGACGCCTTCGCCTTGTTTCACACGCCCGATCAAATAGGCTTTTTCGCCATGGCTTTCAAGCGTTTCGATCACATCTGTCAGATGCTCTTCTTTGACTGCCAAAACAAAGCCGATGCCCATATTAAAGACGTTGAACATGTCTTCTTCCTTCAGCTTGCCGTACTCTTGCAGGAAAGAGAAAATCGGCGGGATCGGCCATGAGCCGTGATCGATTTCCGCGCTTAAGCCTTCTGGAAGCATGCGCGGGATATTTTCGATGAATCCTCCGCCTGTCACGTGCGCCATGCCGTCGACTTTTCCACTCTTCACCGCGGCGAGCACAGGCTTCACGTAAATTCTTGTCGGTTCAAGCAGCTCCTCGCCAAGTCGGCGGTCAAACGGTTCGTATGTTTTATCAAGATCCAGCTCCGCATCATCTAGAAGCACTTTTCTGACAAGGGAAAATCCGTTGCTGTGAAGGCCGCTGGAGCTGAGGCCGATCAATAGATGGCCCTCCTCGATGTTTTCACCAGTCACGATTTCGTCCTTTTCAACCACTCCGACTGAGAAACCGGCAATATCGTATTCATCAGCTGTATATAGTCCCGGCATTTCAGCTGTTTCGCCGCCGACTAAGGCTGAACCTGACTGCTCACAGCCGTCCGCCACACCTTGTACGATTTGCTCAATTTTCACAGGATCCGCTTTGCCGACCGCTAAATAATCAAGGAAAAATAGCGGCTCTGCACCTTGTGCCAGCACGTCATTGACACACATCGCAACAGCGTCCACGCCAATCGTGTCATGCTTATCCATAGAAAAAGCGAGCTTTAATTTTGTGCCGACACCATCTGTTCCCGAAATTAAAACCGGTTTTTGATAAGAAAGCTCAGACAGGTCAAACATGCCGCCAAAACCGCCAAGGCTGCCCATAACGCCAAGCCGTTTTGTACGCTCCACATGTTTTTTCATTCGTTTTACAGCTTCATATCCGGCTTCGATGTCAACCCCTGCGTTTTTATATGCTTCAGACATCCTATTCACTCCTTTAGGCGCTTTTTCAAAATATCTCCCCCGAACGAGGGCAGAAAGAGAAGGCAGCCGAACTGCGCTGCCTTTATGTCATTTTCAAGGTTTATTTGGTTAATACCGCTTCTTTTACATGAGGAAGCACTGTATCCTGGTAAATTTCAGTCGGATATTTTCCTGTAAAGCAAGCGAGACACTGTCCGCAATTAGAGTCATCGTATTTTCTGCCGATGCCTTTCAGCAGCCCTTCCACACTCAAAAATGAGAGAGTGTCAGCTCCGATTTCCTGACGGATTTCTTCAACTGAATGGGAAGACGCGATCAGTTCTTCGTGAGTGGAAGTATCAATGCCGTAAAAGCACGGATGAGCGATCGGCGGTGAACTGATTTTCACATGCACTTCTGTCGCACCCGCTTCTCTGAGCATCGTGACAATCCGGCGGCTTGTTGTTCCGCGCACGATCGAGTCATCTACCATAACGACTCGTTTGCCTTCCACAACCCCGCGCACAGCAGAAAGCTTCATTCTGACGCCTTGCTCACGAAGAGCCTGAGACGGCTGAATAAACGTTCTGCCGACATAACGGTTTTTGATTAAGCCGAGCTCGTACGGGATGCCTGTTGCTTCTGCATAGCCGATCGCCGCTGAAATACTGGAATCCGGAACCCCTGTTACGACATCGGCTTCAACTGCGGATTCCTGAGCAAGCATTTTCCCAAGGTTTTTACGCGCACTGTGCACGTTAATCCCTTCAATATTGCTGTCCGGCCTTGAGAAATAAATGTACTCCATGCTGCAAATGGAACGGTTGATATTCATGGAAAAACGCTCTGATTTCATGCCTTCATCATTGATGATCAGCATTTCGCCCGGTTCTACCTCACGAAGGTACGTCGCGCCGACCACATCAAATGCGCACGTTTCTGATGCGACCACATAAGCGTCGCCCATCATGCCGATTGACAGCGGTCTGAGCCCGTTCGGGTCGAGCGCGACGATCATTTCTGTTTCGGTCATGATCAGGAATGCGTAGGCCCCTTTCAGCATGGAAAGCGAGTTTTTCATTTGATCCTTCAGCGTGAAGTGACCGCTTCTTTTGATCAGGTGAGCCAAAACCTCTGTGTCCGAAGAGGTCTGAAAGATACTCCCTTGATTTTCGAGCTGCTGCTTCAGCTGAGTGGCATTGACTAGGTTTCCGTTATGGGCAAGCGCCAGGCTGCCGTTGTTTTGGGAACGGAAGAGGAGCGGCTGAACATTTTCGTATCCGCCGCCTCCAGCCGTTGCGTACCGAACGTGCCCGATTGCGCCTTTTCCTTTTACTTTGCTGAGCTCGCCATTTTGAAATACTTCCGTGATCAGCCCTTGGCCTTTGTGCGCCGTCAGTTTTTCACCGTCTGTCGCCACAATGCCAGCGCCCTCCTGTCCTCGGTGCTGGAGGCTGTGGAGACCGTAATACGTGATTTGCGGAGCTTCTTCATGTCCCCAAATCCCAAATACGCCGCACTCTTCATTTAAGCCTTTGATTTCAGCAAGCATGGGATAGCTCCTTTCCATGCGCGTTCAAGATCATTCGTTTGCGCATGAATCAATTGTTGTCCGTCTTGGTTTTGAATCGCCAGAAGTCCGTCCGCTGTTACCTCACCGATATGAACGGCATCTTTTACAGTCGCTTCAAACGCTGCTTGATGTTCTTTTTTCACAGAAACGACAAAGCGGGATTGAGATTCAGAGAATAATAACGCCGCTTCCCCTTCTACAGTCACGTTCGCGCCAAGGTTTTCCGTCGTCATGACACTTTCTGCAATCGCTACGCCTAAGCCGCCTTCAGACACATCATGCGCGGATTGAACAAAGCCTTTTTTAATCGCGTCAAGCAATGCTTTTTGGCGTGACAGCTCTACATCAAGATCGATTTGCGGCGCTTTTCCGTAAATGCTGCCTTCTGTCATTTTTTGCAGCTCGCTTCCCGCAAACTCAGGTTTTGTTTCACCGATCACGTAGACGAGATCACCCGCTTGTTTGAAATGCTGTGTTGTAATGTGGGCTGTATCTTCAATTAAGCCGACCATGCCGATAACAGGTGTCGGGTAAATCGCCGTGCCGTTTGATTCGTTGTAAAGCGATACGTTTCCGCCGATAACCGGTGTGCTGAGAACATTGCACGCCTCGCTGATGCCGTCAGCCGCTTTTTCGATCTGCCAGAAGATTTCCGGTTTCTCCGGGTTTCCGAAGTTAAGGTTATCTGTGACCGCAAGCGGCTCTGCACCTGAGCAAATGATGTTGCGCGCCGCTTCAGCGACAGCAATTTTTCCGCCGACTTCAGGATCAAGATAGAGATAACGCGCGTTACAGTCTGTCGTCATCGCCAGCGCCTTTTTCGTTCCGCGGATTCTGAGAACACCTGCGTCAGATCCAGGAGCGACAACTGTGTTCGTCCGCACCATGTAGTCATATTGATCGTAAACCCACTCTTTGCTTGCGATCGTCGGCTGCTGCAGGAGTGCCTTCAGTGTTTCATTCGCATTTTCAATTTGCGGAGCCGGAACATCCGTCTCTAAAAACTCGCGGTAGTAAGCAGGCTCTTGAGAAGGCTTATGGTAAACCGGCGCTTCTTCTGCCAAGGCATCAACGGGCAGCTCGCACACAATCTCACCTTTGTGTGTGAGGCGAAGCATCTTATCATCTGTTACACGTCCGACAGAAACCGCTTCAAGATCGTACTTGTCAAAAATATCGATGATCTCCTGCTCACGTCCGCGCTCGATGACCAAAAGCATCCGCTCCTGTGATTCAGAAAGCATCATTTCATATGCAGTCATACCTGTTTCACGCTGAGGAATCAGGTCAAGATTCATCTCAATGCCAGAGCCGGCTTTACTTGCCATTTCCGCGCTTGAGCTTGTTAAACCGGCAGCTCCCATATCCTGAATGCCGACTAACGCATCACATTGGATGACTTCCAGACATGCTTCAAGCAAAAGCTTTTCCATAAACGGATCGCCGACTTGAACGGCAGAGCGCTTGTCTTCAGACGAATCAGACATTTCTTCCGAAGCAAACGTAGCGCCGTGGATTCCGTCACGCCCTGTTTTCGCTCCTACGTACATCACTGTGTTGCCGACACCCTTCGCCTGGCCTTTTTTAATGTCTTCATGATTAATTAAACCGACGCACATTGCGTTAACGAGCGGATTTCCTTCATAGCTGCTGTCAAACTGCACTTCTCCGCCGACTGTCGGGATGCCGATACAGTTGCCGTATCCCGCGATACCCGCTACTACTTCTTCAAACAAGTACTTCACACGCGGTGAAGTCAGTTCACCAAATCGAAGAGAGTTCAATACAGCGATTGGACGGGCACCCATTGAGAATACGTCACGGATAATGCCGCCTACGCCAGTCGCAGCACCTTGATAAGGCTCGAGAGCTGATGGGTGGTTATGTGATTCAATTTTGAACACAACCGCTTGGTTGTCACCGATATCAACGATTCCGGCGCCTTCCCCCGGACCTTGCAGCACACGCTCGCCGCTTGTCGGGAATTTACGCAGAATCGGCTTAGAGTTTTTGTAGCTGCAATGCTCTGACCACATGACAGAAAAAATTCCGATTTCTGTGTAGTTCGGCAATCTGCCAAGAATGGATTCAATCAATGCAAACTCATCATCACTGACACCCATTTGCTGATACATTTTCTCTTCTTTTATTTGTTCTTTACTTGGTTCAAGCAGTAGTGACATGAGTTTCCCTCCAATTTTTCACGATAGACTGAAATAATTTAAGACCGTCGGCGCTTCCAAGCAGTTCATCGACCGCGCGCTCAGGGTGAGGCATCATGCCTAATACGTTGCCTTTCTCATTCACGACACCGGCAATGCCGCTGACACTTCCGTTAATATCGGAGCCGTATGTGAAAGCAATTTGGTTGTTTTCTTTCAATGAAGCAAGTGTGTCGTCATCACAGTAGAAGTTCCCTTCACCATGAGCAACCGGGATTGTAATCGATTGGCCCTTTTCGTAGGAAGATGTGAATAATGTTTCGTCGTTCTGAACAATTAATTCAGCAGGCCGGCAAATGAACTTCAAATCTTTGTTGCGTCTCATTGCGCCTGGCAGAAGGCCAAGCTCTTGTAAAATTTGAAATCCGTTGCAGACGCCGAGAACTGGTTTTCCTTCAGCCGCCGCCTGTTTGACAGCTGGCATAATATTCGCAAATCGGGCAATAGCCCCGCATCTCAAATAATCGCCGTAAGAAAATCCTCCCGGAATTAATACGCCATCGAAGCCGTCAAGGCTTGTTTCCTCATGCCAGACGTATTCCGCTTCATGGCCGAGCTCATCCTTTACAGCATGATACATATCGATATCACAGTTGGATCCAGGTAACACAATCACCGCAAATTTCACTGTGCGACTACCTCCTCAACTTCGTATCTGTAATCTTCAATCACTGTATTCGCAAGAAGTTTTTCGCACATTTCTTTCACTAGCATGTCAAGATCACGGTCAGATTTTTCGATCGTAAGCTCCATATATTTACCGATGCGCACATCTTGAACTTCGTTGTAAGTCATACTGTGCAAGGCATGCTGGACAGCGCTCCCTTGTGGATCTAGTACACTTTCTTTTAAGCTGACATAAACTTTTACTTTATACATGATGAATGCCTCCCAGTCTTTTGAAAATCTCTTCATATGCGTCGGTTAAGCTTCCAAGATTGCGTCTGAATAAATCTTTGTCCAGCTTTTCGTTCGTGTTTTTATCCCACAAGCGGCATGTGTCCGGTGAAATTTCATCGGCCAAAAGCACTTGTCCGTCTGGATCTAAACCGAATTCAAGCTTAAAATCTATTAATCTGACGTGACAATCGGCAAAAATGGTTTGAAGCTCTTCATTTACTGTTTTTGTAACGGACTTAATGTTTTCTACCTGCTCAGGAGTTGCCGCTTTCAAGAGCCAAATATGATCTTCCGTGATGAGCGGATCACCCAGCGCGTCATCCTTGTAGTAAAACTCGATAATCGGCTGTTCAAGCTCGGTGCCTTCTGGAATGCCGAGACGTTTGGACATGCTTCCTGCCACAACATTTCTGACGACGACTTCAAGCGGCACAATCGTTACCTTTTTGATGAGCTGCTCCGTTTCCGATATGCGCTCGATAAAGTGGTTGTTAATGCCATTAGCGTGAAGATGTTTGAAAATCAAGCTTGAAATCTCGTTATTTAAGCGCCCTTTGCCGCTGATTTCTGCTTTTTTCTCGCCGTTAAAAGCAGTGGCGGAGTCTTTATACACGACATACAACGTGTTTTCGTCATCGGTTTTGTAGATCTTTTTTGCTTTTCCTTCATATAAAAGTTCATTCTTCACAATATTCACGGAAGGCCTCCTAATCCGAATCTTGGGAATTTTCAAACCACGGCGGCATAGAAGAAGCCGCCTAAAAGCTTCTTCTATGCTAAACCTAAACGTTCAAAGATCAGATCAACATTTTTCAGATGGTAGTTGTAATCAAAACAGTCAGCAATTTTTTCCGGAGAAAGACGGGACGTGATTTTCTCTTCCGCTTCCACAAGCTCACGGAACGGCACTTGTTTTTCCCAGGCTTCCATTGCTTTCGGCTGTACTGTATCATAGGCTTCTTCACGAGTCAGGCCTGTGTCGATCAAAGCAAGCAGCACACGCTGAGAGTAAATAAGGCCGAGTGTGCGGTCCATGTTGCGCTTCATGTTTTCCGGGAAGACCGTTAAGTTTTTCACGATGTTGGAGAAGCGGTTCAGCATGTAGTTCAGCGCGATTGTCGCATCCGGGAGAATAATCCGTTCTGCTGAAGAATGAGAAATATCGCGCTCATGCCATAATGGAACATTTTCGTAAGCCGTCATCATGTAGCCGCGGATGACGCGCGCAATACCTGTCATGTTTTCAGAGCCGATCGGATTGCGTTTGTGCGGCATTGCAGATGAACCCTTTTGCCCTTTCGCGAAAAATTCCTCAACTTCGCGTGTTTCACTCTTTTGCAGACCGCGAATTTCCACTGCGAACTTCTCGATGCTTGTCGCGATCAAAGCAAGTGTCGCCATATAGTCAGCATGGCGGTCGCGCTGAAGGGTTTGGGTTGAAATCGGTGCTGCTTTCAATCCGAGCTTCTCACAGACATATTGCTCAACAAATGGGTCAATGTTCGCATATGTGCCGACAGCGCCGGAAATCTTCCCAACCTCGATGCCTTCTTTCGCTTGTTTGAAACGCTCAAGGTTACGTTTCATTTCCTCATGCCAAAGCGCAAGTTTTAAGCCGAATGTTGTAGGCTCAGCGTGTACGCCGTGTGTGCGCCCCATCATGACTGTGTATTTATGTTCTTTCGCTTTTTCTTTTATAATGTCAACAAATCTCTCAAGGTCCTTGAGCAGAATATCGTTTGCCTGTTTTAATAAGTAAGAAAGAGCGGTATCCACAACGTCAGTTGACGTTAAGCCGTAGTGCACCCATTTTCTTTCTTCGCCCAGTGATTCGGAAACGGCGCGTGTAAAAGCGACAACGTCATGGCGGGTATCCTGTTCGATTTCTAAAATGCGGTTGATGTCAAATGACGCGTTCTCGCGCATGACCTTTACGTCTTCTTTCGGAATGACGCCAAGCTCCGCCCACGCTTCACAGGCAAGAATCTCAACCTCCAGCCATGCTTGAAATCTGTTTTCATCCGTCCAAATTGCGGACATTTCAGGTCTTGAATAACGTTCGATCATTCTGCTTGTCCTCCGTCTCTATTCATCCATTTATTTGTGATCTCCTGAATCCATTGGTCTTCAGGCTGCTTCATAAATGTAATATGCCCCATTTTGCGGCCTTTTTTGATTTCATGTTTTCCGTATATATAGAGCTTTGCTTCTTTTATAAGCTCCGGCTCTTCCTCAACAAGCTTCACTTCATCGCCGAGTAGATTCACCATCATGCCCGGCTTCAGCAAATCTGTTTTACCGAGCGGAAGGCCGCATACCGCTCTGATATGCTGTTCAAACTGACTGGTTTCGCAAAGGTCCAGCGTATAATGCCCTGAATTATGCGGTCTTGGCGCCAGTTCATTGACCAAAAGCTCGCCGTCTTCTGTCAGGAACATTTCAACAGCGAGGGGCCCGACAAGGTGAAGCTCATCTGCAAGCTTAACGGCCAAATCAGCAGCCTTCCTCTGGATCGCTTTTTCCACCCGTGCAGGCACGATGCTTTGGAAGAGGATATTGTTGTGGTGAATGTTTTCTGCTGCCGGAAATGTTGAAATTTCGCCGTTTACCGATCTGACGACGATGACCGACATTTCCATTTTAAAAGAAACCCAGCTTTCGAGAATGCAAGTACCGTGTTCTAATAGAGCGGCAGCCTGCTCAATTTGCGCCTCTTCCTTGATCACAAATTGGCCTTTGCCATCGTATCCGCCGCGGCATGTTTTCAGCACCGCGGGAAGTCCAAGCTCCTGTACCGCCTGTTTCAATCCATCTTTTGTTTTGACGATGCTGTACGGAGCAACTTCACAGCCCGCGGCTTGAATGGCTTTTTTCTCTGTTTCACGATTTTGGGTAATGAGCAGCAGTTCACTTCCTTGCGGGAGATAGGCATGATCTTTTAGCCAATGCAGCGCATCATAATCGATGTTTTCAAACTCATACGTGATGATGTCGCTGATTTCAGCCAATTTTCGAATCGCTTCACGATCATTGTAATGAGCGGTAATTTCAATATCCGCAACCTGCCCGCATGGCGAATCTTTAACCGGATCCACGACCGCGACTTTATACCCCATTTGTTTGGCGGACACAGCCATCATTTTTCCAAGCTGGCCGCCGCCGATAATGCCGATCACTGCTCCTGGATAGATGATTTGTTTAGACAAGCTGATCACTGCTTTCTAACACTGTCTGTTTAGTATTTTCTCTTCTCTCATCCAGCTTACGGGCAAGATCCTCGTCAAAAGCTGACAAAATTTGCGCCGCTAACAGCCCTGCGTTCACAGCGCCTGCTTTGCCGATGGCTGTTGTCGCAACAGGCACGCCTCCGGGCATTTGGACGATGGAAAGCAGAGAATCCATTCCGTTCAGCGCCTTGGACTGAACCGGAACTCCGATGACCGGCAGTGTTGTTTTCGCCGCCGTCATCCCTGGCAGATGCGCCGCTCCTCCGGCACCGGCGATAATCACCTTGATGCCTCTTTCTCTCGCGGTTTCAGCGTATTCAAACATGAAATCAGGCGTCCGGTGAGCGGAAACGACCTTCTTTTCGTACGGAACATTAAGTTCGTCAAGTATGTCGCATGCGTTTTTCATTGTCTCCCAATCGGAAGTGCTTCCCATGATGATTCCTACTAGCGGCTGCATTCTGTTCCCACCTTCTCATGCTTTTGTTTTCAGAAAATAAAAAATACCCGCTCTGCATTGCACTTATGAGGAAGCAATACAAACCGGGCATGGTACATGTATCGTCAGTCGTTCGCTTCTGCGATATATCCATGTCAGTTTTATCGATCACTTTCCTGCATAGTCCGGCAATTTACGGTTGCCGGGTAGAAACTTATGGGCCATATTCCCAAGATTATATGAGGTCGTGTTTTGATTTCATGTTTATCTTAACAACGGATATGGATAATGTCAACGACATTATCGAACGATACAAAAATTCATTCTGCTAATGTTCGTGTTTTAGATCAATTTCCCTTCAAATACGATTTTTTTCCCGCATGGAACGATCTGAATTGACCCGTTTTCCTTTTTCTCCATAAAAACAGGCTCCTCCATTCGCCGTACAGGCAAATACCCTTCTTCTTTCATTTGCTGAAGCACAGCATCAATCGTTTGCTGCTCTGTCACTTCAAACTTTTTCTTCTTCGGCTTTGCCATTATTCTTTAATTCTCCTCTTCTTCACCGCTTTGACCCAGAAGCCGCCGTGGATTGTTTTTGGTTCATACGCAATAATAAAGGCTTTTGAATCAATTGTCTTAATCGTATCATACAGCTGGAGTTCATATTTTCTCGGTGTCAGAATCTGAAGGGCTGTGCGGTCGCCTTCAAGCCCGCCGACCACCCAGTTTGTCACACCGTAGCCTTTTTCACGGAGCTGCCTCGGAAGATCAACATCAAGCTCCTTCGTAATCACATTGACCATCATATAGCCAAGCGCCAATTTTTCTTCTATTTTCATGCCGACAATGACGCCAAGACCGTAACCGAGCGCGTACGCAATCACATTTTGAATCTGGTCTAAGTTATCGAGCACCAGGCTCAATCCTGTCACATAAACCAGTATCTCAATCGTACTGATGCCGGCCGCTAAATAACGCTGGCCTTTCAGCGTTAAAATCATTCTTATCGTAAAAAATGACACATAGACAATATTAATAATGAGAATTATGAGAACCATGGCTATTCCATTTGATAAGATGGTTTGCATCATTTCATTTCATCCCCCTACTCTTCATCTTGCATAAAGCAATCATATTCTACTAGAGAAACGCGTCGTTTACAATCAACTGAGGCCGTAAGCCTAAGGAAAATATTTCGACACGCTTTTTCAGATTGAACAGTAGTAGTTTACCCTCTTTCTTACCTTTTCAACATCAAAACAAAAAAGCCCGCTTTTCAGCAGACTCACCTTTTCTCATATATTGTCAGATCTCTTTTTTCATTTTCAGAAGGGATTTGTATTCTTTCTCAAGCTCACTCAGCGTATAATCAGCAAGCTGTTCCCCTCTTCCCTGATAAAATTCCGAGAGCAGTAATTTGGTTTTTAAAAATTGCTTCTTTTGATTAATCGCTCGGCGAAGTACTTCAGCCATGTCCATCATCCTCCAAAATATAAAGGTTTGTACGCTGGACGTTTACAGCATTTTCCTCATCATACACGGATTAATCCTACAAATCAACTATGTTTTTTAGATATATTTGTAAAAATTGTGACATCAAAAAACCGGCTATGAACAGCCGGTTTTTTCATTAAAGCGGAATCAGCGACGCTGTGAAATATTCAGAAATAAACGGCCAAGTCACCGCCGCAAACAGCAGCGCGACCGCAACTACTGCAAATACACAATAGATATAATCAATCGGTGCATCTTGTGCCGCCTGATACAGACGCTGCACATACAGCGCCATCATAAAAAAGATCGAAAACAAGATCAGCACTGTAAAAAGAACTGTCAGCATCGGGATATTCACGATCGCAAAGATCAGCCAAAGAATTGAAACAGCAATCACCGGTACAAGCAATGAACCCAAACCCGCAGCCACTTCTCTAAACGTCACCTTCTGCTTCATCATATAGCGGGAGACGGCCCATACGGCTATGACCATTACCGCGAAAAAGAGAAGCAAATAGACAAGAACGATTAAAAATCCGTCATAGAAAGCGTGATGGCGTTCTCCGAAACCAAGCGGCCGATTCCAGCTGGCCTTTAACTGAAACCAGTTCCCGATTGAAAAGATCATACTGAATATAAGCATTGAAATCAAACCATACTTATAATGAGAAAAACCATCCGCCACGACGGTTTTCGCCGGTGATTTTAAAATCGAGAACGCAAAACCGCAATATCTGTTGATGGCTGCCCATACAGACGCAAGCTTGTCTTTAGCAATGGATACACCACCGCGTTCCTGATGCGGTTTCTGCTTTTGTTTTTGCTTCTGCTTGCTTTGCCGGCTCGCCTTTCTGGACATTCTCGATAGCGGTTCTTCATCTGTATCTATTCTTTCACTCTGGTTAACTTCTTCTTCAAACGTTTCTTTTCTTTCTTCCGTCATGTCAGCAACTCCTATCAAAAAAATACGGCGGAATACCATAAGAAAATAAAACACTTATATAAGGTACCGAAGCCTTCCTGAACAGTCAAGTCATTTCCATTTAAGTAAAGCATGGCGGCACATCTACATGACGGTATATCGTATGAAATGGTTTTACCTTTTGCAACAAAAAAACCAGCTGCCAAGGCAGCTGGTTTCATTCGTTATTTTAAGAAGATAAAGTACAGGATAAAAACGATAAACAGCCCGTACATAATCGGATGAACCTCTTTGGCTTTTCCTTTGCACACCATCGTAATCGGATAGAAAATAAATCCGATGGCAATCCCAGTTGCAATGCTGTATGTTAACGGCATCATGATCATGGTAAGGAAAGCGGGAACGGCCACCTCGAACTTATCCCAAGCGATTTTGCCAAGCGGCGCCACCATCAATGCACCAACAATGATCAGCGCCGGAGCCGTTACATTTGAGGTAACGACTGATAGAAGCGGCGAGAAAAACGTAGCCAGTAAAAAGAGAATACCTGTTACAATTGCCGCAAATCCTGAGCGGGCACCCGCAGCGACGCCTGAGCTTGATTCCACGTAAGAAGTTGTGGTAGACGTACCGAGCATGGCGCCGATCACAATCGAAGATGAATCAGCTAAAAGCGCACGGCCCGCACGCGGCAATTTGTTTTCCTTCATTAAACCAGCTTGAGTTGCCACAGCAACCAGTGTACCCGCTGTATCAAAAAATCCGACAAACAAGAACGTTAAAATGACGATCAGCATTTGTACGGAGAAAATATCCGGCAGATGAAGCCACGCTTGTCCGAAAGTCGGCTCAAGGCTCGGCACACTGCCGATGATTTGAGTCGGAACCGGAACCAAACCGAAAATCATGCCGGCAACCGCAGTTAACAGCATCCCGATAAACACGCCCGCGTTAACGCGAAGCACCATTAAAATAACCGTTACAATTACACCGAAAATCGTTAACAGCACAGGACCGCTGTGAATGTTTCCGATGGTGACGAGTGTGGAAGGGTTGGATGTAATAATTCCTGAACCTTGTAATCCAACGAATGTAATAAACAGGCCGATACCCGCGCCGACTGCCAATTTCAGCTCTGGGGGAATGGCGTTGATGATTTTTTCACGAAAACCTGTTAACGAAAGAGCAACAAAGATAAGACCTGAAATGAAAACACCAGACAAAGCGGCCTGCCATGAAATGCCCATGCCGAGCACGACAGAAAACGCAAAAAACGCGTTCAGCCCCATACCTGGCGCGATGGCGATCGGATATCTCGCGATCAGTCCCATTAAGATACAGCCTGCCGCAGACGCCAGCGCTGTCGCTGTAAAGACCGCGCCTTGGTCAATTCTCAGCGCTTCCGGAAAATCTTTCACGCTCTCCAAAGCAAGTGTAATCGGATTGACGAACAGAATATATGCCATAGATAAAAAAGTCGTTAATCCGCCAATGATTTCATTGCGATAGCTGGTGCCCAGCTCATCAAACTGAAAAAACTTTTTCAAGCTATTTGACTCCCTTCACTCTTTGTTATTTATCCTGCCCTGAAAACGCCAAATAAAAAACGCCCCAATGCATTTTGGGACGCTTGACTACAGACGGATTTCAGTTCGTATAAATAAACGTGTTTTATTTATATCAAACGAAAGAAATGTTTACGTAGTCAAGCCATTTACGGTAGCTTGGTAGAGACTTGCGAGCCATATCCCCGCGATTATACGAATTATCTTATTTGATTTCTGTGTCTATTGTACCAAGTTCGTTTTGAAATGACAATATAAAAAACGAACATTACCGATTCAAAAAAATGGTTTATTCGTCTATTGACTAAATTGATAACAATGATAAAAACCGTATGTATGACTTCATACGGTTTTTCAACTTATGCTTATTTTATCTTGGCAGGCTGACTCACCTGATGCACTGGTACAGTAAACGAGAATGGCTTTCGTTGAACCAGGTCATTTAAAACGCCTTTATCAATATAAAGACCATATTTATTAAACTCAAAATGCTTTAAAGAAAGCTTATCAAGATAGGCATCATCCAGTTCAAAAGTAGATACCATTTCGGCTGTGTTCATATTTTTCACTTCAGCTTTATTCCATTTCAAATAATAACCTTCTTCATAATAAGCCATTGGATCAGGCCATGATTGCATTTTTTTCATATCACCAAGGCCAATCATTTCACCTATATTCACTAAGTCATCTTCGTTCATACTTGAAGTATCAACTCCAGTGAAGCGGTAATAAACCAATACTTTCCTCCCTTCTTGTTTCATGTTATTGATTTCAATCCCTATGTTTTGATGGTTTGTTTCTGAAACACGAAACGGCATCTCTGCATTTAGCGGAACGATTTCACTGCCCTCAGCCTCAAATCTAATATCTGCTATTAATGTTAGCTTTTTCGCTTTTGGATTGATTGGTGATTTTAACTGTGTTTGGCCTTTTGCTCTTACCGTTCTCTCGTTTACTTTTTTGCGGTCTCCAAGTTCGATGTTTGACGCTGACATCTCATATGTGTTTCCTAAATCATCTTTGACCTCGTTAATTTCAACCTCATCATTCTTTGCTATGCCTTGATAATCTATTGTAAATTGAAGGACAGATCCAAGTTTTCCGTTTTCCACTTGAATATTGGAAAATTGATAACGATTATGATAAGCCGATACCTCCTTTGAACTTTCTAAATAACTTGCATTCTTTTTGGTAATAGGCAGATTAAATCTCCAATTCCCCTGTATTTCATTGATATGAGTAATCACAAAAGGCACAGTATCCCCATTTTTTATTTCAGTACCATTTGTATAAATCCTTAATTGTCCTGCGTATTGCTTGTTATTTAATTTTTTAAGCATTAAGAAATCGTAGTTGATTGAAAACTTGTCGTTATAACTCGCTTCGTCCACATCATACATGATCTCTTTTTCATCAGACTGGAAGTTATCCACAGTAAAGTTATAGACAAGCTGTCCGGCATCGTAATATGAGCTATTTACAGAAACAGTGATTCCCCTAGACTCTGCTTTTTCATTCAAAGCTGTGACCAAATTGCTTTTAAACAATGATAGGCCAACTTTATCTTGAAAATCCTTATAAATTTGGCCGACAATGGGTATGCTTCCCATCGCTTTGTTTACAGATGGCAGAAAAAGACCGGACGTTAAATACAGTATACCTACCACAGCAGTAACAGCGATACCATTTGTTAGGATTCGTCCCCATTTAAAACGGCGCCTGCTGTTACTTTCATTTTCAGCACGAACGACAGCTTGATGTATTGCCTTTTTGAGTGCTTTCTTTGGCACTTTTATTTCGTCATACATCTGTTTTACTTGGTATTTGTCCATTTGTTTTGGTCCTCCTTTTCCAGCTCCTGTTTCAAAGCTTTTCTTGCTCTATGTAAATGTGTTTTAATTGTGCCTTCTGCCATTCCTGTTTGTTCAGCTATCATTGAAATCGAATAATCTTGAAAATAATAGAGTTGAATCGTGAGCTGAACATGTTCATCAAGTGAATCAATCGCATTTCGCAAATCCATGTATTCCTCGATATTGGCTTGATCAGTGCCAGTATCATGCTGTTTCTCAAACGGAACCAAATCTCCTTTCTTTTTATTCATGGCGAAAATGGAATGAATCAGTATTCGAGTAAGCCACGTTAAAAAATACTTTGGCTCTTTTAGTTTTTCTATATGAATAAAGGCTTTATAAGCCGTTTCCTGTACAGCATCAAGTGCATCTTCTTTGTTTCTTAAATAGAGATAGGCTGTTTTATATAACATCTCCTGATGTGCCAGCATAAGCTTTTCAAAGGCTCGAGAATTTCCTTTTCTCGCCTTTGTAATCAATCTTTCTTCCTTCACCTTATCCACCTCCTATGTTGTTAGATAGGAAAACTGCCGAAACGGTTTCAAAAAGTTCACAAAAAAAACGCCCCTTTTGTAAAAGGGACGTTTTTCTATTAGCTATTTACTTATTCCCACTCAATCGTCGCAGGCGGCTTACTTGTAATATCGTACACCACGCGGTTAATGTGCTTCACTTCGTTTACGATACGTGTCGAAATGACTTCAAGCACATCCCACGGGATACGCGCCCAGTCAGATGTCATGCCGTCAATTGAAGTAACGGCGCGGATTCCGATTGTGTAATCATATGTTCTCGCGTCACCCATAACACCAACGCTGCGGATGTCAGGAAGAACAGTGAAGTATTGCCAAATATCACGCTCTAATCCGTGATTCGCAACTTCTTCACGTAAAATCGCATCTGATTCACGAACGATTTCCAGTTTTTCTTCTGTTACTTCGCCAAGTACACGGATTCCGAGTCCCGGTCCTGGGAAAGGCTGGCGCCATACGATGTCATCGGGAATGCCGAGCTCTGTGCCAAGCGCGCGCACTTCGTCTTTGAAGAGCGTGTTTAACGGCTCGATCAGTTCAAACTGCATGTCTTCTGGAAGCCCGCCGACATTGTGGTGAGATTTGATCGTTTGCGCCGTTGCCGTACCGCTCTCGATGATATCAGTGTAAAGCGTTCCTTGTGCAAGATAGTCGATGCCTTTGAGCTTGTCCGCTTCATCATCGAACACGTAAATGAATTCATTACCGATGATTTTGCGTTTTTGCTCAGGATCAGAAACGCCTTTTAGTTTATTTAAGAATCTGTCTTGTGCGTCTACTTTAATGACGTTCATGTTAAAGCCTTCGCTGAATGTTTTCATAACCCCTTCAGCCTCGCCTTTACGGAGAAGACCATGGTCTACAAAGATACAAGTCAGCTGGTCGCCGATCGCTTTATGAATCAAAACAGCAACAACAGAGGAATCAACGCCGCCGCTTAGCGCGCAAAGAACCTGCTTATCTCCGACCGTTTCACGGATTTTTTGCATTTCAATTTCGATAAAGTTCTCCATTGACCATTTGCCTTCACATTCGCAAACGCCGAATACAAAGTTTTTCAGAAGGTCATTGCCGTATTCAGAGTGGCGCACTTCCGGATGGAACTGAACGCCGTACCATTTTTTGTCCGCTTTGCTCATCGCTGAATTCGGGCAGTGATGGCTTGTCGCGTCAACAGTGAAGCCTTCAGGAACTTCTACAACCAAATCGCCGTGGCTCATCCAAACCACTTGTTCGTTCGGAAGATCTTTGAACAAATCAGGTGCGCCTTCGATGTGGATGTTTGCTTTTCCGTATTCACGCTGGCTTGCCGCTTCAACTTTACCGCCAAGGTAATGAGTCATCAACTGCATGCCGTAGCAAATTCCCAAAACAGGAATATCAAGCTCGAAGATTTTCTCGTCACAGCGGAAAGAGTTTTCATCATACACACTGTTTGGACCGCCGGATAAAATAATTCCTTTCGGATTCATTTCTTTAATTTCTTCAGCCGTCAATGTATGGGGATGCAGCTCGCTGTATACACCGAATTCACGGATACGGCGTGTAATCAGCTGGTTATACTGACTGCCGAAATCAAGGACAAGAATCATTTCATTCACTAACTTTGTCATGGTTGTCACCTAATCTCCTCTAAGTTTTTTGACACAGAAAAAAACGAGGACAGATATGAAACACGATCCGCCCTCTTTGGCAAGGCCGTTTGCCGGAGTCCGGTAACTCGCTCCCAGACTCCGATAATATTCACTAATTCTAACAACACGTCGATAAGCGGTCAAGACCATCTTCTTTTAATTAAATTTTCCCATAACTCTCTGGTTTCATTCCAAAGCGCCTTCGAATCTTCATTTCTGTAAAGCGCCCGTTCATAGCTTGATGTCAGCTTTGACATGTCTTCCGAGCTATATTTTCCATCGATTCGTTTCGCATAGTCACGCAGCGTTTCACTGTCTCGTTTCGGAATGCCTCTTCTCTTCAGCTGTTTCAGCAGCGCGCCATATGCCTCAAAAAACACGTGCTGATCGCTGCGCCGCTTCAATTTTCTTACAACGAAAATAGGAATCCATAGCGAACGGAAAACATACAGCAAGACCGCTGCCAAGAGCAGGACTGCAAGAACCCCAAGCGCTCCATACCAGCCCGCCCCGGCATTTTCACGTGAAGCGGACGGTTTTTTAGAAACAGGTGTCTCCCGTTTTTCCTTTTGTTTTTCCGGCTGTTTTTTCTCTTTTTTCTGCGCTTCTTTTGTTTTCTCCGGTGAGCTGCTGCTTTCGCTGCCGGAATCCTTTGTGTCAGAAGAAGTAAATGCAGCCGGGTTTGTAAACCCTTTAGTCGGCTCAAATGTGACCCAGCCCTGTTCTGGGAAATACACCTCTACCCAGGAATGGGCGTTGTTATTTGTCACCTCGTAGATGCTGCCGTTTTTGTTTCCCGCTTCTTTATATTCGCCTGATGTATACCCCTTGACCCAGCGGGCCGGAATGCCGGCCGAACGCAGGAGCACCACCATAGCGGAAGAAAAGTTATCACAGTAGCCCATCTTTGTTTCAAACAGAAATTGATCGACATAATCCCCATCATCCTTAGGGATGGTCACGTTTTCGGTTTCATATGTGAACTGATTTGAACCTAAATAGTCCTCAACCGCTTTCACCTTATCAAACATATTATCATGATCCTGAGTCAGCTTGGCCGCAAGGGTTCTCACCCGCTCAGGCAGTGAATCCGGCAGCTGCATATAGCGGTTGCTGAATGTGTATTCCTCACTGTTGTTTCTCACTTTCACCTTTCTCAGCTCATCCAGCTTGTAGACCGGGGAATTGTACGTTACGGAATAGCTCCCCATATTTCTGATCTCACCGGCTTGTTCACTGATCGGGGAAATTTGTTCCGTGTTTCCGTTCATTTCAAGCGAGACAGCCTGCTTTGGCTGTATGGTTTTCGCACCGATCGGATACATCACATGGTTATACCCGTAGTGTTCATCAACTTTGACACGGACGGCGCTGCGTTCTGTCGCAACCTTGTGGTCAAACCATAGATTTTCAACTTTCCCTCCGCTTAGCTGATATGACATGCCTGTGTCTGTTTCAATCCAACCTTTCCCGGTATACGTATCCTTCGTTTCCACACGGAAATACGTACGCTCTTTTCCCTGCCAAGTAAAAACAGGGGTGTCATCCTGCTGAAACGGGCCGCCGAGTGATTCGTCATGGTTCCCGTATCCGATTTTGCTTTCACCAGCCGGCACACGCTCTTGATTGGTAATTTTTTTGAGAAAAGGCACCGGATCAGGCCAAGCCGGATCTGATTTCGGAGCGGCAAGTCCGAATCCCACGGCAGCCAAAATGAATACCGATAACGGCAGAAACCATTTCAGGACAGATATTTTTGGCAATGCGATTCTTTCCATCAGCTTGATGCGTTCTAAGTATAAAAGGCCAAGCATAAAGAAGCCGATCAGCACGATACGGATGACGGCAAAAGTGGCATCATATGGCGTAAAGGTATCAAGAATCGTAATATACGCTACTGTCATCATAAAGAAAAATAAGATTCTTCTCTGGTAAATCACCCAATAATGAAGGAGATAGACCAGCAGCCACAACAGCACAAAAAACAACAGGGTCCGAAACGAAGGAATCATGTCATTCCATTGCCCTGATTGTATCAGCGTGATATTCAAATAGACATCCCGCAAAAAAGAGCTGACCCAGTTCAAATCAAATATGGACCCTTGATAAAACAGGATGTGCACCGAGATCAACGTAAATAAGACACAAAAAGGAACGGTGACAAACCACCTCATTCTGAAAAAACTCAGTAGAAACGTCAAGCCGATAAAGACAATAAAAAAGCCCGTATGTTTCGTATCTGTAAAACGGTCAAGCGGTCTGAGCCACTCCCACAGCAATAAAAACGCCAGAAAATAAAATAGCAGCAAGCTCAAACGGCTTCCCTTCTGATCATCGTGCGGCATGTGCACCGTCACCCCTCTTTCTAAACAACACGCGAAACTCGTCCGCCCCTCATGACCTGAACTCTGATTTGGCGTTTCATCATGCGTTCGACCATGACATTTTCAGCTTGAGAAAGCTCAGCGTCTTTCTCTTTTGCCAGGATCACTGTAAACCGGCCTCCCCCGGTTTCTGCTAAGTTCAACAAATCTTCCGTGAACTGCCCCGTGACGATCACCTTATCAGCTTTGCGAACAGACGGCTTACCCAGCTCCTCCCGTACATATCGGCTTACCGGGTCAGCCGCATCACAATGAACGACGGCTAAATGCCGAAGCATGCGCTTAAAATGCTGCTCCCCTTCTTGAATAGGAAAAAGCGTTTTTTCCTTTCCGACTGAGGCCAAACCTGCCCCCGCACCGCTTTGTAAAACAGAATGAAGAATCGAAGCTGACACAGTAACGACCTCTTCGAATGCTTCAGAGGAAAAACGGTCCATCAGAAGAAACAGGTTTTTGCTTCGAGACGGTTCAAATTCCTTCGTCATCAGCTGGCTCCGCCGTGCAGAAGTCTTCCAGTCTAACGCGGCAAACCGGTCTCCCGGCTGGTAATCCCGAACACTCGCTGCGACTGCGGAATGGTGCTGATGAACCGGAGAAGACCCGCTTACACCATCTTCCTGATGCCTCTCATTCACCTGATAAGAAAGACGCTGAAAGGATGGATAGACAAACAGGGTATCATCCAGCTCATAAAAAGCTGTTTTTTCAATCAAGCCGAGAACGTCCCCGGTTCGCACCCTGACAGCATGAATATGATGTTCTCCGCGCGGTACGCGAGCTAGTTCATACGACATCGTCATACGCCGTTTAAACCAAGGGAAAACGAGACGTTTGGCCGCGGCTTCGTCTCGGTTCAATGACTCGATTCCTTCTGGCAGGCAATCTTCAATCACCATATACATCAGCGGAAACGGCAGCTTCCTTCTCAGCGTTATCGACACGCCCAGCCTGTCCCCCGCTTGCAATTGTGTTTTAACCATTTGCCGTGAAGCCTGGAAAGAACGGAGCGGATACAACGCCAGCAGCCCGGCATACACGACAAAAGGGAGAAACGCGTAAAACAAAAACCAGCTGACAAAGCCGCCTTGAAACATCGCGTAAGAAAAAACAGCAGCCGTCAATAGCGTTAATACAATCAGCTTCCACCCATATACCAGCCATTGCGTCTTCTTCATCAGCGGATCGACGACCTTTGAACCGGTACCTTCACAACGGACATGATCTCCCGTACGATCGCGTCTGCCTCGATTCCTTCAAACTTCGCCTCTGGCTGCAGCAGCATCCGGTGCGGAAGCGCGAAAGGAGCCAAATATTGAATATCATCCGGAATGACATAGTCGCGATGATGGAGCAGCGCATATGCTTGGGCCGCTTTCATGAGAGCGATTGATCCGCGCGGACTGACGCCTAATTGAACAGAGGCATGCTGTCTCGTTTTCTGCACGATTTCCACAATGTATTCTTTAATGCTGTCATCGGCGCGGACATTTTGCACTTCCCGCTGCAAACGGATGAAGTCTTCTTTTGAAATAACCGGCTCAAGCGTCTCAATCGGATGGCTTTTTTCCTGAAGAGATAAGACGTCCAGCTCCTCATTAAAGGTCGGATAACCCATGCGAAGTTTGAATAAAAAACGGTCAAGCTGGGCTTCCGGCAATGGGTACGTCCCTTCATATTCGAACGGGTTTTGCGTTGCCATGACAAAAAACGGAGCCGCAAGCGGCATCGTATGGCCATCTACCGTTACACTTCCTTCTTCCATCGCTTCTAGCAAAGCAGACTGTGTCTTCGGAGAGGTACGGTTGATTTCATCGGCCAGCACGATATTTCCCATAATCGGGCCGGGACGGTATTCAAATTCCATCGTTTTCGCATTATAGATGGACACGCCTGTGACATCAGATGGCAGCAAATCCGGAGTGAATTGAATTCTTTTGAAATCGGCGCCGATTGACTTTGCCAGCGCGCGGACCATCATCGTTTTACCGACTCCGGGCACATCCTCAAGCAGCACATGCCCTTTGGCAAGAATGGCTGCTAAGCTGAGTACGGCGATGTCTCGTTTCCCCACCATTACTCTATTAATATGTTCAACTGCTTTCCCCAGCAAAGGATGCAGGTCTTCTTGGTATGCCATTCTTTTCCTCCTAGTCATCTACAAAATTCATCATATTGTAACCTAACTTTACCACAAAAAGCGATCTGTATAAAAAAACGATTCTAGCAAATTGTTTCCAATAAAGCAGAATAAATCACACCAAAAAAGCTTCCTATGACAGGAAGCTCAATTATTTGCGTTCTAAAGGTTCCATATGAACATGTGAATAATCAATCGCATGCTCCTCCTTCATTCTCCGCTCAATTTCATTGGCAATATCGTGGCTTTCCGTAATATTTAAATCAGCGGATACTTCAACCACCACATCAACGTAGACCGTACTGCCCAAGTATCTCGCTTTAATATCTTTTAAACGGCGTACACCTGGAATCTTTTCGATTGTCTGTTTATAAGCTGAAATGTCTTTTACGTCGAATCCATCTGTCAAAGAGTGAGATGATTCTTTGAAAATATCCCATGCCGTTTTGCAAATGAGCAGACCGATCACAAACGCCGTGACCGTATCAATCCAAGCAAGGCGGAATTGCGCAGCCGCAATTCCGATAAACGTGCCGACGCTGACGAACGCATCCGATTTATTATCAGCGGCCGCGGCAAGGAGCGCATGGCTCTTCACCTTTTTGGCCAGCCTTTTATTGTACTGGTACACCATAAGCATCAGGACTGCCCCGCCTGCTGCCGTCCAAGCCGCAATCATATCCGGTGTCTCTTGTTTAGGAGAAAAAATAGATTCTCCGGCGCTGAACAGCACTTGCAGCCCGACAACCATCATAATAAAGGATGCGATAAGTGATGCGATCGTTTCCGCCCGAAAGTGGCCGTATGGATGATCTTCATCAGGAGGCTTTTGAGAGATGCGAAGGCCGATCAGCACAGCAACAGAAGCAATAATATCAGTTGTGTTATTAAACCCGTCTGCCATAAGCGCTTCCGAGTGAAAGAAATAACCGATGATCAGCTTAATCCCGGACAGGACAAGATACGCGGAAATGCTGACAATAGCCCCGGCTTCTCCCTTTTTCAGTTCATCGTATCTCTCCATACAAAACCTCCTCTCCGCTCGTGAATTCCTATTATAATGATACAAAGCTGAATAGCAGTGGGTCTACAGAAACATGATTCACTCGCCACAGAAAAATAGTTATGGCGGAACACTGTTTCTCTAAACCAATTTACTTTCCCCTCTAAAAATCCCTTAAAATTCAATGCCGCCAATACCTCTGCGATCTTCGATATTTTAAAACATTACGCTAGCTGCAAAAATGAATAATTAACGAAACATTTTTTCTTTTAATCCAAGCTTATCTCCTGAAAACACCACAAACAAAAACCTACAAATTTGAAATAAACTGTTATATTTTCTCACACGAATTTTCGACAAACTGTATATTTATGATAGAGTTTCAATTATCATAATATTCAGTAATGGTTTCATTCTTTAAGGAGGTAATTTATGAACCAGTCTCAATCAGGATTAAAAAAAGAATTAAAGACCCGCCATATGACCATGATTTCGATCGCGGGCGTGATCGGAGCCGGCCTATTTGTAGGCAGCGGTTCAGTCATTCACTCGACCGGTCCCGGTGCTATCGTTTCTTACGCGCTAGCCGGCTTACTGGTTATTTTCATCATGAGAATGCTCGGTGAAATGTCTTCCGTAAACCCGACGAGCGGATCGTTTTCCCAATACGCCCATGACGCCATCGGGCCATGGGCCGGATTTGCAATCGGCTGGCTGTATTGGTTTTTCTGGGTCGTCGTTATCGCGATTGAAGCAATTGCCGGAGCCGGCATCATTCAATACTGGTTCCACGATATTCCTCTGTGGCTCACAAGCTTAATTTTGACCGTATTGCTCACACTGACCAACATTTATTCCGTTAAATCATTCGGTGAATTCGAATATTGGTTCTCCCTTATTAAGGTCGTTACGATTATTTTGTTTTTAATTATTGGATTCGCTTTCATTTTTGGATTCGCACCAGGAAGCAGTCCAGTGGGCCTCTCCAACTTGACGGGCCAAGGCGGATTTTTCCCGCAAGGCATCAGCTCCGTATTGCTTGGCATTGTCGTCGTTATTTTTTCCTTTATGGGAACGGAAATCGTTGCTATCGCCGCAGGAGAAACATCCAATCCATTGGAATCCGTGACCAAAGCGACGCGTTCCGTTGTGTGGCGCATCATTGTCTTTTACGTCGGCTCTATTGCCGTTGTCGTTGCGCTTTTGCCTTGGAATTCAGCCAATATTTTAGAAAGTCCGTTCGTCGCTGTGCTCGGGCATATCGGTGTTCCCGCTGCCGCGCAGATTATGAATTTTATCGTCCTCACCGCTGTACTCTCTTGCCTGAATTCAGGTTTGTACACCACATCCAGAATGCTGTATTCACTTGCAGAAAGAAACGAAGCACCGCGCCGCTTTATGAAATTAAGCAAAAAAGGTGCTCCCGTACAGGCGATTGTTGCCGGTACACTTTTCTCATATATCGCGGTTGTGATGAATTACTTTTCTCCTGATACCGTCTTTTTATTTTTAGTCAATTCATCAGGCGCAATTGCACTGCTCGTCTATCTCGTCATCGCTGTTTCCCATTTGAGAATGCGTAAAAAACTTGAAAAAACGAACCCTGAAGCTTTAAAGATTAAAATGTGGCTCTTCCCATACTTAACCTACGTGACCATTATCGCCATCTGCGGGATTTTAGTATCTATGGCATTCATTGATTCCATGAGAGACGAGCTGCTGCTGACAGGCGTCATCACAGGAATCGTTCTGATTTCTTATCTTGTGTTCAGAAAACGCAAGGTGAGCGAAAAAGCGGCAGCCAAGTCTGTCACACATCAGCAGTCCGACATCCTCCCTTAATGCTGATCAAATCCTAAACGGACTCCCGTTTAGGATTTTGTTATTTCTTCTTCGGGCAGGCAGCGGCACGCCATTTTTTTGTAACCATCACGTCCTTATTGTCATTAACTATAATACCAATATGGAAAATTTAGATAAGGACAGATGAAAAATGATACTTGAAAAATTTGCGGATGCTCTCCCTATCCCAGATACACTAAAGCCTGTTCAGCAAACAAAAGAAAAGACTTACTACGAAGTCACTATGGAAGAATGCACTCACCAGCTCCACCGCGATCTCCCCCCGACCCGCCTTTGGGGCTACAACGGCTTATTTCCGGGACCTACCATTGAGGTCAAAAGAAATGAGAACGTTTATGTGAAATGGATGAATCACCTTCCTTCAACGCATTTCCTTCCGATTGACCATACGATTCATCACAGCGACAGCCAGCATGATGAGCCCGAAGTAAAGACTGTTGTACATTTACACGGAGGCGTCACGCCAGATGATAGTGACGGGTATCCGGAAGCTTGGTTTTCCAAAAACTTCGAGCAAACAGGCCCTTATTTCAAACGAGAGGTTTATCATTATCCGAATCAGCAGCGCGGTGCTATTTTGTGGTATCACGATCACGCCATGGCGCTTACCAGGCTGAATGTCTATGCCGGACTCGTCGGCGCTTATCTCATTCACGATCCAAAGGAAAAACGCTTAAAGCTGCCTTCCGGCGAATACGACATACCGCTTCTTATCACAGACCGCACGATCAACGAGGACGGTTCTTTGTTTTATCCAAACGGACCGGAAAACCCTTCCCCGACACTTCCCAATCCTTCAATCGTTCCGGCTTTTTGCGGAAAAACCATACTGGTGAATGGGAAGGTTTGGCCATACTTGGAGGTCGAACCGAGGAAATACCGCTTCCGCGTCATCAACGCCTCCAATACGAGAACCTATAATCTGTCACTCGATAACGGCGGAGAATTTATTCAGATCGGTTCAGACGGCGGGCTTCTTCCGCGCTCTGCTAAACTGAACTCTTTCAGTCTTGCACCTGCCGAACGTTATGATATCATCATTGATTTCACAGCCTATGAAGGACAATCGATCATTTTGGCAAACAGCGCAGGCTGCGGCGGTGACGTCAATCCCGAAACAGATGCGAATATCATGCAATTCAGAGTCACAAAACCATTGGCACAAAAAGATGAAAGCAGAAAGCCGAAGTACCTCGCCTCATACCCTTCGGTGCAGAATGAAAGAATCCAAAACATCAGAACACTGAAACTGGCAGGCACCCAGGACGAATACGGCAGACCGGTCCTTCTTCTCAATAACAAACGGTGGCACGACCCTGTCACAGAAGCACCAAAAGCCGGCACAACTGAAATATGGTCCATTATCAATCCGACACGCGGAACACATCCGATTCACCTGCATCTGGTCTCCTTCCGTGTATTAGACCGCCGGCCATTTGATATCGCACGTTATCAAGAAAGCGGGGAATTGTCCTATACAGGCCCGGCTGTTCCGCCGCCTCCAAGTGAAAAGGGCTGGAAAGACACCATTCAAGCTCACGCCGGTGAAGTCCTGAGAATCGCGGCAACATTCGGGCCATACAGCGGACGATACGTATGGCATTGCCATATTCTTGAGCATGAAGACTATGACATGATGAGACCGATGGATATAACAGATCCCCGTAAATAACCCGACAAACTTGCCTCTCGCAGGCAAGTTTTTTCTTTAAGAAACTTTTGGCCCCATTTTTCGTATAACATAAAAACAGCAATAAGGAGCGTTTTTATGCTGAGCGAAAAGACAAAACAATACATTTCCATTTATGCCGAATTAAAATCAAAATTAAAATGGAAAGTTGCACAAGATCAGATATTAATACTCATTTCGTCTGCATATATTGTGAATAAAAGAGAGTTTGATTTTGAGCGCTTTTATGATTTGAGCAGCTATATCAAATCAAACATCGGCAGCTTCTCGACACTCAATTCCCACCACCGCTTTACAGTTGCTTCCATTCTGGACATTCATTTTCAGCATGAGGCAAAACAAACGTTTCTGACTTTCATCGACGTATACAATGAAATGGTGAAGCTTGGATATAAGCGGGATATATTCACGTACCTTTCCGCCCTGATCCTGCTCACCGGCAAATCAGACACAACAAACCTAAGAGAACAGATGAACACGGGGCTTTCTGTTTATCAGCAGATGAAGAAAAATCATTATTTCCTCACTTCACCCCAGAATGTTCCGCTTGCCGTATTGCTTGGCGAAAGCGGAAAAGGTTTGGAGGCGCTAAACAAAGCGGAAACATGCTATCATCTGCTGGCGGCCAACGGGTTTAAAAAAGGGCGGTACTTACATCAGGTCAGCCATATTCTGGCCTTACAAAGTGAAAAAGCCCCTGAAACACTTGTTTCCCATTACAAACATATATATCAATCCATCACTGCATCTTTCAAAAAGCCTAAGGATTATCATTATCCAGACCTTGCCCTTCTCACATTTCTGGAAGAGCCAGATATCAAAACCGTTTTGGCTATCGCTCGCGAATTAAACCAAGATAAAGCATTTAAACGGCAAAAGGGGATTAATTTTAAAATTGCTGTCTGCTTATATCTCAGTGAGTATATGGAGAACAATCTGCTGATGGAATCAGGCCTATACACCGCAATCGAAGCGGCAATTCAGGCTCAGCAGACAGCTGCGACAGCCGCCATCATCAGCTCAACAGCAGCCATTCATTCTCAAGACGGAAACTAGAGGAGGAGAAACATGCCATACATCACATTAGAAGATCAGACACGTCTATACTATGAAACGCACGGGAGCGGTACACCGATCCTGTTTGTACACGGGGTGCTGATGAGCGGGCAGTTTTTTCACAAACAATGTTCAGCACTATCTGCCAATTATCAGTTTATTCGTCTCGACCTTAGAGGACACGGCGAATCCGACAAAGTGCTTCACGGCCACACCATTTCCCAATACGCCCGCGACGTAAGGGAGTTTCTAAAAGCAATGGAGCTCGATCGTGCCGTTCTCGCCGGCTGGTCAATGGGCGCTTTTGTCGTATGGGATTATCTCAATCAATTTGGGAATGATAACATACAAGCCGCTGTAATCATCGACCAATCCGCTTCCGACTATCAGTGGGAGGGCTGGAAACACGGCCCGTTTGATTTTGACGGTTTAAAAACGGCGATGCACGCCATTCAGACTGATCCGCTGCCATTCTACGAAAGCTTCATTCAGAATATGTTCGCGGAACCGCCTGCTGAGACAGAAAAAGAATGGATGCTGGCAGAAATCCTCAAACAGCCGGCTGCCATTTCAAGCACGATTTTATTTAACCAAACGGCTGCTGATTACCGTGACACCCTTCAAAACATTACTGTACCGACATTGCTTTGCTTCGGGGAAGACCGCAAATTTTTCTCTACAGCAGCTGGAGAACACTTGCGCGGCAAAATTTCCAACTCCACGCTCGTCACCTTTTCTAAAAGTAGCCATTGCCCGTTTTTAGAAGAGCCTGATGCTTTTAACAGTACACTCCTCTCCTTTTTAGATGGTCTGATTGGAAAGCCATAAAGAAAAAGGAATTAGGAGATTGGGGAAAAGTATGAGACAATAAGAAATGTGCAGTTAAAATACATGAGGGAAGAAGTGACTTTATGTCTTACTATAATAAACGTAATCAAGAACCGCTGCCTAAAGAAGATGTGAGTACTTGGGAATGCACAAAAGAAGACTGCAACGGCTGGAGCAGAAAAAACTTTGCCAGCAGTGACTCGCCATCATGCCCTTTGTGCGGCAGCAAAATGATTGACGGCATCCGTTCATTAGTGAATCTCCAAAACAACGGTCAAACGAAAACAAGCTAGCTCTTCCCTATAAACAAATGCAGTCTCCTGCAAGCAAACATTCCCCGAACGGAGACGCAAATTCTATATCCAGACTAAAAAGCCTCCATTTCAAAAGTGGCCTAAAACAAAGAAAGAAGCCCAAAACTGTCTACGTTTAGGGCTTTTTTTCGCCTGTCGTTATGGTATAATATGGATATCGATGAGGTGATAACATGATCGCAAACCAGCAGCGAAACGACCTAAAAAAAAGAGCTCAGATCAAAAAGCTGAACCTTGCCATCCACTCATATGTTGAACTTCTGTTTTTGTCGATACCGCTGATCCATTTCTTTAAATGGCTCGGTTCATCAGTCCTGCATCTCATCCATTAAAAAACCACTCAGCCCATGCCGAGTGGTTTTTTCAGCTAATAACAGAAAAGCTGTTGATGATGCCGTTCGGATTTTCCCACACTTTTTCGAACGTCTTTTTTTCAAGGTTGTAGGAATAAATCGTCCGAACCTTTGCTTCACGCCCTGTTTCATCCTTCAATTTTTTAGCTCCCTTGGCTTCGGCGAGAAAATAAATTTTCTTTCCATCCTTAGAAAACTGCGGCTGAGCGTCAATTAACAGCTTAAAGTTTTTTTGATTCGAAATGACGGTTTCATATTTTTTCGTATCCGCCTTCAGCATCTGAATAGAAGCGGTTTGCTCCGTGCCTTTTTGTGTATATGATGTAAACAACATACGTTTATCATCATCAGAAACAGCAATATCACTGATAAACTGGTCAAGGCTCTTCAGCTCATCAAATTTGTTTTGACGGCCTGACGCAAAATGAATCGTTGTCGGTTCAGGATCGATCCCCTTTTCGTTCGCTTCATCTGTTTTCTTGTAATCTTCTTCTACAGAATAATGAAGAAATGCAAATGAATCTGTTTTTTTGTTATAAAAGAAGCTGCTGACGCTGTCATCCTGATCATTCACGGCAGGATAAAGGTTTTTGTATTTCTTCGTTTTCAGATCAAAGGACGCGATCCGAAAATTGCTTTCGTCCGCTTTCCCTAAACGGAAATAGATGGTTGAACGGTCCCTCGATAAAAACAAGCTGTCCGCACTCTCAGCGCCTTTATACAGCATCATCTTTTTATTAGACTTTAGATCCAGCTTAAAGAGCCTCATTTCATTTTGATCATTATTGCCCGTATAATAGAGCACCCGCTGCTTTTGATCCAAGGCAAATGCCGGATAGCCGGTCAGCTCCTCCTCATGGATCACCTTGTCATTTTCATAATACTTCGTCAGCAGATCGGTATTCGTAATCGAAACGAGCAGCTGATCACCGCTTTCCGTATTGACTGAAACATCAGCAGCGCTCTCATGGCCTTTATCCTTTACAACATAAAACACAAAGCCCGCTGCCGCTATCACGACTGTTAACAATAATATGATTCTTTTTTTCATCTCTTATCTCCACCAATAGAAAAAGCAAGAATGTGACTTCTTGCTTTACAGATTATATATGTAGATTAATAGCTGTAATGTCCCGCTACTTTTCCTTTGCTTAATGGGTATCCAAGCGCTTTAAACGCTTTAGGGCTTACATCCAGTACTGCATGAGGCATTCTGCCAACATCATTTTTGTAAACCGTAATCACCTTTTTAGGCTTCGCTTTTGCATAAGCTCTGATTTTTGTCCCGTTTTTAGGAACATCAAATCCGATCTTGGTCGCACAGTCCCAGTGCCCAAGTTTTTTTCCTGAAGAGCCTTTTTTCCCGACTCCATTATACCAAGTAATATTTCCATTCACATGTTTCGCACTGGCATCTGCTGAAAAACTGAAAGCTCCCAAAGTACTTCCTACTAAGATAAAAGCGGCTAAAATGACTTTCTTCAACATTTCGTCCCCCTGTTTGTTAACATCTAGAAAAATTGTACACGATCAACCAGGGAATTTTTATTTCAATATCCTTACAGTAATGTTACAAAGCCAGAATAGTTGCCAATGCTAAAATAAACCATGGAAGATTATCCTATTATAATTGGAATATAAGCGTTATAATTGTTGATAGAGTAGTTATCGCATTCAATATGAACGAACCATTACCGTATTGTTCAAACCAAATTTCATAGTTATGTAAACGATTCATACTCTCTCATAATAAAGAAAAAAGAGCGTGCGAGACTCTTTTTTCTTCAAAATTTCTTTTTTTAAAAACGTAAATTACATTATATAAAATTTTCATTTCTTTTTTGGTTTTAAAAATGGCGATTTTGTGAACAGTTCATATTGATCAGTGCGGAATTACTCATATAAAAAGATATAGGAGTGGTAATCCATGAAGGCAGCAAGATGGCATAACCAAAAGGATATCCGTATTGAAAATATTGAAGAGCCAAAAACAGAGCCGGGAAAAGTAAAGATCAAAGTCAAATGGTGCGGTATCTGCGGCAGTGATTTACACGAGTATCTTGGCGGCCCGATCTTTATTCCGGTTGACAAACCGCATCCATTAACGAATGAAACAGCACCTGTCACAATGGGCCATGAATTCTCCGGTGAAGTTGTTGAAGTCGGCGAAGGCGTTGAAAATTATAAAGCAGGAGACCGAGTCGTAGTCGAACCGATTTTTGCAACACACGGTCACCAGGGCGCCTACAACCTTGATGAACAAATGGGATTCCTCGGCTTAGCCGGCGGAGGCGGCGGTTTCTCTGAATACGTCTCTGTAGATGAAGAGCTGTTGTTCAAACTTCCTGAGGAATTATCATATGAACAAGGCGCTCTTGTTGAGCCTTCCGCGGTCGCTTTATACGCTGTCCGCTCAAGCAAAATCAAAGCCGGTGACAAAGCGGCTGTATTCGGCTGCGGACCGATCGGGCTTCTTGTGATTGAAGCGCTGAAGGCTGCTGGAGCGACTGACATTTACGCTGTCGAGCTTTCACCTGAACGCCAGCAAAAAGCTGAGGAGCTTGGAGCCATCATCGTTGATCCGTCCAAAACAGATGATGTAGTCGCTGAAATTGCAGAACGTACTGGAGGCGGTGTCGACGTAGCATTCGAAGTCACTGGCGTTCCAGTGGTACTGCGACAAGCGATCCAATCCACTACAATTGCCGGTGAAACAGTCATTGTAAGCATTTGGGAAAAAGGCGCTGAAATCCACCCGAACGACATCGTCATCAAAGAACGTACAGTCAAAGGAATTATCGGATACCGCGACATCTTCCCGGCTGTATTGTCATTAATGAAAGAAGGTTATTTTGCAGCTGACAAACTTGTAACAAAAAAAATCGTATTAGACGATTTGATCGAGGAAGGCTTCGGGGCTCTTATTAAAGAGAAAAACCAAGTCAAAATCCTTGTCAGACCTAACTAATGGAACAAAAAAGAATCCGCACACAGATGCGGATTCTTTTTATATGCCTTATCCAACCACTTCAGAGCTGGAATCTTTCTTCGCCTCGCCGCGAACATAAGCGCGGAAATTATCCTCCAGCTGCTCAAGCGAAAGCCCTTTCGTTTCCGGTAAAAATGTCTTCACAAACAATACAGAGCAAATTCCTAGTACAACGAAGATAAAGAACGTTGTGGACAGCCCAATCGCGGCCAGCAATATCGGGAAAGTGAAACTGACTGCAAAATTCACCATCCACAGACATAATACCGTGACCCCCATTCCCAAACCGCGAAGGCGGAGCGGGAAAATCTCAGAAAGCATCAGCCACGTCACTGGCGAGATCGCACCCTGCTGAAATGCAAGGAATGTCACTGTTAACGACAGAACCACATATGGAAGAGCCGGTGATCCTTCGAGCACAAGTGAGAATATCCCGATCAGCAATAATGCCGTTGTCGTACCGATCAAACCTGTCATCAGCATCGGCCGGCGGCCAACTTTCCCTAGCAGCCAGATTCCGACGAATGTTGCCAATACCGAAATCACGCCATTCGCGATATTTCCGATTAATGCGGCTTTCGTTTGAAAACCGGCATCTCTTAAAATTTCAGTACCATAATACATAATTGAGTTTACACCTGTAATTTGCTGTACAATCGCAATCCCGATTCCAATGAACACAATCCGGCGCACCCACGGTACCGCAAGATCTTTAAACGTCGCTTTTTCAAGCTTATCTTCTTTTTTGAAAGCGAATTCAATTTCTTCCAGCTCAGACGCAGCCTGCTTTTCATCCCTAATTTTTTTCAAAACCCGCAAAGCATCTTCTTTTCTCCCTTTAGAGACGAGCCAGCGAGGACTCTCAGGCATTCTAAGCATACCGAAAAACAAGAATACCGCAGGGAGCGACGCAATGACGAGCATAAATCTCCACACATTGGAGCTGTCTCCCATTGTTGTTCCGAGAATCGCATTAAAAATAAAGGCCAAAAGCTGTCCTGATACAATCATCAGTTCATTCTGCGTCACCATCCGCCCCCTGCTTTCCATAGGAGACATCTCCGCTAAATAGGCAGGAACCGTAACTGATGCGCCCCCGACCGCAATTCCGAGCACAAAACGGGAGATAATCATGATCGTTACATTTGGAGCAAACGTACACCCGAGCGTTGATATGAAAAATATAACAGCGAGGAACAAAATATTTTTGCGGCGGCCGTTAAAATCAGACATCCTGCCGCCAAATACGGCACCCAATGCGGCTCCAAAAAGAAGTGAACTGGTGACAAGCCCCTCTGTGAAGGCATTGAGGTTAAGCTGGTCCGGCTCTCCCATATACGGCAAAGCTCCATTAAGCACTCCCGTATCATAACCGAAGAGGAGACCGCCGAAAGTCGAGACTATAATAACTGTACGTAAAAATGACATTTGATTACCTTGTTTATTCATACTGTTTCCCCCAGTCTTTTTCAAAATCGATTACTGCGTATTTCAAAAACTTATTCTAGGGTTGCTGCTTTTCTTACATCTGGTGAGAAGGCTTCAGAAAAAATTCTTCATGTTTATCCAATGGCCTCATTACCTTCCCTTCAGCTTAGCCTCTCAGTTCTTTTGGAAGCGATTTCATTTTCATCTAAAAAAAACAGTGAGCATTTCTTTGCACATACACTCGACAACTTGTTACTTTATAGTCACTTGATAGTTCTATTTTAGTAATATAATAGTGACATTTTTGTTACTTCTGATATTATCATAATTATAAAAACACTTACAGTCAATATAAATTTCTGAAAATTTTTTATCTAATCAAAGAAAAATCATCAATTCAAGGGGAAAATGAACTTTTTTCTTTGTGAAAATAAGTAAATCTAGTCAAAATTTCTGTGAGTTTCTGTTTATCTGCTATCAACGACAAGATGGTTAACTGTTGGGTAACTCCTCCTGTTTTTCTTCTATACAATGACTTTCTTATCAAACATTTGAACAATTGTTTCAGACTAAAGGTAAAAGGAAATAAAAAAGAAAAGATGGCTGGCTAAGGGAGGCAACAAAATTGAATGAGGTTTATGTCATTGCAGGCCTTTTATTGTTAACAGCAGGCATGATCGATTTTTTATGGACCACATTATGGTTAGAGAGCGGCGCAGGCCCGATCACAAGATGTTTGTCAGCATGGCTGTGGAAAGGCTTCCGCAAAATCAGCGGAGACCACGCAAAGGTTCTCAGCACGGCAGGTCCTCTGCTGTTATGCCTGACATTAGTGATATGGATCATTTTATTTTGGGACGGGTGGTTTTTGATTTTCTCAAGTGACCCCCATTCACTTATGGACACTCAAACGAAAGAACCGGCATCCTTGTCAGACCGAATTTATTTTACCGGTTATGTCATGTTTACATTAGGGAATGGCGACCTCGCACCAAACGGAGACCTATGGAAGCTCGTCACGGTCATAGAAACAGCTCATGGCCTCCTCACAATCACATTTTCTGTCACCTATTTGATTTCCGTATTAAGTGCGGTTAACCAAAAGCGCTCCTTTGCCCAAGGTGTATTAAGCGTGGGGCGTGGGGCGTGACGGAACTGAAATTGTCCAGAATGCATGGAACGGCAAAGATTTTCACGACATTGATTTTCTTCTTGTCACGATCTCATCAGAGCTGGGAAAGCTGACCGCTCAGCATTACGCCTTCCCTATTCTTCATTTTTACCATAGCACGCAGCGCCAGGAATCATCCATTATAGCTGTCACTGTATTGGATGAGGCATTAACCATTTTGAAATACGGCATTCCTGAACAATATCAGCCGAACCAGCTTCACATCAAAGAAACGCGCTCAAGCATTAAAAACTATTTGGATACCGTTCATACCGCGTATATCCATTCAGCTGAACAAGCGCCGCCGGAACCAGACATCACAAAGCTTCAACAAAAAGGCATACCCACTTTATCAAAGCAGACATTCCAAACGGCTATCCATTCTTTACAGGAACGGCGTCAATTGCTGCTAGGCATTGTCCAAGCTGGTGCCCGAAAATGGCCTGTTCAGGAGCAGACAATAGACAACGCATAAAAAAAGTCCCGAGTGTCTGACCACTCCGGACTTTTCACTGTATCATTCTTACACAAGCTTTTGGCCGCAATTCGGGCAAAAATTAGCTTCACCGGTTTTTGTGCCGCAGTTCGGACAGAAATTTGGTTTGCTTCCGCTGCCAGATGACTGTGATCCTGATGACTGCGCCTGCTGATTCTGATTCATTTGATTCATCATCTGGTTGGCCATATTCATTCCCATCATCATTCCAGCCATATCAGAAGCCGCCCCGCCTCCGCTCATCTTTCCGGACGCCATTCCATCCGTCATTGAAATTTGCTGGTATCTATTTACATCCCCAACCATGCCGTAGGAAGCGTTCTTTGTAATCATATCTTGAACCTCTTGAGGGTAATTAAAGCTCATGATTTGAAAACCGGTGATCGTCATTCCGTCGCTGATTAATTGCATATCTAAGTCTTCTTGAATCCCCTTCGCAATGTCAAAAGCGTTGGCTTGGAGATTAAACATGTCTTTCCCTTCTCTAGTGATCCACTTCATAAGAAGCTGATCCAGAATGGAAGTGATCCGGGTTTTAATATCCTCTACAAAATACTGATCCTTCACGCCGGCGATTTTATCAATCAAGCTGATATAGTCCTGCACCTTGAAATTAAATGTGCCGTTCGCGCGAATCGGCATCCCGCCAGGCATTCCCGCTGCCGGAATATTTATCGCCTGCTTTGTTCCCCATCTTACGGTAAATTCCTTCGTATTAACAAACAGCACCTCGGCGCGCATGCCGCTGTTAAACCCAAACTTAAAGCCCTTTAATGTTGACAGGAATGGAATAATCTCAGATTCAATATCATAATCACCGTCATCTTGAAACATCCCTTCAACCCTGCCATTGCTCAAAAACACAGCATCCTGTCCGGGACGAATGATTAAACGGCTCCCTTTTTTAATTTCACGATTGTTCCATTTATAAAAAATCATATCATCTCTAAATTCTTCCCACTCAACTACATTCGCTAATTGATTTCTGAAAAACGACATTATGCCTCTCCCTTTCTCTATTTCTTACTTTTAGAAACTGCCGCGGCTTCCGCTGTATGACGTACCGCCTTTCGTAACCCCGCCATCGCCGCTGTCTTTATCATTTGACGGTTTTCTTTCTCTTGTTACAGTCGTTCTGATATAAGTGTCATATTGATCAATCACATCGGACGTACGTTGATCCATATATGTATTCCCATTAACCGTTACTTTGCCGCCTGCATGATAAAGCATGATTGAAACCGCGATGCCTCCGACTGCGATGGCAACAATGAGCTGAAACCACCATGTAAAGAATATGTTGTCGGGATTGATTCCCGGTTTTATGCCCATATCTTTATAGGAAAGCTGAATATATGTCTGAAAAGCTTTGAAATAATCTTCATTTGATAAATCAGATGAAATCGTATTTCTGATGCTGTTTAGCCTGCTGTTGTCCAAATACTTTTCAGCTTTTTTGAAGCCCGCGATGAATACTTCTCTATCCGCCATATCAATCGTTAAAATAGCTGTACTGCCTTTTCCGTAACGATCATAAAAGTCGCCGGCATAATCGGCAATATCCTCACCGTTCGTGCTTTTTGTCGTAATAATGATGAAATCAGTGTCCCTCTTTGCCCCCAGCTCTGCCGAGAGAGATTCGAGTTTTCCGATTTCTGCTTTCGATAATAGATGAGCATGGTCATACACATGCTGCTGTGATTCAGAAGCTCTCACCGCTCCGATCCCCAGTACCGGCATCATGATGAAAACAGCCAGCACAACAAAAATCGCTTTCCCGAAAAATCCCCGCATCAAAATCCGCCTCCCATCATCAATGAGACGAGCTTCAACGCAAGAAATGCCCCGCCTGCTATTCCGCTAAACCACGCCGCCACTTTTCCTGAACTGATCGGCGGCTTTCCGACAACCTTGCCTGTTTGCCCGTTCATCGCAAAAGTATGCTCTGCTCTTTCATAATCGTAACTGACCATCCAAACGGGAAGCAGAACGTAAAAGCTGTTCACGTTTTTCGTGTGAATATGTTTGTCCCTCACATTGACTGACGTATATCCGGAAAAAGTAGAATGTATGTATGAATCTATATAATTGCTGACTTTCTCTTTTGCCCTCGGAAAAAGCTCCTCATCGGTATAATTGTATTTTTCCGCAATATAACCGGCCAAATATGCCGTTTGAAAGTCCTTCAGCTCATCGTATGAATAAGGCTCCAATTTATCCATTAATTCATCTTTCATTTTTTCAGAGGCATCCACAGGAATTTTCAAATAATCGAGATTGATATCACGAAACGCTTCAAAGTGCTCTGTTTCCGTGCAAATATAATCCCCTTCTTCATATTGATGGACTCTGGTACAGTTCGCTGTCACCTGTACTTCACTATTTAAATCAAACATCCAAAATGGAATATACATGCCGGTGATGCTTTTAATACGATCAGCCGACATGAAACCTCTTGGTGTCAGAAGACCTTTTTTGCACCACTTTCGAAATGCCTGCTCTGCTTCTTGTTTACTGATTGTAAATGGAATGACCTTCGCCGGCGCCAAATGTCCTGATAAACGATCGGCAAGTATAGCAGCACCTCCGCAAAAACTGCACGTTGTCGCTGTCGTTTCAGCTTCCGTCATTAAAACGGCACCGCAGTTTTCACATTGATATTCCTTTGCTTCATCATCAGAAAACCGCGCCGCAATGTTTTCTTTCGGAAGGCTTTCAATATTGTCCTGTCTTCCGCAGCTGCCGCAGGATAACGACCCGAATTCACTGTCAAATGCCATATCACTGCCGCAGTTCGGACACTTATAAGATATTATCATTACCGTTCCCTCTCACATCTTATGATAAAATGTGCCGCAGCCGAAAAGCTGCGGCCTCCTATGTATTATTTATCGAGCATCATTTTCGCTTTTAACGCCGCAAGTTCATCATCCACCTGACTTGAACCGACAGTATCATATTTAGCAGTCAGATCATCAATATCATCCAGCGGAGCGCTGTTCAGTTCAGCCATTGCATTCGCCTGATCAAGTGCCTGATTTACTTTGTCCTCCATTCTGCCGAATGCAGACATTGATTGGCTGGCACCCGAAACAGAAGCGCCCAGCTTGTTCATTCTATCTTGCGTTTTCGCTACTGCCCACTTCGCCTTGATCATATTTTTGCGTGCTTCCAGCTCTCCAATGTCAGACACCAGTTTGTCATGCATCTTTCTCATTTGCGCGGCATTGGCAGCAGCCATTTGATTCGCCGTCTGCAGCTCAGAAAGCTTTGATCCTAAAGATGTTTTTCTTTCAAGGAATGTTCTCGCATCGCCCTCATTCCCCGCTTGCAGCGCCTTCATCGCATAGCTTTCCATTTTCTCCATGTCTGCCTGGCATTCACGTAATTCTCTTTTTGTCCTTTGCTCCTCAGCCATAACGGCTGCTGTTTCTGCCTTTACCTTAGACAAATCGCTGTTCATGTTTCTTAAATATTGATCTGCCATTTTCTCTGGATTTTCAGCCTTATCCAACAAAGCATTGATATTCGCCGACATAATATCTTTGAATCTCGTTATTATACTCATCATGTAGTTCCTCCGCTATTTCGTTAAACTTCTTACCACATATACTATTTATTATCGTTAAAAGTTTCACTTTTTTAATAAAAAATGAAATCCTAATAGAAAATACATAACTTTTTACCCGAATTTAACATTTACGCACAATATAAAAAAGGATGTTTCCCAAAGTCCAAAGACTTTCAAGAAAACATCCTCGATGGTCACAAATAAACTTCAATCTCTTCCATGCTGGGCAGTGCATCGATCGCCCCGATTTTAGTGCACACAAGAGCGCCCACCTTATTGGCAAACGCCACAATCTCACGCAGCTTCGCAAAATCAGCATCAACAGATTGAATCTGATCCGTGTTTGCCAATTGATATAAAGCGGCGCCGACAAAAGCGTCTCCCGCTCCCGTTGAGTCAATTGATGTAACCGGAATGCTCGGAATGATTTCATGATCTTTTCCATTCGAAAGAAGCGTCCCGCTTTTCCCAAGTGTCACAGCAACAATTTTCGCTCCGATCTCATGAAGGATCGCAACACCCTTTTCGTGATCCTTCGCACCGCTGATAATCTCAAGCTCCTCGTCACTGACTTTCACAAAGTCGCTTAAAGCAATCGCATTTCTCGCGACACTTACAAACTCTGAAACCCTTCCCTTCCATAAATCCTCACGGTAGTTAGGGTCGAACGAAATAAACTGTCCATTTTCTTTCGCACTCGACATCAGCTGTAAATAGGCTGAGCAAAACGGATCTGATAACAATGCCGTCGCTGAGCCGAAATGAAGGATTTTCGCTTCGTTTAATTTATCCTGGTCAATATCCTCCAGCGTAAACAAAGCGTCCGCGCCTCTATTAAAAACAAAATCGCGCTCCCCATTTTGTTTTAATGAAACAAAAGCAAGCGTTGTAGGCGCTTTCTCATCCATGACCAGCATAGAGGTATCCACCTGTGCGGCGTCCAATGTTTTCTTCAGAAAATACCCAAACGGATCCTTGCCTACTTTTCCGCTGAAAGCGGCGTCTCCGCCCAGCTTGGCAATTGCTGCTGACACATTCGCCGGAGCACCGCCGGCACTTTTTAAGAAATTGCGCCCTTCCATTAAATCAACATCCACATCGGTACAAAAGAAATCAATTAACAATTCTCCAATACAAATAACAGATTGGCTTCCCACATTATCACACTCATTTGTCAGTTCTCGATTATAGTTTCAGTATAGTGCTTTCTGTCATAAATACAACCATTTTCATAGAATATTTTAAATTTTACGTATACTCATCTTGCAGCCCTTTGCTCCAGATCAGACATCACCTGCTTATATTTTTTTTCAGTTAAAGGATAAAAAGAAATGAGAATAATAGACAGCAGAATGAACAATCCCGGAATGAGCGCATTCATATTTTTAATCGCATTCAATGACGATGCCGTCTGATCGGTATTCGCGACATACCCGGCGATTCCTAAATAAATGGCTGAAAATGACCCGGCTAACGCAACGCCCAGCTTATTAATAAAGCTCATGCTCGAAATCACCACACCATCCGCGCGAACCCCGGTTTTCCATTCCGCATAATCGACACAATCGGCAACCATTCCCCAAGCAAGGGTATTCAAAGGCGTCGTGAAAAATCCAGAAACGAAAAGCCAAAAGAAAATAAGCGGAATCGAAGAATACGATGTAAACTGAAGGCCCGCGTAAGAAAGAAGCGATAGAGCCGCCGTGATGATCATGACTTGTTTTCTGCCCCACTTCTCAGAAAAGAAAGGAATAAACAGATTGCTGATCAGCGCTGCTCCGAAAAATAAAACGGTTCCCAAAAACACGAATTCTTTATGATTGACGTTATACGTAAAATAGTACACCATCGTGCTGAGCTTAATATTAAATCCGATCGCAAAAGCTAAAAATGATGAAACTAACATAAGCAAAGGTTTGTTTCGGAATAAAACGGATAACGTCTTTTTGATCCCTTGTTTTTTTCTCTTTTCAGGCTGAATCCGCTCCCGTACAGTAAAGAAACTGAATAGATTCAAAACGATGCTGACCGCCGCATAAATGAGCGCCGTCATCTGAAATCCAAACGCCTGATCCTCTCCTCCGATAGCAGTTGCAAGCGGTGTCGCACAGGAAATGGATAAAAGGATGCCGATATACACCAAAATCATCCGGGTTGTGGTCAGAACCGTTCGTTCCTCCACAGAATTCGTCATCCGACCCGTTAAGCTGTTCACCGGAATCGTTTGCATACTAAAGGACATCCCAAGCAGAATATAGGTGATGTACGCATATACCATATTCCCCGTCTCACCGAAATGAGGCGTCGTGAAACATAAAAACGTAAATAACGCAAAAGGAAATGCCACCCACAGCAGATATGGCCTTGCCTTTCCCCACCGTGTATTCGTTTTGTCTAAAATCAATCCCATAATCGGGTCAAAAATAGCATCCAGCACCCGCACAACAAGAAACAAAGTGGCGATCACCGCAGGCTGAATGCCGCCGACGTCTGTATAATAGAATAATAAGTATGCGTTTACAAACTGAAAGACAATATTATACGACATATCACCGAAACCATATCCGATTCGTTCAAACCAGGACAGGCCAGTGCTGGATTTTGACTGATGCTTCGCCTTCAATGCCGTGACTTTTTCTGTTTCAATCATCATTTCCCACCCCAAGAATCCGTTTTCATTTTTAGTAAACAAGAGGGAGAATCCAAAGCCCCCCCCTCACAGTTCACTCAGCGATTTGGATACACCATTACTTTTAAGCATTCATTCTTAAATTGAAGCGCCCGCTCCATCGCCTCTTGCGTCTGCTCCAGCGAATATTTGTCCGTAACCAAATGCTTTGTGTCCACAATGCCGGAAGCGAGAAATTCAATTCCCTTTGGATACGTATTGGCATAACGGAAGATCCCGTAAATATCAATCTCATTATCCGCAATAAACGGCACACTGAGCGGAATCTCATTCTGAGAAGGCAAACCGACAATCGCCAGTTTACCGCCCCGGCGCACAGAAGCCAGTGCGGATTGCAATGCCGCTGGATTCCCCGCTGTTTCCCAAGCAACATCAACGCCTCTATCATTCGTGATTGTCTTAATTTCTTCAAGCGCATCCTGTTCACGGATATGAATGACATGAGTCGCTCCCATTTTTTTCGCAGCTTCTAACCGCAGCGGCTCTAAGTCGGTCACGATAATTGTGCCTGCCCCAAATGCTTTAGCTGCCGCAACAGCCATTAACCCCACCGGCCCCATTCCCATAATCGCAATCGTTGATCCGGGCTGAAGCTTCGTTCTCGCCGCTGCATGAATGCCGACAGAAAACGGTTCGATCAAAGCAGCATCTTCATAGGAAAGAGAATCCGGAATCGAAAAAACAAAGTCCTGACGCATTTTGATATATTGGACAAATGCGCCGTCAACTGGCGGTGTCGCCAAGAACTGTACATCCGGACAAAGGTTATAACGTCCTTCCTTGCACGCCTCACAGCGTCCGCACGTGACACCCGGTTCAACAGCTACACGGTCTCCCACCTTGAATTGTTCGACAGACGATCCGACTGCGGCAATTTCACCCGCGCATTCATGACCGAGAATAAATGGTTTTTCTACTACATAATTTCCTATTCTGCCATTTGTATAGTAATGCAGATCCGATCCGCAAATTCCGACAGCCATCACCTTAATCAACACTTCATCATGATTGATGTCAGGCACAGGCAATGTTTCAATTTTGATCTCTCTTGTGTTGTGCATAACAGCCGCTTTCATGTTCTGAGGTACTGTGTGAGTCATTTGGCAAATTCCTTTCTTTAGAAAATAAAATGTAAGTGCATACATTTTTGTTTTCTCTGTTACTGCCCCCATTTTATCTGCTTTTCAAGACGTTCAACAGCCTTTCCTGCTGTATAAAAGGACAGCGGCACTGTACTTTTATTTTTTCATATACAAAAAACGCTGGATTGATAAAATAGTACTAATAGGAGGTGCAGGCTTATGGCTGAACTTGAAAACCGAAAACAATTTGCAGAACTGCTGGCACCTGCCGTCAAATCGCTAAAACTTCATCCTGATTACAAAGTCAGAAGGAAAAAGAATGAAAAAACAGGACAGTCTTATATAGATAAAATCGCACTCCAGTTGGGAGTCTCCTCTAACACGATCAAAAGCTGGATCGGACAGATGGGTGCAAACTATATTCCCGGAAGAATTGACGACGGAAAACTGTTCGGAATGATCTGGATCATTCTCGAAAAGACCGACTTGGATATCGAGTGGCTGACCGGCCTGCTGGAAACCACCACCATCCCTGTTATCAAACCTGCATTGCCTGTATGGGCGGCATCTTGTCTCAAAAAAGCGAAAACGCTGCGAAAAAACGGTTCATTCGGAGCTCCGAGTGATGACGATATTGAAAAAGCGGTAAAACGGCTGTTTCATGATATCTCCGTCCAAAAATCGAATGCGCTTACAGAACAGCCTATCACGCATAACATACCGTCACGCTGGTCCGGGAGCTTTATCGGACGCAGCTTTGATATGGAAGCGATACGGCAATGGATGCTTTCTCCGTCACCAGTCTGTTTAATCACCGGTTGGGCCGGCATGGGAAAAACCACAATCGCTCTTGAAGCTGCCTATTCCTGTGTCGATGATACTTCAGATTGGCCGGCATTCAATAGCATCATCTGGGTCAGCGCCGATTGGAAAGGTTTAAGCTTTAGCGATTTTTTAAATACGATCGCCTATCAGCTCGGGCGCACAGAACAAATCGATAAATCAATCAATGAAAAACGCTTCGTCGTCCGCAATGCGTTAGCCAATTACACTCGAGAAAAAACGGTACTGCTGATCGTTGACAGCATTGATACCGCAGAACGTGACATTCACGAATTTATCACCAGCCTTCCACAAGGCGTAAAAGTTCTCCTTACAGCGCGGGAAAATGTAAAGCAAACCCATCGAGAAGGCTTTGGAGAAATGGCAGCCATCCAGCTGAGCGGCCTTGACCAAACAGATGCCCTAGTATTTTTTCATCAAGAAGTGCATCGCTGCTTACAAACATGCAACCTCCCACATAAACAGGAAAAACTGGAGCAGCTGTTACATCTATCGTCTGAACTGAAGAACGAATTCATATCAGCGACTGCCGGAAACCCGAAAGCCATGGCACTCAGCATCGCCTATATGTCAGACGATGACATTCCCGCTCAGGAGCTGATTCATGAACTTGGAAAAGCGGGCTACTCTCTGTTGGAATTGTTTGAGTTCCTCTTTGGCCGCACCTGGGACAGATGCAACGAAGATACACGAAAGCTATGGCAAACGCTTTGCTTTTTCAGCAAGCCGCCGGATAAAAACAGCCTGGCGGCAGCGCCCGGATTAGACACCCGCCGTTTTCATTACGCAATAGAACAAATGCGGTCGTATGCTCTGATTCAGCCGGAGCGAAGCGAGGTAAGGACACAATACTTAGCGCATCAAACCGTTGTCGCTTACGGAGAACAGCACTTGTCCGAACATCACGAATATGAAAAAGAAGCCCGCAGCCGCTGGGCCCGCTATTATATTGATTATGCCGAAACCCATTTAAAGCGGGAAAAGCCAAACTCTATCTATTGGAGCTACCTGCTGGGACGGAACTTAGATCAAATGAAACAAGAATGGCCAAATATCTTAAAGGTCATCAAATGGTCAAGCGAAACCGAACAAAAAGAAATCCTAATCGAACTCATCACCCGCATCAGCCATTTTCTGAGCAGAATCAACCTGCCCCTGCGAATCGAATACGGGTGCAAAGCCGCCGACGCCGCCCATCAATTAGGCAAACACACACGAGAAGCGTTCTTCCGAATCGACACAGCAGGCTGGGCACTGATGGAAGTCAATGATTTAGACGGGGCCTTACAGCAAATTGAAGCTGGATTGAGGATTCTGGAACAATCAGATACTCACGATGCCCATGATCTAAAGGTTTGGGGACACGCACTCAAAGCAAGGCTGTTTTTAAAAGCCGGGCAACAGGAAAAAGCAAAGACCATTTTAAACAAAATCGAAGATCAACCAATTTCCCCTACGATTCAACATAGGGTTCTGCTGGTTCGCGGAGACCTAAGCTTCGCGAGAGGTCATGATGAAGAAGCCATTCAATTATACGAAGCCGCAAATGAAATCAGCTCCACGTACGGCGGCGAAAAAACGATAGAAGCCTATTTCAATCTGGGTGTCGCTTACGTGAAATGTGGTCAGTTTGAAAAAGCGGAAGAAGCCTTTGAGCAGATGCTTTATGACAAACATAACGCGAATCAAGTTGAGTTGATCTATTATGATTATGGGATGGCACAGCTGTTGTATCGTAACGGAGAGAAAACGAAAGCGATGGAATTCAATCAGAAGGCGATTCGTTTGATTGATTCGTGGGAGCCTGCGATTGGGATTCGGGGTGAGGTGGAACTATTGGCAAGGGTGATTAAAGAAAACGACTAGCAAGCATAGTAGTTTTGTCATCAATCTCACTCAGTTTCTTTATTAATAAATAGGAAAGACCAACTGAAGTCGCAGTTGGTCTTTCATTTCTTATAAGGTTTACAAATGTACTGAATCAGGTTTTCCCGTATGTATTCTTTCTTGTATAAAGGAAAGCGTATCATTTGCCACCTTTTTGCGACAAAGTACAATACCTGAATGACCACAATTGTAGACATATCTTGTTGGTTTTTCCCAACATTCCCATAAATACTCTGCATCTTTTAAGTCAATATATTGATCGTGTTTAGCAGAAATCAGCAGAATGTTATCTTTATTAACTTTCGGCAAGGCTTGACTAGGATCTGTGATCTTCCAATATTTTATTAAATCTTCATAGATCACACCATTTTGTTCTAATTCTTCTCTTATGTATTTACCTGGGATCGTGTTCCATATCGAATAAGAAAGGCGATTGGCATAAAAGATTGATACCACTGCATCAATTTGAGATTCTAGGGTAGCAATTAGATTAGTAACCCATCCTCCTAAGCTTACTCCCACTATGATAACAGGGCCTTTTTTATTTGCTTTTATCCAATGAATTAACGCTCGTAAATCTACAACGGCCTGTCTTGTCGACTCAATTGTACGATCAATATTTGCACTAATCATCAACTCGCCACTATACAGTGAATTTTCCGGTTCTCTTTCAAAATGGTATGGAAGAGAATAATAATACATGTTCCAGCCTAAATCGTTCATTATACGATTATGAAATATTTTTTTGATTCTATTGTACGAATCCATGCGCCAGCCGTGTACAAAGATGACATTGGGTTGATCTATATCATTTTCATTTAAAAAAACCTCCCCTTCTAAAGTATCATTAACAGGATTCCCAGATTGAAGTAAGGATTCATAACTAAATGTTCCAACCCTATAATTTTTTTTAGATTCATTCAAATCAATTGAAACATCAGCTATATTTGCAGTGTAAAATTCCTCTCTATCATCTATTTCGGTTGTAAAAGCAGCAGAAAAATGTTTATCTTTGCTTCTTTTTCTATGTAAATCATATAAAGCCAAACGATCTATCATTTTTGAGAAATGCACTATTAAGTCCTCCTTGATAATCATAAAAAAACTAATATCAGAGTTGATAATTGGATTGTCTGTCTCCATAGAGTTGGGACGGATTTCATCAAGAATCTAACTCCATGGACAGTGAATTTTGGGGATCGGATATCATTATTCTGTTGCTTTAAATAAAAGACTAGTTTCTAATTGCAAGGAAAACATTGTCTTTTAGTAGCTAAAAAAAAGCAGCACAAATAGACATTTTAACAGGATTTCTCTTTGACAGTACTTTCCTAGGGGGAGACCGTCTAAGAGTGTTGGTGGCATTATTTTTTAGATAACTGAGTCTTTTTTGTCGTATGAGAGTATACCAATATGGTCTCCTGTCTGCAATAGAGAGAGAAATAACAAAGGTTTGGACCATAATTTTTAAACCCTATTTACCGAGTTAGTAACTAAGCTCTACGAGGAGTAATGAACGGAGACAGTAAACTAAGAATAAATAAAAGGAAGGACTGATTTATCTTTGTATATTCATTTGAATTTAAAAGAGACCCTTTAGAATACTTAAGATTAGTTCCTCCAACAGAACTAGAATACTTTTCCGATTTCATAGAAGATATTGTTTCAGTAGAGGAAGCTTATGAATGCTTAAATATTGTTCTTGAAGTATTGGATGGTTCTTCTGAAGAATATGAGATTCAATTAAACACCACCATTGCATATATAAAAAAAGATGAAACAGTAGTGGAACACCTTTATACAGAAAGTGAAAATGATAAGAGTTTTATGGAGACAGAAAAATTCAAAGAACTTATGCTTATCTGGAGAGACAAGATCCCAAAAAGGTATAAGAGTGATGATTGAAACTTTTGTAGGTCCTTTGAATTTCAAGGGACCTTTTTATTACTTCAATAACACTTCAATTTTTGCTTTTGTTTTCGGTCCATAAATGCCATGTGAGCCCGTACATACTACACAGGTTTATTTACACATCACAAAAGACAGAAAAAAGAAGCCTCTCACAAGTGTGAACTCGTAAGAAGCCTCGAAAATTTATAAATGGCATCAAAAGGGCATCAAAAATGACGTCCGTTGCCGACAAACCCTTGGTATATCAAGGGTTTTCGCCGTTTGATTACATCATTCCGCCCATAATTCACCCTATTTTCGCATGATTTCAGACTCTTTCATTCAAGGGTTCCCGTGATAAAAAACAACGAAGATAAAACAAGAAGAAACCGCATCTTTTCACAGTTGAGTGGGATTTTCGTTATTTTCGTGTTATTTTTCAAAAAATAACATGATATTTGCAGTCGGAACATTTGTTCTTATATAATCCCTTTAGGGAGATGATCAAATGACTGATTTTGAACGGAAAGTATATCAGATCATAGTGAACATGCAGTTATATGGAAAGAACCCAACTTTGAATGATTTGAAAAGGAAAACAGGAAAGAGTGAAGAGGATATCCGTGCAACTGTGAAGAACCTTTTGATGAAAGGTGAATTGAAGTGGGATAAGCATAAAAAGATGTGGACTTTTAAATAAAATAAGAAAGCAGGGTATCTCCCTGCTTTCTATAGTGAATAATATAGTGAATAGTAATTATAGTGTATGTGTTTCTAATGTGTATTCATAATACAACCAATATATATTTCCTGTCAAGCAAAAAAAGCAATTATTTTACAACTTGTAGTTGATCTTCTGATTCAAGTATTTTAGCCAAGCCGGATTCAGAACATACAATTTGATTTCTTGAGGAGCCTTTTTTCATTCCTTTTGTTAACTCTTTCGCCTCTTCAATAATTAAGCTCTGTTGCTTAAGATCTTCTAACAGTTCACTAACAAGTTCGGCAGGAACAGCTAATTTTGCAACTAAATCTTTTTTCAACCATCCTATGCCCAAAAAGCGATCTTCTCTATCTGCGTTAGATTCGTGCCATTTCTTTATTTCAATAAGGATTTGAATTGAGAGTTTAGCAAGGTCATATTTTTTCTCTTCGACCCCAAGCAACTCGACTAAGTCCTCAGCATAATGTACGTATTGCTTCATCTCAACATATTTGGGAGCAGTTTTAGATAAATAAAAAAGTTCCACTCTTTTACCCTTGTACATTAACCTACTCATGATCGGAATCATGTCACTATCGGCAGTTACAAACACGTAACAACTTATTGAAGGATCTTTATAAGTATTTTCGATTGCATCGATGCAAAGCTCTATGTCAGAAGAATTTTTGCGATAATCTCCTTCTTTGCCGTTTGAATAAACATGACGAATTTGAACGCGTTTCTTTTGTAACCTCGTTAAGCTACTTCTTATTTTTTGGAAGTCCGCGTATACTCTAAAGGCTCTGACGTTATCTTGACCGTATCTATCCCACAATTTTGAAAATAGATTTTTCTCTTCTAATTCATGGTCCGGATCATGATTAAAATTATTCATTAATGACCAATAGACATTATCGTAATCCACAAAAATTGCAACATTATCAAGCTTATTTTCAATATTCATAGTTCGAATCGTTTGCTGTGTTGAATTACTCACAATGCCCATCAACATTTCCATTACTTGTTTGCTTTTATCTTCTGGTGAAGGTTCAGTTTTCACAACCTTTGATCTTCTTATAGGTTTTGACTCATCCAATTTGATTACCCCTTTTCATTAGAAATACACACATATAAAAATTTACCATATTATCCCCAACAAACATATATTTTTCTATTTAGTCTATTTCCGTGACAAAAGTTTTGTATCAGTCATCGTACGGCCGGTATTTCTTCCGGCCGGCTTCTAATTCTTTTTTAAGGGCTTGTACATGTCCAAGCAAAAACAACGCAACTGTCCCAACCTTTTTAACCGGCTTGAGCTTTCCAGAAGTCACAAGAGTGCTTAAACGCTGCCGGGTGACTCCAAGCAGCTCTCCCGCTTCCGCTGCAGTCAAAACTTCTTCCTGGATAAACTTAATTTTTTCGCTTTCTTTCATGTCGGCTTTCTCTCCACATCATAATGAATCCTTTTAACAAGGTAATAACAACGGCTATCATCAATACAGTATGCGCAATCTTTCCAGACATACCCTCATCGGTCAGATCAATTGCAACTATCCCGGCAACCAAAATCAGCAAAACGGCAAAATCTGCTGTGCTGTACTGCTTAAAATATTTTTTCATACTATCGTGGACGTGGGCCTTTACGGTATACTGTAATTCAATTTTGCAGTATACTGTATAGAGCAAGGGGATTTACTCCCCTTTGCTCACTGTGTATCAGCGCTTCTTGCTTACCCGGCGGGAGCGCTTTTTCTTTTTCTTGCTATGCTTTTCGCTTTCCTTCTGCCATATGTCGTAGATGTGTTTGATGATGGTCACGATACCAGCGATAGCAAGAATCCAGTTTCTTACCTCGTCCACTTCAGCACCTCCTTTCTATACTTTAATTATACAATATCTATTTACAACCGTCAATAGATATAGCGAAAAAATTCCCTTACTTTGATTTTTTAGGATAAGAAATGAAACTATGGTTTAATTAAAGCCCTACTCAGGTAATAGGGCTTTTTATAGACCCCAGCAATTTCCCAATAGTCAATATGTCAATTTTGAGTTCATAAGAACACAACTTTAGAAGTCCTTTCACTTTATGTTCATGCTACCTTACTACCAACTTTATTATAACTATGGAAAATTATATTATGAAATGTTAGACTCTAATTGCTTCAAATTTAAAGGGAAGGAGAACCAAAAATGAATAGTGTAATCGGAAGTTTTAAGACTAAGTTTGCGATTGTTTTGGGGTTGGTTTTAGCTTTGGGTTTTGCATCTATCTTTGGCACTCCACAAGCTCAAGCTGCACAGGCAAATAATGATTATCAAGATAAAAAAGCAGCTGAACAGTTGGCATTAGCTTTTTATGAAGCGTCTACATTTGACAAAGAGACAAGTAAGTACAGTTTCGATGTTGAAAAAGCTATTGCATCCGGAATCAAATTGGCTGATGCAGTCCAAATGAAAAATTATTTAGAATCGTTGTCACCTGATCAAGCTAAAGAAACATATGATCAACAAGTAAGCGCAATAAAAGAAATAAAAAATAACCCAACAATTGCTCCTATTATTTGGTGGGCTGTGAAAGTTCTTGCTGGTGCTGGCTTAGCTTGGTTAGGCAAAAAACTATTAGATATGGGTGGATATGAGTTCTGTAAAAGATATGAGGATTATAACGACGTTACAAAGTATGTATGTAAATTTATCGGATAACATCTAGGAGTGATCAATATTGAAAGCATGGTTTGTATATGTCTTCATTGCAACATTGGTGTCAATGCTGATTCAATCAGGATTAGATAAGGCTGGTATGTTAAACTTGAACAACATATGGGCTGATTTTATCAGTTGGATTATCATTTTCTTTGTCGTTTATATTCTGATTGACTTGGCAGGAAGATTCCTCTTACGCTCGAAAAGCAATAGTTAAAAAAATCCCCTCCTATAAGGAAGGGATTTTCTTTTTTTACTTCAATAGTGCTTCCAGCTTCGCCTTCGTTTTCGGTCCGTAAATACCATCAGGAGTTAGTCCGTTCATCAACTGGAACCGTCTGACGGCATCGGCGGTTTTCGGTCCATAATAGCTATCGATCCCAAAGTTTTTGGCTTTCTTATCCGGATAGAAATGCAATGCCGAAAGTGCTGTTTGGATCTGCTTGACTGCATCGCTATGCATCAATGGACTTCTCACTTTAAAGATGCCAGAAGGCAGATTAAAGGCTGATTTCTTTTTGGTTGAGCTTGTTTTTTTCGCTGTCTTAGATGAAGTTGTTTTCTTGCTTGATGATTTGCCGCCCAGCGCTTTTAATTCTGCATCAATCGCCGCTTTGACTTCATTCCAGCGTCCCTCTGCTAAAATACGGTGTGGGCAATACTTTCCGCTCCAATCTTGATGCTTCCTCACTCGATCAATACCCCAGCCGCGTTCTTTAAGCAGCTGAGCAACAAACTTGATAGCTAACTTTTCAGCAGCCCTGTATTTAGGCCCTCCTGACTTGCTGTAGCAGATTTCAACGCCGATAGATTTACGGTTACCGGGACCGTTTGTGCCGTCTCCTGTGTGCCATGCATTGCGATCTGTTGGGATGCCCTGCCTTACCTCTTTGTCATCAACAGCAAAGTGGAAACTCGTTGAACTTGTGTTTCCGATCATATAGCTGACCTCATTAGCAGCAGATGCATCATTGTAAGTGTTATGAATGGTGATGTATTCCGCGGCCATCGGATTAGGACATTTTAAAGCGTATTTTGCTTCTGATACAAGGTTCTTTTTCACTGCAATTGTCATGAAAATCTCTCCTATTCTGTTTTTGAAATAAAAAGAGCCGATGGATTACCCAGCAGCTTGTTCATCCTTTTTGGTTGTTTGTTCGTTTTCTTCTTCAATTACATGAAGTCGGTCCGTAATCGCAGCCGGAATCTTAACGCCAATTTGTGCCAGGTTCTCCGTAATGGAAAGCCCTTCATTGGCGATATAAAAAAGAACGGTCCCAAATGTGAGAACACCGTTCAGGTTGAGAATTGTATCAATAATGTTTGCCACAATAACCACCAAAAAGCTGAGCATCTTCCGGACATAACCGAACCAAGCGCTCCGGCTCCGCAGCTTCTTAAATTTCCATGCCTTGATTACGCCTGTTATGACGTCAATTATGCTGAGGACCAGTAGTAAATCGAGATATTTCACACCTCCGAACAGGTAAATCCTCGCTAAATCCAATGTTTCAAAATTAATAAACACAGTCGTTTCCTCCATTTCTTGTTATCACCTCCTTAGAGGCAAAATAAAAAAGCCGCTTCTCCGCCGCTTAATTTTTTTGATGATTTAGTTTTACTGGACCTTTCAAGTTGTTGAGGTTCTTTTCTAACTTCTCAATATGTTCCTTCAGATGCTGGATTTCTTGCTCTTTTTCCGCTAAAAGCTGCTTATCTTTTTCTGATAGGTACTGATACGACAATATTACATCTTCAGCATCCATCCAATTTTGGCGATAAGCTGCCGCTTTTCGTTCGAATAGCTCCGCTTTCGTTTCTAAATCCATTTCGTTTGTTTTCTTTTCTTCCATATTGATTCTCCTATTCTATTTGGTCAGGATAAGCGTTTCCGCGCTCAAGGGCTGTTATCTCGTCAAACTCTTCTTGCGTAAGACGGCCCTTTTGAACGTGTGTTTTGAGCTCAATGGTTAAAACAGTCCCATTCTTCCAGCAATCCTCAAAAAAGTTGTAAAACACACTTCGTTTTTCCATCGAATCTCTCCGATCTTATGGCTGGTTTACCATTAAAACATTACACATTCTTTGTAAATCTAAAATTTGTTCTTTCATTTGCTCCTCCGTTGTTTTTGCATCATTTGGAGGAGTTATTTCGATTGGCTCCAGTTTCATTTCATTGCTCTCCTTTAGCCTTTAGGGTGCAAGTAAAATTCTCCTGACTTCGTCCCATCAGGAGAAACTGACACACGAAGAATTGGTTTCATCAACATGTATTCGGTACTATCTATATAGTCACAAAAATAGCCGTCTTGATCTGCTACCATACGAAACAGTTTATATTCCATTGTGCCAGTTGCTTTCACATAGACAATATGAAGCCCGTACCCGACAACTCTTTCTGATTCGGTCTTGATGTCAAATTCAACTGTGTCCATGGAGAACACCTTTTCAAATTTTGATTCGTGATAATTACAAGCTGAAAGGGATATTCCCTCAATTGTTTCTGTCATTTCTAACCCTTCTATATACGAACGGCTACTAGGATTAAAAACAAATTCTTTGATCAAATCCCTCCCTCCTTATGTTTTTTCATAAAAGACAACTAATCTTACCGTTATGGATGCACTGGTCATATCCTTTGCGCCTGTTCCCCTAACATGAACTTGAAAGCCTTTAGAGGATTGACTCATTATCCCCGCAGTCACATTATTGGCATTAGATCCGTAAGGTGTAGCCATCACAGCAAAAATATTTTCTGCACCTTGTGAATTTCCATCAACAAAGTTGATCGTAGTATAACCATAGGCATATGATCCACCACTCGTTAATACAACATCACATTGAGTAACGCATATGCACATGTTGTTTTGTAATTCTCCGTGGATATCTGTGACAAGAGAAGTTACATTGCCGCCTACGATTTTTTCTGCGGTAGTGTATTGGCTGTCTCCTGGATATATTATTGAGCTTTTTGGCAGTTCGACTGGCGCACCTTCGAATATTGTTCGCTTCGACGACTTCATTCGTATGCCGCCTGAAACATCAATTTCCGCATTACTAGGTTTTAATTCTAATAAAGTAGAAGAACCTGAAATACGCGCCCTATTTTGGAATGATGAAAAATAATTTAATTCATCAATGTCAATAGAGCTTACCTCTCCTGTCAGTGTGAAAATATCTTTCGGTCTATTTGTAGGCGATTCGTTGGAAATCGCTATAATTCCTTGTACACCTGTAGTGCCGCTTCCTTTAGAGCCGTACATTTCAACAACGGGGACATCGCTTTCGGTTGAGGTTCTACCAGTCCCTTTAACTGAAATCTTCCCATCCCCTATGCTTACACTTCGATAGATTTCCTGGTTTGAACCATCAGAGTCTACATATCCGCTCTCTTGATATATAAGGCTAGACTGCACGTCTAATTTTGTGTATTCCCCATATGTTCCTGAGGCAGTTGATCTTCTGTACTGATATAGCTTGTCTCCATCAAAATAAGAATCAAAATCACGGTTAGTGTTCAATGCTTGGAATTTGCCGCCTTTGATCAATGAACCTGTAATATTAATAGAATTAATCGTACCAGAATTTATTTTGTCAGCTGACAAACTGCCAATCTTGGCGTTTGTAATGGCTCCGTCAATGATATGGACGGTATCAATTATCGCTGTTTTCAGGTGAGCTTTTGCGATAGCAGCGTTTTGAATGGCTGCTGTTCCTATTGCCGCCTCAGCAATTTGCGCACTTGTTATGGCTGCTTTTTGGATGTGTGCTGTTCCTATCGCTGCCTCTTGTATATGAGCAGATCCGATAGAAAGGGCTTGGATGTAATCACCGTCAATAACGTTGTCCGTTAGTTGTGTGTCATAAGGACTGTATCCATACTCCTTTATCGTATCGCCTTCGCGAACTTGCAATTTTCGAATGACGAACGAGCATAACTCTGTATTGTTATTCCTGTTAAAGCCGCCGATGCCTATTGTATATACAGAGCTTGTCGTAGGGGCTGTGAATTTAATATTAACCCTGACAAACTGATCAGAAGGATAGGAAGAAATATCCGATAAATCTGTGCCGCTTATCCTGTACCATGAATTCGTTTCTTTAAGGTGAATATAGTTCAAATCAGTTGTGTTATTTCTTTTCACTTCAAAAGAAAGAGTGTATGTTTTCCCTTGCTCAAGCTTCATTCTTTGGATATTATTCGGCGCTACCCTTAGCCCACAAACACCAAAAAATAATTGATCAGTCAATTGAGTCTGAGAAACCGTCATTTCATTAAATTCTTTTTCCTGTACTGTATGAGAGGTATATGTGTAATCGTAAAACCATTTCGCCTTTAAAAGAGAGCCCGGGAAGATATTACCTTGGTCAAAGTTGCGCGCCAGTTTATCAGCCGTGACGGCTAAATTCGCCAGCCGATCCGCTATAATGCTGTTGAACATGATGTCATCCGTTAGAATCCGCTGAGTTTTTGCCGAAAACTCTGCTGTGAATTCGCTTGCTTTTTCATGGTAGTTAACAGCCCGTATGCGATAGTACCAAACGTTATCAACGCCAGCATTTTCATGTAGGTACCCGCTTTGTTTGCCTCGCCATAGCCGGTTTTCGATAGATGGGGTGAATCCTTTTATTTGCGATCCATAAACCTCATAAGCCGCAATATAAGAAGAAGGGTCGTAATCCCATGTGATACTCACACCCGAAAAAAGCCCCTTAACAGATACATTAGAAGGGACTGTGGGCACAATGTCAGGGAAACTGCCGTCAGTGACTTCGCCAACGTCTGGCTTCCTCTCCCAAGTACCTCGATTTTTATCGAGTATATTCTCTATCTGATTAATCCGATCATCACCTTGGAGCACTGATAAAAACTGCCCTATTTCCACTACACAGGTATTGTCCGGGTCTGTGATGTCGTATTCCATGGAAATGATGCGTTGCGACGTTTCTATCGGAATAGCAAAGTTTCGGTCTATGGCAATTGTCGTATCGCCCAGCTCAACGTGCTCATGCTCATAACCTGGTACATTCTGAAGCAATTGAACTGACAGCTCATAATTCACCTCAGTTTTTGATGCTGTCGTAATGAGATGGTTGTACGTGGCTTTTAAAAGCTCTGCTGGATCAGTTATATCTTCATTGTTGTATTGTCCTTCTCTGTGGATCAATTCACCGTTTTTAAGGCGTCCCAGCCTTTTTAATAGATCAGGATCTCCAACCCATTCCTGCCCCAGTGGTTTATCAACAGGATCACCTTTTGATTTCTTCCACTCTACTTCCGAGAAGTCAATAAACCTCGAATAACCGCCCGTCTCTTCTCCGTCTTCGTCTGTTGAGGCAATAGAGGCACCATATCCCCAAAGAGCTGTCAATGGGTAGCTGATGACTGTCCTTTTGATATTCTCTGTATCTTTATCTATCTCAAAGCGTTTCCCGCTGTCTTTTCCTCGTCGTGGCAATATCTTGATAATTCTCTTTGTGATCTTGTTTCCATCAAATTCGATAGAATCTTGAAGCTCGCCGCCCCAGATGTTTATCACTTCAGCAATACATTCTAAAGCTGTTTTCTTATAAAACGTAGTAGAGTTCGTACCAAGTTCAGCGCTTACCTCCGCAACCCACCGAGAACGGGCAAGCACGTTGTCCAGGACATATTGTGCTGTTTTGTCAGTTGGCCGGAAGTCTTTCACAAAGGTTTCTGCAAGCTCCATCATGGCAGCTTCACATGTTACTAGAGTGTTGACCTCTGAGTTTTCGTCCGTGTCGTCAAGTTCCTTGATCACAAACAAACGAAGAATGCCGTCTTTATCTCTAAAGATGACTTGATTCTCCTCAAACAAATAGCGCGCATCAGGATGGGAAGCATCAGCTACAAAAGAAAAAGAAGAGCCTTTATTCAGCTCTTCTTTGTATTTGGCATCCCAAAATCTGCACGCTTCTTGTCCGTCGCTGGACAGCACTGTCAGCACTTGATCATCTGGTGAAAGAATATACATGTCAGCCATTAACGGCCCCCCTTACAAATAAGCCTCATCGAATTTGATGCTGCTTGCGTGGCTTAACTTCAATTTTGTTGGTACTTTTGGTGGCAGCGTAAACCACTCAGATTGTATTTGCAGAGCAGTCATGATCAATTTACCACTGCATGTCACTTTTCTCTTTGATGAATCAATAATGAGAGTGTCGCCGGCGATGAAGTTGTACACGACTTTTATTGTCTTAGAAACAGATCCATCACCATTTAAAATAGCCACCTCATATGAAGTGGCCGCCTCTTTAAAAACACATTCGATTTTTGGTTCAATCTCCGCATAACCCGGATTTGTGAAAACCTGCACCCCGGCATTTAGTTCAGATTCCGCAGCCGCTCCATACTTTTTAGGATCAGGGCAGATAAAGGTCAATGTAGCCTGTTGGAAGCCGCCCTGCTCTTCGCTTTCAGATATACTCTCAAATATTGCGTAATAGGTTCTGTCAGGCTCATCATGGAAAATGAGTGGCTTTGGCTCCTCTGTATGCAAAATAAAAGTCAATTCTTCTTGTTTCTTCTTCAATTCCTCTTCATTGCTGAATGCAAAAAGAACATCTATTGTTATTGTTCTAATCGGTATTCTAGTGCCACGAAGGAAACCACCTGGACGGTTTCCTTTTGAGGACGTGTTTACCTCTCGGCTCATTATTCCCCGCCCAGTGGTTGATTTCACATAGAAGAAGGGTGAAATATCGATCCCATTAAATGTGATTTTCCATTGGTTGGGCAAAATCTCCTGATAGTTGATCAATTAATTCTCACCCTCCTTGCGTTTGATCTTCTTTGTGCGTCAGTCACAGACCTTTCTACGCCCTGACCGACTTTCTTGCTGTCCATCTCGATAATGATAGTTCTTTCAGGTAACTCAAGGTTTTTGACATCTGCACTCAGTTCTTTACTGACAGTGCCAAGGTCGCTTCTAGAAATGGATGTATCATAAGCAAGATTCATATCTTTCTGCTCGATATACATGGCATCGCTGATTGTACTTATTGCATTTTGAACTGCACTGATCCCATACTGAATCCCCGCTGCTATATTAGTAGAAACAGCATTGCCAATATCGAAGCTTTGAAGGGTTGTCTTCTTTTCGATTGTCTGAAGCATCTTACTGTAAGTATCTACTGCAGTGTTTTGGGCTTCAAAACTAATCATTGTACTGCTTACTTTGTTGTTCACTTCCACTGCAGCCGCTCTCTGTGCAACCTTGGCCGCACTTGCCGCAGCCGATTTCACTTTGGCCTGCGACTTATCAATACCAGCTGCCATACCGGTACCGACATGATAACCAACCTGATCGCGCATAACCCTTGATGGAGAATGAATTCCAAGTATTTTTTTGACTGTTTTTGGAATAGAGTCTGTCAAACGTGAGAATGTTCTCGTTACGCTATTCCACATACCTGTAACGCCGTTGATAAGACCTTGCATGATGTCCCGTCCGATCTTTCCAAGATCAATTCCTTTAAAGAAGGACATAACACTATCCCAAATGCTTTTGATCTTGTCTTTCACTTTACCCATAATGTTTGTAACGGATGATTTCAAAGCATTAAAGGTGTTCGATGCCGCTGATTTCAATTTATTCCACACGTTTGTAACTGCTGACTTGACAGCGTTCCAAACTGTAGAAAAGAGCTTTTTCTGGTTGTTTAACCAAGAAGTGAAAAACGATTTCAAACCGTTCCAAACTTTTTTACCGGCCGACACTACACCGTTCCACACGTTTGTAACTGCTGATTTAATAGCATTCCAAACCGTGGAAAAAATCTTTTTCCAACCGTTTAGAGTAGTAGTGAAAAATGATTTCAAACCGTTCCAAATTGTTTTTCCAGTGTTTACAATGCCGTTCCAAACCTTCGTAACAACACTTTTAATACCATTCCAAACCGTGGATGCGAATTTTTTTATAGCGTTCCAAACTGTTAGGATGACTGTTTTTTGCAACTCGAAATTTTTTCGAAGAAGCGAAACAAATCCATTCCACAAATTGGAGCCGACTTCTTTTATTTTGTTCCATGCGTCAGAAAGCCATTTTGATACTACTCCCCAAATTTCGATTGTTTTTTTCTTGATGGTATCCCAATTCGCGATGACAAGTGCAACCAAAGCCACGACCGCCGCTGTTATCCATCCGATCGGACCCATGGCAACAACCCATGACGCTGCCATCCTCGCAGCGTTTGCCGCTGCCGTTGCCGCTAATGCTGCAAGACGTATTCCGAACGCTATCATTTGTTTGATTCCAGCTGCCAACATAGATGCAAATGAACTAATTTGCGCTGCCGTCCACGCCGCTGCCATACGTGCCGCTTGTGCCACAGACTGAGCAGCCATGACAACCATCTGTTTGATCCAAAGTCCCATCTGCACTATCCCAGCTCTAAGGGAAGTTACAAAAGAGCTTATTTTCATGATTGTCCATGCCGTTGCCGTTCGTGTTGCTTGCGCAATTGACTGTGCCGCCATAACAGTCATATTCTTGATCCACAAACCCATTTGAACTAAACCTGATTTCAGAAGAGAAACCAACGTGCCTATTTGCATAGCAGTCCATGACGCTGCCATTTTAACTGCATTTGCTGTGGCTTGAGCAGCCATGACCGTATATTTTGCAATAAACTTACCGACCCAAATTATTCCGGTTTTTAGCTGTGATACCATTCGAGCGAGTGTAAATCCTTCGGTACCAGTGACAAACGTTCTTACCCACTTAGCCGCAGTAACAAAGTCTTTTAACCCGTTTGTGACCGCACTAACTGCGGCAATCGCAGGAACTATCGCTCTTAATGCACCCAGCAATGAAATGCCCACGGCAATGAATTGTCCGATAGCAGGGTTAGCTTGCATTGCTGCATTTGTGAATTTTAAAAACCCGTTTACCGTTTGTAAGATGGATTGCCCTAACGGAGCCATGCCAACAAGCAAATTGATGATTGTTTTGGCGATTTCACCAATCGTACTCCAAACAGTCGGACCGTTCGTTTTGATGTAGTCAATAAACGACTGAAATTCCTTCGTTTTCGTGACGCTGCCGGCCCATTCATTAAACCTCTGAGTCATGTTAACAAGGGATGTCATCATGTCCTGAGACATAGGGGCAAAACCGGTAAACAACTTAGTCAGACCGCCTGATAAGTTCCCAATGATCTGCAGCAATTTAGGACCGTTCGTTTTGACGTATTCAATAAATGTTTGGAACTTCTCGGATGATCCTAAATTGGCTGACCACTTCACCCATGAAGCTGTGGCCTTTTCCAAACTGGCCGACATGTCGTTCCCAAGAGGTCCAAAAGCAACAATCAGATTCATAACTGTTCTGAGGACATTGCCGGCTATTTTCCCAAACGTAACGAAGGCCTGACCAGCGTTTTTGTTCATGTAGTCAATAAAGCGTCGCATGTCGGTGTCTTTAAACGCCGCATTCATGCTTTTTGCTAATGTAACGCCGCCATTCGCCACGCTTTTGAACATAGGTCTTAAACTATTCAGAACGCCTTTAAACGTCGTCAGCGAGCTCGTGAATGTTTTTAAAATTGGTTTCTGTACAGATTGAGCAATGCTCTGCCAATTCGCTTTAAAATCTTCTAAAGTATCAAGGGCCTTCTTCTCTTCTTTTCCAAGAGATTGCTGGATGACCTTGATCTTCTCCATGATTTTCGCGCGTTCCTTGGCATCAGTGGTTTCATCCAACTTTTCTTGGAGCTTTTTCAAGTCCTCAGAAGCTTTGAATACACCGCTTAATGAAGAAACCGCCAGCGCCCCGAATGAAGCCGCCCCTGTTCCTGCTACTGCAAAAGCGCTCCCAAGCCCCATAACTCCACCAGCTGCCACACCAAGCATCGGACCCAGTGAGCCTATAGCGCCAGTAATGCTGGCAAGAACCGGAGAAATAGCAGGCAACGCAGATGTAAATGCCCCTGCAAGTGAATGGCCTATTACAGTAGAAACGGAGTTCGTGATTTTAGCCAGACGATTCATAGAGTTTTCGAATCGATCAGTACGGGCTTCAATGAAAATCCATACTCTATTTGGTAAGGATCTCGTCTCAGTTTGTGCCGTAGCGACTGCGCGAGTTAAATCCGAAGTATCTCCGTTAATGTTGGTCGTTACCCGGTTGGGCAATGATGCAAGTTCTGTTCGCGCCGCCGATACGGCCCTTTGTACGGGGGCAGAGTCTGCGTCTAAATCGACTCGGGTTCTTTCATGTCGATGAATAAAGTTATCGATCTGCTGCTCAGCTTGTCTGACTCGCGCTTGGAAGCTTGCGGTTTCAGCTTCCACTTCAACAGTATGAGTATCAGCCATTCGCCGCATCATGTCATTGACTCGGTCCATGCTTCTGTTGAATCTCTGCGTCTGAGCTTCTACAACAGCAGTAAGCCTCTCGATCATGCCCTCACCCCTTTTCTTTGTATTGTTTTCCGAAATAAGACCGCACAGCGTCATTTAACATCTGCACGCCTTTAGCTCTCGGACCGAGCTTGTTTACGTCTGTTTCACGCCATATGTTTTCCTCGCTTGTCAGTGAACGTTCAAGCTCTCTGCGCGCTTTTCTAGCGTCAAACATCTTTGATTCTTTTGGTCTCTTTTCGTTTAATGCATAGCGATGAAACATAGCATTTCTCGCCAGCAACTCTATCTCATCAATTTCACGCAGCTTTGCTGCTTTTAGCTTTCGTTTATACTCGTTTGGAGTCCATGACATAATGACATCGTTGTCATAGACACCCATCCAACGAGCTGCATTTTCAATTACTTGGAGATAGTCGATCCCGTCTTCTCTTTGTACGCTTCCTCCATCGTCTCCAGCATGTCCTTGTTCATTTCGTCTTCCTCCAAACGCTTCGCTTCCATTTCCGGAGTCTCGTTCGGGCTGGCCTTCTTCGGTTTCGCCAGCTTGCTCATCATCTTCCATTGCTGACGGATCTTTCCTTTGAAAAAACCCGCTGAATCCAGTGTGTTAAAAGCTTCTTTCACCATCTCATCAACGGCGTTTCCAGTTTCATCTTCTTCAATGATCTTGGCGATAGCATCTTCAATTTGCTCAACAGACGGCTTGCCTTTTTTCAAGTGAGCCAGCGCGCAATCCCAAAATGCAGAAAGGTAAACAGCATCATCGTTCAGTAAGCTGTTGTAAATCGTTAATGTACCGCCTGATTTGTCACCGTTTTTATCTTCTTTCGCATATTTCTCGTTTGCTGTTCTATCGAATGCGAAATCACAGCGTGCAGCATAATCTTTTCCGTCAATTGTTAAGTGAGCCATATATAAAACCTCCAAAATTTTGTATTAAAAAGAGCCCTGGCAACAGCCGGGCTCCTATGCTTCTTCCTTATTTGTGCGAATCGTGAATTTCTCTGACCAAGCCGATTCCCCGGCGGCATTTACCGCGGATACATTGAAAATGTATGAACTGTCAGGTTTTAGAATCGGATTGGAGAGATATGAGTTTGTCGTGACAGTTGCTATCTTTGCATAGTATCTGTAAATGTTGTACGAGGTCGCCCCTTTCACCGCGTCCCACTTGAATCCCACTTGATTAGAAGTGACACTTGTTGTGGTTATATTACGGGGTATATCAGGGCGCAGTCGCTTGAGTTCTCGTGATGATCTCGGTCATCGGTGATTCCCCAGCGTCATTAACTGCTGAGACGTTGACCGTCAGCTGGGTATCTGCCGCAATGCCTGTCAGTGTGTGGGATGTGCCTGTGACAGTAACATCAAGCTGCTTGTTGGCTCCTCGGTACACTTTATATGACGTTGCCCCATCTACCGCATCCCACTTCACGGTCACGCTGTCAGTAGTAGCCGTGAACGATAGATTTTGGGGCGCATTAGGGTGTAGTCGTTGTTTTGGCATTCTCGCCAAACTGCATGAACTTTTTAGCACCCGCAGATGATCTGATCAAATCAATTAATTCTTGAGGCAGTGGGTCAAGTTCTCCTTTACGAGTCTTACCGAGAACAGGCATAGTTGTTGATACCTCAATAAATCCATCTTGTGGTGCACTTTTCTCTAAGCTTTCAATGATTGCATGTCCGTATTCAGAATCATGCTTTTGGTTTGCGTTCTTATTCAGGTTTACTTTCCACACCTGGAGTGTCTCTTCATTATCATAGGCATCTTCGATTGCAGATTGCCCAGGATCATTGGTAGCAGCATAATAAGTCAGTTCAAAATTCTCTGATTTAGGACCGTAACCAACGATTCGGCCAGACTTTGTTGATTCATCTTTTGTATCTTGCTCTTTTGTATGACTGCCTTCTGTTTGGAAAGCAATAAACAGGCCTTCATTTGAAGTAGCATTCATCGGTTGAACAAAGTAAACCTCATCAATACCATTCAATAAATCTGACATTTTGTTCATCCTCTCAATTGTTTATTGTGTATCGCATCCTGAGAATGCCGTGCCGCGTGTATCCGTCAATGTCGGTGATCACCTGCATGCCACGCATCTCAGAACGGCATAAAGAAAAGCCCTCTATTTCTAGGGGCTCTCTCGTTATTGCTTGCAGCATCAAATCAAGGATCTGCATCGCTTCTTTTTTGCCGTTGTAATCGCTCCAGCAATGGAGAACAACATTGATGATTTCACCTTTAGACGTTTTTGTTTCAAATGGCGAAACGTCATCATCTCCCGTTGTTACATATGGCTTTTTCTGATCTTTCGAGACTGCATCAAGCACACCAGTGACGCGTGCATTCAGCTCTTCATCAGTTGATAGCCTTTGAAATATAGCCGTCTGCAACGGCCACATGGCTGACCGCATAATGACAGCCCCTTTCTATCACATTTGACTGGCGAAATACCTCATACCTTCCTCAATAGACGGATTCCAGAACGGCTGGGCCCGCATGCCTCGTGTCATAACCCATCGGTTAAGCTTGGTATCATAATAGACCCAAGGAGTCTGACGGCCGCCCCCATCCTCCGCATAGATTCCGGTTCCATACTCTACATACCAAGTTGTTATCGTATGGCTTTTTATCCATACTTCTTACTGTCACCAGCAAGTTCGGCGTACATTTTCAACCAATAAAAAAAGACAACCTTTACTGGTTGCCGGACACTCTTGGGAACATTATATTTATTCAGTTCCTACGCTCTACGGTGCTTGGTAGCCTTTCGCAATCTACCAAGTTACCTCGGTGTTGTCTTGACTGGATTAAACAATTCGGGAGGTCTCATACCGCTTCTATAGTACCTAGAATGCAGAGTACCATAATTAATACCAAGCTTTTCTGACCATTGTTTTAGATTCAGACGTTCACCTTGATACTCCACCCAAACAGTCGACCTTCTATTGACTGCTTGTTCTTTTATCGGAATCCAAGTGCAATTATCAGGAGAATATCCTTTATTAACATCGATTCTTTCAATAGATAGATTGTTACGATAACCATTATCTAAAGACCATTTCTTAAAAGAATCAAAACTTTTCTTCCATTCATCACAAACATCAATTCCTCTACCACCATATCTTTCATAAGCTTTGTCAGATTTATTACAACAACGCTGCTTCATATTCATCCATACAATATAGAGGTGTTTACCGCTTTGTTTATGTCTGTGATTCTTAGTTAAATTTATTTTGTCTTGTTCTTTTTTTAAACAGCCACACGATCTGATCGAACTTTTAAGAGAGTCGCTTCTTACCGTTTTAGTATTACCGCAGTCACAAACACAGTCCCAAAACGTTTTTCTCCCAGAACGTTTTTCAGATAACTGTATAACTCTCAATCTCCCGAATTTCATTCCTGTTAAGTCACTAATACCTTCTCCTTTAATGAATTGGCCCTTTGTATTACGATTTTCTGGCATAATATCACCTCTAAATAATATTATACCTGTGCCAATTTCGATAAAAAAGCTTCAACGCAAGACTTTCACCGATTTTGCCCAGTTTATTACCCCGTTATTACTAACGAGGACGGCGTACGTTTCACCGCATAATCAGCACCAACAGAAATAACGGCCGTTAAGCCGCCATCCCGATAGTCAACTTCTATTGAATTTTTCAAGTTTCCGCCGTCGATCATGGCCGTTGGAGCATTTAAAACAGCGTTGCTGTAGATCAGCTCGGCCGTGTCAGTTACAATACGTTTAGCTTCTTCAATCACATTGTTCCTGAACTCTTCAGTTGCTCTGCGCATTTGCCTGACCCATCTGCCGCTAACCCTTGCCATCAGACTCAAGCACCCCCGATACCTGGCATTTCAAATTCAAGACTTCATGCATGCCGCCTTGATCAATTGGCTCTGATTTGAGAATGAGAATTTTATTTTCGTAAATGATCCTCATTGTCTTCTCAATATCAGTCCGATAAGGGAAATACACATTGCATTCAACCGGGTTTTGCAGCTGCTGAGCCTGATAATATTCCCGGGAACTGACGCCACTGACTAATGCTTCTGTTGTGATGTAGTCAACGTAACCTTCTTCATAACCTCCGCCGCCGTCTGGCACCTTACCCATCCGCTGAAACGTGATTTCGTGGGGGAATTCTTCATAGATCATCGGTATGCCTTTCTGTATGGATACAGATTCTTCATGATGTGTTGCGGGAATTCCGTATTATACGAATATGACACATCCCCCATACTTCTCCCAGACAGACCAGACGGCGTCATATTGTATTCAGTCGCTTTTGCAACAAATATTTTCACGCCGGCGGGCAGCGTCCCTGGCTCAAAATTGTTTTTACAAAAGTCGCTTGCGTACTCAATTAAAATAGGGACAACCTCAGATAAATAAGCGTCATGCTTATCAGTGGTTATCCCTATCATTCGTTTTACTTGTTGGATGTCCATCGGATCACCCTTTCAGTTTGGTTAGCAGTGTATCGCGCTTCATGTTGAAATAGCCGGGTATGCCCCGATCTTTTGCAATCTCTTTCAATTGATCATCAGATAGTGTTTCAAAATCAATACTTTCTTGGCCTTCTTGCTTGTCAGTTGATTCAGCAGTTTGTTGAACTGCTTTTCTAGCTTTCAACTCCTGTTCAAGAAGCCAAAATGTAGTCGCTCCCATTAGTAACTCTCCTTTACGCCTGTGTACGGGTAACAATCTCAGACATTGCAGATTCCCCGCTATTATTGACAGCCGTCACATTGATTGTAAGTTGAGTATCAGGACTCATTCCGGTTGTTGTGTAAATCGGTTGGGTTACGCTCTTATCGAACGTTTTATTTGACCCTCTATAGATGTTGTATGAAGTAGCCCCAGCTACGGGATTCCATTCAACCGTTATAGAATCAGTTGTGCTTGTGTACCGTAGGTTTTGGGGCGCATTAGGGCGCTGGTGTTACAACTGGAAGTGAATCATCAACAATAATGGACTTTTGAAGGTATGTTCCAAAACCTACATCAGCCCTGTTGTTAGGAATGAACTCAATCAAGTTTTGTTTCTGTAAATTTGTATGCGTTACTGAATGCATTGCAATTGAAGTGAATTTTCCTTTAGCATCCCCGAGTAATTGAGCTGCATCGAGAATCACTTCACCGCTTAATTTTGAATTAGCTGCTGCTTCTGGTCCTTCATTGGAAATGATCTTCACAATTCGGACTTTCTTTTTGTCATAAACACGTTCATAGTTCTTTGCGCTTGCCAATTCTTTGAATGTAGGCATTTCGGCAGCAACATCAGCTTCGGTCCATTTGAAACCACGAGGATGCATAATGAACTTCTTACGATTGATCAAAATGTCCTCACCTTTTAGTGAGTTTCGATCTGTTTCGGTTGGTGTTTTCGGCATACCTGGGGCATAACCAACGGCACCTCCAGCAAATAGGTAAGTTGTGTACTTTTTCCCGTCACCGCTCGAAATATCTAATACAAGATCGCCATCATTATTAGTGATGTTGCTACCAAAGACACCATCCAACATAAGGAAGATCATTTTTTGAAACTGTCTTTCCCAATAGTAATTGACGCGATCCCCAATTGCTCTCATTGGATCTGATCCTGCAAGCTCTCCCGCTAAATCTTCTGCGCTCCAAGCCTTACCATATTCGAATACTCGAGCAACGTCTTTCCCTGATGTGATTTTTTCTGGAGTCAATGCAAAGTTTGATTGAATCGCCTCTGGATCTCCTTCAAGATCGTTCCAAAAAGGCATATTGACTGTATCCCCACCACTTGGAACAATTAAGCCCGGTACAGGCTGAATAATTCCACTTCGATATACCGCTGTTTGTTCAACAGTATTGTTCATTGTGTATTGGTTAAAAATTTCCGGGATGATAACATCCTGAACTCTAGTTACTGTCATTTAAATTCTCCTTTATAATCCGTAGTTTGCAGGATTTCCGCCTGCTTGGATAATTAATTGTTTTGCTTGTTCTGGGTTACTTCTTAGAATTTGGCCTTGTTCAGTCAAGTTCATATGTTCTTTACTGAAAGGGTTATTCCCAGCTGGAGACACAGCTCCTGCTCCTTGTGAACTATGAGGTTGCCTTCCTGCAAGCTTTGGCGGTTGTTCCTCACTCTCCTCAAAAAGATAACTGTCGCTTTCTTTAAGAGCGTTCAACTGCTCTTCCAGACCAATGACCTTTCCGTCAGCTAACTTCAAACTGTCAAGGTTTAAATTGGCTTTAACAGCCCTAATATTTTTTGACTTCGCATCACGCAATGCTGATTCAACAGCAAAATCAAAAGCCTGCTGATCTAATTTTTGCTGATACTCCTCAGCAGTTTTTCTGTTGTCTTCTTGCAATTGTTCAATTGCAGCTTGAAGCTCTTCATTGCCTTTTGCCTGCTTCTGCAAAGTAGATAATTGTTGATCGCGCTCATCCAGCTGCGCTTTCAAGTCCTTCTTTTCACTGTTTACTGCGTCAAAACGTTCTTTCGGAAACCATTGTCCGTTACTGACAATATCAATCTTTTGATCTCCGACTTTATCCATGACCTGAGCATACAGATCATCACCAAGCAATTCTTTTAAACTCATTTCAACCTCTCCTTTAATGTTTTTTTGCGTGTCCACCTCACGCACAGGATTTGCGCTTAGTTTGGCTCCAAGCATTTAGAATGAGCAATGAGCCTTTTTACGTCATGCTCAGGACAAAATAAAAAAGCTGACACATATGTAACCAGCTTTAAACTTCACTTGTATCGTTTTCAAAATTCGAGATTTTTACGGTTCTGATCTCAGCAGAATTTAAATCGCCTTGCGGAAAAGGAATTCTGACTCTGAAGGTGTATTCAGCATTTAAAAATTTTCCGTCATCCTCTTTTTCTTCGAATCTTTGAGAATTCACTGAGACTAATCGCCCTGCTTTGACGGCTTCTTTAATCGTCTTGAGAAGCAAATCAGCTATCGCTTCATCGGAAACATTGCCCATTTATCATTTCCCCTTCTCCTCAATGGATTTGTACCACTCTTCATAGGTTTGATATGGGATGGTCTCGCCAGCGCCATTGCCGCGCTTACGGGCCCTTCTTGTATCCGGCAGCACGCCATTTACTTTGAAAGCAATCGTACAACGGCAGTTAATATCATCCTTGGCATTATTCATGTGCCCTGGAGCCGGTCCGACGCCGCCATATATTGATTTGAATAGCCCGTTTCGTTCAACAGTCTTGCCATCTAGCTTTCTGTGACCAGAACGAGTCTTAAGATCAAGAGTTGCATTCCACATCTTTTCGAGTTTGCTCTTTTTAGAAGCCTGCTCAGCGCTTTTCATCCTCGCCGAGACTTGTACCCTATGAGTCTCTGTTCTCGCCACGTCTCGAGCCTTTCTGCGGGCAAATTCGGTCGTTTGCTCAATACGCCGGGCAATCTTGGAGTAATCTTCACCGGCTTGAATGCCTTGAGCAATTGAAATCTGTATTTGTCGAACGTAGTCATCTCTGTGGCGTTTATATAGGGCTGATAGAGTCAATTCAGCTATCGGGTTTAATATTGCCTGCTTGATTACTTCGACAGTAGGAATACTGAAGCCTAAGTCAACCGCAGCTTCCATCTCGTACAAATAGGCAGAGCGCATGTAACTCTCAAGGAATTGTTTAGCAGCCAATGCCTCAACGATTGTGAGGATAGTTTTGAATGCCTTGCTGGATTCCTCAGTCATGCGCTCCATTTCTTTTTTAAACCTGTTGTATTTATTCATATCAGCCATAGATAGCTGACCATCTCTGCTGTATTTCGCATAAAGGGCTGCGATTTGTTGATTGATCTCTTTTAGCCGTTGAGCAAAAACGACATCAATCTTTTTCGCGTCCTCTGTGATCATGTTATCTAGGTACTTATCAATATCATTCTGGTTCATCTTCATCACCGCCTGTATCTGTAGGGATTTCTCTCAACGGCGGCATACTTTTCCGGTATTCCAATTCCTCATCTTTTATCCTCTTCAGCTCAGCTTCTACATCATCAACCCAAGGATGGTGCGCCAATCGTGTTTCTTTGCTGATATCTGTGCTTTGACTACCCATTTGCACCTCTTCAAGCTCATTTGTCATACGTGAGCGATTGAATGTCATTTGCAAAAGAGTGGGATCGTATTCACCCTGACCAGTCATTTTTAGGTATTCTGTGAAAAACCAAAAAAAGGCGTGCAGCGCCGGCCGGAATTTCCGTTCAGCTTCATTCGCCTTTAGATCAAGTAATGAATATAGATTTTTAATTGCAACGTTTGTAGGAGAATTACCGACTTTATCCGGATTGTTATTTACACCCTGACCGAACCGGTAAATGTTTTCTTCCAATCGATCAAGGTGGGTGTTCGCACTATCAATCGGTACATCGACCGTCTTAAGTTCAAGACCGCCATCTTCCCCGACTTCAACTGCTTTATAGTGTTTCAAGTTGGTCATAAACTCTCCTAAGTCCTGACCACCAAAGTTTTTCAATTCGTAAATAACATCCTGCATTTCATCAAAGGTGTTTGCGTTGTTTGATATGGTGTTGTTGTACTGATCAATCAAGTCTTTATAAAAGACAAGGTCACTGACTCCCTCATCGTTGTTTTTAAACTCGATCAAAGGTACCCTTCCCCAGCCGTATCCTGTTTCTCCTAAATAAAAATGGCTCTCCGGATTTCGTTTGTACTCAAAATCAAGAACAAGTTCCCCGTCATGCATAACGTAATAAAAAATTTGCTGATCAGTATAAAGCTCAACTTTCCTGATAAATTCATCGTCAATTGTCTTTATGTCGTAATAACGGATAGCATAAAGAAGATTCCTTTTTTTAGTCGTGTCGTATACCGGGCATACTTCCTCAGCCGGAATACGAATAAAATCGAATTTCCCTTCTTCGTCTACGAATGGATGTAGCCACTCTCGTCCTTTGTTGCTGGCGTTCTTTAGCAGTTGATTCAACACATCATCAAACTCTTCGTTTACGAAGTCATTTACCAGCTTCAAAAAGTTTTCATCCTCAGCATTAAAGGTGATCGGCTTCCCGACTAAATACTGTGTTTTCTGCTGAACGAGGAGTTTGTGCCAATTGTGAGATATGCGGTTATTCGGCTTGTCGGTATCTACCTTGCGAATACCGCCCTCATAGTAGTACCGCAGCTTCTTTTTAATATCAGCCTGATTCATGTAATAAGCCACACCTTCAAGCATCTTATCCCGCTCATATTCATGTTTATCAATCATCCGTAATATTGCAGAGGTATCAGGCAAAATGTCTGAAGTCTCTGCGCTGTCTTCGATGATTTTCAGCAGTTCTTCTGTGTGTGTTGGTGTTATTGGATACATCGCTTAAACCTCCTTTATCTCGTCATTACTCTTACTCCAGATGGTTTGCTATTCGTATATATCGCATAACGAACAGAGTCCAGAACATCATCCCATTCCTTAACCGGTTCGCCTGTCTTCTGATTCCAGACATACATAAAAATCTCTTTTTTGAACCGATCAACTTTGTCCTCAACAACGTAAAGCTGATCTTTCTTGAACAGCTGCGCCACTTTCTCTATACCGGATACAACAGCTTTATCAGCATTTTGAGCCCGGAGTTTTTCTCTCCGGAACCGCTGAACGTGTTCAGGCCGTGCTGTATCACAATAGAAATTAATGTTTCCGTATCGCTCTTTGATGTCCTTCGCTACCTTCACCCAGTAGTCAATCTCTTCGTGCTGCTTGGAATGTTCTTCGAGCAAATAAAAACACCCTTGGTCATCTTGTCCGATTACGACAATAGAACCCGGGTGCTCATATCCCCAGTCAACGCCAGCAAAGTATTTTGTAAACCTGCCCTGTTTCTCTTTTAACTGGTCTGAACTGATATAGTGCTTGTCTTTGTTAAAATCCTTGTATATTACGCCTTCCGGAGCAACCCAGTAGCCGTAAATGTCCCTGTCCGTAAACATGCCGCTCGGTGTTGAAGCAACAATACTTTCGACATACTCAGGATCAAGAAAGTTGTTATCAAACAATGAGAAGTGAAAAGACCGGATATTCAGCCGGCCGTTTTTCAGCCGCTGCCCGTCTTTGTCGATATAGTCTGTTTTGACGGTGTGCATCGGGTTTTCAGGGTTTGTATCCATCATGACCATCGCGCCTTTATAGGAGCAACGAGAAATGACTTCCTTCACGAATGAATCATGCAGGGCAGTCGCTTCGTTTAAGAATGCGCCAGCTGATGTGAAACCCCGCGCCTTTTTCCAAGAGTCTGCATTTGCTCCATCAAAGCAATAAACACGATTGCCAAATATCTCAACTGCATTCGATTTATCAAGGCGCAATTCTTTCCCCAGGATGAGCTCTAAATCATTTAGGATATTCCGCTTTATAGAAGCTTGAGTTGCCCCGCCAATGATAAAGGAAAGCCCCATGTTTTGATATTTGCTGATATGCCCAAGGAACGTCAAAAGGAGCACGAACGTTTTCCCTGCCCTTTTCGCCCCGCTGCATATTAAGATTTTCGGCTGCTCTTCAATAAAGCTGTTCCATACCTCTTGTTGCTTGGAGTTAAGTTCCATGAGGTTTCACCATCTTCCGCAGCATGGTAGCAACTTCATTTTCCTGTGAGTTTTCGTTATCACCGTCAATATCTTTCTTCGCCTTCTCGATATTCAAGCGCATTTGCTCCAATTTAAGGCGCCGCTCGTCTGCTTCGTGAGCCAGCTGGTCAAACTGTTTAATCAAGCCCCTTAGCTCTCCCATTGCCCGAGATTGAGCATTCAGGAAGGTTGCATGACGATCCCAAGCGAATTGAAATTCATACTCTTCCTCTTCAATTTCGCTGACCTCAGATATGAGGGACCTTTTCTTTTTCAATTCTTTAATCATTTCTTCCTTATCAGAAACGAACATGATCTTTTGCGCCCGGATAATGGCTGCATATTGAATCTGAATTTGATCCCATATCATATCAGCAGGCGAACGCTCCTGAATCTCTTCCATGATTTCAAGCGTTTCTTCTGGCAGGAATTTAGAGAAAAAGCCGTGAGTCACAGCATTTTGATTCCTCTGTGGTGCACCGCCGTTGTTCCCGACTGCATTTTTGTTGCCCGGTTGCCCGCCTTTTTTTGTGTGCACACTTTTTTCAATGGGTGCACCCTTTTTCCTTTCCCAACCATGCCGCTGCTTCCACGATTTAATGGTGTTCACTGACACCCCGTATTTCTCGGCAAGGTCCTTGTATTTCATGCCTTTGACGTAATCCTTATACGCCTGAATGTGCTTTTCGGCCATCTACATTCACCGCCGCCCCCTTCTAATTCGTGTTGTTTTGGAAAAAATATTCCCTCTAAACCACCACCGTGCTCAAGCCGTTAACCGCCAATTGTCTATCCTGAGTCTTACCGGAAGCAGTTTACAGGGAACAAAAAAAGCACCCTTTTAGGATGCTTTTACTAAAATAATTTACCAGGCAGAACTCCAATTATTTGATCTGAAAATAAAACCAAACTATTAGATTCTATCTCATTTGTAGTTTTTATAATTACATCTTCAAGATATATTACATTGTGTTCAGATCCATTATTATTCATTTTGAATAGATGGTCTGCCATTGAGTATGCATCCAACTTACCTGTTTCTAACTTTTCTTCGATTTCGATCTTTAGATCGTCAAGAGACTCCGCCTTAAACCCGTCAATTTCTTTAGTTTTTCCTTGAACAATACCAAAGCTAGTCAAATAAGTTAAGTAGAGAGCGTCATCTCCATTACCATTTGCCTTTTTAACAATTGATAAAGCCTTCTCTAATTCCAGTATATAATCTTTTTTGTTTTCCATTATTTTCACCTCCACCTTATTATCGGTTAAGGAGTATGACAAAGGAATCATTTGCAAAATTTGTCGAACGAAACTGTTGAATAAAACCATATTTTGTCGGGGATATTAACATGTACGCAATACTGCTGCTGTTTTATCACCCGAATTCACTGTGTAAAGCCTCCCAGTTGAGTTGATCCTCGCTTATCGTTGGGAGGTTTTACTCATTGTATGAAATTGGTGGTGACGCAGGAATAATCCGCCGCGCCGATCCTGCCTCCCATTTTACACCGCCGATTTTATCTGTTTCAACAATTGCAAAAGCTGACACGTTTGGCACACTTCGCACAAATGGCACACGATCTTTTCTTTGATCCTTCTGACCGTTTCCCGGGAGACGCCAAGGTGTAAAGCTATTTCACGGTATTTCATCCCATCCAGCATGCAATCTAATACGATTCGGTGCTTTTCGTCAGTCAATTCCTCAATTGCTCTATCAAGGAAATCAACGATAGCTTCGAACTTGTAAAGCCGTTTTTCTCTCCTGTCCAACTGTCTTAATTCAGCCTGGCTGATGCCCTTACTCCCTTTGGGCAGTGTCGCCTCAATCCCATACTGGGACACTCCGTTTGTTCCCGTAACACTGGATATTACTGCTGTATCCAGAATGCGTGTTAGTCGTGAAATCTCCCGCAGCATGAATTTATAATCACGAATCCATTCCTCAATCTCCCATGCAATCATTTGATCTGTCATAGTGCTTTCCCTCCTGATAGTTAAATAGAGTAAGTGTCATTCCAGTTGTTTGCTTTTTGCTCTGCGACATATTGAAGCCTCGATACCTCTTTCACTCTGATACTGAAGGTTTTGACCAAGAAGGCTTTCAACTCGTTATAGAGCTCTTCTTTGCCGCAAAAGATATTTACAAGCTTTCCGTTTTTATAAGCGAATTCGTATTTCATCCTGAAACTCCCCTTTTACTTTCTGCGTTTATAAGCGCCGCCTTTGCCACGTCTGAGTGTTTGCATGTTTGTGTTCATCATTGATTGCCAGAAACGATCTGAGCGCTCCTGTTGCTTCTGTGACGGTTTCTTTTTGGACTGTTTCATATCTCATCACTCCTTTCACCGCTAGTAATCGCGATAGACATCCAGATAGTTGCGAAATAAAAAACGGACACCAAACAAACAGCGCTTATGCTGTAAGTTCAGTGTCCGCAGGCTTTCCGTCTTGGACTTATTTAGTTAAAGCAGCACGTATGTAGCAATAGTGCCGATAATTGATGTGATACATATTGCTGTTAAGTGATTCCGCAGCTGTGAATCCTTATCCTCTCCTATAACTCCCATAAGAGAGATAACCAGAACCAGTAGGAGAACTATTTTCAAGGCTATTATCACTTGTCTTCCCTCTTCTCTATATACTTATCAATATCCTTAAAGTAAGCCGCAGCCGTAAATGATATGATTACCCCGATCAAAGTAAGATTCGCTTTCATGTCCGGTCTGTAATCATGTTGGAAATATATCCAGAATCCACACCCCATCAGCAGAAACAGTATCCTGAGAATCATAGGTTGCTCTCCATCACTCCGCGCCCTCCACTTCACAAACAGCGCATTTAAAGACAGGTTCGTAATGCTCGTTTGTATAGTGACCTCTTAGTTCCCGTTTTACTTCTAACGTTACATTGCTGACGTTACCGAATTTCTTTTCTAAATGGCTTTTGATTATTTGTTTAACTTCTTCTGGAGATAAAGACACTTTCATTTTCATCACTCCGCGCCCTCCTGATTTTTAAAGTCGTAATCACCAGCCTGTAACAGATATCCCATTCCATCCGTTTCATTTTCATAAACTGGGTCGATTATTTGCGATTCTCTAACGTTTATTTCCTTGTCTCCTTTGTTCGGCTTGCTCCATGCGTAAAATGTTTGTTTCCTACCATTCAACGTTTCCCCTGCTTTATCTGTGTAAAGTTTCACTCTGCGCCCTCCTTCGCTTTCTCCAAATCAGACTCAACCTTTTTCATAATGTCTTTGATTTCATCTTTCTTGTACCCATGCATAGCCAGTAAGACATAAGCTCCTAATTTGTCATATTTCATCACTCCGCGCCCTCCAATAACTCAGGATTCTGATAAACGTCGCCTAGTAATTCGAAATTCGGTTCAATTCTATATAAAGGCCCTGCTCCCATTCCCTCTACATAAAATCCGTAAGTGTCTTTTGAAAATTCGACCTTCCCCAATACTTTGTCATAACCCGGATGCCAAGTTGATTCCCGTTTGCCCTTTATGATGTCTGCTTGATAAATTACACCAGCATCAAAAAATCTTGTGCCCCACATGAGCGCCGATTCCCCGTCGTAACTTTCCGCAACAATAACCCTGCACCCATCACGCCATAAAATCCATTTATCTCCTTTGATTTCAAGGCTCAATCCCTCATCATCCCAATAATGCATCTGCTCGCCGTCCCAAACTCTGTATGCTGTGTTCATTGTCCGCTCTCCTTTGCTCTAATCTTGTACCGTGTTTTACAACCCTTGCTAACTTGTTTCAATTCAGCAGTGAAACAGTCGAGACAAATATTTTCTTGTTTTCGGTGGTCGCCAGTGTTTTGTTTTAGCTGTTTAATATCTGATCGAAAAGCAAACCTTAAAGGCTTTTCAAAGATAAGCGAAGTATTTTCATGAGTATCCAATCCACATGTTTCACAGCATAATTTATTCACGCTATTTCCTCCTCAACGCCCATGCTGCAGCCGCATTTCGGGCAACGTGCATCTGGGCGGATTTTTATATCTAATTCGTTGTGACCACATTCAGGGCAGATGTATTCGATCATGATGCCCCCTCCTGGTCCATAATCGCTTTGAATATGGGGTAAATCTGCTGAGGCACAACCGCGTTGCCTAATCCTTTAATTCTGTCCAACCGATTGGGAACCCCATCATCGCTTCCCAAAAAGCCGGATTCGCACGCCCTCTTTTCCCAGTCAACACCATTAAATAGTTTGGTAACTGTCCTAAATGTGCTCTTTCTCCATTTTGTAACTTTGTCATTGTTTTCTGGTAATCGTTCAGTCCCCTTGTATCCGATGCTGTTGGCGTTGGGAAGATATCCGACAACAAAGACTCTGTCTCTTCTATGCGGTGCCCCGATGGCGAGAGCTGGTATAATAAACGATTTCCCTTTGTAACCTTCACTTTCCAAGTCAGATAACGTGCGGTCGAGCTCCATATTTGCGAAGTTAGCAACGTTTTCGCCAACAACCCAAGTGGGTCTAAGTTCTTTGATGAGCCTAAACATTTCCGGCCAGAGGTCGCGGTCATCTTCTGTGCCTCTTTGCTCCCCGGCAATACTGTAAGGCTGGCAAGGGAATCCTCCTGAAATAATGTCAATTGTTCCACCTGGCTCAATCACTCCTTTTTTCTCTAACAGCTGTCTGTTTAAGGTGCAAACATCATCGAAGATGGGGACACCTGGGAAGTTCTTATTCAATACTTTTTGGCAGAAGGGTTCACGCTCACAGAATGCGACAGTTTCAATGCCGGCCCATTCCGCTGCAAGTGCGATGCCCCCTATTCCTGCGAATAACTCAATACTTTTCATATTCGTGTTCTCCTAATCAAATAAACTAAGCTGAGTGATTTTGTAATTGAAGAGCAACATTTCTTCGGCCCCTCGGTCTTTTCCGGATCCACCAACAACCTGCTTGTACGCTGAAAAGGTTTCTGTCGCCCAATTTGGGTAGATCTCGAGTATTAAAGGATCATCATAGTAAGAGAGAATCACTTTTCCTTTTACTTTATTCAGCAACCGAGCCAGTTCCCGGTGATCATCTTCCGTGAAGCCGCCAGCGTAAAACTTCTCACGACCAACATATGGAGGATCAACATAAAACAAAGTATCGGGGCTATCGTATTTCTCAATGATGTTGCGAAAATCCTTACATTCGATCATGACCCCCTTCATGCGGTTAGCAAAGGACTGGAAGGCAGTACAGGCGCTTATGTATCCACCCGCTGGGTTCTGACCGCTTTGCGTGCTGTGCCGCCATCCTGTTTGTGGCACTTCTTCTGCGTTTCCCTTACTAATGCCGGAACGATTCATGTAAAACCACCTGACAGCACGATCAAAGTCATCTGACGGGTAGTCCTCAGTTTTCCATTTCTCATAGAGCGCCCGACTGTACGGAATAGATTCGCATGCCTTTTGCATCGCTTTTGGATCCTTCCTGACTTGCATCAAGAAATTAACTACATGACCGTCGATATCGTTATATACCTCATGTCCCATTTTCGGCTTATTAGCAATTACATGGGCTGCCCCGCCGAAAGGCTCAACGTACACCTTATGGGCAGGCATCTTATTTATGATGTGTTCGGCATATTTGGCTTTTCCGCCGAACCAGATTAAAGGTGACCTCGCCATGCTTAACCCCCTATCCCCGGCAGAACTGCGATTGCAAAGAATAAAACCAAAACCATTGCCCCAATGAGCCAACCGTTTGTCTTATCACGCTTTGCAATGATAGTTTCATCACCGATCATTTTCAGATCGTCTGACTTTGCCACGAGCACCGGTATGTAATCTGGATGCACTTTCAAATGTTCCGCCGCCTCATAAATGGTCATTGCTTCGTCTTTTGTGGATTTAACTGCCCGCTGAAGCTCTACTTGTAAAGGAATCATTCTGCATCACCTACAATCTGCAGATTCTTATAATGAGCTACATGTCCGCAGGGATTTTCCCAAATATGAACTTGTCCAAAGAATCCGTCCTCAACATGCTGCGTCAGCTGAGGATTCCCCATTTCCTCGCCACAAGTAGGGCATTCCCAAAGTGCATTCACTTCTTTGAACCCGATCATGAAATCATTGGAATCGCGGGCGGGTATCGTTACCTTTTTTGCGTTCATTCCGCATCCCCCTCCAATGCTTCAATTCTCCCCTGCAATTCTTCCACTTCATCCTCTAAATTGCCGTTTTCAAATTCAAAGTCTCTTATTGACTCTGCCTGTTCCTCGACCTTTAATTTTAGTTCTTCGTTTTCTTTCGTAAGCCGCTGAATCTCTTCCTGATCGTGCTGCTTTTCCTTTTTCAGACGTTGCACTTCATTGAATAAATCCACGTTTATTTGTTCCTGTGATAATCCGCTCATTTCACATCACCCTCCAATTCATTTTGAGCAACTGTTATCGCGAAATTGAGATTGGTAATGATCTTCTCTAATGCCTGTTTGTATCGGCTGCTTTCCCCGCTTAGATGCTGAATGTCCTTTTGAGCCTGCCGGAATTGATGTACCGTTACTTCCTGCTGGCGTTTGTTTTCCTCGATGATTTCCCGCTGCTTAACAGCCAGTTCAGCTTGCTCAATAAGCCAAGCAATTTCCTTCTGAGGAATGTATGTCAGTTTTTTTAAACGTTCAATTCTCTCTTTCATGTCCGTTCCTCCCCCGCAGGGGAAAGCCCCTGCTATTTGAATTTGTGGCCGATCCTATAATCTAAACGAGACAGACCGCCCTTAATTGTTTGAATGATTGTTTCTCCGTGTTCTGGGGCATCAAGGACATGTGCAGTGCCCTCGTTCCCATCTAAAATAAGAATCTGTATTTTGCCCGGCTCAATTGCCTGTTCAATTGTTATATCTTTGCTTAAATTAATTTCCTGTGGTTTGTTCACCTAGCGCGCCCCCTGTGCATGTGCTATGATAGAAGTACCAGTTCATATCAGAGCATCGGGGCATACGCTTCGGTGCTTTTTTTTGTGTTTAATAGTGATCCGGTTTCCATCCGACCATTGTGAATGTTGGCGATGGTTTCAGTTCCTCCCGGTAAACGATCGGATGCTTTTTCACGTATTCCGCCAGCTGTTCCGGCGTCATCTTCCATTCTTCAACCGGTCCTGGCTTGTAAGGATTGATGCTTTGCTGTTCCATGATATTTCCCTCCTGAATTGATTTTGGGAATTTCCGTGCCGCCGAGCTTCTTGCAATCAGAACCCATTCGGCTGGCGCATGCCTTAAACTGAGAGCAACGTGTCATACAGGCCATGAGCTTATCTTCTTCCTGCACCCACAACGGCCGATCGTCTGCGATTACCACGTTTAACAGTGGACTTTCCCGCCTTTCTTTTGAGTTTTTTCAGCTCGTCCAGCTCGATGAAGCCGAGTGACTTATCCAGAGCCAGCACCTTGAGTGGCGTATCATAAAGCCGCTCATACAACTTGCGTTTGATGGCAAATTCCTTTGTTTCTACGCCCTTGATGTCAATGATCTCGATGCTGCCGTCCAAGTTATGAACCTCAAAGTCTGCAATATATTCAATCTTCCGAAAAGTTTTCCCGTTCTTTTTGAATGCCTCTTGCAGAAGGAAACGCGGTTGCAGCTTAAAATCTTTTATCTGCTTGCTCACCTTGAGCCATTTCAGCTGCTCATAGTATTTGGCTTCGGCCCGGCTGTCGAACGTGATGCCGTCCACCTGTGTTTTCCTGGCGCCGTACTTATTTGCTGGCATGCGATGCCTCCTGAAGCTTGTTTTTTTGCTGTGCAATCTCCATTTCTGACATGCCGCAATCAGAACAACATTCATAGTCCGGTATCTGCAAATGATCTTCTCCCGGCATAGTGCAGTAACTCATTTCCATGTGCTTATGTTCACAGGCTTCCTGACGTTTTTTCTGTTCTTCCTCTCTGACAACCGAGCAATATACTCTTTCGTGCAACCTCGCTCCGTGCTTTGTCATCAGCCGCTTTCCACAATGTTCACACTGATAAAGTGTCTGATTCTCTAAAACTTTCATTCCGCCGCCTCCATCTCTGACTATTTCCTTATCGGCCCGTTTCCCCGTGCCGTCGTTACCTACCGTCAATCTGTTCCCAATGCTGGATCTGCTTCTCCTTGTACGGCGCCGTAAGTATAATGGCCGGCAGCAGGATCACCGCTTTAAGCACTGCGCATCAGCTCCATTTGTCTGATCTTTTCCTCAAGCACCCGGATAGCCGGTGTGAGGTCCTTGCCGCCCTTTTGTTCAGCAGGCCCGAACAAATACATTCCTTTGGATCCTTTAACGTTCGTTTTTTCATCCATTCCGCAACCCTGCCAATCTATGATTTAATTGCATTCTGTCGCCCTTGATGATTACGCAATAATCCGCACACATCTCATAAATCCTGGTGCCGAGTGCCTCGTCTATATCGACCAGCTCTTCGATGTCTAATTCACTTGAGATAAGAACCGGTTTATGATTCAGATATCGATAATTGATGACGGAATATGTCTGCTCCACCTGCCAATCGGTTGCCCGTGGTTTCTTAATCCGTCCTTCTTTGGTGTTTGTGTACACAGGCTTGAACAGATCATCTATGAACAGCACTTCAACCTCTTTCATGCGGTTGAGTTTCTCTTCCAGCTTGTCAAAGTCATCTTTCAGATCGTTGAACCCTTCCACGTAAGGAAAATACTGAACCGCGATGTTCTTTGATTTGATCAGCTTGTTTGAAATAGCTGTCAGCAAATGCGTTTTCCCTGACCCTGGCTGCCCCAGTAAAGCAATGCTGTTGCTTCGGGTGCCCCGGATGCTGTCAAAATCCTTGTAGTATTCCACAGCAGTATCGTAAGTGTCTTTCACGACAGCTGGTTTTCCCTCGGTTATAAAATTCTTGAACTTCAACTTCTCAAATTCAGCAGTTATGTCACTAGAATTCATCAATTTCCGGATGCGCCGGCGCTCTATGCATTTGCACCGGACCCAAACCTCATATCCTTCCTTGTTCTCGATGTAGCCCAGTTGATCTTTGCATTTCGGGCATTCATATTCAGCCTTTTCTTCTGACCCGGCCGACCCCGCCGAAAATTGGGCTGACCTTTCCTGGAGCTTTTTCAGAATTGCTGCCATTGCCGCGTCCGTACTTTGTGTTTTGTGTGTTTCCATGTTGCCACTCCTTACTTTTGTTCTTGTTTGACTGGAGAATGCGCTGCACGTAGGCCAAGTTGCGAGCGTTCCGCGTTACTGCCTCTTTCATTGCCTCCAGGACCTTATCTTCGCCATAATCGTCTATCAAGCTATTAAGCTTCTCAGCCATGAACGATGATAGAAGGCCAAATCCCTCATCCTCGAAAAATGCAAATGCGTTACTCTTCATTTTCTTCTCATCCTCCTGCTGCTTTTCTTGTGCTGGCGCCAAGTCTTTTTTCTTGTTGTAATTTCCTAGTTGTATGTACTCAGCGTAATGAAGAACTGTCACAATAAAACCCCGTTTTTGAGGTAATCGATCAAGCTTTAAATACCCCTGTTTGACCATGCGATCTAATGAGTATTTCATTTGAACAGGTGACCACCCACTACTGTTTTTTCCTTCTGTCCATCCAGAAAGCGCAGCAAGCTCTGTTACTTTGATTATTGTTTGACCAATTTCTAATGTCTGGCCCGGTCTATATTCAGCTTCAGTGAAAAGATACTGATAAATCATCCGGTCTCTAAAATCTTTAAAAGGCAATCGAGGGAGGACTACAAATCCAACACCTTCTATAAACATGCCGCTCACCTACTTCCTTTCACACAATGCTGTCATTCCGCTGATGCGGACTAAACGCAAGCCAGGTTCATTTGTTTTTAGATAGCCTTCCACATAAGCACGAAACAGTTTTGCGCGATTGGGCGCCCCCTCCGTAAGCCACTTATAACAGAAGGGGATGCTAACCTTAATCAAATGGGAGGTCATCGTCACTGATGTCTACAGGCTTGCCGTCAAAAGGATCAGCATCCTGCGCACTTGGTTTTTCCTCTGATACTTCTGCGTCAATGATTTCTGGCTCAGACATTTCGTCAGTGATGTCAATGCGCTCTCGTGCCTCATCGTCCTCAATGACAGCCTTCTGCATTTCCACTGACAAGATGCCCCATTTGCTCAGAATCGCTTTCAAAACAGTTTTTAATGCCATTGCATCCCAATCGTTTTTCCAGCCGAAGTCCGACTTACTAAACTTCTTTTTATGCTTTTCAACTTGCGCCTTTGTCCAATACACCGTTTTCCGAAAACCGTTTAGAAGCTCAAAGTAAGCAGCGTAACCAATAACCGCATCTGATTCCCGTTTTTCAAAATCAATTTCTATTTCCTCAGTTAATGGGTTCCACTTTTGCAATTCTCCTTCATGGACCGGTATGCAATTGATGAATTTATACTGGCCCGTACGTAAAGCCAACTGAATGTACCCTTTGTAACCAAGCTGAAATTGGGCACGACCGCCATACGGAACGATCCAGGCATAACCCAAGTTTTTATCCACTGGCAGATCAAGCGTAGCCGCCACCATAGCCGATGAAATCACGCTCATAGGCTCTGCCTTTTGAAGCATCTTTTCGCCGTTGTAAAGGCTCAGAATTGACGCTGTGAATTGGGAAGCCCTTTTCCCTAGAACTTCTTCGAAACGATTCATGACTGCCGGAGAAGAAAGCAGACCTTTCATTGTTGTTCCTTGCTGTTGTGCTGGAGCACTGTTTTGTTTCTTCTGGATATTGCTTTTTAGCGATTGATTTGTAGCCATATTCAGCTAACCTCCTTGATTCCAAAGCGTCTAAATTGGACTTCTTTAGTGACTTTCTCGTATACGTCCGGAAACTGCTCTTTGAGTTTCTTAGAGTCGATCCGGTTAGTCGAAACTGACTTCCAACTAGTTTGATAGTTTCCGATGAAGCCGTATTCAGCTTCCTTCATTTCGTGCTTAATCTGGTTTTCTAATTCCTTCGCTTGCAATTGGAGTTCGTTGATCTGATCTTTCAGCTGCAAATATTGCTGAATGCGTGTTTTATTCGCTGAAGTTAGATCAACGACTTTACCGCCCTCTGCCTCGGCATAACGTTGCTTGAGATATTCTTCTGCAGCACTCGAACCGTCAAGAACCGGAGCCTTTCCGCCCAAGACCTTTTCATTCCAAAATTCAATTTCAGCTTGAAAGATCATCGCAATGAGCTCATCATCACGCTCAATCTCTTTCCAAATGAATTTATTGCCGCCGATTAGGACAGCGAAGTACGCTTTTTTATATTCAGGCCCCAGCACTCCTAGATAGTGTTGAACCTGCACAATATAGCTGTCGGGAATCTCGTCATCTTCCCACTCTTTCAGGTTGTATGCCGACGTGGTTTTGCACTCCAAAATGGCTTTTTCACCAACAATCATTCGGTCAACATTCGCCAGTATAAAATCGTGCTTGGGATGCCTGAGCATCGCTTTTCTCCGTCTAACTTTTTTGCCGCTACGAATCTCAAACTCTTTTGCAACAACGTCTTCAAGAAGCGAGCCAAAGTATGCTGCTTCACTGCCTGATTCACTTACAGGTACCTGACCTGTTTTGTCTAACCACAATTCAAACGGTGTTTGCCATTTGTTTATGCCTAAAATAACGGAAGCATCAGAACCACCTATGCCCTTCCTTCGCTCAAGAAGCCATTCGTCCCGACTCATGTCCGCTGTCGAAGCGAAAACCTCTGCTTGCATCAGAGCAGCCCCACCTTTCTTTTGTAAGCTTCTGTTCCAAGCCGTTGCCATTCCCGGTAATGGTCCATTGAAGGGAAACTAAACTGCGCTTTACCGTTTTTGGCGAATACAATTGAACCGCCAACCTGTCTCAAACGTTGCTGATCCTCCGCACGTTCGCTGAATGCCACTTTTACTGCTCTTGTCATCGCTGATCCCCCTCCGCTAAAATTCTTTCTCCTTCCCTTTCCAAATAAGCTCTGCCATCATAAGTAAGTGAAACAGCTAAAATCTGTTCTTTTGGAGTTTCAGGCGCTTTTATACCTGTTAATCTTTCAAATTCATCACCTTCAAAACACTTTATAAAGGCTGGGTCAAACTTCTGTATTTCTTTAAATCTCTCTTTCTCTTGGTGACTAATAGCGATGTATAAATCAATTTCATTAGCATCACGCATTAATTTGATGTGTTCACTTGTCAATTTCATATCCAGCAAACCTCCATTGATTTTTATGAGGCGTTTTGGTATAATTAAGTAAATATTTCAGTCAAAACGCCTTACTGAGTCCACTTGCCAGAGTGGGCTTTTTTATTGCTCATTTTTAAATTTGAAACCAAGCTGTTCCCTCAGATAACGATCAAGGTTCTCTCTCAAGATCACCGCGCCGCAATCGATTACATAATCATCGACTGGGGTAACTTCATCCCCGAAAAAATCCTTTTGTGTTTCTGGCTCAGTCAACTTATCGTGCCAGTTGTTTAAAATCATTGGATTTTCGATCATTCATATTCTCCTTTCTGTAATTTGCTGTGCGTTCATCCCAAATCAAGAGTAGTTCGCTATGATTTCGGATTCTTTCACACCATGCTCTGACTTCCAACGCTGTTGCTGGTTTGTGTACAAAGTGAACCATCAACCTAAGCTCCTACGTACCAATGACAAATCAATGCCTCGCTTTTGCATTTTCAATGCCGTATCATATAACAACCCTTTATTCGAAATGCGTTTTAAATCCTCAATATTCGCTTTAATACTGCCAAGAATATCTAAAGCTTCTTCGTAATCACCATCTTTTAAAGAGGCCAGTAATAGATCAGCCATACTTTCAACTGAATCTGATTTTCGTTTTGCCACTTCTACATCGGATTTCAAAAATTGATTGAGTTTCATACGAGCATAGCCTGCCTTTCCTCTTGTTTTGACATTGCAACTTGATCCATTAACGCTTTACGTGTCCACTTTTCCGCCAGCTCCTGCATCTTTAGACCATGACTTCTAGATAAAGCGTAAAAGAGAGTATCAATAGCTGGGCCGAGATCAAGAATCTCTTTAAGATCACTCATGGGAAGATCTTCAACTCGGCCGGGCCGTTCATTCGCCAACCACAGTGCAATATTTTCAGCAGCCTCAATTGATTCTTTTGTCTGTTTCATGAAATTGATTAAAGCCTTGCTGGGGCTTACATTCAAAGCTGGATCGACTGGCGCTGTCGCCCTTGGATGCAGCCGGAACAAGTAATGTACAAGATCAATGTGTTCATATGCTCCACATACCTCAAACCACTTGATACAGAGTTCAGGCGTTAGTGTGCTCAGGCCCTTTTCGACATTTGAAACATACTGCTGATCTTTGCCACCGAGTAGTTGCCCCAGCTGGTATTGTGTGAATCCTATTGCCTTTCTCACTTCACGCATAATATTTGGTAAATTATCGAGTTTATACGGGTTGTTCGACATATGTTCTCCTCCTGTTTCACGGGGAATTATTTGGTAAAATTTAATTAATGAAGGGATGGGGTTGTCCCTTTGCAGCTATTCCAACCTCCGCAAGATTGTGGAGATTGGTGTCTCACTCCTCAAAGTTGTGGAGTGAAGGTGATTAAGCCGATTGAGATGACATGAATTTATTCACAAAATAAATCTGACCTTTTCCGGTTACCTTTGGTGTGCGTGTGGTCCTGATTGAACCGTCAAGGTTGCTTACAGTTCGCTTCTTGATTTCGAACAGGCCCATATCCATACTGCGTTGAGTCGGGAGATTAAATGACTCACCCTTTTTGCGAATCAGATACCCATTGTCTCGTAACCATTGAAATAATTTATTCGGCCCGATATCTACACCGTTTTGCTGGATGATTTTCGCTAATTCACCAACAAGCACAGAGGACTCGGACGATTCAACCGCCTCAGCGAAAACCACTTTCGGTTTCATGGTTTCAATTTGCTTGCTTTGCTCTTTCATAGTGTGAAGAGTAGTTTTGAAAAGCAGCTTTGTATTTTCATCAGCTTGCGGCAAGTATGTTTGGATGAATAACTCGTCATTTGCAACGTAGCCGCCCGTTTTTCTGATAGTCGGGATGACTTCATGAGTGATCCATCTTTTGAATTGTTTAGCCTCTGGTTTGTTACTAGTTAAAATAAGTGAATACAAACCAGCTTCATTGACAACGGTTGTTTTTTGATTACGGCCTAATGAATCGGCGAGGTAAACTTTTCTTACCTCGTCTTCGTCGAGCCGGGACACCGCTACTTTGTGATTTGAATGATTTAGTACATTGCAGACATCCTTTGCGACAAACCAAGGTTGTCCATCCTTTACAACTGTCCGAACCTGCTGATCTTGATAATTGAATACTTTTTGTAATTCGTTCATTCATGAACCTCCTTAGAAAGAGTAATTATCTGAATTCACACAACGAAACGAACGGACGACCTAATTATTACTCAACGAACTTTTTCGTTCTGCAGCAGTTACCTATTCAGGCTGTTGCCTCCTTGTGAAAATACTTTGTATTTTCTTCAATCCAACGAGTGTTTCGTTCGATCCATTTGAAAAGTAATTGTGTTGGTATTTTCTTTCCAAACTCATCGTTAACCGGAAAATCAGGTCGAGCCATCAATTCAGACATTTTCGTTTGACCGCACCGAAGAACTTTCATAGCTTCTTCCCTTGTAAGAACATGAGGAAGTTCATTCAGTGAGCCAAGACGTTCAACAAGCATTTCAGTTGCTCTGTCTGCAATCTTTGCAGCAATCTGATCTATGAATTGTTCATCGTACTGCATAGTGAACATATCTTTAACCTCCTATGCTGTTTAAATAATCTTCCAATCTTTTATGTGGTAAAATCTTCATAGAAAGGTGGTGTTGACTATGTCAGATTTCCAAGATGGAAGTACTCTAGTACAAACAATCTCTGGCAAATGGTTTAGGTTTGCTAAAGAGCGTGATGGAGCAATGTTGATTGATCTACCAAACGAAGTGATTTTGAGTATCCATCCTTCGTCTCAAATGATTAGTATCTACCTTCCAGACGAAAAGAAAATCTATTACTATGCCGGTGACTTATCGTTTCAAAATGAAAATGGGCAAACCAAAGTTCATGTAACAAGTACAGCAATCAAAGAAATTCAGTTGCACTCAGGTGGTTCTATCGATAATACTTTCCAAGACATTACTTCCTTTTTCTTTGAACTTGATCTAGCCAGAACAGAGCTTTGGAAGAAGAGACACAATATCGGTCAAATAACTAATAGTTGATTTTCATAAATTTGGTATTCGGGAAAAAATTTTTGAGTTGGGAGTATGGAATTAGCCTATTCCCACACACTCCACAGAAATTTAATCTCCCGCTCCATGCTCTACCGCAATCAGTACATGCATTATCTGAATCACTAGCCGCCGTAACTGCGGTGGCTTCTTCACTAATTTGTTTCATGTTTTCACTCCTATGCTGTATATGATTTTTGTGACGTTTTGTTGCATTCAAGACCAAAAAAAAGATCTGGAAACAACTCTTTTTCATTCTTTTTGAAATAATTAGCCATTCTAACCATCAATTTAACGGTTGGATTTCTGTCACCTTTTTCAAGAGCACTTAAATATTGTCTTGATATTTCTAAATCGTCAGCAACAAGTTGTTGGGAACCAATCGATTTTCTGATTTCCGCAAGGAGCTTTCTTTCTTTAGAACTTTTCAATCCTCTCACCTCTCTTTGCTACACATAGTAACAACTTAACTAAAGTATAATTGCTACAGTGTGTGGCTGTCAATACATTTAGCTACTTTTTGTTGCAATATTTTATTTGCCACACAATGTGTCTTATAATTGTTATTGGATCAATATGTCGCAAGAAAGTTGGAGTTATTATGTTAAGTGACCGTTTAGTTAAATTAAGAAAGAGCAAAAAGCTCACACAGCAAGGATTAGCAGAAAGACTGCAAATTACTCGTTCCTCCTTGTCCCAGTATGAATTAGGGAATAGGCAACCTGATTATGAGACATTAAAAAGAATAGCTGATTTCTTTGAAGTATCAACAGATTATTTGCTGGGTCACCGCTCTAACATTGAGCCTGTCGTTCAGGAAGAAAAAGCTCCTTACAATGTTGCAGATGATCCAGATTTACAAATTGCCTTTAGAGAAGCTGCTGATTTTTCTGAGGAGGCTCGAAGACAAGCTATTGATTTTATTAATTACCTAAAAGAGAAAGAAAAAGCCAAAGGACGTAAATCTTTAAATACAGAGAATGATTAACATCTTCTAAAGCAAAAGTATTGCAATTTTTTTATATCTCACAAGAGCAAAAAATAATGGTATAAACGAGGCTCCTGCTCTTATTATTTCTTAATGTTTATTATGTTTAAATTCTGTTTACTAATAAGATTTACATTCTCATTTATATTCCATTCACATTCTCATTTATAAATTTGTTTTGGTGATAGCGATAAGCCTAGTCATATCAAGGGTTTTAACCGTTAGTCTCATTTACATTCTCTTTTGTATTTCATTTGTAATCTCATTTATATAAAAAAGGGGAAATTATAGTTGGCATTTTTATTTGAAAATGGTGAGGTTTATAATTGTCAGTTTAAAAAAACGATGAAGGCCTCTAAAAACTTTGTGAAAACATATGAAGCAGCAAAAACTATTCTTGATGAAAAGAACGAGACTATTAATGAACTCGTTTGCGGGTGCATGAAAGGTGACTCATCTTGGGGGCTTTTTATTGCAACTGAAAATCTCGTATATTTCATTGTTTTGAAGAAAAAGCAACCTGTTGTAACGCAATGGTCATATGAAGAGATTATAAAGATTTCAATCAGCCGAAAACCTATGATTGGATATAAAATCGATTTGCAAACAGTTGATGGCAGTCTAAACATCAATTCAATATCAGAAGGCGACATCGAAGGACTCCATAAGTTTGTGGAATCAAAAATAGCTGGCAACGAAGAGAAACACCAACATCAACAAGAAGAACTCGAGAAGAATATTAAGGAATACTACTTTAAATCTGCCAAAACGACAGTTACTTTGGATGGCAACTTTGTAAGAGTTGCAAGAAAAGGTGCAGTTAACACCATTACACGTGGTTACAGTGGTGAGAAATCATACAGAATTAGTGAATTAACAGGCGTTCAAATTAAAAAGCCTGGTTTAGTCACATCTGGTTATTTTCAATTTTTGACCCCTGCCGCAAATGAAACAAGTGGATTATGGGATGCTATTCAAGATGATAATTCTTTCGTATTTACAAAAGATGAATTGCCAATGGTTTTAGAGATCCAAAAACACATAGAAGAGCATCAGGCTGCGCCAGCGCAATCAGCAGCAACCACGGCATCTGCACCAGCACCAAGTATTTCAGCAGCCGATGAGTTAAAAAAATATAAAGAGTTATTGGACATGGATGCTATCACTCAAGAAGAATATGAAATCAAGAAGAAACAATTACTTAATTTATAATAGCCCTTTTATCTTGGGCTTTTCTTTCACACCAAAAACAGAACATATATTCCCATCTTGGCGGTGTTAATTATGGCTATTCGGTTATCACACTTAGAAGAAGAAGTGAAAAAGATCTATCTCAAATTAAATATGCTTACTCCTGAAGAGATAGATATGGAGCGCATTGTAGCTGCTTTCGAAATATGGATTCATTACGAGGAGACCGCCAGCAGCATGTTTTGCATAAATGGTCTCTATAGTATGGTGTTGGATTCAAGGACGTCTCGTCAGCAGCAATGGGAGGATTTTGTACACGAACTCGGGCACGTGATTAAGCATTGTGGAAACCAATTCAATATGAATCGCTTGTTTCGCCAATTGCAAGAATACCAGGCTAATAGCTTTATGTATCATTTCTGTGTGCCAACATTCATGCTTGAAAAAATTTCGTTGCCACGCATGCAGTCAGAGGCTATAAAGTTAATAGGTGACACCTTCAACGTAACATATCCTTTTGCTGCAAAACGGCTGGAAATGTACAGAAGGAAACAGTTTTCATTCATGATGTATAAAGAACTCTATAAAACTAATCAATAAAAATGAGGTGAGTAAATTGTACTTTGAGGAATTAGTTAAGGGAAAGAAGTGGCTCGCTGTCGGTGACGGTCCAAGAGATCCGGTCACCGGTAAACGCAAACAAATAGCAAGAAGAGGAAAGACCAAAAAAGAGGCTGAAAAAAGAGTCCTTGATGCTATTGCCGCTCTTGTAGAAGACGGCATAGATGAGTCTGTCGTGAAAAAGATGACATTCGAAAAGCTGGCTGCTGATTGGATTTGTGATTATGCACTTACCACTGGCAACAAGAAAGGCACCATTAGGATTAGAACAAAAGAAATTAAAATTCTCAACCGATATATTGCCAAAACAAATATTGCAAAGATCACAACAAGAAAGTACCAAAAAATATTAAATGATCTTACGGAACAAGGCTATGCTCGAAATACAATAAGTGGGGTCCATACTACAGCAGGGCTGATTTTTAAATATGCCATACAACAAAAGCTATTGAAACATAGCCCAACTGAAGGTGCAGTCGTTCCGAAAAAACGTTTAACTGTAGAAGATATCGAAAATAACCCGATTGAAGAAAAGTATTTTGAAAAAGAGGAACTCGAAGAATTCCTTTTGACTGTGAAGGAATTTGGATTAGATATGGATCTTGAAAGATTTTATTTACTCGCTTTTTCCGGAATGCGTTCAGGTGAATTATGTGCCCTGAAATGGACCGACATCAATTTTGAAACCAATGAAATCCGCATAACCAAAACCATATACTCAGAAAATAACAACATGAAAGAGTATGAATTGGTCCCACCAAAAACAGCCGGCTCAGTCCGTACAATCGAATTAGAAGATCAGATCATGGACATGCTAAAGGAATATCAAATGCGACAGAAAAAAAGAAGGCTTCAGTCACGCATAAAGCCAGAGGAATACCATGATGGAAATTTTGTTTTTGCGAGAGAAAATGGATATCCATTCTTACCTAAAAATATCATTGTGCGTATGGAAAGGTTACTTGAGAAAACATCTATTAAGAAGCATGCAACACCTCATATTTTCAGACACACACATATCAGCATGTTGACCGAAGCTCGGGTAGACATTACAACGATCATGAAAAGAGTTGGTCATGATGATATGAAAACTACAATGAGAATTTACACACACGTTACTGAAAAAATGAAAGAGGATGCTTCGCAAAAAGTCCAGAAGACTTTCGGAAACATCCTCAATATCGGGATTTCATGAAGAAATGTTATCAAAATGTTATTTTTTTGAGCATTTCGGATAAAATCAACGGTCAAACCCTTGGTATATCAAGGGTTTTCGCCGTTTGATTACATCATTCCGCCCATACCGCCCATGCCGCCCATATCAGGCATACCAGCACCGCCGCCAGCATTCTCTTCTGGTTTGTCAGCGACAACAGCTTCAGTTGTTAAGAGCATTGCTGCTACAGAAGCCGCGTTTTGCAGTGCAGAGCGTGTAACTTTCGTTGGGTCAACGATACCTTTGTCGATCATGTTTACCCATTCGCCAGTTGCAGCGTTGAAGCCTACGCCGATTTTTTCGTTTTTGAGGCGCTCAACGATGACAGATCCTTCAAGACCAGCATTGTGTGCAATTTGACGGATTGGCTCTTCAAGCGCGCGAAGCACGATGTTGATACCTGTTTGAGCATCACCTTCAGCTTCAACTGCAGCCACTTTGTTATATACGTTTACAAGCGCTGTACCACCGCCGGATACGATGCCTTCTTCAACAGCTGCACGAGTTGAGTTGAGGGCGTCTTCGATGCGAAGTTTACGCTCTTTCAGCTCAGTTTCAGTTGCAGCGCCGACTTTGATGACAGCTACACCGCCAGCAAGTTTCGCAAGACGCTCTTGTAATTTTTCTCTGTCGAATTCAGAAGTTGTTTCTTCCACTTGAGCGCGGATTTGAGTCACGCGGGCAGAAATTTTGTCTGTTTCGCCAGCGCCTTCAACGATTGTTGTGTTTTCTTTTGTAACCACAACTTTAGAAGCGCGTCCCAATTGTGTGATTTCAGTCGATTTCAGGTCAAGGCCAAGATCTTCTGTGATGACTTCTCCGCCAGTAAGGACAGCGATGTCTTCAAGCATTGCTTTACGGCGGTCACCGAAGCCAGGAGCTTTAACAGCCACTGCGTTGAATGTGCCGCGAAGTTTGTTCACAACAAGTGTTGCAAGTGCTTCGCCTTCAACATCCTCAGCGATCAGAAGCAATGGTTTGCCTTGCTGAACAACCTGCTCAAGCACAGGAAGGATTTCTTGAATGTTTGTGATTTTTTTGTCTGTGATTAAGATGTAAGGATTGTCGAGAACCGCTTCCATCTTATCAGAGTCAGTTACCATGTAAGGAGACGCATATCCGCGGTCGAATTGCATACCTTCAACAACTTCAAGCTCAGTTGTGAAGCCTTTAGACTCTTCGATTGTGATAACGCCGTCGTTTCCTACGCGCTCCATTGCTTCAGCGATAAGGCTTCCGACTTCCTCATCAGCAGCAGAGATCGCAGCAACCTGAGCGATAGACTCTTTGCCTTCGATTGGCTTAGAAATTTCTTGTAAGTTTTCGATCGCAACCGCTACAGCTTTTTCCATACCTTTACGCACGCCTACAGGATTAGCACCTGCTGTCACGTTTTTAAGGCCTTCACGGATCATTGCTTGCGCAAGAACTGTCGCAGTGGTTGTACCGTCACCGGCAACGTCGTTTGTTTTGCTGGCTACTTCAGCAACAAGCTTAGCACCCATGTTTTCAAACGCGTCTTCGAGTTCGATTTCTTTAGCGATTGTTACACCGTCATTCGTGATTAACGGAGAACCGAATTTTTTCTCTAGAACCACGTTGCGTCCTTTTGGTCCTAAAGTTACTTTTACAGCATCAGCAAGTGCATCGACACCGCGAAGCATTGCGCGGCGAGCTTCTTCACTAAACTTAATATCTTTTGCCATTTTTACAAAACCTCCTCGAATTTTTAAGTATTTGTTTATTTAAGAATTAGCCGATAACAGCTAAAATGTCGCTTTCACGTAAGATTAAGTATTCAGTACCTTCGTATTTCACTTCAGTACCTGCGTATTTTGAGAAGATAATGCGGTCGCCCTCTTTTACTTCTAAAGCAACGCGCTCTCCGCTTTCTAACACGCGACCTGAACCAGCTGCCACGATTTTGCCTTCTTGCGGTTTTTCTTTTGCAGAATCCGGCAACACAATTCCGCTGGCAGTTTTTTCTTCAGATTCTACGAGTTCAATGACAACGCGATCACCTAATGGCTTTAACAATGTAATAACCTCCTCAATAGTATGAATATGTAATTTTAGCACTCAACACTAAAGAGTGCTAACACAATTCTTATAATAAAGAATCTCACTTCCAATTTCAAGTGATAAGATAAAAAAATTTTCACGCTTACATGATTCTTTTCAGCACCCTTATCCCTTAGCTTTTTCACCCCCGTTCTGATTATGTTACAATAGCTGTAGACAACGAAACCCATTTAACAAAGGAGTACATACCATTTGAGAAAACAGTATTGGTTTATTATTTTGACATATATCATTATGCAGTTTTCCTACATAATTGCGATTCCCTTGTTCTTTAGATTCGGTTATGCCGGAGGACATCCTACCAAGGAAAACATGCTGCACGCACAAGGATTATGGTCCGTCATCAGCTTTATCGCCTGTCTCATTGTCGTTCTGCTTATTCTGAGAACGGTTCCGAAGACAACGCTGCGAAACGGCCGGAAAGACTCCGTCGGGCTTTCTATCCTATGGGCGATAGCCGGTTTTTTCATTGCCCTTTTCTCTCAAGGAATAGCAGGCTCTATTGAATATTATATATTCGGCATCGGAAGAGAATCAGAAAATACACAAGCCATTCTTAAAGTCATTCAGGCAGTCCCGCTCATGATTATCGTTTCTTCTATCGTCGGGCCTATATTAGAAGAAATCCTCTTCAGAAAAATCATTTTCGGGGCGCTTTACGAAAAAACGAATTTCTTTTTTGCAGCACTGCTCAGCTCGATTATTTTCGGTATTGTTCACGCTGATTTGAAGCATCTTCTTCTTTATACAGCTATGGGCTTTACCTTTGCCTTCTTGTATGCGAGGACAAAACGGATATGGGTGCCGATTTTCGCCCATGTCATGATGAATACATTTGTCGTTATCATGCAGCTTGAACCTGTTCAGAAGTACCTTGAACAGCAGAGCACACAAATGCAATTGATTATTGGAGGATTATTTCTATGAGAAACCCGGTAGTTTGGGGAATGATCTATTTTGCCGTAGGGTGCATCTTTACTTATCTTGCCGCAAGCTCGCCAGGCAGCATGTGGTCATTTTACTCCATCCTGCTGATGGTGTTCGCCGCTTACAACATCAGCATTTCATTTAAGATGTTCGCCTTTTCATTGAAAATCAAAAAGAACCAGAAATAAAGAAAATCCATTTCTCCGTATGAGAAATGGATTTTTTATTATTGCCCGGAAGACACGTCCTGATCGGAAGCGCTGCTTTTCTGCGCTTTCCGATAGGCGGCCCTCGATATAAAAATACTGATTTCATATAAAATCAACAGCGGAACAGTGACCATCATATGAGACAAAAGCTCAGGAGGAGTAATCAGGGCAGCGATCACAAGCAGCGCAAAATACGCATACTTTCTGATTTTCGCTAAGAACATGGGTGTCACAATTCCAAGCCTTGTCAAAAACATGAGAATGACCGGCATTTGGAACAACAGTCCGAACGGAATTGTCAGCTGCAGAAGAAAATGAAAATACTCATTAATTCCGATCACCTGATTGACATTCAAGTCCTGAGAGATTCGCTTCATAAAATCAACAACAAAAGGAAATAAAATATAATACGAAAAAGATAAGCCCGCTAAAAACAACAAAACAGAGATCGGAATGTAACCGAGCGTTACTCTTCGCTCTTTCTCATAGAGGCCTGGACTTACAAAAGCCCAAAGCTGATAAAGAATAACCGGGGAGGTCAGAACAATGCCGATGATAAACGCAAACTGCATAAACACAAAAAGCGGATCTGTCAGGTTAAACGCGTTAAGCGTAAGCTCCTTCGCTTCATCTGTTTTTTGCAGATACACAATAATCGGCTTCGCTAAGAAAAATCCCGCGATAAAAAAAACGACAAACGCCAGCGCCACAACCAGCAATCGTTTTCGAAGCTCAGCAATATGCTCCAGCAGCGACATTTGATTCACATTCATTCGTGTCACCCTAACCTACTGATCTTCTTTCTTTTTTTCCTCTTCATCACTCGTTAATCCTTTAGTAGCGTTTTTGAATTCACGAAGTGTGTCTCCCGCTGCTTTCCCCAGTTCAGGCAGCTTTTTAGGACCGAAGATAATTAAAGCAACGATTGCGATAACAGCAAGGCTTCCAGGACCGATCGGCATATGTGGGCTCCTCCTTTCCCTCTATTCGATTTCCTCCAAAACTGAATAATGCTTCAAGAAATAAACCAGTGATTGAAGCTCTACAGCTAAATCTATATGATGAATTCGAATGTGTTCCGGCACATTCAAGCGGGCCGGCGTAAAGTTAAGAATACCCTTGATTCCTAACGCGACTAATCTGTCTGTAATAGGCTGAGCAGCAACTGCTGGCACTGTTAGAATGGCAACTGATTCATTTTTTACGTACTGTTCAAGGTCATTAAGGTTATAGACGGGCACGCCGCCTACCTCAGTTCCTATTTTACTCTCATTTATATCAAAAGCCATAGAAATTTTTGTGTTATTATTTTTTGTGAAATTATAGTGAAGAAATGCCGTTCCCAAGTTCCCGACACCAATCAAGATGACGTCTGTCATCTCATCCTGATCAAGCGTTTTGCGGAAAAAAGACAGCAAATAATCCACGTTATATCCATATCCTTTTTTGCCAAGAGCTCCAAAATAGGAAAAATCCCTGCGAATCGTGGCAGAATCAACCTTTACGGCATCACTGAGTTCAGCGGAAGATACACGCTGTTTTCCTGACGCATGCAGATTCTTTAAAAAGCGATAGTAAAGCGGCAGCCTTTTTGCCGTCGCCTGCGGAATTTTTGATTGATCCTTATTCATTTTTGGTCCTCCAAATTATACTCGGATAGTTCTCTTTTAAAGTCACCGTTTTTCCCGCCTGTCTTTTCCAGCAAGAAAGTAGGGCCGATGACCATCCCCTTATCAAGGGCCTTGCACATATCGTAAACGGTAAGAGCGCACACCGATGCAGAAGTGAGCGCTTCCATTTCCACACCTGTACTCCCTTTCGTCTTGACCTGTGCTTTTATATGAAGTATAACTTCTTTTTCTTTTATTTTCCAGTCGAACGATATATCTACTCCGCTCAGTGAAAGCGGATGGCACATCGGAATGATATTGGACGTTTGCTTTGCCGCCATAATGCCTGCCACTTGTGCAACAGCCAGTACATCTCCTTTGCCGATATCGTGACTTTGTATTTTCTCGTACACTTCATTCTTCATGTGTACGCTTGAAACAGCCGCCGCAGTACGGACAGTCGAAGATTTTTCGCTTATATCCACCATCTGGGCTCTTCCCTGTTCATTAAAATGAGAAAATCCATTCATATTAAAACTCTCCTTAAAAAGATCATACACTATTTTCTTCTCTATGTCTTATTCGGCCAATGTATTGTTTGCTGACTTCTGATTCATAAGCTACACTTAACTTATTATAGCAGAGGTGAAATAATATGATGATCTTACAAGTTAATCAGCTGTCCAAATCATTTGGTGCTGATACTATTTTAAACAATATAAAGCTGGAAGTCAGAAATCGTGATCGCATCGCCATTGTAGGTAGAAATGGTGCGGGAAAATCTACGTTGCTTAAAATTATCGCAGGCCAGCTATCATACGAAAAGGGCGAAGTCATTAAACCGAAAGATATTACAATGGGATATCTCGCCCAGCATACGGGCTTGGATTCTAAGCTTACCATAAAAGAAGAGCTGCTGACTGTTTTTGACCACTTAAAAGCAATGGAAAAGGAAATGCGGGCTATGGAAGAAAAAATGGCGGCAGCTGATCCCGATGAATTGGAAAGCATCATGAAAACCTATGACCGGCTTCAGCAGGATTTCAAAGATAAAGGCGGCTATCAATATGAAGCGGACGTCAGATCTGTGCTGCATGGCCTCGGCTTCAGCCATTTTGACGATTCTACACAGGTGCAAAGCCTCAGCGGAGGCCAGAAAACAAGACTGGCCCTAGGCAAGCTTCTGTTAACACAGCCTGATTTGCTCATTCTTGATGAGCCGACAAACCATCTCGATATTGATACACTAACCTGGCTTGAACATTATTTGCAGGGCTATTCAGGCGCCATTCTCATCGTTTCTCATGACCGCTACTTTTTGGACAAAGTGGTAAACCAAGTATACGAGGTATCTAGAGCGGAAAGTAAAAAGTATCACGGCAACTACAGCGCTTATCTCGACCAAAAAGCCGTGCAATATGAAAAAGATCTTAAAGTGTATGAAAAGCAGCAGGATGAAATCGCAAAGCTCCAGGACTTCGTAGACCGAAATCTGGCAAGAGCCTCTACCACAAAAAGAGCGCAAAGCCGCCGAAAGCAGCTTGACCGAATGGAAGTCAAGGCAAAACCGCTCGGCGATGAAAAATCCGCAAACTTTCATTTTGATATTACAAAACAGAGCGGAAACGAAGTCCTGCGTGTTCAAGATCTCACAATCAGCTATGAAAACCAGCCGCCGCTTTTAAGAGAAGTGTCTTTCATGCTCACAAGAGGAGAAAGCGCCGCGCTTGTCGGCCCAAACGGGATCGGTAAATCGACATTGCTGAAAACATTAATGGACACCCTGAAGCCAGATCAAGGAACGATCTCATACGGCTCGAATGTCAGTGTCGGCTACTATGATCAGGAGCAGGCTGAGCTGACTTCCTCCAAACGTGTCCTTGATGAGCTGTGGGATGAGTACCCCGGGCTTCCGGAAAAAGAAATCAGAACTTGTCTCGGGAACTTCTTGTTTTCCGGAGATGATGTATTGAAACCCGTGCATTCACTGAGCGGGGGTGAAAAAGCAAGAGTGGCCCTTGCTAAGCTGATGCTTCAAAAAGCGAATTTTCTCATCCTTGATGAACCGACAAACCATCTGGACTTAGATAGCAAAGAAGTTCTCGAAAACGCGCTGATTGATTATCCAGGCACATTGTTATTTGTCTCACATGACAGGTATTTTATTAACAGAATCGCCACAAGAGTCTTGGAGCTATCTTCAAACCATATAGAAGAATATCTGGGCGATTACGATTATTATACGGAGAAAAAAACAGAACAGCTTGAACTGGAGAAAATGAATCAGCAAGAGGAAACAGAAAAAACGCCCGCCACGGTAAAGTCTGACTCCAAACGTTCCTACGAAGAAGAAAAAGAATGGAAAAAGAAAGAACGCCAACGGCTCCGGCGGATTGAAGAAATTGAAACCACTGTTCAAACCATTGAAGAAAACATCAGCCGCAATGATGAATTGCTTTGTGACCCGGAAGTCTTTAAAGATCACGAAAAGGTACAAGACATCCATGCAGAAAACGAGAAACTCAATCAGGAGCTGGAGATTCTTTTATCCGAATGGGAAGAACTATCCACAGAAGAAGCTTAAAAAAAGTCAAGCACCTCTTTTTTGAGGTGCTTTTTATCCACAGAAAATAACCTTTTAGGCAAACAAAGTAAGCGCTTTATACACATTATCCACAAAATATTCTGAATTTATCCACTTTATTAACAGTGTCTTCAGCCCTTTATCCATCTATATCTCCATAATTACTCACAGACATGTGGATAAATTGAGAATTATCTGTTAATAAAAGATAAAAAGCCTCACGCCATTATATCGTGAGACTTTGATAAGAAGTCAATTCAAGGCCAGGCTGGCCATTCATATCATATGAACCGCGAATCCCCTTCTCAAAAGCAATGGTACCAGCCGCAGCAATCATCGCAGCATTATCCGTACACAACGCTAACGGAGGAATGACAAGCGCAATACCTTCATGCTGTGCAAATTCCTTTTCTAGTGCTGCTCTGAGTCCTCTGTTTGCAGCTACTCCACCAGCTAAAAGGACCTGTTTAACACCATATTCCTTTGCCGCACGCACCGTTTTCGTCACCAAGACATCAATTACGCTATTTTGGAAACTGGCAGACAAATCTTCCGGAGCAATCTCCTGTCCTTTTTGAGACGCATTATGAAGCGTATTAATCACGGCAGACTTCAACCCGCTGAAGCTGAAATTGTAAGAGCCTTCTTCAAGCCATGCCCGAGGAAGCGGAATATTGCCATTCCCTTTTTCAGCAAGCTTATCAATTTGCGGTCCGCCCGGATACGGCAGTCCCATTGTTCGCGCCACCTTGTCATAAGCTTCACCCGCTGCATCATCGAGCGTTTCCCCAATGACTTCAAATGATCCGTGTTCCTTCATATAGACCAATTCCGTATGGCCCCCTGAAACGACCAATGCCAATGCCGGAAACACGATCTCTTCTACAAGACGATTCGCGTATATATGACCGGCTATATGATGGATGCCAATTAACGGAATGTTATGCGCAAAGCTCAATGCTTTAGCAGCGTTCACTCCGATAAGAAGCGCTCCCACCAATCCCGGACCTTCAGTTACTGCAATCGCGTCAATATCACTATACGTCATGTCAGCTTTACGAAAAGCCTCTTCTATGACCAAAGTAATCTGCTCAACATGATGTCTTGAAGCAATTTCCGGAACAACGCCTCCAAAGCGCTTATGGCTTTCAATTTGAGAGGCCACTACGTTCGAAATGATTTCTTTACCGTTTTTCACAATTGCTGCCGCCGTTTCATCACAGCTTGTTTCAATTCCTAATACGTAAGTCTCTTTTTGCTCACTCATTTATCGTCACCCACATAATTAACGCATCTTCCCCGTTATCAGTATAATAGTTCTTTCTTATTCCGCCGGGCTGCATCCCGAACTTTTTATATAAACCTTGAGCAGGATGATTAGAAACCCTCACTTCAAGCGAAAGCCGCCTTGCGTCTTTTTCTTTGCACAGTTCCATCGCTGAGCGAAAAAGCGTTTCTCCTAAAGACTGGCCGCGATACTCCGGTTTGATCGCGATATTCGTAATTTGCGCATCGTCCATCACAATCCAAATCCCGCAATACCCAGCAACATGGCCGTTCTTTTCAATCACGAGATAATGAGCATACGGATTTTCCATCAGCTCATGGTAAAACGAATCCTTTGTCCACGGAGACGTAAAGGAGGATGTTTCGATTTCGTATACGTGATCAATATCATCATGCCGCATGTTTCTAACCGCTGCTTTTGTTTTCATCCTATCACCCTACTTTTGACTTTCAATCCATTTCGCTTCAGCTTCCGCCAGCCGCAAGTATTCCGGGACAAGGCCGTGAACATCAGCTGCTTCTTTTTCCGCCCCTAGAAAACCCAATTCTGAAGGACGCGGGTTATGCTGAGCAGCAGCTCCAATGATTCCTTTTGGTCCAAGCACATCCTCTATCATCTGCTTGTGAATGGAAGTATCATGACCTAAAAACAAAACAGGGCGTTCTTTTTCTTTTAGCATCTCCAGCCAATCGGCCAGCATCACATTTTGATCAGGAACAACTTGAACCAAAAGCCCGTTTTTGTATTCATACAGACCTGTATACACCTGTCCACGTCTGGCATCAAAGATAGGGCTGATCAGCCCGTCAAAATGCCGTCCATTTGCCGCAAGCGCCTCAAGGCTTGATACAGCAGTAATCGGAATGTGTAAAGACCAGGCAAGCGTTTTTGCGAGCGTCACGCCAATCCTGACTCCTGTGTATGAACCAGGTCCTTTCGCAACCACAATTTTAGAAAGATCCTGCGGTGTCATCTCACAATCCTTCAGTAATGAATGAACAGCAGGCATCGCTCTTACAGAGTGGTTCTTTTTCAAATATGTAATGTGTTCTGCTATGACGGTGTCTTCTCGAAGCAGCGCAATGCCCAACGTATAATTTGATGTATCAATTGCTAATATTGTCATGTCCACTTATCTCCTCACAAAGCATTTCATACCGATTCCCGTCAGCAGTAAAGGTAATTTCCCGCTCATCATCGCCTGCTCTTTTAATGACAATCTGCAGTCGCTCCTTCGGAAGCTGCTCTTCAATTAAATGAGCCCATTCAACGAGGCAGACACCTTGTCCGTGAAAATATTCGTCAAGTCCCAAATCCTCACTTTCATCTTCCATTCTATACACATCCATATGATAAAGAGGAAGTGTGCCATCGTTATATTCTTTTATAATTGTAAAAGTCGGACTGTTTACAACACGTGTAATTCCAAGTCCTTCCGCAAAACCTTTCGTAAAAGTCGTTTTTCCGGCCCCTAAATCGCCCTCTAATGTCAGGACGTCTCCCGGTTTAGCAAACGATGCCGTCAGCTTAGCAATCGCTTTTGTATCTTCAGGATTTACAGTTCTCCACTTTAATTGCTTCACACGAGTCACCCGTCTTATTTAAAATGATTATATCCTTTTTTTTCTATGATCTTTGATGTTTTATCTGTTTTTAGGATCACGTTGGATTCAGTTTTTTCTCTGACATGACCAATCTTTGTAATGGGCAGTTGACGTGTTTCGCACTCTTGCTTCAACACTTCCCATTCCTCCTTTGAAACCGTCCCTGTCAGCTCAAAATCCTCACCGCCAAACAAAGCCCACTCTTTCCAGTTATGATGGAGCTTAGGCAAGACAGAATGGACTGGCAGCATGCTTTCATCGATTTCAATTGAAACACAGCTGGCTTCCGCAATCTCATTTAATTCACTTGCTAATCCGTCACTAATATCATTTAAAGCTGCCCGCTGAACATTCGAGCATAATCTGCCGATGCTTACTCTCGGCTGAGGCCGTTTATGCCTGTTGATAAAGTAATCCGCTTCAATAGCTGAGTTTTGGGGATCAATCTCTTCTAACAATAAAGAAAGTCCAGCTGCAGAAGAACCGATTTCACCGGTTACAAACACAATATCATTCGGTCTTGCCAAGCTGCGCAAACAAGCCTGTCCCTTTTCAACTTCCCCGATTACAGTGACTGTGACAACTAATTTGTCAGAGGTAGAGACTGTATCGCCGCCAATCAAATCCATATGATATAGTTTCGCCAGTTCATTCATACCTTCATACATCGCCTTAATTTCCGATTCCGTCCATTTTGAAGGTACTGCAAGTGATACCAAATAAAATTTCGGAATGCCTCCCATTGCGGCAATATCACTTATATTAACGGCTAATGCCTTATACCCGATATCTTTAGGTGAGGAATAGTGTAATTTGAAATGCACGTCTTCTACCATAGTATCAACACAAACAATTTCCTGAACGCCATGTTTCGCAGTGTAGAGCGCTGCATCATCACCAATTCCTACATCAACGGAAGAATGGTGAATGGTCCGCGGAGTAATGCTATGTATCAAATCAAATTCATCCATGAACCAAAGCCCCCCTTTCAACCTGCTTAGCCTATATGTACTCTTCCTAGTGTATCGAATTTTGCTGTAATATCCAAGATGTTGCCGATATAAAAGAAAGCTTGGCTATGACACCAAGCAGAAGCTACAGTAAAAGAAAACACAAAAAAAAACGAAAACATGATCGTTTCGTTTAATAAAAAATGGCGGTCCGGACGGGACTCGAACCCGCGACCTCCTGCGTGACAGGCAGGCATTCTAACCAACTGAACTACCGGACCATATTTGTATAGGATTATTTAGTTGCACCCTTCGGGCACTCCTTATTTCATCCATATATTTTGGTTGCGGGGGCAGGATTTGAACCTGCGACCTTCGGGTTATGAGCCCGACGAGCTACCGAACTGCTCCACCCCGCGATGATAATAATTTAATTTAAGTTACAAGCTTGGCGGCGTCCTACTCTCACAGGGGGAAACCCCCGACTACCATCGGCGCTGAAGAGCTTAACTTCCGTGTTCGGCATGGGAACGGGTGTGACCTCTTCGCTATCGCCACCAAACAAATGCCTTCAGGATGAAGGTACTGGGCGTTTCTCACAGGATGTGAGAGCCCTTAGCGGAGTTTCCTTGCTTTTCCGCCTTTTAGAGAGATGTTCTCTCAAAACTAGATAACAGATGTGACATCATTCAAAATGTGGTTAAGTCCTCGATCGATTAGTATCTGTCAGCTCCATGTGTCGCCACACTTCCACCTCAGACCTATCAACCTGATCATCTTTCAGGGATCTTACTTCCTTGCGGAATG
>NZ_JAESPO010000040.1:0-255 GCF_016757475.1 Bacillus sp. RHFS10
GGAACGTATTCACCGCGGCATGCTGATCCGCGATTACTAGCGATTCCAGCTTCACGCAGTCGAGTTGCAGACTGCGATCCGAACTGAGAACAGATTTGTGGGATTGGCTTAACCTCGCGGTTTCGCTGCCCTTTGTTCTGTCCATTGTAGCACGTGTGTAGCCCAGGTCATAAGGGGCATGATGATTTGACGTCATCCCCACCTTCCTCCGGTTTGTCACCGGCAGTCACCTTAGAGTGCCCAACTGAATGCTGG
>NZ_JAESPO010000041.1:0-213 GCF_016757475.1 Bacillus sp. RHFS10
GGAGAGTTTGATCCTGGCTCAGGACGAACGCTGGCGGCGTGCCTAATACATGCAAGTCGAGCGGACAGATGGGAGCTTGCTCCCTGATGTTAGCGGCGGACGGGTGAGTAACACGTGGGTAACCTGCCTGTAAGACTGGGATAACTCCGGGAAACCGGGGCTAATACCGGATGCTTGTTTGAACCGCATGGTTCAAACATAAAAGGTGGCTTC